>NZ_FNJW01000008.1:0-1200000 GCF_900102725.1 Carnobacterium viridans | reverse complement strand
GTACTTGAATGAATGCCATATTGTAAACAAATAACAGGAAAATTACAAACTCAATCAACTCATTACAAATAATTAATGAAAGCAAAAAAATTTACATGAAATTTTCTGAAACTTATCTATTGGATTACTGAAAATTAACATGTGGATGCTAGCATAGAATATGTAACAAAGAGTAAAAGAAGCCAAGGAGGTTTGCCGATAAGTGCAAAGCTGAAACAAAAAAATTACCTTTCGTTAGAAATTTGTTATGAAAGTACAAATGTTTATGAGTCATTCATTAGGAGGAGTCTGATGGCAGCAAATCAAACAATCAGCAAGAAAAAAAGGATATATATCGAACCTTACGTATATCTTGTTCCAGCCTTTCTTATTTTTATTGTCTTTACGTATTGGCCTTTTTTTAGGACTATTTATAGAAGTTTATTCTTAACGGACAATCGGGGAATAGAAAAAGTTTTTGTCGGGTTTAAAAATTATACGGATCTATTAACCTCTGCTTCATTCATGAACAGCATACTTGCAACAGTTCAGTTTGTCGGAATTGTATTGGTTTTAGGCATGGGATTCGGTTTTTTGACTGCCATATTGTGTAACCGAACCTTTCCAGGTATTCGTTTCTTTTCTACCGTTTACGCTATGCCAATGGCTATTGCATCAAGCGGGATCGCCATGGTTTTCAAAACTATGCTGAATCAGAATATCGGAATTGTGAATCAGTTATTGGGGACAGACATTAGCTGGTTAGCCGATCCAAAATGGGCACTCTTTAGTGTAGCTGTCTTAACCGGCTGGCTGAACAGTGGCATAAATTTCCTTTACTTCAGTGCGGGATTGTCAGCTATTGATGAATCTCTTTATGAAAGTGCATCGGTGGATGGGGCAAATAGTATCAACCAGTTTTTCCATATTACCATTCCAAGTTTGAAGCCCATATTATTTTACACAGTAGTGATCAATATTATTGGTGCGTTCCAGTCGTTTGGACAAATTAAAATATTGACGGCAGGCGGTCCAGGAGAATCAACGAACGTTATTGTGCATGATATCTATAGAAACGCCTTTTCCAATTTCAGATTTGGGCTGGCATCGGCTGAATCTGTACTGCTTTTCCTTATCATCAGCGTTCTGACCGTCATCATGTTCAGAATTCAAAGGAGGAATACTTAAATGGCCACGAATGTTCAAGAAAACAACTCATTTACATTGGATGAAGAACAGGAGTCCTTACTGAGGAAACACAAACGGACCCAAAAAATTAAAAAAACAGTTTTATTAGGTGCAAATCTGATGGTTGTTGTGGTTGTATTGTTTCCGCTGTTGTATGCGGTCAGTATGTCACTCAAAGCGCCAAGTGAAATCTACACATCTGAACTAAACTTTTTCCCTGGTGCACTACAATTTTCCAATTACAAGGATGTTTTTGCTATTGCTCCACTAGGACAATACATTTTCAATTCTTTTGTAGTAGCGATAGCGATAACAGCGGGACAATTGGTTTCGGGTGCATTAGCAGCTTTTTCTTTCCACTTTTTAAAAATAAAAGGGGGAGAAATCCTATTTGCCTTAGTTATGGCAACTATGATGGTGCCTGGTGAAGCCACCATTATTTCAAATTATCTCCAAGTAAGCAATTGGGGTTGGCTGGATAGTTATAAGGTTTTGATTATTCCGTATTTAACTTCAGCTACGACTATCTTTTTATTCAGGCAATTTTACAAAAGTTTCCCAATATCATTATATGAATCAGCTAAAATTGATGGCTGCAGCAATATCGGTTTTATCTTCCGAATTTTGTTGCCGTTGACCAAGCCGGCAATTGGTGCAGTAGCAGTAAATGGTTTCATCAATGCTTGGAATATGTATATGTGGCCGCTGCTTGTATCAGGATCAGACAATTATCGAACGGTTCAAATCGGGGTCAGTATGATGAACAGCGTTGATTCTCAATCCATTGTACTCATGTTGGCTGGTGTCGTTATTTGTTTGATTCCATCATTAGTTATATTCATTTTTGGTCAAAAGTCATTGGTTAAAGGAATGTTTTCAGGTTCAGTTAAAGGATAAAAAATAAAGAATAAAAAAAATTAGATTTAGGGGAGATTAGAAGAGATGAAAAAGAAATCATTTATGAGTTTATTAGCTTTAACAGCAACAACTGCACTAACATTAGCAGCTTGCGGAGGAACTTCAACTGCTGATTCAGAAGAAACAGCAAAAACAACGGATGAATCAACGGTATCAACAACAGCTACTGGTGAAGGCCAATCGATTACTTTCTGGCATGCGATGGGTGGAGAAGCAGGTGTTGCTCTTGAAGAAATTGTAGCAGATTTTAATAAAGAAAATGATAAAGGGATTACCGTAACATCTGAATTTCAAGGAACATATGATGATACAATCACAAAATTAAAAAGTGCTTCATTAGGTAATATGGGGGCAGATTTAGTACAGATCTATGAAATCGGCTCACGGTATATGATGGACTCGGATTTCATTATTCCGATGCAAGAATTTGTTGATAATGAAGGATATGATCTTTCTCAAATTGAACCGAATATTGCGGCTTATTACACCGTAGATGATAGCCTTTATTCAATGCCATTCAACTCCTCAACACCGGTTGTTTATTACAACAAAGATATGTTCGAGAATGCCGGGATTGAAAATGCTCCTGAAACGTTAGCAGAAATCGGAGAGATGCAAGAAGCTCTAACAACTGATGGCGGAGCTGACATGGCTATTTCATTACAAATTTATGGTTGGTTCATCGAACAATTCACCTCAAAACAAGGATTAGAATTTGTTAATAATGGCAATGGACGTGATGCTGCAGCGACAGAAGTTGAATTCGTCAAAAATGACGCTATGGTGAATATCTTAACAGAATGGAATGAATTATATGAATCTGGTGCTGCTCCTAATGTAGGACGTCAAGGTGGACAACCAGAATTTGTTGCAGGACAATCTGCGATGACGATTGGATCAACAGCCAGTCTGAAAACCATTTTGAATGAAGTTGATGGAGAATTTGAAGTTGGTACGGCTTATCTTCCAGCTATTTCTGAAACAGACGAAGGCGGCGTTTCTATTGGAGGCGCATCGCTTTGGGCGCTAGACAATGAAGATCCAGAAAAGGCGCAAGCTGTTTGGGAGTTCACTAAATACATGATTTCACCAGAAGTGCAAGCTGAATGGAACAAAGCAACTGGTTATTTCCCAATCACAACTGCAGCACATGAAGAAGAAGTGTTCAAAAATAATATTGCTGAATTCCCACAATTCCAAACAGCTATTGATCAATTACATGATTCTAATCCAGAATCACAAGGCGCATTTTTAAGTGTTTATCCTGAAGCGAGACAAATCGTTGAAAAAGAAATTGAAAATATGTTGAATGGGGCAGTTACACCTGAAGCAGCTGCAACAGCAATGGAAGAACAAATTAATACCGCCATTGAAAACTACAATTTAGTAAATGAAGCAGAATAAAGAAGTAGTTCTGAATAAAGAGTTTTCGCGACAGCGGTAACTCTTTATTCAATTATTAACTGCAGTTTAAAAAAAGCATTACTTTTACTGACAAATGAGGAGGTTCAATATGTCTGAGGTACTATTGAGACAAGTGGAAAAGAAATACGATAAGGACGTATTAGCCGTAAAGGGTATTAATTTGGAAATTAAAGATAAAGAATTTATTGTCTTTGTTGGACCATCTGGTTGTGGGAAATCGACCACCTTAAGAATGATTGCCGGACTGGAAGAGATAACTGGTGGCGGATTGTACTTTGGAGATAAGCTAGTCAATCATATACCGCCAAAAGATCGTGATATCGCCATGGTATTTCAAAATTATGCCTTATATCCTCATATGACCATCTATGATAATATTGCGTTCTCTTTAAAAATGAAAAAAAAGAGAAAAGCAGAAATTGATGATCTGGTTCGCGGCGCAGCTAAAGTCCTTGAACTTGAAGAGTATCTCGACCGGAAACCGGCTGCTTTATCTGGTGGACAACGGCAGCGGGTCGCTCTAGGAAGAGCAATGGTACGTAAACCACAGGTGTTTTTACTGGATGAACCCTTATCTAATCTAGATGCCAAATTGCGAGTAGCCATGCGAACGGAAATTGTGAAGTTGCACCGTAAATTGCAAACAACATTTATTTATGTGACGCATGATCAAACTGAAGCGATGACAATGGGAGACCGGATCGTTGTGATGCGAGATGGTGCTATCGAGCAAGTGGATACACCGACAAACTTATATGCATTTCCAGAAACAAAATTTGTTGCTGAATTTATCGGAAGTCCAAAAATGAATCTTTTCGAAACAACAATTGAAAGGACAGCAGACGAAATCGCGATACAAATGGATGGAAAAAAGATGGCCATTGGACAGTCTGTGGTAAATCGATTAAGACGACCACTTGAAAGTGGAGATAAAGTCTTTGTGGGCATACGACCTGAAGTCTTTAAAGTTGCCCATGCAACTGACGACAACACACTTCATGCACTAGTCGAAAACACTGAAATGATGGGAAGCGACACACATATCTACTTTAGTATCGAAGAAGCTGCACTTAATGTCCGTATTGACCCTAGTTATATAATCGAATACGGGGACACGGTTCATTTGCAAGTTGATATGGATAATATTCATTTATTTGATGCAGAAACGGAACAAACGTTGTTAAATCGGTATGTCTAACCAGAAAAAGAGAGGAAGATAGTAGCTTTATGCAAAATAAACCATTAATCTTAGCTCATCGTGGATTCAGCGGAAAATACCCTGAAAATACGATGTTATCTTTTGAAAAAGCATATGAATATGGAGCCGATGGAGTAGAATTGGATGTACAACTGTCTAAAGATGGGATACCAATGATTATTCACGATTCTGCAGTAGACCGAACGACCAATGGATCAGGTAAAATTTCTGACTTATCCCTCAAAGAAATACGGTTTTTAAATGCAGCTGCTACTTTTACTCAATTCGGTAAGCAAACTATTCCAACTTTAGAAGAATATTTTGAATGGGTGCAAAATAAAAGATTCATAACAAATATTGAATTAAAAACCTACGAAGATGAGTATGAAGGTATTGAGCAAAAAGTTATTCAACTTATCAATCAATACGATATGGCAGAAAAAATTGTGTTGTCTTCTTTCAATTATCAAACAATTGCGCGAGTTAAAACTTTGGCTCCTAGATTAAAATGTGGATTCTTGACAATTGATTATCAAACTCTGGAACAAGCAAAAGAATTCATCCCAGATTTATTGATTGAACAGCTTACACTGAATGTTCCTTCAAGACTGATTGATTATGCTGAAGCTTTAGGGGTTGAATATTTGCACCCGAATTATCGCAGCTTTAGCCCCGACACCGCGAAGCAAATAACGGATAGAGGTCTAGGTATAAATATCTGGACTGTCAATGAAGAATCAGATATGCAACAATTATTGACAGATAATGTAAACTCCATTATCACTAACTATCCTGATCGCTTGAAAAGTGTGATGAATAAAGAAAAAGCGATAGTTATCCCCACAAAAAATAAGATATGTTGAGTAATATAACTTTAGCAAATAAAAGGTCGTATCAGAAAATCTTAATAAAGGTTTCTGATGCGGCTTTTTATCGATTTATTTTACTGAACTAAGCTAATGAGTTTATAGCCCTTCGCTTTAAAGGATTTCATTTGCAGATGCAGAAATAACTCTATATACTTTATAGTGATGCAATAAAACTTTATATGAAATACTTTGCGTAGTATATGACTATAACGCGATTGTCACTATTAGGAGGAAAAAATGGATAAGAAAACAGAAAAGTTGTTGATTAAGAAAGCAAAGAAACTCAGCAAGTGGTATGAAGGTGTATTTGTAAATCCTATCTTTTGGGAAGTAAATGGAAAACATTATTATATGGCTGGGTTCACAGTAGGAAATGCACCAAAAGCCAGCGCTTATTTTACAACAGTTGGGGATGAAGAGAGAGAAGAAGCAGAAATTGCCCAGTCTTATTTATCGCTTTTTGCAGATACGAGTAATAATATTTTCCGTGTTGGCGGTGAACATTTAAAAATAGATACCGCTTATTATACGAAACCGTTGGAAATTCCGGTAAATTCAACAGAAGTTGCTGTAATTGAAGGGTATAAATCATTCAAGCACCTATGGGAGGTGCAACAGAAATTCAACCTGCTGACAAACGATTATCACCGTTATCATGAGGGATTGTTGTTAAGAGAACAGTTAACACAAAAAGATATTGATCATAATATCGAAATAGTCAATTGGGTCAATCTTTATCAATACGAAACATTGTCTATCTTGGTGGATCAAAATAGCATGTTACAAGCGTATTTTGGCTATTTAGAAACAACGAAAGAATGGAGATCTTTATCACGTGATCAGCGTACATTTGTTACCGGAATTACCAAGAATATTGCTAAAATGCAAGAAAATCTTCGCTCTTTAAATCTTATTGAATCGAACGATCCAGAAAAAATGATTGCATTAAATTTAGAGAAAGCAAAAAGTGATCTTCGTATTGGAATTGCAAAACAAAAAAAATACATTCGTTACCCGAAATAGGTGAAGAAATAAAATTTAGTAGAGCACTCGTTTTAGTGTTGATAAGGTCATTAAGCTAATCCAAGGTAGACAAAGAAACCAAGTGAACGGAACAGAAGGGTATATAAAAATACTCTAAATTTAAAGGACTTATATTATTTTTTAATTAATAAAAAAGCTTGATTTCTTAGCATACCAGCTTGAGAAACCAAGCTTTTTGAGTTATGAAAAACTTCATTTACAGTAACGATTGCTTTATTTCAGTAGTTCTAATTTTTGTAAAAATACTTGATTTGATTTTTTTAATAGATTGACTTTTAAAGAGGAATCTTCCAAAATAAGGAAAGAAATAGACGTTTGGTACCGCTAAAATACAGCAGTAAGGGAGATGTATCAGTCAATGGGACATACAGTAATACTTGCAGAGAAACCTTCCCAAGCGCAGGCTTATGCGGAGTCTTTTGGAAAATTTTCAAAAAAAGACGGGTATATTGTTTTAAACCCATCTAATGACGTGATTACTTGGGGATTTGGACACTTAGTCGAATTGGCTTCTCCAGAGGAATACAAGGATGAATGGAAGAAATGGAACATGAAAGAGCTGCCTATTATTCCAGAAACATTTAAGTTTAAAGTGGGACAGGGAAAAGCCAAGCAATTTAATGTCGTAAAAAAATTGTTAAAAGAAGCTGATCAAATCATCATCGCTACCGATAGTGATCGCGAAGGAGAAAATATTGCGCGTTCGATCATCAATCAGGCAAAAGCGGGGAATAAAGAAATTAAACGATTATGGATCAATTCACTTGAATCTGATGAAATCCAAAAAGGTTTTTCTGATTTAAGAGATGGAAAAGAATTTTATTCTTCCTACGTTGAAGCCCAAACACGGCAAATAAGTGATTGGTTGGTGGGGATTAATTTATCTCGTATGTATACTCTCTCTTTGCAGAAAAAAGGCATCAACGAAGGAGTATTCAGTGTCGGACGCGTTCAAACACCGACGCTTTATATGATTTATACGCGCCAGAAACAGATTGAAAACTTTATTCCAGAACCATTTTTCGAATTACATGCAACAGTAAAAGCTGAAAATGGACTATTTAAAGCCAAGTACAGTAAGAAATTCTCAACGAAAAAAGAACTGCAAGAATTAATCAAAAAACACGGTTTACTGGCTAGCAATCCTGGTGTGATTTCTTCTGTTGAAACTAAAAGGATATCACAGCCTTCGCCATTTCTGTTTTCATTAAGTGATTTACAAAGTTTAGTAAACAAAAAATATAAGGTGAGCCCTTCAGATACATTGAAACATGTACAGTCGCTTTATGAGGCTAAATTAGTCAGTTATCCCAGAAGTGATTGCAGATACATCACTGATTCAGAGTTTCGGTATTTGTTAGAAAGAATAGAAGGGTATCAAGGTATATTAAACCACACCATTAAAGAGCCAAATACAAGCAAACGAAAACGCTATGTAGACGGTTCAAAGGTTCAAGAGCATTATGCTATTATTCCAACTAAAAAAGTACCTACACAAAAAGCATTGGAGAAGCTGCCATCTATTCAAAAAGAAATTTACTTTACTATTTTAAAGCGAACAATGGCTATGTTTGAGACAGACTATAAATATGATGAAACAACTGTCACTGTAGACATTAAAACTGTTCCGTTTATAAGCAAAGGAAAGGTGATATTGGATAAAGGTTGGCAGCGATTAGAATATGGTGCAAGCAAAAAGTCGGATAAAGAAACAACTGGTGAATTACCGTTAGTAAAAAAAGGGGAGTCAGTAGAAGCAGATCTAAATACTTCAGAGGGATTTACTTCGCCACCGAAAACTTACACAGAAGGTACGTTGATTACCGCAATGAAAACGTGCGGCAAAGAATTAGAGAATGAAGAAGAAAAAGAGATCTTAAAGGCAACAGAAGGTATTGGAACAGAAGCAACAAGAGCGAATGTTTTAGAAACCCTTAAAAAGCAGCACTATATAGAGATTCAAAAAAATAATGTGACGGTTACTCAAAAAGGGGAAATCTTGTGCCAAGCTGTCGAAAATACCCTTCTAAGTAGTCCTGAAATGACGGCTAAGTGGGAAACCTATCTAAAGAAAATTAAAAATGAAGATGGCACCCAACAAGCTTTCTTAGACAGTATTCAAAAATTTATTGCTCATACCTTAGATTCAAGTGCACAAGTTATTGAAAAGAACGATTGGTCAACTCATACCAAAAGTATCAGCCATTTGTCGCAGAAGGCAATTGGAAAGTGTCCAGTTTGTGGACAGATGATGATCGACAAAGGAAAGTTTTATGGCTGTAGTGGCTATAGCAATGGTTGCACCTTCACTTTGCCCAAAAGGTACGTAGGGAAAACACTTTCTGAAGCAACACTTAAAAAGTTACTTAATACGAGAGAAACGCAGCTTTTAAAAGGATTTAAGAAAAAAACGGGTCAAACATTTTCAGCTGCCCTTATACTGACAGAAGACAACAAGTTATTGTTTAAACCTTATGAAAAAACAGAAAAGAAATGAAAGCAAGGAAAAAGCAGTTCGTTTTGTTGCAACTAATGATTAAACAAATTGATATGGATGAATCTACCAAGAGTCAAAGCGGGAGTAGTGCTTTGACTCTTTTAGTAGTTAAAATTTTTCCCGTAATGCGCCAGAACTCTTTTACCCTATAATCCTCGCTGTTTTTAAGTTCCGATTATGAGCTAGGCTTCGTCTAGTGAATAAAACGGAACTTTTTTGTGTGAGATTGTGAGATAGACCTCTGTTAGCTCATAATTCAGTCTATTTTTTAGATACAAATATGACCTACAACCGCTTTAGCTCATAATCTCTTCTTCTTTTCGTACAGTTTTGTGAAGTAGAATCTATATAAATCATACTAAATCCTTTTCTCTATCTAAAATTGTGAGATAGAACTCTCTTACCTCATCCTAAACTGCTCAAAAAGTTTGTGATGTTCATTCATCAATACAAAAAAGATAGAGTTTCATGTACATAAGGAATGCCACATGAAGTTCTTTCTTTCAAAATAAAATAGTTGCGTATAGATAGAATGTCATCTATATTAGTAAGAGTAGAAAAAAGAAAGAGGTTTAACTATGGACTATGAATCTTATGCAAAAGTGATGAAAGCTTTGTCTGATCCTAAACGTGTACAAATAATAGATATGCTTTCTAATGGTGAGTTATGTGCTTGCGATATTCTGGAGCAATTTGATTTTACACAGCCTACGTTATCTCATCATATAAAAGTTCTTTTAAATGCAGGTTTAGTTACAGTAGAAAAAATTGGAACATGGCATCACTATTCATTAAATGAAAAGTGTATTGATCAACTAGTATCTGATACTAGTCAACTTACTTCTGCAACTACACAGCAAATAGGAGGAGAAAATTCATGAAAATTATTGTGATTGGATCCGTTGCTTCGGGTACATCTGTAGCAGCTAAAGCTCGAAGAAATACAGAGGATGCTGAAATTGTCGTTTATGATCAAGGAAAAGACATTTCTTATTCAGTTTGTGGAATTCCTTATCAAATTGGTGGAGAAGTGGAAGAATTAAGTGACTTAACGCCTAGAAATGCAGAGTGGTTCAAAAAGAGATACAATGTCTCAGTTTTCACAGAGCATAAAGTAACAAAGATTGATCATACCCACAAACAAGTAGAAGTGACAAATCTTGTTTCTGGAGAAAAGAAAGTAGAAAACTACGATGTATTAGTCTTTGCGACTGGGGCTTCTCCATTTACTCCACCTCCATTTAATCAAAAAGAGTATGATAATGTGTTCCAAGTTCGAAATATTCAAGACGCCCGAAATATTGGAGCTTATTCTGTTAAACAACCAAAAAAAGCGTTGATTATTGGTGCTGGATTTATTGGTTTAGAAATGACAGAACAATTGATTCATAAAGGACTGGAAGTAACAGTTGTTCAATTAGAAGATCAAGTGATGCCCCCAATGGACGCGGACATGACTTTCCGTGTAGAGGAGCATATGCGCGAGAAAGGCGTGAATTTGATCCTTAGTGATACTGTAAAAACGATTGAAGGAGAAACAACAATCGAGAAAGTTATTACGACAAATGGCGTTACAATTGAACCGGATATCGTTATCTTATCTGCAGGTGTACGCCCCAATACAGAATTAGCTAAAGAAATGGGAGTAGAACTTGGAGCTTCCAGAGCCATTGCGGTCAACAAAAAAATGCAAACCAATCTTCCAGATGTTTATGCAGTTGGAGATGTAGCCGAAAGCTTCTCCGTTATTACAGGAAAACCTATCTATCGTCCACTGGGCTCAACGGCTAATAAAATGGGTCGGATTGCTGGAGATGTTATTACTGGTGGCGATTTAGAGCATCGAGGAGTATTAGGAACAGGGATCTTTAGAATCTTTGATCTACATGTTGGTCAAACAGGATTAACCGAAAAAGAAGCAAAAAAAGAAGGTTATGATGTTGAAATTTTATATAATATCAAGCCAGACCATGCCGAGTATTTAGGTGGGAAAGAATTAACCATCAAAGCATTAGCAGATAAAAAAAACGGTCGCATTCTAGGTGCGCAAGCTATTGGTCAAGGTGGCGTCGACAAACGAATCGACGTCATCGCAACAGCCATTACCTTTAAAGCAAAAGCTGAAGATTTATTCCATTTAGATTTGGCTTACGCTCCACCATTTGCGACAACGAAAGACCCTATTCTTTATACGGGCATGGCGTTAGATAATGCCTTAAAACGTAATCCGTTGATGACACCAGCTGATTTAGTGCAACTTCAAAATACAGGTGAGACTCTGCAAATCGTTGATACACGTTCAAAAAAGGATTTTGAAAAGGCTCATGTTAAAGGAGCGATTCATATTTCTCTGGCTGAATTAAGAGAGAGAAGTGCAGAGTTGGATCAATCTTTAGTAACAATTACCTACTGCAATAAAGGCGTTACAGGTAATGCTGCTCAAAATGTACTGATCCATCATGGATTTACAAAAGTGTACAACTTATCAGGTGGAAATAAAAATTATCAAAATTATCTCAAAATGATGAAACTAAAAAAATAATACACCACTCATAACTACTATTCGGGACAAATAGGAAGTTTCCTTTCTATTTGTTTTTTTGTGGTTTGAAATATAATGACTTCTAAAAATTCAGTAAGTAAAAGAAAGGAACGAAATGATGTTTAATACGTTAAAAAAATATGGCTGGTTTTTTAAATTACGTTGGAAAAGCTATTCCTTTGGTGTTTCCGCGTTAATTATTTGTGCCATTCTACAAGTGATGAATCCTAAAATTATTGGAACCATCATTGACCACTTTATAGCTGGAACGTTAAATTGGAAGATTTTAATTTTTTGGGTGAGTTTGATCCTTATTTTTGCACTAATTATGTACGCCTTGCGTTATGGATGGAGAATGGCGTTATTTGGAAATTCAACATTGATTGAATCTATATTGCGTAATCGTTTGTTTTCATTTTTCACGCGTATGGATTCAGAATTTTTCCACAAATACCGGACAGGTGATTTGATGGCACATGCCACAAATGACTTGGCAGCTATCCGATTTGTTGCAGCAGATGGTGTATTGACGTTGACGGATGCCTTATCATTAGGTGGTGTAACACTCTTTTCAATGTTCTTTTTCATCGATTGGAAACTAACATTAGTGTCCGTTTTACCTCTACCTATATTGATCATTGTTTCAACGTATTTAGGGAAAATGATCCATGCACGTTATCGTGGTGCATTACGAGCTTTTTCATCAATGAATGACCATGTTCAAGAAAGTGTAACAGGAATGAAGGTCTTAAAAACGTTGGGTGAAGAAAAAGAAGATTTGTCTGCTTTTAAAGAAGAGACGCAACACGTTGTCGATGAGAATCAACGTGTCTACAAATTAAAAGCAGCTTTAAATCCAAGTATAGAAATTGTCATGGGGCTGACTTATGTGATTGCTTTATTAGTTGGTGGAAATTATGTTCAAAGTGGACGGATATCAATTGGAGATTTAGTAGCTTTTATCAGTTACATCGGTATGATGCAATGGCCGTTGCTCGCAGTAGGTGGACTAATCAATACTCTTGAAAGAGGAAGTGCAGCTTATGATAGAGTAGATGTTTTATTAGCTTATACCCCTTCTATTGTAGAAATAGAAAACCCTTATCGTCAAGCATTAGAGGGAGATATTGTTTTTGATATCCAATCGTTTACTTATCCAGATGATGAGAAACCTGTTTTAACCAATATTTCTTTTCACTTAGCAAAAGGAAATATGCTGGGAGTCGTTGGCAGAACGGGTGCTGGAAAGAGTGCACTCTATAAATTATTGTTACGCGATTACGATCAATATGAAGGAATGATTTCATATAACGGTATTAATATAAAGGACTATGCTTTAGAATCGCTAAAAAAAGGCATTGCAATCGTCCCACAAGAAAATTTTCTGTTTTCAACAACCATTAGAGAAAACATCCGATTTGGGAATCCGAATTTAACGCAAGAAGAAGTTGAAAAATATGCAAAATTAGCAAATGTTCACGAAGATATTTTACAATTTCCACAGGGGTACGATACCGAAGTGGGTGAACGAGGTGTTTCTTTATCTGGTGGACAAAAACAGCGTATTGCTATTGCTCGCGCTTTAGCAGTGGAGCCAGATTGTCTGATTCTAGATGATTCCTTATCAGCTGTAGATGCTCACACAGAAGAAGCTATTTTAAATTCATTGAAAAAAGAACGAAGCAACAAAACAACGATTATTTCTGCTCACCGCATCAGTTCAATCATGCACGCAGATGAAATCATCGTCATGGAAAAAGGAAGCATTAGTGAACGTGGTTCTCACGAGCAATTAATCGAAACAAAAGGTTGGTACCGTGATATGTATCAAAAACAACAGCTAGAGAAAAAATTAGATGGGGAGGGGTTATAATGGAGAACCAAAAACAAACGGCTTTTTCTACTAAAGAATCTTGGCGTATTTTACTTAGCTTGTTTCGGTTTGCAAGGCCTTATCAATTCCTATTTCTCGTTTCATTTGTATTCCTAGCATTTGGTTCAACTATCGCTGCGTATCTGCCCATTATTATTCAGCGTTACATCGATACGTATTTAGCAAATGGAACAGCAACAATCGAAATCACAGTACGTATCGTAATCTTTTACGGGATATTAACCCTTCTTAAAGCTGTATTTGCTTATGCAAAAGACTTTCTCTTTAACACGGCTTCAGAAAGAACCGTGGGCAATATTCGAAATCAATTGTATGAAAAGGTCGTTTTACTTGGCATGCGCTATTTCGATCAGACACCAGCGGGGACAGTTGTATCCAGAGTAACAAATGATACAGAGACGATTAAAGAATTTTGGACTGTCTTTTTGACCATTGCTACTGGGGTGTTCAATGTATTGTCGATTACAATTGCTATGTTTGCGCTGAACTGGAGAATGGCTTTAGTTTTTCTTCTATTCACACCGGTTATTGTTTGGATCGCAGGTGTTTATCGAAAGAAGAGTACACTTGTTTACAGTCGTATGCGAAAAGTATTAAGTCAGCTGAATGCCAATTTAAGTGAGTCCATTAGTGGGATGAGCATTATTCAAAAATACAACCAAGAAGAGCGATTAGTAGACGAGTTCAATACGATTAATGAAGAATATGTCGTTTCACGTCGCTCGATGTATAGTATGAATGCCTTATTATTGGCGCCTGCAATCAATGTGATTGAATCAATCGCTCTAGTAGCAGTGCTGCTTATTTTTGGGTATCAAGATTGGACCCAAGGGAACATTAATATAGGTTTGGTATACGCGTTTACGGCTTATTCACGATCATTTTTCCAACCAATCAGCCAAATGATGAACAGCTTAAGTTCATTACAAGATGGAATTGTTTCAGGGCATAGAGTTCAAGAGTTGTTGAAAAATGAAGAACTTGCTCCACAATCTAAGCCAGACACAAACGGTATGATCACAGAAGGCCATATTCGTGTAAATAACTTGAACTTCTCATATGATGGAAGTAAACAAGTCTTACGTAATATCAGTTTTGAAGTGAAGCCGGGAGAAACAGTTGCTTTAGTCGGTCAAACGGGATCAGGAAAAAGTTCCATTATTAATGTACTGATGCGGTTCTACGAGTATCACGAAGGAGAGATCACCATTGATGGTCACTCACTCAAGGATATGCCAATAGAAGGTCTTCGAACTAAAATGGGATTGGTTCTGCAGGATAGTTTCCTATTTTATGGAAATATCGCAGACAATATTCGAATGTACAATAGTGACTACACAGAGGCTGAAGTTAAAAAAGCTGCTGAGTTTGTTTATGCAGATGAGTTTATATCTGAAATGGAGCATGGTTACGCATCAAAGGTCATCGAACGTGGAGCAAGTTTATCTGCCGGAGAAAAGCAATTAATCAGTTTTGCTAGAACCATTCTGCGTTCGCCGCGTATTCTAATTCTTGATGAAGCAACGGCTAATATAGATACCGAAACAGAAGAGAAAATTCAAAAAGGGTTAGCCAATATGCGCAAAAACCGAACGTCTTTAATCATTGCTCACCGATTATCCACTGTAAAAGATGCAGATCAAATTTTAGTTTTGAGCAATGGTGAAATTGTGGAAAAAGGGACTCATGATGAATTGATCGATAAAAAAGGAACCTATTTTGATATGTATGAATTGCAAACCTATCAAGAAAAAACTGGTGAAATGTAACAACCAGAATGAATACCTAAAAGAAAGGGCTGAGATGGTTTATCTCAGCCCTTTCTTTGCATCTGGATTATTATTTTGGGGGAGGTCTCAAATAATAGAGTGAGACTAAAAAAAGTGTTCACTTTTCCATGAAAGTACAGTTCACGTTAAAGTGGAGTAAAAAAGGAGTCTCACTCTTTTCTATGAAAGACTTCTCCACGAAAGAGTGAGGCCAAAAATCTTTGTTTTCCTTTGAAAATAGCTCCAATTTGGTATTGAAGCAGGTTTTCTAATTTTATCAAACTTCCTCACTTACAGAAACGTTCTTTTTACGCCGCGTTAACATAAAGGCTGTAAGCCAAGCAGTAATCGGTATGATCAAAATGGCGCCTGTTCCAATACAGAATATGGAAATGACTTCTGAACTGAATACCTTAGAATTGATCACTTCACTAAGTGAGTAAGATAAGTCTTTAAACCAAACGATTAAAGCTAAATACCCACCAATAAATGCGAAATACAAAGTGTTTGTAGTGGTGCCCAGAATATCTTTTCCAACATTCATACCGGATTTAAAAAGGTTGTAGCGGTCCATGAATGGGTTATGGATAAAAATCTCGTTCATTGCAGAAGAAATGGAAATAGAAGTGTCTGTAATAGCTCCTATAGAACCCATTATGATTGTACAACTAGCGATTTCAAGAAAATTTACCCCAACATAGAGATTGAAAAAAGAAAGCTCTTCTATCTCTTCTATACCAAATCCCTGTATCATAGCTTTTTCAACAAATATAAAAATAAGCCCGACTAAAAAGAAAAGTGTCATCAGTGTTGCAATAAATGAAATAACGGATTTAAGATTTATCGTATTTATATAAAAGAGGTTGATGCAACTAATAAAGATGCAAGCAATCATAGTTAGAAAAATCGGATTAAATGCTTCTCTTGTCATTAAGAGTACCGTCAAAAGAGTGATACCAAAGTTTAAAAAAAGAGCAATAAACGATCTTGTCCCTTTTTCGCCACTGATCAATTTCATGAGTACAAATAAAATAATCGATAGGCATACTAAGACATTCATTTATGTGACCTCCTTTTTTGAATGAAATAAGTCGCAGTATAGATACTTATTGGGATGGTCAGTACAATTCCAATACTTCCAACCAGCGCTCTGGTTAATTCTAAGGATAAATTCATTGATAAGGTGTAACCTAGTGTAGAGCCGTTTTTTAAGTATAGAAGAATCATTGGTATGCTTCCACTGACATACGCAAAAAATAAAACATTTGTCATAGTGCCCATGATATCTGCACCAATTTCCTTTCCAGAAGCTCTTAAGTCCGTTAGTGGAATGGAGTTATTTTTATCATATAACTCATAAAGAGAAGAGGTGATTGTAATCGCAATATCCATTACAGCACCCAAAGAACCAACTAGAATGCTAGCTAAAAATATTTTTTGTGGAGATCTGGTTATAAAAGCCATTTCCTCATATCTAAGTCCTTTTTCCGCTGTTAATTGCATGACAATAAAAGCAATGAGAAGGGCAGAAAAGGTTCCTGTCAATGTGGCTAAGATAGCAGCATAGGTTTTTTCGGTATTTCCACTAACCAAGAATAGGGAAGTAATCGTGAAAAAAAAGACTAAACCACTGCATATAAGCAGTAAGTTAGCATTTTCTGAATTTGTGTAGACAGTTAATGCGAGTAACAATACTAAGACGTTAATAATTAAACTGACTATTGAAAACCAGCCGCTTTTCTTTCCAACCAGTAGTACCGTTACTATAAATAACCAAGCAGCTGCTAAAACATAGGTATCTCGTTTTGGACCGTCAATGGTTCCTCTTAAATCACTGCCTGAATTCTTTTGAATGGAGACAAAGAGTTTATCACCTATTTTATACTCGTAATCATATGCCCCAGATAGAGAGTAAGTATTCTCTAGTGTGATTAATTCACCCTTTTGTTCGCCATTTACTAGTTTCCCAACTAAAGTTTGATCAAACAAACGATCATTAATAGTTGGATCATTAGCGTTTTGTTGTTCATTAAGGGTTACCGTTACGACTTCTGCTATGGAGTCATCGTATAAATAAAAATTATTTTGTACAAATAATATAGATAGCATGACACACAGCAAAATACTGCCGTATAAATAAAAAGATTTTTTATTCAAATAAATACCTCCAGTATAAAGATGATTCAAGCAAATAAGCATGCTTATTGTAACATATATTGTTTTAATGACTATTCTAGCTATAAATCAAGTATATTTGGTTGTCGCGTAAATTTGACAGATAGAGCACCTCTGTTTGGTATTTTGGTCAAATCTACATGAATAAAAAGGTATTCTTTTTTCACGCATCAAATGGATGAAAAGAGAAATTTCTTATAAACGTTAAAGAACAAGGTTTTAAAATGCAAACTCATAGAACTATGAATTATCTAGGGTTAATAATGAAAGTATAATAAGATATCGTATTATGATACTTGGGAGCGTGTTATTGTATCTTTTAATCCTTAATTATTCATGCTAAGATAATGGTAGAGGTACCTTTACTTTATTTTTAAAGAGAATTTTTTTGTTTCTAGATAATAGAAGAAATAAAAAGGTTACTAGATTACATAGATAAAGGTACATTGTTTAGTTTTGAATGAAAGCGTATTTAAAAGAACGTATAAATAAAATTTTGAGTATGAGGAGATACACAAATGTCTGAAAAAGAACGAATGTTAGCAGAGAGATTGTACCTTGCACAAGGAGAAGAATTGAAAGCTATGCGACAAAAAGGACAACAATTAATTCGATTATTTAATGCGACCACTGAAGAAGAAAAGCCGTATCGTACGCAACTGCTAATGGATATTTTTGGTGAAGTAGCAGGTAATATCTACATTGAGCCGACTTTACGAGTTGATTATGGGCAAAATATTACCATTGGCAAAAATTTTTATGCAAACTTTGATTGCGTTATGATAGATGTTGCTCCAATCAAAATTGGAGATAATGCTATGTTTGGGCCACGAGTATGCTTGTACACAGCAGGTCATCCAATTGACCCAACTGTGCGCAACAGTGGATTAGAATTTGGGACATCGATTACTATTGGAAATAACGTTTGGATTGGCGGAAGTGCCGTAGTGAACCCAGGTGTGACTATTGGGGACAATGTCATTATTGGATCCGGATCCGTTGTAACAAAAAACGTTCCATCGAATACGATAGCCGTTGGAAACCCTTGTCGGGTTATTCGAGACATTACCCAAGAAGACAAAGACTTCTGGGAAGATAAACAAGCTGCTTACTGGTCAGAAATCGCGAATGAGCAGAATACCACAATTAAGGGAGAGGTCTCTAAGTGAAAATTGCACATGTAGCATTATGGGTCAAAGACATTGAGCGTATGCGTCAATTCTATAAAACGTATTTTAGAGCTCAATCAGGAGAACGTTATGAAAATGCTAATCGTGGTTTTGCCAGTTATTTTTTAACTTTTTCTGAATCAGAAGTTCGATTAGAATTGATGCAACAACCCACTATTACTTATCAACCAGAAGAAATACCTTTAGGTTGGGCACACCTAGCTATTAGCGTAGGTAGTGAAGAAGCAGTCAATGCGTTAACCAAGACTATTTTAGATGATGGGCATACGGTTATTGGTCAACCTCGTTGGACAGGAGACGGGTACTACGAAAGTGTTGTGGCCGATCCTGAAGGAAATTGGATAGAAATTACGATTTAAAATTGATAATAAAGTCCAAAGGAATTGGTTTGCAAACAAATATCAAGCTGATTTTTGGAAATGAGATAGTGCTTTCATTTAGTTTTTATATGAATCAAATTACTTGAAATTTTCATCTGTTTTTCTTATTCTTAGGATGTACTACAAATAGATAGAAGAGGAGATGTTAAAATGAGTCAAAAATTTGATGAACTGAAACAAAAACTCAAAAGTGTAGACACGAAAAAAGCAGGACAATTATTAAAAGAAGTTAAACAAGCCCATGAGGATGGAAAAATTGATGACAATGAGAAAAAAGAATTAATGAGTGAAGCTAAAAAAACAGTTGGAGATAATCTACTTGGCTGATTTGGAAAGTAATAAATAAAAGGAATACGTTGAAATAGAAAAAAACGATTAAAGTAAGGAGACTGGAATGATTATTCCAGTCTCCTTACTTTAATCACTCATATGCTTAACCTAAACAAATAACAAACCGTCTAAATCGACTATTCGAATTTGTTTATGCGTCAATTGTTTGATATAACCTCGGTCTTCTAGCTCGTTAAATTTGCGACTGATTGTTTCAGGTGTGGTTCCTAAATAAGAAGCTAAGTCTTTTTTACTCATTGGTAAAGTGAGTTCATCTGTTCCAGATATTTCTTTATCGAGATAATCTACTAAAAATAAGGCGATGCGCGTATCAACTTTTTCTGTTGCGAAGCGAGAGGACTGTTTCTCAGAAGCGTCAAGTCGATGTGAAAACTCAGCTAAAATTTTTAAAGAAATTGAAGGGTATTTCATTAGGAACTCTTGTAAATCCAAACGATTAATCATACATATTTTGGTATTGACCATTGCTTCTGCATAAGTTTCATGGGTAGACTCAGAAAACAAGGCCATCTCGCCAGTGAAATCACCGGGATTTAAAATCCTAACTAACTGTTCTTTCCCTGATTCCGATAATCTATATATACGAACTTTTCCTTTGTTAACAATATAAAGAGCATTAGATTCATCCCCGGCATGATAAATAAGTTCATGTTTTTGATAGGAAACTGAATGAGTGGTTCCCATGATTTCATCTAGCTGCCCATCTTCTAAGTGATTAAAAATCGGGACTAAGGAAACGCAAGCTTTATGTGATTCAACGGAATGATCATGGTGCGTAGTGTCTTTTTTCATTGTAGTCCCTCCATTAACATACTTTTAAGCCTATTCAATAACGTAAGTATAACAATCTTTGCTGCCTTTTTCGAATTGTGGACTCTTCGTAAAATGGTATTGATACAAGAAAATAAAATTTCTTCTAGAATAGACGAGATTACTTGTGGAGAGCCATTGAATCCAATGTAAGCAAGCAAACCCTATTCCTCCAGAATTTTCGTGCCATTCATTTAACTAAGCTATCAACACTAAAAAGTACAGAGCCGAATTGTGGTTTCTTTATACTTGTATCTTACTTCATAACTAACAGTAAAAAATTGACTACAATCAAGAATGATTAAGTTGTCTTGTTAAGTTCATTCTCAAGGAAAGAGATTGTAGCAAATGTAAAAGTATTCTTATCCATAAAAAAAAATGAAGCTGGATATCAATTAAGGGGAATGCATATTCAGTTTAAACTTTCCATAAGCCATTTCTTGAATAACTTTTTCTTTTTCTAACCGAGTGAGTTCACGACTTAATGATTCGGAAGTGGTTCCAAGATAAGAGGCTAAATCTTTTTTAGCCATCTTTAGCTCAACAATGGGTTCTTTTTCAGTAGTGTCAGTTAAACTAATCAAAAAGTGTAATAAACGGTCTCGTACAGTTTCGGTAGTTGCCCAAGCTGTTTGTTGCTCAGAAGTTCCCAATCTGTCAGAAATTGTAGCCAACATTTCAATTGACATAGCTGGGCATTGAAGAAGAAGCTCACGAAAATCGGAATGTTTGATAGCACAAATCGAGCAATCCGTTAGCGCTTCCGCAAATGCTTGGTAAACACCCTTCTTGAACAAAGCTAATTCTCCGGTGAACTCACCTTGAGTTACCATTCGGATCAATTGTTCTTTTCCCGTATCTGATAATCGATAAACACGTATTTTACCACTTTGTAATACATGAAGAGAA
Organism: Carnobacterium viridans; assembly: GCF_900102725.1. Taxonomy (NCBI): domain Bacteria; kingdom Bacillati; phylum Bacillota; class Bacilli; order Lactobacillales; family Carnobacteriaceae; genus Carnobacterium; species Carnobacterium viridans. Next base: position 1,178,862 of record NZ_FNJW01000008.1, on the reverse strand, counting down.
TCAGCAAGTTCACCAGGTCGATAAATCGTTTCTCCTTTAGAATAGTGTTTGTGATGGATTAATGAATGAATTTGTTCTTTTTGTTCGGTTGTTAGGGATTGAAATAAGGGGACGTTAGATATACAACACTGCGCTGTTTTTTCACAATGATAAGTATGATGATAAGATGTTGAATAAATTTTTTTCATCCTGTATTCTCCTCTGTAATTCCTCACAATACTACTTAATTTTACCAGTTTTCATGACTTTAGAAAAGGAAATGTTTTTTATAATTATACCTGTACTTGATTTAAATCAACTCTATCGAAAAAAAAATAGGCTATAGTTAATTTTGTTAAACGAATTGAAAATTTTCTTGTGTATATCTGAACAAAAGGAGTGTAATAATGAGTATAAAACTAACCGAATCGCAAGTAATGTTACACCAGATGGTTACGGATTTTGCTGATAAAGAAGTTAAACCACTGGATATGTTGATTGATAAGCAAAGAGATTTCCCTAACGAGTTATGGAATAAACTAGTAAACACCGGATTTTTAGGTTTAACTATACCAGAAGAGTATGGTGGTGCCGGGTTTGATGCTATTGCTAGTTCACAAACCATCTATGATTTTGCTGTCCGTAATGCCAGTGTTGCCTTTACTTTAGAGGGCCATTACAAATCAGTTGATCAAGTATTAAAATATGCAACACCAGAATTGAAAGAAAAATACTTGCCACAAGCAAATCATCGTATTTTTGGATTTTCTTCAACAGAACCACAAGGTGGATCTAATGTAATGGGATTCACAGCCAAAGCTGTTAAAGAAGGAGATAAATGGATACTAAACGGTAATAAAACGATGATTACAAATGGTGGATTAGCGGAAGTCTATTGTGTGCTTCTCAAAACGTCCCCAACAGAATTATCTTGTTTCCTTGTGGATGAAGATATGCCTGGCTTTAAACACGGAAAGAGAGAAAGTTTTATTGGGATGAATGGCACACCTATTGGAGAAATTTTTCTGGAAGATGTGGTTGTCAGTGAAGATCATTTGCTTGGTAAAGTAGGACAAGGCGTGGAAATAGGAGATAATGCTCACTATGACGCGCGTATTTCAATGGGTGCGATTGCAGCGGGTATTACTGAACATGCTTTGAATATTGCAGTTGATTATGCAAAACAACGTGAAGTAAAAGGTATTCCTATTACTCAGTTGTATTCTATTCAAGAGAAAATAACAGAAATCGCTATTGCTAAAGAAAATACGCAATTGCTCTATCAAGAGGCTGCTAAGTTGAAAATGGCAGGCAAGCCTTATGCTAAAGTGGCTACCATGGCGAAATCATACGGCAGTCGTGCTTCATATACAGCAGCTGACCAAGCACTACAGGTATTAGGTGGGTATGGTTATAGCCAAGAATATCCTGTGGAACATCTAATTCGCGATGCTCGTGCTTTGCAACTTGCTGAAGGATCGCTAGAAAAAATGATGATTGAAATCGCTAAAGAAGTTGTAAATGAGGGAGAGGAGTGAGTTCAATGAGTTTGAAGATCGTAGTATGTATTAAACAAGTACCGGTTTCAAATAACTTAAAAATAAATCCCGTTACTAAAAATCTTGTTCGTTCTGGAGAAGCTGGAATGATGAACCCTTACGATAAAAATGCCATTGAGACAGCTCTACGCTTAAAAGACAAATGGGGTGGAGAAATCATTTTAATATCTATGGGACCTCCAGATTTTGAGATGACTTTACGACAAGGTCTAGCCATGGGATGTGATGATGCTGTACTTTTAAGTTCTCGACAATTTGGCGGAGCTGACACTTTAGCCACAGGATATGTTTTATCCCAAGCTATCAAAGAATTAAAAGATGTAGACTTAGTGTTGTTTGGTCGCCAGTCAGTGGATGCAGATACTAGTCAAGTTGGGCCTATTGTGTCTGAATTTTTAGATTGTCCACAAATTACATTTGTAAGTGAACTTCATAGCCATTCTAATCAATCTATGACTGCAACCCGATTATTAGAGAATATGCAGCAAAAAATTGAATTCCAATTGCCAGCAGTAGTTACTGTGCGTAGCGAAATGAACGAACCGCGCTATCCGACACCTCGTAATATTCAACAAAGTTACAAAAAAGACATTCGTATCTGGGATGAAATTAGTTTATCTGTTGATCCTGATAGAATTGGGTTGAAAGGTTCACCTACAGTGGTACGTAGTGTATGGGCACCTGAAAAAGAAGCAAAAGCTACAAAAGTTCTTAAAGGAACGGCTGATGAAGCAGTTCGTGAATTATTAATACAATTAAGAGCCACTAATTTACTCTAAGAGAGGTGAGGAAAAAATGACTACCCAAGAAATTTGGATATACGCAGAGAAGCATATAGGAATCATTCAACCGGTTACGTATCAATTGATAACCAAAGCAAAAGAAATTGCTGGTGATAAAAAGGTTGTTGTTATCCTATTTGAAGCCACAGACAAGAATTTAGAAGAGAATATCAAAGAGTATGGTCCAGATGAAATTGTTGTAGTAAAAGACGACCGTTTAAAAGATGCGATGGATTCTGAAGTTGCTAGTTTGATGGCAGAATTAGCAAAACGTCGCCAACCAAACAGTATTCTTTTTGGAGCTACAGTTGTCGGTCGTTCAATTGCACCACGCCTGCAGGCAAAATTGAATACAGGTCTGACGTCTGATTGTTTAAATTTATCATTTGACAGTGACTTGTTAGTTCAAACGAAACCATCATATGGGGATAATATCATGTGTGAGATCATTTGTCCTAACCATCGTCCGCAAATGGCTTCTGTACGACCTAATACCTTTGAAGCTAAGAAAATCAACAACGCCACAGTTACGGTAACAGAAGTGAATGATTTGGCTTTTAAAGAAGCAAAACGCGTGAAAATTATAGAAGAGACTCCTTTGCTTTCTAAAAGCGATAGTATTGCCAATGCTGATCGAGTAATCGCTATAGGAAGAGGAGCTGTAGATGATAAGACAGTTGAGTTGGCAGAAGAGCTTGCTCGTAAACTAGGGGCAAAGATTGGCGTAACTCGTCCATTGACAGACCATCCTAAATTTAATGGAGAAGATCAAATTGGGCAATCTGGGAACACCATTGCACCTAAATTACTGATCAATTTAGGTATCCATGGAGCAGTACAGTACACAACAGGAATTGGAAATGCAGAACTGGTGGTTTCGATTAATAAAGACCCAGAAGCACCTATTTTTGACCATTCGGACTACAGTTATATCGGTGATTCGGCTAGTTTCTTAGAAGGATTTTTGAAAGTTGTTCAATAGGTCTATAATCTAGAAAAAAATTCAAACAAAAAGAAATAACTTTATAAGTGAGAAAAGTAGCATCTGATTTTCAAGATGCTACTTTTTTTAATGTTCAAGTATAAATCAAATTTCTTGAAGTTTAGGTTTGTTTTTTCTATCCTTAAGTCGTCCTATAAATGGAAAAAAGAGGAGATGTTAAGATGAGTCGAAAATTTGATGAACTAAAACAAAAACTCAAAAATATGGACAAAATACTGGTAGTAAGCAGGTGATAGGATGGTAGTGTTGAAATTTTGGCTTTCTTTAGGATTGTTTGCCTTAGTCCTAATTTTTATGTTTGTTGCGTTCTTATTAAAAAAACGCGATAAAAAGAAACTGGTTAACTGTACGAGCAAAACGTCAGGTGAGGTTTATGGTTATGAAGCACGTGGAAATGGTTTGTTTTATCCATTAGTTAAATTTGAGGTTGATGGAAAAAGTTATAAAGGGAAATTAGTTTATCGAGGAATTATAGTTAAGGCGGCTACGGTTTATGGAGAAGCAGAAGTTATTGGAGATAAGTTTGCACCAACATTGCGTGTGAAGCGCAATCCGCGAATCTCTTTTAATCCTTTAGAAAAAGAGATTCCCCGTGGATCTGTTCTTGATGTGTATTACAACCCGGAAGATCCGGAAGAAAATTACGTGCAACGTTATGTAAAAAGTATTTTGTCCCAAATATTTTTTTACGGGGCCGTTTATCTTATTATTATGGGAATTTTTTTATACCTCGTTGTATAAACTTTTAGTTCCAATGAATAAAATGTCTAATACTACTCTAGGTACATAGCAGCTAAAATACGAATCTTTTTAATTTAGTAATAGATGGTAGAATATCTGAAATTCTATTTCTTTTTTTCTCTTCACAGGAAAAACTGACTTTCAAGACAGATAAAGTTATAGCAGGTACAAAATGGCAAAAAACAACTTAAGCTCTTTCGACTCAACTGAAGACATATTAGTTGAAATTATAGGATAAAAATTTTAAGATAAAGTTATTCATTACTAGTAAGAGAAGAGAGATAAATGCAAAATAAAAAGTTAGAAAACCCATTAAATCAATTTTTTACTGAAGACTTTCCAAAGCAATATCAAGAACCTCCTGCATTACAAAGTAAAATGGAACCACGTCCAGATTGCGGTGAAGAATCCTATAAAGGCAATGAACAATTAATTGGACGAAAAGCTCTTATAACAGGAGGAGACTCTGGTATAGGTCGCGCTGCAGCCATTGCTTACGCACGTGAAGGAGCCGATATTGTATTGAACTACCTTCCAGAAGAAGAATCAGATGCACAAGAAGTGAAGCAGCTGATTGAACAAGCTGGTCGAAAAGCTATTCTTATCCCAGGTGATTTAAGTGATGAAGCATTTTGTAAACAACTGGTTGATCAAGCACATAAAGAACTTGGTGGATTAGATATATTAGCTTTAATTGCTGGAAAACAACAGGCTGTTGAAGACATCTTAGAACTTTCAACAGAACAGCTAAGACAAACCTTTGAAATTAATGTTTTCTCTCTATTTTGGGTGATAAAAGCTGCATTACCTTATCTACCAGAAGGTTCTTCTATTATCACAACATCCTCTGTACAAGGATACAATCCAAGTGCAAATTTACTAGATTATGCATCAACTAAGTTTGCAATCAATGGATTTAGCCGAGGTCTAGCAAAACAACTAGCGCCAAAAGGCATTCGTGTTAATGTAGTAGCTCCTGGACCTATCTGGACACCATTACAAATTTCTGGTGGTCAGCCAAGTGAAGCCATTCCAACGTTTGGACAAGATACTCCATTGCAACGAGCTGGACAACCAGTAGAACTTTCTGATATTTATGTGTTCTTAGCTTCTACGAAATCAAGCTATGTGACTGCTCAAATTTATGGAATAACTGGCGGCACCGAATTAGCTTAAAATAGTAACGAGATAAAAAGTAGTAGAATCTATTGATTTAGAGGATACTGCTTTTTTATTTTTTTGAATAGGTTAGTCTATTTAGAAAGTACATATTTTGTAAAAATAACGGTTTCATTAATGGTAAAATAAATTGACTATATCTTGATGCATAATTACTTAATACTAGAATGTTAAGGATGCATACTAAAGTATAAAAGACAGATAAAAGGGTGATGGGATGAAACTACTAGTTGAAGAAATTATAAATTGGATAAATAAATCAGACAGGCCGGTGATTATTGGTATATCGGGTCATGGTGCTGCAGGTAAAACAACTTTTTCTACTAAACTGGCTCAATTGATAGGACTAAATGAAGTATCGTATCTCAATACAGACCCCTATATTGTTCCGTCACAATTACGGAAGTACGCCATGATTTCCTATCCCTATCAACATAAAAGCTATCATTCAAAAATGACTGCTTGCCATCCAGATGCTCATCATACACCGTCTCTAGAAAGGGATATTCGAATGGTCAAATCTGGATTAGACTTTTATACTATAGATACGGTTTACCAAAAAAGTGAGTTGATATCTCCTAAAAAAGTCACGATCATAGAAGGAATGAGTGTCGCATTTATTGATCCTAAGTTAATGGATCTGAAAATTTACTTTTACACAGATGATGAAACAGAGTTAGTAAGAAGAGTTGGAAGGGATATTTTGGAAAGAGGTACGGATATAACTGCTCTAAGTCAGTCTCACGAACAACGACGCATTCAGTACGTATTGTTTATGCATCCATTCAGCCAGAACTTTGATATTATTATCAAAAATTCAAATGAAGAAGTATGCATAGAAAAGAATCTTTTTACTAAACTAGTGAAACCGAGCGGAAATTAGAGGACATAAAAATCACTCTATTATTTATATGAACTTATTGAACAAAGTATCTTGTCTTTAAGTAGATAATGCGTAATATACTTTTAAATAACTATTGCATTAGTAGTGATTAATTGTTAATATATTCACATGAAGAATGAGTTCTTAAGAAAGTGAAGGTGGATGATATCGAGAAATGGTTGAAAAATTATCGCGAACTATTTTTGTGTATCCAACTGTTTTTGATGCTGTATTTTTTAGTTTTCTCGATTGATTATACAACTACAGGATTGGCCGGTTGGATCTTAGTTAGTTGTATAGGTCTATTTATAGTGGCTTTTTCTGTTAAAGATTATTTAGTTAAGAAAAAAATGAAATACATTTTGTTAAGTATTTTTGTGAGTTCGATCAGTTCACTAGTTTTGATCATGGGTTTGTGGATAATCACAACACTCACATCGAATATGGGAAATTAAAGTACTAATAATCAATCGCTTTTTGTCAATAAGCTTTATGAATAATCTTTTATCAATCTACATATAAGGAGTGATTAAAATGACTAATCCACGAAAAAAAAGACAAACTAGCAATGGTAAATACATTAAAAGTATTGTTTATGGAGGATTGGATGGCATCGTTACAACTTTTGCTGTGGTAGCAGGAAGCGTTGGCGGAGAATTATCGCTCAATGTTATTTTGATTCTAGGTTTTTCTAACTTGTTAGCTGACGGGTTTTCAATGGCTGTGGGGGATTATCTTTCAACAAAATCTCAAAACGAGTATGAAAAAATGACATGGCAAAAAGAGCAATTAGAGATTGTAAACCATCATGAAAAAGAAGTGAAGCGAATGATGGAGTCATTTGTAGACCAAGGAGTGGATAAAGAGGATGCGAACGTAATCGTAAAAACACTTGCGAAGTATGAAAAACCTTTTATAAATCAAGTATGGAAAGAAAAGTATGGTTCTGACTCAACTGAACAATTGCCTCTTAAAAATGCTCTAGCCACTTTTTTGTCTTTTAGTCTCTTTGGTGTCGTTCCACTTCTGACATATGTATTTTCACTAGGTTTACCAATTTTAGTACAGAATTCTTTTTTTATTGCTTCTATGCTTACCGGAATAACGTTATTTATTCTAGGGGCAGTAAAGTCCAAAATTAATCAATCAAACTGGTTGAAGTCTGGTATTGAAATGTTAGTAGTTGGAGGATTGGCTGCTGTAGTTGCCTATATTGTAGGTGTCATTTTAGGAAGTCTTTGATGTAGGATTTTTCGATCTAATCTAGCAGCTGAAATGACAGTTTTTTCAAAAAAAGCTAAAGAGCTAGCTTAAAAAATCATGCTTTAGACCGATACATTTTAGTCTGGCTACAGTTATACTAATTGTAGTCAAAAAAGATGGAGGTCATGTAAAAATGAAAATGAAGACAAAACAAAATAAGACCCCAATGTCACAAGTGAAGTCTCTTATAATTTCTTTATTTAATACAAAAACAAGCGGGAAAAAGAAACTAATGGTAGCAGGGATCATTCTCTATATAATCAGTCCAATCGATTTTATCCCCGACTTTATTCCAGTAGTGGGATATGCAGATGATGTTATTCTTCCAATACTTTTACTCGTTGCCAACAAATTACTTTCAGATGATACCCAAACAAACACTGCTCAAATAAGAAAAGAAGCTGAAAAAGTTTAACTGCTAAATTAGCTATAAAAAAGAGAGCAGACTGGGATAACGTTCTACCTCTCAACACGTCTAAGCCTTACTTTTTCATAGAAAAGTAAGGCTTTTTGTGTACGCTCGGCATGGGTGTCCATTGTGAAGTGAAATTTGAAGGAAGTCGGACGCAAACACTCGAATTGACGGACAGAAATCTCATATAAGGCTGACTGGAGAAGGACGAGCTTTCTCAACAAAGTAAAGTCCAATGCTGCACGAATCTTCTACAATAAATGAGGCAGTGACATGAGTGGAAGGTTATCATTCATACCCGAGGAGATCTCACAAGCCGTAAAGGGTATTGGCGTATTTCGTGCAGTGAAGTTCTGCACTGCTCGATAACAAATAAAAAGCTCATACAGTGGGGATTAAAAGATTTAATCCTACTATATGAGCGTAAGTGATACTTAAATTATTGAACCGCCGTGTACGGAACCGTACGCAAGGTGGTTATCTATTAAAGTTCTTATTCAGAAATGGTTAATGTTACTGTACCAAAATTGTCAAATTCTCCTTTATAGGTACCAGCAGCTAACACTTTAGGCATAATAAAAGTACCAGAAGAAATAAACATACCAGGTTGGAGTGAAAGACCTTGTGTACTTAATTTTTTTAGCAACCATTCTATTGCTTTTACAGGATGCCCCATAACAGTTCTTGATGAGTCTTGAGCAATGATTTGATTATTATGAATCAATCGACCTTGTATATTGTCTAAATCTTCATATGTAGCTTTTTTTGATGAACCATAACAAACATACCCACCTACTGCTCCATCTATACAAACCTGTTCTTTGGACATTTTTGGAAACCAATCCTGAAAACGAGAATCTGGTACCTCTAGCCCTGGTGCTACTGTAGTCTTTTTAAGAATATCCTCAATTGAATCTTCAGAAGAGAGTTCTTCTTGAACAAGAAAGACTAGTTCCAATTCTATTAATGCATGGGCTGTATCTTTTGATAACGAAAGGGTGTTACGAACCCGATTACTTGTTAACTGCCCGTATAACGGTTCTGAGGCATCAAAAAGAGCTTGTGTTTCCGGACTAGTCATACTAATTTTATACCCTTGAAGTTTTTCGCCATTGTGTTCTTTTGCTGCTGTAAACAAATGTTGCATAGTGTAGGCTTCTTCTAAACTAATATTGCTAGGAAATATTGCTTTGTCTAAAGAGTCCACGTCTTGATAAGCAGGATAAAGAGTATGATTTACGAATGTTGAGTGTACGATGATAATTCCTCCAATCTTTTTATTACCCATTTATAATCTGATTGCCATTATATCACATGGAAATAAAAATGGTAATACAAACGAATACTTTATTCCTAACGGGTACCTTTTTTATAAAGTAGGGAATTTTTTTAAAATTATAATATGCAAGAAAAAGAATCACTCCTTTTCAGAAGCAACTCTTTTTAATTAAAAATAAAGTACTTATTCACCATATTTTAACATTGGTCATTCTGCTAACTTTTTCTTGTAGAACATATCCCAGTAAATTTTGCCTAATCCAACATTTCTACGGGTTATGAGATGACATTTTCTTAAATCTTTGTCCTTGTGTTCATACAAACCATAGCGGTATAAATTTTGTTTAAGTTCAATTATTAGTGGACTAGTCACGTTTTCTAAGGAAACTAAGAGAAATAAAGAGGAGAGGGTTAGCCTAATATAATAGTCTTTAAGTATGCGTGTATCGATTGTAGGGTCTTGGACTAATAAATCAATGGCTTGTTCTAGTGCAGTTAAACCGGTTAATTTTGCTTTGTTTTGCAACACACTTATTGGCAAATGCCGACTTAAGTAATAGTGGTAATGAGGTGGCGGGCTGTAAATAATGGTTTGGCTTTTGAAGAAACATTGTATAACTACTAATAAATCTTCATAATAACCTATTTTTTCATCAAAACGGATGGTGGGGTAAGAGTTAAATAAATCTAATTTAAAGAGTTTATTACATAAAAAACCATGAGTTCTAGTTTGAGCTAGACAAAGTTGAATGGCTTCATTTTTTGATACCATTTTTGTTTCATCAGGTCCGGGAACGAGATAGAGTTCCGAAATAGTATCTTCATAATATCTGCAAGTAACCATGTCAGCATTATATAATTTATCTGTCGTTATGAGACGTTCCAACATTTCTGAGTCAATCCAATCAACAGCATTAATAAAGCAAATATGTTCTCCTTGAGCATGCGATAGACCTATGTTCTTTGCTACAGAAAGATTACTGTTTGGAATGTGGATAACAGTGAATCTAGAATCGTTTTTAGCAAATTTTTCACAGATTTCACCACTTTTATCAATTGAACCAATATCAACCAAAATAACTTGCAATTGATGGTAGGTCTGACCTTTAATACTTTGTAAACACTTAGTCAATGATTTTTCAACATTACGAATCGGGACAACTATTGAAATCATAACGGACCCTCCCAACTTTAGTAATTTAACTAGGCAGCTTAGGAACCGGTTTGAAAAAATACCAACCATTCGCAAAGGCTTACACTAAGTTTACGAAATTATGAACGATTGTCAACAATTAACAGTTAACCTCATCGCGTTGTGTACAAGCAATAAGGCCATGAGGGTTGACTGACTAAATCCAGCATGCTAAATTAAAAAGAAATGGGGGTGAAATGAATGGAAGAATATAGTTATTTACTAAGTTGTCACAATCACTTAGACGGGAAACGGATTCTGTTGCGACCAGTGGTTTTATCGGATGCGGAAGATATGTTTGAATATGCTTCTGATGAAGAAACTGTTCGTTTTGTTTTTGAAAAGCATCAGGATATAGCAGAAACGAGAAAAAATATTGCTGTTCATTTTATGAAAGAACCTCTTGGGAAGTACGGCATTGTATTGAAAGAAACTGAAAAGATGATTGGTACAATTGATTTAAGGTTAAAGGAAGAAAAAAATAGTGCGGAGATCGGGTACACACTAAATAAAGCTTACTGGGGAAATGGGTATATTACAGAAGCAGGAAAAATAATTCTTGAGCTGGGATTCGAAACATTAGGATTGGAACGTATTTTTGCTTGCCATGATAGTGAAAACCCAATGTCCGGAAAAGTAATGAAACGTTTAGGCATGACTTATGAAGGGACGCTAAGAAAAAATAGAATCCACAAAAAACGTTATATAGATGATGTTCATTACTCTATTCTCAAACAAGACTACTTGTCTTAAGCAATTTTCGTACTAGTTTTGGCGTTGTGAAACTAATTTTTATAAAGAAATACTATAATAGAGAGTCAGCTTACCGAAAGAAGGTTAAAAATGAATACATTTACTCAGGCAACGTCCATGAATCAAGTTACCCAATTTATTAATGAAAATTCTCTTGCTTTTGTTTACATTTCAAGAGAAGATTGTGGGATTTGTCATGCTGTTCAGCCTCAAGTACAAAGCATGCTAAAAGAATTTCCATCTATTAAACCGATTCAAGTCAATGCAGATAGTATTCCTGAAGTGGCTAGTCAATTCACAGTATTTACTGTTCCGTCATTATTGTTATTTAGTGAACGGAAAGAAGTTATCCGTGAAGCGCGGTTCGTTGTAATGGATGAATTGCATAAGAAGTTTCAACAAGTTACTGAAAATTTTGAAAATAGATAAAATAAGCTCCCTTTCTAAGCTGTATTTAATCAGCTAGAAAGGGAGACTATTTTATTTAAGCAGTTATTGTTTATCTTGAATTAATCCCCTTAAAGATTGTGGATCGATAGGCGGGTTACTTAGGACAGAACGTACTGCATCTAGATCAGGCTCTATATTCCAAGTTAAAATGCCTACGGGAAGATTATCCTCTAAGTAATAAACTACTTTACCATTCCCGACTTCATCAATCAGCGTAGGTAAGGAAGAGTCTAGTGTACCAATTGCTTTCCACGAAATAGAAAAAACAACAGAATAGAAGTAAGGTGTATATGCATAAGGCTCAGTTGAACCAGCCATTGCTTTACCGGCTGCTTTACCAGATTTCCTGGCATGATCCACATGTTCGATACGAGTTCTGCCCAAAATTTTATCTGGATAATAAGCAATATCACCAGCAGCCCAAATAGCTGGATCAGTGGTACGCAATTGTTCATCAACGTACACACCATCTTCTACTTTAAGGCCACTATTTTCAGCTAGTGAAATACGAGGTGATACACCTAAGCCAATGACAATCGTATCGCCTTCAACAGTAGAACCATCATTAAGTTGAAGAATAAACTTACCATTTTCTTTTGTATAAGAATCAGCACGTCTGCCATTTAAAAGTTCCACACCAGCTTCGCGGAAAGAACGTTCATATTCTTTTGCTAATTCAGTAGGAAATTGACTGCCTCCTAACACCTCATCAGGATAAATCAGCGTCACTTTCGTGTTGTTTTGAATCAATCCAGCGGCTAATTCTGATCCAATATATCCACCGCCTACAACTAGAACATGTTGATTATTTCCTGAAAAATCACGGAGACGTCTATAATCAGACCATTCTCTAAATAAAATCACATGTTCGTCATCTGGACCATCAATTCTTTTAGGCTCCCCACCCGTAACGAGTAGCAATTTTTTATAACCAATTGATGTGCCGTCTTCTAGCTTGACTCTATGTTGGTCTCGCTCAATAGAAGAGACAGTGGTATTTAATCTCAGTGTGGTATTTTTTGTTTCTTTTGTCGTATTGAGAGCAACTTGATCTTCAGTAAAGGTTGAATCCGTCCATAATTTTTTAGTTAAAGCGGGACGGGTATATGGTTGATCAGTATCGGCAGAAATGATACCAATACTGCCAAATGAATCTTGTTCACGGATTCCTCTAGCTGCGGTATCTGCAGCCATTCCCCCACCAATAATTAAATAATCGTAATGGTTAGCTGATACTTGGGGATTTAATTTTTCTGTTGTGTAATTTGTCATAATAGATAACCTCCACTTAGTACTTTTTGTCAAATGGTGTTGATAGAAGAAAATAAAAATTCTTCTGGAATAGACGAGTTTGCTTGTGGAGAGCCATGGAATCGCCTGAAGCCTAAAGTTCACAGTCTTCAGAGCTTTCAAGCCTGAAATATAGCGTAACTGCTAACGCATTAACGCTATATTTGAGGCTTGAATTCCTTGCATGGCTACAAGCAAACCCTATTCCTCCAGAATTTTCGTGCCATTAATTGAACTAAGCTCTTAACTCTAAAATGTATAGATCCCACTTTAGTTGCTAAATTGTTGCTACAGAACCAGCATCTACACGGTAATTTGAGCCATTTACAAACGACGCTTTGTCCGAACAGAGAAAGGCAATAACTGCAGCGACTTCTTCAGTTTGACCACGACGCTTAAGTTCAAGATAAGGTCTTTTCTGATCGAGAAAAGACTGAATAGCTTCATCTTTTGAAACAGACAATTCTTCAGATCGTTTCTCCATCATAGAATCCGTCATGGGTGTTTCAATAAAAGCAGGTGAAACAGAGTTGACTAACAGTCCTTCTCGAGCATAAGTTCGAGAAAGTCCTTTTGATAATGCTAGAATACCGGCTTTTGCACAACAATAAGGAATTTCATCATCGTAAGGCTGCACCGCATCTTCAGAAGCAAGGAAGACAAGTCTGCCCCAACCGCCAGTTCTTAAATCAGGTAAAAATTCCTTTACTAAACGAACAGGGCCAAGCAAGTCAACTTCAATGGTATTTGTCCATCCTTCATCATCCAATTCATGAAAAAGCCCTTGTGCACCTGTGATGCCTGAAGATTGAACCAATATATCAATTTTTCCAACTTCTTCAGCAATTTTTTGATGGATTGTTTTTAAGTCTTTTATATTTGTAATATCTCCGGGATAACTGAAAACATTTTTTACATGTCCTAATTTCTCGACTGCTTGAGTCAATTTATCCGGGTATTTATCGTTAAGAATAACAGTAGCTCCTTCTTCTAAAAGGACACGTGCGGTTTCCCAACCAATACCCGAGTCAGCTCCAGTAATTAATGCGATTTTTCCTGAAATACCTAATTCCATAGTCAATCCTCCTCGTCTATGATAGTCTAGCTTAATTAAAAAGCATCAATAAGGAAACTCCCATATTGATGCTTTCTATTTAATCACTATACATAAGAAACAACTAACTTTAGTCTAGAGAGGTTTGTTGTCATCTTCGCCTTCGACAGTAACATCTCCGTGTGTTTGAACATCTAGATCTTCTTTACGGACTGTATCCGAAACTTCTTTAACATCTTCTTTAGTTTCTTTATTAATTGTCACTTCTTCAGTAACTACAGGACGCTTGCTAACATCAATTTGTTCCTCTGTTACAGGTATAGTTATACTTTCATCTTCCAAATCAAGTGAGCCATCAACAGGAGTACCATCTGTGACAGGATGTCTTTCAATAGTCACTTCTTCATGTTTAACAGGAACATCAACAGTTTGAGTTTCTTCATGGACTGTTTTGTTTACTGTAACTTCGCCAGTTTGGACTTCTGTTGTGCCAACATCTAATTGTTCTTCTTTCAGTTGAATATTTTCTTTATCATCTAATAATGAAGTATCAGTTGGGACTTTGCCAGTATCATCTAACGTTGAATAATCAGTAGTATCTATTGTATCCAAAGTATCTGCTGTGTCTAATGAATCAGACGGAGGAACTGTAGGAACAGTAGGAGTAGTAGGTGTATCTGTTGCTCCAAATGGAGTACTGTTATCAAAGTCTTCAGCTCCAGATTCTTCAGAGAAGTCATCTACTAATACTACAATAGAGCCATTTTTGATATCATCTTTATAGCTGCTCAAAACCGTTTCATCTGCTTCGTAACCTTCATCTGTTGTATCTACATTTGCATTTTCAGCTTCATCATCGCTCATTGTAAAAACATTTTTTACTTTATCCATGAAGGATTCATCTTCTCCATCATGCTTGTCTGCGTGTTCCGTTGACACACCTACATCTAAATCATTAGGTAAAGTATCAGCAGTTTCTCTGTTTGTGACGAGTGTGATTAAGTTCTTATCGTAACCTTCTGCAACAACTTCATCAATAGCGACTCTAGCTTCTTCAAATGTGAGGTAACTTCCTTTTACAAATTTACTCATAATATTCTATTCCTCCCTAAGATTTATTTTTCTATGATTCGTATTCATTATATAAAATAAAAAGAACGGAAAGCAAAGAAAAGGGCTTGAACCAAGAAAACGATTGCAAGCAATGTAATCACTTAAACAAAGTGATATAAAGCATTAAATTCTTAAAGATACCTATAATAGGATTAATGGAATGAAAGTCTTAGCAAGTAAGCATAAAAAAGATGATCAAAGTTTGGTTTGAGAAATTACTTTACGAACTTCCTCTAGAGAATGTGCGGCAAAATCACCAGTTTTGAACATAACACTAACAAATAAAGTGTCTATTAAACTTAGTTGTGTGATACGAGAAGTTAAAGCCTCAGAACGGTAGTCCGTTTCTTCAGCGGTTGATAATAATAAAGCATCTGCGAATTTCGCTAAAGGAGAAAGGGAGTAACTTGTAATAATAATCGCTTTGGCTTTTTTTTCTTTAATAATTTCAGCCAACTGGATCGTATCTTTTGTGATACCAGAATGGGAAATAATAATAGCACAATCATTTTCTGTTAAACGAGAAGCTTGCATCATTTGGATATGAGTATCTTGTGTATACATAGAGTTTAGTGGTGTACGCAAAAATTTATGATAAGCATCCATTGCAATAATACTAGAGCCGCCAACGCCAAAGAAACCGACCGTTTTAGCAGTCGTTAAAAACTGAACAGCTTTAATGAGATCTTGCTCGTCTAATAATTTTTTTGTGTCGTTTAAAGACTTGATATTAGAATCAAAAACTTTTTGTGCCATCAGTAATTCATTATCTTCTTTAGAAATGTTTTCGTGGATAGACAAAGAACTTGTTACTTTTTCTGAAGCTAAGGCAATTTTGAAATCTTGAAACCCGTTATAACCTAAGCGTTTACAAAAGCGAAAAAAAGTAGCATCCGCAACTTGGATCGTATCTGAAATGTTGCTGATGGTCCCATGCATCACTTTTTCAGGATGGAGAAGAATGAAATCTGCAATCGTTTTTTCTTTGCTGCTTAAATCGCGGTAAATCGATTTGATTTTTAAGTTAATATCTTGCGTTTTCATATTTTCACCTGCTTAAAAGAGTTTAAATAAGTATAGCATAAAACTATAAAGAAAAAATATTTTTTTTAATAGTTGTAAAAAGAAAAAATATTCCGTATACTAAAACCATAAATACATAAGGAGTGGTGAGATTGGAAATTGGATTAGTTGGATTAGGAAAAATGGGTTACAATTTAGCCTTGAACTTACAAAAAAACGGTCATCTGGTCATCGGGTACGACAGTATAGAAGCAGCAAGAAAACAAGCGGATATAAGTGGAATCAAGACCGCGAAAGACTTAAAAGAAATGGTTGCCAGTCTTAAACAAACTAAAATTATTTGGATCATGGTTCCAGCGGGAGACCCATTAGAGGCAGTTCTAAGTGAAGTAAATGAGTTGTTGGAACCAGATGATATCATCATCGACGGAGGAAATTCACATTACAAAGATTCTATCCGACATGCTAATGTATCTGCAACAAAAGGCATTCATTTCTTAGATATGGGAACATCGGGTGGTAAGAGCGGCGCAAATGCAGGTGCATGTTTAATGGTTGGAGGCAATTCAGAAGCATTTGCAGTAATTGAACCAATTTTAAAAGGTATCTGTGTGAAAGATGGGTATTTATATACTGGGAAATCTGGTAGTGGTCATTACTTGAAAATGATTCACAACGGTATAGAATATGGTATGATGCAAGCGATGGCTGAAGGTTTTGAAGTTGTCGAAAAAAGTGAGTTTGAGTATGATTTAGCTGATGTATCCAAAGTATGGAACAACGGATCTGTCATTAGAAGTTGGTTAATGGAATTGGCAGAAAGTGCCTTTCAAAAAGACGCTCATCTTGATGAAATAAAAGGAATTATGCAATCGTCTGGTGAAGGAAAATGGACAGTAGAAGCCGCTATGGAGGCAAAAGTTCCGACACCTGTGATAGCACTCTCACTAATGATGCGGTACCGTTCTCTAGAAGAAGATACTTTTACAGGAAAAGTAGTCGCAGCACTTAGAAATGAATTTGGTGGACACGAGGTCACAAAAAAATAAGTTAATAAAAAGAGGTGTTATTTCATATTTTGAAATAACACCTCTTTTTGATTTAACAGATAAAGTTAGGGTACAAAACGATAAATAAAAGTACCGCTTTTTTGCATTAATATTTTTTTTTGATTAGACTATAAGTAGTAAGCGGTATCAAGTTTTTTTAGTCTATCAAAAATTGAAGCACATGCATTTTATCATTGGTCATAAGGCAATAAATTA
The DNA here is from genome assembly GCF_900102725.1 of Carnobacterium viridans. Classification (NCBI taxonomy): domain Bacteria; kingdom Bacillati; phylum Bacillota; class Bacilli; order Lactobacillales; family Carnobacteriaceae; genus Carnobacterium; species Carnobacterium viridans. The sequence continues at coordinate 1,161,643 of NZ_FNJW01000008.1, read as the reverse complement.
CTTATACGAGGAGGAATTGCTATGGGAAGATTGCAAATGCATCAAATGGATCGGAAAAAAAGCAGCAGCATGAAAGATTTGCATTTAAAGAAATTAAAAGACCAAGTTGTTGTCATTACAGGAGCTTCTAGCGGGATAGGTTTAGTGACAGCAAGAATGGCTGCGGAAAAAGGAGCAAAAGTTGTTGTAGCTGCAAGAAATGAAGAAGCACTGCAGAAATTAGTAGAAGAACTGCAACGGAAAGGTCATTCAGCTATTTACGTTAAAGCAGATGTTGGAAAAGAAGAAGATGTAAACGCGATTGCTGAAGCAACTTTAAGAGAATTTGGGCGTTTTGATACGTGGGTCAACAATGCGGGTATTTCTATTTTTGGACATTCAATGGATGTAAGCACAGAAGACATGAGACGTATGTTTGAAACGAATTTTTGGGGTGTGGTTTACGGCAGCAAGGCAGCTGTAGAGCATTACAAAGACCGTAAAACACCTGGGGCATTGATTAATGTAGGGGCTTTATTTGGTGATAGAGGAACTACAATTCAATCAACCTATGCCGCTGCTAAATTTGCTGTACATGGATGGACTGAAAGTATTCGTATGGAATTGGAAAAGGAACATGCGCCTGTTTCTGTAACACTGGTTCACCCTGGTAGAGTTGATACGCCATACAATGAACATGCAATGAGTTATATGGATAAACAACCAGGCCATAGAGGAATGATCTACCCGCCTGAAGCAGTAGCGGAAGCTATTTTATATGCGGCAGAAAATCCAAAGCGTGATCTTTTTGTGGGTTCTCAAGCTAAGATATTTGCCATATTGGGCAGAGCACTTCCGCGCTTTACAGATAAATTAGTAGAAAAAGTGATGTACCCTACTCAACATTTAGACAGACCGTCTAATCCGCCAGAAAAAAGCGGATTGTATCATGCAGGATATGGATTACATGAGAGAGGAACTACAAAAGGTTGGGTCCGCTCAAATAGCTATTATGTAAAAGCAGCTAAGCATCCCATCATCATAACAACGGCAATTACTGGCGCAGGAGCTTTGCTTTTAATGGCAGCTAAAAAGAAAAAGAAAATGAAAATGTGAATATGGAAATAATGGCTCTTCGTCAAATGGTATTGATAGAACAAAATAAAATTTCTTCTGGAATAGACGGTTTTGCTTGTGGAAAGCCATGGGAACGCCTGAAGCCTAAAGTTCATAGTCTTCAGACTTTCAAGCCTTAAACAAAGCGTAAACGCCGAAGCGCTAACGCTTTGTAATTCGCATTGAATCCTCTACATGGCTACAAGCAAACCCTATTCCTCCAGAAATTGCGTGTCAATTAGTTAACTAAGCTATCAACACTAAAAAATATAGGACCAAAATAATAAAAAACGCGCGGATGCCTGTTTCAAGTAAACATACATCCGCGCGTTTTTGCATAGGCTCAAATTCTTAGTCTATAAAAAATTGGAAAGCAATTATTTTTTTTACTAGACCAGATAAAGTATACTGATAAGAGGGATATCAATTCAGTTGCTTATGCAAAAGGATGACAACTGATTATGGGGTGAAAAAAATGTTCACAGATAGACGATTAACTGAAGCATACGAAAAGGCTAGAGTGGAAGAATTTGATGAGAATTCTAAATATATTTTTTTTAGTGACATCCATCGAGGTAATGGAAGTATATCAGATGAGTTCACGCGAAATCGAAATACCTTTCTTCATGCATTAAATTATTATTATAATAACGGATTTACTTATATTGAAGCTGGAGATGGAGATGAGATGCTTGAATATTCTGATTTTACTTATACAAAAAATGCGCATGATAAAGTATTCGACCTCATAAAAAAATTTTTTGATGATGATCGTTTAATAAAGCTGTATGGCAATCATGATATTGCTTTAAAAAATCCAAAATTTGTTGAAAAGAATTATTACACAAATTACGATGAATACACAGAAGAGTTTTTTGATTTTTTAAAAGGGCTTAAACCTGTTGAATCACTCGTATTAAGATACAAAAAAACAGGACAAGAAATTTTGACGGTACATGGACATCAAGGTGATGCACCTAATGATCAATTTGCTTTTTTCACTATGCTATCTTTAAAATTCTTTTGGCGCTTTCTGCATGGGTTTGGTATTCGAAACCCTTCAAGTCCGGTAAAAAATGTAACGAAAAGACATAAAATTGAGAAAAATTTTGGAAAATGGATCAAAAAAAACAAAATCATGCTTATCTGCGGTCATACCCACCGATTTAAGTACCCGAAAGATAAAGACCTTCCTTATTTCAACACCGGTTGCTGCGTTTATCCTACGATTATTACGGGAATTGAAATAACTGAAGGTCAAGTTCAACTAGTGCGTTGGGAAACCAAAGTAAATAAAAATGGTGTTTTAACTATCGAAAAAGATACGATGCGAGGACCAGAGCCAATCGAAGAATTTGATATGCGATTGGAAGGCTGGAACAAAAATAATAGTACATTATAAATGATTCAAATAAAAAATCTAAAAAGCTAACTTCTATTTTTGAAGTTAGCTTTTTGATTTTTTATATAAACAAGAGTATAGTATACAAAGTAAAAACACAACGCGTAAGTCAGAGGGCTTTCCTCTGTTAAGCGTTGTGTTTATTCTATTGCTTCGCGTCACTTATAATCAAGTGATAGAGGCGTTGTAAATTTGTTTGATGGATTCCTTTAATAAGGCATTATATTCTTCGTCTGACTGACTAGCGCTTAACCCCTCAGATAAAGCTCTTGAAAAACTAGCGATCAATCCATGATTACGTGCTAAAGCTTCATCAGCTTTTTCACGTGTATAACCACCTGAAAGAGCGACTACTCGCACAACTCTAGGATGTTCAATCAATTCTTCGTAAAAATTATCAATTGTAGGAATAGAGAGTTTTAACATGACATTATCTGATTCGCTTAAATTATCTAGTTGAGATAGAATCTCATTTTTTAAGAGAGCTTCAGACTTCTCTTTGTCTTTGCTGTTAATATCCACTTCTGGTTCAATGATTGGAACAAGACCTGCTGCAATGATTTGTTTTCCAACTTCGAATTGTTGGTCAACAACTTTTTTAATAGCTTCAGGGTTAGCTTCTTTAATTAATGAACGCATTTTTGTTCCGAAAATATGGCGTTCATTAGCTCTGTGCAATAATTCATCTAAGTTAGGGTTAGGTTTCATTAACTGAACACCGTCAGTTTCTTCTGCTAAACCTTTATCGACTTTTAAGAAAGGAACTACGCCTTTCTTCTCCCATAAATAATCGGCTGTATAAAGGTCTTCTACTTTGCGATCCATTGTTTGCTCAAATAAAATAGCACCTAAGATTGAATCAGAATTAAAAGCTGGAGAAGTCATGAGACGAGTTCGCATGTCATGGACTAAATCAAACATCTCAGTTTCATTTGAATATGCGTCAGGTGCAATGCCGTAAAGTTCTAAAGCTTTTGGAGTACTTCCGCCACTTTGGTCCAATGCTGCAATAAATCCTTGTCCGTTTTTCATTCGTTCGAATTGTTCTTTTTGCATAATTTCAGCTCCTTAGATTAGTTTTAAGAACAGTAAATAGGAAAGCTCAACCCAATTATATGGGCAGTGAACCTTTCACTATTTAGTATAGCACTACAGGATTTAAATTGAAAAAATAAGCTATTTTAGAGCACCTTCCTTTTAGATATTCGATTTATAAAGAAGGTTTAGCTTACAAACATTAAATAAAGGGGAAATAGTAATGGTTCAAGAAGAAAATCAAGATATGTCATTTGGACATGTTATATCAATTTTAGGAGTTATTTTGATGGGGTCATTCGTGACTATACTAAATCAAACTCTTATGAGTACAGCTTTACCAAGTATTATGAAAGAATTTTCAATCACAGCTACACAAGGTCAGTGGTTAACAACTGCTTATATGTTAATCAATGGAATCATGGTGCCAATTACAGCCTATCTGGTAAATCGATTTACCACACGTCAGTTGTATCTCTTTTCAATGATTGTTTTTTCAATCGGAACACTTGTTGCTGCCACTTCTAGTGTTTATAGTGTATTGATTGTTGGAAGAATGATTCAAGCAATAGGAGCAGGAATTATTTTGCCGCTACAAATGATTGTGGTATTGTATCTTTTCCCAATTGAAAAAAGAGGCTCAGCAATGGGGTTGATTGGTTTAGCGATGAACTTCGCTCCAGCAATTGGGCCAACATTCTCTGGATGGGTAGTGCAAAATTACCACTGGAATATGTTGTTCTACTTTATCTTACCATTCGCCATTTTAGATGTTGTAGTTGCCTTCTTCGTCTTGAAAAATGTTGGTGAAGTAGGTCGCCCTAAATTAGATTTAATCAGTGTCATCTATTCAACATTAGGTTTTGGCGGTCTATTATTCGGTCTTAGCAATGCATCTTCACATGATTTCATGAGTATTAATGTAGCCTTACCTTTAGTTGTTGGGATTATAGCTTTAATTTTACTGGTTAACCGATGCAATCATTCAAAAGAGCCTTTATTAAACTTTGGTATATTTAAATACAGAGGATACCGTTTAAACATCATTATTTCATTCGTATTAACAGCGGGAATGTATGGGGCTATAATTTTATTGCCCATTTACTTCCAAACGATACGTGGAATGACACCGATGGAATCAGGAATGATTCTTTTGCCAGGTTCACTCGTTATGGCTGTTATGAGTCCCATCACTGGTAGAATGTTTGATAAATATGGTTCTAAAAAATTAGCTATGAGTGGATTAATGTTGGTCACAGTTGGAACTTTTGTTATTGGTTTAATAAATATTAATACACCTATCTATATTATTGTAATACTGCAAATGGTTCGTACGTTAGGTTTTGCATTAACGTTGATGCCTATTCAAACAGCAGCGTTCAATGCTGTTCCTCTAGAGTTAGCTTCCCATGCTGCAGCAATGTTTAATACTCAACGCCAATTAGCTGGATCAATGGGAACAGCGTTGTTTGTTGTTGTGATGATGCTTGTTTCTCAAAATAAACTAGCAGAACATGTTACAGGACAACTAGCTGATTTAGCTGGTTTTCAAATGGTCTTTAAATTAGTTGGACTACTATCATTAGTAGCTTTCATTATGACATTGTTTATCAAGGAAAAACCGTTTTTACCTAAAGGAAAATTAATTGAAAATAATTAATGTTTAAAAAAGCAGATAGGCTAAAATCACTTTAACTAAAACGAGTACTTTGCACTTGCATAATCAATAAAGGTATCTTATTAGTTAAATAGAACCTTATTCTATGACTATATAATCAATAAACTTGAATAAAATCCTTTTTTACATTTGATGCGTAGGAAAGAGGCTGGGAGCTATTTCAGCCTTTTTTTAATGGGAAATTTCCCAGGAAATGAAAAAAGTACCTATTAAGGAATGCAGACTTTTTTGACGGTCAGAGGATTGAAGAAAAAAATAGTCGGTGGTATAGTTTGTTTATGGAAGCGATTCCATAAAAAGAATAAGGAGATGAAAATATAATGATGCAAAAACTACAGCGATTTGGTGGGGCGATGTTTACTCCAGTTTTATTATTTGCTTTCTCAGGTATTATCTTAGCTATTGCTATTATGCTTCAAAATACATTAATTATGGGAGATATCGCAACCGCGGGTACAATGTGGGCGAACTTTTGGTCAATTGTTGAATCTGGTGGTTGGACTGTTTTCAATCAGATGGAATTACTATTTGTTATTGGTCTACCTCTTGGATTAGCTAAAAAAGCTAATGGAAGAGCAGTTTTAGAAGCAGTCGTTGTTTATATGACTTTTAACAACTTTGTTGGAAAAATTCTTGATCTGATGGGTCCAACTTTTGGTGTAGACTTTACACAAGAAGCTGGCGGAGACAGTGGGATAAAAATGATTGCTGGAATTAAAACATTGGATACCAATCTAATTGGCGCTATATTAGTTGCAGCTATTGTTGTTTGGTTGCATAACCGTTTCTTTGAAACTAAACTACCAGATTTCTTAGGTATTTTCCAAGGTTCTTCATTGGTTGTTATGATCGGATTTTTCCTAATGCTTCCGTTAGCATTTTTAACAGCTTGGGGCTGGCCAATCATTCAAGGTTTGATTAGTTCAATGCAAGGTTTCTTAGCTTCATCAGGAACTTTAGGTGTATGGTTATATGTATTCTTGGAAAGACTTTTGATACCAACTGGAATGCATCATTTCATTTATCAACCGTTCATTTATGGACCAGCAGTTGTAGAAGGCGGGATCACAGCTTATTGGTTAAACAATTTAAGCGATTTTGCTTCATCAACAGTTCCACTTAAAGAGTTATTCCCGGCTGGTGGGTTTGGATTGCACAATGTTTCGAAAATCTTTGCTCCTCTTGGCATAGCAGCAGCATTTTACGCAACAGCAGATCCAGCTAAAAAGAAAAAAACGTTGGCTTTATTGATCCCAACAGCTTTAACAGCTGTTCTTGCTGGTATTACAGAGCCGTTTGAATTTACGTTCTTGTTTATTGCACCACAATTGTTCTTAGTACATGCTGCTTTAGCAGCAACTTTAGGAGCAACCGTTTATGCATTTGGTGTTGTGGGTGATGTAGGTAGTGGATTGATTACGATGTTGACACAATTTATCATACCTATGTCAATCAATCATCTCGGAACAGTATTAACGTTGGTTGGAACTGGGTTAGCATTTAGTGTCATTTACTTCTTTGTATTCCGTTTTGCTATTTTAAAATTTGATATCAAAACACCTGGTAGAGAACTAGAAGAAGAAGTTAAGATGTATTCTAAAAAAGATTACCGTGAAAGACAAGCAAATGGAAAGACAGTTCCTGCAAATGGTGGAGCTTATGCAAGTAGTGCAGCTCATTATTTAGAAGGGCTTGGCGGTACAGCCAATATTGCGGATGTAAATAATTGTGCTACAAGATTAAGAGTGTCTGTTAAAGATGAAACTCTAGTCAAAGAAGACAGTTTCTTTAAAGCAGCTGGCGCTCATGGGGTCGTTCGTAAAGGAAAAGCCTTCCAGGTTATCGTTGGATTGGATGTGCCTCAAGTAAGAGATGCATTTGAAGATGAAATGAAAAGGAATGAAGTTTTAGCAGATACTGATAGTCAAACAGAACCAATGGTTTAATAATAAGAAAATTAGAGGAGAAGATAAATATGACTTTAAAAAAACAATCAATTTTAGTAGCAGGTGGCGGAAGCACATTTACACCGGGAATCATTATGATGTTATTAGAAAATTTAGAAATATTTCCAATCCGTCAAATAAAATTTTATGATAATGATGAGGAAAGACAAAAGCAAATTGCAGATGCTGTAGAAATCGTATTAAAAGAACGTGCGCCAGAAATTGAATTCTTAGCAACTACTGATCCAGAAACCGCTTTTACTGATATCGACTTTGTGATGGCACACATCCGAGTTGGAAAATATGCTATGCGTGAGCAAGATGAAAAGATACCTTTAAAATATGGTGTAATTGGACAAGAAACATGTGGACCAGGTGGGATTTCTTATGGAATGCGTTCAATTGGAGGCGTATTAGAATTAATTGATTATATGGAACAATACTCACCAGATGCTTGGATGCTGAACTATTCGAATCCGGCAGCCATCGTGGCAGAAGCGACTCGTAAGCTAAAACCAAATAGCAAAATTATTAATATTTGTGATATGCCGGTTGGAATCGAACACCGTATGGCGGAGATTTTAGGACTGAAAAGCCGTAAAGATATGACAGTTCGATATTACGGCTTGAACCACTTTGGTTGGTGGACAGATATTCGTGATAAAGATGGCAACGATTTGATGCCGGCAATCAAAAAACACGTTGCAGAACATGGATATGTTACTCCAGGTGAATTAGAAGGTACTCCAGGTGAAGATATTGAACCGAGCTGGATGCACACATATGGCAAAGCAAAAGAAACATTTGCTTTGGATCCAAATACTTTACCAAATACGTACTTGAAGTACTACTTGTTCCCGCAAGATGAAGCTGAAAAAGCCAATCCTGAATACACTCGTGCGAATGAAGTAATGGATAACCGTGAAAAACAAGTGTTTTCTGAGTGTAACCGTATTTCAACTATCAAGACAGCTGAAGATGCAAAATTAGTAACAGATGATCATGCTTCATATATTGTCGATTTAGCAAGAGCGATTGCTTATAATACTCATGAAAGAATGTTATTAATCGTACCAAATGATGGCGCTATCTCTAACTTCGATCCGACAGCAATGGTAGAAATCCCATGTATCGTAGGATCAAATGGCCCTGAAACAATCAATCAAGGAGAAATTCCACGTTTCCAAAAAGGATTGATGGAACAACAAGTAGCTGTTGAAAAATTAGTCGTTGAAGCTTGGGAAGAAAAATCTTACCAAAAATTGTGGCAAGCACTGACAGTATCTAAAATTGTACCTAATGCTCGTGTAGCACGAGAAATACTAGATGATTTGATAGTAGCTAATAAAGGATTTTGGCCTGAATTAAGTTAATCAGCTATGCTATAATAGTGTATATAAAAACATGGAGAAAAGATATTCTTCATGTTTTTATACATTGCAAATAGCAGGGAGAGATTTACTTGGATTTAGAAGTGCTCGTGAACCAGCATTTTCATGAATTAAATGAAAATGACTTGCAAATTATATCATACATTATGAAACATAAAAATAAATGCCAAACGATGCCGATTGTTGAATTGGCACAGAAAACACTTACTTCAAAATCGTCCATTGTGAGGTTAGCAAAGAAATTAGGCTTCTCAGGGTTTAGTGAATTTAAATATAGTTTGAAAAAGGATTCCGATTATACACAAAGGAATGAGGCTCAAGTGAATTTTAGTTCACTGCAAAGTGAAGATAGTAAGGCAACTGCAAAGTTATTTAATCAAACAGACGTTGTTCCTATGTTAAAGGAAATTCATTCTGCCAAACGGATTTTTTGTTATGGAACAGGTTGGGGACAAAGAGATGTTCTTTCCGATTTTAGGCGAAATATGGTGCCGTTAGAAAAGTTTTTGATTCTTCTATCCGCTCAAAAAGAGCTGCAAATGGCAGCAGCATCAACGTTTACGGAAGGAGATTTATTAATTGTTTTATCTTTAAGCGGAGATATTCAGGAAGTAAAAGATGAAATGACTCTGCTTAAACTAAAAGAAATTCCTATTTTATCTATTACTAGCCTAAGAAATAACAATTTGGCTTCTATGGCAACACATAATCTTTATTTTCAAGCTACACCAATTGTTTTAAATGGTGAAGATATCTTTTCTTTCTTCTCACTTTTTCAGGTTACGGACTCTCTGTTCAGATCGTATCTTGATTTTTATCAAAATAATGAATCAGAAAGGCAGGTTGAGTAAATGAAACCTCAGTTATCTCTATTGCAAAATAAAGTTCAGCCAGCGCTCTTTTTACGAGTGTACTTAATTTTAGCTCCGATTCTGTTCTTTGTTTATTTTGCTGTAAACGCTGGATTACGAGGCGAAAGCTTTGCTATGTATTTAACAAGTCAGCCAATCAATCCAGTTATGTTGTTAATTGCTTTGCTGTCATTTTTCTGGTCTGCGGTATTGTCTATGGCACAAAATCAACCAAGTGAAAAAATTTGGAAGCGGACGATGATTGCTTTTATGGCAAGTAATCTAATGACAGGAAATATTGTAGCCATTATTCTAGGCTATATGTCTATAAAGCAAGGGATAGTTTTAAAGGAAAACAAAGAAGTTGCAGTACCAAATTTGCCGCTATTATTAACAATAATTATTGGTGTTTTAGCAGTGATATCGCTATTCGTATGTTTTGCGTTTATAAGAATTACCTTATCCTGAAAAATAGTTGAGTAAAACCACTTTAAACAGTGGTTTTTTTATGGATCGTTTTAGTTAAATGGTATAATAAGTCATAAATGAACTCATCTGCTTCAAAAAAAGGAGGATATTCAATGATTTATACCATCACTTTAAACCCAACTATTGATCGTTTGTTGCATCTTGATGGAGAGCTGACCAAAGAAAAGAACAATCGCTTGGAGAGTATTGCTTATGATATAGGAGGTAAAGGGCATCATGGTTCCTTTGCTATGAGTAAATTAGGCGTGGAAAATCAAGCATTAGGTTTTTGTGGCACGACCAATAAAGGACAATTAGATAAAATATTGGAACAAAAAAATATCAACCACGACTTTGTAGAAATCTATGGCAAACCAACAAGAGAAAGTTATGTCATCTTAGAAAAAGGAATCAGCGGCAGTATTCTGATTACTGAAAAAGGATATGACGTTTCTAGTTATGCTAAATCTTTATTATTTGATAAAATTGAAGAAAAGGTGGGAGCGGAAGACACCGTTTTGATAGCGGGTTCTATGCCACCAGGTTTTGAAATCAAAGACTTAGAAAAACTAATGATGCTATTAAACAAAATAGGCTGTTTTATTGCTTGTGATCTTTCAGGTGAAGCTTTAAAAACAGCTGTGAAATTTGGTGTCGATTTTATTAAACCAAATCGATTTGAAATAGAAGAACTATCTAAACAAGGTCAAACGCTCCTAGAAACGGTGAAAGAATTAACAAAAACAATTGATTACGTTATTGTGTCTCAAGGCGGAGCAGGTAGTTTATGCGGGCACGAAAATGAATTTTATCAAATCAAACCTCCTGCTGTAGTCGTTAAAAATGATACAGGTGCTGGTGATTGTTTTGTCGGTTCGTTTTTAGCTTCTCTAACACAACAAAAAACTTTTGTTGACGCTCTGACGTTTGCTACAGCTTGTTCAGCCAGTAAAGTGCAATATAATGATAGTTCATCCTTTAGTGTCAAAGATGCTGAGAACTTACAAAAAAAAGTAGTTGTAGAAAAAATAGACTAATCCATAGCGTAATTTTAAGTTTACTCAACTAGAATAAACAGTTGACAAGAAAATTCGAGGTTGTTACAATGAGTCTACTTTAATCAGGTGAGCGCTCACCATTAAAGAAAACTAAAATAATAAACTAAGAAGGAGGAAGCGAATATGAAAAAGATGATCTGTCTAAACGTGTTGTGTTGTCCATGTTGTATGCACCACTCATGTTATCAGCAATCATCTTTTACTAGAGCTTCTTTCCTATTTAACTAACAAGGGTTAGCTCTATCAATAAGGACAAGACACAACTAAGGCTGTTTTTTGGCATACTTAGGGCGTTTTTTCGCTAATTGTAAAAGTGATCCAACTGTGCATGAGTGTATATCGCTCATGCACTTTTTTTGTACTCTTTATTAACCGATTGGAGGAAAATAGATCATGTCAAGAAACAGTAGAATTATGAAAAAGCCAAGCTTAATGCTGCAAGTTATTATTGGGGCTGCGGCAGGTATAATTGTAGGATATTTCAGTAAAAACGTAGGGCTTCAGTTAGAAGTACTTGGGACGATATTTATGAACTTGATTCAAATGATTATAGTACCACTAATTTTTCCAGTCATCATTTTGGCTATCGTTAATATTAGTGATTCTAAAAGTTTTGGAAAAGTGGCAGGTAAGTCTTTTGTCTATTTCTTTTCTGTAACAACAGGATTGATTGTTTTGAGTGTTTTAGTAGGGAAATGGACTGGAATTGGCAGTAACTTCCAAACAGGAAACGTTTCGACTGAGTCACTTAATGGGATAGCAAGTGGGATCGATTTTCAAAGTTTTTTCCTAAGCATAGTACCAAGTAATTTATTTCAAGCTTTTGCAGATGGCAATCTGTTGCCGATTATCTTTTTCGGTATTTTTCTAGGGCTGTCTTTAGTATCTATAGGCGAAAAAGGCAGACCCGTGATTGTGTTTTTTGAATCATGGTCGCAGGCGATGTTTAAAATGGTAGACTATGCAATTTCTTTTGCTCCAATTGGTGTATTTGGATTTCTGGCATATGATATAGCTGCTTACGGTATTGGAAATTTACTTTCTTTAGGGCAATTCGTCTTGTTTACGTACCTTGCGTTCATGGTCGTAGTCTTACTCGTTTTTCCAATAATTGCTTGGTTTTTCCATGTACCCTACTTCGCATTACTTAAAGAAATTAGCGATTTGATCGTTCTTGTTTTCACGACAGGCAGCTCAAGCGTGGTATTGCCATCTCTTATTGATCGCTTAAAGAAATTTGGCGTATCGCCGGCGGTTTCTTCTTTTGTAACCCCGCTTGGTTATTCATTTAATTTAGATGGAGCATGTGTTTATATTAGCTTAGCAACAATGTTTATTGTTAACATGTATGATGTAACACTAGGATTTGGCGAGATTGTCGCGCTTGTTTTATTTTTAACCATCATTACTAAAGGCATTGCAGCCGTTCCTTCGGGAGCAGTAGTGGTATTGTTAGCAGCAGCAACACAACTTGGCTTACCTGCTGAAGGAGTTGCACTGATGGTTTCAGTAGACTTCTTTATCAACATGGGCCGGTCAGCAGTTAACGTTGTTGGAAATGCATTAGCACCAGTTCTAATTGCTCAATCAGAAACTGCATTTGAGTATGAGAAAAATAGAAATTTCACTAAAGAAGCTTTGGAAGCTGAGAAATAACAAGTAAAACATAAAAATGAATGAGGAGAGATTAAAATGAAAAAAATATATATTATCCATGAAAATAACGATTGGACAAGACATTTGACCGCACGCTTAGATGAAATCAATACCCCTTATGAATTATGGGACTTATCTGATGGATTGATCGATATTCAAGAAGAACCACCTGAAGGGATTTTCTATAATCGAATGAGTGCTTCTTCTCATACACGTGGACATCGATACGCGCCAGAATTAACGGATAATCTATTGACTTGGCTGGAAAGTCGTAATGCTGTTGTGTTCAATGGAACAAAAGCCATTGAATTAGAAGTCAGTAAATTAAAGCAACACTTAGCTTTGCAAAAATATGGGATTCAAACACCTGAGACATACGGGGCAGTTGGAAAAGAACACATCCTTAAAGCAGCTGAAAAATTGAATAAATTTCCATTTATCATCAAGCACAATCGTGCAGGAAAAGGTTTGGGCGTTCGTTTACTGCAATCAATTGAAGAACTAAAAACTTATGTGTCTGGTTCGGAATTTGAAGATTCAATTGATGGTATCAGCTTAATTCAAGAATACATCAAGCCAGCCGACGGAACGATCGTCCGTTCAGAGTTTATTGGTGGGAAATTCTTTTATGCTGTAAAAGTCGATTCAAGTGACGGCTTTGAATTATGCCCAGCAGATAGTTGCCAAATTGGTGATGTGCCCGTAGTTAATAAATTTACAATTATTGATTCATTGCCAAGTGAACAAATTAAACAATATGAACACTTTCTTAAAGAACAAAAGATTGATGTAGCAGCTATTGAATTTATTTTTGACGCTGATGGAGTAGCACATGCATACGATGTAAATACAAACACCAATTACAATGCTGATGCTGAAAAGGTAGCAGAGAAGTTTGCTATGTTAGCATTAGCAAACTTCTTAAAATCAGAATTGGAAAAAGTAGAATAATAACCTAAAACTTAGAATGAACTAGAGACCTAAGACTTACTTAAGTCTACAGCTATGGCCTTATTTTCAATTCCAAAGAAGCAGATTGATAGGAATTTTTCGATTAAATTGTTATTATATCAGTAAGGAGATGATTATATGTTAGCTAAAGTAAAATTAGGTTTGATTAGTGGAAGTGCTCTTGCATTATTAGCAGCTTGTGGAACGGAAACTCCTAACGAAGAAGCACCTACTTCGACACCAGAGTCAGAAGCATCTAGTTCGATGGAAAGTTCTGCCACGTCAAATTCAGCAGATTCTAGTTCTACGTCATCAACAAATTTTGAAGGGAAGAGCTTTTCAGTAACCTATGAACAAGCAGTTGCTGATTTCCAAGAAGCTTATCCTGATGCAGCTATTTCTTCAGTGGATTTCGACAAAGATTTTGGCGAGTATACTTTTGAAATCAATGGTTTTGATGATACTCAGGAAATTGAATGGGAAGTTAACGCTGAAACTGGCGAAGAAACAAAAAACAATACAGAAAAGAAAGACTCAGACTTTGACGATCAAGAATTGATGACAGATGATGTAATGCCTATAGATGAATTGATTGCTAGTTCTGAAGAAGAAGCTCCTAATGCTACTATGGTTTCTTGGAACCTAGAAGTTGATGATGATATAAAAACACCTGTCTTTACAGGGGAGTTTGAAGAAGGAAACAATGAAGTAGATGTACTTTTAAATGCTGAAACTGGTGAATTCTTATCTACAGATAACGACTAAACTAGATAAACTGCCAACCTTTTCTTTTGGGTTTGGCAGTTTTTTTGTTATCCTAGATTTAATGAACCTATTTTTTAATAAATTGGTTATACATAAACGTTATTCAGGAGGAAGATAAATGAATGCACCACTTTTGACTATTAATCAATTAGGCTATGAAGCAGAAGGGAAAGTTATTTTAAAAGGCCTTGATTTTTCTGTTGAAGAAGGAGAATTTGTGACGATTACTGGCCCATCTGGAAGTGGGAAAAGTACACTTTTAAAGATTATTGCTTCCATGTTATCTCAAACTTCCGGAGAAATCCTTTATCAAAATAAACGAGTTGAAGATTATGAGCCGACTAGTTATAGAAAGGAAGTGTCCTATTGTTTTCAAACAGCCACACTGTTTGACAAAACAGTAGAAGATAATTTAGTTTTTCCTTATGAAATTAGAAATCAAACCTTTGATAAGCAAAAAGCGTTATCCGCTTTAAACGAAGTCGGTTTGGGAGAAGAGTATTTAGCTAAATCAGTGAATACTTTGTCAGGTGGAGAAAAACAAAGAGTGGCATTGATCCGCAATCTATTATTTTTACCTAAAGTAATTTTATTAGATGAAGTAACCAGCGCCTTGGATTCAGAAAACCAAGAAATTGTTCGCAAATTGATTCATACACTCAACCATGAACAAGGGGTGACCGTATTATGGGTGACACATAATCCAGTGGAAATTCAATTATCCAGTCGGATTATTCAACTTGTTAATGGTGAAATGGAGGTCTCTAAATGAATCTAGCTATTAATAACACGTCATTATTATTTGCCACAGCGTTAGTTGGAATAGCACTTATGATTGTATACAAAGAAAAGTTAGGATTGGGAAAAGATATCCTTCTGAGCGTTTTTCGAGCCGTTATCCAATTATTTGCAGTTGGTTATTTATTAGGCTACGTTTTCAAGTTAAACAATACAGTAGTAACATTAGCACTCGTGTTAGTCATTATTTTTAATGCTTCTTTTAATGCAGGAAAGAGGAGCAAAGGCTTATCACATGCATTTAAAATTTCGTTTATTGCTATTTTTACTGCAACAAGTTTAACGTTACTCGTTTTAGTCATGTCAGGTTCGGTGTTATTTATTCCTTCACAAGTGATTCCAATTTCAGGAATGATTGCTAGTAATTCTATGATTGCTATTGGCATCTGTTACCGAAATTTGAATGCAAAATTTACTGATCAACGACAACAAGTTTTAGAAAAATTAGCTTTAGGTGCAGATTTAAAGCAAGCATCTCGTTCAATTGTGCGTGATAGCATTCGTGCAGGTATGTCACCAACAATTGATTCAGCAAAAACGATTGGGATTGTCAGTCTGCCCGGCATGATGTCAGGCTTGATGTTTGCTGGAGTTGATCCAACACACGCGATCAAATATCAAATTATGGTGACTTTCATGCTATTATCTACTACAAGTATCGCATCCGTTAGTGCAAGTTATATGGCGTATAAGGAATTTTATACGGAACGAAAACAGTTGAAAATATAATGTGAACTGTCTGAATAAAAGTTTTATCTAATAAATGTATAATAATAGAGGGTTTTTAAATCCAACTTATTTTTTCATGGAAGAGTGAGGCAGTATTCTAGATTCACTTCGCCATGAAACTAACTTTAATGGAAAAGTGAGGATCATTTTTGGTGTCACTTATCCATGAGAGGCCGTTTCATGGATAAGTGCGGCACTTTTTCAACGCCACTCTTCCGTTAAGGGGCATTTCATGGAAGAGTGGCGTCTATTGGTAAGCGTAGTACTTATAAAAAGAACATTTAAAAAGCCACACCATCTATAAACATTAGATGAAGTGGCTTTTTAAATGTAGTTTACCTACAATTTTTATTTTTCTAATAAAAATTGAACGGAAATAGCTTCTGGACCTGCATGTGTCATCACACTAGGACTACCATAAGAGACCATTGGTTCAACATGAGGAAAGGTTGTTTTTAATAGCTCTAAGATAGTCGTTGAGTATTCGCTCATACCAACATGAGTAAAACCGATAGCAACAACTTTTTTAGGTGCATCATGAAGCGTGTGACAGATTTCCTTGTAACGCTTCACAATTGACTTCGTTCCCCGTCCCTTAGAATCTGAATGCAGTTTTCCATCCGTCATTTCTAGAGTTGCTTTGATATTCAATAAAGAAGTAAATTTTCCCATCGTTTTACCAATGCGGCCGCCTTTTATCATGTTCTCAAGGTTTGCAATGCTGATATAAAGGATGGTTCTAGATTTTATATCTTCTAAATGATCAAGGACCTCCTCTATTGATGAAGCTTTTTCAGCAAATTCAGCTGCAGCTAGGACTTGAAAAGCCATACCGCGTGCGCAAAATTTAGAATCGATAACAGTTACATCGCCATCAGCTAACTTTGCAGCTTGATGCGCTGATTGAACTGTTCCACTTAAGGTTTCAGTTACGTGAATAGATAAAACTTCACTTCCGTCAGCTGTTAATGTGTTGTAGGTCTCTAAAAATTTCCCAACGGGAGGCTGAGAAGATTTTGGCAATGTAGGCGACTGTTGCATTTTTTGTAAAAATTCTTCATTTGTTATTTCGATATCATCATGATAAACTACTCCATCAATTGTAGAAGATAAAGGTACGATCGTGATACCGTAACGAGCAGTTTCTTCGTCGGTTAATTCAACGGTTGAATCGGTTACAATTTTTAATTTCATTAATAAGCTCCTTAAATAAGTTATTGCTTTAGTATATAGGAAAATACTTAAAAAAAGTATAAATTCTCGTTATACAGTAATTTTATGCAAAATTAAATAAGCAAAAACAACCCTGTTCTTTCTAGAACAAGAGTTGTTTTCGCTGGATTTCATTTAGTTAGACTTATTTTGTAGAATCAATAGATGCATATTTAAAACTTCGACTACCAAATACTGGACGATAAATATCTTTTACATAAGGCTTCTCAAGATAAGCTTCAGCTGTTTGATAAACCGGAACATGAACATAATGTTCGCCTAAAGCAACTTTTTCAATTTCGATTAGAGTGTTCCATCTTTCTAAGGCATCATCGTATTGTTGATTGCTTTGATCGATGAGCGCATCAATGTTTTCAAATGAATAGTTTCCGCGATTAATATCTGTATCAAAACGTTCAACAAAATTAATAGGGTCTGCAAAATCAGCTAACCAGTAAGAGGTTGCTATTTCGTAATTGCCAGACTTAATATTGTCTAATCTAGAGTTATCTGGCATTTGACGGATATCAATCGTTAAACCAGGTAAATTGTTTTGTAACTCGCTTTGAAGGAATTCAGCTAATTTTTTACTGTCTTCAGAATCAGAAGTCGTTAATTCTAATGAAATACTCTCTGTACCCAATTCATCTAAACCAGCTTGCCATGCTTCTTGAGCCGTTTCTACATTGTATTCCACGACATCTCCAGCATCTTCTCGAAAATCAACGCCTGTTTCAGGATTTTTTGCTAAGCCATTCGGAACATGTCCAAATGTTGGCTGAGAACCATCTAAGAGAACATTATCAGTAAAACCTTGACGATTGATGGCATAAGTTAGCGCCTTACGGATATTTTCATTCGCTAATTCTGGAACGGCATGATTCACTTCAATATAGTTAATCCATGCTTTGCCATTCGTTTTAAAATCAGGATTTTCTGTATACTGAGCGACGAAATCGCCAGATAAATTAATAGAATCTAATTCGCCAGATTCAAATAAGTTAAGTCCTGTACCAACTTCTTTAACGACTTGAGTATTGATTTCATCTAATATAACAGTATCTTTGTCCCAATAGTCATCGTTTTTTACATACTTCCAAGAATCTCCAGAAGCAGCATCCCAATTCACTAGTGTGAAAGGACCATTATAAATAGCATTTTCTGCAGTCAGACCATAGTTCTCGCCTTGCTCCATTACAAAAGCTTCATTTTGTGGAAAATAAGAGGGGATGGTCAAGACATCTAGAAAGTAAGGAACAGGTTTTTCTAATGTTACTTTTAACGTTTTATCATCAACAGCCTCTACTCCTAGTTCATCGACAGGTGTTTCACCGTTTAGGATTGCTTCAGCATTGTTAATGATTCCCGAAAATAAGTAAGCATATCCAGAACCATTTTCAGGATTTACCATTCTTTTCCATGCAAAAACAAAGTCATCAGCTGTTACAGGAGTTCCATTTGACCAATTAGCATCTTCGCGAAGAGTGAAAGTGTAGGTTAAGCCATCTTCAGATACTTCAGGCATAGCTGCTGCATTTCCAGGTACTAAATTTCCCTCTAGATCGTAAGTAATCAATCCTTCAAAGACATTGTTCATAGGTGTGAAATTGGTAGTGGATATCGTGGTATCCATCGTATCCATTTCTGATTCGGCAGCTAAATTTAATATTTGCTGTTCTTCACCAGTATTTTCAGTATTTTCTTGTCCTGTATTTCCACATGCACTTAACACTGCCAGGGAAGCAAGTGTTAAGAAACTAAATTGTTTAACTGTTCTTTTCATATGTCACACTCTTTTCTTTAAAAGCATAGAATTTTTTTCTATACCAATTTGATTTTTTCTTTTATTATATCATGTAAAGTCTTTTTTTGAGTAACGATTGCAACTAACTAACGAACCAATCGGTAAACCAGATTAAAAAATCAAAAAGCATTATCTTTGGAAGCGTTTGTTTTATTTGATATGATATAAGAAATAGAAAGCAAAAATGGAAGGTGTGAAAGTAGATGAAAAAAATTCAAGCAGCTTATTCTACAATTGAAGAAACAACAGCAAAAGTTGAACAATTGCTACAAGAAGGTTACAGGTCAGATAATATTACTGTAGTGGCAAAAAAAGAAAAAATCGAAGCGATTAAAAGTCTAACCATAGCAGAGGTTGAAACGGTTGATACTACAGAGGAATCATCTTCTGTATGGGAAAAAGTAAAACACGGTTTTTCAAATGAAGAAGATAGTCCACTTAAAAAGTATCACTTTAGTAAAAAACAAACAGAAGAATACACAAAGGCCATAAAAGATGGGGAATATGTAGTGATTATTGATGATGATACAGATCACGAGGATGAGGATAGAAAACAGCAGGTTATTCCTATTGCACCGGCTGGAAGCAATACGAATTCAGGATACGGATCAATTCCTATCATTCCGGGTGTCGGGGTGAACCCTAGAACAACAAAAGAGGACCCAGAGAAGGATAATTTTAATGATTCCACTCTACCACCAGGATAATCAGTAGTCATCACTAGATAGTCAATTCTTTAATACCTAATGGAGTTACACAAATCGTATAGCTCTTTTGGCACTTTATAAAAGGGAGGAAATCAAATGATTTTTGTGATTGATATGCAAAATGATTTTGTAGATGAAGATAAAGGAATCCTTTCAGTTACAAATGCTAAAGAATTAGTACCAAAAATAATTAAAGAAATACAAGAACAAGAAAAAAAGGGGGAACCCGTCTATTATACGTTAAATCAGCATGAATTAGAGGACGATGATCGATCAGATGAAGAAAAGCAATGGGGATTGAAATTAGTTAATTCATTAAAAGAGGCCTTGAAAAACCATAAAGCCATTAAGAAAAAATTCCATTCTATTTCTCCTGAGGATGCAGCAGAATTAAGAAACCAATATGAAGATGATCCGGATAGAGTCATTAAATTTGTTGGGGTAGAAACGAATGTGTGTGTCTTATCAAATGCAATTATGCTGCACAATTCTTTTCCGCTTGCAACTATAACAGTGCTTAAAGACTTATGTGCAGGTTCCACTGAGAAATTGCATAACGAAGCCTTAGACGTTTTGGAAAGTTTGAAAATCAACATCCTATAAGTTAAAAGAGTATTCTGTACAACTGATACCCCTTTTAAGAAAGTATGTGTAAAATAGTTCTCGAGAAGATATTGTTTTTTTACTAGCAAAAAATAAGAAGGCGTTCTATCATAAATGTATGCTTGCACGGCAAATACATAAATGGAAGAGGCCTTCTTATGGATAGAATTATATCAAAAGTATACGAAATAATAAAGGAATCAAGCGATTTAATCGCTACAGAAGAATCCATTCAGCTTTACATGTACGAAGTATTCACGGAATTAGTCGGAGAGATGTTCACACATCTAAACCAAACGATTAAAGAACAAAAGCAACAGGAAGGATGGAAAGTAAAGCGAGAAGATTGGAAAACAGTCCAGTTTATTTTTGGACCTGTCCGTTACCGTCGTACCTTAATGGCAGATCAAGAGAGTCAAAATCATTATCCACGAGATGAGTGGTTGGGGATTCGAAAACACCAACGTCACAGTCCACTCGTAGAAGTTAAAATAGCCGAGTTAGCTAGTAAGTGTACCTACCGGGACACCGCTGAAATACTGAAAGAATGGACAGCAGTAACGGTAAGCCATCAAACAGTAGGCAGCCTCCTTAAACGAGTGGGAGAAGCACAAGCGCGTGAAGACGAAGACATGGTGATCGAGTTAGAAGAGTCAGCAGCGTTACCAGAAGGAAAAAAAGTCGATTATTTCTATGCCGAAGCAGATGGCGTATTTGTTCGTGGGACAACAAGGAAAAAAAGTTTAGAGGTTCGTCATGCGATTGTTTATGAAGGCTGGCATAAAAATGGAAAGAGAGTCTCCTTGAAGGAGCCTAAAGCCATTATGACGACTAAAAAGACAGCTGGTTTTTGGGCAGAAGTCCAAGCTTTTACAGCGACTCGTTACGCGTTACAACACGCTCAAATTATGACCAATAGAGATGGTGGACCAGGCTATACCGCAGACAAATTTCAAGAAGCTTTTTCGCAATCGAACTATCCCGTGTTGAATCAATTAGACGCATATCACATCTCTCAAGGCTTGAATCGTGCTTTTGGTGTACAAAGTACTCTCTTTAAACAGAAGATCCATCAAGCTCTTAAAACACATAATTTAGAGACTTTAACGATTTGGTTGGACACTTATGAAAGTACCTTAGAAGACACCCAAGCAGTAGAAAAGCTGATTAATTTCCGGACGTATATCTTAAGAAATTGGGATCGGATTTTTGATTGGCGTAAAAAAATAGAACACGTACCAGAGGATGCTAGAGGTTTAGGCGCGATTGAGTCGAATCAACGCCATATTTCGTATCGCATGAAAAAACGTGGGATGCATTGGAGCGAATCCGGTTGTGAAGCCATGGTAAAAGTGAAACAAGGGATCCTAAATCAAACGTTACGTGAGGCTTACCTTCACCAGCAAACTAGAAGCACGAGACAACAACGTAAGGTGAAACAAACCGTTCGTGTCTCCTCTTTACTGCATCAGAAAACACGTCAGTCCGTTGGTGCAAAGAGAGGAACGATTCCGTTGTATACCTCTCATTCTTCAGCAATGGGGCAGTTAATAAAAAGTTTTCGTTAATTCCCGTCTGTTTGGGGAAGGTTCCATGTTTTTCGGAACGTTCTCCAAACAGATGGGTCAGCAAGCGGCAAAGCCGTGCGGTAGCAGATGGGTGTACAACAGTAGAACGCCAAAATAGCTTAGTGATAGGACGACCGAGAAAAACTTGACACAAACAGTATTGACAGGGATATATGACGTTAGCTTTATGGATTCTACTATTGTTGGGGTCATTATTGTCGTGCTTATTTATGTGCTAGGAGACTTGATGATTTTAAGAAAAATTGGGAACGTTGCAGCTACAATTGCAGACTCTGGAGCAGCAGCAGTCATTTTATGGATTTATCTGGCTTCTATGGACTACACAACAGACTTATGGATGAAAGTACTGATTCCTGCTATTTTAATTGGCGGAGCAGAATGGTTCTTCCATAAATGGTTATTAAAACAAGATATTGTACCAGATGAAAGAAAAATGAAATAAGTTCAATGATTATATTGGAAGGTTTAGGATGAAAGATATCCTAAACCTTTTTTATTAGGAAGACATACAAAGTAGAAGGATAGTTTGACTTGACAATCTTATTTGAATAACCCATGCTAAAAATAAAAAGAATGTGTAGTGTGAAAGGGAAAACAATGAATTTATTCGTTCGATTGATATTAAAGGTAGTATCTTCACCAAAAATAAATATGCAAGAAGACTATGTCTGGGTAAGAAAAGCACAACAACTCTTTTCAAGAAAGCCTAAAAAAAGCTATCGGATAATGGATAGGAAAATTTATTCAGAAGATCAATCACATGATATTCCGGTTCGAATATTTTACCCTAAAGAACCATTAAATGAAGATGTCTTAATTTTTTTTCATGGAGGAGGTTGGGTAATAGGCGATATTGATACCTACACGAGTGCTTGTATCAATATGGCTGATCTAACAGGAAGAGTCGTGTATTCAGTTGATTATCGTCTAGCGCCCGAATTTCCGTACCCATCAGGTTTGGAAGATTGTTACCAAGTTGCAGAAACCTTAATGTCACAACTAGAATTAAGCGGTTTATTAGATGCGTCACAAATCACGTTGATTGGAGATTCAGCCGGCGGAAATTTAGTTGCAGCAGTTTCTTTATTATTAAGAGATAGAGGAAAACAAATTCCCAATAAACAGATATTACTGTATCCTGTAACTTATTGGAACCATACCAAAAGTTCGCCATTTAAGTCGATTCGTACGAATGGTTATGAATACGGATTAACCGCAAAAAAAATTCAAGAATATATGGAAATGTATGAGCCTAATAGCGTTAATCGTAAAAATCCTTATATTTCACCTTTAATGGCAACGGACTTAACCCATCAACCTAAAACATTGATTATAACGGCTGAATTCGATCCTTTGCGTGACGAAGGAGAAATGTATGGTATAGCTTTAAAGGAAGCTGGAAATGACGTGGTCATTCAACGTATTGGAGGAGCTGTGCATGGATTTATTACCTATCCTAAAATTGCAGCTCCAGTGACAGCTACTTATCAAGCAATAAATGAATTTTTGAATTGATTCAAGGGAAGCTTTATCCAAGTGAAAGGAGGAGAACAATGAAAAGATCCAAAAGAAAAACATGGGTCCGCTTAGATAATGCGTCCAATATTTTTCTTGCAGCAATGACTGATTTTGATACAAAAGTTTTTCGTTTAAGTGCAGCTATGGAAGACTCAATAGACCCAGAATTTTTGCAGCAAGCTCTAGATAAAACATTTGAGTCTTATCTACTGTACCATAGTGTGCTGCGCAGAGGAGTATTTTGGTATTACTTAGAAGAAAGTGATCTTAAACCACGAGTCATGTTGGATGAACAACCACCTTGTTCTCAATTGTATCATTATGATCGCAAAGAATTGTTATTTCGAGTAATCTATTATCAAAATCGAATACATTTGGAAGTTTTCCATGCTTTATCAGATGGAACAGGAGCATTGTGGTTTTTTGAAGATTTACTAAGCGAATATGTTCTCCTTCGGTATGCTCATCCATCTACTGAATTAAAGGAAGAAAATTCTCGTTCCAGACATCTTATTGAACAGATGAATACAGATAGCTTTATTCATTATTTTCGTCAGAAAGGGCAACGTAGTTATACAGAAGCGACTCAATCTGCTATTCGGAAATTAACAGGAGCTAGCAAGACAGTTGGAAAATTTGCATTGCGTTATGGAAAAAAAGCTATCCAATATGAAACAGCACCTGAACAAAAAGATGCGAAGAAAAAAAAAGTTTATCATGTGAAAGGTAAGCGTACTATTGATAACCGAACGCATGTAATTGAACTGGAAATGCCAGTTCAACCTGTTGTGGCCTTAGCACATGAACAACAAGCTTCTCTTACGATTTATCTAACGGCATTATTTATGGAAGCCATTCGAAAAACAGATTCAACTGTACAAAATGGAATGACGATAGCCGTATCCGTTCCAGTTAATTTAAGGCAATTTTATTATTCCAATTCAGCCCGAAACTTTTTCAGTACTACACGCTTGGAATACACCTATGATTCTGCAGAGGAAACAACGTTAGCTAACATTTGTAAAACACTCAAAGAACAACTTCAACAACAACTTAGTCCAGACAGTTTAGAAAAACGATTGAACAACTTAATAGCCTATGAATTTAACCCCTTTACGAGAGTCATCATTCGTCCTATCAAGGATGTCGTTTTAAAAGCAATCAATTATTTTAACAATCGAGGATTGACATTTGCTATGTCTAACTTAGGTAAGGTGCATTTGCCTCCAGGTATTGATGAAAAGGTTCATCAATTTTATTTCCAGACATCTGCAGTCAGACCGCAGTTTTGTGTCATTAGTCACCACAATCATTTATCGATCTGCTTAAATTCGCCATTTATTGAAACCACCATATCCAAACAATTTGTTAGAGATCTAACGGCTCTTGGAATACCCGTTACCATATCAGCCAACAAGATAAGTGAGATTAATAGTGAGGAGTGAAAAATATGAGTTATTGCCAACACTGTCAGGTAACAGTTACCGGCGATTGGTCAACTTGTCCACTTTGTCATCAATCGTTAGAAAAAAGTTCTGGCACACCAATACCGAATCCGTATCCAGATATTCCTTTACGTTTTAATAAGGAACAAGTTATTCGAATATTGATGATTATTTCTCTTGTGACTATCAGTATTTCATTGGTTATTGAATTGTTCTGGCTCCATTCACCCAAAGGTCTTAATATCATTTCTTTTGGTATTGTGAGCATGTGGTTAGTTCTATTGATCATTATTCGGAAGCGACGAAATATTGCTAAAAGCATTCTTTATTTGATTATTTCATTATCCTTATTAAGCATCTACTGGGACTATGTAGGGGGTTGGTCAGCTTGGTCAACAACTCATGCAGTTCCTATGATTTGTATATTTTCTCTCGTTGCTATGTATATTGCAGTTCGATTAGTGAAAATAGAAGTTGGAGATTATATTATATATCTGCTATGTGCTGCCTTAATAGGCTTTATACCAGCCGTATTTCTTTTCTTTGACTGGGTAACCACTCCTTTGCCTTCATGGCTGTCTATTAGTTTTAGTACAGTAATGCTGGTCATAACGATTATTTTTTATCGAGTAGAGGTTTTGAAAGAATTGGAAAAAAGAATGATGATTTAAACATTAGGTCCTGAGAGTAGAGAATAAACAGTTCTTAAACCAGCACCATCTAGCTTGCACAACACCATCGATTTAGATAAGTAAGTGGCACAAACAAAAAAACAGATTCTTCCAACAGGATGTTTAAAAGCCCTGTTGAAGAGTCTGTTTTTTTCGGAAAAATTAGCATACTGACGAGTAAGATACAATATCAATGCATTACTTTTTTTAGTATATGTTTAAGATAATCATGTACAAGAATAAGTATGAATTCTTTTCTTGCTAAGTATAAATTTATTTTAAGATATATGAGAAAGTTGTTTTTGCATTTCTAATAAATCGATGCGACGAACTTCTCTTGGTAAAAAACGGCGGATATCATCATCGTTGAAACCAATTTGCAATCTTTTTTCATCAATCAAAATAGGTCGGCGAATCAGACTTGGCTCTTCTTGAATTAATTCCAAAACTTCAGATAAAGAAAATTCATCTATCGGCACATTTAGATTTTGGAAGGCTTGCGAACGGTATGAGATAATATCTTCTGTTCCATTTTCTGTCAGACGTAGAATTGCTTTCAGTTCTGAAATAGTTAAACTCTCGTTGAAAATATTTTTTTCAATAAAAGGCAAGTTATTTTCTTCTAACCATGATTTTGCTTTACGACATGAAGCTGAACTAGGTGTTGTATATAACGTAATCATTTTTTCACTCTCCTATTTATAATTAAACTAATTTGTAAGTGCTTGATGAAACTGAAATTCGTTTACAACTAGTATATTACTATGGATGTGTACAAAATGCAACATTATTTGTCACATAAAGTTCACAACTTTGTGACAAAGTGACGTAATTTTTGTAAAAGGCTGTAATGATTTTGTAAAGAAAGGTTTTAAGGCGAGAAATTTTGATTAAAAAGTATCGTATGTTAATCTGATAGAAAGAGTACAACCAACTAAAGGGGGTCATTGAAATGAAAGTCGCTGTTATTGGAGCAACAGGAAGAGCAGGCAGCTTAATTGCTAAAGAAGCAAAAGATAGAGGCCATAGAGTAACGGCTATCGTAAGAAATGCGGGGAAAATGGCCGATAAAGAGATAAAGGCAGTAGAAAAAGCCTTTTTTACACTAACCTCAGAAGATATAAAAAAATATGATGTGGTTGTAAATGCTTTCGGTACAGGAATGGAACAAGAAGAAGCTGTTAAACATGTACAATTTGGTAAAATTTTAATTGAAGCTTTAAAAGATGCACCTGATACCAGATTGATTGTTGTTGGTGGAGCCGGCAGTTTGTATCTAAATGAAGATAAGACACTACGGGTAATGGATACGCCAGATTTGCCGACGTTTTTTCAGCCTACAGCGATTAATCAAGCAAAAAACTTGGAGGACCTTGAACAAACGGATGATATAAATTGGACTTTTGTTAGCCCGGCGCTAGATTTTGATGCGGCAGGAAAACGAACGGGTACTTATCAAACGGGCACAGATCAAGTAATCGTTAATTCAAAAAATCAAAGTTATATTAGTTATGCTGATTTTGCTATTGCTATCGTAGATGAAATCGAACAAGCAACACACATTAATGAACGCTTTACGGTCGTATCTGAATCTGAATAATAGGGCTCTCCACAAGCAAACCTGTTTATTCCAGAAGAAATTTTATTTTCTTCTATCAAATCTATTTGATGAAGAGTCAATAATAGGCAAATAAAAGGAACCTAATGGGCGGTCAAGCTCAAAAGATTCCTTTTATGTGTTAAGGTCGTTATCGGCTAGTCATTTTCGAGTAACTCAATACTTTCATCAAGTTTTTGACGGTCTTCTCCAGAGAATTCTGGGAATTGTGGGTTAAGTTTTTCGAGTACATTTATCATGACTTCACTAATAATGTAGCGTGCGTACCAATCGTCATCAGCTGGTAGGATATACCATGGTGCATAATCTGTGGAAGTGTTATTCAACATATCTTCGAATACTTCTTGATAAGTATCCCAATGTTTTCTTTCTTCGATGTCACTAAATGAAAATTCCCAGTTTTTTTTAGGATTTTTCATTCTTTCTAGTAGGCGATCCTTTTGCACATCTTTTGAAACATTGAAGAAGAATTTAATGACTGGAAACCCATTTTCTGTCATATACCGTTCAAAGTCGTTTAATTGACGGAAGCGGACTTTCCAAATGTCTTCATCGATTAAGTGATCAGGAAGAGGGTCATTATCCAATACATCGTGAATCCGCGGTGCTATAACTTCTTCATAATAAGAGCGATTTAGAATACTGATTTCTCCCCTTGAAGGTTTTCCTTCATGAATTCTCCAAAGGTAATCATGCTTGACTTCAGTTTCAGATGGTTTTTTTACTGAAGTAGTCTTCAATCCTTGAGCTGTTAAATTAGAAAAAATAAAACTGATTGCTTCATCTTTACCGCCAGCATCAATTGCTTGCAGAACAACCATAATGCCTTTTTCTTCTTCTGCATGAAGTTTTAAATGTAAGTCTTGTAACTTGTTTATACTTTCTGGGATCCACTTGTCTTGTAATTCATCTTCACTGAGTTGTTTATTGTCGGTTGTAGGATAGTCAGCTAATTTGATTGGTGTTTGTTTTGGGGTGATGCGGTATTTTGAACTATCCATCCTAAGTTCCTCCTATTGTAGTAAGTGCTTTACTAGGTTACTGTCTTTCTGATTCCAGTATGTCATATTTAGTAAAGAGAGTAAAAGAATAGGATCAGATGTAAATGAAATCGTATTCTTTGAAGAAGAACATCTGATATGGCATAATTAAACCATAAATGGAGGGATGCACTTATGGCTGATGAGCGTGATAAAGCTTTAAAAATTATTGAAAAGAATAAGATTGGAACAATGTCTACTGTCTCAGAGAATAAACCAGTATCTCGTTACATGACCTTTTTTAATGAAGGATTCATTCTTTACACTTTGACCGACAAACGGACAGATAAAGTAGAAGATTTAGAAGAAAATCCTTATACGTTTATTTTACTCGGATACGATACAGGTTTATTGAACAATAAATATGTTGAAATAGCAGGTCAGGTTTCCATTACTGAAGACCAATCTTTAATTGAACACCTATGGAGCCCGTATATGAATGCAATTTTTGACGGGAAAGATGATCCAAATATTACAGTTTTAAAAATTCAACCAGATACAGTTACTCTGAGAGGAACAAAAGATTCTGAAATTATTTCAGTCGATTTAAATTAAAAATTAAAAAAATGAGACCGCTAAGCATTGTGCTTAGCGGTCTCATTTTTTTAGTTCAGTTCGGCTAAGTGATAATCAGCTGATTCAAGTCGATTGACTAATGGATCTTGAAGATCAGGAGCCATGACATACAACTCATGCATAGCACGACTGCAAATGGTATAAGCAGTAGATAGATTAGTAGCGGAAGAATGATCCGAGTAATGAAAAAGTGCGAAAGCAACATCAAATTCTAGTCCTTTAGCTAATTGTACAGGAATAACAATAACTGGATGATGAGTGCTATCCGTATCTTTTAGTACTAAACTACTGTCGATCCCAGCGGTTGTTAACTCTTCATGGAAACGTACAGCTTCAGCGTAATTTTTGCTGATGAAAGCTGTACGCAAGCCATTTATTTGGCTATCAGAAACTATTTGTTTTAGATAATCCCAATAATGCTCGTTGTTAGCTGTTAAAATCAATTCTGGTTTTTTACCTTCACGAAAAGGCGACTCAGCAGCAGCTTTTTCTTCTAAAAAGCGATTTGCGAATTGAGTGATTTCATTTGTAGAACGGTAACTTGTTAACAACTGATAGCGTTGAAAAGAATTTCCAGTAAAGATGGTATCTAAATCGTTAAAAGAGATTCTTTTCATCAAAATATTTTGATTTAAGTCACCACTCATAACAAAATTAGCCGTTGGATAAAAATCTTTCAGCATTTGCAATTGGAAAGGAGAGAAATCTTGTACTTCATCTAGGCAAATGTATTTGAATTTAGTACTACTGATGGGACCGTGCATCAATTGGAATAAGCTATAAAAAGCATCCAGGTCTTCTAATACCATTTTTTTATGAGCCATGTTCGTTACAACTTGTTGGATGTGTTCTGACCACATCTCTTCATCAATTGAGAATTCTTTTAGAGAAAGCAATTTAGGTACTGCTTTTAAGAAATGAATGTATTGATGTTGGTAGCGAATAAAAGCTAATTTTTTGATTCTTTTAATTACTGGTGAATAAGCTGCATCCATAATTGAATCGATCAATGTTTCTTCAGCTTTTTGTTCATTTTTTGATTCACTTTCGTGTTGGCGCAACTCACTGTCAGACATAGAAAGCATCGCATCTTCGACCCATTTAGACGTTCGTTGTGTTCTTTTGAGCTGCTCTATTTTTTGCAGTAATTGTGTTTGAAGAAGTCCTAATTTGCTGGCTAAAGTACCTTTGCTTTCAATGCGGTAAAAGAGCTCTTTGATTTCCTCTTTTGAAATAAGAATCTCACCTTGAAAAGATAGAGAAGCAAAACGCATGTAGTTCATTTTCAATTGATTTGTATAATGTTTTAAAGCGACTGAAAATTGAAGACTTCCTTTTAGTAAAGTCACTTTAGATAATTCTTCATCTTGGTTAGAAATAAGGGTGAATTTGGGAACTTTTTGATTCATGAACTCAGGGAAAGTATGACTGGTAACGTTCATTTCACCCAATTCAGGTAATACTTGTGAAATATACGTTTGAAAAATTTTATTGGGTGAGAACAAAATGATTTCAGATGCTCTTAATTGATCCCTAAAAGTATAAAGTAGATAAGCAATCTTTTGCATCAACACAACGGTCTTCCCAGATCCAGCAACACCTTCTATTAAAGTGATTTTAGCCGAAATATCTCGAACGATTTGATTTTGTTCCTTTTGAAGTGTCGAAATAACGGCACTCATTTGATAAGCGGATTTATCTTCTAGGGCCTCAAGTAAGTATGGATCACCCATTACATTATCTGTATCCAACATTTGAATGATTTTTGCCTTACGAATTAAAAATTGACGTTTCAACTCAATCAAAAGCTCTAATTTTTGTTCTCCAATATTCAAAGGAATTGTGTCACCAACATTGCCTTCATAGTATAGCGAAGCAATAGGTGAACGCCAATCGACAACTAAATGGTCGTATTCATCAAAGACAGAACTGATACCGATATAGATAGTTTCTTGTCCAAATTCATCTTCATAATCAATTCGTCCAAAGTAGGGATCCTCTACCATTTTTTCTAAAGCCACAACTCGATTTTGGTTTTTTAATAATGTTTTACTACGGATCATTAAATCTTGTTCAACTGCCCGTAACTCTCCGGCTGATTCCCACATGCTTTCGCTTGAACCTTGATTGATTTTAATTTCACCGGATTCTTTTAAACGTCTTTTTTGTTCAGCACTGTCGTGTTTAACTGTTTTTTTTAATTGATCCAATTCAAGTTGAATCTTTTCAACAACGGTATGGACGCGTTGTTGTTCCATAGATTGGCTATCTTTCAATGAAAAAAACTCCTTTCGAAAACTGAAAAAATAAAGAAAAATTTATTCAACTCATTTTTAACGCAACTAGCAGTATACCACCCAATAAGCTTGATTGCTATAAGTGGTTTTGATTCTATTCTAAAGAGTAAAAATTATACAAAAGACTATACACTATTTAAAAGATACATTCATTTATGGTGCGTTAAAATAAATTTTATTTAGAAAATTTTGAAAGAGAACGTTTTGCTTAGAGTGTACTCTAATTGATAGAGTCTCTAGATAATCTTTTATGCCATCACCCAACATTAAAATAGAACTATCACTCTTTTAAAAAAAGAAGTAAGGCTTGAGCAGGTTTTTGTAAACGCTATATAAATGTGATACATTAATCGTGAGTTTAAAAGTACATTGCTAAAAAAAATATAGAAAGAGGGAATTTTATGTTTAAGCACACGAAAATTTTACAGTATAATGCTCTACCCGATAAACCAGATGCTTTAATGGCACGTCGGTTGCAAGAAAATCTTGGTGGCCACTGGGGTGAAATGACCGGAATGGCTGCATATTTATTTCAAGGGTGGAATACAAGTACTCCTGGAAACGAAAAATACAAAGACTTATTATTAGACACGGGGACAGAGGAAATTGGACACATTGAAATGCTCGCAACGATGATTGCTCATCTTTTGGACGATGCCCCTTTAAATATTCAAGAGAGCGTTTATAATGGTGGAGATCCTGCCATTGCCGCAGTAATGGGCGGTATGAATCCACAACATGCTATTGTAAATGGTTTAGGTGCTAGCCTTCAAGATGCTAATGGTAACCCTTGGACAGCTGCATATATGGAATCAAGTGGAAACTTGCTGGCTGACATGCGTTTCAATATTACTCGTGAATCTATGGGACGACTGCAAGTTACTCGTCAATACCATTTGACAGAGGATAAAGGAGTTCGCGATATGTTGAGCTTCTTAATGGCGCGTGAGACTCAACACCAATTGCAATTTATGCAAGCAGCGAAAGAATTGGAAGAGAAATATGGGGTAGTAGTTCCTCATGGTACAGCTGATTTACAACATTCGGAATTCAGTCATACACTTTATAATTTCTCTGAAGGTGATGAGTCTAGAGAAATTGTTGAAGGCAAAATAGCCAGAGATGGACAACCGTTCAAGTATGAAGAAGGAAAAGCCATGGCTGAAAAACCTGTTAGTAACCCAAGACCTGAAGAATTGAGAAATACAGATGTTGATCAAATAATCGAAGAGGGAAGAAAAATTATCGAAAATGATCCTGAGTTAAAATAATCAAATAGAATTTTTCGAGAAACTGGAAAAAAAGGCACTGACCCCCAAAAGTTAGAGTAAAATCTAAACTTTTGGAGGTCAGTTTTTATATTAGGATATGCTTGAAAACTGATTATTAATAAGACCAATCTGGTTTCCGTTATAATAAAAGAAAACAGGAGTGATCATGATGAGTAGCGAACGTTATGAACTGACTGATGTTCAATGCTGTTTTATGGATCGCTAGAATCGGTGTTGCATGGCAGGATACCGGTTTATTGGAATCTCTTTTTATAACCTTAAATTGTGAGGCGGATTACGAAAATTTGAGTATTGACTTAACCGTTGTAACGGCGCACCAACAAAGTGCCGGTGAAAAAGGGGTAAAATTCTGGCACTTTGCAACACATCGGCAAAAGCAGTGGTGGCCATATGGACTTATGTGAACACTCATAAAGGGACCTACACCATTCCACCTAAGAAAAACACGAAAGAACTTTGTCTACATCGCGGCTATTTTTCTATTAACGAAATAGTTTTAAAACACGCACTAAATACAGTTTGTTAATCAAAAAAAATCGACTACTTTTTAATTGGCCAAATTTTTTTATCTGTAGTGTTAGATTGAGTACTCAATCTAACTAAATGAGTGCGTTACTTTTCAATTAAAGTAAGAGATAATATATAGAGACAAAGTAAGATTTTTTTATAGAGGAGAGGATGGTTACATATGAAGAAAAGTTACGCTAATATGATACAAATTTTTTTTGAAAAAACATCGAACTTTATGGCAAATTTTTTTCTTCTTTTAATTTTATACAATTATTTCTTTGTAAGAAACAATTCAATCATTAGTATTACGTATAAAGAATTATACATTATTGTATTCGTAAGTAGTATATTAGGTGTTTTCTCATTACTATCTAAAAAAAATAAGATCAGTAAATAATAAAGTAGAAGGTGGTTTTTTAAATGGGGGTAGGTTTATCAATCTTTTGTTTTCTTATGATTATTATAGCTGTCACAAAAAATAAACAAAAAAAGTGAGATCAATATTTTTTTAGGACTACACTACTTTACATAAATAGAACTATTTTTCAGAACATGAGTGTTAAACATAACTGACTAAAAGTAATAGTATTTAGCTAAAGAAAAGAGGCGGTATTCTTGTTTGCAATGCAACCATTCTACGCTATCGTAGTGGGAATTATTTATATTGGAAGTATTTATTTATTAATCAGAAAAGAAAAAAAGTATATTAATTATAGTCTTACTATGTTGGCATGTATTCTTCAGTCATCATTTCTGTTTCTCTGGTTCAGAGAATCTATTTTTTTAATGACTAGCCGAGATGTAGGATTTCAGGTGTATGCAAATTTTTCTACATTTGTTAATATTTCATATTTTGTGTTGTTTATACCCCAGTTAGTTATTTTTGCATGGTATGGACTAAAAAAAATAGGCTCACAAGATCAGTTCGCCTTATTGAAAATAATCTTTCAATTTTTTTATGTAGGTGCATTAATTGGAATTTTAATACTAGGACAACCTATCTTTGAAATTTTATATTATGGATTCGCTCCTTGAAGTATACTAATTAAAAAAACTTATGTGGAAATGGAATTTATTTTTTAGTTTTTGTTCTAAATACATGAAAATAGATAGATTAAAGCATTCTTAAAAACAAAAAAAGTAACCGTTAATTTATACGGTTACTTTTTTGTTGAATGTAAACCAATGGTTGCGTTATGTAAACTGTTGGGTGCTATGTATAGAGTATTTTTTATTATATAATTAATTCAATATTAAAGGAGGTTGGACATTAAATTTTAAAGAAATTATTATTGATACGTAACTTAAAAAAATTCATGTTTAGAAGGATAACTTATCTTTAGATATGACAAGGAGAATTCATATGCAGTTTCCATTAAATATTTTTGTTGCAGTCGTAATCTCTGCAATACACGTTTTAGTCTGTTTCGCCCTTAGATTACCTAGTAAATACAAAAAGCAGTTTCATATTTACTCTGTTGCAGTCAATTTAATCTTTATTGTATTCCTATTAGGTTTTTCTATATTTTTCAAAACATCTTTGCCTACTCAAGGAATAAATATTTACTATAATGGTTTAGCTACACTGTATTTTTTATTATTTATCCCTTTAGGAGTAGTTTTGATACTGCTGTTTAAGAAATTAATAATGAACGCAGATATCTATTTAATTTTTTTGAAATATGTGATAATTATTGGAGCTATCGTTATATTGACAGGAATATTTGTTCTAGGATATGCCCTTTTCATCTTAACTTTTTACGGTTTCGGTCCTTAATCTGCATAAAAAAGTAAACTTAAAAAGAAAGAATGGAGAGAAGGCGGTCTATGATAAAGGCAAAAGAGTTATTGAGAAATGTGACAATATAGTCCAAAATCCGACGTACCCGTTACATCTATTTTCATAGTGCATGTAGTTCTTTGATGTTTTTATAAATTTAAGAATTGCAGGTCCTATTTAATTGATAGATAAAATTTTATAGTTTCTTGTGCTATAAATAAAGATGTAATCCTTTTTTAGAATAAGTATAGAAGGCTTTTTTTTAAAAGAATAGATATGGGAGGGAAAAATGAACTTTAAAATTGATAAGTTAAGTCAACAAAATGCTATGAAAATTGCTGACGATTGGAAATATGATGGTGAATATTCTTTTTATGATATGACAGAAGACCCAGAGGATTACGAAGAAATAATTTCGCCTTTATTAAGAGAGAATAACTATTTTCAAGTTATAAAAAACGAGGAATTTTTTGGCTTTTTTGTCTTAGAACAAACTGTTGATACAGTCGATATGGGAGTAGGTATTAAACCAGAATTGACTGGAAATAGATTAGGTGTGCAATTTATTTCATTGATTTTGAATTACATTAAGGAAAACTATTCCGTAACGACTGTACGTTTAGGGGTAGCAAAGTTTAATATAAGAGCTCAAATAGTTTATGAAAAAGTGGGTTTTACTAAAACTAGAGAATACCAGCAACCCACAAATGGAACTACATATACGTTTGTGGAAATGGAATTTATTTTTTAGTTTTTTTCAAAATACATACATTTACTTACATTATAGAAAAGAGGGATTCAGTTTGAATAAAAAATATGTACTTAAAGGACTATTGTTAATGATACTAATTCCCATAACGGTTTACTATTTTTTAAAAACACCAGGATCTGAAGTAACTTTTAGTTCAATTTTTATCCTGATTTTTACGATATTGGGGCTATATGACGAAATTACTCTATCTAAAAATAATTCAGTTAAAAGAAATACTCACCAACTAATTATAGACAGATTATTAGTTCTGGTATTGATTGTTATTTCAATGGACGTTCTTATAGCTTTTTTTGCTAACGGAATTACTATATAACTGATTATAGATAGTCTTTTATTTTGTATCTTTGATTACATGAAATTAGATAGAATAGTGTATCTATACCTTGATAGGTTATGGGATTTTTCCGCTAATTTGGTTAATTTTTGAGTGCGTTAATTCATTTTATAGAAAAACTAAATTTAAACTTTTCTGTTTCTTGTGCTGCAATGTGTATACAAAAAAAAGGAGTTGATTCTAATGACTGTAGTATCCCTAAGAATTGATGACCACGAAGATAAATTGATTAAAGAATATGCTAAAGCTAATAATATCTCGGTTTCTACTTTATTTAGAAATGCTGTTTTAGAAAAAATTGAAGATGAAATTGATTTGGGTTTATATAACCAAGCTATGTCTGAACACAAAGAAAATCCGCGAAGTATTTCTTTTGAAGATATGCTAAAGGAGTTAGCGGATTAAATCAATTCAGGTTATCAAGTAGCGTTTGAAAAAGGAGCACAAAAGGCTTTAAAAAAGATGGATAAGCACCAGTCTCTTTTAATTATGGGATGGATTCAAAAGAATCTAGTGAATTGTACAGATCCTAGGAAACAAGGAAAAGGACTGACCGCCAATCGTTCAGGAGAATGGCGTTATAGAATTGGAGATTATCGCTTAATTGCTGATATCAGTGACGAGAGAGTCCCTATTTTAATGTTAGAGATTGGGCATAGGAAAGATAGTTATAAGTGAACGACTAAAATTAAGTTTAGCGGATTAATATAAAAAATCGGTTGCTTTTTAAGTAGTCGATTCTTTTTATATGCTATTTAGATTAAGTACTTAAGAATAGAATTGCATTTTCAATGCTATCTTGTTGAGTGGCTTGAACTAGGAGTTACGATTTTAGGCACTCTTTCATTTTTTCAACAAGTACTAAAATGGAGCCATTATTAGGCACATAAAGGTTTGCTGATGGCATGATATTCAGCTCCAGTTTTGCTGTAAGTAATAATGAATAGGAGCTGAACAGTATTACCTACACTTACAATTACAAGTACACTTACAATTACAAGTACACTTACAATTACAAGTACACTTACAAGTACACTTACAATTACAAGTACACTTACAAGTGTGTCTACTTCAATATGAAATTGCTTGAAACAATATAATTAAAATCTTATTTTACTAAAGTTCTTTTTTAACAGTATAGCTAATACAATTAGTTTTTAGTTATACTTGTGAAAGGGAGGTGACTTATGGGAATCTTTAAAAGAATGATAGCATTTAAATGGCCTATATTACTTTTTGAAGCAATTTTTTTAATTGGTGGAATTTTGCTAATAACTACTGGAATTAAAATACGAAAACAAAGCAAAATCTCAGCTTTAATTAGTATAGTTATAGGGACAATAATTACAATAGTTTCACTTTATATACTTTTTTGGACATTTATAGTTGGATATAATTCTTAACTAACTGAAATTTACTAATTCTAATTGCTTAGATACATGAGACTATTTAAAATTTGTGTCAAAAAAACTTCAATATCGTTAGTATTGAAGTTTTTTGATGTTCATTCAACTATCATCGTTCATTTGTTTTATTAAATATACGTATAACTCTTTTGTTAAACCGAATGAAAGATCTTTAGACGATTCTTCAGCATGAAAGTAACCTGTCTTTTCGTATACACTTGGTAGTTCTTTATCAGTCATTGATATTAATTTTTTCCAATATGTTTTACAATAGATTACTTTAGGATGGGTAGAAGGAAATTGTTCTTGATAGGCTTCTTCTAAAGTAGTTATAAATTTAGCCCATTCAGAATAATGATCTTTCCAATTCTCTTTTTCTGTTACTAAAGCTCGCATTGAATTAAATTCTTGAATCGTAAAATGAGACTGTGCGTCGGTACGATAAAAGGTAAGTAATTCTGCAAGTAGAGTAGAATCAATAGCGGTATAGTCTGCTAATGTCTTTTCAAATTTTAACAGTTTATCTAGTTTCTTTTGTTGCGAAGAAATTTCCTTTTCTAATAAAGCTCGTTGGACATATACGTACTCTGAAAGATAAATTGTATCTTTCAAAATAATTGTTTTAATTTCATCTAATGAATAACCTAATTCTTTTAAACCTAAAATAATATAGAGTTGCTCTAAGTTAGTGATATCATAAATACGATGATTGGATTCTGTCACATTGTATGGTTTTAAAAGTCCTATTTCATCGTAATAATGAAGTGTGCGTATTGAAGCTCCAGTCATTTTTGATAATTCACCAATTCTAAAGGTTTCTTTCATGAGCTATACTTCCCTTCCTAGTAATAACGATAATTCCTTTGGAGTATAGTGATATTTTTTTCCACAACTTGTACAAACCATTTCTTCTGAATGACTATTTTCAATTGACTCTATTAAGTCAGTGTGTGACCAAGACAATAAAAGTTGTCCATACATTTCTTTTGTACAATAACACTCTGTAGTGAAAAGGAAATTTGTAAGAAATAGCCATTCTGCTTCAAACTGTTGCCATAGATTTTCTGAGTGAGAGGATCTTAGATTACTTATAATTTTTTCAACTTCTCCAACGTCAGCACCAGGTAACGCTTGAACCATATATCCTATCCAATGTCCTTTAAAATAATGAGTGTAAAACGCAGTATCAATCTGTTCGCTTTGTTGAAAAAAATGCTGAATTATCTTATCAGGATCAGTTTCACTAAATGGAATTGTGCTAGTAGATTGCCCAAAGTTACTGCTTCCTTGTGTTGCGGTTAATATAGCTTCTTTTTTCTTCATTAATGTATTTACAGATGTTTCTAAACTCGCTAAACGTTCTGAAGCTAACATGTTTACAAAACCACTGCCCTCAATACTAATAGAAATCGTATTTGAAGTTCCAGGAAATTTCATTCGGATGCTAATACGTTGATAGTCATTGAGCAACCCTTTCATTGAACACCCATTAATGAGCAACTTTGTACAGAATAGTTTAAATTCGCCATTAGAATAATTAGTGACATGAGAAGGGATAGAGGCATAAGGGATTTCTACTTTATAAATACGAACTGCTTTATTAGCTGTCAAAAATTTTTTTCCAATTAAATTTTTCATATCTTCACTCCCTACAATTATCATACATCGTTACGTAACGTAAGGTTCAAGTAAAAGAATCGGATATATAAATTTAAATAGTTTCATGTAGCAATCGCGTAGGTAAAAAGCCTTGCAAAAATATTTTGCCATTTACTTTTATAGTGATCATGTTCTATGCTGCTATTAAACTTCAAAAGATCCAAGATAAAGAAAATCTAAAAACTTATAAACAAATCTTAGATTATATGGATAATAGAAAAGCAAGAAATGATCCGAAAATACAAAATAGGAAGAGAATGAACTTAGAAAAAGCTGGCTTGGCGATAGTGGGAGCTCTTATTGGATTTTTCTTAATGTATGGCGTATTATCGGTTTTCTAAATCAGCTGTAAACATGAAACTGAGTAGTTGCCTGTAAAAAATGTAGAAGATTTAGAATTTATCCCTCTTTGATAATTGTTCATTGATAGCATTCGCCAATTGATTGATTCGGTGTTTTCTCATTCTAGTGGTTAAGAAATAAAGGGTGGCAAAAATAATTCCATTTGTAACTAATCCATTCAGTGTTACAGTGACTAAGCCCATTAGACTGGCTATTACAACTAAAATAATGAACTGACCGATAAAATTAAATAAATGATAGGCCTTGTTCGAGCGGAAATTGATATAAGTAACGGCGTGTGCAAAAGAGAAAAGGACTATAATTAACATTGTTAATCCCAATACAAACCTATTTGCATCTCCTAAATAACCGAGTAATGCGTTTAAAATTATGATAAATGAAAAAACAAAGGTCATGCTATTTAAATTTTCTGAAAAGTAATGTTTCATTTTGGAACCACCTTTTTTATAATTTTGTATACTGCTTTATATCTTTCATATAATGTCGACTAATAATTAACTTTTCGCCATTTTTCAAATTTGCTTCCAAACGATAATTAGGTAAAGGGTGTACACTCTGCAAATAGTTCATATTTAAAATAGTACTTTTATTAATTCGTATGAAAGTACTATTCTTTAAGATGTTCTCTAAAGCATAAAGTTTTTCTTTGTTTTCAAACACTTCTGATTCTGTATATAAAAATGAAGTGTTATCGACACTTTCAATATAGAAAATTTCGGAACTATCTAATAGATAAATATGCTCCTCTTTTGCTCCTTCCAATTGAACCGTACCCATTTCCGCTATTTCAATAACTTTTTGAACACGCCAATCTAATACGCTATACGTAATATCAATAATCGTCTCTTTTAAACTCTTGTCTTCTTGTAAAATTAATTTCACGTTAGGCCTCCTCTTCTTATTCCTTAACTTAGTTTACCTATCGATTCATATTGATTCAATCGAATTTGTGTGACTTACATAAAATACAAAGCCACGTGCACAAAAGAAACTGTTATGGTCACCTGTTATACTCATATAACTTATTTGGCTGCAATACCAAAAAGTCACTATAGAATATTGAATCTTCAAATTAAAATCAAAAATACACTCGCAAGTATGTCTACTTCAATACATGAAATTGCTTAAAATAGTGCATATAGAACATTTGAAAAATGGACTCTTTGTATTTTCATTTTATGTAAATTAAACTGATATGTTGATATAAAATATAATGAGAAATGCTATAATATTTGATAACAACTCGTTAGGGGACAATTCAATGTTAACTAAACTGTTAGAAAGAATTAAAAAAATTGGATTAATAGAAAATGGCTCATTTATGGAGCTACCTTTGCCTTCTTGATTAAGTACCTTTTAAAATTATTTTAAATAAGGATAGGAGAAAATTGATATGAAAATAATGAAAATAATCGTTCATTTGATTGCAATTGGGAGTTTAATTTTACTTGGATTTGTATATGTTGCATACGTCAAACGTGATGGTAGCTTATTATGGGTCCCAGGTGTTTTATTATTTTTTTCTATTTGTTTTAATTGGTATCTCTATTGGAGACTATTTAATAAATTAAGTAAGGATAAAAAATGAAAACGTATAAAAGATACATAAAATTAAATAGAATCAATGAAAGAGAACCTTGATTTAAAAAAGTTCTCTTTAGTTTTTTTAAAATAAATAAGAGTTTATTAGCTAACTGCACGTTGTCTTTTTCGATAGTTTATCCGGAAGAAATAAGCTTATTAAGTAAAAAAAGATAGAAAATCACTTTGGAAAAAGTGATTTTCTATCTTTCGTAGTGCGTCCAAGCCGACCAAATAATGACTTCTTTTGCGTCATTATCAACCGAGCAAACCACTCGGTGTTGGATATTTAATCGTCGTGAATATTTATCTTTTAAATTTCGGACTAACTTCACATAAGGCGGTGGATTTTGAAATGGATTCTCTTTTAAAACTTCTATTATGCCTTTAAACTTTTGCTCTAAAGGAGCCGATTTTAAATTTTCAAGGTCTTTCATCATTGATTTTGCTAACTTTATAGAGTATCCCAATCGATATCCTCCACTGCAACAAATTCATTTGCTTGTTCACGCTGATGGATCACACCCGCTACGCCATAAGACTGAATGTATAAGGTTTCTTGAATCGCATACCAGTCTTTTTTACTGATCATAACCGCTTCATTTTTACCGGAGATATAGACGGGTTCAGTGGTTTTGTTGACGTCTTTCAGTAGTTGGTAAAAGGCTTCTCTAGCTTGGCTAGGGTTTACGATTGACACAATTTATTCCTCCTTTTAGTTTCTTACTATGTAACTTCCCTATTTAAGCACGTCAAAAAATGGTATGAATACATGAATTTGCTTGAAACGTTGTGTCGAGAATCGGATTTAATTAATGATTAATAGAATTAAAATATCTAATACCATCTGCACCAATTTCAGTATCAAAGGATAATTTTTGTTGTGAACTGAATGTTACGTATTCACCTTCATATTCGCCAAAATGATAGCTAGAATTAGTGTTTTCAGGATATCCATAAAGATAACAGATAACTTTTTTGTCTTTAACAAATACAATTTGATTCATATTGTCATTGGCAGTTTCACTTATATTATCCCATTTATATCCAACAACTTCATAGATAGTTTCTTTTGTAGTATATGGTGTAAAGCTATAAAGCGTGTCCCATTCAAAAGGAGTCCATTTTGAAAAGTCATTAATAACCATAGGATTGCTCAAATCATTAGTTAAATCTTCTAATTTATTAGCATTTATATCCCATACATCTTTTTTAAATGAACCAAAAATAAGAATTAGTGAA
The DNA here is from genome assembly GCF_900102725.1 of Carnobacterium viridans. Classification (NCBI taxonomy): domain Bacteria; kingdom Bacillati; phylum Bacillota; class Bacilli; order Lactobacillales; family Carnobacteriaceae; genus Carnobacterium; species Carnobacterium viridans. The sequence continues at coordinate 1,119,801 of NZ_FNJW01000008.1, read as the reverse complement.
ATAACTATACCTGAAAAAATAGTCCATAAAGCTATATTCTTTTTTTTCATAACAATCTCCATTCTAGTATGTGTTATAGTTTCATGTATCATAATTATAGATAAAGTTAATGAGAAATGGGGCTATTTAAATGATAAAAATAATTGACAATCAGAAACTCGAATTACATTACAAAGAGGGATTTGGATCATGGACCTATCACCTTAGACTTCCAGGAACAGCTGACATTAAAGGAAAATGGGGACATTTAAAAGTATCTGGTACAATTGACGATTTTAAAGTCAAAAACATTTATTTGGCTCCAAGGAAAGATGAAGATAAAATCATTTCAATTAATAAGGAAATTAGAGACGCTATAGGGAAAGGCGGTGGAGAGATAGTAACGGTAACTTTGTATTTGCATGATTAATTTACTTAGTAAATTAAATATTCTTTTTTAGATATAAAATTTACGTTTGAGAGCGTCAATAATTTTGTGTAAATAAATCGCCCTTCTGCAAAATAATCTGTTACTTAGTAAACATTGAAGCTAATGTATCGGTTACTTGTTGGAAACCTTTATGGCTTCTGTTTAGAAATTTTTGATTGTATGTATCAAAGATGGATACTAAGAAACGTTCTAATGATTCTTCATTTTGAAACTGTTCTTTTCTGCGGCTGTATTTCTTGATTTGCTTATTGAAAGACTCGATCAGATTGGTTGAGTAAATGGTTCTGCGAATACTAGGCGGAAACTCATAGAAAGTCAATAAATCTTGGTTTTCTATGAGTGACTGCGTCACTTTAGGATAAGTTTTCTGCCACTTCTCAACCATACAGGACAAGAAAGTATTCGCTTCTTCCTTTGAATTGGCTTGATAAACAGTCTTAAAGTCATCACAGATTTCTTTTCGGTCTTTGACACGTACTTTATGAGCAATATTACGAGACACATGGATACAACAATGTTGGTATTTTGCTTTTGGATAAATTTTATGAATGGTGTCTTTCATACCTTTTAAGCCATCTGTAATAAAGAGCAAGACATCTTGAACCCCTCTGGAGTTAATATCTTGTAGTAGCTCATTCCAAACGTGTGTTGACTCAGTCGGAGCAATTGCATAACTTAGTACTTCTTTAGTGCCATCTTCTCGTATTCCAATGGCAATGTAAATGGCTTCTTTGGACACGGTTTGACGTTTTAATGGAATATAAGTAGCGTCCATAAAAATAGAGACATACTTATCATTTAAGGCTCTTGCTTTAAATGCATTTACTTCTTCAGTCAGCACTTTAGTCATGTTTGACATGGTTTGTGGAGTATAGTGATGTCCATACATTTTTTCAATTAAATCAGCGATTTCAGACATCGTAACGCCTTTTATGAACAAATGGATAATGGTAGTTTCCAATGTGTCATTTGTTCTTTTGTATGCTGGTAAAGTTTGTTGTTTAAACTCGCCATTTCGATCTCTAGGTATCTCCAATGTTAATTCACCATATTCGGTTTTGATTGATCGGAAATAAGATCCGTTCCTCGAATTACCTGAATTAAAACCAGTGCGGTCATATTTTTCATAATCCAAGAAAGCTGTTAATTCTGTCCGTAGGAGGGTGTTTATCGCTCTTTCTAAGTGGGAACGGAATAATCCATTTAAATCGCCTTTAGTGACTAGTGTTTGTACAATTTCTGTAGTAAAATCATTCATAGGGAAGTCCTCTTTTCTGTGAATTGGTTGTCGTTAACTTTATTCTACAGAAGGGACTTCCTTTTTTGTATGGTTTTTATTCATTTACACAAAATATTTTACACTCTCAGCATACGTTGGGTAACATAATATGAGATACATGAAATGTCCTACCATTACGGACTCAGCAAAAGATAAACGACTTTTTATTCTGTTTAAGGCGCAATAAAAATGCGGATCGAGATGTTTTTCTCTTTTTGATCGGCATTAATAGCAGTTTATGCATGTCTGATTTCCTCAAAAAATCCCCGAATCGTTGATGAAAAACAGGCAAAACCCGTATTTTATATTTGAATAGTCTGCAGGACTTGATTCAAAACTATACAAAAAACCTAGAACCAGAGAATTATTTGTTTTCTAGTACCAAGGGTGAACATGTAGAAGTGAATACAGTCTATCCAATGTTTTAGAAGGTCGCTAAGCTTTTAGGAAGAAACGATATTGGCTCGCACACATTACGTAAGACATTAGGCTATCACTATTACAAGAAAACTAAAGACGTGGCTATTATGATGGAAATCTTCAGTCACAGCGGCGAAAAAATAAGAAAACGTTATATCGATATCAATGAAGATGAAATCAGAGAAACCTTACTTAACTTCAGATTAGGTTTCTAATTTATAAAGGTTTCTTGTACATGACTAAGGTTAAAAAAAATAATACTGTGCTATTTTTTTCGATTGTAAACGAATTGTTTGATTGAGATTGTAAGTATTTTATATATAAATAAAATTAATCCGAAGGCTAAAGCTAAGTAGCTTAATTGCATTAAAAATCTACCTATAATTGTATGAAGTACATTATTCAAAAGAAACGTTACAGTTGCATATGAAATTGCTACAATCCAAAATATTTTTTTGTTTATTTTCATTACGTCTCTCCTTCTATACATGAAATAATCCATTTTTATTGTTATACTGCTTGAAAAATGAGTACAACTATTTTTTAGTGAAAACTTCTAAAGTTTTTTCGGTCATATAGTAATACTGAAATCGCTGTTAGTAGTTTGATTTTTTGCTTACTTCGTAAATGAAAAACATTATCTTCTAGAGACATCTGAAATAATTAATACTCCTCCAATCAGCAAGCCAATAAACAGCCATAATCCTAAGATAGTAAGGGTCAATACTCCAATTACATTCCTTGGTGCATGACTTAATTCACGAAAAAGCTGACTCATTTCTCCATAATCATAAATAAGATTTTTTATTGCATTGAATCCTATAAAAAGTAAAGCATATAAAAAACCTTCTTTTAATCGAATTAATTTAGTTTTTTTCATTTTCATTGTCATTCCTTTATCCTTCAATCCATTCTATTTTTTAATTATTCTAGATTATTATCTCCTATCAAATCAACGAACTAACTAAAGGAAAACAGACTAAATTTAAACGTTTAGCAACCTTAAGCGGAATGATAGACATCTTTATTTCTATCATTGTAATCTTAATTCTCTTAAAAGTAAAAACAGAAGTGATTCTACTCTTTGCATTTATTCCCTATGCAAATGGTTCTTTTTTTCTAGCTACATAGAAAAAAATTACGACTTAGCTATTAATTAGATTATTGGAAAATGCAGTATGAGCCTTATTGACAGCATGAGAACGGACTACATCAGTAAATTAGCCAAAAACAGCAGTGCATAACAATGGATTCAAAGTAACAACGGTTGTAACTAAACACAAACCAAAGTAACTATTTATGTTAGAGGCGAGATGATGTTTAATAAATATAAATTTTTTACAGAAAACCACAATATGCCTATGTCATATTGTTAAAGGTATTTACTAGTTTTTTTGATATTTTAATTGAGTATCTAATAAATAAAAACTTTATTGGTGCAGGACTATATAGCTCTATAGGGATTACTTTAATTGGAATTTTAATTAGCTCACTAATCATTATTTATGAATAAAAAATGATAAAAAGGTTAAAATTAAATGTGTAATGTGTTAAGGTAAACATACTTTAAATTTTTGGGGGTATATTTATGCAAAGAAACAAAATAGGCGTGTTGTCTATAGCACTTACACTAACCGCTGCACTAACTGCAGCTTGTGGAGGAGCTAACGGCGATACAAAGTCAACAAGTTCAGGTGAATCAAGCAATGGGGAAAATCTTGCAGCAGATTAAAGTATTTCTGTTGGAGTATTAAATGAATTATCAACGGGGGACACCTTGCTGGTATCGGATATTGGAACGAATACGGCAATGAATCAATACTTAGAAGGTCTCTATCGATTGGATGAAAATAATCAGCCGATTCCAGCTCTTGCCGAAGAAACAATCGTATCGGAAGATGGTTTGACCTATACCTTTAAACTTAAAGAAGATGCCATGTGGTCAAATGGAGATCCAGTCACGGCACATGATTTTGTGTATGCTTGGAGACAAGTTGTCAATCCTGAAAAGGCTGCCCCATATTCCTATATGTTTACTTCAGTGGTAAATGCAGAAGAAATTATTAATGGCGAAATGCCACCAGATGAACTAGGTGTAGAGGCAGTCGGAGACTATGAATTTAAGGTTCAATTAAACGTGCCAGTCTCTTACTTCTTAGGCGAAATGGCCTTTATGCCTTTCTTCCCTCAAAATCAAACATTTGTAGAAGAAATGGGTTCAGATTATGGGACAAGCAGCGATACAACACTTTCAAATGGACCATTTATTTTAACCGGTTGGGATGGAACAAACCAAGCCTGGAGTTATGAAAAAAATGAAGACTATTGGGATGCGGAAAAAGTCACTTTAGAGAGCATTAATGTTCAAGTGATTAAAGAGGTTTCAACAGCGCTGAATCTATTTGAGTCAGGTGGGATAGATGACGCCATTCTTTCAGGTGAAATTGCTAAACAATTTGTAGATCATGAAGCTTATGTAGTTGAACCAGAAGCTCGTACAAATTTTCTGCAATTTAATTATACTGATGTACCAATGCTTTCTAATGCAAAATTGAGAGAAGCTTTCTCTTTGGTATTAAACCGTGAAGAATTAGCAAATACGATCTTAGGAAATGGTTCGCTTCCAGCAAAGGCACTTGTTCCACATGATTTTGTCACAAACCCTGTTACTGGAAATGATTTTGCAGACGATGCAGGAGATTTGTTGACTTATGATAAAGAAAAAGCCATACAACTTTATGAAGAAGCAAAAGAAGAGTTAGGAACAGATACGATTGAGATAGCGTTGGTTGCAGATGATGATGAAACAAGCAAGCTTGTAGGACAATACGTTCAGGGAGAATTACAAAACAACTTTGAAGGGTTAACCATTAATTTGACAAATGTACCGAAGAATAACCGAATTGAAAAAGGTCAATCTGGTGATTTTGATATGATTTTAGGCGGTTGGGGTGCAATATTACCTGATGCTATCAACTTGTTGGATATCATGAACAGCGAAACGACTTTCAACAATGGACCATATAAAAATGAAGAAGTCGATCAATTGTTAAATGATGCAGAAACAGTCAATGCGAATGATGTAGAAACCCGTTGGCAAAATATGTTGGATGCTCAAGGTATTATGTTAGATGAAAAAGGGTTCATTCCTTTGTACCATACAGCAGAAGTGCATTTACGCAATCCAAAATTAAAGGGTGTTGAAGTTCATTCCGTAAGTTCTCGTTACGATTACCGCAATGCTTATGTTGAAGAATAGGAGAATAAAAAATGAATGAACGCTTACTCGAACGATTCGTCAAGTATGCTAAAGTCAATACACGGTCTGATATGAATAGTCAGACCGTTCCAACCACTTATTCACAAGTTGAATTTGCTTTAAAACTAGCTGAAGAATTGAAAGAAATAGGGTTAGAAGAAGTTGAATACAACGAATCGAATGGATTTGTAACAGCCACATTGCCGAGCAATTTGCAGCATAAAGTTCCGACTATTGGATTTATTGCTCATATCGATACGGCCGATTTTAATGCAGAAAATATTCAACCACAAGTCCACACAAATTATGATGGCAAAGATATTTTACTGAATGAAAAATTAGGAATCGTCATATCAACAACGGAATTCCCACAACTAGCGAATTATGTGGGGAAAACGGTGATCACAACCGATGGGACAACTTTATTGGGAGCAGATGATAAAGCAGGAATGGCTTCTATCGTTACGGCGATGGAAGAATTTATCCAGCATCCAGAACTTCCGCATGGAAAAATACGGGTTGCTTTTGGACCAGATGAAGAAATTGGCCGAGGTGCATTGCTATTTGATGTCGACCATTTTCAAGCTGATTTTGCGTACACATTAGACAGCGGAGTAGTTGGGAAATTCGAATACGAAACATTTAATGCAGCTCAAGCAGAACTGACAATTAAAGGAACTAGTGTGCATCCTGGAACAGCTAAAGACAGTATGGTCAATGCGTTGTTAGTTGCTGCTCAATTTGCCACAGCATTGCCGCAAGAAGAAGTTCCCGAAAAAACAGAAGGCTATCAAGGATTTTACATGCTTTCTAGTCAAGTGGGAACGATTGATGAAGTCAAAGCAACCTACATTATTCGGGATCATGATAAAGAAACTTTTGAAAACCGGAAACAGTACTTCGCGGCATTGGTTGATCAGTTCAATAAAACCTTTGATCAGCCACGTATTGGCTTGAAGTTATACGATCAGTATTACAATATGCGTGATATCATTGAAAATGACTTATCTATAGTAGAGTTAGCCTTAGATGCCTATAAATCATTGGGTATTGAACCAGATGTAAAAGCTTTTAGAGGCGGGACAGATGGCAGTATCATTACCTATAAAGGATTGCCTACTCCAAATATCTTTACCGGTGCTGAGAATTTGCACGGCAAGTATGAATTTGTTTCGTTAGAAGGCATGGAGCAAGCCGCTCAAGTTGTTATTGAGATCGCTCGGATGAATGCAGAAAAGTAGAGATTACACAAAATAAGACTCGGTAGTACTGGGTCTTTTTTTGTTTAAAGTAAATAAATTTGGCAACCGATAAATGAGTAGTGTTATACTAGATGGGTAATTCTATTAAACGAAGTAAATAAAGTACTGGATGAAGGAGCGCGATAAAATGGCACAAGAAGAATTGAAAAATAGAGCAGATGTCTCTGAAGCATTGACTTGGGATCTTACAGGTTTATACCCAACGAAAGAAGCATACGAAACAGCAGTTGCAGAGCTGAAAAAGGCTGTTGCACAGTTCAGTACAACTTATGAAGGCAAATTAACAAATGCCCAAACCATTCGTGCAGCTTTAAAAGAATACGAAGCGATCATGCAGACGGCTGACTGGACAAATCATTATGCCTTTTTGCCAGCCACGACTGATTTAACAAATCCGGCAAATACTGAATTGTCTCGTTCAATGGACAATGTTTTAGCAGAAGTAGGCGCACAGTTATCGTTTTTTGATTCAGAATTAAAAGCAGCAGATACAGCTGTTTTAGACCAAGTCGAAACAGAAGAGCCGCAATTTGCTTCTTTTATTCGTCACATTAAAGAAGATAAATCGATTCAGCTGGACCCTAAAGTCGAAAAAGCACTAGCTCAACTTTCGCCTGTTCTTGGAGCGCCTGAAGCCATTTATGAACAAGCTCGTTTGGCCGACATGGATTTTGGAACGTTTAGTGTAGCAGGAAAAGAATACCCATTAAGTTTTGTGTTATACGAAGATCACTACATGTACCATGCGGATACAGCTATTCGACGTGCGGCATTTGACAAATTTTCGGCAGTTCTGAGCGATTATCAAAATGTTGTGGCAGCTGCTTATTACACGCAAGTACAAAAAGAAAAAACGATTGCGACAATGCGTGGGTTCGATTCTGTTATTGATTATCTTTTATATGATCAAGAAGTCGACCGTGATTTATACAATCGCCAGATCGATCGCATTATGAATGATTTAGCTCCGGTTATGCAAAAATACATTACCCACGTTAAAGAGGTCAATGGGCTGGACAAGATGACTTACGCCGACTTGAAAATTGACTTAGATGCTGATTATTCGTCAACGATTACAGTAGAAGATTCAAAAGAAGTTGTAGCAGATGCACTGAGTGTTTTAGGACAAGAGTATGTTGACCTTGTTATGAAAGCTTATCCAGAACGATGGGTAGACTTTGTCCAAAATAAAGGGAAATCAACCGGTGGATTCTGTACTTCACCATACGGCAAACACCCTTATATCTTGATGTCATGGAATAATCAACTATCTGATGTGTACACATTCATTCATGAAATAGGACACGCTGGACAAGGAATCCTTTCTGCTGAAAACAACAGCATCTTGGGAGCAGAACCGTCTCTTTATTTAATAGAAGCACCATCAACATTTAATGAATTGTTGTTGACTGAATCGTTGCAACGCAAAAGCGAAGATCCACGTGAAAAACGCTATGCTTTATCAAACATGATCTCGAACACGTACTTCCATAACTTTATCACTCATTTATTGGAAGCTGCTTATCAACGTGAAGTTTACCAATTGATCGATGAAGGCAAAAGTTTTGATGCTGCCAAATTAAGCGACATTAAACGCTCTGTATTGAACCAATTCTGGGGAGATGCCGTTGAGATCAATCCGGGGGCAGAATTAACTTGGATGCGCCAAAGTCATTACTATATGGGATTGTATTCATACACGTATTCTGCAGGGTTAACGATTGCAACTCAAGCCTTCTTACGGATTAAAGAAGAAGGACAGCCAGCTGTAAAAGAATGGTTAGAATTTTTAGCTCTTGGAGATCAGTATCGTCCAGCGCCAGCTGCTAAAATGGCAGGTGTAGACATCACTACTGATAAACCTTTATCAGATACGATTCAGTATTTAGATGAATCCGTGAATACGATTATTACCTTAAGTAAAGAAATAACCATTTAAAGATAGCTAGTGGCAAAATATTTAGCCTAAAATTCATTCTTGATTTTGATGATTTTTCATCAGGATTTAGAATGAATTTTTTATTTGCTTGCAGTTTCGTGCCACTCTTTCGAGGAATGACCGTTCACAAAAGAGTTGAGCAGAAAACAGGTGTCACTCTTATATGGAACAGCGCTTCATGAAAGAGTGACACCAAAAAAAAGCGCACTGGTCCATTCAAAGACAAACCAGACCAAAAAAAAGCCTTTGCTCTTAAGGCAAAGGCTTGAAAAGGGATATAACTATTTATTTATGGGGGTAAATAAATAGAAAAGAAAAGAAAAGGTTTAAGGTTTGGTATGTCTTTAGTATAACTAGTGGATGTGAAAAAATAATGCTTTTTTCGCCTCATTTTATGATGACGAATGAAAGAAAATGTGAAGATTTTAGGACTATTGCTTCAATTGATTTAAGCCATTAAAAGCGTGTAAATTGTAAAAGCTATAAAAACAATGATCAACACATTAAGGATAAATAACAGAATGGTGTAAGCTTGGTTTCTAGATTTTGTTGCTAATACCAATGATAGTGTGTTTAATAAAACTGCGACAATCAGCACACCAAGAAAAATTGGAAAACTAAACAATGAAAATTGATTTTGAATAAAAATAGAGACGATTGTTAAGATGAAAGAAATAGAAATTAAAACCATTGGCCATTTGGTGGTATTTTTTTTAGTGTTATACATAAGTTTGAACTCCAGTCTTTTTATGAACTATCGATAAACTTAAGTATACAATTTGAGAATCTGCTTCACAATAGTTTCTTAGAAGAAGACTTATTTTTGTAAGAATAGTCATGAAGCAGTTAGAATCAATATAGCTAGAAAAAAAGACCGCTACCCGGATTAGAGTAGAGGTCTTAGAAGATCAGTTTCAGCTCTTTGTCAAATGGTGTTGAGAAAACAAAATAAAATTTCTTCTGGAATAGACGGGTTTGCTTGTGGAGATCCATGGGAACGTCTGAAGCGCTAACGTTTTGTCCTTCGCATTGAATCCAATGCATGACTACAAGCAAACCTATTCCTCCAGAAATATCGTGTAATCAATTAGCTACACTAAAAAGTATAGAGCCTTATTTTCTTCGTTTTGTCTTAATAAGACTTTGGTATAGTGAAGAAAATGCGGCAAATAGAATACCGGTTATTGGAAAAATGATCCAAGCTGTTCCCCAAGCATTATAGATAAAACCTAAAAGCAGGTAAACAGCCGTAGCTAATGGGAATATGACCCCTGCAATGGTATCCGTCAGTTTACTGGCAATAATTTTTTCAGGTTGATAGTCTCCTAGCGAAAGGAGTTTTTCATAAGTGGAGTACAAAATGCCATAGAAGACAAACAAGAAAACACCAACGGATACAAAACCAAGCAGAAAAATAACAGACCACGCGTTATCGTCTCCCAGGAGAACAATTGCGAGCAATAAAGAAATAGGGGCTAAGATACATAGAATAACTCCAGCTGCAATTGCTTTTGCAAAACTAGGCTTGAATTCTTGCATTTCGCGATCCAAGTGGACACGTGTAGTAGGATCAAGAATAACTACTTTTTTATCAAGGTTGTATTGCTCTTCTTTTAAACCAAAGATAATAAAAATCCCAACAGCAATAGCGATTAAAATAAAAAGCGGAATAATCGATAAGAGATTTATGCCTTCCATATTTGCTGGAGAATTAAATGAAAACAAATTTGCAAGTTCATTGAATGAGAGCATCACAGCTGGAGCGAGAATACAAAGAACAACTCCTGTTGCAATTCCTAGTCCAAATTTTGTCCGATGCTGCATAAAGTCCTCAACTTCTGCCTCTGATAAAAAGACAGAGTCCTTGTCAACTTCTTCCGATTCCTTCTCTAAATTGTACTCTTCAATAATTTCATCGATATTGCCAAATTCGGAGAGGACAGTTCCAATCGCTTCATTCTCACTTTGACCTTCTGATTTTAACTGAAGGTACTTATCTTCCATATTGGTAAGCATATCTTCTTTAAGTTGGTACATCTCGGGAGTGCGTGGCAATTGAACAAAAACTGACTCGACATAACTTTTAATTGTATCCATTTTTATGATTCCTCCTCAATAAATCTATCCATCACATTTTTTGTATCCAGCCATTCTCTTACTTTATCGCCATACGTTTTCTTACCTAACTCCGTAATTCGGTAATAGGTTCGAGGCTTGCCATTGGTTTCGGTACTAGAATAAGATTGAATGAGAGCACTTTTTTCTAATCGATTAAATGCAGAATAGAGAGTGGTTTCTTTCATAATATATTTTCCGTCTGTTATTTCTTTAATTGTATTTGAAATTTGATAGCCATAAGAGTCTTCTTTCATCAAAATAGACAATAGAATTAAACTATTAAATCCTCGCATGACATCACTTGATATCACATCATCACCCCGTTTTTTACTTCATCTATCGTAGTAATGTAAGTATACTCCTTTTACTACGACAGGTAAAGTAATTAGAACGAAACGGGCAAATAAAAAAAGAGACAGCTTATAGAAAGCTGATCTCTTAACTAAATTAATGGCTTGATACGTTTACTATTTTTTTAGAACGAAAGATGTTTAAGATAACGGTTCCTGTATGAAAGAAAAAGACGATTGTCGAATACCCCATTAAAAAAAGAATGAAATTATCTGTGGGGATATTTAACTCATCATACAAAATACCAGAGAAAAAAGAAGCGAAAATGACTGTTGTAAAGGTAGTTAATGAAGGAATCCATAACAATAGTAAATTCTTTATTGAAGTTTTCTTTCTTTTGTTCATCAAGAAGGAGACCACCAACAACACGGTTAAGGTAATGCTTAAAAACACAAAAATATTTTGAAATGAAGACCAATATAAGTTATAAATAGAATGCATTGTCAAAATCCTTTCTTCCGTTAAAATTTTTATTTGTATTCTTTATTATGTTGTAAGCGTACATTATAACTTTTGTTATGCCTAGATAGAAGTTGATAAATTAATGAAAGAGAGTGGGACAAAAAGTGTTTAGACCCGAATCACTGGAACGAATAAGCGCAGTATGGTCATCGACCATCGAGCATTATTCGTGAAGTGGACGTCGGGTTTACTTTTTGGAGCACGTTTTAGAGTGAATAGTCGTAAATAGAGAAGAGGCTGGGATTTTTGTCCCAGCCCCTAATTTGTTGATTACCTTAATTTTTTATTATTTAAGAAAATTAATAAGTATTGAAGAAAAAGTATGATGACGAGAACAGTCATTGTTCCTGTTTTTCCTTCTGTTGTATTTAATAAATCTGAAAAAGTATCTAGCCTGATTAGAATTCCTAAGATAGCAGAAGTTGATAAAACTGGGATGAAAAATGACCATAATTTTTTATCCGTTTCTTTATAAAATAGATAGAGTAAAATGACAGAGATAAAAATGATTATGAAAATTCCTAGATTGCCATTAAGATTTAATTTTAATGTCGTAGAAACATAAGAACCCAGTGTAAAACCAAGTATGACGCCTAGACCAAGTAATAACAGAAAAAATGATTTGAATAATTTGTTTTTATAACAATATAAGTTAAGTCCTAAAATCCATAATCCAAAGAAAGAAAAAAGCATCCAGTAGATTCCAATCATTATAAATCGACCTATATCTAATCCTTCTTCTGGAAGAATAAGCGCTAGCAAAATACAAATGATACTGTAAACACCTAGTGAACTTAGAAAGATTTTTAAGGTATCAAGTAAGTTAATAGGCAATTGTTTAATAATTTCATCAGCAAAATTTTTAGGATTTTTACCAAAATATTGTTCTGCAGAAATACCTTGATTTTGTGCATCTAAAATATCGTGTAAGACTTCTAATAACAACTCTTCACTTTTTTTTTCATCCCTAAATAATGACATCACTCTAACGTAAATAACTAAGTTTCCGTAGTATTCATTGTTTTCTTTTGTTAAGGTTTCTTGTAAAGTAGCGTTTTCTTTTATTAGATCACTTGTTTTCATTTCATTCACGTCCTTCAATCAAATTATCAACACTGTTCTTAAGATTATGCCATTGTGTAATAAATTCATTTTTTTCTGCTAATCCTGTACGAGTAAGAGAATAATATTTTCGTTGAGGACCTGTATCAGACGGCTTCATTGTTCCTTTAATCAGCTTCTTTTTCTCAAGCGAGAGCAGAAGAGGGTAAATCGTCCCTTTAGGTATATCGCTAAAGCCAAAGTCTGTGAGTTTTTCACTCAATTTGTAACCATATAGTTCTTCTTGAGAAAGTAAGAGTAGAATGCTGCCTGATAAAATACCTTTCAGCATCTGGGAGTTTACTTTGCTGTCCACGGAATTCCTCCTCTAGTATGTTTTACAAGTTAGTTATACCAAATATATGCTAGTTTGTAAAGCAAGTTAGTTGGTGGCTTTATTTATTTTGAAGGTTACCAAGTATTATAGTAAGATAAAGGTGTTTTTAAAGAGGGTAATCAATAGATTAAGGAGATTAAAATATGACAATCAAACAAGTAGATGGTTATGGTTCGTATTTTCGATCACAATTAAAAAAAATATTTGCTGGTGGACTATCAAAAAAAGAGCAAGAGGATATTTATTTAGATTATATGCTTTGGCATTTATGCAGTTATCAAAAAGTTGACTGTTTAAGTGGAAATACTGCAGTGGAGCGTTTTGAAAAAATAAAAAAGAAGAAAATTTCATTATTTTTCCAATTTTCTAATACTGTTTTTGTAGTCGAAAACGAAGTAAATTTTAACAGTGCAAAATTAAATGAAACAGTGCAGTATTTTGATAGCTGGGAAGTAAGTGATTGTTATGTAATGGATCATTATGGAGAATGGTGTTTTATTACTACTCATGAACAAGACTATGGACTAGGACCGTATTTTATAGAAAATAACCGCTAACAATAAATTTTGACTGGTAATAGATTAAAATACCAAATGAAACTGACTGTAAAAAAAGATGGATCAATCTTCAATAGATTAATCCATCTTGCTTATTCAAATAGATATAGAGACATTTTTTCAATGTCATTCTTTTGATGGAAAAAGGTTATACTCTAGGTGGTAAATTTCTGCCAAAGACAAAAGCTAAAGCTGCAACGACTATACCAACTAGAATAAATAGGGTTCCAATAATTGGATCGCCAGACTTAACAGGTCCAAAATAACCAAAAATAATGATAATGATACCAACGATTAATAAAATTTTTCCTAAAAGATTAAACATAGCACATACCTCCGTTACTGTATTTGTCTAGTTAGTATAACAAAAAAAGGTGAAGGGAAATAATAATACGAATGCAATGGCAATAAAACAAAATGAACTAAGAGAAAATAATAAGACAAAAATAATAGCACTTCTTTGACGAGGCTAGTTGATTTGACTATACTAAATATGAGCGAGCATAAAACTTGTTCAAAAGTCTAAAAAAAGAAAGAAGGAGAAATTTGTGAGTAATTTATTTCCAGTAGGACGTGATTTCATGAATTTTGGCAGAAACTTTTTCGAAGACCCTTTTGATCACTTGTTAGAAAGTACATCGAACTTTAATGTAGATATTCGCGAGGAAGAACAAGCTTATGTTGTAGAAGCCGAGTTGCCAGGCATGTCTAAAGATTCTATTCAATTAAAGTATGAAGACAATGTATTGTCCATTGGCGCAACTCAAGAAGAAAGCAAAGATGAAAAAGACGATAAAGGCAATTACATTCGTAGAGAACGTTCAACTAAATCTTACAGCCGTCAATTTCTTTTGAAAAATGTCAAAGAAGAAGAGATTAATGCATCTTTTGAAAATGGAGTTTTAACGGTTACTTTACCTAAAAAGGATTCAGACGAAACAACTCCTAAACAAATTGAAATCCAATAAATACAATATTATTAAGAGTAGTTGAGAGGAAGTTTCTCGATACTCTTTTTTTACATAGACAGACGTAGCTTTTTACAAATTGTAAGTAAAAACAATTGAAAAAAGATGGCCGTTCTTTTACCATTAGAAGAATAATGTTAGTTGCTTAAAAAAATAAATGAATGAAGAAGTAGGAGAAAATTTATGAAACCAAAATACGATTCACTGTTTGAACCTTTTACATTTGCATCAGGAGTTAAAATTGATAACCGCCTGTTTATGGCACCAATGACGACAAACTCTTCATTTGAGAATGGCATGGTCACGACTGATGAAAAAGATTATTATAAAAGACGTGTTGCTGGACTAGGCGCTGTGGTGACTTCGTGTGCTCAAGTCATGGAAAACGGACGCTTTGCTGGATCATTAAGTGCAGCATCTGACGACCGAATCGACAGTCTTGCGGGGTTAGCAAAAACGATTCAAAATGAAGGTCCCAAAGCTATTTTACAAATTTTCCATGTAGGAAGACTTGGCTCAAAAAGAACGTTACGAGGTGAGCAGCCGGTTAGTGCAAGTGCTGTCCCGATTGATTTTGAAGGAGCCGAAGTACCTAGAGCGTTAACAGATAAAGAAGTACGTGAATTAGTGGATGCTTTTGGACAAGCGACTAGAAGAGCCATTCAAGCGGGGTTTGATGGAATCGAATTGCATGGAGCAAATAATTATTTGATTCAACAATTTTTCTCTCCACATTCCAATCAAAGAGAAGATCATTGGGGCGGATCGCTTGAAAAACGAATGAACTTCCCATTAGCTGTTGTTCAAGCTGCAAAAGAAGCGATTCAAACCTATGCGGAGAAGCCTTTTATTTTTGGCTACCGTATTTCCCCTGAAGAAATAAAAGAACCTGGGATTACGATAGAAGATACCTTACATTTAGTAGCTAAGTTAAAAGAACAAGGATTGGATTACATTCATGTTTCAACAAACAAATGGACACAAGGTTCGGTTCGTGATTTATATGAAACGACACCCGTAGTCCAACGGATCCAAGAACATGTTGGGAAAGATTTTCCGATTATTGGAGTCGGCTCAATTATAACGCCAGATGATGCTGTGGAAACAATGGCATTAGGCATACCACTTGTAGCGATTGGAAGAGAATTAGTTGTGGAACCAGATTGGATTCAAAAAGTGAAGTTAGGAAATGAAACAGCTATCCGTAAAAAAATCAAACCAGAATACCGTGAAGATCTCACTTTGCCAGATGCAATGTGGGAGTATATAGAAAGTAGACCAGGTTGGTTTCCAATTGTGGATTAAGAATTCCAAACAATCATCAAAAAGGCTTTTCACTTTAAAGTGAAAGCCTTTTTTTTCTAAAATACGAACATTAGAAAGTGAAAAAACATGAAATGATTCGTTTTTAAGTCTTTACATCACATGAATTTGAGGTTATACTACAAATGAATCATCAATAAGCGAAGTATGATTAACTTTAAAAAATAAATGTTCGTATTTAATAGGAGGGTTATTTTGGAAGAAAGAATGAAACAGCCAGCAGGAACAAGTGTGTTACCGAAAAGAGGAGGAAGTAAAGCAAAGGTTACGCCAAAACCTGAATCGAATCTTATTTATCAAGTAGACGATAAACCAGGAATTATCTTGATGACACTTTTAGGTTTTCAAAATATATTAACTGCTTTTGGTGGAATTGTTGCGGTTCCTTTAGTTATTTCTGGTATGGCAGGTTTTGGGATCGCCGATACTTCTTATATGATCAGTGCTGCTTTGCTGGGCTCAGGCGTTGTTTCAATCATTCAATCTAAAGGATTTGGACCAAAATGGTTTCGTGTAGGAGCTGGACTTCCAACAATTATGGGAACCGATTTTGGATTTGTTGGTCCTGCTAATGCGGTCATCAACACGATGGGTGGAGGTATTGCTGGTTATTTCGGTGGGACTATGATGGGCGCCGTTTTAGAAATTATCTTGAGTTATTTTATTAAACCGCTAATGAAATTTTTCCCTCCTGTTGTTACAGGTACCGTTATTTCACTGATGGGATTAACGTTGATGCCTGTAGCCTTTGATTGGGTGGCTGGTGGAGTTGGTGCAGCCAACTACGGTTCGCCTCTTAATCTAGCAATTGCTACTATTGTATTTTTATTGATTGTTGTATTGAATCACTATGGCAGCGTCAAAATTGGCCCTGCTGCTGTACTGATTGGTATTGTAGCTGGTTATATTATGTGTATCCCACTTGGATTGGTGGATTTTAACCAAGTTGCTCAAGCCAATTGGTTCGCTATGCCACAATTATTTAAGTATGGTGTTAATTTTGATTTGAAATTTGCCATTCCATTTATTTCTGGTTACTTAGTAACCGTTATCGAAACTGTAGGTGTGATGCAAACAATTGGAGCAGTCACAGAAACAAAACTAACCGATGAAGACATTGCAAATGGTGTCCGTGCTGATGGTGTCGGTTCATTTATTGGACCTGCAATGGGATCAGGCCCAGTAGCTACTTTTAGTCAAAATGCTGGATTGATTCCTTTGACTCGTAATGCTTCTCGTTCCGTTGCAATTACTGCGGGTGTTCTTTTAATGGCAATGAGTTTCCTGCCAAAATTTGCTACATTGGTTTCTATTATGCCAATGGCGGTATTAGGTGGAGCAGGAGTCTTGATGTTCGGAAATGTAGCCGCATCTGGTGTTAAGTCACTGTCACGTGTGAATTTTGACAACCGTAATTTAGTTATAGTAGCTGCAGGTTTAGGCGTTGGACTTGGTGTAGCTTTCCGTCCTGAAGTCGTTGCTGGACTGCCTGGAATTCTTAATGGATTGTTCTCATCAGGAATTTCAGCTGGAACAATCGTTACACTAGTATTAAATATTATTTTAAAAGAAACACCAACAATGGAACCTCAGGAAGTTTAATAAAAAAGAAACTGTTCATCACTCTAGGTTATAAGGTGATGAACAGTTTTTTTGTTGTAGGGATTCTAGTTCTTTCCTTGAATGAACGCTATTTTTTACTATAATAAGTCATTTTACGTGATAAATGACTCTGGTAATTTTTTTTTAAGATAATACGAATACGTTCTTTGGAATAGTTTTTTCCACACCAATCGTAAATCTGGTTTGTTGTCATTAAATTATCAGGAAAGAGTAGTTTGAGTTCTTTTGTACTTCGCTCAATTTCGGTTGTAATGGTTTTTTTGTGTCCGCATGCAGTACAAAGGTAATTTTGTCTAGTAGTTGTATGACTAAGCGAAAAGCAAGTAGGGCACAAAATCCCTTTCTTCAGTTGCCCCAATTGATAGGTAGGTAGATTATCGGGGCGATAATCTTCATTATGTAACTCTTTAAGTTTATGCGCTAAATCCAACTGTTCCTGTTTTATCGATAAGATTTGATTGGATAGAGTACTAAGATGTTTAGGCAATTGATAGGAAAACAAGAAATGTTTATTTGGCAGGATAGAGTAGAGAGTGAATTCCAGATTAATAAAAACAACCATTGGGTGTATGGGAAATCGGTATCCTAGGCGAAGCAGCACGTTTTGTAAATAGGTCACGCTTCTATCGATTTGCCTTAATGGGTTAAGAATTTGATAGCCTGATTCTGTGAAAAAAAATTTTCTTTATAAAAGTAGGAACCGGTATAATTTTTTACTTCATATAAATAAATAGAATCATTTGCAATAAAGAGAGAATCAATTTGAAAAACGGTGTCTTTATAATGTAGAACAAGATCATTTAGTACATAGCCTGATTGGTTAAATTGACCCATATAGAAATCAAATTGTTTTTCACCAGCCCAACCTTTCACTTGATTCTCATATTTTAGTTGTTCTTCAACAGGTAAGTTCATGCGAAAATTTAAAGATTCCAATACACGATGAGTAAGCGACTTTGTTCGTTCTTTTAGTATCATGATTTTCGTGCGCTCCTTAAATTTAATCGTTCTCTCTTAATATAAGAAAAAATTAGCGAGAATCATTTTTTATGTAAGGTATTTTTTGCAAATTGAGTCCTCATGGAACAGTGACAAGGAAAAGAAGCTTCAGTTGTCCATGAAACTGCATTTAACGGACAACTGAAGCAAGAAATGGTCTTCATTTATCCATTAAAAGGTCTTTCATGGAAGAGTGAATCATAAAACTACACTCACTTAGCTATTAAATGACATTTATATGGAAGAAAGAGTATTCAGAAGCCGGTATTATGATTTGATCGAGGAACATTTTTATTTTAGTAAAAAAAGTGTAGAAGTGGTATACTGAAAACGATTTCTTATAGAGAAGAAAGAGGGTTGATGGATATGAAAAGAATGTTTTTAGGGAAAAGTGAGTTAATGGTACCAAATATTGCATTAGGATGCATGTCGATGGGTAAACTATCACCTGACGAAGCTAGTAAAGTCATCAATAATGCATTAGACCTTGAAATTGATTTTTTTGATTTAGCAGATATCTATGGTGGAGGAAAAGCTGAAGAAATATTTGGTAAAGTAATCGAAATGGATCCCTCTATACGAGAAAAAATGTTAATACAATCTAAAGTAGGGATTCGAAAAGGCAGCTATGATTTTTCAAAAGAGCATTTGATTGAAAGTGTAGACGGTGTTCTTAAACGGTTGCAAACAGATTACTTGGATGTTTTGTTGTTACATCGTCCAGATACATTAGTAGAACCTGAAATCGTAGCAGAAGTTTTTGACGAATTAGAAAAAAGCGGCAAAGTCCGCAACTTTGGAGTCAGCAATCACAATTCTTATCAAATTGAGTTATTGAAAAATTATGTTCAACAACCACTTGTTGCAAATCAATTGCAATTTAGTGTGATGCATACCGGAATGGTCGATGCGGGAATAAATGTCAATACGAAGTTCGATAGTGGCATCAATCGAGACGGTGGAGTGCTGGATTATAGCCGTTTGGAAGCTATGACTATACAAGCTTGGTCACCGATTAAGAGTGGTGGAGATATTTTTGTGGACAACAAAAATTATCCGGAAGTAAATGCTAAATTGAAAGAAATTGGAGAACGCTATGGCTTATCTAATTCAGCAACTGCTATTGCTTGGATCTTGCGTCACCCAGCTAACATGCAGGCCATTGTAGGCACGATGACTCCCGATAGATTAACAGATTACAGCAAAGCTTCCGAAGTGCGGATGACTCATGATGAATGGTATGAAATCTATCGAGCAGCTGGAAATGAAATGCCTTAAAAAGATAGCGTAATTTTTTACAAATTGAATTATAAAGAACCTCTTTTGATTAAAAATCAAAAGAGGTTCTTTTTTTATTATATGGAGGAAGTTGCAGGAAGCTCAGAACAACTTGCCAACCTAGCTGAAAACCTAACTGAAATGGTTAGTCATTTCAAACTATAAAAAGGTTAGAAATTAAGTTGAAAAAACTTGGTTTTATACCAACTTAAGATCTCACTTTTCCATGGAAGAGTGAAATCTTTTTAGTGCTTCACTTCGCCATGAAAGTTAGTTTCAGGGCGAAGTGAAGCACATTTAAGGCGTCACTCATCCGTAAAGAGTCGTTTAATAGACGAGTAAAGCTACTTTTAGGTTCCACTCATCCATGAAAAGGCATTTCATGGATGAATGGGAACCTTCAGGCAAACGCAAAAATAAACGATAAAAAAACATTCTTATTCTGATGAAGAGACCATCAAAATAGGAATGTTTTTTTATAGAGTAGAAAGAAGTTCTTTGAATCGCTGTCTAAATTCTCTGCGGTTCTCATCTGTAAATGGTTTTGGACCCTTTGTTCGTTTGCCGCTTTTTCGAACCATAGCACTCAAATAACGGGATTGCAGCAATTGGTCGATATTTTCTGATGTGTACATATATCCTGTATGGTGAAGAACAATGCACCCTTTTCCCAATCCTAACGAAGCTAATCCGTAATCTTGTGTGATAAGGATATCGTCTTTTTCGATTAATTTTATGATCCGATAATCTGCAGCTTCAGCTCCGGTATCAACATAAACGGTATTTACTCCCGCAGGCTGTTCTTTGGTCGAGAAGTGCGAGATACTGGTTACAAGTGTGACAAGTATATTCTTTGTTAAAGCTTCTTCAATAATGATATTTTTTACTGGACAGGCATCTGCATCGATATAAATCTGCAAGAGTTCACCGACTTTCTACTTATTTTTATTCTCTTAGTATAGCAGTTTCTAGCGTATATGTTTAGGATTACTTTAGAATACTGTATGATGGAGGCAAAGAGGAAATGGAGCTGAATAACATGACCAATAACCTTTATACGTTTGAGCTTTCAACAGAAGAAAAACAATCGTTTATAAACATTGATGAGTATTTGCAACAAGCTTTATCTAGAAGTGGGATAAAGAATGGACTAATGTTAGTGTTTTGCCCACATACTACAGCAGCGATAACCATTAATGAAAATGCAGATCCAGATGTCAAAACGGATTTGGTTTAGGATTAAATCAGACGTATCCCAATAAAGAAGAGTATATACATATGGAAGGAAACTCAGATGGGCATATGAAATCGTCCGTTCTAGGAGCAAGTGAAACCTTAATAATTTCTAAGGGACGTTTGGTTTTAGGGACCTGGCAAAGTCTTTATTTTTGTGAATTTGACGGACCTAGAGAACGAAATTTTATGGTGAAAATCATTGAAGGATAGAATAACTAAATAGTATTTAGTAGAATAGCTAAAAGTATTGTAGTTTAAAATTAAATGGTGTACAATATGATTGTGCACAACTTATTTAGGAGGAACAAGAATGGAAGGAAACAACTTTTTATTAGAAGAACAGTTATGTTTTTCAACTTATGCTTTGTCAAAACAGTTTACGAAGCTTTATCGTCCGGTATTAGAACCCTATTCTCTTACGTATACCCAATATGTAACATTGCTTGTACTATGGGAAGAATCCGATCTGAGTGTTCAATCATTAGGAATAAAACTTGGACTGGATAGTGGAACATTAACACCGATGCTGAAGCGTATGGAGGCAAATGGATTTATTACTCGAAATCGTCATCCGGAAGATGAAAGAAAAGTAATCATTGCCACTACTTCAAAAGCTGATGATTTAAAGGATGAGTTGCTTGAGAAGGTTTCTGCCTGTCTGGCCCTGTTAAATTTGGATGAAAAAGAATATTTTGATATTTTAGGAAAAATAAATGAACTAACAAAAATTTTAGGAGGAATTAATCATGACTGAATCAAAATTAATGTACCAAACAACTGCAATCAATACAGGCGGGCGTAACGGCGAAAGTCATCTGCCTGATGGTTCATTTTCTGTAAAAGTATCTACACCAAAACAAATGGGCGGACCTGGTCAAGGGAGTAACCCAGAACAATTATTTGCTCTAGGCTACAGTGCATGTTTCAATTCAGCACTAGAAATTATGCTCCAACAAGCTAAAATTCAAGCTAAATCTGAAGTTACAGCAGAAGTTTCTTTAAATTCAGACCCAACAGATAAAGGCTTCAAACTATCTGTCGTACTTACTGTTGCTATTGAAGGACAAGACCTTGAAACAACCCAAGAATTAGCAGAAAAAGCACATGCATTCTGTCCATATTCTAAAGCTGTTCAAAATAATATCGATGTTGAAGTAAAAGCAGTAGAATACAAATAAGAACTTAGCAAAAAAAACTAATCTGAAAAAGTAAGGTGTAAAAACCTCTTTTGTTCAGGTTAGTTTTTTTGTTTTTATGTAAAACTTTTTTGAAATAAAGGGGCTAATTTTTTTTCTAAATCATCATTAGATTTTTCAAGAATGATATCAGATAAACAAGCACATAATAGTTGGGCTTCCTGTTCCGTATTTAAGATAATCAAACAAGTATCGAAGCTAGCAATTGTACCAGCAATTGCCGGTATTTTTAATTCGTCCATTAAAGAAGCAATAATTCTTGGATGAGTTGGTTTAACAAAAAGTGTAACAAAAAAATGAACACACGATATGCTTACTGCATAGTTATGTAACGCTTTTTCTAGTCTGTAGTATAGACTTTTTTCGATAAAAGTGTCGTGGAAAAAAGTATATTTTGTTGTTCGATCTAATTGTGTTACTTTGATTAAGTTTAATTCTTTTATATCTCTAGAAAGAGTTGCTTGTGTAGTTTGAATATTTTCTTTTTTCAGGTAGTCCATTAATTCTTGTTGTGTAGCAATACTGTGATCGAGAATGAGTTTTTTTATCGTAAATATCCGATCTTTTTTCTTCATGTTTTCTCTCCTTTCTAAAATAAAATTAGTTAATAAAAAATGTATAAAGAACACTCTTATACAGTATAAAGATTCGTTATATAGTGAATATTCTATAAAAAGAATATATATGAAAAAGGAAAAAAATAATGTGATGAAATCGACATTTTAAGTGCGAACTTTAAACTTTCATATAAAAAATGTAAACGGTATTATAGATGTGTAATCAATAAGAAGCATTAAGAAAGGAAGGTTAAATACAATGACAACACCCATTCATGTAATGTCTGAGATTGGAAAATTGAAGACGGTATTATTGAAAAGGCCAGGAAAAGAAGTAGAGAATTTGACCCCTGAAATTATGGAGCGCTTGTTATTTGACGATATTCCTCATTTACCGGTTATTCAAAAAGAGCACGATGCCTTTGCCCAAGCATTAATTGATCGCGGAGTTGAAGTGCTGTATTTGGAAAAACTAGCAGCAGAAGCAATCGATGCTGGTAAAGTAAAAGAAAAATTTGTTGACCGGATTTTAGATGAATCAAATATTGAAACAGATGGTGTTAGAGAAGGGCTAAAGAAATACCTGCTCAGTTTTGATACACAAGAAATGGTTGATGCTATCATGGCAGGTATTCGGAAGAAAGATGTCAGTATTGAAAGCCATCATTTAGCAGACGTGTCAAGTGAAGAAGTTTACCCATTCTTTATGGATCCAATGCCAAATCTTTATTTTACTCGAGATCCAGCTGCGGCAATTGGAAAAGGACTAACGATCAATCATATGGCTTTTGAAGCTCGTAATAGAGAATCGCTGTTTATTGAAGCGATCATGAACTATCACCCAAGATTTGCTGATCAAGGTGTCGAAGTATGGCGAGATCGTAATCATACGTCTCGAATTGAAGGCGGGGATGAACTGGTCTTAAATGATAAAGTACTAGCTATTGGTATCTCTCAACGAACTTCAGCTAAAGCTATTGAACAACTAGCAATCGAATTGTTTGAACGCAACTCTAATTTTGAAAAAGTATTGGCAATAAAAATTCCTAATGTCCGTGCAATGATGCATTTGGATACAGTGTTTACAATGGTTGACTATGATAAATTTACCATTCATCCTGGCATCCAAAAAAATAATGGTGAAGTAGACACGTATATTTTAGAAAAAGGGGGAGAACCTGGAACAGTGAAGATGACCCAGCGTTCAGATCTGCAAGAAATCTTGCGAGAAGCTCTTGATGTACCAAAACTAACATTGATTCCATGCGGTGGCGGAGATGCGATTGCTGCTCCTCGTGAACAATGGAATGATGGCTCTAACACATTAGCTATCGCTCCTGGAGTAGTGGTCACTTATGATCGCAACTATGTTTCGAATGCCTTGTTAAGAAGTCACGGAGTTGAAGTAATTGAGATTGCTTCCAGTGAACTGTCTAGAGGTCGCGGTGGTCCACGATGCATGAGCATGCCTTTGATTCGGGAAGATTTACCAAAATAATAAGAATGGTTTTAAAAATCAGACAGAAGTATATGGAGGAATAGGTAATGACAAAACAAGTATTTCAAGGACGTAGTTTGTTAGCTGAAAAAGATTTTACAAAAGATGAATTGATGTATTTAATCGACTTATCCGCGCATTTAAAAGAGCTGAAAAAGAAAGGAATCCCACATCATTATTTAGAAGGGAAAAACATTGCCTTATTGTTTGAAAAAGCTTCTACACGTACGCGGGCTGCTTTTACGACGGCTGCGATTGACTTAGGCGCACATCCTGAGTATCTCGGGAAAAATGATATCCAGTTAGGAAAGAAAGAATCTGTTGAAGATACAGCACGAGTACTCGGAAGTATGTTTGATGGAATTGAATTTCGCGGGTTCAAACAAAGTACCGTAGAACAATTAGCAGAATTTTCAGGTGTTCCCGTATGGAATGGATTGACGGATGAATGGCATCCAACGCAAATGATCGCAGACTTTTTGACGGTGAAAGAGAACTTCGGTCGGCTTGAAGGTATCACTCTGACATATGTTGGAGACGGGCGTAATAATATGGCAAACAGCTTGTTGGTTACAGGTGCGATTTTAGGTGTGAACATTCGAATCGTCTCACCTGAATCTTTATTCCCAGAAAAAGAATTAGTCGATATGGCTCAAACGTTTGCTGATCAATCTGGTAGCAAGCTGATGATTACAAAAGATGTTGCAGAAGGCGTTAAAGGGGCAGATGTGTTATACACCGATGTATGGGTATCTATGGGTGAAGAAGATAAGTTTGCAGAACGGATTGAGTTACTGACTCCTTACCAGTTAAATATGGATATGGTTCGTGCAACTGGCAAAGATGACATGATTATTCTACACTGTCTGCCAGCCTTTCATGATACCAATACTGACTATGGAAGAGATGTAAAAGCAAAACACCATATTGATGCGATGGAAATTACGGATGAAGCATTCAGAAGCAAACATGCACGTCAGTTTGAGCAAGCTGAAAATCGGATGCACTCTATCAAAGCTATTATGGCTGCAACACTAGGAAACTTGTTCATTCCTAAAGTCTAGTTCACAAAATAAATTGTATGAATCCGCAAGTATGAGAAGAGAGAGTTCTTATACTTGTGTTCATATGAGCAATCGAAAGCCACACTTTAGTTTAGGCTACACAGTAAAGTCGTTAAAACTGAGGAGGAAAAATCGTGGAAGATAAAAAAGTAGGCTTGGTTCCTTTAATTGCTTTAGTTGTAGGTTCCATTATTGGTGGTGGAATTTTTAATTTAATGTCCGATATGGCTGTAGAAGCTTCTGTAGGTCCGGTAATCATTGGTTGGATTATAGCCGGCGTAGGAATGGGTTTCTTGGCATTTTGCTTTCAAAATTTATCTGCTAAGCGCCCTGACTTGGATGCTGGGATTTATAGTTACGCTAAAGAAGGATTCGGAAAATATATGGGATTCAACTCAGCTTGGGGTTATTGGTTGTCAGCGTTCCTAGGAAATGTTGCTTATGGGACGTTATTATTCAGCTCAATTGGTTATTTTTTTCCTGTATTTGGAGACGGTCAGAACTTAGCTTCGGTTATTGGCGCGTCTGTCATGCTATGGTTGGTTCATGCACTTATATTAAAAGGAGTTGAAACGGCTTCCTTTATCAATGCAATCGTCACAGCAGCAAAATTGATTCCGTTAGCCATCTTTTTTGTAGCCATGTTTGTAGCCTTTAAATTAGATGTTTTTACAGCTGATTTTTGGGGAACGATTTCTGGGAATTTTTCATTTAAAGAAGTTATGGATCAAGTTCAAGGTACGATGTTAGTTACAGTATGGGTATTTATTGGTATTGAGGGAGCAGTTGTCTTCTCCGGTCGAGCTAAGCGCAAATCTGATGTTGGTAAAGCGACTATTATCGGTTTAGTAACCGTGATTGCCATTTACCTACTCACAACAATTTTATCAATGGCCGTTTTAACTAGACCTGAATTAGCCGACTTGCCTCAACCTGCAATGGCTTATTTGTTAGAAAGTGTCGTTGGCAAGTGGGGCGCGGTGTTGATCAATATTGGTGTAATCATTTCTGTGTCGGGCGCTTGGCTTGCTTGGACTATGTTTGCAGCTGAATTGCCATTTCAAGCAGCGAAACAAGGTGCCTTCCCTAAATTTTTTATTAAAGAAAATAAAAATGGTGCACCCGTTAATTCATTATTGTTTACAAATATACTAATTCAATTGTTCTTGTTTACTTTTTTAATCAGTTCAAGAGCTTATAATTTCGCTTTTTCATTGGCTTCATCAGCCATTTTAATTCCTTATGCATTTACAGCATTTTATCAATTAAAACTGTCGGTAATGGAAAAAAATGGCACAAAACGACGGAATCAAAATATTTTTATTGGAATAGTGGCTAGTATTTATGCTGTTTGGTTGATTTATGCAGGTGGAGTGGATTATTTATTGCTGACCATGTTATTGTACGCACCAGGAATCATTATTTATGCTTGGGTACAAAAAGAAAATAAAGAAAAAATATTTACTAAGAGTGAATGGATAGCGGCAGCAGTTATTGTGCTTCTTTTTATACTAGCGATTATACAGATTGCAAATGGTTCAATTGATATCAGTAATATGTAGAGGAGTGTGCTAATGATGGCAAAAAGAAAAATCGTTGTTGCTTTAGGTGGGAATGCGATTTTGTCAAATGATGCAAGTGCGCAAGCACAACAACAAGCGCTTGAAAAAACAGCGGAATATTTGGTGAAATTTATTGAGAATGGTGATGACTTGGTTATTTCACATGGCAACGGACCACAAGTAGGGAATTTATTATTGCAACAGATTGCAGGAGATACACCTCATAATCCAGCTATGCCATTAGATACTTGTGTAGCTATGACACAAGGAAGTATTGGGTACTGGATGCAAAATGCACTTGGGCGGGCCTTAGGGAAACGGAACATAGATAAACAAGTAGTCTCATTGATTACTCAAGTCATTGTTGATGAGACAGACCCTGCCTTTGAGCAGCCAAGTAAACCAGTTGGACCATTCCTGTCTAAAGAAGAAGCTGAATCAGAAATGGAACGATCTCAAGCTGTTTTTAAAGAAGATTCTGGAAGAGGCTGGCGAAAAGTAGTTCCTTCTCCAAAACCAATCAGTATTAATGAGCATATTGTGATCAATCAATTAGTCGAAAATGGAGTCATTCCAATAACGGTTGGTGGAGGTGGTATTCCAGTCGTAAAAAAAGGCAACGAGCTAAGAGGTGTTGAAGCTGTAATCGATAAAGATTTTGCCTCTCAAAAACTAGCAGAGTTGATACAAGCAGACTTACTGGTTGTGTTGACGGGTGTCAATAATATCTATATCAATTACAATCAACCCAATCAAAAACAACTAAATGAAGTTACGGTTACAGAAATGAAAGGCTATATTGCTGAGCATCAATTTGCTGCAGGAAGTATGCTCCCTAAAGTAGAGGCTGCAATTGCGTTTGTAGAAAATTCAAAAAATGGAAAAGCAATTGTTACATCTTTAGAAAATATCGAATATGTTTTAACAGAAGGAGCTGGAACAATTATTACAAAATAATGTAAGCGCTATTAAAATAAACACATAATAATGCAAACAGAGCCTTTAATCAGAAGGCTCTGTTTGCTTTTATGTTATACTTATGTTGTGAATAAGTTAGCTATCGATAAGTGTTTAAGGACGAATAGTATGAATAGGAGTGTTTTGATGACAACCATTCAAAAAAAGGTAATCAACTTATATGAACTACGATACAAGCCTATTTTTTCAGAATTTACTGATCCAGAATTTAATCTTCTCCGAAAAAATATGTATCTGCGTAAGTATAAAAAAGGGCAAGTTCTTTTTGACGAAGAGGACATCCGCGAAAAAATATTTTATTTAATCAGCGGTTTGGTTAGACTTGAGAAATATGATGAAAGTGCTTTTTATACGTACACCGACTATGTGAAAAAGGAAACATTGTTCCCCTATGGCGGAATGTTTTCTGATGAGGTTTATCATTATTCTGCGTATGCTGTGACAGATATAGAGCTGTATTATATTCCAACAACTCTTTTCGAAAGTCTAATAGAAAAAAATCCTAAACAAATGATTTTTTTCTATCATAAATTATCTAAGATTCTTGAAACTCACGAAAAAAGGCTACAATATATGGTTGTATCAAATGCTACAAATCGAATCATTAAAGCATTAAATTATTTAATGAAAGAGCTGGGAGACTATACAAATCCAACAATGGTCAACATACCTTATCCAATTACGATTAATGAAATAGCAAACATGAGCGGATGTTCAAGAGAAACGGTAGGAAACACGATAAAAAAATTAAAAGAAATGGAAAAATTAGAATACGAACACAAGCTTTTCGTATTTAAAGACCTAGTTTATTTCAATTCTTATACAGAATAAATAGGGAATCTACTAACACTGATTTAAACAGTGTATAGCTAGTAGTTATAAAGCTCTTAAAAAGGAAATTCAACAAATAGTGTTAACAGAATAAAATAAATTTCTTCTGGAATGGACGATTTTGCTTGTGGAGAGCCATGGAACCATCTGAAGCCAAGGACGTCTTCAGACTTTCAAGCCTCAAATAAAGCGTAATCGCTGAAGCGCTAACGCTTTATAATTCGCATTGAATTCAATGCAAGCTACAAGCAAAGTCTATTCCTCTAAAAATTTCGTATCATTAATGTAGTTAAGCTATCCACACTAAAAATTATTGAGCTCTTAAAGATGGCAACAACTTTGAAGAGCTTTTTTTTGAGGCTTGATTTTTGCACAGGTAAAGATTGTTTCCTCGTCTAGTACTCTTAAAAATTCTGTGGTAATATGGTGGTTAAGAAAACCTTTTCTAAAATTATTATGAAGATCCATTAGGAGGAAAAAGTATGATGTATGGTGCAATTGAAGCAGGCGGAACAAAATTTGTCTGTGCAGTAAGCGATAAACAGTTAGAGATAAAAGAACGTGTAAGTATTCCCACTACTACACCAGAAGAAACCCTTAAACAAGTTTTTGACTTTTTTGATCAATACACATTAACTTCTATTGGAATTGGATCTTTTGGACCAATTGATGTTAATGAAAAATCAGCTACATATGGATATGTAACTTCAACTCCAAAAATGGCATGGAAGAATTTTGACTTCTTAGGATCAGTTAAACAGAGATATGGTATTCCAGTTGCTTGGACGACAGATGTAAATGCAGCCGCTTACGGAGAACTTAAAAAAGGAAGCGCGCAAGGAATGGAAAGCTGTCTTTACCTGACAGTTGGTACCGGAATCGGCGGCGGAGCTGTTGTTGATGGGAAAGTACTAAGCGGTTTTGGTCATCCTGAAATGGGACACCTTTTAGTCCGCATGCACCCTGATGATGATTTTGAAGGCGTTTGTCCTTATCATGGGAATTGTTTGGAAGGTGTTGCTGCAGGCCCAGCTATTGAAAAACGCTATGGAAAAAAAGGACATGAGTTAGCAGAAGATAAAAAAGTCTGGGAGATAGAAGCGTTCTATTTAGCACAAGCTCTAGTGAATTATACATTGATTCTTAGCTCTGAAAAAATTGTTTTGGGCGGAGGGGTTATGAAACAAACTCAATTGCTTTCTATGATTAAAGAACAATTTACTCAATTGATGGCTGGTTATGTTGCGACTCCTTCTTTAGATGAGTACATTGTAACTCCAGAACTTGAAGATAATGCAGGAATAACGGGTTGCTTATTGATGGCTATTGAAGAAAAATAATGAGTAAAGATCAAAGAGACTTAAGGTGATAAGATGGTGACCATAAAAGATATCGCTCATAAAGCAGGGGTAGCTAAAAGTACAGTTTCCAGGTATTTGAACGGCGGATCCGTTAGTAAAAAAACGAAAGCCAAGTTAGATCAAATCGTTAGTGAAACCGGATATGCACCGAATACTTTTGCACAGAGTTTAAAAGCGAAAAAAACAAAGATGATAGGTACCATCATTCCTCGACTAGATTCCTTTGCAACAAATACGATATTAGCGAGTATAGATGAAGAATTAAGAATTAAAAACTATCAATTAATTATTACAAATACAAACCAAAGTGTTGAACATGAAGTTGAAAATATTTATACTTTGGCTAAACAAAAAGTAGATGGCATCATTTTATTGGCGACGGTTGTGACTCAAGCACATAGAAAAGCAATCGCAGATGTCAATATTCCCGTTTTGCTACTGGGTCAATCTGCAGATGGATTAAATACGATTGTTCATCAAGAGTATGAAGCTGGGTTTAAAATGGGAAATTATGCAACTAATTTAGGGCACAAAAACTTTTTGTACTTTACCGTTCTTGAAGAAGATGAGGCAGTAGGACAGTTGAGATCGAAAGGCGTTTTAGATGCGTTGAAAGGCTCTCTTGAGACGACTGTCGAAGTAGTTGAAATAAGTTTTTCCTTTTCAAAAGCTTATGAGAAGGCGATGAGTGTATTGACAGAAACAACGGCGACCTATATTTTGTGTGCAACTGACAATATCGCATTAGCCGTTATGAAAGCTGCGCACACATTAGGATTAACGATTCCAGAAGACTTCTCATTGTCTGGATTTGGTGGTTACGAAGTTACATCGATTGTTACACCAACTATTACAACTGTAAAATACCCATATGAAGAATTAGGTTCAGTTTCAGTGGCAAACCTCATTGATTTAATTGAAGGTGAAGATAAAGTGATCACTATTGAACTGCCCAATCAGTTGATTGCTAGAGAGTCGACTATTCCATTAATAAAAACTCCTTAATTTTTTATTGAGGAGTTTTTATTTTCGTTTATGAATTGAAATGAAATTAATATTATTGTATAAAGTTTAATTAGTGTTTTTTTAGTGAAAAAATTTACTAAAAAAACGCCGTCTGCTATCATTTTGTTTGAAATCTCTTATCTTTAGGCTATACTGATAGGAGATACAATTAAGAAATCAGGAGTGTGAAAGAAATGGCGACTATAAAAGATGTTGCACTGGAATCCGGATATTCTATCGCCACTGTTTCGCGGGTATTAAACAATGACCCAAAATTATCTGTTGGGGATGAAACGAGAGAAAAAATATTTGAAGCAGCTGATAAATTAAATTACCGAAAAAAAATAGTGCAACCCCAAGTAAAGAACATCGCTTTTCTTTATTGGCTGACAGATAAAGAAGAACTGGAAGATGTTTATTTTAAACAAATACGTTTAGAAATTGAAACACTAGCTAAAAAAAACAATATTGAACTGACAACTTATAAGATTACTGAAGGAATCAAAAGTATACCAACTAATATTGAAGGTTTTATAGCTATAGGTGGATTTTCTTCTAAAGAACTAGCTTACTTAAGGAAATTGACATCTTGTGGTGTATTTGTGGATACTGCCCCAGATCCTGATCATTACGATTCGGTCCGGCCAGATCTTATACGTATAACTGAACGAGCAATTGACTTCTTCATTGATAAAGGTCATACAGAAATTGGGTTTATAGGTGGAAATTATCATAATCCTGATACAGATGAAGATGAAATGGATATTCGAGAACGGAAATTTAGACGTTATTTAGAGAATAAAAACTTATTAAATGAAGAATATATCTTTAGTAAACGTAGATTCTCTGTAGCATCAGGTTATGAACTAATGAATCAAGCAATCAATGAACTTGGAGATAACTTGCCTACTGCATTTTTTGTTGCGGCAGATCCAATTGCTGTTGGTTGTCTACAAGCATTAAATGAAATTGGGGTAGCTGTTCCTGATCGTGTGAGCATGATTAGTATGAATAATATCAGTGTAACAAAATATATTTCACCTCCATTAACTACCTATGCCATAGATACTCATGAGATGTGCAAAAATGCTATTGAACTATTATTAGAACGAATTATAGAAAAACGCCGAATTGTAAAAACTGTTATTTTAGGCGCAAATTTAATTATTCGAAAAAGCACCTAACAGTCACTTTTAAGCCCGTTATTCTCTTTACTTTAAAAAGAATAACAGGTTATTTTTTTGTGAAAATGTTTTACTAAAATTAATTTGTAAAATAGTAAAATATTTTATTTACTATTTTTATGATTTGTGATATATTATCTTCAGAAAGCGGTTGCACTTTTTTTAGATGTAAACCGTTTTAAAAAATGGTTGAGGGAGTGTTTAAAGATGGGAAAGTATAAAAAATTTATTAGTTTAATTGGAGCTATTACACTGGGGTTAACGTTAGCT
Source organism: Carnobacterium viridans (assembly GCF_900102725.1). Taxonomy (NCBI): domain Bacteria; kingdom Bacillati; phylum Bacillota; class Bacilli; order Lactobacillales; family Carnobacteriaceae; genus Carnobacterium; species Carnobacterium viridans. Next base: position 1,087,353 of record NZ_FNJW01000008.1, on the reverse strand, counting down.
GGTTGTGGGCCAAGTGAAAGTGCAGGTACTGAATCAGATACAACTAATAAAAATAATAATGATTATGATTTACTTATTTGGGAAGATATAGAAAAGTCCGAAGGTATTGAAGAAGCTGTTGCAAAATTTGAAGAAGAAAATGATGTGAAAATTGAAGTAGTAGAAAAAGCATATGCTTCTCAAAATGAAGATTTACGTCTAGATGGACCAGCAGGAACGGGTCCTGACGTTGTTACTATTCCAGGAGATCAAGTAGGGACTTTGGTAACTGAAGGATTGTTAAAAGAGTTAGAAGTTGGAGAAGATATTCAATCTCTTTACACAGAAGCAGCTATGCAATCACAAATTGTAGAAGGTAAAGTGTATGGATTACCTAAAGCAGTTGAAACGACTATTCTTTATTATAATAAAGATATCATTGCTGAAGAAGATGTTCCAACTGATATAGATGGTTGGTATGATTTGTCTAAGGAATTAACAAAAGGAGATAACTATGGATTGCTAGCTTTGTGGGATCAAATTTATTATGCACAAAGTGTTTTAGGAGGCTATGGAAGTTATGTCTTTGGACAAGATGCCGATGGAAATTATGATGTGTCTGATATCGGTATAAACAATGAGGGAGCAATTGAAGGAGCAGAACAGATTCAAAAATTCTATAGTGAAGGGTTATTTCCAGCAGGTTTAATCGGAGAACAAGGAATTAGCGTTTTAGATTCTCTTTTCTCAGAAGGAAAGGCAGCTGCTGTTATCTCAGGACCTTGGAATTTAGGGCCATATAAAGATGCTGGAATTAACTATGGTGTAATGGCATTACCTAAACTTTCAAATGGTGAAAATATGAGTTCATTTATTGGAGTGAAGAGCTATAACGTTAGTTCATATTCTGAAAATGCAGAATTAGCACAAGAATTTGTAACATTCCTAGCAAATGAAGAAAATTCAAAAGTTCGCTATGAGAAAACGTTAGAAGTACCTGCTGTGCAGTCTTTAGCTACTGATCCTAAAGTATTAGAAAATGAAAGTTCGCAAGCAGTGGCAGAACAATCTCAATATTCAGAATTAACACCAAGTATTCCTGAAATGAATGAAGTTTGGACACCTGTAGATTCAGCTCTACAAACCATTGCAACTGGAAAATCTAAACCTAAAGAAGCTCTAACACAAGCAGTTGAAACGATAAAAGGACAAATAGAAGCAAACCATAGCGGGAATTAACAATTAAATTAACAGTAGAAAAATGGGATGGAAAAATAAACTTTTCTAATTGAAGAAGAGTTGTCCCATTTTTTTATTTTAATAATAAAAGAGGGTGAAAATATTGGAACACCGAAAAGTAGCTACAACGTTATCCATTATTCCAGGAATAGGTCAATTTTATAACAAACAGATTGTTAAAGGCTTAGTATTTTTAATTGGTGCAATTGCCTTTGGTGTAGCTTTTGCAGATTTATTGAATATGGGATTTTGGGGATTGTTTACATTAGGAACTGAAGTACCTCGAGATAACTCTATTTTTCTTTTAGCTGAGGGTATTATTGCCATTATAGTAACGGTATTTGGCGTTGCATTGTACTACATAAATCTAAAAGACGCCTATACAAATGGAAAATTACGCGATGAAAAAATGCCATTAAATTCAATCAAAGAACAATATCATCAGTTGATTGATCAAGGATATCCGTATGTTATCAGTGGACCAGCTTTATTCGTCTTAATTTTCGCTGTTATCTTTCCAATTTTATTTAGTTTTGCATTAGCTTTTACAAACTACAATTTGTATAATTCACCACCGGCAAATTTAGTTCAATGGGTAGGATTAGACACGTTTAAAAACATTTTTACCGTTGATATTTGGCGTTCGACTTTTATAGATGTTTTAGGATGGACAATTGTATGGACTGTTGTTGCTTCAACTTTGCAAGTATCAATAGGGATATTTATGGCTGTTCTAGTCAATCAAAAAGATTTACGTTTTAAAAAAATCATTCGAACAGTACTAGTGTTGCCATGGGCAGTACCGGGGTTTGTAACTATTTTGATTTTTGCTGGAATGTTCAATGATAGCTTCGGAGCAATCAATACGACTATTCTAGCTGGTTTAGGACTTGATGCTATTCCTTGGATGACAAATGCGAACTGGACAAGGATCGCGCTCCTAATGATGCAAGGTTGGCTAGGATCTCCATATATTTTTGTTGTGACTACAGGTGTGCTTCAATCTATTCCAGAAGATCTGTATGAAGCAGCTACGATTGATGGAGCCTCATCTTTTGGTAAATTTAAACACATTACCTTGCCATTACTATTGACTTCTATCGCTCCAATTATTATTACGCAATACACATTTAACTTCAATAACTTCAATATTATCTATCTCTTTAATGGTGGTGGACCAGCAGTTCCAGGTTCAACTGCAGGGGGAACAGATATTTTAGTCTCTTGGATCTATAAATTAACTATGCAATCTAGCCAATATTCTTTGGCTGCTGCACTAACGATTTTACTCTCTGTCTTCGTTATTACGATTGCGTTGTGGCAATTTAGACGAACTAGTTCATTCAAGGGAGGCGAATAACTATGAGTAATGCAAAAAGACAAAAATTCACTCGTTTATTTTTTACGTATTTAATTTTAGCTATTGTAATGATAGCGATTATCTATCCATTGCTTTGGACAGTTGGAGCGAGTTTTAATCCCGGAAATAGTCTAGTGAGTACAACTCTAATTCCAAAAAATCCAACTTTAGATCATTATAGAGAGTTATTTATGGGAAACAAAAATTTACCTTATGTACAGTGGTATATGAATTTAATGAAAATTAGTGTTTTTACTATGATTTTTACGGTTATCAGTGTTTCGTTTACAGGTTATGCTTTTTCAAGATTTCGATTTAAAGGAAGAAAGAATGGCTTAACGCTTTTTCTATTATTACAAATGATTCCCCAATTTTCAGCTTTGGTTGCCCTATATGTATTAGCTCAAATGCTAGGATTAATGAACAGTCATTGGTTGCTAATCATTCTATATACAGGAGGGCAAATCCCAATGAATACTTATCTAATGAAAGGATACATGGATTCCATTCCAATTGATTTAGATGAAAGTGCCCGAATGGATGGCGCAGGTCCTACTCGAATATTTTTACAAATAATCATGCCACTAGCAAAACCAATGTTAGCAGTAGTTGCAATGAATGGATTTACTGGACCGTTGGGAGACTTTGTATTGTCTTCAGTAATCTTGAGGAGTACGGAATCGTATACTCTTCCAATTGGATTATTTAACTTAGTAAAAGACGTGCAAGGAGGAAGCTATACAACCTTTGCCGCTGGAGCTATATTGATTAGTATCCCAGTAGCGATTATCTTTGTTCTATTGCAAAAAAACTTTGTTGCTGGTTTAACTGCTGGAGGAACAAAAGGATAGTAGAGATTTAAGCAAAATAAAAACTTACACATACTAAAATTAGGTCTGTTAATCAGAAAGGAGCGGTAGGTATATGAATGAGCGAACGAAAAAGCAAGTAACTAAAGCAAATTTTTTACTGCATGGAGGGGATTATAATCCAGATCAATGGTTGGACTATCCAGATATTTTAGCAGAGGATTTAACTTTAATGAAGTTAGCAAATACGAATACGTATTCTATTGGTATATTTGCATGGAGTGCTTTGGAACCTGAAGAAGACACGTATACTTTTGAATGGATGGATAAGATCATTGAGGATATTCATCAAAACGGAGGCAATATTATTTTAGCAACACCAAGCGGAGCGCGTCCTGCTTGGATGTCAGAAAAATATCCTGAAGTATTACGAGTAAATGAAAATCGCCAAAAACAACTTCAAGGAGCAAGACACAATCACTGTTTTAGTTCAAAGGTTTATAGAGAGAAAACACAAAAAATGAATCAAAAGCTGGCTGAACGGTATGGAGATCACCCAGCATTGATTATGTGGCATATATCCAATGAATATGGGGGAGAGTGCCATTGTAATCTCTGTCAAGAAGCGTTTAGAGAGTGGCTGAAGAAAGAATACAATGGAGACTTAAAAGCATTAAATGACGCTTGGTGGGGCCCTTTTTGGAGCCATACATTTACTAGCTGGTCTCAAATACAATCTCCTTCCCCTATTGGAGAAGATGCAGTACATGGATTAAACCTAGATTGGCGTCGATTTGTTACAGACCAAACAATCGATTTTTATGAAAATGAAATTGTTCCTATGAGAAAGCTGACGCCTGAAATTCCGATAACAACAAACTTTATGGCAGACACTACTGATCTGATTCCATTCCAAAGCTTAGATTACAGTAAGTTTGCTAAACATGTTGATGTTATCAGTTGGGATGCTTATCCTGCTTGGCATAACGACTGGGAAAGTACTGCTGAACTAGCTTCAAAAGTGGCCTTTATTGATGATTTATACAGAAGTTTGAAACAACAGCCTTTCATTCTACTGGAATCCACTCCAAGTGGTGTAAATTGGCACCCAGTAAATAAAACCAAAAGACCAGGGATGCATTTACTGTCTTCTATGCAAATGCTAGCTCATGGATCAGATAGCATTATGTATTTTCAATGGCGTAAATCAAGAGGATCTTCAGAAAAATTTCATGGAGCAGTTGTAGATCACGATAGAAGTCCAGAAAATAGAGTGTTTAAAGATGTATCAGATGTAGGAGCAATTCTCAAAAAATTAGACAATGTTGTAGGCAGTACGCGTTCAGCGGAAGTTGCTTTTTTATATGATTGGGAAAGCAATTGGGCATTAGATCATGCACAAGGTTTTGGATTAGAAACAAAACGATATCCACAAACTATCCAAAAACAATATCACTCATTTTGGGAAAGAGATATTCCCGTTGATGTGATCACAAAAGAACAAGATTTTTCAGCTTATAAATTATTGGTAGTACCCATGTTGTATTTAATGAGTGAAGAAACCATCAACCAGTTAAAATCATTTGTCTCAAATGGAGGAATTCTCGTTTCAGGCTATATGACTGGTTTGGTTGATGAGCATGATTTAGCTTACTTAGGAGGTTGGCCTGAGCAATTACAGGAAATTTTTGGAATGAAACCTTTGGAAACTGATACACTTTATCCTACAGATAAAAATGAAATTCAATATAAAGGGGAAAATTATCTTTTAAAAGAGTACGCTACTATAATAGAGGTTGAGGATGCAACGGTTATAGGCACTTATCAGGAAGATTTTTATGCTCATACTCCAGCTATTACGAAGCATGCTTATGGAAAAGGTGAAGCATACTATATTGGTGGGCGATTAGAGCATAGTTTTTATGAAGACTTTTACGGTCAAATAATAGAAGAGCTGAATTTGAAACCAAAATTATTCATTCAGCATGATAAAGGAGTATCCGTTCAAACTCGTCAAACTGAAGAAGAAGATATTACATTTGTAATGAATTTTTCAGAAAAAGAACAAAAAATTAGCTTAACAGAAACAGTAAATGATCATTTGAATGGCACTAGTTTATCTGGTGAAGTTACTTTAGAGCCTTATGGTTTTAAAGTGTTATCTAAAAAAATAAAGTGAAATATAAACTAAAACCAATCCTATCTTAGATAAACGGAGATAGGGTTGTTTTTTTGATAAATACATCACTATAAAAAAATAGAATTAGAGCACTATCAAGTATTTAAAAGTATAAAGTAATTTTGTAGACAAATTAAATGAAATCGGTTAAACTAAAAATAGAAACCGGTTCCAAAAAAGAGAAGGAGGAAAAGTCATGTCGAATAATAAAGAAATAGCAAAAGAAGTTATTGCAGCAGTTGGTGGAAAAGAAAACATTCGTTCTGTAGCTCATTGTGCAACTAGATTAAGGATTATGGTAAACGATGAAAATAAAATAGATAAGAATACAGTAGAAGGCATTGAAAAAGTAAAAGGTGCATTTTACAATTCAGGACAATTTCAAATCATTTTTGGAACCGGTACCGTTAATAAAGTTTATGAAGAAGTTGTTGGTTTAGGTGTCAATGAAGGATCAACGGGTGAAATGAAACAAGAAACAAAAAAACAAGGGAATTTATTCCAACGAATAATTCGTACATTTGGTGATGTGTTTGTTCCTATTGTTCCTGTCTTAGTTGCAACCGGATTGTTTATGGGATTACGAGGATTGTTAACACAAGAACAAGTTTTAGCCGTTTTTGGAATGGTACCAGCAGATATTAGCCCTAATTTTTTATTATACACTGAAGTGTTAACGGATACAGCATTTGCGTTCTTACCAGCACTAGTTGCTTGGTCTTCATTTAAAGTATTCGGTGGTTCTCCCGTTATTGGTATTGTATTAGGACTAATGCTTGTTAATCCTGTATTGCCAAATGCTTATGCTGTAGCAGGAGGAACAGCTGATCCTATTACGATGTTTGGGTTTATTCCAGTCGTTGGTTACCAAGGAACAGTATTGCCGGCCTTTATTGCTGGTTTTGTAGGTGCAAAGTTGGAAAGATGGCTTCGGAAATATGTACCTGAAACATTAGATTTATTGATTACGCCATTTGCGACATTATTGATCATGAGTATCTTATCGTTATTTGTTATCGGACCGGTCTTCCATTCTTTAGAAGAAGTTGTACTAAATGCAACCATTTGGATATTAGGATTGCCATTTGGTTTGGCTGGTTTAGTCCTAGGTGCAATAAATCAATTGATTGTTGTAACCGGAATTCATCACCTCTTCAATTTCTTAGAAATTCAATTATTAGCAAACACGGGTGTGAATCCGTATAACGGAATTATTACAGCCAGTGTTGCAGCACAAGGTGGAGCAACATTAGCAGTAGCGATGAAAACAAAATCTAAAAAATTAAAAGCATTAGCATACCCATCTACTTTATCTGCTTTCTTAGGGATAACGGAGCCAGCTGTATTCGGGGTAAATTTACGTTACGTTAAACCTTTTGTCTTTGGACTAGTTGGTGGTGGAGTCGGTGGTTTCTTTGGAGACTTAGTTGGATTGGAAGCAACCGGTATGTCTCTAACCGTTATTCCAGGAACATTGCTTTACTTGAATGACCAAATTCTTCTGTATATTTTGGGTAACGTTATCGCGATCGCGGTGGCATTTACATTAACTTATTTATTTGGTTACAGTGATAAAATGAGAGAAGAAATTGAAGGCTGAAAGGACGTATAGATTTATGGAACAAAACAATAAAATGGAGCAATATGAGTTGGCCTATCATATTCGGCCACCTCATGGATTGCTAAATGATCCAAACGGACTCGTTCATTACAAAGGTGTTTATCATGTCTTCTATCAATGGAATCAAACGGATACAACACACCAGTCAAAAAGTTGGGGACATATGACAACGAAAGATTTTATCCGTTGGGAGACTTATCAGCCAGCGCTGAAACCTATTGATTGGTATGATAAAGACGGATGCTACTCTGGTAGTGCCGTTGTTTTTGAAGAAAAATTGTATCTATTCTACACTGGAAACGTTCGAGGAGAAGATGGAGAACGCAAAAGCTATCAATGCTTAGCTATTTCAGAAGATGGTATCCATTTTGAGAAGAAGGGACCAGTTTTAGAGCACCCAATAAAAGGTTATACTGCTCATGTTAGAGATCCAAAAGTTTGGCAAGGAATAGATGGCAACTGGTGGATGATCTTAGGAGCACAAAAAGAAGAAACCTTAACGGGTGATGCATTAATGTACCAATCTACTAATTTAATCGACTGGACTCTAACTGGATCGTTGTTGGATGAACCACTCTCATTAGGGTACATGTGGGAGTGCCCTGATATCTTAAAATTTACTGATAAAGATGTATTTTCATTTTCTCCGCAAGGTTTAAAAGCGGCAGGAGAAAAATACAATAATATTTACCAATCTGGTTATTTTACAGGGAAATTGCATGATGGTAAATTTGTAAAGGATGATCAACCCTTTAAAGAACTGGATCATGGTTTTGAATTTTATGCGCCACAAACCTTTAATGATCACGCTGGACGTACGATTCTATATGGATGGGTAGGTGTGATGGAACCAGAAGTAGAAGCAGCTGTGCCTACTAGAAAGAACGGCTGGTTGCATGCCTTGTCGATTCCGCGAGAGGTAAAATATGAAAACGGAAAACTTATCCAATACCCTATTGCTGAAACAACTCATTTAAGAGAACCAAATCCTGTAGTAAGCAAAAGTATCCAAGATGAAAGCATTATGTTAACTTCACTCCAACAAGATATTCTTATTGAGTGGAGTTCTGCAGCAACGGATTTTGTTATCCATTTAAGAAATGAAATTGAGATCCACTATCGAGCAGTAAACAAAAAAATAACCGTTATTCGAACAAATTGGCTGACAAATAATAAAGAAGAAAGAACAACCTTTTTAACAAATGATTTGATAGAATTACGGTTGTTGATTGAAAGTTCAATGGTAGAGATGTTTTTGAATAAAGGAGAAGAAGTGTTTACGTTAAGATATTTTACAAACGAAACGAGCCATTCATTTAACTTTAAGTATTTAAATAAAAAAGTAGAAAAGACCATCACTGGATATACTCTTCGTTCATTTATAGTGAAAGATAAGAGTTAAATAAAAAACCTCTCAAAAGAAATTTTTTTGAGAGGTTTTTTTATAGAATAAAGTAATTTATTATTCATTTAGCACGAATTCAGTTACAATAATAAGAGGATGAGTTAAAGGGGGAAATCAAATGGCAACATACAAACGTCTGCCTAAACATATTGGTATTATTCCAGATGGTAATAGACGATGGGCTCAAGAAAATGGTTTTAAAAAGCAAGAAGGTTACAAATTTGGTATAGAACCTGGATTAGAATTGTATCATCTTTGTTTAGAATTAGGTATCGAAGAAATGACCTTTTATGGTTTTACTGTAGACAATACCAAACGTCCAGCTGAACAAACGAAAGCTTTCCAAAAGGCTTGCGTAGATGCAGTCAATAAATTGAAAGACAGAGATGCTGATCTGCTGGTTGTTGGAAATACTAATTCCCCACTGTTTCCAAAAGAATTACTCCCCTATACTAAACGGACTAAATTCGGAAAAGGATTAATGAAAATCAACTTTTTAGTGAATTATGGCTGGAATTGGGATTTAAACTATGGCATAAAAAAAAGCGATTTTGATTCTAAGCAAGATTTTACAAAAAATATTGCATCTTCAGATATCTCAAGAATGGATCTTATCATACGTTGGGGCGGCAGAAGAAGATTAAGTGGATTCTTACCAATCCAATCGATCTACTCAGATTTTTATGTAGCTGAAGAAATGTGGCCGGATTACAATCTCAATCAAGTTCATGCAGCACTGCAATGGTACCAAGATCAAGATATTACATTAGGTGGATAAAAAGATGAAAGTAAATTAAAATAAGATAGCCCTTATTAATTGGGTTATCTTATTTTTTGAGAATAAATTAAATTAAGGAGTCACAATCCATGTATCTTGCAGATTACCATCATCACACAGACAATTCATTTGATTCTCAAGCACAAATGAATGAAGTTTGTAAACAAGCCATAAGAATTGGATTGGATGAAATTTGTTTTACTGAGCATTTTTCCGTAAACCCTAAAGCCCCAACGTATGGTCATATGAAGTTTAACCGCTATTTTTCTCAGTTAGAAGAATGTCGTGAATTATTCGGGGACGAATTAGTGATAAAAGCTGGGATTGAATTATGCGAACCGCATTTGATGAAAGAAGAATACAAAGAAGCGCTAACTTACTTGGAACTCGATTTTATTATGGGTTCAGTTCATAATATCAAAGAAGAAAAATTACGCACATTCATGGTAAATAAAACGAAGGAAGAAATCTATCAACAGTATTTCGAAGAAGTTTATGCAATGGTTGCTGAAGCTGATATTGATGTGATTGCACATTTAGACTTAATTAAGCGTTATGCAGTAGAGTCGGAGGGCAATTATGATTTCATTACTTACAAACCTATTATCGAACAAATATTACGCAAAGCGATTGAACGTGGTATTGGAATTGAAATCAACACATCTGGATTAGCAAAAAAAGCTTTACATGAAACGTTACCTTCAATGGAAGTTTTACGGTTATATCATTCATTAGAAGGAAAGATTTTAACGATAGGATCGGATTCGCATTTTTCAGAAACAGTAGGGTCAAATCAAGAAATAGCTATTGAGATGGCAAAAGAAGTTGGATTTGATGGGATAACTGTATTTGAAAAAAGAATTCCGAGTAAAATTTATTTCTAATAGGTATAAAAAGCGAAATTAACCTTGATGGGTATTTTCGCTTTTTATTTTTAAAATATAGCGCTAACATCTTGTAATATTCCTTTTATAAATGTATACTTGTTTTATGTAAAAGACTAGACAATTAGTCTGGTTGTGAAGATAAAAAAAGGAGTGTTTGACATAATGAAGTACGAATTTCCAGAAGGATTCTGGTGGGGATCTGCAGCTAGTGGACCGCAAACAGAAGGCGTTTTTGAAGGCGATAACAAAGGGGATAATATTTGGGATCATTGGTACCGTGAAGAACCAGAAAAATTCTTTAACCAAGTAGGACCAGAGAAAACTTCTTACTTTTATGAAAAATATAAAGAAGATATTCAATTAATGAAAGAAACAGGGCATACAACATTTAGAACTTCTATTCAATGGAGCCGTTTAATTCCGAATGGCACAGGAGAAGTCAATCAAAAAGCTGTTGAATTTTATAATGATGTAATCAATGAATTACTTGCAAATGATATTGAACCCTTTATTAACTTATACCACTTTGATATGCCTATGAAGTTGCAAGAAAAAGGCGGTTGGTTAAATAGAAAAACAGTAGATGCTTATGTAGAATTTGCTGAAAAATGTTTCGAATTATTTGGTGATCGAGTTAAAAAATGGTTTACACATAATGAACCTATCGTACCAGTTGAAGGTGGATACTTATACCAATTCCATTATCCCAATGAAGTGAATATGAAAAAAGCTGTTCAAGTGGCTTATCATGAAGTGCTTTCAAGTGCTAAAGCGATTAAAGTTTATCATGAAATGAACTTAGACGGAGAAATTGGGATCATTTTAAACTTAACACCAAGTTATCCAAGAGATGAAACCAATCCTGAAGATGTAAAAGCAGCAAAACTTGCTGATGCATTCTTTAATCGTTCATTCTTAGATCCTTCAGTTAAAGGGGAATTCCCAACAGATTTAGTTGAATTGTTGAAAGAAATCGATCATTTACCAGTTATCGAAGAAGGCGATTTAGAAACAATCAAAAATAATACGGTCGATTTGTTAGGTGTTAACTATTACCAACCTCGTCGAATCAAAGCGAAAGAATCATCAGAAAAACTTGCTGATGGTCCTATGCCGGATGATTATTTTGACAATTACATCAAACCTGATCGTAAAATGAATCCATACCGTGGATGGGAGATTTACGAAAAAGGGGTTTACGATATTTTAACGAACTTGAGAGAAAACTATGGTAATATTCGTTGCTACATTTCTGAAAATGGAATGGGTGTAGAAGGTGAAGAAGCTTATATTAATCCTGATGGAAGTATAAAAGATGATTACCGTATCGAATTTGTAAAAGATCATCTAATATATATGCATCAAGCAATCCAAGAAGGCAGCAATGTACAAGGTTACCATATGTGGACATGTATGGATAACTGGTCATGGACAAATGCTTATAAAAACCGTTATGGATTCATAGCTGTTGATATTGAAAATGAAGGAAAAAGAACAGTGAAGAAGAGTGGGCGTTGGTTTAAAGAAATATCTGATGCTAATGGTTTTGATTAACTAACAGATAAAAAAGTGCAGTTTCCAAAAGGGAATTGCACTTTTTTTAAATAAGTTCAGTTTTTTTAAATAAAAGACTAGACATATAAAAATAAAAATGATATTATTCATATGTAATCGATTTCAATTAATTGATGAAACTAAAAAGAGGCCTATTTTTAGTTTGTTTTACAAAGTGTTACGTATTTATTTCATTTAGAAAATAAGAACAGAAAAGAGGAATACCAGTGAATGGATTTATTGATATGCTTGGTGAAAAATTACTTCCTATTGCCGGAAAATTAGGCGAAAATCGTTACCTTAAAGTTTTACGTGACGCATTTATGCTTGCTTTTCCAATTACCATGTTTGGTTCGATTGTAGTTGTATTAAATAACTTGCCATTTTTCAGTGATGCTACTAAAGGTACTTTGGGAAACTTGTTCGGTAATGGGCAAAATGCTACAATGTCAATTATGACCATTTTTGTTACGTTTGGTATCGGTTATTATTTAAGTAAATCATATGATGTCGAAGGTATCTTCGGTGGAGCGGTATCATTAGCTTCTTACTTGATTTTGACACCGTTCTCAATGTTAACTGAATCAGGAGAAGCAGTACCTGGTGTGTTAGCTCTAGACCGTCTTGGTGCAAAAGGAATGTTCATTGGTATGATCGCAGCCTTTATTGCAGCTGAGATATATACACGTGTTGTAAAAAAAGGTATTGTTATTAAAATGCCCGATGGTGTTCCACCGGCAGTTGCAAATTCATTTGCAGCCTTATTACCTGCTATTATTACTTTAACAACTTTCTTATTGCTTAATGCAGCAGTTATTGGATTCTTCGAAACGAACTTACATGATGTTGTTTATACAGCTATTCAACAGCCTTTAACAGCTCTTGGTAGTGGATTACCAGCTACATTGATCGCAGTATTCTTTGTTCAATTCCTATGGTTCTTTGGATTACATGGTCAAATTATTGTTAACTCAGTAATGGACCCAATCTGGAACACATTAGCGTTAGAAAACCTTGATGCTTACAAAGCTGGTGATGCTTTACCACATATTGTAACTAAACCATTTATGGAAATTTACACTGTTGGTATGGGTGGATCTGGTAGTACATTAATCGTTGTATTATTGTTAGCCTTCATTATGAAGAGCAAACAAAATAAAGAAATCGGTCGCTTAGCTTTAGGACCTGCAATCTTTAACGTTAATGAACCATTGATTTTCGGAATGCCGTTAGTATTAAATGCTTCTATCTTTATTCCTTGGATTCTTGCTCCATTGGTAACAACAGCATTCAACTATGCTATGATGTCTACGGGAATATTCCCAATCCCAACAGGGGTTACAGTACCATGGACAATCCCAGTTGTTATTAATGGAATCATGGCTACAAGTTCAGTAATGGGTGGAGTACTTCAAGTTATTGATATGGCTCTTATCGGAGTAATTTGGTTCCCGTTCCTTAAATTAGTTGATAAAGTAAATCTAAACACTGTTTCTATGGCTGATTAATAAGAGATAAAAAGGCATAAAACAACGAATAAAAAAGAACTTGCCTCTTTAGGTAAGTTCTTTTTTTAGATTAAATTTTGAAGGGAATCAGTCCTTTTTTTATCATAAGGCTAGTCTTATGATTTTAATTAAGCTATGATGATTGTGAGCACAAGAACAAGGAGGTACCACAATGGTAAAGTATGAAGCGATAGCAAATGAAATAAGAAATCGCATTACAAATGGCGAATATAAAGTGGAATCTCTTATCCCAGATCAAGTAACCCTATCAGAAGAATTTAAAGTGAGTAGAATGACTATAAAAAAAGCACTAGATATTTTAGCCATGGAAGGGTTAATTTATCGTCAACGTGGTGCTGGAACTTTTGTGATGAAAAATTCTCCTTTAAATGAAAAAAATGCCGCTGTTAATGAATACGATGGTTTAACAAAACAGATGCAAGGCCATAAGTTAGAAAGTAAAATCATTAAATTTACAGTTGAATTCCCTAGTGAAGAAATGATGGAACATTTGATGATTGAAAAGAGTATGCCAGTATATAATCTAATTAGGCTAAGAATTCTTGATGATAAGCCATATGTTTTAGAACATACATGTATGCCAACGGATTTGGCAGTTGGGTTAACGGAAGACATCATTAAAGGTTCCATCTATAAATACCTTCATGAAGACTTAAATATAACCTTTAGTGGAGCGTTTCGTAAAATTCGTGCAGATAAGTCCTCTAAATACGACCAAGAGTATTTGAATTGTGGTGTTCATGATCCCGTATTAGAGGTCGAACAAATCGTGTACTTAAAAGATGGTCGCCCTTTTGAGCACTCACGTAGTCGTCATCGTTATGATACACGTAGTTTTACGTTTATCGATATGAATCAAAAATTTTAAAAGAATAGAACTCTCAAAGTAAGGGGGAGGAAAAGTGACCAATAATCGTAAAAAAATAGTATTAGACTATTTGAATGAAATAAATAAAGGAGTCACAGCCAAAGATATTGCCTTAGCTTTATCATTGGACCGCGCAAATGTTAGCCGTTACTTGAATGAACTGTATAAAGAAAATCAGCTAGAAAAGATAACTGGACGTCCAGTGTTGTATCAATCAATAGCGGTTAACGAAAATGAGCAAGAAGAATACTCTAAAATGAATGCTTTTTCTCGTTTGATAGGCTATGAAGCTTCTCTAAAAGAAGTAGTCCAACAAGCAAAAGCGGCAATATTATACCCCCCCAATGGATTGCATACGATTATTTTTGGTCAAACCGGAACAGGAAAATCGCTATTTGCAGAATGTATGTACCAATTTGCGATTGAATCGAGAGCGTTGTCTAAAGATGCTCCATTCGTAACGTATAACTGTGCAGACTATGCCCAAAATCCACAATTGCTTTTTGGGCATATTTTTGGTGTGAAAAAAGGGTCTTATACTGGTGCTACCCAAGATCGGACTGGTCTTATTCACCAAGCTGATAACGGCATTTTATTTTTAGATGAGATTCACCGATTGCCACCTGAAGGTCAAGAAATGTTGTTCACATTCATTGACAAAGGGATTTATCGTCCTTTAGGAGAAAGCAATGAAACACACCATGCAAATGTATTGATTATTGGAGCAACAACAGAAAAATCGAATGTATTATTGTCAACGTTCACACGTAGAATCCCAATGGCTATCACCTTACCTGAGTTAAGTGAACGCACAATTGAAGAACGGTATGAGTTGATAGACAATTTTTTGAAACAAGAAGCGCAACGTCTTAAACAAAAAATCATCATTGAAAGAGAAGCTTTATTAGCCTTTATGTTGTATCAACCAGAAGGAAATATTGGTCAATTTCAACGAGATTTAAAATTAGTCTGTGCCAAAGCTTTCTTAAATGTTCGAATGGAAAACAGACAGTCTTTAAAAATTAATCAAAAAGACTTGCCTCTAAAAGTCCAAAAAGGGCTATTATCGATAAAAGAATTGCCTAAGCAAGTGGAACGATTGATTCAGCTAGACCAAGCAGAGTTTACGTACATGCCAATAACGGATTCAACTGACTCTTTAGTTTATCAGCAGAAGGAAAAAGCAATTGTACCATTGATAGAAAAGAATCTATTGAAAACGACAAATGAGAATCTTTTAGAAAATTATCATTTGGACGGATTAGGACATAAAGAACAGAAAACATATTTTAATGAATACGTCAAAACTCTTTCGACCACATCTGATGTACGCAAACACATTATTGATCCAGTATTAAAAGAATTAGTTGAACAAATGTATTCGCTTGCTAAAGAACGGTTGGATCGTACCTATTCTACTAAAATGGAATTTGCTTTTGCTCTACATCTGCAAAGTGCTCTTGAGCGAATAGAGGAAAACCAACGAATTGATTTTCCAAATTTGAATGAGATTCGAAAGAACTACTCGAAAGAATTTCAAATAGCGATCGATCTTTCAGCTATGATTGAAGAAACCTATTCTGTGGAAATTCCATTTGAAGAAATTGGGTTTATCACGTTGTTTTTAACGAAACAAGAAGAAGTTGAAGTGGCTCAAAAACAAGAAGAAATGACAGCAGTTATGGTTTTGATGCATGGGAAAACAACGGCAAGCAGCATGTTGGAAACCGTAAAAGAATTATTAGAAACAACAGTTGGCGTAGCTGTCAATATGCCATTGACTATGAAAGTTCAAGAAATGTACCAGCTAGTACGTCAAACGATTGAGGAAAATAAAGAAGCATACCAACAAGGATTATTGATTTTAACGGATATGGGTTCACTAAATACTTTTGGAAATATGCTAGCAGAAGATTTAAATTTACGAGTTAAAACACTCCCTATGGTGAGTACTTTAGTCGTATTGGAAGCTGTAAGAATGGCAAGTATCGGCCGTACGTTGGAGGAAATGTACCAAAGTTGTCAAACGGTATTAAAAAGCAGTACAAAACAACTAACTCTAGTGGATACAAAGAAAAAGAAAGCCATATTAGTTACCTGTTTTACGGGAGAAGGAGTAGCTAAAAAGCTAGAACAACGTATTCTTCCAGTAGTGGATTCTACAAAAGTGAAAATTATTCCTTTGCAATTTTTACACCGTGAAGCATTCAAGCAACGCATTGATCAATTGATGGAGACATATGATATCAAAGCAATAGTAGGCACTGTTGAATTCGACTATCAGAATATTCCTTTTTATACCACCTATGATATATTTAATGATGAAAAATTACTGTTGCTAAGCAATCAACTAGAAGAAGAACTTCCCATAAACGAAATCATCCAATCGTTAACGGGTACTTTAAAAAAAGTAGGGTCTATCCAACAACTCATGCACTTTTTGCAAAAACTAATCCGACAAATAAAAAATCAATTGAATGTTATGATTCCAGCAGGCGTGGAAACGGGTATGTTGCTGCATTTGGCGTTTTTGATTGAAGGGTTGCAAACAGGTACAATTGTTCGCGAATTTCATGGATTAGAAGTATACGCCAAAAAGAATCGGATGACGATGGATGTCATCAAAGTAACTCTTATTCCCTTAGAAAAACACTATCAAATGGCTATTCCAGAGGATGAGATTGCGTATATTGCACAAATGATTATTGAAAATCAAGTAAAATTGCCTATTTAAAAATACACACTAAAATAGTGTGTATTTTTTATTTGTAGTGTGTAAGTTACGATGAGTAAAGAAAAGGCTTTCTGAATGTGTTTACATTCTACAATATTGGCACGATAATTGCATTATAGTAAGTGTAAAGCAAATAACTTAATGGAGTGATAAATAATGGCAGAAAAAACAATTATGTTAGTATGTTCAGCAGGTATGAGTACAAGTTTATTAGTAACTAAGATGCAAGCGGCTTCAAAAGCTCGCGAAATGGATACAGAAATTTTTGCAGTATCAGCAGCAGAAGCAGATAGAAATATTGAAAACAAAAATATTGACGTTATGTTATTAGGACCACAAGTTCGATTCATGAAAGGTCAATTTGAAAAGAAATTAGCTGGAAAAAATATTCCATTAGACATTATCAATATGCAGGATTACGGTAAAATGAATGGCGAAAATGTGTTGGATCAAGCTCTTAAATTAATGAATTAATCTGTAAGGATTATGAAAGGAAGTTTTTAAAGTGGGACAAACAATAAATATAGAAACAATCATGGGGTTAATTATTCATGGAGGAAACGCTAAAAGTGATGCAATGGAAGCAATCCATGCTGCAAAAACAGATAATTTTGCATTAGCAGCTGAAAAATTAGATGCAGCAGATAAATCTTTAGTGGAAGCTCACCATGCTCAAACGAGTTTATTGACGCAAGAAGCTTCTGGTGAAGAGCTAACCGTTTCTTTATTAGCTGTGCATAGCCAAGACCATTTGATGAATGCTATAACATTTAGAGATATGGCGTCTGAAGTTGTTGACGTATATAAAAAACTTGCAGGAGTATCATTAGACTAAATGCAAGTTCATAGCAAGTCATAAAAAGTCATAAAGATTTCATTTTATGGCTTTTTATGGGTCTATAATTTTTAGTGTTGGTAGATTTCTAAAATTGATTATACAAAATTTTTGGAGGAATAGGGGTTGCTTGTAGCCGTGTAAAAGATTCAATGCGAATTACAGAGCGTTGGCGCTTCAGCGGTTACGCTTTGTTTGAGGCTTGAAAGCCTGAAGATTATAAGCTTCAGGCGGTCTCATGGCTCTATACAAGCAAACCCGTTCATTCCAGAAGAAATCTTAGTTTGATACAACCAACGCTATTTGTCATACAACCCTTTTTATTGTCTGTCGAATGCGTAAAACTGTTTAACAGAAGGTCAAACTAAATCTATAAGTGAAGGAGAGTATAAAAGTGCAAAAGCAAATTCCAAAGGATTTTATTATTGGTGCTGGGTCATCCGCATGGCAAACAGAGGGATGGAAAGGCAAAAAAGAAGGACAGGATTCATATCTTGATACATGGTATAAAAATGAAAGACATGTCTGGCATGAAGGTTTCGGTCCAGGAGTCGCAACTAATTTTTATGAACGCTATCAAGATGATATTGATCTAATGAAAGAAATTGGATTAACCCATTTTCGTACTTCAATAAACTGGTCAAGATTTTTTACGAATTATGAAACTTTGGAAGTTGACGAGGACTACGCTTCATTTGTTGGCCGTTATATAGATAGCTTGATTGAAGCTGGTGTAGTACCGATGTTGTGCCTGGAACATTATGAATTGCCGACTTATTTGCTAGAAAAATATGATGGTTGGAGTTCTAAAAAAGTAGTTGATCTGTTTGCACAATATGCGGAAATCGTTTTTGATCGATATGCAGACCGTGTAAAATACTGGTTTACCTTTAATGAACCTGTCGTTATCCAAACACGTACTTACTTAGACGCTATTCGGTATCCACATGAGCAAAACACAAAAAAATGGATGCAATGGAATTACCATAAAGTTTTGGCGACCGCAAAAGTTGTCGAAATGTATCATAGAAATAATTACGATGGCCAAATCGGTATTGTGTTAAATCCAGAAGTAACGTATCCAAGATCTTCTTCAGAGGCAGACAAAAAAGCAGCTGAGATGTATGATTTATTTTTTAACCGCATTTATTTAGATCCATTGGTAAAAGGAACGTATCCTGAAGAATTGTTCCCATTACTAGAAAAACACGGTATCTTATTTGATCATACAACTGAAGAGTTGGCTATTATCGCGCAAAATACGGTAGACTATTTAGGAATCAATTTGTATTATCCAAATCGTGTGAAGGCACCAAGCTACCAATGGAATGAGCAAACACCTTTCCATCCAGCGTTCTACTATGATCATTTTGAATTGCCAGGTCGAAAAATGAACAAGTCTAGAGGATGGGAAATTTATCCTCAAATGATGTTTGATTTCGGCATGCGTATAAAAAATGAGTACGGAAATATTCCGTGGATGGTCACAGAAAATGGGATGGGTATTGAAGATGAAGAGCGGTTTATGGACAGCAATGGAGTCGTACAAGACGATTACCGCATCGAGTTTATTACAGAGCATTTGAATAGTTTGATTGAGGTAACTGAAGCTGGATCAAACTGTAAAGGGTATATGTTATGGGCATTTACCGATTGTGTATCTCCTATGAATGCATTCAAAAATCGTTATGGATTAGTCAGAATCGATTTAGACAATGACAGAGACCGATCATTAAAAAAATCGGCTTTTTGGTACCAAGACATCATTAAAAATAGTGTTTTTGAAGTTCCAGATAAAACACAAATCAGATAACTAACGACTAACACAAACAATTAATAAGAATAAAAATGGTAATCTAGTATTAACAGATTACCATTTTTTTTGTTATCCATAAGAATTTCAAAGAATTTTATTAAAGACGTTTCAACAGCGGGTAATTTGAATCAATTATGTACTCAATTAAGTGAAAAAGGAATCGAAAGATCTTAAATTAAATTGGATTTAGATTAAATCTTTGTTTACCTAGTGATTAGATTCTTAAGCTTCTCTTTAGATTAGAAGCAAACAGTTGTTTTTTAACTATGAATAACTTATCATTTATTAGAATACTGAATAGAACAGGTTAATAGGCAGCTGTAAATTAAATGTAAAGCTGTATATGAGAAGTCATTAAATAAAAAAGGGGTCCTTTCTTTTGAAAATTGGAATAGACAAAATTGGTTTTTTTGCACCACATATGTACGTAGATATGAACAAATTGGCAGTAGCTAGAAATGTAGAGCCGGAAAAATTTACTATCGGGATTGGCCAAGAAAAAATGGCTATTGCTCCAATCACACAAGACCCAGTAACATTAGCAGCAAATGCAGCATTAATGATACTAGACGAGACGGATAGAGGAAAAATTGATTTTGTTATTTTTGGTACAGAATCAGGCATCGACAATTCAAAATCAGGCGCGGTATATGTGCACCATTTGTTAGGATTAAATCCAAATGCACGTTCTATTGAAGTGAAGCAAGCTTGTTATGGAGCTACTGCAGGAATTCAAATGGCAAAAGGACATATCGCTTTAAATCCAGAGAGCAGAGTGTTGGTGTTGGGATCAGATATTGCGCGTTATGGATTAAATACTTCTGGAGAATCTACTCAAGGAGCTGGCGCGGTAGCCATGGTCATCAGTGCTGAACCAAAAATTATGGCATTAGAAAATAAAAGTGCCTACTTAACAGCGGATATTATGGATTTTTGGCGTCCGGTTTATTCAGATACAGCTTTTGTTGACGGGAAATTCTCCAATGAACAATACATTCACTTTTTTACAACAGTTTGGGAACAATACAAAAACAAATCTGGTTTAGAGTTAAATAATTTTGAAGCCATCTGTTTCCATTTGCCATATACTAAAATGGGTCTTAAAGCTTTGAGAACTGTAATAGAAGAAGCGGATGAAGCTACTCAAGAAAAGTTGTTGGCTAATTATCAATCAAGCACAACGTATAATCGCAATATTGGAAACATTTATACAGGGTCGCTTTACTTAAGCTTGGTTTCTTTACTTGAACAAAGCGAACAATTGAAAGAGGGTTCTAGAATTGGCTTATATAGTTACGGTTCAGGTGCAGTAGGGGAGTTCTTCACAGGTATTTTGCAACCGAACTATCGTGACTACTTACAAACCAAGAGTCATGCTGAATTATTCGCTTCAAGAACAGAAATTTCGATTGAAGAGTACGAGGAAGTTTTCCAACAAACAATTCCAGTCGATGGATCTACTGCAACATTTGACGCTACAAAAGATCCAGCTACTATTTATTTGGCGGGTATGAAAGACAATATGCGTCAATATGTAAATAAAACACACTAAGATTAGTGAGAAATGATCCCAATAAAAAAACTTGTTTCCATCCTTGATGATAACGTTCATCAGAGGTGAAAATGAGTTTTTTTTACTAGATTAATTGGTGTGATGAGCCACTTTTCCATGAAATAGGCTTTGACGGAAGAGTTGAGGGGAAAAGCTGCCTCACTTGTCCATGGAACACATCTTCATGGAAGAGTTTGTTTCAAACGGAGAGCCACTCTTCCATGAAAATGATCTTCACGAAAGAGTGAACTATTAAAAAGAACCAACTCTTCCATGGAAAAGTTGGTTCTTTTTAATAGCATGAGTTTCAGACATCATTTTAAGTATTTCTGTTAATTATGTTTTGATCTCTTTAAGTAGAGCTTTGGCGGTAGACAGATTCATGTTTTCAGCTGATTTTAACAGCTTAGCGACTTTTTCAATGTCTACACCCATTGCTCCAGCACTGATAGCCAAAGAACGAGCTTGCAGGCCCATATGCCCTTTTTGGATGCCTTCAGTCACGAGAGCTTTAAGAGCGGAAAAATTTTGAGCCAGACCTACGGAAACGATGATGGATTCTAACTCTTTAGCTGATGGATAGCCCAATAAGCGTTTGCTGAACTGAGCAGCTGGATGGATGGAAATCGATCCACCAACTGAGCCAACAGGCAGAGGCACCGTTAATTGACCAATCAGATCGCCATTTTCAGCTTTTTTCCAGGTAGAAAGAGCACGGTATTGTCCACTGCGCGAGGCATAAGCATGTGCACCAGCAGAAATAGCACGCCAGTCGTTGCCAGATGCTAAAACCACGGCATCAATACCATTCATGATACCTTTATTATGAGTAACTGCTCGGTAAGGGTCAACATAAGCTAATTGACCAGCTTCAATCAAACGGTCACGAACTTCTTCACCGGAATAATCATTTTTTTTCAAAAGGTCTACGGGTATTCGGCAAGTTGCACTAGCCAGACATTCTGTCGCGTAGTTAGACAGGATACTCATCAAAGCGGATCCTTTTGTTAACTCTTCAAGATAGACTGTAATGCCTTCCATCATAGTGTTGATAATATTGGCGCCCATAGCTTCAAGTGTAGATACGTGCAAATGAACCATTAAAAACTCCGGTGTTCCAGCGTCAGCATCTGCTTCGATTACACGAATGAACATATCTGTTGCGCCGCCTCCTCGTTTAACGATAGAAGGGTGAGCATCATTAGCTTTTTTTAGAATATCATTTTTGTGTTGAATCAAATTGCTTTTGGCAAAAGGAATATCGGGAACATCTTTTAAGGCAACTTGTCCAATCATAATGCGTTCTGAAATAATGGTTTTAAAACCGCCTGATTGAGCAATGATTTTTGCTCCGGCACTAGCGGCAGCAATGACAGATGGCTCTTCGATAGCCATTGGTATGATGTAGTCCTTTTCATCGATTAAAAAGTTTAAAGCGACTCCTAACGGCAATTCATAATTAACTAAATGGTTTTCAATCATATTATCGGCCAACTCATCTGTTAAGAGTAGACCTTTGGTTAGCAACAAGTCATCTGAAGTCAGGCTGCCTGAAGCAACAAGAGCATTCAGTCTTTCAATATGGTTCATTTTATAAAATTTATTTAAATAGGTTTTATCCATCTTAGTATTCTCCTTGTGATTCTCTCTTATCCAAAGTTTACCATATTCTATTCTTATACTTGAACTTATTTTTATGATCAAGATAACTAAAAAACCTTCCATCCAAAGCTCTTAGAGCAATAGATGGAAGGTTTTTGCTAGATTTTTCATTTATCAATTGGTCAAGAACAATTATTTTGCTTCTTCTTTTTCACCAATCAATTCAGGTTCAACAGCTTCAACAGCTGTTTCAGGCTCTTCAACTGATGGAGGCAATACGCTCACAACAGATTGTTCAGCATCACTTAATACTGTGATTGCTTTGTCAACTGTAATATCTGAAACAGTTAATGCGTCACCAATTTCTAATGCGCTAACGTCAACAGTAAATTCAGTTGGGATATTCGTTGGAAGAGTTTCGATTTCTAATTCATTTAATGTTTGAGAAACAATACCGCGTTTAACATTTTCAGCATTCAAAACATTAATTGGAACAGTAACCGTTAATTTTTCTCCTTTTTGAATAACTTGTAATTCAACGTCTAAAATTTGGTTTACAAGAGTTGCATTTTGAATCTCTTTGATAATCACTTGATGAGTTTCACCATCTTGAACGGCAACATCAAAGATAGCATTTTTACCTAATGTTTTTAAAACGTTATCTAATTCTTTGCTGTCTAATAATACTGCAGTACTTGTGATACCTTTTCCATTAACGACGGCTGTAACTTTTTTTTCTCTTCTTGCACGATTAGCCGCTGAAGATCCGACCTCTGTTCTTAAAGTAGCATTGACTTTCATATTATTTTCCCCTTTCAAACTATGGTGATGAGTGGCTTACATTCACTTAACTAGCATTAGACTAGAAAGTAATTTTAAAACCCTTACAATACAGTTTAACAAAGAAAAGTAAGAAAAGCTAATTTAACGACTTTTTAAATAAAATTACTTCTTGCTGTTTGCATTATTTAGCTTAAAAATTAACGTTTGAATTGCTGGTTTAAAAAAATAAAGGTAAACTAAAGTTATAAAGAGACAACAGTTTAAAATTGTTATGTATTGAATTGGATGCGGTTACGGTCGATGTGTACATATGAAAGGAAGGAATCTTATTTATGAAGTTAAATTTTAAAGACTCTATTTTATTTATCGGGGACAGCGTTACAGATGTTGGTCGTGATAGAACGAATGCTGTAGATTTAGGTCAAGGGTATCCGCTAATGATAGCGACTGCTTTAAAGGAACGGTATGCTGAATTAGAGCTGTCTTTTTCTAATCGAGGAATTGGAGGAGATAAGTTGAAGGACATGGCTGCGCGTTGGGAAGCGGATTGTCTTTCTTTAAATCCAACAGTTGTATCTATTTTGATTGGAATCAATGATACGTGGCATGCAGTAGGACAAGATCAGTTTGGCAGTCAAGAAGATCTGCAACAATTTGAGCAGCTATACCGCACTTTATTAACAACATTGGTAGAAAATTCTGTCCGCCAGATTATTTTAATGGAGCCTTTTGTTCTACCTTATCCAATTAATCGTGAAATGTGGCGTAGTGATTTAGATCCGCGCATTCAAGTGGTACGTAAACTTGCTTATGAATTTCAAGCTGATTTAATTCCACTAGATGGCTTATTGAATGCTATTGGAATCAAGCAAGGTGTTGCTTTACTAACAGGAGAAGATGGAGTGCATCCTACACAAAAAGGTCACGAGCTGATTGCGAAAATGTGGCTTGATGCAGTAGAAAAGGAGTGTTAACCGGATGGATAGGAGGAAAGAAAAGTGAATGATATCAGCAAATTAATTCAAGGAAAGAATCTATCCGAATTGGATATAAAAATTTTGCATTATATTATTGAGAATATCGATGATGTGTTGGCAAGAGGTGTGCGTGAGATTGCTAAAGACAACTTTACTTCTCCTTCAACCATTATTCGGCTATCCAAAAAAATGGGTTACACGGGTTTTATTGATTTGTACTACCAATTGTTGCCAATGGTTAAGAAGACAGGTGATCACCCTTCGGACAGTGATGAAGACTTTTTGCGTATCAGTCAGAAAGACTTTTTTAAAGAAAACAGTAGAGAAGATATTAACCAGTTTATTCAAAAAGCTTTGTATTTGAAACAAAAATACATTTTTATTTACGCAACGGGTTTTTCGGCAATAGCAGCAGAGTATTTGTATAAAAAATTGTTGGTTTTAGGTAAAAAAACAGTTATAGCAACTGGGACGGACTCGATAGGGGTATTTGAAAATAACCTAGAAGATATTGATGCCTTTATTGTGATCTCGAAATCTGGGGAAACACAACAAGTGATTGATAAATTACTGATAGCAAAGGATCAAGGGATATTTACGATCACGTTTACAAAGGAGACAACTAATCGAGCAGCAGAGCTATCTGATTTGAACTTTAAAATTAATGACAATAATAAACTCGATGATCGCAATATGCTGCCGAATAGCTTTTTCCCTAGACTGTTGATGTTAGTGGAGTTTATTTTCAAAACCTATCTTGAGGGATTACAAAAAAATGTGAATGAGTGAAACGTGTTTCTAAAGTGCGAAACACGTTTTTTATGTACCCAAAAAGCTATACAATAAACCGCTTTCAAGATAAACTAAATTTATCAAAAGAAATGAAACCATAAAACGTGGAGGTAAAGGATATGAAAGAGAAGTTGATGGATGGTATGCAGCGTTTTTCCAAAGCTATGTTTATCCCGGTATTAATTCTACCCATTGCAGGGATTTTAATTGCAATCGGTAATTTATTTACAAATGCAAAGCTAATTGAAACCGTTCCCTTTTTGGATAATCCAATCACAATGGGATTTGGAACGATTTTATCGGGTTCTTTAGTATCCATTTTAAATAATTTAGGCTTAATCTTCTGTATTGGCCTAGCAGTGGGACTAGCGAATAAGAAAAAATCGGAAGCGGGATTTACAGCAGTTTTAGGTTACTTAGTCTTTATTAATGCCATGAACAAATTTATGGAAATCAGCGGGTTATTATTCGAAGGAGAATCGTTACAAGGAACGGGACAAACGATGGTATTGGGTGTTCAAGTTCTGGATATGGGTGTTTTTCTAGGCATTATATTAGGGGTAGTAACAGCACTTGTACACAATAAATTTTGTGAGAAAGAATTTAATAATGCATTCCAGATTTATGGAGGTACTCGTTTTGTATTTATTCTATTGATTCCAGTAGTTGTATTATTGGCGATTGCATTCACTTATATTTGGCCATTTTTCCAAAGCGGCATCAATAGTTTAGGAACATTGATCAATCAAAGTGGAAATTTTGGGATTTTCTTATATGGAATGTTAGAACGATTATTGATTCCAACTGGACTTCATCATTTGGTTTATACACCTTTCTTATATACTTCACTTGGAGGTATTCAAGAAGTCGGTGGACAGATTTTTGAAGGAGCAAGAAACATTTACTTCGCTGAAATTGCAGATCCTAGTGTCAGTATTTTATCTCCAAGCGTGATTTGGGATGCACGTGGGATTTCTAAAATGTTCGGTTTGATTGGTGCTTGTCTAGCAATGTACCAAACAGCAAGTCCTGAAAATAAAAATAAGGCAAAAGCCATTTTAATTCCTGCAGTAGTGACATCATTTGTAGCAGGAGTAACAGAGCCCATTGAATTTTCGTTTATGTTTGTAGCACCATTGTTGTTTGTTGTCCATGCAGTATTAAGTGGATTAAGTATGGTTGTATTAAACTTATTGAATGTTCGGGCTATCGGACCAAACGGGTTTATTGATTTCTTATTGTACAATGTACCTTTGGGAATTGAGAAAACCGGATGGCCAATGTATATCTTAGTAGGACTCGTATTCTTCGCTATCTACTACTTTACTTTCCGTTTCTTGATCACAACATTCAAATATAAAACAATCGGTCGTGAAGATACTGGTCAGGAAACAAAACTTTATTCTAAGAATGAGTACAATGAAAATAAAACTAAAAATGTACCTGCTAAAGAAAACGTACCTCAAGAAGAAAAAGGTTTAGCAAGCACGATTGTTGCAGCTTTAGGAGGACCAGAAAATATCAATACAGTAACCAATTGTTATACACGATTGAGGTTAACCTTGCATCAGCCAGATAAAGTTGATGAATTAGCGTTGAAAAATGATACAGGGGCAAGCGGGGTCATCATTAAAGACCACAATGTTCACGTTGTTTACGGCTTGCAAGTTAATAGTGTCAGAAAAGCTGTCGATCACTATTTAGGCAGAGAATCAGAAGAATAAACTAAATGGATAAACTGAAAGGAAGTCATTAAAAATGAAAGAATTCTCAATTGTAATTGCAGGAGGCGGAAGTACGTTTACGCCAGGAATTGTTATGATGTTATTGGATAATATGGATCGTTTCCCCATTAGAGAATTGAAACTATACGATAATGATGGTGAGAGACAGGCTATTTTAGGAGATGCATTAGAAATCCTCTTAAAAGAACAAGCTCCTCAAGTAAAATTCTCACACACAACAGATCCCGAAACGGCTTTTACAGATGTGGATTTTGTGATGGCCCATATTCGTGTTGGGAAATACGCCATGAGAGAACAAGATGAAAAAATTCCTTTGAAATATGGGATCGTTGGTCAAGAAACTTGTGGACCAGGGGGAATCGCTTACGGGATGCGCAGCATTACGGGAATGATGGAAATTATCGATCATATGGAAAACTATTCTCCAGATGCTTGGATGTTAAACTATTCAAATCCAGCTGCAATTGTAGCGGAAGCTTGCCGTGTGATGCGTCCAAATTCAAAAGTATTGAATATTTGCGATATGCCTGTTGGAACGTTGAGAAGAATGTCTCAAATCATCGGCAAAACCCCTGACGAATTAGAAGTTCGTTACTTTGGTTTAAATCACTTTGGTTGGTGGACTAGCGTGAAAGATATTGCCACTGGTCATGAATATTTAGATGAAATCAAAGAATACGTTGCTGAGAATGGTTACTTGACTCAAGTAGAAGTGGACACGCAACATATGGACGAAAGTTGGCAAGCTACTCATAAAAAAGCAAAAGATTTATTGGCGATTGAACCGCGTTTCTTACCAAATACGTATTTGAAATACTATTTCTATCCAGATTATGAAGTCGCTCATTCAAATCCAGCATTTACTCGCGCAAACGAAGTCATGGCTGGACGTGAAAAAGAAGTATTTACAGCTGCTAGAGGAATTATTGAAAAAGGGACTGCTGAAAATAGCGGTTTCCACATTGACAGCCACGCTTCTTTTATTGTTGACTTAGCTCGTGCGATTGCCTTCAACACACATGAACGGATGTTGCTGATTGTCGAAAATAATGGCGCTATCGCCAACTTTGATGATGACGCTATGGTAGAAGTTCCTTGTATTGTGGGCAGCGATGGCCCAGAACCATTAGCTCAAGGGAAGATTCCGAATTTTGAAAGGGCATTGATGCTGCAACAAGTTACAGCTGAAAAAATGGTTGTTGAAGCTTATATTGAAGGAAGCTATCAAAAATTATGGCAAGCATTAAGTCTATCAAAAATCGTTCCAAATGCAGAAGTGGCCAAAAATCTATTAGATGATTTAATTGTAGCAAACAAAGGGTTCTGGCCAGAATTAAACTAAAAAAAGTTTAACAAATAAAAGGCAAGAAAAGTGACCTGCATTCACCTTTCTTGCTTTTTTAGTTGATGAAAAATTAACTGGAAATCCAGTGTTTCAATGCACTTGTTTTCTTTATAAAAAAAGTTGACAAAATTGCTGCCAAACGACATGATTATAGCTGAGGGAATTTTTATTTTGAAGAAAAATGGTCGCATGATTAGGCAATGCATTCGGAGATAGTCGATTCAATGCAAGGAGGATTAGTGAATGGTAAGGCAGCAAAGATATACAATTGGAGTAGATATTGGGACAACAAGCACAAAAGCCGTCTTATACCAAGAAAATCTTCAAGTAATAGACAGTACTTATGTAGGATATGCTATTCATCAAACTGATGTAGGTATGGCCGAACAAGATCCAAAAGTGATTTTTCAAGCTGTACTTTCAGTTATACGGACATTGATGGAAAAAGATAAAGGAATCAGCCATCTAGTTGATTTCATCTCTTTTTCAAGTGCTATGCACAGTGTCATTGTCGTAGATGAACAAGATGAATTGTTGACCAACTGCATCATTTGGGCGGACAATCGTCCAGCAGAACTAGTTGCTCACTTAAAAGAAACAACGGATTGGAAAGACTTATATAAAAAAACCGGGACTCCAGTTCATTCTATGAGCCCATTCAGCAAAGTTTTGTGGCTGAAAGAATCTCATCCTGCTATTTTAAAAAAAGCTAAGAAAATTATTGGGATTAAAGAATATATTTTATTTCATTTGACTGGAGAATACAAAATTGATTACTCGATTGCTTCAGCAACAGGATTATTCAATATTCATGAATTGACATGGGATAAAGATATTCTGCAACTTCTTGGGATTGAGGAGTCACTTTTATCTGAACCTGTAGATGTTTCCTATAGATGGAATAAAATTCAAGAACGCTATGCTGAAGAAATGGCTATTGATTCTACAACAAACTTGGTCATTGGGGCCAGTGATGGTTGTTTATCAAATCTTGGTGTTGGGGCAATGGATCCAGGGGAAACGGCGATTACAATTGGTACTAGTGGAGCTATTCGAATGGTTACCAATCATATTGTATTGGATGCAGAAGGCAGAACCTTTTGTTACTATTTGTCGAAAGACCGTTGGGTTATCGGCGGGGCCGTAAACAATGGTGGAAATGTCATGTCATGGCTGACGTCAATTCTATACCCTGAAGGCAGCAAAATAATGGACAATGGTATCGAAACAAGACTAGAACAGCTTAATCGATTTGCTGAAACAATAAAACCTGGTGCAGAAGGCTTATTCTTTTTACCTTATTTAAATGGCGAACGTGCCCCTTTATGGGAGTCGGAAGCTACGGGTAGCTTTATCGGATTGGCTTCTAGACACACTACTGGACATATGGTACGTGCAGCTATGGAAGGCGTACTCTTTAATCTTTACGATGTTTGGCAAATCATTCAAGAGGTTGGCGGTCCATCTAAAACCATAAATGTAACGGGCGGTTTTTTAAATTCTCCACTCTGGAAACAAATGATAGCAGATATATTTGGAAGAACGATGCAACAGCCAACTAGTTTTGAGAGCTCTTGTTTAGGTGCGATCTTGATTGGTAAAGGAACGGAAGAAGTGATTGAAACAGTAGTTAGCTATGAGGAGAAAGAGCTCATAGAAGATACAGTTGAATCAAAAATCAGCATACAGTATAACGAACAAACGGCAACAGACTACAAAAAAATTATTCCTGTGTATCAAAAATTAGCAAAAGAGATGACAAAAGTTCGAGGAATGTTGAATGAAGCACAGTAAATGAGCAAGACTGAATAAATAAAAAAAGAGCAGCTTTTTTTGCTCTTTTTTTGTACGGAAAAATGGAGGGCTTTTTGTTAAAAAGGTTAAAAGAATAGGAGAAAGAATTGAAAGGTTCAATTGGGTTAATAAACTGTGCTATACTAAATTGAAATTTGCATGTACAGAGAAAACTGTGGTTTAAAGAAAGCTGTTGGCCATTGTGGGAAAGGAAGAGAGGATAGCATGGATTACAAAACACTAATGGATGTCGCCATACTTGCAGGGAAAATTATGCTAGAAAGTAACGCTGAAACGTATCGTGTAGAGGATACGATGAACCATATTTTAAAAACGTCAAAGTTTGAAACAACTGAAGCATTTGCTATTGCTACTGGATTGGTCGCTACGCTAGATGACCCTAGCTTGGAAGATCCAATTACGATTGTGAAACGAATCAGTGTACGAGATACGAATTTAACTAACATTGCCAGTGTAAATACAATCTCAAGGAAACTGACTAATGATGAAATCACGATTTCAGAAGCCTACATAGCTTTGCAAGCTATTAAGAAAGCCCACTATAAATCCATCTATAAGGATATTGCTACAACCGCTTTGACGGCTTCGTTTGCTTTGCTTTTAGGTGGAGGACTTTTTGAAATACTGGCTGCTGGAATAAATGGTGCATTATTGGCACTGATCTTAAAAGGTGAAAAGAAGTTAGATATGGGCTCTTTTGTTCGAAATGTTCTATCTTCTGCTGTTATATCTGTCGGGGCTGGATTAATGCAGCTGTTTATTTTTCCAACGCTTATGATAAGTGTCGTTATAACGGGTACGATAATGCCTTTAGTTCCAGGAACGGCTATTACAAATGCCATACGAGATACTTTACAAGGAGACTACATGTCTGGCGGTGCTAAAGCTTTAGAAGCCTTTGTTACGGCTCTATCAATTGCTTTAGGAGTTGCGATAGGGTTAGTACTTATTGGAGGTGTGCTATTTTGATCAGCCAAGTCATTGGAGCTTTTTTAGCAGTCGCTGCAGCAGCAATTAGCTTAGAATCGCCAAAAAAACATATTTTTGCAACAGCTGTAGTAGGAGCTGTTGGTTGGGGAGTTTATCTGGTTTGTCTTGAAACATTAGGATCTGTAATGTCAACATACATATCAGGATTAGTGATTTCTACTCAATCGCATATTTTTTCGCGTATGTTTAAAGTCCCAGTAACTATCTTTTTCTTACCGGGTTTTTTCCCATTAGTACCAGGTTCAGGGATGTACTTAACGGTTTATGAATTTATTCAAGGAAATACCGATTTGGCACAAGGCCATCTTCAAAATACTATCCAAGTAGCAGGGATGATTGCTTTGGCTATTTTTACAATAGACACAGTTTTTAAAGTAATAAAAAAAGCGCAATATTTAAAAGAAAATCGGGCACATCAGTGAAGAAAGAATAGAAACCTATTCCTCATAAACTTAGACTCTTCGGCAAAATGGTGTTGAATAGAAGAAAAAAATTCTTCTGGAATAGACGGCTTTGCTTGTGGAGAGCCATGGGAACGTCTGAAGCCTGTAGTCTTCAGAGCTTTCAAGCCTCAAATAAAGCATAATCGCTGAAGCAATAACGCTTTGTAATTCGCATTGAGTCCTGTGCATGGCTACAAGCAAAACCTATTCCTCCAGAATTTTCGTGCCATTAATTTAACTAAGCTATCAACACTAAAAAGTATAGAGCCTAAACTTTTTAGAGACAAGAAATCCGAGATCACATTTTAAATCTCGGATTTTTTGTTTCTTTTTTTGAGGGTTACAAATGAGTAGGTTGATGTTCTATGATATAGGTCTCGACAAGATGAGCATATTCTGTCATCAGCGTTTTAATGATCGAATTGGTGGTAGAATGTAAAGGTAATTCCCCTATTGAATTGATAGGTAAGATATTGTTTCCCGTACCTGTTATAAAAGCTCCGTCAATTTCAGGTAGTTTTGAAACGGCAATCGTTTCTTCTCTAACAGTAAAATTTAAGTTGGTACATAATTCTAATGTTTTTTTTCGAACAATACCAAGCAAAACATTTTTAGCTGGAGAAGTATAAAGGATATTGTTTTTTACAATAAATAAATTTGATCGACTGCCTTCAGTCACATGATCTGTTTGATCAACGAGCAATACCTCATGAGCGCGCTGCTTTTTACGTTCAGCTAAAACAGCTTTCTGGTAGTCTGTACGCAATACTTTAACATTAGGATCTGTTCGTTCTAGTTTTAATAACGTGGTATGCATACCATTGAGATAGTAGTCTTGTGGAGGGTAAATAGACGTCGTGAAAAAAATTAATAATCCTTTTGTAGCATTTAAAATGAGTTTGATATTTTTATTAACGACGTGATTCAATGAAACCAAGTGGTAAATACGTTTTGTTAAAACGGTATCGGAGTCGTTTAACTGTAAACCTGTAGCAACTGCTGAAGCTCTAAAACGTTCCAAATGATCTTCTAGAAAAAGAGGAATGCCTTGTTGAACACGGATAACTTCATAAATGTTTTTTCCTTCTAGCTCGTCAAATAGAGCATTTTGTTCGGTGGGTATCTTTTGATCGTTTATAAAATAAAAGTTCTCTTCTACTTGTTCCATAATTAAACTCCCTTTTGCTTGAACGAATAAGTCGCTTGTTTTCTTCTATTGTAATGAACTTACTGTACGATTAGCAAGAATAAGATTAGTGTATGACCGTTTGATTCCTTATAATGAAGGTTAAAGTGGAGCAAATAAAGGAGGAATAATAGTGTTAGATGAAATCAAAGGATTGCTAGAAAACTATCATGCAAAACCCCTTACTTACCAACGGCATTTCGCTGTATTGATTCCATTAATAAAACTAAACGGTGAGTTGCATCTTTTATTTGAAGTACGCAGCAAGACTATTTCTCAACCAGGCGAAACCTCTTTTCCAGGTGGAAGAGTAGAAAAAGGAGAGACTTATGAAGCAGCTGCCATTCGCGAAACGATGGAAGAATTATCCCTTTCTAGAGACTCCATCCATATATTAGGAGAAATGGATTACATTGTTAATGAGCGCGTCATCATAAAATCTTTCGTAGGGGAACTAAAAAATATAAAAGTAGAAGACATTCAGTTTAATGAAGAAGTGGAAGAAGTATACACGGTACCAGTGAGTTATTTTTTAACACATGATCCAATTTATTACGAGGTACATGTGAAGTTAGAACACGAAGAGAATTTTCCATTTGATCGAATTCCTGGTGGAAAAAAATACAACTGGAAGCAAGAAAAGCATACAGTACCTTTCTATACAGTCAATAATCGTACATTATGGGGCTTCACAGCTCATTTTACGGATCGTTTTATCCAGCTGTTAAAAGAACAGCACATTAAATGATACAGTTGAAAATAGTAAACTTTCTTCAGAGAATAAGCGTGATAAGTTTACAATAAAGTTTATTCTCGTTATACTATATCGTGTAAGATGTAAAAGGTTCTAACAAAATAAAATAGATCACTGTGCTTGTTATTCTAGAAAGAACAAGCAATTTTAAAAGGGGGATATAACATGTTTTTAGCATGGAAAGAAATAAAGCATTCAAAAACTAGATTTGCATTGATTATTGGGGTTATGATCTTGGTTTCTTATTTAGTTTATTTTTTAACTGGATTGGCCTATGGATTAGCTCAAGATAATCGTACAAGTGTAGATAAATGGGAAGCGGACGCCATTGTTTTGACAGATGAGTCAAATACCAACATCAATATGTCAATGATGACAATCAAACAAGCAGAAGAAGTTACGGCAGATGAAACAGCTTTGTTAGGATTAGCACCTAGTGTCATTAGAAAAAAAGGGGAAACTGGTGAGTCATCAAAAATAAATGCGACCTTTTTCGGTATTGATCCAGATGAGTTCATTATGCCTGAAGTCATAGATGGCCGCACGTTCGAAAATGATGATGAAGTGGTAGCTGACATCAGTTTAAAAGAAGAAGAAGGTATTAAGTTAGGAGACACCGTTCAACTTGCTGGAAGCGATAAAGAAGTAGAAGTAGTCGGTTTTACTGAAAATGCTAAATTTAATGTGGCACCGGTGTTGTATACGACAATTGCTTCTTACCAAGAAGTAAGATTTGAAGCGTCAGATAATTCAGAAAACGGCCGAATCAACGCAGTAGTGGTTCGCGATTCTTCAAAATCTTTAAAGGATGTTGTTGCAGACTCTGATGACTTGGTGGCCTACTCCATTGGAGATTATATCTTTAAGATACCTGGGTATAGCGCACAAGTTTTAACCTTTGGATTAATGATTGGGTTCTTGATTGTTATAGCAGCAGTTGTCATTGGGATTTTTATTTATGTGTTGACTCTGCAAAAGACAAGCATGTTTGGCGTTATGAAAGCTCAAGGGATTTCTTCAGGTTATATAGCCAAGTCGGTTGTAGCACAAACATTTTTATTATCTGCCATTGGAGTTGGAATCGGTTTGATTTTAACCGTTATCACGTCATTTGTTCTACCGGCAGCAGTCCCTTATAGCACCAATTGGTTGTTTATTGCAGGAATCACTACTTTATTGATCGTTGTAGCGGTTCTAGGAGCTTTGTTTTCAGTACGTACTGTTGTTAAAATTGACCCATTAGAAGCAATTGGATAAAGGAGGAAGACTAAGATGAAACTAATTGAATTAGATAACGTAAGCCGCTCATTTGGTGAGGGGCATAAACGAATAGAGGCATTGAAAGATACCTCTTTTTCAATAGGAGAAGGAGAGTTTGTTGCTATTATTGGTCCAAGCGGTTCGGGTAAGAGTACACTATTGACGATCATCGGAGGTTTGCAACAACCCTCAAAAGGTACTGTTGAGATTAACGAAAAACCATTTAGCGCTGTTACTGAAAAAAAACGAGCTGCTTTACGATTTAAAGAAATTGGATTTATTTTACAGGCATCCAATCTAGTCCCTTTTTTAACTGTAAAAGATCAATTAAATTTAGTTAATAAAGTTGAAAAATCAAAAGTAGATATCCAAAAACAAAATGACTTATTAAAAGAATTAGGTATTCTCGATTTAAAAGATAAATATCCGAGTGATTTATCAGGTGGGGAACGACAACGAGTAGCCATCGCTAGGGCTTTGTATCATGATCCGTCAGTTATTTTAGCAGATGAGCCAACTGCTAGTTTAGATTCTGAGAAAGCGTTTGAAGTAGTTGAAATTTTAGCACGTGAAACAAAAAATAAAAAGAAAGCAACAATAATGGTGACCCATGATGAACGCTTGATCAGTTATTGTGATAAAGTGTATGTCATGAAAGATGGTGTTTTAACACTGAGAGAACCTAATTGATGCTTGTTCAAGCCGAAATAGGTCAGTTAGATGAAAGGGGAGATTTACATGGACGAAACAATATTTGCTCGGTCTTTAGAAGACCAACTTTGTTTTGAAGTATACAAAGCTTCAAATGGATTTTCAAGAATGTACGGAAGAGCACTAAAACCTTTTGGACTAACTTTTCCACAATACTTGGTTTTACTAGCATTGTGGGATGAAGACCATGTATTTATTAAAAACATTAGCGACCGCATAGGTATGAGTATAGGTACCCTTAATCCCATCCTTAATCGATTGAAAGTACAAGGCTGGATTGAAAAAGTAGCATCTGATATGGACAAACGTGCAGTAATCGTTACCCTAACAGAAAAAAGCCTGCAATCTAAAAAAGCCATTTCAAAAGCGATTTTAAATGAGGTCAAGCATTGCAATATGACAGACATAAGCAATGAAGCATTTACCAGAGGATTGAAATCTTTGAATAATGAATTCGACAAATTAGAAGAAAAAGATCATTAAATTGAACGAATTCATTTGCACAAAATAGGAAAAGAGGGATGTTTAATGAAAAAGATTGCCGTAATCGGAGCAGGTGTAGCTGGTTTAGCGAGCGCTATACGTTTGCAACACGAAGGATATGAAGTAGAAATTTATGAAAAAGAAGCCATACCTGGTGGGAAAATGCATCAAATTAAAAAGGATGGCTATACATTTGATTTAGGACCTAGTATCGTTATGATGCCACAAATCTATCGAGAAGTTTTTGAATTAGCAGGAAGAAATCCGGATGACTATATTCCAATGAAAAGATTGGATCCGATGTATACGGCTTTTTTTGGAACTGAAGAAAAAGATAGATTTAATGTCTCTTCTGATTTGGTCACGTTAATGGAGTCGCTAGAAGGAATCAGTGATGAAGATGCGAAGGGTTTCTTGAATTATCTTCAAGATATTTATAGTCGTTTTATTGTAGCAAAAGACCATTTTTTACAACGTCCTTTCCGTAATGCATTGGATTTTTATAACCCGTTTATGATTAAACAAGCTTTGAAATTAAAAACATTTGATAGCGCGAATCATTCCATTGGTAAATTTGTAAAAGATAAACGATTGCAGCAAATGCTTAGCTTTCAAACCTTATACATAGGAGTTTCGCCGGTTAACGGACCTTCTCTTTACACCATTATTCCTATGATCGAACTGCTTTATGGTGTTTGGTTTATTGAAGGTGGTATGTATACGATGGCCAAATCTATGGAGCGCTTATTTTTAGAATTGGGTGGAAAAGTTCATTACAATTCCCCAGTAGAAAAAATCTTGATTGAAGATAAACAAGCGTATGGAATTTTATTACGCGATAAAGAGATTC
Source organism: Carnobacterium viridans (assembly GCF_900102725.1). Taxonomy (NCBI): domain Bacteria; kingdom Bacillati; phylum Bacillota; class Bacilli; order Lactobacillales; family Carnobacteriaceae; genus Carnobacterium; species Carnobacterium viridans. The sequence continues at coordinate 1,050,472 of NZ_FNJW01000008.1, read as the reverse complement.
TTGCGGATTATGTTGTTTGTAATGCTGATTTCCCATACGCTATAAAAAATTTGGTGCAAAACACTGCGGCTAAAGGGAAATACACAGATAAAAAAGTGGATAGTATGAAATATTCTTGTTCTTGTTTTATCATGTATTTAGGTATGGATCGTAAATACGAAGGTGTTGATCAGTTGCATAATTTTGTGTTTGCTGAGGATTTAGATAAAAATCTTGAAGATATTTTTGCTGGTAAGTTGCTAGATAATCCTTCTTACTATCTCTATATGGGTTCAAAAATGGATCAATCAATGGCTCCAGAAGGAAAAGATGGACTTTATCTATTAGTCCCTGTTTCTGATTTATCTATTGCAGATTACGAGTGGACTGAAGAAACGATCCAACATTACCGATCAGAAGTTTTAAATTCGTTGAAACGACTTAAAGGTTTTGAAAACGTTGAGAATGAGATTTTATCGGAAAGCTATATGACACCTATTGATTTCAAAGAAAAATTTAATGCGTACAATGGTGCTTGTTTTGGACTGAGACCTAATTTATTACAAAGTAATCATTTTCGTCCGCAAGCTAAAGCTAAAAATTGTGAGAATCTCTACTTTGCTGGAAGCAGTACACACCCTGGAGCAGGAGTGCCAATCGTATTGATGTCTGCAAAAATAGCTACCGAAGAATTGATTTTAGATGATCGTGGCGTTAAAGCATAGTTCAATACTGTATGAAACTTAATCAATACTATGGGAGGCCTGGATATGGAAGCGAATAGACAAGAAACTATAAAACAAGATTATCAGTACTGCGAAGAGATTATTAAACACCATTCCAAAAGTTTTTATTATGCTTTTTCACAGTTACCGAAAGCCAAAGCACAAGCTATCTTTGCCATTTATGCTTTTTGTCGAAAGGCTGATGATAGTGTAGACTTAATTGACACAAAAGAAGAACAACTTTTGGCAGTAGCGAATTTAGAAAAAGAATTGTCTTTATTCGAACAAGGAAATCCTATTGATCACCCCATTTGGCGTGCGTTAACAGATGTTTTTGAACGTTATGACCTATCTGTTGAGCCCTTTTATGATCAATTAATAGGACAAAAAATGGATATAAATTTTGCTGAACCAAAAGATCTATCAGAATTAGAAACCTACAGCTATTATGTTGCTGGATCAGTTGGATTAATGTTGTTGCCTGTTTTGGCTTCAAAATCGCATCAAGACCTCACTCAGTTAGCGATTAATTTAGGAATTGCTATGCAGTTGACAAACATATTAAGAGATATCGGTGAAGATTTTCAAAAAATTGATCGCGTTTATCTGCCAATTGCTGAATTGGCCGCTGAAAACTATACAAAAAAAGACCTAGAACATAAAATAATCAACGCTAATTTTATTCGTATTTGGGAAAAAATAGCTCAACGTGCAGAATATCTGTATGATGACGTTGAAGAGGGCTTTCGCTATTTTGATGAAGATAGTCGATTGCCTGTCAAACTTTCGTCAGCGATTTACCGTGGTCTACTGAATGCTGTACGCAAGAATAAGTATGATTGCTTTACTAAGCGTAATTATGTAACGCCATTAGAAATGCAGCGTATTTACCGATCAATAAAATAAGAATTTGTCCTTGACCAATAAGCTGTATAGCTTTAGTTTAGGACTTTTCTTGTCTATTCGTTATACTAAACTACATAAGGGGTGGGTAAATGATGTCAAACCAAAAGAAAACAGTTATCATTATAGGTGGAGGGCTAGGAGGCCTTTCAGCGGCAATTTCACTAGCGCAAAGTGGATATGCTGTATCGCTTTATGAAAAAAATCATCATCTTGGAGGTAAATTAAATCGATTGGAGCAAGATGGTTTTGGGTTTGATTTAGGTCCGTCCATTTTAACGATGCCACACGTATTCGAAAAGTTATTTACAGGAAGCAATCGCAAAATGGCTGACTACATATCGATTATTCAACTGGACCATCAGTGGAGGTCTTTTTTTCCAGACAATTCGGTTATTGATTTGTACAGCGATTTAGAAAAAATGAGCAACAAAAATAGTGAGTTAAGTGAAAAAGATATGAAAGAATACGCAGAATTTTTAGAGTATGCTAAAAAATTATACGATGCAACTGAAAAAGGGTATTTTGAAAAAGGGTTAGACAAAACAGGAGAAATTTTCCGTGAGCATGGCTTACTTGGTTCGATGAAAGACTTTGATTACTTTTCATCCATGTACGAGGCCATTGAAAAAAGAATCAGTAATCAAAAAGTGCGCGATATGTTGGCTTATTTTATTAAATACGTTGGTTCTTCCCCGTACGATGCACCAGCTGTACTAAATATGATGATTTATATGCAACATGCTCAGGGTGTATGGTATGTTCCAGGAGGTATGCATAAAATCGCTGAAGGGTTAGTTAAACTAGCAACTGAGATAGGTATAGAACTGCATACTGGTCTGGGTGTTACATCCTTTATCAAGGACGAACAAAACCAAATCAGTGCTGTAGAGCTTGCAGATGGCTCTCTAAGAAAAGCCGACTATTATATTTCTAATATGGAAGTTATTCCGGCTTATCAAAAATTACTACATGAGGAACCTGCTTTTATTGAAAAATTAGAAAAACGTTTTGAACCTTCAAGTTCGGGATTGGTGATACATCTTGGAGTGGACAGAGAATATCCGCAACTTGCTCATCATAATTTCTTTTTCTCAGCTGATCCAGCCAATCATTTTGATACCGTCTTCAATCAGCATAAATTACCTGAAGACCCGACTATTTATTTAGTAAATGTGAACAAAACAGATAAAGCTCAATCAAAACCAGGACATGAAAATATTAAAATTTTGCCTCATATTCCCTATATTCAAGAGGAGCCATTCACTCATGAAGAGTATCTTTTACTCCGTGAACGTGTATTGATCAAGTTAGAAAAGATGGGATTGACTGATTTACGGAAGCATATTGTGACAGAAGACCTTTGGACACCAGATGATATTGAAAAAACTTATGGATCTCACAAAGGTTCCATTTACGGAACCGTTTCTAACCGCAAGAAAAATCACGGTTTCAAACATGCTAAACATAGTGAACGATATGACAACCTTTATTTTGTAGGCGGAACTGTAAACCCCGGTGGAGGTATGCCAATGGTTACGATGAGTGGACAACAAGTGAGAGATAAGATCGTTCAAAGGGACCAACAAGATGGTAACTAAAGCTGGCGTTAGCGACAATAAGATAAACTGGTCCATTACTCAACAGCATCAAAAAAATTGTGTAGCGGATAGCGATCAGTTACAGACAGCTGAGCGAAAACGACTTTTAGAGGTTTTGCAGTTGTTGTTAACGGAAAATGAAACCGAATTGCTCACTGCATTATATAAAGATCTAGGAAAATCTGCAGAAGAAGCGTATGCTTCTGAATTGGCAGTTTTGCTTCAAGAAATTGATTTTATGAAACATTGTTTAAACAAATGGCAGAAACCTAAGCATAAACGCCATATTAAATTAAGTTCCGTGAGTAAAACAACAGTTGAACATCATCCTTATGGCTCAATATTGGTTATTAGCCCATGGAATTACCCTTTGCAATTAGCGCTTATGCCTGTAATTGGAGCTCTTGCAGCAGGAAATAGTTGCTTTATCAAACCCTCTGAATTTGCTCCAGAGACAGCCAAGCTTCTAGCGGAGTTAATAAGTGCTTACTTTTCGCCAGATGTTTTGGTGGTTGTGAACGGAGACGCCACAGTGGCTACTGAATTGTTAGAACTACCTTGGGATTTTATTTCTTTTACAGGAAGCAAAAAAGTAGGAAACATCGTGCATCGTGCAGCTGCTAAAAAACAAATCCCTGTTGTGTTGGAGTTAGGTGGTAAAAATCCTTGTATTGTTGATGAGACTAATTTAACAAAAGCAGTGGTACAACGAATCATATGGGGCAAATTCTTAAATGCTGGTCAAAGTTGTATCGCTCCAGATACTGTTTATGTTCATCAAACCGTTTACCAGCAGTTTCTTCAAATGGCAGTGGAACAAATCAAACAGTTTTACGGTCTGCATCCGCTTGAAGAGGAAACGATTGGGCGAATGCCTCATGAAAAACAATTTGAAAAGATAGTCGATTTTTTGAAACAAGGAAGTATTTATTACGGCGGAAAAGTTGACGCTACACAAAAAAGTATTGAGCCAACAGTATTGACAGATATAACAGCGCGCAGTTCAATTCTTTACGAAGAAATATTTGGTCCAGTTTTGCCAGTCATCCCATATACTAACTTGTCAAAATTAGTACATGAACTGAAACGAACGGATGATCCGCTTGTCATATATATTTTCAGTAAAAATAAAAGAACCATTGAGTACGTTAAAACTAAATTACGTTCAGGAGCTTTTAGTCTGAATCAAGTGATTCTACACGCAATCAGTTCAGATAGTTCATTTGGCGGAGTAGGGGCTAGTGGATTTGGACGCTATCATGGCACAGCCAGCTTAGAGACATTTAGTTATGAACGAACAATCTATACTCATCTTTTGCCATTTAACAGCCAAAAACAATATCCACCTTATCAGTCTAATGATTTAAATCTGCTTCGTAAATGGAGACGCTGGTTATTTTAGGAGGAGCAATGATGTTGTTCATAGTTGTGTTAGTAAGTTTTATTTCAGTGCTCAGTGGCTTTTTAATGCTTTGGAACGTTCCTTTAGCTATTAAATACGCTGGTAAAGTTAGTGTGAAAAAAACAGTTTCGATTATTATTCCTGCGAGAAATGAGGAATATCGGTTGCCTGTATTGCTGGCATCATTAAACCATCAATCATGCCAACCGATAGAAGTCATTGTTGTAGATGATGAGTCTTCTGACCGGACAATCGCTGTTGCTCAACAACAGGGTGCTAAAATTATTAAAAAGAAACAAAGTGATAAATGGACGGGAAAATCAGCTGCTTGTTGGAGTGGGGCAAAGGAAGCAAAAGGAGATTGGTTGTTATTCTTAGATGCAGATACATTCTTTGAAACTAAATTCAGCTTGGAACAGCTATTGATGACTTATCAATCGGTTGGTGCAACTGGCATTCTCTCATTCCAACCCTTTCATGTGATAACAAAACGGTATGAAAATTTATCTGCTGTATTTAATATTATTTTAATGGCCGGGATGAATGTATTTACACCGCTGGGCACTAAAATTGAAACAGCAGGTTCGTTTGGACCTTGTATGCTATGTACAAAAGAGGAGTATCTTATTATTGGAGGACATAAAGCTATTCAAGGAGCTATTATGGATGATCTTGCTCTAGGCGGAAAATTTAGGGAAAACAACTTTCCAGTTCGCTGTTATGGGGGACAGGGATTAATCAAGTTTCAAATGTATCCTGAAGGAATCAAGCAATTGGTCGAAGGATGGACAAAAAGTTTTGGCACAGCGGCTCAGTCTACCCATCCCCTAGTGACAGGATTGATTTCGTTTTGGATTAGCGGAGCATTTTTTACATTCGGTTCTTTACTCGTAGCTTTACTGGCAAATGACACTAGTTTACTGATTATCGCCAGTTTAGTTTGTATAGTTTATGCCGTACAATTCTATTGGCTTGCTCGTCGTTTTGGCCAATTCAGTCTATTAATCTTATTTGGTTACCCGCTATTCTTTTTGTTTTTTATCGTTTTATTTGTTTGGTCGCTCTTTTTGACAAAAGTACTCCACAGAGTTACTTGGAGTGGACGAAAATTGGAGGTTTAGGCCAATGCAACTCATAGAATTTCCAATGGTATGGACCATCATTATTGACAGTTTTGCATGGGCATTTTTTCAAATAAGCATTTCTTTTTTTACGTTGTCTTTACCAGAACGTTATTTTCAAAAGCAAACCTTTATCTATCCAGCAAGAAAGTGGGAAAATGAAGGGCAATTTTGGCAGACACATTTCGATATAAAAAATTGGGCGAAAATTATTCCTGACGGTACAAGAATACTAAAAAAGGGTTTTTATAAAAAAAATCTGCAGCAAAAAGAAGCAAATTATCTTGAAACATTTATACTTGAAACAAAACGAGCTGAACTTACTCACTGGCTTTCCATTCTTCCTTCTGTTCTCTTTTTTTTATGGAATCCTGTATGGCTTGGATGGATCATGGTCATTTATGCGCTACTATTTAATGTACCGATTATTCTTGTGCAACGGTACAATCGTCCACGTTTTGAACGAGTGCTTAATCGCAAGAACACAAGACAATAAAATCCACTCATTCTACTAAAATTAGAATGAGTGGATTTTTTGTTATAGGAAATTTGAAACATACTAGTTGACAATAAACGATTACAGTTGTAAACTAAAAATGTAGAAATGATTACAAATGTAGTCGAAAAGGAGGAACTCTGTATGACGAATAAAATTCAACCAACTATCTCTGATGCTGAATGGGAAATCATGCGAGTAGTTTGGACAAATCATACGGTAACCAGTAAAGAAATTACCGAAATAGTAAAAGAAAAGATGAATTGGAAACAAGCAACCATAAAAACATTGATTGGTCGTTTAGTTGAAAAAGGAATTTTAAAGACCGAAGCGATTGGAAACAAGTATTTGTATAGTCCGGTCATTAGTGAAGAAGAAAGTTTTAAAAGTAAGACAACTAATTTTTTTGATCAGATGTGCAATCGAAAAGTTGGAACAACCCTTGCTGAACTTATCCGTGAAGCCACATTGAGTCATGCAGATGTTCAAATGCTAGAAGAACTCATACAACAAAAAAAAGAAGAAGCTGTTGACAGCGTTCCATGTGACTGTATACCTGGACAATGTGACTGCCAACATAGCCATTCATAAAAAAGGAGTGAATCGAATTGACTGAGAAATCATTTACCATTGAAGGAATGAGTTGTGCATCCTGTGCTCAGACTGTTGAAAAAGCGACTAAGAAATTACCAGGAGTCAAAGAAGCTAGTGTAAATTTAGCTACTGAAAAATGCATATACAATACGATGAAGCAATTCTGACAGATAAAGATATCCAAGAAGCCGTAAATCAATCAGGATACAAAGCTGTAACGGATACAAAACAGAAAACTTTTGTAATTGAAGGGATGACTTGTGCATCCTGTGCTCAAACAATTGAAAAAGCAACTGGTAAATTACAAGGAGTAGCGAATGTGAGTGTGAATTTAGCTACTGAAAAAATGAGTATCCAATATGATCCAGATCAATTAGGAGTAGCGCGGATATTACAAATGCCGTAAAAGAATCTGGTTATGAAGCTCATGAAGAAATTGAATCAGCCGATGCGCTAGACATGGATCGTGAAAAAAAAGCACAACACATAAAAGAGATGTGGCAGCGGTTTTGGATTTCAGCTGTTTTTACGGTCCCCTTAGTGTATATCTCAATGGGCCATATGTTAGGAATGCCATTACCTGAAGTGATTGATCCTATGATGCATGCTGGCACTTTTTCTTTTACTCAACTGATTTTGACTTTACCAGTTGTCGTTCTCGGGAGAGAATTTTTTAAAGTCGGATTCAAAGCTTTATTCAAAGGGCATCCCAATATGGATTCGCTTGTTGCTTTAGGAACGAGTGCTGCATTTGTATACAGCTTAGCTGCAACTATAGGCATATGGATGGGAAATGTTGGCTTAGCTATGGATCTTTATTATGAATCTGCGGCAGTTATTTTGACGTTGATCACACTTGGGAAATACTTTGAAGCTCTTTCAAAAGGGAAAACTTCTGAAGCAATTAAAAAACTAATGGGTCTTGCTCCAAAAGAAGCTAGACTGATGCGAAATGGACAAGAGGTAGAAGTAGCAGTCGACGAAGTACAAGTAGATGATTTGATTATCGTGAAACCAGGTGAAAAAATGCCCGTCGATGGAGTAGTGGTCGAAGGCATGACGTCAGTTGATGAAGCTATGTTGACTGGAGAAAGTATACCCGTTGAAAAAACTACTGGCGATGCGATAATTGGAGCAAGTATCAATAAAAATGGAACAATTCAATACAAAGCTACAAAAGTTGGTAAAGATACAGCCTTATCTCAAATCATTAAGTTGGTTGAAGATGCGCAAGGTTCAAAAGCTCCTATCGCAAAACTCGCCGATATCATTTCTGGATACTTTGTCCCAATTGTTATCGTATTAGCTATTCTATCAGGAATAGCTTGGTATCTAGCTGGAGAATCAGGAGTATTTTCTCTGACAATCGCAATTTCGGTATTGGTTATTGCCTGTCCGTGTGCGCTAGGATTAGCGACACCTACTGCTATCATGGTCGGTACTGGAAAAGGAGCCGAATATGGCGTTTTAATTAAAAGTGGCGGGGCACTAGAAAAAACACATAAAATTGACACGATTATTTTTGATAAAACGGGCACACTGACTGAAGGAAAACCTGAAGTAACAGATATTGTAACCGTTAGTGAATTATCAGAAGAGAAATTATTGATTCTTGCAGCCTCTGCTGAAAAAGGTTCTGAACATCCGTTGGGAGAAGCAATTGTTCACGGGGCAGAAAATAAAAAATTGACCCTTCTTAAAACGCAAACATTTAATGCTTTGCCTGGACATGGAATTGAAGTAACAATAGAGAATCAATCTCTCTTATTAGGAAATAAAAAATTAATGATCGACCGCGGTATCTCACTCGATGCAGTAGAGTCCATTTCCAATACGTTAGCAAGCGAAGGTAAAACCCCAATGTATATTGCTAAAGATGGTCAAATGGCGGGAATGATTGCCGTTGCAGATACAGTAAAAGCGAATAGCTTGAATGCCATTGAAAAATTGCATAAGATGGGATTAGAGGTAGCCATGATTACTGGTGACAATAAACGGACTGCTGAAGCTATTGCGAAACAAGTAGGGATTGACCGTGTGTTAAGCGAAGTGTTACCGGAACAAAAAGCAAGCGAGGTAAAAAAATTACAAGCTGAAGGAAAAACAGTCGCTATGGTGGGTGATGGTATCAATGATGCTCCTGCTTTAGCCCAAGCTGATATTGGTATTGCCATTGGAACAGGTACAGATGTGGCTATGGAATCTGCAGACATTGTACTGATGAGAAGTGATTTGATGGATGTACCGACAGCCGTGGAACTGAGTAAAGCAACCATCAAAAATATCAAAGAAAACCTATTTTGGGCATTTGGGTACAATGTTTTAGGTATTCCTATTGCTATGGGACTACTCCACATTTTTGGAGGTCCATTGTTAAACCCGATGTTGGCTGGGGCAGCAATGAGTTCCAGTTCAGTATCCGTATTGATCAATGCACTGCGTTTAAAGAGATTCAAACCCTAGGTTAAAAAGAATAAAGTGAAACTATAATTATTGAAACGGAGTGATAAGAAATGAAAAAAGAATTAACGATAGAAGGCATGAAATGTGAAGGTTGTGCCAGTACAGTAGTTGAAAAATTTCAATCAGTTGAAGGCGTTGAACGTGTAGTTGTTGATTTAGAGACGAAACAAGCGATTGTTGAAAGTTCAAATGAAATTGATGAAACAGTTTTTGACCAAGCATTAAGCGATACAAATTATACGATAACGAGTAGTAACTAAAGACCCTATAATGTTTAATGTTGGCAGATTGAAACCTCGCTTTTCTATGGAAGAGTGAGGTTTTTTTGTTCACTTTTACGTGAAACCAACTTTGATGGACAAGTGAGACGCTTTTTTTGTTTCACTTGTCCATCAAGAGGCCTCTCATGGATGAGTGAAGACAGTTTTCCGCTCCACTCTTCCATCAAGAGGTGTTTATTGGAAGAGTGGAGCCCCTCCTAATCAGAAAAGAAAGAATAAATGAATCAACTTGCTAGATAAACCAAAGAAGAGTATCCTTTTAAGTAATAAATTAGGGGGAATGAAGATGGGAATCGATAACGAATTGTTAACAGAGTTTAAAGCACGGTTTGATGCAAATAGTACAAATCAGGTGATTAAAGGAGCCATAGCAAAAGTTGGTATTGATGACGCTTCTTTAGATAATAATGTTTTAAGAAGACATCCTTTTGAGTTCTCAAACGAAACCAAACGTGGCGCAATAACAAATCAACAATCCAGTGGCCGCTGTTGGATGTTTGCAGCTTTAAATACGGCTCGTGTAGATACAATGGAGAAATTAGATATGGATAGTTTTGAGTTTTCACAAAATTATACGTTATTTTGGGATAAACTCGAAAAAGCCAATTATTTCTTAGACAGTATTTTAGAAACACTAGACGAACCGCAAAATTCTAGAATCGTTTCTCATCTATTGATGGATCCAGTTCAAGATGGCGGACAATGGGATATGTTTTCTGGATTATTAGAAAAATACGGTGCGGTTCCTAAATCTGTTATGCCCGAAACGTTTCATTCTTCTAATACAAGAAAATTAAACTCAGTACTAACCTCTAAACTTAGAGAATTTGCTTGTCAATTACGTGAAGATCATAAAGCGGGATCTTCACTAAACGAATTAACAGAGAATAAGGAAACGATGTTGTATTTCATTTATACTGTGCTAGTAAAAGCATTGGGCGAAGTTCCTGAGTCATTTACGTACACCTATCGCAACAAAGAGGGTGAATACTGCCGTATCAATGAAATCACTCCACAAAACTTTTTTAAAGAATACGTCGGTTGGGATTTAACAAGTTTAGTCAGCTTGCTAAATGCACCAACCGAAGATAAACCATTTGGAAGAGCCTACACTGTGAAGTATTTAGGTACCGTTAAAGAAGCAAAACCGATTCAATACATCAATGTTCCAATCCAAGTACTAAAAGAAGCTGCTGTTGCTTCAATTAAAGACGCTCAACCAGTCTGGTTTGGCTGTGATGTGGGCAAAATGTTGGTAAGAGATAGTGGAATAATGGATGAGCACAGTTACAATTATGAATTGACACTAGGTGAGGGTAGCGGATTAACAAAAGCGCAACGCTTAGATTATAGCGATAGCTTATTGACTCATGCAATGGTATTTGTGGGAGTAGATTTAGACGAACAAGGTCAGCCGCTAACGTGGAAAGTTGAAAACAGTTGGGGAGAAAAATCAGGTAAAAAGGGAATTTATTCTATGAGTGATAAATGGTTTGAAGAATTTAACTATCAAATTGCAGTAGATAAAAAATATATTCCTGAAAAATGGTTGAAAGCTTTAGAACAGCCTGTTATCGCATTAGAACCCTGGGATCCAATGGGTGCTTTAGCTTTGGTAAAATAAAAATAAAGAGCAAGGGTTTGAAGAAAAGAAACTTCAGACCCTTGTTTTTTGCTTTGTAGCAAAATAAAACATGCTATAATCTACAGTAGAAAAGAAAAAATGAGGAGTGATTTTGGTGGCAAGAGAAAAGAAATTTTCAACAGATGATATTTATTTGCAGACACATAATCTTCTGATAAAAGAAGGTTATGAAAAATTTTCGTTTAGTTTGCTAGCCAAATCATTAAAAGTTTCAAGAGCGGCTATTTATAAATACTATACGAATAAGGATGAACTTATTAGTGATTACTTAGTAGGACAGATGAAACAAATGATGGAAGAGTTCAATCAAATAAACTGGTCTTTGGACTATTCAGATCGATTTGATCAATTATTCGAGTTGATTTTTAAGTATCGAGAAGCACATTTGATTTCAAATGCTCTTCCACATGACAAAATGATTATCAGTACTGAAAAACAAAAACAAAAAGAAACTGTTTCTGGAGAGGTCCATGGACAATTTTTTAACTATATTCAACAATTTATCCAGACTGGTAAAACAAATGGTCACATAAAAAAAGACATACCCGATAGTTTAATTGTGGGTATTATTTTTCATAGCATTAACATACCCGATCGTTCTAATTTAAGTTCCCAAGAAAGGGCTTATTTTATCAAGATGATCATTAAAAATGGTGTTTTTGACATTTCAAAGTGACACTAGTGTCACTTTGTTGTATACTACTCTTTGTAAAGATAAGTACTTAAAGAAATGGGGTAGGATAAATGTTTTTAGCACTGAAGGAACTAAAACACTCCAAAGGAAGATTTATTATGATTGGTTTAATTATAGTATTTATTTCGTGGCTTGTGTTTGTATTATCTGGTCTTGGAACAGGGTTATCTGATTTAGCAACTTCGACGTTGAAATATTCGAAGGCAGATTACATTGTTTTTGAAAAGGAAACGGATTTTAGCTTTTCCAAGTCAATTCTTTCTGAAAATTTGGAGGAACAATTGTTAGACGAAAAAGGAGTGGAGGCTGTCGCTTCAATGGGAACGGTTTCGGCTTCTATACGTTCTGCTTCCAGTGATGAAGAGAATGCAACAAAGACGGATGTCCTTATAGCGGGTATTCAGCCTGGATCATTTATGGAGCCCGCTGTCAGTTCTGGAAAAGCACTAATAAACAGCAATTCAAATGGCGTAATTGTAGATGAGTCGCTGAAAGAAGACGGTTTTTCCTTAGGTGATCAGTTAGCAATCAATGGATCTAATGAAGAAGTGGAGATTATTGGTTTTGTCCAAAATGAAACTTTAAATCATCAGCCGGTTATTTTTGCACAGTTGGATAAATTTCGTGCCATTAAGTATGCTGCACCTGGCTCAGATAATGGTATAGAAAATCCAGTTAACGGCATTTTACTTCAAGGAACGGATGTAGATGTGGAAGCAGTAACTGAAACAATTGACGGGGTTGAGATAGGGACAAAAGATGAGGCTGTAAATGCAGTTCCTGGGTATACAGCTGAAAATGGCACAATCATGATGATGCTGTGGTTTTTAATTATTATTTCAGCTTTTATTATTGGGGTGTTCTTTTATGTTTTAACCAATCAAAAAACGCAGCAATTCGGTGTGTTAAAAGCCATTGGAGGAAGCAACGGATTTGTTATTAAAACAGTTATCTCACAAGTATTCGTTTTATCAGCTGTCAGTATTTTAGTAGGAATTGGGCTGACATATCTTACTGCTGCAGTATTACCAGAGGGTATGCCGTTTAACTTAAAACTCCCTATGGTCATCATTTATAGTATCGTTTTACTAGCGATAAGTGTCTTAAGTTCGCTATTTTCTGTGATCAAGATTTCTAAAATTGATCCTTTAACAGCATTAGGGAGGTTGGAATAATGTCTGGTATTCAATTGAAAAATGTCACAAAACGTTATCAAGATAGTGAAAATGAAACAATTGCTTTGAATCAGGTTTCAATGACTGTGGATAAAGGAGAGTTTGTAGCTATTATTGGACCATCTGGTTCAGGAAAGAGTACCTTTTTAGCAATTGCAGGAGCTTTATTGAAACCTTCTGAAGGAGAAGTATTTATTAAAGATAGAGCAATATCCTCTTTGAATGAAAAAGAGTTAGCACAAGTTCGTTTGGAACAAATTGGTTTTATACTACAAACGTCAAATTTGATTCCGTATTTGACTGTACTAGATCAATTATTAGTTGTCGTAAAAATGAAAGGTTCCATTACTGAAGAGATGAAAAAAATAGCAAGAGAACTCTTAACTGATTTAGGATTAGACAATAAACTGGGGAAATTTCCAGATAAGTTATCTGGCGGTGAAAGGCAGCGTGTAGCAATTGCGCGTTCCTTTATGAATGGTCCTGACGTTATTTTAGCAGATGAGCCTACAGCTAATTTAGATACTGCACGTGCTCATGAAGTCGTCCAGTTGATTGCAAAAGAAGTGAAATCTCGTAATAAAGCTGCTATTATGGTTACTCATGATGAACGCATGCTGAAATATTGTGACCGCGTTTATCGAATTGAAGATGGTGTACTTAAAGAAGAAAAAACTATACAATCCGTAAACTAATTCTTAATAAAATAGCCATTGGCTGGTATAGATTCGGTAATTGCCGAATTTGTATCAGCTGTTTTTTTATAGCTTAATAAGTAAGAAGACTGATTCTATTTCTAACTATTTTTTTAATTAAAAAAATAGTTAGAAATAGAAAAATGTGGTAGGATAGTGAAGGAAGAATTTATGAAAAAAGTAAATTCTTTTTTTATTTTATAAAAGGAGTGGAAAAAGATGAAAAGAATCAAATTAGGATTAGTAACAAAATTGCTAATAGCCATTATTTTAGGTATTATTTTTGGACAATTGGCTTTTTTGCCGAATTTCATTATTCAAATACCCGTTACGATTTCTGCTCTATTTAGTAGTTTACTAAGTTTTATTATCCCATTGATGATCATTGGTTTTGTGGTAGTGGGTATTGCAGATCTTACACAAGGAGCAGGAAAGCTGTTGGGAATAACCACATTGATGGCCTATTCTTCAACCTTAATTGCTGGTTTTATTGCTTATTTTATAGCTGTGAATGTCTTTCCACTATTTATTGATAGTGGATTAAGTGCTGAAGGTATCGGTGAAAAATCCAGCCTTGACCCACTATTTTCCATTCCTATAGAGCCTATTATGGATGTGACTTCAGCCATTGTTTTTTCCTTCATGATCGGGATTTGTATCTCTTGGTTAAGAGGACAAGGTAAAGGAGACACTATGTACAACTTTTTTAGTGAATTTAGTTTGATTATCAGTAAACTACTTAATTCGCTAATTATTCCAGGATTGCCAATTTTTATATTTGGTAATTTTGCAAATTTGAGTTATACAGGAAGCGTATTTTCAATTCTTTCGGTCTTTTGGAAAGTATTTGTAATTGTGATTGGTTTACAACTCATCCTTGTGTCACTCTTTTTTGTGATTGCTGGACTTTATACAAAGAAAAATCCCTTAATATTAATTAAAAACCAAATTCCTGGTTATATAACAGCAATTGGAACTCAGTCCTCTGCAGCAACTATTCCAGTGAATTTAGAAGTGGCTAAAAAAAATGGTGTATCGGCACAAATTCGCGAATTTGTCATCCCATTATGTGCTACGATTCATTTGTTGGGAAGTATTGTAACAGTTATTTCTTGTGTGACAGCAGTCCTATTAATGTACAATATGCCGGTGCAGTTTGGTATGATGGCAGGATTTATTGCGATGTTGGGTATAGCCATGGTAGCAGCACCTGGAGCACCCGGTGGAGCAATTATGAGTGCTTTACCTTTTATGACAATGGTTGGTATAGATCCTACAGGTGTATTGGGAAATCTTTTGATAACATTGTATTTAACGCAAGATAGTTTTGGGACTGCAGCAAACGTTTCAGGAGATAATGCTATTGCAGTTATCATGGATAAAATTTACTTTAAACACATTTTAAAAAAGAATAATTAAGGATACGAATATGAGAAAAAACGTCTAGCTTAACATTAGCTAAGCGTTTTTTTCTTTTATTAGGAAATAAAAAGAAGAAATCCGTTAATAGATTAAACAATTCTAAAAGGAAATGGTTAAGAAAAATGGTAATATAAGAATAAGAAAACGAGTTTAGGATTAGCTGGAGGGATAATACATATGGATTTTAAAACAGATGTCACGATTGCACAAGAAACGACAATGAAACCAATAGTAGAAATTGCTGAAAAATTAGGAATCAATGACAAAGCGATTGAACAATATGGAAAATATAAAGCTAAAATCAATGAATTAGAATTAACGGATTTAGAAACTAAAAAAGATGGTAAGTTGATCCTTGTAACGGCTATCACGCCAACTCCAGCTGGAGAAGGAAAGACAACGACAGTAGTTGGATTAGGAGATGGGCTTCAAAAAATAGGCAAAAAAGCTGCAGTAGCGCTTAGAGAGCCGTCTTTAGGACCTGTTTTTGGCATGAAAGGTGGAGCAGCAGGAGGCGGATATGCTCAAGTTGTACCCATGGAAGATTTAAACTTGCATTTCACAGGAGATTTCCATGCCATCAGTGCAGCCAATAATTTATTAGCTGCTATGCTGGATAATCATATTCATCATGGAAATGCACTAGCGATTGATACACGAAATATTACATGGAAACGTGTGGTAGACATGAATGATCGACAATTGAGATTTATCGTTGATGGATTAAACGGCCAAACGAACGGTGTTCCACGCGAAGATGGATTTGATATTACGGTAGCTTCAGAAATTATGGCTATCTTATGTTTATCAATGGATATGGAAGAAATGAAAGAAAAGTTAAAACAAATTATTGTAGGCTACAGTGTAGCTGGACAACCGGTTACTGCAGGAGATTTGAAAGCACATGGGGCTATGGCAGCCTTATTAAAAGAAGCGTTAAAGCCAAACTTGGTTCAAACATTGGAACATACACCGGCGTTTGTTCATGGGGGACCATTTGCCAATATCGCTCATGGATGTAACAGCATTAAAGCAACAAAATTAGCTTTAAAATATGCCGATTATGTTGTTACTGAAGCTGGATTTGGTGCTGATTTAGGGGCTGAAAAATTCATGGATATTAAATGCCGTTTATCTGGTTTGGAGCCTGCAGCTGTTGTAGTTGTAGCAACGGTAAGAGCATTAAAAATGCATGGAGGAATGGCTAAAAAAGAATTAAAAGAAGAAAATGTATTAGTTCTTGAAAAAGGTTTGCCTAATTTAATGAAGCACATTGAAAATATGCAAACTGTTTTTAATATGCCAACTGTGGTAGCCATCAATAAATTTCCAACAGATACCGCTAAAGAATTAGCATTAGTGAAAGAAAAGTGTGAAGAACTCG
Organism: Carnobacterium viridans; assembly: GCF_900102725.1. Taxonomy (NCBI): domain Bacteria; kingdom Bacillati; phylum Bacillota; class Bacilli; order Lactobacillales; family Carnobacteriaceae; genus Carnobacterium; species Carnobacterium viridans. The sequence goes on along the minus strand of NZ_FNJW01000008.1, from coordinate 1,033,892 downwards.
GAGTAAATGTGGTTTTATCAGATGTTTGGGAAAACGGTGGTAACGGCGGGCAAGATCTAGCTAGAGCAGTTGTTGATGTGGCAGAACAAAAAAGTATGTTAACTTTTGCTTATGAGTTAGAGGATTCGGTGGTAGATAAAATGACTAAAGTCGTTCAAAAAGTATATGGGGGTGAAGGAATTGTATTGGCTCCTGGAGTGAAAAAAGAACTTACTCGTCTAGAAGCTCTTGGATTCGGAAACTTACCTATCTGCATGGCAAAGACACAATATTCTTTCTCAGATGACAAGAATAAACTAGGCCGACCGGAAGAGTTTATTGTGACCATTAAAAAAGTAAAAGTTTCTGCTGGAGCAGGATTTATAGTTGTATTAACGGGTGATATTATGACGATGCCAGGATTGCCAAAAATACCGGCAGCCGAATCGATTGACGTGTTAGCGGATGGAAGAATCATTGGATTATTTTAATTTTCTTTAACCATTAAAGAAAGGAGATCATGACAATGAAAGAGCAAACGATTGAACATTTTTTAACTGAACTTTCTGCGAAAAAATCTACACCTGGAGCAGGTGGTGCAGCGGCTTTAGTGGCTGCATTAGGTTCTGCTTTAGGGAGTATGGTTGGAAATTTTACTATTGGAAAGAAAAAGTATCAAGCCGTTGAGACTGAAGTAGAAAAAATAGTTGATGAATTAGAACAAATTAAATTGAGATTAGAAGAGTTGATTCAAAAAGATGCAGAGGCTTTTTATCCTCTAGCACAAGCTTACAAGTTGCCTAAAGAAACACAATCCGAAATAGAGTATAAAGAAAACGTAATAGAAGAAGCATTGGTAGGAGCTTCAGTCGTTCCAATTGAAATAATGGAAAATGCTCTGAGAGCGATCGAATTGCTTGAGCAACTATCAAAAATTGGAAATACGATGCTGATTGCAGATGCTGGAACTGGAATCGTTTTTTGCAAAGCTGCTTTAGAAGGGGCTAGTTTAAGTGTTTATATCAATACGGCTTCAATGAAAAATAAATATAAAAAAGAAGCATTAAACCAAGAGGCTAATCAGCTATTAGAAAAAGGAACAATCCTTGCAACCAACGTTTACCAAAAAATCAGTCGTTCATATAAATCATAAAAGTACTAAAAGTTTAAGAATAGAAAGAGGGATTTAATGACAGAAAAAATAGAAAAACAAGCATTACGAAAAAAAATGATTTCTTTACTCAATAGTATTTCTGCTGAAGAAAAAGCAGAAATTGAACTAAAACTAGAAGAAAATTTATTTAGGTCAAGCGAATGGAAATCAGCCAAGCGAATAGGTGTGACGCTTTCCCAAGGATTTGAATGGAATACATTGGGAATCATCAATAAAGCTTGGAAAGAAGGAAAAATAGTTTGTGCTCCAAAGTGTGTTCCAGAGCATAAAGCCATGATTTTTTATGACTTTACAAGTACGGAACAATTAGAAAAAGGTTTTCATAATCTAATTGAACCGAAACCTGCACAAACCAAAAGAGTAGAGAAAGCGGAGATTGATTTAGTATTGGTTCCAGGATTGATTTTTGACGAGAAAGGTTACCGAGTCGGTTTTGGTGGAGGGTACTATGATCGTTTTTTGAAAGACTTCCCGAATCATACGATAGGACTTATCTGCTCAGAGCAAGTAACCTCAGCTCTTCCAATAGAACCTTTTGATATCCCAGTTCAGAAAACAATAACGGAAAAAAGCTCGTTATAAAAAATAAACCCAAAAGACAGCTTTGTCTTTTGGGTTTATTTTTTATAATTGATTTTATTTTGATAAATCAACACCTAAATAACCATCGAATAAATCAAATAGTTCCGGATGTTTTTTTTTCAAAGAAACAGGTCGATTTTTCTTGTCTAAGAAACAATGTTTGCTTTCCCCAGTCGTCCGCAATTCTCCGTTAGTCTTATCTAAAATTTGATACGAGATCGTTAAACGAATGCCATTAAAGGCTTCAATCTTAGGTATGATGTAAACACGGTCGTTGTAATGCACCATTGATTTATAGAGACATGCAATCTCTAAAACAGGAACAATAATTCCGAGTTTTTCCATTTGATCGTAGCCAAAGCCCATTTGATCTAATAAATTAGTTCTAGCTTCTTCAAACCAACGGATATAATTTGAATGATGAATAATTCCCATCTGATCCGTTTCATAATATTGAGCAAGATGTTCGTACAAGTCGAAAGTTTTTTTCATATCGCGTTTCAGTCCTTATGATTGTTTACCAGTATGATAGCATAAGTAACGCCTTTTTTGTTCATAAAAAGGAGAATAGCTAGTTAAGTTTCATTAGCTGGTGTTCTCAGTGAGCTATTCATAGTATACTTCTTGATAAAAGAACGTTCAAAAAAAGTGATAAGCTAAATTTTTTAAAGGAATGTAACAAAGGAGAGAACCTATGCGATTATTACATACAGCAGACTGGCACATTGGGAAAATTGTCAATGAAATGTCGATGTTAGAAGACCAAGAATATTTTCTTGATCAATTAATTGAAAAATTAAAAACAATACAGGTTGACGCTTTAATCATGGCGGGAGATCTATATGACCGTGCGATGCCATCAAAAGAAGCAGTAGCCTTAGCGAATAAAGTCTTAACAAGACTGATACAAGAAGTTGATCTTCCAGTTTTGATCATAGCAGGCAACCATGATAGTAATGAACGAGTAGAATATGGTGCAGACCTTTTAGCAACCAATCAGCTCTACATTGAAGGAACCGTCAAAGAAGTGACAAGAAAAGTAACTCTTAAAGGTGTTAATTTTTATTTGTTGCCTTTTGCAGATTATGCTTATATAAGAGAGTTGTTGCAAGACGAGTCAATCAAAAGTCTAGAAGATGCCACAAGGGTTCAACTAGAAGCTATCAAAAAAGAAATGGACCTTTCAGAGATCAATGTTTTGATCGCACATGGATACGTCATTAATTTAACCAATGATACTTCTGAAACAACAGATTCAGAACGACCTTTAAGTATTGGAACGGCTGAATACGTAAGTGTAGAGCTATTTGAAGATTTTGATTATGTAGCGTTGGGCCATTTGCATAAGGCTCAAAAAGTAAAGCATGATCGTATCCGTTACAGCGGATCGATATTAAAGTATTCGAAATCAGAAGCAGTGCACAAAAAACAAGTATCTCTAGTGACGTTAGAAAAAAATCATGTTGAGATTGAACCAATTTATATTGAACCTAAACGAGATATGCGTATCATAAAAGGTTTTTTTGCTGCATTAATGGAACAACATTCAGACGATTATGTGTTTTTTGAATTACTGGATGAAAATTTCGTTATGGATGCAATGAATCAACTGCGCCGTCGTTATCCAAATGCGATGGGCTTGGAGTATGCGGCTCGAAAAGAACGCGAAGAAAATGCATCAATTATGCATCAAGAACACTTGAAAAAATTATCAGTCCAAGATATTTTTGATGATTTTTATGCCCATTACAAAGAAAAAGAGTTAACTGTCGAACACAAAAGTATCATTAACAATATTTTGCATGAAATGGAGAGTGGGGAGTAACATGAGACCGTTAAAATTAGTTATGAATGCTTTTGGACCTTATAAAGAAAAAGTTGTGATTGATTTTACTCAAATTCATCAACAAACACTCTTCTTAGTAAGTGGTCCTACTGGGGCAGGGAAAACTACGCTATTCGATGCTATTGCTTACGCTTTATATGATGATGCGAGCGGAACAAGTCGTGGAAAAGATTCCTTTAAATCACAATTTGCTACAGATGAAGTGCTCTGTTTTGTAGAATTAGAATTTGAACTAGCGGGTAAAAAGTATTTTATTAAAAGAAGTCCAGTACAAAAGGGACCTGGCAAAAATGGAAAGTTGAAAAACTGGTCTTCAGAAGTGGAATTTCATCATGATGGCACAGTTACCACCAAAATTAATGAAGCAAATAAAGAAATCCAGGAATTGCTGTCATTATCGTACGAACAATTCAAACAAATCGTTATGCTTCCTCAAGGCGAATTTAAAAAGATGTTGGAATCTAACAGTGCAGATAAAGAAAAGATTTTTCGGAATATTTTCCAAACAGATAATATCAAAGAATTTCAATCGATTTTAAAAGAAAAGGCCAGCGAACTAAAACAAGAAATCAACCAAAGTGAAAGTACTTTACAACAATTTGTCGGAATGATTCCTGAGCACTCTAACGACATTTTAAATGAAGCTGTTGCATACTTCGATATACCAACGATTATAAAGGAATTGGGTCATGTAGTTGAAAGTTATCAAAAAAAAATTGGAGTCATTGAAAAAGAACTCGCAACATTAGATGAGAAATATCATAGGAATCAACGAAAAATAGAGTTGTTAACTGTTGTAGATTCTTTAGAAAAAGAAAAGAATTTATTGGATGACAGTAAAGAAATAATTGAAACCAAACGTGTGAATTTAGCGCTTACAAAAAAAGCAGAAGATTGTTTGGAAGTAAAACGGCAACTGGAAAAAATCGTTAATGAGAAAGAGGGCATTGAAAAAGAAGAATATGAAGAACAACAGAAGTTAATTGAAACAGTAGCTCAAATAAATGAAACAGGAAAAAATGATATGGCTTTACAAATAGCTTATCAACAATTGCCGAATCAGAGAGAAGCATTGATTCAATTGAAAGAACAAGAAAAATTACTGAGTGAACAAGCAGCCAAATATGGTAGGCAAGCTGATTTAAAAAAAGAAAATGAACAACATCTACAGGCGATTCAATTACTGAAAAGCCAAGCCGATACAGTGGAAGAACAATTAAAAAAACAAGAACTTGAACTGAAAGAAATCCAGCAGGCAAAAATAGACATGTTGGAGAAACAGCGCGAAGCAAGTCATTTACAGCAAAGACAATACGAAACTAAAAAACACCAAGAGTCTTTAATTGAGCTCAGTGTGTTTTTAGAAAAACAAGCAGTTAAAGCGAATGAATTTAGAGAAACAGAAAATCAATATACTCAAATAGAAAGGCACTACCAAGAACAACGGTTGATTTATAATCGAAATATCGCTGGTGTTCTAGCGAATGATTTAGAAGAAGATAAAGCATGTCCTGTTTGTGGATCGCTTGATCACCCCGCTCCTGCGACAGTGTCATCAGACACGATTTCAAAAGAAATGCTAGAAGAGTTGGAAATACAAAAAAATGAAGCGAGTATGAAGTTTGATCGGATCTCTATTGAATTACAAGGGTTAAATAAAGCTATTCATTCTAGTGAAGAAAACTTAGCTATTCGAAAAAATGACGTACAAGAAGAATTGAATAAAATTGAACACCAAGTATCTGATGAAAATAAGCAACAGCAGCAATTAACAACAGAATTAGCTGATTTGCAGAATAGAGTAAATACAGAAGGGGAAATCGAGAAGAATAAACAAGAAAAAGTACTTCAAATAAAAGAAAAAGAAGCAACTAGTCAAAAACTTCACTCTCTGGTTCAATACAATAAAAAACGAATCGATGAATTGACAATCGAAATTGAGTTGTTAAATGAAACTGTAACAGAAACGGATTTATCAGTTTTGCATAAACAAATTGAAGAAAAAACAAATGAAATCACACAAATTGAAAGTGACTACATTGAAGCTCAAGAAAAGAAAATTCAGCTAGAAAAAATGTTGACCCAGTACCAGACGAGTACGAAATCTTTAGTAAAACAAGTACAGAATCTACTTGAACGAGAGTCTGAGATGGAAGAAAAATTTAAGCAACGATTAGCGTTAAACCATTTAGAGGATACTTTTGAAAGCTATTTAGTAAACCAAGAAACTAAGCAACAATGGGGAGAAGAAATAGAATCTTTTGATAAGAAGAAATGGACGAATCAAACAAATATCAAGGAACAAAAAAGATTGCTTGAAAAAGAAGGCGCCACTCAATCCTGTGAAGTGTATACACTGGATAATCAAGAAATTGAACGTGAAAGTAGATTGTTGAAAGAACAACAACATGAACAGATTGGAACGAACAAAACTGTACAATCGATTCTTTCTCAAATTCAACTAAACCATCATGCAAAAAAGGATCAACAAGAGGAATACCTAATGTACAAAGAGTTATCTGAAATGGCCAATGGATCAAAAGAAACAGATTATATTTCATTTGAGCGATATGTTTTAGGGATTTATTTTGAAGAAATCATTGAAGCAGCGAACACACGATTTACTCAAATGACGACTAATCGTTACTCGCTTATCCGCAATAAAGAAAAAACAAAAGGTGCAGGACCTAAGGGATTGGATCTAGACGTATTTGATAATTATACTGGCATGAAAAGAAGCGTTAAAACCTTATCGGGTGGAGAAAGTTTTAAAGCGTCTTTAGCACTAGCCTTAGGTTTAAGTGATGTAATTCAAAATCATAGTGGAGGAGTCAGTGTAGATACTTTATTCATTGATGAGGGTTTTGGAACGCTAGACGTGGATTCATTAGATAGTGCGATTGAAACATTATTTGAATTAAATCAACGTGGTCGATTAGTAGGAATCATTTCTCATGTTGAAGAGTTGAAAACGAGAATACCCGTTCATATTGAAGTAACAAAATCTTCTAGAGGAAGCCATGCTACTATAAAAATCTGAAATAAGAGGCTGGGACAAAATCCCAGCCTCTTATTTATATACACGACTATTCACTTTAAAACATGCTCCAAAACAGACCCGGCATCCACTTTGTCATGGCTGCAGTTGCTTTAGCTACGTACAGACATGATACACGTAGGCGCAAGCTTAAAGTGCTTCTATATCATGCTCGATGGTCGATGACCATACTACGCTTATTCTCTCCAGTTGCCCTAGCTCTTGCGGCTTTAGTCGTTTAGAGATAAGGTATGCGTTAGAAGATTCGGGTCTAAACGCTTTTTGTCCCACTCTCATATTGTTTTCATTAGACTTATGATAATAATAACTGAGGTTTAGTCTGTTCTTCAGAAACCATTAAAAGGTAGTCCATTAACGAACCCGAATAAAGTTGTTCAAATATAGAAAGTTGACTTAAATCTTCAGGTGTAACAAAATGCGGCTCTTTTTCAAATGTATGAATGCCACTTTCGTCAAGAACGGATGCTACAAATTGTGAACAAAAATAAGAGTCGTTCCTATCGAAATCAATATTTAAAGCTAAAGTAACTAAACCAATTAAATTATAGCGGTAAATATCTTTAGTCTGATGATAAAAAGACAGCAATTCAACGAGATTTTTATATTGTTCTTCGGATACTTCACATGTATAAATAGCACATTGGGCTCTTGAAAAATAGTGACGAGACAAGTCTTCTTCTACAAAACCACCCCAAAAAGGGTTATGCGCATACTTACGACCAAAACTGTAAGGCTTTAATAATGAAGGTTCCAAAGCAATGGAAGCATGATTATACGTTGCTTTTGTGTACAATTTAATAGCTTTTGAAAAAACAGTGTTTGTATCGGTTAACATAAGGTAAATTTTCATTATAAGACCTTCTTCTCTTTCATTTACTATCGTGACAAATTAGGCAAGCTAATTTTACAAATAAAGAATAATATGTATTTTTGAATTTGTTTTTAGTATACATGAAAAATATTTTTTTCTATAGTATTAAAAAACTAAAAGTCAAAGAAAGTATGTCACAGGAGGATGAAAACGATTGCTGAATACGCTTTTTTAAAAATTTTTAAAGTAAACGTTGTTATATCAAGGCGTATCGTTTGTAAAAGAAAGAATAAAGAGGTAGAATTTTGTATAGACAGAAATCAAATCTTAATTAAATACTCATGCTTATTTAATAAATTGAAAGAAAGGATGGTTGGAAATGGGAGAAAGAAAACTAATTCCGATTGTAAGTGCTGCAGATAATAACTATGCACCTTATCTAAGTGTCACTCTAAAAACAATTTTAGACAATCTTTCCAGTGATTACGACGTAGCATTTTACATTATTGATGATCACATAACTTCTGAGAGTAAAGAAAAATTAGAAGAAAGTATTTCCAATCACACGGCTACAATTGATTATTTAGAAGTGGATTCAGAATTGTATGCCAACGTTATGGAGAGCGACCACATTACACAAACAGCTTACTATAGAATATCATTACCTGATTTATTAGAAGATAAACATTATGAAAAAGTATTGTATATCGACAGTGATGTTTTAGTATTAGATGATGTTTCAAAACTATATGAAACGGATATAGGAGATAAAGTTGTTGGTGCTGTAATTGATCCTGGACAAGCCTTGGTGCATCCTAGATTAGGGATTGAAACAGAAGATTACTACTTTAATTCTGGCCTGTTGTTAATGGATTTGCCTAATTGGCGGAAGGCAAAAATCACTGAGAAAACATTGACGTTTCTTGAAGAACAAACAGATAAGATTATCTATCATGATCAAGATGCCTTGAACGGAACTCTTTATGAGAAGTGGTATGCACTTCATCCAAAATGGAATGCTCAAACTTCCTTAGTATTTGAAAGGCATCAACCACCGAATGATTATTACGCTAAAGCTTATAAAGAAGCTGTTAATCAACCATCCATCATACATTTCACAGGACACGATAAACCATGGAATTCTGATGAATACCATCCGTATACAAAAAAATATTTAGAAGAATTAAAAAAAACACCTTTTTATGATGAAGCAACTAAAAAAGATGCTGTTAATTAGACTAAATAATGCAATTAGAAGAGTTGCTCTTCTACAAATGGATACTTGTCTTGTGCATTTTAGATACCATAGACAAGATAAGTACGAAACAAATTTAAGGAGGAATTACCAATGGTTGAACAAAAAAGTATCTCAATTGTCTCATCGAGCAATGAAGCATTTGTACCACACTTGGCAACACTCTTTCTTTCACTATTAACAACGAAACAACCACATACAACTTTTCACTTTTATGTGATTGATGATAATATTTCTCTTCGTTCAAAATTTTTATTGAATCGCACAGTAGGGGAATACAATGCAAGAATCAGTTATGTCACAATTGATCCTGCTGAATTTTCAGGAGCAGTAGAAAGCGATCGGATTCCACAAACGGCTTACTACCGTATTTCAATACCGAATCTGTTAAAAGAAACTAAGCGTGCTATTTATATGGATTGCGATATGATTACGCTAGAAGATATTGAAGCACTTTGGAAAGTTGATTTAGGAGATCAATTACTAGGAGCAGTTGAAGATGCTGGGTTCCATAATCGATTAGAGAAAATGGGAATTGAGAGCGAAACAGATCTTTATTTTAACTCAGGTCTTATGGTTATGGATTTAGAAAAATGGCGTGAACAGGGAATAACTGAACAAGTCTTAGCTTTCATTGAAAATAATCCTGAAAAATTAAGGTTTCATGACCAAGATGCATTAAATGCTATCTTACATGATAGATGGTTAGAACTGGATCCGCGTTGGAATGCACAAACGTATATGATGTTGCAGGAAAAAGAACACCCAACCATACAAGGACAATTAAAATGGGATGAGGCAAGAGAAAATCCTGCTGTTATTCATTTCTGTGGACATGCTAAACCTTGGAATGCCGATTCTGACCATCCGTTTAGAGAACAGTATTTTGATATTCGTGAAAAAACATTCTTCCCAGTGGAAAAAGAAACCAAATTGCTTTAATTAGACAAATGAATTTAACTATATGGAAAAAAGGCTGGAATGCTATTCCAGCCTTTTTACGTATTTCGATGTAGCCAGTGCAACTTTTTTGAGTTTAGTTGTGTTCGTTAATAATGGTCATTTGACAGTAAATGAATAGTGATACAACTAAAAAAATAGAGGTACATAATCGACACTAGTGAGCAGAATAAGTGTATTCATATTCCTAATCAAATATAATAGAAAAGAATAAATGAATTAGTTACTAGAAGCTCGAATAGTAAATAAATTGTACGAAAAGTATACTTGCTTATTGGTATATGAAAAGTAAGAGTAGGAGGCATTGTTGTATGAGTAGTATTAAGTGGGTTTCACAGTACATCCAATCAAATAAGGTAAAAGCTTTAGTGGGAATAGTTATGGTGGTCATTGTCGCGGTACTAAACATTGTTTCCCCATTGATTGGGGGAGAAATTGTCGATCGAGTCATTGTGGATGCACAAAGCAATCTTTTAGTTCCGTTGTTAGCCTTAATGGTCGGCGCAACAGTGTTGCGGACAGTATTAAGGTATGTGTATCAGATTATGTTTGAACAGATAGGGCAAGACGCTATCTACCAAATGAGAGAAGCCTTGTATAAAAAACTTCAAGAACTTGATTTTGCTTTTTTCAATAATACACGCGTAGGAGATATTATGGCTCGGATGTCTGGAGATACGGATGCCATTCGTCATGCCATTTCATGGTTGTCTTATAATGTTCTAGACAATCTTTTGTTGTTGGTCTCAGCAATCATAGTAATGGGATTCATAGAATGGCGATTAATGCTGGCATTATTAATTGTTACACCTTTTATAGGGATACTAACGGTTCTGTTGTCAGGAAAAGCCAACGCTGTTTACTATGAAATTCGAGAAAGTTTTTCGAGATTAAATTCAATGGTTGAAGAGAATGTTAGTGGAAATAAAGTGATTAAAGCTTTTGCAAGAGAAGATTATGAGAAAGAAAAATTTGATCAATATAACGAAGACTATAAACAACGAAATATGGATTCTGCTAATGTAACAAGAACCTATTTACCACCATTAGAAACACTTGCAGGTCTTTTATCAGTCATTACGATAGGATATGGTGGATTTTTAGTCATCAGTGGGTCTATGAGTTTGGGTGATTTGGTTGCGTTTAATGGTTTTATATGGATGCTAAATTTACCAATGCGTAATGTTGGTTGGTATGTGAATGACTTGCAACGGTTCATTGCTTCTTCTTATAAAATCCGTGAAATGTTAGCAGCTAAGCCGATGATTCCTATTGAAGAAAAGGAATCTGCTGAAACCATTCAAGGTATTGTTGAATTTCAAGATGTTTCATTTTCTTTTGCGGATGATCCTGAAACCCTTGTTTTGAGCCATATTTCATTAAAAGCTAAGCCAGGTATGACTATTGGGATTCTAGGAGAGACAGGTTCGGGTAAATCAACTTTGGTTAACCTTATCTCACGTTTCTTTGACCCTACTGAGGGAAGAGTATTGATTGATGGAATAGATGCAAAAAAATGGAATGTTAGAGAGTTGAGAAGTCACATTGCAATTGTTATGCAAGATGTCTTCCTATTCTCCGATTCGATTCAACAAAATATTTCATTTGGAACTCCTGGAGCAGATCTCGAGCGTGTTCAAAAAAGTGCACGAGTAGCAGATGCTGATCCATTTATCCAGGGTATGCCTGAAAAGTATAATACGTATTTAGGAGAACGCGGTAGTGGATTATCTGGAGGACAACGGCAGAGAATATCTTTAGCACGAGGGCTGATGAAGGACCCGTCTATTTTAATTTTAGATGATACAACTTCTGCTGTAGATATGGAAACAGAAGTAAAAATCCAACAGGGATTAGGCGAGATAATGAAGGAGAAAACAACTTTCATTATTGCTAATCGAATATCCTCTGTAAAATCTGCTGATGAAATTATCATCTTATCTAAAGGAGAAATCATCGAAAGAGGAAATCATGCTTCTCTACTAGATAAAAAAGGCTATTACTATAGAATTTATCAGAAACAATTAGGGCAATCTGATGAAGAGGAGGTAGAAACAAATGGAGCAGACTGAAAGTTCAATTGAACAAAAGAATAAACAAGTAAAAAATACGAACCTATTAAAAAGAGTCGGTAAATATCTTGCACCATATAAAAGTGGATTTTTAAAACTCTTTTTCGCGATTCTGGTTTCGAATGTTGTTTTAGTTTTAGGACCTTACTTTACAAGTATTGTTATTGATGAAACAATTCCTACAAAAAACACAACACAATTGATGTGGATCATTATTTTGTTTTCGTTGGCGCAGTTATTTGGCGGCTGGTCTTCAAGATACCGGATAAGAAACATCACTTTATTGGGACAAAACGTGTTAAAGGATATGAGAACCGATGTTTTTGTCCATTTGCAAAAGCTACCATTTTCTTTCTTTGATAGTCGTCCTCATGGGAAAATCGTTACCCGTGTCGTAAATTACATTAATTCGCTAAGTGATTTATTGTCTAATGGTTTAATCAATGTCTTATCTGACGTCATGAGTTTAGTTGTTACATTAGCGATAATGTTTACCATGGACGTTCGATTAACGCTTTATAGCTTTATCTTACTGCCAGTTTTATTTGTTGTAACTTTAGTGATTCAAAAAAAACAACGTGAAGCATATGAAGAAGTCAGTAGCAAACAAGCAGGATTAAATGCTTATATTCATGAAAGTGTTGCTGGAATCAAGGTTACCCAATCATTTACGCGAGAAAATGTTAATAGAGATATTTTTTCAGAAGTGAGTGAAGATCAGCGATCATCTTGGATGCATGCAGTGAAAATTCAATTTTTGCTTGCGCCATTTATTCAAAACATTGCTACTCTAACCATTTCAATTATTTATTTTGTTGGATTAAATGGACTAGGAATAGATGTATCTACCGGTATATTGATTGCCTTTATTGGTTATGTTAATAACTTTTGGAATCCCATGATCAATATTGGTAATTTTTATAACAGTCTAGTAACGGGTATGGTTTACTTGGAACGTATTTTTGAATTACTGGACATTGAACCAGAAATTCAAGATGAACCGAATGCCTTTGAATTGCCTCCTATCCAAGGATATGTTGTGTTTAATGATGTAACATTCGGGTATAAAAAGGACCAACCAATCTTTGAAGATCTTTCGTTCCAAGTTCGTTCTGGAGAGACTATTGCGCTAGTTGGTCCGACTGGCGCTGGTAAATCGACTATTATTAATTTAATGACTCGTTTTTACGATATAGATTCTGGTGAAATTTTAGTAGATGGGATCGATATTCGAAAAGTAACCTTAAATTCATTAAGAAATGAAATAGGCGTGATGCTCCAAGAGACATTTATCTTTTCTGGAACCATTCTGGAAAATATTCGTTTTGGTAAGTTAGACGCTACTGAAGAAGAAATCATACGTGCTGCAAAAATCGTCCGAGCACATGACTTTATCATTGCTTTGAAAGATGGCTATCGTACCGTTGTCAAGGAACGCGGCAGCACATTATCTGCTGGACAAAGACAGTTGATTTCATTTGCTCGTACCTTGCTAGCTGATCCTAAAGTACTCATATTAGATGAAGCCACTTCCAGTATTGATACCCAAACAGAAATCTTGTTGCAAGAAGGTTTAGATCGCTTATTGGAAGGCAGAACAGCATTTATTATTGCACATAGGCTGTCAACAATAAAAAACAGTTCGCGTATTTTTTATATTGCAAATAAGAAAATTCAAGAATCAGGTAGCCATGATGCGTTAATGGCTGAAAAAGGATTGTATTACCAGTTGTATTCAACTCAAGCTGAATTGTTGAAAAAGATGTAATAAGGTAAGTGTATCCACAAGTAAATGAACGAATAAAATACCGAAAAAGCCAATAATGTAAAAAGGAGGGACTAAGTTTTTTTAGTCTCTTTTTTCTAGCTCAAAATTCCAATGTTTAAAATAGGTTGAAGCGAAAATGGTAATGAATGCCTTATTTTTCAGGTGTTTTTAATAAAAATGTGCTATCCTTAAAGGAGAATGTTAAAAGGAAATGAGGACTTTGAATGAGCGGGAAAATATACGAAAAAGAGCACCAAATTAAATATTACGAGTGTGATACAACTCAAAAAATGACACTTTCTATGCTGTTAAATATTATGCTTCACGTATCTGGTGAGCAAAGCCATTTATTAGGAGTAGGGGACGAAGTTTTAGCTGAGAAAGGGTTAGCATGGATCATCCTTCAGTATGAAGTGAAAGTTGAACGTATGCCGGCTTTTTATGAAACAATCACTATTACAACCCAAGCTACCTCTTACAATAAATTGTTTTGTTACCGAATATTTAAAGTATATGATACAAAAGGCAATTTATGTGTGACGGTTAATAGCACATTTGCTTTGATGAATGTGAAAGAACGTAAGATGGCGCGTGTACCAGATGAGATTGTAGCACCGTACGAAGCCGAATTTACCAAGAAATTGGTGCGCAGTCCAAAGCCAATAAAAGTCGATGAAGAAAATATGATCTCTAAAGAATACCGTGTAAGATACTTAGACATTGATAGCAACCGACATGTAAACAACTCTAAATACATTGAGTGGGCCATAGATACATTAAATCTTGAGTTTCTCACAACGCATGAAATAAAACGTATGACAATCAAGTTTGAAAAAGAAGTTCATTATGGACAACTGATTCACAGTGAAATGAGCGCTACAAAAAATACAGACAACGACATGACCACAGCCCATCGTATAGTGGCTGAAGGAGTTACAAATTGTGAAGCCAGTATTGAATGGAAAACAATTGAGTAACTAAAAAAAGGAAAAAACCGTTCAGTTTAACTGAACGGTTTCTTCTTAAAAATATTCTTCAAGTGAGCGAGATAAGTCACCTTGACTTAAGACCACTTGTAATTTAATACGTGCTTTAGGGCCTGAGAATCCAGTTGCAAAAATAACGCCAGCTTCTCTCAGCTGCTTGCCTCCGCCTTTATAATCGTAAACATCTTGTGCAATACCGTTAAATGAGCGTGACACAAGCACTATAGGAATATGATTGGCTATCAAACGATTCAGAGCAGGTAAAGTAGCCGGTGGTAGGTTCCCAGCACCTAAAGCTTCAATCACAAGGCCATCAGTAGTAGGTTGATTTATAGCATCAAATAAGGTTCCGTCCATTCCAGCGTAAACTTTCAATAGAAAAATAGTTTTATCTACCGTCTCGATTGAATAAACTTCTTCTTCGATTAATTTTTGAAAAAAGAGTACCTTATTTTTTGAAATCAATCCAATTGGTCCGAATGTAGGTGTTTGAAAAGTAGCCACATTACTTGTGTGAGTTTTGGTCACATATCGTGCAGTATGAATCTCATCATTCATCACGACCAAAACACCTTTCTCTTTAGCTTCTTCAGATAAAGCGACCCAAATAGCACTTTGGAAATTGTAAAGTCCATCAGAGCCGACTTCATTGATTGAACGCATAGCACCTGTTACAACAATCGGGATTGTCGTTTTTAGTGTCAGATTTAAAAAATACGCTGTTTCTTCCAATGTATCTGTTCCATGGGTAATGACGATTCCATCCGCTTCATTAGCAGCAATCGCTTGTTGGATTCTATTTTTTAATAAAAGCATTTTATCAGGTGTCATATGCGGAGAGGGTAAGTGGAAAAAATCCTCGACAATCATATTCGCCACATGATCAAATAAATGACCGCGTTTATTTAAAGGGTTTTCTGAGTTTGGTGATACTTTTCCAGTTGTTTGATCTTCACTCATTGAGATGGTTCCGCCAGTATGCAGTACAAGAATTGTCTTCACTATAATTCCTCCTATAAAACAAAAACCAATCATTTTTGTTAGTAGTATACCACGTTTTTTTACTTTCTTATACGGATCTCAATAGAGAAAGGACAGTCAAAAGTTCAGATTCTGGTCACTAATTAATTATTTTTACTCTATTATCTCTTTAAAAGACAGTAATTTTGTGCATATGCTGTTATACTAATAGAAACTGAACAATTGAAAGAGGTTATTATGAATAAAAAGAAAACATTTGAAGAATTTGCAATTAGTGATGAAATTGTTGCTGCATTAACAAGCTTACGTTATTTTCATCCTACTAAAGTTCAAGAAGAAGTGATTCCGTTAGCATTAGAAGGAAAAGATGTTATTGTAGAATCGCAAACAGGAAGCGGAAAAACAGTTAGTTATGGAGTGCCGCTATGTGAAAAAGTCGATTGGGAAGAAAATAAACCTCAAGTGCTCGTTTTAGTTCCAACAAGAGAACTGGCCATTCAAGTGAAAGAAGATCTAATGAATGTCGGTCGCTTAAAGAGAGTAAAGGCTACTGCAGTCTATGGTAAAGCCTCATTTGACACTCAGAAATCTGAGTTAAAACAAAAAAGCCATATTGTTGTAGGTACACCTGGTCGTGTATTAGATCACTTACAAAAAGGAACTTTCAAAGTAGAAAAAATTGACTGCTTAGTCTTAGATGAAGCTGATGAGATGTTAAATATGGGCTTCGCGGACCAAGTAGAAGCGATTATCAACTTTTTACCTGCAGAACGTCAAACACTACTGTTCTCAGCAACAATGCCAAAAGAAATTGAGAGAATAGCAAGTTTTTATATGAAACAGGATAAACAGTCTATTGTTATCGAAACAACTGAATTATCAAAACCTAAAATCATTCAATCAAGTGTCAAGGTACAAGAAGACAAGAAAGAACAACAATTGCTTGATTTATTAACGGTGGAGAATCCAGATTCCTGTATGATTTTTTGCAATACTCAAGAAGCTGTCAATAACCTATACACATTTTTAAATAAAGCAGGATTGCCAATTGATAAAATTCATGGCGGAATGGTTCAAGAGGATCGTTTTTCAGTTATGGATGATTTCAGACAAGGAAGATTTCGTTATTTAGTGGCAACGGATGTTGCTGCCAGAGGAATTGATATTGAAAATGTTACCCATGTAGTCAATTTTGACGTACCTGTAGAAAAAGAAAGCTTTGTGCATCGTACTGGTCGTACAGGTAGAGCTGGAAAAACTGGAATGGCTTTGACATTGGTTACACCTAGAGAAGAAAAATGGTGGAATGAAGTGAAAGAGTATGCTGGCCAGACGGTTATTGAAGTTTCTTTGCCAACTACACGATTAGTCCAAAGTCATAAATCTGCTTTCGATAAAAAATTGCAAGAACGTCCACCATTGAAACAAGTCCGTTCAAAAGAATTGAATCGCGGCATTACTAAAGTTTATTTTAATGGCGGTAAAAAGAAAAAGATGCGTGCAGTCGACTTTGTTGGGACCATTGCTAAAATACCTGGAATTAATGCTGACGACATTGGTATTATTACCATTCAAGAGAATGTCACATATATCGATATTTTAAATGGAAAAGGCCCATTAGTGATTGAAGAAATGCAAGAGCGTACGATTAAAGGGAAAAAATTAAAAGTGCATAAAGCTAGAAAATAAGATGAATTTATTTTAGAGCGTTTATTGACTAGAGTAAACATGAAACGACTTAAACTACCTTCGAAATGGTATACTGGTAACCAGTACGACAATTGAAGGTAGTTTTATATATAAAGAAATACTGGATAATGGAATAGTTAAGTGCTTATTTATTCCAGACTCAATTTTCTACATAAATAATCGATAGATAAAGTAGTCAAGGGAGGTCTTCAAATGGATGGGTTCCAATTTTATTTCCAACCTAAAGTTGATAGATCAGAAAATCGAATCGTTGGATATGAAATTTTATTAAGAAATACAGAAAAAAATCCTTACTATCCAGCAAAACAAATGGAGAAAATTATTTATAATAAGGAAGCACATAGTTATTTTTTAGAATGGTTTCAAGAGGAATTGATAAGATTATTGAAATTATTTCCAAACGTTATTTTTTCAGTTAATTTTGCACCAAGACAATTATTATATCCAGAAACCCATAATTTTTTTAAAACATTTCAGCCATATGTTGAGCAGTTGATTATAGAAATAACAGAAGAGGCTCCGATGTTTTCGGAATCGATAGGAAAATTTAGCTCTGAAGTTTTAGAACACCAATTTCAAACTACTTTTGCATCCATGAAAGCAATGGGCTATAGTATTTCAATGGATGACGTTGGTTCAGGTAAAAATTCGTTAGATGAAGTGCTAAAGTACACTTCTTATTTAACACAAATAAAATTTTCAATTGTAAAATGCAATAAGAAAAACTTAAATAAAGAAACACTTCGTCATTTTTTATCTGCTTGGAAACAAGTGGCTGTCGATTATCACCTTGATTTCATCATAGAAGGAATTGAAGATTACGAAACAAGTGATGAAATGAAAAAATATGGAATCGACATTCAACAAGGATACTATTTTGGGAAACCTTCAAAGTATATCGTAATGACTTAAAAAAATAAAAAAAGATTAATAGAGATTTTTGATTTATTATAACTAACCTAATGGAGGTGTGTTGTATGCTGACATCTATTATTTTAGATATGATCGCAAACATTTCGATTCTTAGTACAGCATCTTACATATTTATAAAACTGATTCCAAATAACAAAAATATTGCACTAAACAAAAAAGAAAAGATACTATTGGTTGGAGTAGCTGGTGTAACGAGCTTCTTGTTAATGCTATTTTCAATTGATTTACCTAATAAAGCATTACTAGACTTAAGACACATTATTCTAATTTTGTTGATTTATTATTTTGGTGAGAAGTCCGTTTTTCCAGTAGTCGTTTTGATGGTATTTTTTCGCTTTCTAATGGGCGTCAACCCTGCTTCAATCCGTTCCGCGATGATGTACATTCTTTTAGGATTATTCTTGCCGATTGTATATAAGAGTTTAATTAAAAAAATGAACAACAAATATAGAGTGTTATTGATTCTAAATGCGATTTGTGTTTCTACGATTGTATTAAATTTACACTTTTTATATCAAGATTTACTATTGAATAGTTTGGTTTACATCGGCTTATTGGTACTTTCTAGCCTTGTCATTATTATGGTCACTGCATTTATTGAAGACTTGTTAACAAGTCGCATTCTTTATTTAAATGAACAAGAACATGCAAGAATGGATTTTTTGACTGGTTTATATAATATGAGAGAATTTAAAAATAAATGGCAAATGGTTCAGTTAGAAAAAAAAATAGCTACCACTGCATTAATGATGATTGATATAGATTATTTTAAATGGATCAATGATAATTATGGTCATTCTAATGGAAACTTTGTTTTACGACAAATAGCTACTATTTTGAAAATTGAAGCTATTGATAATGAAATGATTTACCGTGTAGGTGGAGAAGAATT
The DNA here is from genome assembly GCF_900102725.1 of Carnobacterium viridans. Classification (NCBI taxonomy): domain Bacteria; kingdom Bacillati; phylum Bacillota; class Bacilli; order Lactobacillales; family Carnobacteriaceae; genus Carnobacterium; species Carnobacterium viridans. The sequence continues at coordinate 1,014,885 of NZ_FNJW01000008.1, read as the reverse complement.
TTGCTTAATTCTTAATGACTTGTCTTATTCAGATCAACAGGAGATAGCAGAAAAGATCAGGAAGAGTGTAGAAAAAAAACTTTTTTTATTAGAAAATGGTGATAGTATTCAATTGACTGTTTCAATTGGGTTAGCGGCTTCAACACAAACTAAAGATATGAAAAAATTATTTCGATTAGCTGATCGTTGCTTATATCTGGCGAAAGATCAAGGCAGAAATAAAGTGATCTGTAAACAAATGGAAACTGAATAATTCATTTTTATAAAAGAAAAAACTGCAATCCACAAGTCAGCTTGTGGATTGCAGTTTTTCTCTTTTAAATAACTCTGAAAAAATAGACTGCAGTGTTCCTGATAAAAAAGGAAGCACCAGCAGTCTAAGGTGATAGAGAACTAAATTAGTTAGCATATAAAGCTGAAATTTGTTCTTTAACAGACTTATTATCTAAGAAATCATCATAAGTTGTTTCAGCGCGATCGACAACTCCATTTGGAGAAATTTCGATAATACGATTTGCAATGGTTTGGATAAATTGGTGGTCATGTGAACCAAATAATATTGAGCCTTTAAAAGCAATCAAGCCATCGTTTAAAGCTGTAATAGATTCTAAGTCCAAGTGATTTGTAGGATCATCCATGACTAAAACGTTTGATTTACTCAACATCATTTTAGATAACATACAACGAACTTTTTCTCCACCGGAAAGAACAGATACTTCTTTCAGTACATCTTCACCAGAGAAAAGCATACGACCTAAGAAGCTACGTAAGAATGTATTGTCATTTTCTTCAGCAGAAGCAAATTGACGTAACCAGTCAACAACAGTTAAACTTTCATTTAAAAACTCATCAGTTGTATCTTTTGGTAAATAAGATTGAGAAGTCGTTACTCCCCACTTGAAGGTACCTGTATCAGGTTCCATTTCACCCATCAATATTTTAAACAATACTGTAATCGAAATATCATTTTTACTGGTAAAGGCAACTTTATCATCTTTATTCAATGTAAAAGTAATATTATCTAATATTTTTTTGCCATCGATGGTCTTAGAAATGTTTTCAACACGTAGCAAGTCATTTCCGATATCACGATCAGGAGTAAACCCAACGAATGGGTAACGACGAGAAGAAGGTTGAATATCATCTAATGTGATTTTTTCTAACATTTTTTTACGAGACGTTGCTTGTTTTGATTTAGACGCATTTGCACTAAATCGAGCAATAAAGGCTTGTAGCTCTTTAATCTGCTCTTCTTTTTTAGCATTTACATTACCTTGTAATTTAGAAGCTAATTGGCTAGATTCTAACCAGAAGTCATAGTTTCCAACATATAACTTGATTTTACTAAAGTCAACGTCAGCCATATGAGTACAAACTTTGTTTAAGAAGTGACGGTCATGGGAAACAACAATAACAGTATTAGGGAAATCAATTAAGAATTCTTCTAACCATTCAATTGATTGTTTGTCTAAACCATTGGTAGGCTCATCCAATAGAAGAACGTCAGGCTTACCGAATAAAGCTTGTGCTAACAAGACTTTAACTTTTAAACCTTCTGTTAACTCACTCATTTTTTTATCATGCATAGCTTCTGAAATTCCTAGACCTTGTAACATAACAGCGGCTTGAGGTTCAGCTTCCCAACCATCTAATTCAGCAAATTCGCCTTCTAGTTCAGCAGCTAAAATACCATCTGCATCCGTGAAGTCAGCTTTCATATAGACAGCATCTTTTTCTTTCATTATTTCGTATAAACGTTTGTGTCCCATAATAACTGTTTCTAAAACAGTATAATCTTCAAAACCATAGTGATTTTGACTTAAAGTAGTCAAACGTTCATCGGGACCCATAGAAACATTACCAGTTGAAGGTTGAATCTCACCAGCTAATATTTTTAAGAAAGTCGACTTACCTGCACCATTTGCACCAATGAGACCATAACAATTGCCGGGAATGAATTTTATATTTACGTCATCGAACAATTTTCTATCTGAAAATTGTAAACTTACATTAGTTACTGTAATCATTTAATTTATTTACCCCTATTCTTTTATATATCTTGACCATTTTAGCACAAATAATTATGAAATGCGATGTTAGGGATTCTTTTATTCGTAAATTGACCACAAACCAATCTAAATGGGTAAAATAGTCTACGTATTTAATGAATAACAATTGTTCAAATAATTTTTAAAAATAGGGGGTTATGCTAGACTATAAATTTCAGTTAGATTATAATAACTATAAGTTAATAAATAAAACAAACAGGAGGAATGGAATAGTGGCAAAACAAACAGAAGTACAAGAATTGTTAAATGAATTAGTTGCAACATATGGGGTTTTTAACATTAAGCTATATCAACATCACTTCTATGTAAAAGGTCCTCATTTTTTTAAATTGCATGAAACCTTTGAAGAATTATATGACGGAGTAACTGAACAATTTGATGAATTAGCAGAACGTTTGATTGCAGTAGGTGGAAAACCTTATGCAACTTTGGGAGAATTTTTAGAACATTCTTTAGTTAAAGAAGCTCCATATGATGGAAAAGAAACTGCTGAGGAAATGGTAGCATCAACGGTTTCAGATTATAGAATCATTGGGGATAAATTAGCAAAAGGGATTGTTCTCACTGGTGAAGCAGGAGACGACGCAACACAAGATTTGCTGATTGGGTATAAATCAGGTGTAGATAAAACGGTTTGGATGTTGCAAGCTTATTTAGGTAAAGATCCACTTGATGCTTAGTGATTAATGAAAAAAAGTATAGAGTCCTTAGGTCAACTAAGGACTCTATACTTTTTTAGTGTTGATAGCTTAATTAAATTGGTTACAGCATATTTCTGGAGGAATAGGGTTTGCTTGTAGCCATGAATTGGATTCAATGCGAATTAAAAAGCGTTAGCGCTTCAGCGATTACGCTTTATTTGAGGCTTGAAAGCTCTGAAGACTACAGGCTTCAGACGTTCCCATGGCTCTCCACAAGCAAACCCGTCCATTTCAGAAGAAATTTTTTTGTTCTCTCAACACCATTTTACGAAGAGCTATCTAGGGGCTCTTTTTAACGATTAATTTCTGTGAAAAGATATAAAGTCAATGACTCATCTAGTAAAACATGCAGTTGATTGCGGTAATGTCGTGTTCGGTTATAAATTCTAAATTTTTGGATCTCTTGTCTGGGAAGTTCTAATATCGCTTCATTTTGTAAGATAACTTTAAAAACAGGTGAAGCAGGGATCACTAGTAAAAAATCGGGTGAATAGGATGAACTTTTAAGAGAAGCTGGCAGCTCCTCTATTAAGCGAACAGACTTAGAGCGATATAAGTGATTTTTTTTTACATTTTGCTGATCCATTTCAAATGAAAATAAAAGTCCATCTTGCATGGATGGCGGATTTAAAGACAAAGGTAGCAAATATTCTTGTACGCTACTAGTTAAAGAATCGCTTAGCTGCGTCATGGGTAGGCTATTCATAATGTGCAATTGACCTTTTTGTTCATCAAATTGAGTTTTGTACGTTAATTCAGATTGACTTCGACCAGATTGAATAAGATCATGATGATCCCATATCGCTTGAGAAGCATAGTAGGAATTGAGTTGATACACACGTGTTGCAACTTGACGTTCAAGCTGCTCGTAATAATAATAAGAAGAAAGCAAGTATTCAAAAAGACCAGCTTCTCCAGCAGATAAAGCCATTCTTCCTCTAGGTGATAAGGAAATAGAGTAGACGGGTTGTTCCCAAATACGTATTTTTTCAGCGTCTTTTCTTACTAAAGAATAACGATAAAAACCAGTATAATCTGAAAAATATAAGGTATGATTAAATAAAGCACTATCGTAAATTGATTCAGAAAAGGAAAGGGTTCTTTCTAAGAATGGGGCTAAGTCATCTAATGTAACGCGTAATTGTTCAGTGGGTTGTGGCTCCAAATAGATGGGGCGATCAATTAGAGTTAATTGTTGCATCCATTTGTTCCAATTGTAGATGTTCAGGGTCTTTTGATTGGTCCACAAATAAAACTTCCCACTGTATAGTTGGAAATCATGAAAATCACCCTCAATAATTATTTTTGTCATCAGTAAATGTTCTTTATCCATCCAAGCACCCCGTTCTAAACCTCTATCTTTCATTCTATTGTACCATTTAAGACGCTTAATTTAACAGAAAATGAAAATAGACAAGGGAAATTCTTTGCTATCTTTTTTTGTAATGAGATAATAAAAAGAAAAGGGAAAAGGAGATACTAAAATGACTAAAAAAAGTATTCTACTGATACAAGAAACAACAACCGAACAACTTCAAGCGCTGAAAGAACTAGCGCCAGAATATGAGTTGATCAAAGGATGGGAAACAGATTGGGAAGATATCTCTTTAGAATCTATTGAAATCATATATGGATGGACAGGACAATATTCAAAAGAATTAGTAGAAAATGAAAAAAGTCACTTGAAGTGGGCCCAAGGAAAAGCAGCGGGTGTCGATTTTCTTGATTTGGAAAAGCTAAAACAAAAAAATATCTTACTAACTAATGGAAGCGGAATACATAGTGTGCCAATTGCAGAATCAGTTTTTGGTATACTGTTGGCTTACGCTAGAGGGATTCAAAAGGCAGTTAAAGATCAACAAACTAAAACATGGGACCAAGTAGATGAATTGATGGAATTGCATGGGAAAACGATCATGATTGTAGGAACCGGAAAAATCGGCGTGGAAGTTGGACGATTGGCAAAAGCATTTAACATGAAAACAATCGGTGTAAATCGCAGTGGAAGAGATGTTGAATACATGGATCAATTAATTAAGCAGCCGGAACTAGTTGACCAAGTGAAACAAGCGGACATCGTCATAAATATCTTACCGCATACGGATAAAACGCATTACTTTTTTAATCAAGATACTTTCTCCCAAATGAAAGAAGGAACTCTTTTCGTCAATGTTGGAAGAGGACCAACAGTTAAAACAGATGATTTAATAGCAGCTCTTGATAATGGTCAGTTAGCTTTCGCCGGTTTAGATGTTTTTGAGACAGAACCCTTACCAGAAGAGAGCGCACTATGGAATAGAGAAGATGTTTTGATTACTCCGCATATTACTGGAATTGCAGAACAGTTCAAAAAACGTCTATTCGCTATCTTTGAAGAAAATCTAAAAGCTTACTTAGCTGAAGAAAAATTGCCTGTAAATTTGATTGACTACGATCAACAATACTAAATTGCTTTAAAATAACTATGGGAAACACCTCGCTACAAGTAGGGGTGTTTTTTTTGATGTTAAGAAACACTGATTGCTGAAATAGTGCAACAGTTTTTTGGAACTGTATTATTATCTAAAAAAACAATAATGTGCTTTGAGTACCATTGAGTAATATTGGTGCAACAAGTTTTTTTTGGAGTTAAAGAAAAATTGTTGAGTGAGAACAAAATTTTCGAGACAGCTTTGGTTATAGTTTAAAAGGTTTAGGGTACACTTTAGGTATTTCAATGGTTAGTATGTTTTTTGGTACGACAATTGGATTTTTATTGGCTATCATGCGTATGTCCACAAGTAAAATAATAAGTATGATTGCACGTACCTATATTTCGTTTATGCGTGGGACGCCTACATTAGTCTTTTTATTTGTTTTATATTTTGGTTTTCCTTTTATTGGCATTCAATTTAAAGCTGTAAACGCAGCTATCATTGGTTTTAGCTTGAGTTCTGCAGCATATAGTGCGGAAATCATTCGTTCTTCTTTGCATTCTATTGATCATGGTCAATGGAAAGCCGCTAATGCTCTAGGGTTAAAATGGTCATTTATTATGAAGAAAGTCATCATACCTCAAGCAATGAGGCTCGCCATTCCGCCAATGAGTAATGTTTTACTTGACCTCATTAAAGGAACGTCTTTAGCGGCTATGATAACTGTTCCAGAAATTTTTCAACAGGCCAAGATTGTTTGGGGACGAGAATTTGATTATATGACCATGTATATTTTAGTTGCTTTAATTTATTGGGTAATTTGTAGTGTATTTACTATTTTTCAGAACTATTTAGAAAAGAAAACATCTCTTCATATAGACTGAGATTAAAAAAGATTCTTGGCTGTCAGTCTTTTCATGACAATCAAGAATCTTTTTAGTAAAAATCAACCGTATTAAGAATTTTACTTGAAGGAGAGAGTCAAAAAAGCTATTATTTAAGTTACGTGTAACGCAGATACGTTAGAAAGGACGGTTTTTTTATGAAAAAAGGATTAACTTTGTCTTCCTATCTTTATATAGGATCCATGTTGTTTGGTTTATTTTTTGGAGCTGGTAATTTAATATTTCCCGTTCACATGGGGCAAGTGGCAGGTTCAAATGTAAGTTGGGCCACATTAGGTTTTTTGGTCACAGGGATAGGATTGCCATTCTTAGGCGTAATTGCTATCGGGCTTTCCAAAAGTAATGGGTTATTTGATTTAGCTAGTCGCATTCATCCTTATTATGGCTATTTTATGACAGTAGCTTTATATTTAACAATTGGACCATTTTTTGCGCTACCAAGGTTAAGTACGGTTTCTTATGAAATCGGGATAACACCTTACATCAGTGCAAACTATCAAACATTAGGATTAGCAATTTTTTCTGTTTTATTTTATGGTGTCGCATTATTTCTCTCTTTAAAGCCAACGAAAATCTTGGTATATGTTGGTAAAGTATTGAATCCTATCTTTTTGGTGTTTTTAGGTGTTTTAATTTTAACGGCATTTATTCGTCCAATGGGAGGAATAGCAGAAGCACCTATCACTGGTAACTATGTCAATCAACCTTTTGTTAGCGGATTTCTTGAAGGGTACAACACAATGGATGCATTAGCTTCTCTTGCCTTTGGGATAGTCGTTGTTCAAACGATTAAAAACCTTGGCGTAACTAAACCAAGTGAGATAGCAAAAGACACAGTCAAATCTGGGCTGATCAGCATTATTTTGATGGGAATCATTTATGCTAGCTTAGCTTATTTAGGCACAATGAGTGTTGGACAATTTCCAGTTTCAGAAAATGGTGGAATTGCCTTGACACAAATTTCTCAATTTTACTTCGGCTCTTTTGGCAGTGTGTTACTGGCTGTAATCGTAACAGTCGCCTGTTTAAAAACAACGATTGGACTAATTACAGCTTGTGCAGAAACATTTAAAGAAATGTTTCCCCGGTCAATCAGCTATAAAGCGTACGTTATTGTATTTAGTGTTTTAACAACATTAGTTGCTAATGTTGGCTTAACAAATATTATTGCGTATTCATTGCCAGTCTTAATGTTCTTATATCCATTAGCGATTACACTGATTTTATTAGCATTGTTGTCTCCTTTATTCAAGGATAGACAAGTAGTCTATGTGACAACGACAGCATTTACTTTAGTGGTAAGTGTAGCAGATCTATTCAAAGCATTACCAAAAAATGTTCAAAATGTTGGTGGAATACAAGAATTTTTGGCATTTTGCAATGAGTATCTTCCATTATTCAGTATTGGAATGGGATGGGTTCTTCCAGCAGCAGTTGGTTTTGTAATTGGATTATTCATCAGTTGGTTTACTGAACCAACAACAAAGGTTCTTTAATATAGAAAAGATAGTTAAAAGAAAGTATGTAAAAGAGCAATGGAAACCAGACGGCTTCCATTGCTCTTTTGTTACAAAAAATTACAAATAATCTTTGATTGCTGTAATAAAATCTTCTGAAGTGCTATAAATAGCGCCATTCATTTTTATAAGTCCAACCGTGTAAAGATTGACATAAGAGAATTGAGATTCTGCAACTTCTTGTAAAGCAGCTAATTTTTGAAGATTAGTAGCACCTTGTTGACGAGAATCAGTATACAGACCAATAATTGGAATTCCGGCTTGATAAGCAACACCAATTTCTGTAGCAACTCCGACATCAATAGTGGATCCGTCTAAGACAGCCACCATTAATTGGCTAGCGAGCAATGCTTCAGTATCATATTTAGCAATAGCCATCGAATCAGCATAAGCATTTTTATCATTTATTTCACCTTGTTCTTGAGGAACATAGACATCTATTTCTGGATAAGTTTCTCGAATACTAAGGACAAGCTTTTCATTGTAACTTTTTTCCATCTCAGAGAAGAGTGGACTAGCAAAATAGATTTTTTTAGACATTTTTCATCCTCCTAATACGATTATTACAATTTTAGCACACTAAAAAAAGATTTTGTAACAAAAAGTAATCGTAAAGAAATATAACAAGGCGTTTTATTGGTTATAATCATTGGAGAGTTTAAAATGTAGAAGAGAAGGGTGTTGTCAATTTGTGAGAATAAAAAAACTAGTTTCCAGCCTTATGATGGCTTTACTATTGGTTAATGTCATTCCGACAATTGGTTTTGCAGCGACATTAGATGAGATTGAATCGCAACAAAATACAAAAGAAAAAGAAATGGCCGAAATTGATAGTCAGATCAATAAAGCATTGACAAAGGTAAATGAAAAAAATAGTGAGCTAGAAGAATTAACTACTCAAATTGAAGTTTTAAAAGAGACCGTTCAAGCAACAAGTGAGACAGTTTCAGAACAAGAAGAGGTTGTCAAAGAGCGATTAGATCAAGCAAAAGAACGCATCTTATCGATGCAAACAACTGAAGTAAATCAAAACGTAGTCGTGTCATTATTTGAATCTGAAAGTGTTACAGACTTATTTAATCGTGCTTATGTTTTAGTTACTTTACAATCAGCAGGAAACGATCAATTGGAAATTGCTGAAGATGAAAAACAAGAATTAGCAGACTTAAAAGATGAATTAGAAAATGATTTAGCTTTATTGGAAAATCAAACAGCAGAAGCTAAAGAACAAAAAGAAGACCTAGATACACAAGTGGCTAGCCTTCAAAAAACAATGGATGAAAATCAAACAATTTTAAATGAGTTAGATGAACAACGTGAATTAGAAGAATCAAGAATTGCCGCAGCAGCAGAAAAAGCAGCAGAAGAGGCTAAGGCAAAAGAAGAAAAAGCGGCAGCAGAAAAAGTAGCAGCTGAAGCAGCACTTGCAACAAAAACAGAAAAAGAAGCAGCGGTAGTAACAACAACTACGACTGAGTCCTCAAACAATCAAACAGAAACCCAAAAAACAGAATCCACTGTTGAAAAAGAAACAACAGCAACAACAGCAACAACTACACCTGCTGAAAGTACAGAGACGTCTTCAAAAGGAAAATCAATCGTCGTTTCTGCAACAGGTTATTCAACAAAACAAGCTAACTTAAGTACTCATACAGCAACAGGAATCAATCTAGAAAACAATCCAATGGTTATAGCAGTAGATCCAAGAGTCATACCTTTAGGTTCTATGGTTGAAATACCGGGATATGGAATATTTATCGCTGGCGATACGGGCGGAGCAATAAAAGGAAATAAAATTGATATTCATTTCCCAAGCGTTCAACAAGCCAATAATTTCGGCAGAAAAACAATTACGATTAATATCTTAAATTAAGATTTTCTTAGAAAAAGGTGAGACAAGTGGCGGAGCAAGTCGAAATTGATTTTTATTTAGATAGTGATGAAGAAGCTTTTTTAGAATTATGGGAAAATAAATATGGACAACTTGACGGAGAACAAATCGAAAAGTTGTATCAAGCCATGGCACAAGATATTGAAGAGAAATACAAATCAGGTGAACATAAGCTTGGAAAGAAATACGTTTACCAAGATATTTTAGTAGGTTACTCAGATTACAGTGCATTTAACAACTGGTTTTTATTTAGTTCTACTAAAAAATAATATGACAAAAACAACGACAGGGTATTAATTCTGTCGTTGTTTTACTGTTTAATGGTAAACTAGTGAATAAAGATTATAGAATTACGCTAAAAAGTAATGAAGAATATAAGGGGAATCGTTAATATGGTTAGTACACATATCAATAATAAATTGCTGTTGCTTCCTGATTTGCCAGGATGCTACTTGATGAAAAATAAAGAAAAAGAAATTATTTATATCGGAAAAGCTAAAAACTTGAAAAAAAGAGTCCGTTCTTATTTTAGAGGAACGCATGAAGGGAAAACCCAACTATTGGTTGAAGAAATTGTTGATTTTGAAACCATTATTACTTCAACGGATAAAGAGTGTTTACTGCTTGAAATTACCTTAATAAAGAAACACTTGCCAAAATACAATATAAAATTAAAACAAGGGACAAGTTACCCTTATTTAAAAATTACAAATGAAAAAGACCCACAACTTATTATTACATCTGAAGTAAAGAGAGATGGAGGTTATTATTTCGGCCCTTATCCAAACGTATATGCTGCGAGTGAGACTCAACAGTTTATCCAAAAAGTTTACCCATTGAGAAAATGCAATGGATATCAAAAGAGAGCTTGTTTGTACTACCACCTTGGGCAATGTATTGGTCCTTGTGATCATGAGATTCCTAAAGAAGAGTATGATGCTCAAATCGACAAAATCAGACGGTTCTTGAATGGTGATGTAAAAGAAATTAAAAAAATATTGAAAAATAAAATGATGCAGGCAGCTGAAGAACTGGCTTTTGAACGAGCAGCTGAATACCGTAATCAAATTCAATACATTGAAACAACTGTAGAAAGACAAAATATTATTACCAATGACTTTACGACTAGAGATGTTTTCAGTTATTACATGAATAAAGGCTGGATTTCCATTCAAGTGTTCTTTATTCGACAAGCAACGTTAATCAAACGAGAAGCAACTATTTTTCCTTGTTACGATACACCTCAAGAAGAATTAGCTTCTTATATTGTCCAATTTTATCAAGAAGACAATCATCTGCTTCCTAAAGAAGTACTGGTTCCAAATGGTGTAGATACAAAAACGTTATCGGAAGTACTGGAAATTCCGGTAAAAGTTCCAATCCAAGGACGTAAAAAAGATATGTTGGATTTAGCAACAAAAAATAGTGAAATATCGTTAAACGAAAAATTCCAATTGATTGAGATGGATGACCGTAAAACAATTGGGGCAATCAAAGAATTGTCAGAAGCGTTAAACTTACCTTTAGTCAGTCGCATTGAAGCCTTTGACCACTCTAACATTCAAGGGACGAACCCGGTTTCGGCGATGGTTTCCTTTTTGGATGGAAAGCCAGATAAAAGTAATTATCGAAAATACAAAATAAAAAGTGTTTCTGGTAGTAATGAATTAGCAACAACTGAAGAAGTTATTCGAAGACGCTATGCAAGGCTTTTAAAAGAGAGTAAACCATTGCCTGATTTGATTTTGATGGATGGTGGGAAAATTCAAGTTAATGGAGCGATTAATATCCTTGAAAATGAACTTGGGTTATCCATTCCAGTAGCAGGTATGGTGAAAGATGATAAACATAGAACTTCTTCGCTTATTTTCGGAGAGGAACTTCAAAAGGTGACGCTTAAACCAACTAGCCAAGCATTTTACCTTGTCCAACGGATTCAAGATGAGGTCCACCGTTTTGCAATCACCTTTCATCGCCAATTACGTGGGAAAAATAGTTTGTCCTCTAAATTGGACCGTATCGAAGGTGTTGGACCAAAAACACGTACAAAAGTTTTAAAACATTTCAAATCAGTCAAAAATGTAAAAGAAGCCAGTGTGGAAGAAATAAACGGTCTTGGTATTCCGCTAAAAACAGCTGTGAGAATCAAAGAAGGTCTAGAATAAAAAATAGAAAAAGCTGAGAAAAAGGAATCAATCCTTAGTCTCAGCTTTTTTTTGTTTTATATTTTTTAGTGTTGATAACTTAGTTAAATTGGTTACAGGCTTCAGACGTTTCCATGCCTCTCCACAAGCAAAACCGTCTATTTCAGAAGAAATGTTGTTTTGTTCTCTCAACACCATTGACGAAGAGCTACCTTGTTTTAATTAAATAGTATAACGATTAAAACAGCTTGTTATTATCGTTGTCAAGAACAGTGACGTCATCGTTTATTAATCCAGCGTCACTTCTTAAAATTAAACTGTTTTTTGAATTTTTGTAATCCAAAACAATATTTTCTTTTAAGTCAGTTAAACGTTCTTGTTGAACGGCTATTTTTCCAATCGTTGAATCAATTGTGGCATTCAATTCTTCATTAGGGTTAGTAAACAATTTTAGCGAAAAGGTTCCTACAATTCCACAAGCATATCCACCAGTGATACGGTTATAATATAAAGCCAATTTTCCTGGATAGTGTGCTTGGATCGTTTTGATACGTTCTATTGCAGGTTCAGTTACGGTTAAAAACATAAAATCCCTCCGATTTTCGATTCACTTTTATTTAGTAAGTAAAGTATAAAGGAAAAACAGAGAGATGTCTACTGTTCTGTTTAAGAAACTTAAGAAATAGATTGATTATTGTCATTAAGAATTAATACATTATCATTAATGAGACCGCTATCGCTACGTAGAATAAGAGCATGTTTTGTTTCATTGTAATCTAGTTTCATCTTTTCATCTAAAAAAGGAAGGCTCCACCCTTGAATAGGTAAGTCACCTAAAGAAGTGGCTAGAGTTGCATCTAATTCTGAATCGTTTTGCTGAGTGATTTTTAATAAGAAAATACCATTATTTCCACAAGTACAGCCGATTCTAGATTCATAATAAATTACCAATTGGCCTGTGTGATGAGAGCAGGTCTGTTTGATTTTTTGCTGAGCGAGCTCGGTTATGTCCAAAAACATGTCAGATCAACTCCTTTATTTCTTTACACTTAGGATAGCTTGAACTGTTAAACTTGTCTAGCAAAATTCACTTTTTTATAGAATCAAAAGTTTAAGAAGAAAATAGTTGTAATTTTATAAAGAAAGAGGTATATTATTCGTCGTGGACATTTAAAGTCCACAATTAATCTACAGGGAATAGAAAGAAGGGAAACAATGAAGTTAACAAAAGGTTTGGAACAAGCAATCTGTATATTAGCCATGCTTTCTACTCAAGATAATTATATTCCAATCACTTCGCATGTATTAAATAGTCGTTTGAAAGGAACCTCTCATTCTTATATCAGAAAAATTATTCGAAAGTTAGTTGTTAGTGGATTAGCAACATCGATTCCTGGAAGCAATGGCGGTTTTATATTAGCTAAAAAACCTGAAAAAATAAACTTACTCGAAATTGTTGAAGCATTAGAAGGTAAGATTGTTACGTATCCAAATTCTGGAATGATTAACCAGGTTTTCTCAGATATAGGCGAACCAGCTAGTAATGGAGAAAAAACCTTAGTAACGACTTTTGAAGAAGCAGATCACCACTACACAAATTTTCTAAAACGTCAGACGTTAGATCAACTTATTTGGTCATCAATAGGAAAAAGTGAAATACCTGATATTGACTGGAACAAAAAATAAATGGTCTTATATTGAAAGGAATGTACAAGTAAAATGGACATGTTAAAAACGGAATGGAAGAAATTAGTCTCTAATAAAATGTTACTGATCTCTTGTATGGTTATGTTATTTATCCCTATTATGTATGCTGGATTCTTTTTGAAATCTAACTGGGATCCATATGGAAATACAGATAAATTATCTGTAGCTGTAGTTAATTTAGATCACTCTGTTGACTATCAAGGAACACAGCTTGATATTGGTTCTGATGTTGTTGATAAACTCAAGAAGAACGATGCACTGGATTGGCACTTTGTGTCTCAAGAAGAAGCGCAAAAGGGCTTAGAAAATCGTGAGTATTATATGGTAATGACATTGCCAACCGATTTTTCAACAGATGCTGCTACGTTGATGGAGACGAATCCTAAAAAAATGATAATCGATTATGAAACAAATGGGTCATTAAATTATATTGGAGAAGTCATTAGTAAATCTGCTGCAAAAGATGTTAAAGCAGAAGTATCTGCTAATGTAACAAAAGCATATACCGAAGCAATTTTTGAACAATTAGGCACAATTGGAACAGGTTTTTCAGAAGCGGCTGAAGGAGCAGGAGAAATTGATGAGGGAACTGGAAAATTAGCCGAAGGAAGCCAAGAATTAACAAAAAATTTGGAAAAATTGTCTTCAAGTACAATAACGTTTGAAGAAGGTACACAAACGTTGGAAGTTGGACTAAAAGAATATACAGCTGGTGTGTCTCAAGTAAACAATGGAGCAGACCAACTGAATAAAGGAATCAATCAATTATCTTCAAAAGTAAAACCACTAGAAAATGGCGGATCTCTTTTAGAAAATGGTTCAACAGATCTCACAAATGGACTGAAAGCTTATACTGCTGGTGTTTCACAACTTGCTGATGGAACAAAAGTCTTGAACGAAAACTCTTCGGCTTTACAAGCAGGCACAGTTGAAGTCAGTAATGGTGTTGATCAAGTTAAATCGGGTAGTGATCAATTGTTAACTGGTTTGAACCAGCTTTCCTCAGAATTAGATAGTAGCTTATCTAATGAAAATGCTGAGCAGCTGCAATTTTTAATGGAAAACTTGTCTTCTATGAACGATGGGATTCAAAAGTTAGATGCTGTTCTTAACGGACAGACGGATGGTACTGACTTTAGTGGCATTCAAACAAATCTGCAACAATCTGGTGTAAGTTTAAATGAAGTTGCTCAAGATATCGGAAAAACGGGAGAGGATTTAACCAAACTAACGTCTGAGGTTAATGCACTTGAAGGAACGATTCAAGCAGATAATGATGCTACTATTTCAGCTTTATCTAGTACAACTGCATTCGATAGTCTAACTACTGAACAACAAAATGAATTGGTAAATGCAGTAGAGTCAACATCTGATCAGAAAGAAACTGAAATAACTGCAATCAAAGATCAAATAGGTGTTGCAAGTAAAGATATAAATGATACAGCAGCAGCTGCAAATGAAACGGGTACTTCGCTAACCGATTTACAGACAGAATTAGCTGCCGTTAGCGGGCTTACGGAACAATTAACGGCACTAAAAATGCAAGTAGATACATTAGCTCAAAGTTCAAACCAACTATTGCCAGCAACAAATCAAACCATCAATGAGTTGATTACAGGTTTAACAGGCATTCAATCTGCTTTGGAACGACAAGGAACCAACTCAGATAAAGGAATTATTCAAGGGATGACTGAACTAAACCAAGGCTTAGTAGCCATTCAAAGTGGTTTATCAGGAGAGAATGGTCTAGTAGAAGGAGTAACAAACTATACAAATGGAGTGAACTCCTTGCAAACTGGAGCAGATGAATTAAATGCAAATTCAACAGCATTAAATACAGGTTCTGAACAATTAAACAGCGGTATAGGACAACTAACTTCTCAATTGCCAAACCTAATTGCGGGAATCGATCAATTGAACAGTGGGTCAAATCAATTAGCTCAGGGAGCGTCTCTTTTGAACGAAAACTCGGCTAGTTTAACTAATGGTGCCACAAGCTTAGCAGATGGCTCAACACAGCTTAAAGAAGGGTCACAAGCCCTTAGCAGTGGTTCCCAAACATTAGGCAACGGAATCGAGACGTTAAAAGATGGAACTAACCAACTATCAACTAGTTTATTGGAAGGTTCCGCAAAAGTTAATGAAGTAGACGCAACGGATAAAACAATGGATATGTTTTCAAATCCAATCGAATTAAAACAAGAAAAATATAGTGAAGTACCAAATTATGGTGCAGCATTAGCACCATATATTATGTCAATGGCCTTGTATATTGGAGCAGTTGTCTTTACTACAATATATCCTGTACGTAAGAGAGCACTTGAAGGGAAATCCGGTTTTGAGTGGTGGCTAAGCAAGGTTTCTGTAGCTATACTTGTAGCAACCTTGATGGCTGTATTAGAATGTGGCATCTTATTAATGATCGGATTAGAAGTTTTATTTATAGGGAAATTCTTCCTATTAGCCGTGCTAACTTCCTTAGCCTTTATGTCTATCGTGTTAACTTTAGTAGTCGCACTAGATAATGTTGGGCGCTTTTTAGCAATGATATTACTTGTCTTGCAATTAGGCGGCTCTGGCGGAACATTCCCTATTCCATTGACGAATGGGTTCTTTCAATCTATTCACTTATTCTTGCCAATGACATATTCTGTTTATGGGTTTAGACAAGCCATCAGTGATGGTTTAGGAAATGACATTTATTGGCATGCGAACGTTGTGATGATTGGAATCATTATTCTTTTCAATGGGTTATTGATTGTAACAATGCATTTCTTACAAAAAAAGAACCAAAAGAATGAAGAAAACGAATTAAATGAAATAGTTAATGCATAAAAATAAAAAAGATCTGCCATATGAGAGTTTACTCTTATGGCAGATCTTTTTTTTAAACTAAAATTTTCTCTAAAAAGTTCTTTGTTCGTTCATGTTGGGGATGGTTAAAGAGTTGTTCAGGTTTGCCTTCTTCAACAATGTATCCACCATCCATGAAAATCACGCGATCAGCTACTTCTTTAGCGAAGCCCATTTCATGAGTCACCACCAGCATAGTCATACCTTGATCTGCCAATTTTTGCATAACTTCCAACACATCGCCAACCATTTCTGGATCAAGAGCGCTTGTAGGTTCATCAAACAACATAATATCTGGATTCATTGCTAAAGCACGTGCAATCGCAACACGTTGCTTTTGTCCACCAGATAATGATTTAGGGTAATCATTTGCTTTTTCAGAAAGTCCAACGGTTTCCAATAATTCTAGTGCACGGTTTTTAATAGCTTCAGTAGAATCCTTTTTTAGTTCTCTTGGTGCTAACGTAATATTTTCTAAAACCGTTAAATGAGGGAACAAATTAAAATTTTGAAAAACCATTCCAATGTTTTCGCGTACTTTATTGATGTCTTGTTTTGGATCAGTGAGATCAAAGTCATCAATAATGACTTTGCCACCTGTAATTTCTTCTAAAGCATTCATACAGCGGAGAAACGTACTTTTACCAGATCCTGAAGGTCCGATGATACAAACTACTTCTCCTTCTTGAACTTCAACATTCAAGTCTTTTAAAACTTCTAAACTTCCAAAATTTTTCTTTAGATGTTCCACTTTTACTTTAGTCATTTGATATTCTCCTTTCAATATAGTTTGAAAACTTCGTTAGGATCGTGATGACGATAATATACATCAGTCCAACAATCAACCACATATCTCCAGAAGAGTAGGTACGAGCAATAATAATTTTTCCGGTTTGAGTCAATTCAACAATACCGATAACAGATAGAATTGAGGTATCTTTAAGAGTAATGACAAACTGATTAATAAAAGATGGAATCATTATTTTAACAGCTTGTGGCAAAACAACTTTACGCATAGACGTATTGTAAGTAAGACCTAAACTTCTTGAAGCTTCCAGTTGACCTGTGTCTACTGCTTGGATACCACCACGAACCAATTCAGCAATATAAGCTGTGGTATTTAAGCTCAACGTAATTACCCCAGCAATATAAGCGGGTATTTGAATACTCAAAAATTGAGGAATAGAGAAGTAAATAAAAAAGGCTAATACAATCAAAGGTATACCACGTAGAATATCGACGTAAATTGTTGCTATCCAGTTCAATACTTTATTCGGTGAAGCATTAAATAATCCTAAAACAACACCAAAAACCGTAGCAATTGCAAAAGAGATAATGGTTAATAGTAATGTTCTGCCTAGTCCTTTTAATAATTCACTGCCATTTTGTTGGATCAAACCAAAAAATCCAAGGTTAGCTGAATCATTTTTGGTAGATGTATCACCTAGGTAAGTATCCATTATTTCATCATAAGTTCCATTAGCACGAATATTTATTAATCCATTATTGAACATTTCCAATAACTCAGCATTTTGTCCTTTATTTACGGCAAAGCCATAATTATCTCCAGGTTCAGGATCCATTGTTAGTTTTAGTCCTAGTCCAGATTGGATAGCATAAGCCATTACAGGATAATCTTCAAAAGCAGCATCTGAGTTTCCGGTTAAAACATCTTCATACATATTTGCAGAATCTTCAAAAGTATTTAATTCAAATCCGAATTCTTCTTGAATAGACTCAGCAAAAGCAGCACCAGTTGTACCAACCTTAACAGCTACTGTTTTCCCTTCTAGATCTTCATAAGAAGTGATGCCATCATTTGTTTCAGAAACAGCCATAACAACGCCGCTCTCAAAATAAGGATCAGAAAAGTCAAAAGATTCTTGACGTTCAGGTGTAATGCTCATCCCAGCAATCATACCGTCTATTTGATTTGACTCTAAAGCTTGCAGTGCAGCACTAAATCCTAAAGGTCGTAATTCATAATTGAAGCCTTGATCTTTGGCAATAGCATCTAATAAATCCACATCAATTCCCTTGTATTCTCCATCAACGTCTTTGTATTCAAATGGAGCAAAAGTAACGTCCGTTCCAATAATATAGGTTTTGTTTGTTTCTTGGGCAGCAGCTGTACTAGGCAGTAGTATGGTGAAAATGACTGTCAGTAGTAAAGCTGTCATAAGTGTAAAAAATGATTTTTTTCGTAAATTCATTAATAAGCCTCCTTGTCTAAGGTATCATTTTAATTTAATTCTAACTCGATTGCAACAGTAACGTAATACTCTCGTGTGATATGTTCTGACATGGAAATGTTTTTAAGAATAGATTAAATGGTTGAATAGGCATCTCTCATTCGCTATGATAGAAATGAAATTACGTTAAAGAAAGCTGGTAGGAAAATGATTCGAAAAGCTGAACATTCAGATATCGATCAATTAATAGAATGGGTATGGATTATTTTAGAAGACATGGAGCTGCCATTGCTAAAAGAAATAGATTCTGATGTCCTAAAAAATTGGATGAAAAAAGCTATGGAAAATAAAAATTACCGTTATAGTTACCGCCGTGCATTTATCTGTGTCCGTGATGGAAAAAGAGCAGGAGTATGTTTTGGTTACAAAGGCGAGTTGGAAGCTGTAATTGATGATCCATTAAATGAAAAATTAAAAGAATACGGAATAATGGAACCACTATTTAATGATGCTGAAACACTTAAGGGAGAGTGGTACTTAGATTCTTTAGTAACAGATGAGAATTTTAGAGGACAAGGTGTGGCAACAGAATTGATAGAGGCATTGCCTGTTAATGCAATGGCAGAAAATGAAAAAATTATTGGATTGAATTGTGATCAACAAAATAAAAAGGCACAACAACTTTACCTTAAAATAGGTTTTAAAAAAGTTTGGGAATGTACTTTAGGTGATCATTTGTACGATCATATGCAATGGAATGTGAATGAAAAAAGCATTGATCTGTAAAAAAATACCAGATCAATGCTTTTTTTAGAGCTCTAAACTTTTTAGTGTTGATAGCTTAGTTAAATTAATGGCACGTTATTTCTGGAGGAATAGGGTTTGCTTGTAGCTTGCATTGAATTCAATGCGAATGACAAAGCGTTGATGCTTCATCAATTGCGATTACGTTTTGTTTAAGGCTTCAGGCGATTCCATGTCTCTCCACAAGCAAATCCTGTCTATTCCAGAAGAAATGTTATTTTCTTCTATCAACACCAGTTGACGAAGAGTCATTTTTTGTAAGTTAAAATGTTTGGAGAGCTCGGCTAACTTTCTTTAGAGCTGGTTTAGGCAAACGTGTTAGAGTGAGGTTATCAACAATCAAAGCGATACACAAACAAATGGGTGCATACTGGGCTTCTGAGATAGACAATCTGTAATAGTCTCCAATAGATGTATAAGTTTTATCCAGTTCCATAACAAGCTGATTTTCGTAGCGTACAAAATAATGATGATTATAAAAATCTCCAGTTACAATCCAATTTAATGGAGTGACTTTAAAGTAAACCGTCTTTAAAGTACGATGCTTCACTATAGAGCCTATTTTTTTGTCTTGTATATAAATATCAAATTTAGGAAATAAGGATAATACGGTTTGTTTGAATTCTACAAGCAAAGTTCCATCTATAGCATATAAAGATATTTTGTCACCGACTCTGCCCCACCTACCTGAAATCAGGTACATGTCTTTGCCTTGTTCATTTTTTACGAGGATTTTTTCTTGTTTGGAAACGTATTTTTGTTTCATATACAAAAGTACCATAATGAACGCTCCTCTAATGATAAATTAAGCGGATACATATCTGTATTAATTATACCAAAAAGAATAGTGAAACGGAATACATAACTAAAAAACCACCGTAAAAAAACGGCGGTGAGTTTTCTTTATGCAGCTGATTTGATCACTTGGCTGAGTTCGTTTAGAGCTTTTACAACGTCATCAAGTTTGGTTTCCATACGCTGAAGTAGAAAAAAAGCGATAAAGATAGGAAAACCAACGTTACCGACCATTTCTATTACAGCGGAAAACCATTGTGTACTTGCATCCATATTAGTCTCTCCCTTCATTCAGTAGGTAGGCTAAAAAAATATAAGCCTACTACTAATAACGAAAAAAGAAAGCAAACTGTTACGTTTCAAATCTATGATTGAATGGATCATCTTTATTCTGCGTTTTCCATGATACTTGGGGCCTTAGCTGATTCCAAGTTGTTGTTTAAAGCCAATGTAATGGCATGAGCTACACCATTGCTATTATTACTAGTTGTGCGATATTTTGCATATGTTTTAACTTCTTCTTCAGCATTCTCCATAGCAAAACTATAACCAGCCACTTTCAACATAGAGACATCATTAAAGTTATCACCAAGAGTCATGATATTTTCAAGTGGGATATTTAATTTTTTTGCAGCTTCTTCAAGAGCAATCCCTTTTTGTGCGTTAATGTTATTGATTTCAATATTATTAACAAAAGAAGCTGTAACAGCAAGATTTCCAGATTTTTCAAGGTCCTCAGTAAGTGGGCCAAGTACTTTGCGGCCTTCATCACTAAATGCAATGACTTTTAAAATTTCAATGGAATCATCATGCACAAGTTGTTCGTAATCTTCAACATAATTGATGTTCATAATTTCTAAACGGGCAGCTGCTAAAACAACAGCCATTTTGTAAGTCGTATCCGGGTTAGTTTCGTATAATAAAGAAGCCACAGATTCAATACGTTTAGCTTTATTATCTGAATAAATTCCATTTGATGTCGTCATCTCACAATAAAGATTTCTTTTCTTTATTTCAGCAACGATTTCATGAACAGTTTTCTTATCAATTCCAATATTTTGGATTACTTTACCTTCTTCGTTGTATACTTGAGCTCCATTTAGAGTGATGAATGAACAGTTAATGCCCACTTCTTCAAGCAACGGATGAGCTTCAGTAAAGCCGCGTCCTGTTGCAACCATAAAATGGATTCCTTGTTTCATAGCCGCTTTAATAGCAGTGGCATTTGTTTCAGAAACTTTCATTTTTTCATTTAATAATGTTCCATCCATATCAGATACAATAAGTTCTATCATTTTTGGTTCCTCCCAAGATTCATTTGTCTTAATAAGTCTACCATTAATAGAGATAAAATAAACACATAATGCCTTTTTCTTCTTAAATTTATCCAAAAGAAATAAGGAACAGGTGAAGAGCAGAGTTGTGTGAAACGCCTAATTCTTGTAGGATAGAAGTAAACTAAAAAGAATGTACCTTTAAAGGGACAAAGGAGAAATAACCATGAGTGTAACTGTAAAAAATGATTGGTTGCCAATTTTGCTAGAACAAACAAACACACCATCTTACCATTCACTGAAAGAATTTCTTGTTCAAGAATATCAAGAAACAATCGTTTATCCAGAGATGGATCACATTTGGCAAGCTTTTGAATGGACACCTTATAATGAAGTAAAAGTAGTTATTTTAGGGCAAGACCCTTATCACGGACCAAATCAAGCTCATGGATTAAGTTTTTCTGTGTTGCCAACTGTGAAGATTCCTCCTTCACTAGTTAATATCTATAAAGAACTAGAAAGTGATTTAGGAATCTCACCTGTAAATCATGGTTATCTAGAATCATGGGCTAAACAAGGTGTGCTATTGTTAAATACTGTATTAACAGTGCGTAAAGGACAAGCTCATTCACATAAAGGAAAGGGATGGGAGACACTAACCGATGCCGTTATAAAAAAATTAAGTGACCGTGATCAACCAATGGTCTTTATTCTATGGGGCAATCCTTCGATAAAAAAGAGAGCCTTGATTGATGAATCAAAACACGTCGTGATAACTTCAGTTCATCCTAGTCCTTTATCTGCTTATCGTGGTTTTTTTGGATCGAAGCCATTTTCCAAAGCGAATGAGGCATTAATCAAATTCGGCGAAGAGCCAATAAACTGGCAATTGCCTGAATCAGTTAAATAAGGAATACTTATAGGTTTTGAGCTCAAAAGACTGTCATTTTCATGAAAATAAGAGTATGATAGCAATGTATATATAATCACAAATTGCGGAGGTTGTTAATGTGGAACTAATTGAAAGTTTATCAGGAAAGATTAAAGGAAAAAAAGTACGTATCGTATTTCCAGAAGGATCGGAACCTCGTATACTTGGTGCTGTAGTTCGTTTAGCATCTGAAGATTTAATTCAACCGGTATTAATTGGAAATCCTGAAGTTGTAAAAGAAGCTGCAAAAAACCGTGGTTTTAATGTAGAAAATATTGAAATTGTTGATCCAGCTAATTATGATAAATTAAATGAAATGGTTGCTGCTTTCGTAGAACGCCGTAAAGGAAAAGTTACTGAAGAAAAAGCGATTCAATTATTAAAAGATGAAAATTACTTTGGTACAATGTTAACTTACATGGGACTAGTTGATGGTTTAGTAAGTGGAGCAATCCATTCAACAGGTGAAACAGTTCGTCCTGCATTACAAATCATTAAAACTAAACCAGGCGTCAGCCGTACAAGTGGCGCATTTATCATGATGCGTGGCCGTGGACAAGAAAAATACTTGTTCTCTGATTGTGCAATCAACGTAAACCCAAATGCTCAAGAATTAGCTGAAATAGCTGTTGAAAGTGCTAAAACAGCAGAAATGTTTGGGATTGAACCAAAAGTTGCAATGCTAAGCTTTTCAACAAAAGGATCAGCTGTTGCTGAAGAAGCAACTAAAGTAGCAGAAGCTGCTAAGATTGCTCAAGAACTTGCTCCTCAATACGAAATTGATGGTGAAATGCAATTTGATGCTGCGTTTGTAGCTTCTGTTGCTGAACAAAAAGCTCCAGATTCAAAAGTTGCTGGACAAGCAAGTGTATTTGTTTTCCCAGAACTACAATCAGGAAATATCGGTTACAAAATTGCACAACGTTTTGGTAATTTCGAAGCTATTGGACCCATTTTGCAAGGGTTAAACAAACCAATTTCAGATTTATCTCGTGGTTGTAACGAAGAAGACGTCTACAAATTAGCAATCATTACTGCTAACCAAACTTTAATGAATTAATAAAACCAAATGAAGCTGACTCAATCGAGTCAGCTTTTTTTGGTATGTAATTTTTAATGTTTTTTTTGATAAAGAGAGAATAGTTGCTCAATCGGATGCTTTCTCATTATAATTAAATAAGAACAATCAGTAGCACAAGGAGGAATTTATATGAAAATCGGAATTATCGGTGCAACAGGTAAATCAGGTTCGAAAATTTCAGCAGAGGCTTTGATTAGAGGGCACGAAGTCATTCCTTTGGTTCGAAACGCTTCAAAGTTAACAGACAGTAAAGATAGTCATTATATTGAAAAAGATTTATATGACTTAGATTTTGATGATATCAAAGAGTTGGATGTAGTGGTTGATGCATTTAACGCCCCACTAGGGAAAGAAGAATTGCATCAAACAAGCTTATCTTATATTGTATCCTTAATCCAAGGGCATGATACGCCACGCCTAATCGTTGTTGGTGGAGCGGGTAGTTTGTATGTTGATGACGCAACTAAAACACGCTTAATGGACACTCCGGATTTTCCTGAAGAAGCTAAACCTACAGCAATGAATATGGGAAAAGCTTTTGACCAGTTAAAATTATCTGAAGATATCAATTGGACTTATCTAAGTCCTTCTGCATTTTTTAATCCTGAAGGCAAACGGACTGGAAAATACCAATTAGGCCAAGATCAGTTGTTAACCAATAGCAAAGGGGAAAGTGAGATCAGTTACGCTGATTTTGCTCTTGCGCTAGTGGATGAAATCGAAAATCAACAATTTATTAATCAACGAATAACAGTATGTAGTGAATAAATGTACGAAATAAAAAATCAATCAAACAGATAATGGTTTGATTGATTTTTTATTTAGCTTTTTTTACATACTTGAATTACAATAAAAGGTAAGTAGAAACGGATAGAGGAGAATAACATGAAACGACTAAAAGCACATAATGAAGAAGAAACTAAAGCAGCAGCTGCAGAGTTAGCAAAATTTCTTGAACCAGGAGATGTCATTCTTTTAGAAGGGAATCTTGGAGCTGGAAAAACAACTTTTACAAAAGGGTTAGCTGAAGGACTTGGAATCACCAAAGTAATCAAAAGTCCGACATATACCATTATCAGAGAATACCTTGAAGGAAGGTTGCCTTTGTACCATATGGATGTCTACCGACTAGAAGAAACAGGTGGGATGGATTTAGGATTAGAAGAATATTTTGAAGGAGATGGTGTTTCCATTATTGAATGGGCAACATTTATTCCAGAAGATTTACCTCAAGAATATTTGCAAATCAAGCTTGTTCCTGTTGGAGAAGACTTAACGGAACGTGAGCTGACTTTTGATCCTGTTGGGAAAAGATACGAAGAATTGCTTCGCTCGTTTGACGAAGATCAGAGTGACAGTAAATGAGAGATACGATAATTTTTCGAGAAGCTATCCCTGGAGACGCCCAAAATGTGCTGAAACATTTGCAGCGAATTGCAAGCGAAACGGGTTTTATGACAATGGGAGCCGAGGGACCAAGTAAAACTATAGAAGCAGAATATAAAGAAATTGAAGCTATTCTAGAATCTGATAAAACCTTTTTATTAGTCGCTTTAGATAAAGAAGAAATCATAGGAATGGCTGAAATTCATGGAAAAGATCAACCGAAATTGAATCATATTGGAGATATCAGTATTTCAATTGCACAAGAGTATTGGGGGTTACGATTAGGTACCACAATGATGGAGAAATTGATTGAATGGGCAAAGGGTCCATCAAGTAATTTAAAACGATTAGAACTAACCGTTCAAGCTCGCAATGAACGAGCACGCCGCCTTTATGAAAAAATGGGCTTTGAACTTGAAGCAATCATGCCAAGAGGGGTTAAAGATAATGGAGTTTATTTGGATGTTTGTCTGATGAGTATGATGATTGGAGAAATTTAAAAAAGCTTTGCAAAAGATAACTTTTGCAAAGCTTTTTTTGTGGTTGGAAAATAGTTTAAACCATTAGCTCTAATTGAAATTAAACATGTTTAACCAGTTTTTTTAAAGGGTCTGTTCCAAAATGATCTTCTAAATACAGCAGAATAGTTGCACAAGCATTGCTGTCTTCAAGTGCATTATGGTGATTGTCTAAACGGATACCTAAATGGTCACAAACCGTGTTCAATTTATGATTAGGAATTTCTGTGATCAATTTCCGACTCGATTGGACCGTACAAAGTGTTTGAAAATGAGGTTGTTGCAATTGATAATAATCAAGACAGCCTTGTAACACACCACGGTCAAATGGAAGATTGTGAGCAACGATCAGTTTATTTTCTTTGAAGAAAGGTTTTATCGTTTCCCAAACCTCTGGAAAAGATGGAGCAGTTTGGACATCTTCTTTGGTAATGCCATGAATTTGAACATTACGCCAAAAAAATTCAGTTTCAGGTTTAATGAGAGAGTAATAATGATCAACGATTTGACTATTTCGTACAACTGTCAGTGCAATTGAACAAGCACTATGGCGTTGATGGCTAGCTGTTTCAAAATCCAATGCAACAAAGTTCATGTTTTTTCCTCCTCGAACAAGCATTCGGTTAATAGTATAAAGGATTTAAATGAAATTTGCTAGTGATAAATTTCAATAAAAAAGAGGCCTATAATTTTTAGTGTTGGCAGATTTCTAAAATTGATTATACAAAATTTTTGGAGGAATAGGGGTTGCTTGTAGCCGTATAAAAGATTCAATGCGAATTACAGAGCGTTGACACTTCAGCGGTTACGCTTTGTTTGAGGCTTGAAAGCTCTGAAGACTACAGGCTTCAGACGTTCTCATGGCTCTACACAAGCAAACCCGATCATTCCAGAAGAAATTTTAGCTTGATGCATCAACACTATCATACAACCTAAAAAAGAAGAAAATCTCTAGCTGCTGATTTTATCAACAGACAAAAGATTTCTTCTTCTTTACTCAGATATTTGTCTTAAACTTCCTTTTTAGAAGGAATAAATTTCGCTAATTCCATTAAAATGACAGCTGCTAAAGCTAAGCCTGCAGCAATTCCCCATTGTTCCCAACCAAAATTATTTGGGATATTAAAGATTGAACGAACACCTGGAAGAACTGTCACACCATATAAAACAGAACAGAATAAAACAGCATATATAGCGTACATATTAGAGAAGAAACCTGCTCCAATAGAAGTTTGTGTATTTGAACGTGCAGGGAAAGTTTGTAAAGTACGAGCCAAGATAAGTGTCGTAAAGGCCATAGCAATACTCATTTCGTTTGAATAACCTAATCCTATAAATTGTGAGATAACTACTGCGATACCGATAAGCACACCACGATAAAGAACAGATCTTAAAGTGTCACCTGCGAAGATACCTTCGTTTGGATCTCTAGGTTTACGTTCCATAACATTTGGTTCGCCTTTTTCCATTCCTAAGGCAATAGCAGGAATAGAGTCATTAACTAAGTTGATGAACAATAATTGTAAAGCAGTGAATGGGTTAACCCAGTTCATTAGTAACGCAACAATGATTGCGATAATAGCACCAAGGTTACCAGCAAATAGGTAAGCAACTGCTTTTTTGATGTTATCAAATACATTACGACCAACTTCAACGGCACTAATGATTGAAACAAAGTTATCATCCGTCAATACCATTGCAGCTGCATCTTTAGCTACGTCTGTTCCGCTACCCATTGCGATTCCGATATCTGCTTGTTTCAGTGCAGGTGCATCATTTACACCATCACCAGTCATAGCAGAGATCTTGTCTTTATTTTGCCAAGCGCGAACGATTCTGATTTTATTTTCTGGAGAAACACGAGCATAAACTGAAATTTTTTCTAGTTTAGCATTTAACTCGTCTTCACTTAGAGCGTCTAATTCTTGACCAGTCAAAGCGATGTCGTCTGGTTCTGAGATTCCGATATCACGAGCAATTGCACGTGCAGTTGTTTTGTGGTCACCGGTAATCATAACTGTTTTGATACCAGCTTTTTTAGCTTGTTCTACAGCGCCATAAACAGCTTCACGAGGCGGATCGATCATAGCAACTAAACCAACTAGAATCAAATCGTTTTCGTCTTCAAAAGTAATGTTTTCTCCTTCTGAAACAGGTTTATAAGCAAAAGCCAATACGCGCAAAGCACGATCTGAAAAGATTTCATTTTGATCAGCTAAAGATTTTAGGTTGTCATCTGTTAAAGGAACGACTTTTCCATCAATCAAGATTTTTGAACTGCGGTTAAAGACTACATCGGGGCCACCTTTTGTTAACATAAGGTTTTCGCCGTCAATGACATGAACAGTAGACATTAGCTTACGATCTGAATCAAAAGGCAATTCAGCTAATCTAGGGTAAGCATTACGTAATTCATGGTAAGGTTTGTTCACTTTATTACTGAAAGCAATCATAGCAACTTCAGTTGGGTCACCAAGTTCTTGACCTTGGTCATTGATGTTAGAATCATTTGCTAATACAGCAATTTGCATTAAACGAGCTTCATCAGTAGTCCATGTATCAGGAGTAGAATTGAAGTCGCCTGTTTGTCCATTTGGTAAAAAGTAATCAACTATCGTCATTTTATTTTGTGTCAATGTACCGGTTTTATCTGTACAAATAACACTTGTTGAACCTAATGTTTCAACTGCTGGAAGCTTACGAATGATCGCATGTTTCTTAGCCATTTTGTTTGTTCCAGTAGAAAGAACGATAGTAACGATAGATTGTAATGCTTCAGGAATGGCAGCAACGGCTACCGCAACAGCGAACATAAAGGCATTCAATAATTCAGTATTCACATCTGTTGCTCCACCAAAGAAGATACGAGCGGCTTGGATAGCAAAGATAAGAATGGAAAGAATAAGAATACCAAATCCTAGTTTTTTACTAAAGTCGTCTAATTTTCTTTGCAATGGTGTTTGTTTAGCTACTGCGTTGTCTATTAAGCTAGCAACTTGACCGATTTCAGTATTGTTACCTGTACCTGTAACAACTACAAGACCACGACCATAGGTAACTAAAGTTCCACTATGAACCATGTTTGAACGATCTCCAACAGGTACTTCTTTTTCAACAATCTCAATATCTTTGTCTGCCGGAACAGATTCACCAGTTAGCATTCCTTCATTGATTTGAAGTGATCCTGCTTCTAGTAAACGTCCATCCGCTGGAACATAATCCCCAGCATCTAAGATAACAATATCTCCTACAACAAGTTCTTTTGCCGGAATGGTTACTTTAACGCCATTACGGATTACTTTCGATTCAGGAGCAGAGAGACTGGACAACGCATCAAGTGAACTTTCAGCTTTTTTAGTTTGAATAACACTGATAACAGAGTTGATCATTAGAACAGCAAAAATGATCAATGATTCAACTACTGAACCTAAAGCCATTTGGATAACGGCTACTATTAATAGCACGATAACCATTGCGTCTTTAAAAGTTGCTAAAAATAATTTAAGAACGGAATCTTTAGCTTTTTGCTTCAATTCATTTAAGCCATCACGTTCCTGACGTGTTTTGACTTCGGCATCCTGCAAGCCTTTTGGTGAAGTCTGTAATTCTGATAATATTGTTTCTTGGTCTTTTTGATAATTTTCCAAGTGATACACCCTTTCGTAAAAAAAATTAGACGGTTTACTAACAGACAATCAGAGTTGTCTGTAAAAACGGTTGTTAATAAGAACTAATAAAAATAATTTCGTTATAGTACCAGTATAGTACAGTTGCCAAAAATAGTAGCATATTCACTATCATCAAACAAGTTTTATGTTGATTGGCAATGATCTTGTAAAAAACTAGTCGAATCATTAGCTAAGCTTGTTTTTGTACGCTCAATATCCTCCTTTAATTGATGGTTAGTAAAATCGATAAAAAAAGAGACTTATGCAGGATTGTCCTTATAGAGAACAATGTGCATAAGTCTCACTATTTAAGACAACACCAGAAGATCGTTGCAAATCTACTTGTTGGTGACGTTGCCACAGCTGTTGCTGCCAGTTACTCCCTTATGAAAAACTATCGATTTCATCTTAATTAGTATATAGTTTATAAAAAAAATTTGCAACAAAAAAATTCTCTTAGATGATGGTATTTGGTTTTGCATAAAAATTGCTTATCTATTTTCTTTTAGAATTAATTCTACAGGACAATGATCTGAACCAACTATATCGTCTAGAATCCGTGCCTCTTGCAACTGATCTTGTAGGCGATTAGAGACACAGAAATAATCAATGCGCCAGCCGGCATTCGTCTTACGGGCATTAAATCGATAATTCCACCATGTATAAGCCCCTTCCAAATCAGGATAGAAGTAGCGAAAAGTATCAATAAATCCAGCATCTAATAAAGCCGAAAATTTCATGCGTTCTTCTTTGCTAAAACCCGCACTTAATTGATTCGTTTTCCAGTTTTTTAAATCGATATTCTCGTGAGCAACATTTAGATCCCCGCAGAGAATAACTGGTTTTTCGGAATCTAATGTTTTTAAGTACAGTTGGAAATCTTCTTCCCATTGCATACGGTATTCTAAACGTTTCAGTTCGCTTTTAGAATTAGGGGTATAACAAGTAACCACATAGTAATCAGGATAGCTTAATGTGATTACTCGTCCTTCTTGATCGTGTTCGGGTTTTCCAATGCCATAAGCCACAGCTAATGGTTTATGTTTGGTAAAGATAGCTGTTCCAGAATACCCCTTTTTTTCTGCATAATTCCAATAATCATAGTAACCTGGAAGTTCTAGATCTATTTGTCCTTCTTGAAGCTTAGTTTCTTGTAAACAAAAGAAATCAGCATCTAATTCATTGAAAATTTCCATAAATCCTTTTTTTACAATGGCTCTTAAACCATTGACATTCCATGAGATAAATTTCATCAATAGATTCCTCCTAATGTAACATCGTATCTTTATTGTACAAAAGATAACTAAATAGTAAACTATAGCGCATTTTAAAAAGAGTAATCTTGCATATAATATGATAGGATAAGTAGTGAAAAAAGAAAATAAGAGAGAAGGTAAGGAAATGAAAATTGGAATCATTGGATTAGGAAATATTTCTCAAAAAGCATATTTACCAGTAATGATGGCAATGGATAAGGATATAGAATGGCATTTATTTACACGTGATCAAGAAAAGTTAGCCAAACTTGGTAAAAAATACCGGATATCAAATTTATATCCTTCAATAGATGAGTTATTGAGCAGCGGTATTGAAGCTGTGTTTATACATACGGCCACTCATACCCATGAAGCCCTTATCAGAGAATGTATCGAAAAAGGCATCCATGTTTATGTGGATAAACCAATCAGCGAAAATCTTGAAGAAGTAAAAGCGTTAATGGAATTGGCAAAAGAAAAAAAGACGTTATTGATTACAGGTTTTAATCGCCGATTCGCGCCGATGATTCAAAAAGTTAAAGAAGTTTCCAATAAAAATATGATTTTAGTTCAAAAAACAAAGCCAAACAGTTTAGGCAGTGTGAAATATGCGATTTATGATTTGTTTATTCATGTAGTTGACACCGCTTTATTTTTATTGGATGAACCCATTACACAAACACACTTTAGCATTAAAGAAGAAAATGGTGAGTTGAAAACATGTGTTTTACATCTTACTACAGAACATTCCGAGTGTATCGCAACAATGAATTATATTTCTGGTGCTAATTTCGAATCCGTAGAAGTTCAGTCGCCAACTGGAACACATCGAGTAGTTAACTTAACAGATTATGAAATTGAAACTGCTGAATATAAGCAAATTGTACCCTTTGGTGATTGGGATCAAACTCTTGAAAAAAGAGGTTTTGCTCCGCTGATTCGTGCAACGATAGCAGGTATTGAAAATCAAGTCAATCCAGTAAGTATGGAATCTTCTCTTGAAAGTCATCGCATTTGTCAATTGATTGTAGAGGGTTATGAATAATAAATCGTATGATTAAACGTGTAAGAGTGGCTTTTGCCAATCTTACTTTTTTTAAAAATTTAAAATTGCTTTACTTTTATTTTAGAAAGAATATAATACATTCGTATATGATAATTTAAGAAAGTTATGAGGAGAAAAGGAATGTTTTTAAAAAAGCTTAGGAGAATACCTCCAGCTGGTAAAATAATTATTAGTTTTGCAATTGTTATTTTTATAGGATCATTATTATTGACATTACCTATAAGCAATCTTGAAAGTTCAGAAACAACCTACTTTGACAATTTATTTACAGCTGTATCTATGGTATGTGTGACAGGTTTATTTACACTACCTGTTGCAACTTCTTTTACATTTTTTGGACAAGTAGTGTGTATTATCCTCATGCAAATAGGTGGATTAGGTTTAATGACCATCCTAGCAACATTCCTTACTAGAATGGGAAGGAAGATGCGGTTTTCAGATACTATGGCCATTAAAGAAGCTCTTAATAGAGATGAATTAGGGGATTTTAAGTCCTATCTGGCATCTATTATTAGGTATACTGCTATTATTGAATGTACAGGTATGATTCTTTTAGCTTTTAAATTTGTACCGGAATTTGGTTTTGCAAGTGGTCTTTTTATCTCTTTATTTTTAGCTGTTTCATCGTTTTGTAATGCTGGTTTTGATAATCTAGGAGCATACAGTTTACAAGAGTATGTGCATGATCCTTTAGTCAATCTAGTAGTGACTGCTTTAATCATTTTAGGCGGTATTGGCTTCTCAGTCTGGTTTGATGTCACTCATAACGTTCAGTCAATTTTAAAAAACAAATGTAAAAGTGGCTGGAAGCGTTCATATCGTATGTTGAAAATACATACGCGTTTAGCTATTAATATGACAATCGGTTTAATTAATGCCTACTGAACAATTGGGCTAATTTGAAATGGAGAAAAGTTCAATAGAACTAAACAGCTTTTTTTCCGATTTTTCAGTTGTCCAAAAAAAGAGCGCAAGCGATTGCGATTAATGTTATCTACATTCATCGCAATGACGGATAAGGCAATCGTAGTCAAGGTAGTTTCGCGGAGTTTGGTGCGGATATTTTCCATACCGAAACAACGCTTCAGTAAACTGAAGCCGCGCTCAACTTCTACACGATCTGCATTATCGCGATATTCGATTTCTTTGTCTCTGGTTTGGTCTTTCTTTGGACGACCAAGTGATGGTCCGGCTAGGCGAATGCCTCGTATTTTGCAGTAAGACCTGTTTTCTCGATTTCGATAGATCTTGTCGGCAAGAACCCGCTCAGGATAACGTCCGTTTCGATCGTAGAAACGGCGGACAGCTTGAACCAACACAGAAGCTTCATTGTAGGCATCAAAACTGGTCTTTTCAATCCGTGCCATCCCATTTGAATCGATACTCAGATCTAACTTCGCGCCGAATTCAACTTTTGCTTTGGCTTTCCCTCGAACAATAGGTCGCAGCCATGGTTGAGAAAAGCTGACAATCCGGTCTTTTACGGAATGCGTCTTTTTATCGAACATTTCCTTCTGCTGGTCATAGATACGACAAATAACTTCGAATGTTTTTTGTTGTTTCTCGTTCAGTTTGATTCCATGCTCGAGATAGCCTTTGATGTAATCGATATCTCGGCGCACATATCCAAGCAGCTTCCGTATTTTAGGGCGCAACCATTTGGCTGACTTTCTTTTGCGGCGAACAATTGACAAATAGTCTTTTCTAGCTTTCTTGCGATACATACGAGGCTTAGAGAATCCGTTGGTTTCACAAATGTCGTCTACCATCTTTTCTGCATGCGTACGTGCTTCATTGAGCAGTTCTGTATCCGTAGGATACTTGATTTTTTGAGGTGCACAAGTTGCATCTAAGATCAATGTTCCGGCATTCCCTGAATCATTCGAATCTGTATCGTCATCAGTGTCGTTATCGTTATCTTGATTTTCTTTGTCTTTGGCTAAGGCGTACTCAGTAATTTTTTCATTGATCTCGGTCAGTGTAACAGCGTCCAAGCGTTTGCGAAAATAAACCATCGTCGAAGAGTCGAATGGTTTTTCCTCTTGATAGCCGGGCAAGCCGATAAAGAATTGAAGATAAGGGTTTTCTTGGATCTGAAGGACAGTCTCTTCATCAGAATAACCGTATTCTATTTGAATCAAAAGGGCACCCAGAGCCATACGAAGCGGTTTGGCGACATTGCCTTTTTGATTGCGAAAGTTCTTGGCATAGCCTTTTTCCAGTTCAGCCCAAGGGATCCATTCCGCTTTTTCAATCCATCTATTTTTCGGGTTCATTTTTAGTCCCATTGGTTGGTTGAAGTCTTCGAAAGCGATTTGTGAATACGGTTGTGATTTATACATGTTTCTGTCCTCATTTCAGTAAAAGTGCAAGGTTTTGTTTAACATCCTATAAAAACCCTTGCATCTATTATATCAATCATTAGTTGTAAAAGGCAGCAGAATAAGCATAGTTTATTATTCAGTAGACATTAATTATTATTGGAACAGTGGTTTTTCTTGCAGTTGAGTGGAACAATCCAAATTCTATTGGCAATTTTACCATTCCAGAAAAAATCTTAACTTCGTTTTTCCAAACAGTTACTATGCGAACAGCTGGATTTGCTACATTAGATTACGAATTAATCGAACCTTTTTCTTTACTATTTTTCATAGGTACAATGTTTATTGGCGGATCACCTGGTGGAGCTGCCGGTGGGATCAAAACCACAACCTTCGCATTAGTGGCTTTATTGATTATTAGTGAAGTTAAGGGACAAAAACATGTTAATTATGCACATCATACCATTCCAATAGAAATTATTCGTCGCGCAATCGTTGTTGTTGCAACCTTTTTTTTGTTTTTATTTGTTGGTTTAAGTGTACTCATGCTAGTAGAAGATCAACCTTTCTTATATTTGTTATTTGAAGCTGTATCTGCTTTAGCAACAGTGGGTGTTAGTGTGAATCTAACGCCAGAATTGTCACATATTAGTCATGTCGTATTAATGATCTTAATGTTTGTCGGAAGAATTGGGCCTATTACTATACTATTGAGTTTGAGTAGAAAAAGTAAGCTTACAAAAGATCAATTATATGCTAAAACAACCATATTAATTGGATAGGAGTACAAAAAATGTCAGTAAAAACAATCGGTGTATTAGGCCTTGGAGTCTTCGGATCATCAATTGCGAAAGAATTAAATGAATTTGATTGTGACGTTATTGCGGTCGATAGAGATATGGATAATGTCGAACGTGTTGAACCTTATGTAACACAAGCTGTACAAGGAAATATCACAGATTTAAATCTTTTACGTAGTATTGGTTTAGATAATTGTGATGTAGTAGTAGTGGCAACAGGGACAAGTCTAGAATCTAGCGTTTTAGCGATTATGAATTGTAAAAAGTTAGGTATCCCTTCTATTATTGCAAAAGCGAAAAACAAATCGTTTATGGAAGTACTTTATGAAATTGGAGCTACAAAAGTTATTCGCCCTGAAAAAGAAGCGGGAACTCGCGTAGCAAAAAATGTCTTAAGACGACACATTACGGATATCGTTGATTTAGATGAGGATTATGCAGTTATTGAATTTAGACCCCCGATTCGTTGGATCGGTAAAACATTCGATGAATTAGACTTACGACAAAAATATGAAATTAATATTATC
The DNA here is from genome assembly GCF_900102725.1 of Carnobacterium viridans. Taxonomy (NCBI): domain Bacteria; kingdom Bacillati; phylum Bacillota; class Bacilli; order Lactobacillales; family Carnobacteriaceae; genus Carnobacterium; species Carnobacterium viridans. The sequence goes on along the minus strand of NZ_FNJW01000008.1, from coordinate 980,065 downwards.
GGAGTCAGAAAAACAGCTCAAAAACGAATGGATGTTTCATTTAGCCCAGACTATCGTATCGAAGAGGGAACTGTTCTTGTAGGAATAGCAGAGTCAGAAGTATTTGAACGTTACGATTATCTAAACAAATTGAAGTAACCTGAATTTTTAAATAGGATTGGGACACTCGTCTCAGTCCTATTTTTTTAAAACGAAAGTTATGTTAAAAAAGTACTAAATCTTTAGTTTAAAGGGAATCCAAACTACAAAAAAGAACAATTGCATGTTAAACTAGAGCTAATGATGAGATTTCTTGAAATAAGATGTTTGTTAAATCCATTAAAAAGTAGAGCAATAGGCTCCACTCATACGAAAGGGTATTAGATATTATGTTAATCGAAGAATTTAAGAAAGACTTCCCAAATTTGATTATAAAAGAAAATGAGCCACTGTCACTTTACACCTACACTAAAACTGGTGGACCAGCAGATATTTTAGTTTTTCCAAAAACGACAGAAGAAGTTAAGGATGTTGTTCAATGGGTAAAAAATGAAAAGTTACCCTTAACGGTTCTTGGCAATGCAAGCAATTTAATTGTTAAAGATGGCGGGATTCGTGGTGTTGTCATGATACTAACAGAAATGAAGCAGATCAAAATTGAAAAGAAAAAAATTATTGTCCAAAGTGGAGCTCGTTTAATTGATACCTCCTATGCAGCTTATGAAGCTGAATTAACAGGATTAGAATTTGCCTGTGGCATTCCTGGGAGTATTGGTGGAGCAGTCTATATGAATGCAGGAGCCTATGATGGCGAAGTGAGTGAAGTCATTGAATCTGTTACAGTATTGACTCGTGAGGGAGAATTAAAGACATTTACTAATCAAGAGTTGGAATTTAGTTACCGTCACAGTCGTATCCAAGAAATACAAGATATTGTCTTAGAAGTTGTTTTTCAATTAAAAAAAGGGCAGTCAACAGATATAAAAGTTAGAATGGAAGAATTAACTTTTTTAAGAGAATCCAAACAGCCTTTGGAATATCCTTCATGTGGCAGTGTCTTTAAACGCCCGGCCGGTTATTTTACTGGTAAATTGATTCAAGAAGCTGGTTTGCAAGGGAAAATATGGGGTGGAGCACAAATTTCAATGAAGCATGCAGGTTTTATTGTGAACATCAATCAAGCAACTGCAACAGATTACATTGAACTGATCGACCACATTCAACAAGTTATCTTTGAGAAAAATAAGATTCAACTTGTACCAGAAGTTCGGATTATTGGCGAAGAATTATTAACAGTAAGTCATTTTGCAACGAAGAATGTTTTATAATAGAGGATCATCAAAAAAATCGTAATCCGTTTCTATGGATTGCGATTTTTTTATTGCATTTTATTTGAAAAAACTTATAATATAAAAGGCTATAGTAAACATTAATCTTACTAACAGTAAACTTTAGTGAGTTGTAGTTTACTAGTGGTAAACAAGCGAACTCGAAGGAGATTTTTTATGGAAATTGGAAATCGAATTAAAAATTTAAGAATTCAAAAAAATCTAACACAAGAAGAGTTAGCAGAACGTACTAATTTGAGTAAAGGGTATATTTCTCAAGTTGAAAGAGATATAAGTGTACCTTCGATGGAAGTCTTTTTTGACATTTTAGAAGTTTTGGGATGCAGTCCAAAAGATTTCTTCGACGAAAAACAGGAAGAACAACGAGTGGTTTATACAAATGATGAGATGACCGTCTATGAAGATGATGAAAAAGGGTATGAGATAAAGTGGCTTGTACCTGAATCCAATGAAAATGAAATGGAACCTGTTTTTCTTAAATTTGCTGAAAAAGGTCAATTTAAAGAATTTAGTCCTTCATTATCCGAGACATTTGGCTATGTTTTAGGAGGCGAAATTTGTATTGAAATTGGATTAAAGAGGTATTTTGCTAAAAAAGGCGAATCGATTTATTTTCATGCTACTCAAAATCATCAACTGATGAATCAATTCAACGGTGAGAGTTTATTATTGTTAGTAGTGACAGATTCTTATCTTTAATAATTCCTTCCACTAAGGTTTTTGGAGCTATCTGGTAAAAAAGTTGAAATTCATTACAAAGGAGAAAAACAAATGACAAATAGTGCAATCATTACATTTGAGAATGTAAAAAAGCAATACGATGATGATGAACCGGTTTTAAAAAATATCAATTTTGAAATTGAACAGGGAAAATTTTATACTTTACTTGGGCCATCCGGTTGTGGGAAAACAACTATTCTAAATTTAATTGCTGGTTTTACGGAGACATCAGAAGGTACGATCACATTGGATGGAAAAAAAGTAAATGAGGTTCCTGCTAATAAACGTAAAGTAAATACGGTTTTTCAAGACTATGCCTTATTTCCACATATGAATGTTTTTGAAAATGTAGCTTTTGGCTTAAGAATCAAAAAATTAGATAAAAAAGTTATCAAAGATAAAGTAGAAAACGTATTGAAAATGGTTCAATTATCGGGCTATGAAGACCGTGCAATCAGTGAAATGTCTGGTGGACAACGTCAACGTGTAGCTATTGCACGTGCCCTAGTAAATGAACCAGAAGTTTTGTTATTAGATGAGCCTTTATCCGCACTTGATTTAAAATTAAGAACAGAAATGCAATATGAACTGCGTGAACTGCAACAACGTTTGGGTATCACATTTGTGTTTGTTACTCATGACCAAGAAGAAGCGTTAGCAATGAGTGATGAAATATTTGTTATGAAAAATGGTGAAATTATTCAAAGCGGTACTCCAGTAGATATTTACGATGAACCGATCAATCGTTATGTTGCAGATTTTATCGGAGAAAGCAATATTGTTAAAGGCACAATGGTCCAAGATTATGAGGTTTCTTTTGTCGGACATACATTTGAATGTGTAGACGCAGGGATGAAACCGAATGAAAAAGTTGAAATTGTTTTACGTCCAGAAGACTTAGCCTTAACAACAGTAGAAAAAGGGAAGTTAACGGTTAAAGTAGATACTCAATTGTTCCGTGGTGTACATTATGAAATTATCGGGCATGACCGGGAAAACAATGAATGGATGGTACATTCGACTAAAAAAGCAGTCGTGGGAAATGAAGTAGGCTTGTATTTTGAACCGGAAGATATTCACGTTATGCGATTTAATGAAACAGAACAAGACTTTGATGCTCGTCTTGAAAGCTACGAAGAAGAATAGGAGGAGAACAATGACAAAAAAATCTAATGTGTTTTATTTTATACCGTACACTTTTTGGTTGCTCTTATTTGTTGTTGCTCCTTTACTCTTAATTGTGTATCAATCATTTTTTACTGTTGATGGACAATTTACTTTAGGGAATTATCAAACGTATTTTCAATCAGGTACATATCTTAGAATGACCTTAAACTCATTTTGGTATGCATTCCTCATTACATTATTTACTTTGCTAATAAGTTACCCAACTGCGTATTTTTTGAGTAAAACAAAGCACAAACAATTGTGGCTATTATTGATTATTTTACCAACTTGGATCAATTTGTTACTAAAAGCCTATGCGTTTATCGGAATTTTTAGTGCAAATGGTACAGTGAACGACTTCCTTTCTTTTGTGGGAATAGGAAGGCAACAATTATTATTTACTGATTTTAGTTTCTTAGCTGTTGCAACGTATATCGAAATTCCATTTATGATTTTGCCTATATTCAATGCACTTGAAGAGATGAACCCTTCTTTTATTCGAGCAAGTCGTGACTTAGGCGCAAATAGTTTTGAAACGTTTAGAAGAGTAGTGTTTCCTTTAACGCTAAATGGTGTTAAAAGTGGCGTTCAAGCGGTTTTTATTCCTTCTTTATCCCTTTTCATGTTGACACGTTTAATCGGAGGGAATCGAGTGATCACTTTAGGAACAGCTATTGAGCAACACTTCTTAGTTACCCAAAACTGGGGTATGGGTTCGACGATTGGTGTTGTACTGATTATTGCAATGATCCTTATCATGCTCTTTACGGGAGAAAAGAAAAAGAAAGGGGCAGTTCGTAAATGAAAAAAAAGCGATTTAAGTGGTCCAACCTCTACTTGATTTTTGTCTTTATCGTTTTGTATGCACCGATTGCTTTCTTGATCTTTTACTCGTTTAATGATGGCGGAACAATGAATAGTTTTACAGGTTTTACACTAGATAATTATGTCTCAGTATTTGAAGATACACGATTGATCGGTATTGTTTTAGATACCCTTCTCATTGCGTTGCTGTCTTCATTATTAGCAACAACTATCGGAACATTTGGAGCAATTGGAATTTACTTTTTGAAAAAAAGGAAAACAAGAAATGCTGTACTAAGCTTCAATAATATTTTGTTGGTTTCTCCTGACGTGATTATAGGGGCAAGTTTTTTGATCTTGTTTACCTTTATCGGATTTCGTCTAGGGTTTATATCAGTATTGTTATCCCATGTTGCTTTTAGTATTCCGATTGTCGTGTTAATGGTGTTGCCAAAGTTGCAAGAAATGAATGATACGATGATTAAAGCAGCACGAGATTTAGGTGCAAATACTTGGCAAGTACTGACAAAAGTAGTTCTTCCCAGCATTACTCCGGGTATTTTAGCAGGTTATTTTATGGCGTTTACTTACTCGTTAGATGATTTTGCGGTAACCTTCTTTGTCACAGGAAATGGGTTCACAACCTTAGCTGTAGAGATTTACTCACGAGCTCGACAAGGAGTGAGCTTGGAAATCAATGCTCTAAGTGCTTTAATGTTTGTTTTTGCATTGATTCTAGTGATTGGTTATTACTTTATCCAACAGCACAATTTAACAAAAAAACAAAAGAACAAAAAACGACAACATGCTGAGGCGGTGGGCATGCGATGAAAAAATTACTATTCATGGTTTTAGCTATTCTTGTAGTTTGTGGGGGATTATACCTCGGTGCAGATCAACTCGAAAAGGCTCAAGGAATTACCGGAGAAAATAGTTTGAATTTGTATAACTGGGGAGATTACATTGACCCAGAATTGATTACCAAATTTGAAGAGGAAACGGGCTATCGAGTAACCTATGAAACCTTCGATTCTAACGAAGCAATGTACACAAAAATAGAACAAGGTGGAACGAATTATGATTTAGCCGTTCCTAGTGAATACATGATTGAAAGAATGATCGATGAAAATTTATTGATTGAATTAGATCAGTCCAAAATTAAAGGACTCAATCATATTGATGCTCAATTCTTGGATCAACCCTTTGACCCAGATAATCAATACTCTATTCCTTACTTCTGGGGAACATTAGGAATCATCTACAATGATAAATTTGTGGATGAAGATGCCATTCAACATTGGGATGATTTATGGAATCCAGATTTAAAAAATAAAGTCATGTTGATTGATGGAGCGCGTGAAATTATCGGTTTATCATTAGATAGTGAAGGACATTCTCTAAATTCAAAAGATGACGAACAACTAGTTGCTGCAGCTGAAAAATTAGGCAGTTTTACGCCTAACGTAAAAGCTATTGTTGCAGACGAAATCAAAATGTATATGATCCAAGAAGAAGCTTCAGTAGCCGTTACTTTTTCTGGTGAGGCATCTGAAATGTTATGGGAAAACGAAAATCTGCATTACGTCATTCCGAGCGAGGGCTCAAATTTATGGTTTGATAATTTTGTTATTCCAAAAACGGCTAAAAACTTTGATGCAGCTTATGCATTTATTAACTTTATGCTAGAACCAGAAAATGCAGCACAAAATGCCGAGTACGTAGGCTACTCAACGCCTAATAAAACAGCATTAGAACTCTTGCCATCTGAAATAACAGAAGATGAACAATTTTATCCAAATGAAGAAACCATGAAAAACCTAGAAGTCTACGAAGACCTAGGCTCCGAATACATCGGAATCTACAACGACTACTTCCTAGAATTCAAAATGCACAGAAAGTAAAAGGATGTGTAGCATACCGCTTAGACTTGACAGAAAAACAAGTAATTCTGTAAGGGATGTTTCATCCCTGCAAGAATTACGTTTTTTCCGAAAGTCTGGTATGCGCAACTCAACTAAAGGATGCGAAAAGACCCTGAAAGACACACAGCTATTTTCAAAAGCGGAATATTCCAGTTATCCTCGATAAGAAAACAAAAAAACTCGCTGAAGTGACTACTTCAGCGAGGTTTTTTGTTTAATGGACAAACGTGAGAGGTTTATGGAAAGTTTGTCCCAAAAGTAAGAAAAAAGGACAAACGTGAGAGGTTTACAGAAAGTTTGTCCCAAAAGTAAGAAAAATGGACAAACGTGAGAGGTTTATGGAAAGTTTGTCCCAAAAGTAATGAAAAAGGACAAACGTGAGAGGTTTATGGAAAGTTTGTCCCAAAAGTAATGAAAAAGGACAAACGTGAGAGGTTTATGGAAAGTTTGTCCCAAAAGTAATGAAAAAGGACAAACGTGAGAGGTTTACGGAAAGTTTGTCCCAAAAGTAAGAAAAAAGGACAAACGTGTAGAGATTTAATAGAAGTTTGTCCCATTTAAAATCTATTTGAACATAGAAATGAAGTAGCCGTTAATAAAAACGAAATAGCAAAATCACTCCCTTTTTAAGCATTATTTTTAGTTGTTCATACTTTATAGAGTAAGCGTTATGCTATACTAATAGTGAATAAAAGTACGCATCAGGAGGATCATAGGTATGAATTTAAAACAATTAGTTGGAGAAAAAGCAGCAGAATACGTAACAGAAGGTATGGTTGTTGGATTAGGAACTGGGTCAACGGCTTACTATATGGTTGAAGCTTTGGGAAAGCGCGTTAAAGAAGGATTGACGATTACTGGAGTAACAACTTCCACTCGTACAAAAGAACAAGCTGAGCAGTTAGGAATTCTGCTAAAAACAATTGACGAAGTTGAAAAAGTAGATGTAACGATTGACGGTGCTGATGAAATTGATGCTCATTATCAAGGGGTAAAAGGTGGAGGAGGAGCTCTTCTATTCGAAAAAATTGTTGCAGATTATTCAAAAAAAGTGATATGGATTGTTGATGAGAGTAAAATGGTCGAAACATTGGGCGCATTTCCTTTACCAGTAGAAGTATTGCCTTATGGCAGTCAGCAATTGATGCGGATATTTGATGAAAAAGGGTTCCAGCCGTCGATGAGAAAAAATGAGACTGACGAGAACTATTTAACAGATGGCGGACATTATATCATTGATTTACATATAGCTAAGATAGAAGATCCTCAATCATTAGCTTTATGGTTAGACGGATTAACAGGGGTTATGGAACATGGCTTGTTTCTTGATCGTGTGAATACCATCATTGTAGGGCGTGAATCCGGTTTAGAAATCATCGAGGCACGCTAAAAACAAAAGGACGATCCAGAAGATCACTATGGCTGAAAGATTGGCGAATGATGAGGAAATTGTTAGAATACACAAGTGATGAAAACGTTTTTTTGAAGATTGTGGTAAGATAAACGAATCAATTTAAATAAAGGAGCATCAGTTAAATGAGAATGGTCGATTTGATTACAAAAAAACAACATGGAAATGCATTAACTACTGAAGAGATCACTACCATGATCGAAGAATATACAGAAGGTAAAATTCCAGAGTACCAAATGAGTGCAATGTTGATGGCAATTTACTTTAAAGATATGGATGATCGTGAAAAAAGTGATCTAACGATGAGTATCGTTCACTCTGGTGAAGAAATTGATTTGTCGGCCATTGAAGGCGTGAAGGTAGACAAACACTCCACAGGTGGAGTAGGCGATACGACAACGCTTGTTTTAGCGCCTCTAGTAGCAAGTTTAGGTATTCCAATGGCTAAGATGAGCGGGCGCGGTCTTGGTCACACAGGTGGGACAATTGATAAATTAGAAGCCATTCCAGGGTTTAACGTAGAATTGACTCAAGAGAAATTTATTGAATTAGTAAATGAAAATAAAGTAGCTGTAATCGGGCAATCCGGTAACTTAACACCAGCAGATAAAAAATTGTATGCTCTAAGAGACGTAACAAGCACAGTTGAATCTATTCCATTGATTGCAAGTTCGATCATGAGTAAAAAAATAGCAGCCGGAGCAGATGCTATCGTATTAGATGTGAAAACAGGCGCTGGAGCCTTCATGAAGACAACAGATGATGCTAGATTGTTAGCTCACGCTATGGTTCAAATCGGAAACCGCGTTGGACGTAATACAATGGCCGTTATTTCTGATATGAGTCAACCACTAGGTTTTGCAATTGGGAATGCTTTAGAAGTTAAAGAAGCGATTGACGCTTTAAATGGTAAAGGACCTGCTGATTTAATGGACTTGTGTTTAACGTTAGGAAGTCAAATGGTTCACTTAGCTGGCATAGGAAAAGATTTAGATGAAGCAAGATCTTTATTAGAAGAATCCATTAGCAATGGTAAAGCACTTGAAAAATTTAAAACATTTATTGCTTCTCAAGGCGGAGACACGAGCGTTATTGATAATCCAGAGTTATTGCCAAAATCAGATTACCAAATTGATGTTTTAGCAAATAGAGACGGATACGTTTCAGAAATTATAGCGGATGAGTTGGGAATCGCAGCTATGATGTTAGGTGCTGGACGAGCAACAAAAGAAAGCGAAATTGATTTAGCAGTAGGGATTGTCTTGCATAAAAAAGTAGGCGACGCTGTTAAAAAGGGTGAACCGTTACTGACGATCCACACCAATCAAGAAGAAGTTCCAGAGGTAGAACAAAAAATCTGGGAAGGTATCACAATAGCTGATTCAGCTACACCAATTCCTTTAATTCATGAAGTTATCTTAAATTAAAAAATGAAAAAAGAGTGTTGAGGTTTTTCTCAACACTCTTTTTTCATTTTTTATGTGGATCCGAAAATAAATAGTAAAGAACATAAAGAATAATACCAAAAATACCAACGATTAAGATGACACCCATTAAAGCGTGCAAGATAGCCCAAAAGCCTCCACTATAAACAGCATTTTTAAGTGCGGGTACAAAAAAGTACACTAAAAAATAAGCAATACTAACAAAGAAAGATCCAATGACTATTCTTTTTAACATGTATACTGACTCCTTTCATGCGTCATTCAATAGGTTTACATTATCAAAAGTGGGAAAGAGTTACAATCTAATTAAATTAATCCAACTTTTTCGTAGCGCTAATTAACGAGAAGTTCTACTAAAAAAACATGACAATGTGATATACTAGCTGTTACACGTTCGTTAGGAGGGATTGAAAAATGAAAAAACAAGATTGGATGGATGGATTAAAAGTGATTTATCCAGTCATGATCAGTTATGTGCCATTGGGATTAGCCGGTGGTATGGTTTTATATGACGCAGGATTCAATGCGGTAACTATTTTAGCAATGAGTTTACTCGTTTTTGGAGGAGCAGCTCAATTTATGGCGGCTTCAATGGTAAGTATGGGAGCTTCAATTCCAGCAATTATTACCATGACATTCTTTTTAAATCTGCGTCATTTATTAATGAGCTCCAGTATGTCAAGTTTTATCAAAAAAACGTCTCTACCATTTACTCTTTTTTTCAGTCACACTCTAGCGGATGAGTCATTTGCTATTAATTACAATCAATTTAAAAATCATGAGTGGACTGCAAATAAAGCTTTATCGATCAATACCTTGAATTACCTCACATGGTCTTTAAGTACCTTTATTGGTGCAATTGTCGGGAGTGCTTGGGTTATTGATACAACAATCATAAATTATGTTTTAATCGCTATGTTTATCAGTTTGCTAGTCAATCAGTTTGTATCTAAACTGTACTTTTTTGTGGGTTTGACAGCTGGAGTATTAGCTGTTGTTTTTATGATTCTCTTACAACATACAATTGCACTAGTGATTGCGGCAATCTTAGCTTCTTTTATCGGCTATTTTACTGATGAATATTTAACGAACAAAAGAGTAAAAATAGGAAATGAGGGAATAGACTATGACTAGTCAGCAACTGCAGTTGATCCTAGGCATGGCAATCGTTACATTCATCCCTCGGGTATTGCCAATGCTTGTTTTAAGCAATCGTTCCGTACCAGATAAAATTTCAAAATGGATGTCCTTTATTCCTGTATCCATATTTGCAGCACTAATATTTTCGGATATTTTCTTCTGGGAAGGCCAATTTAACGTTGATCCAATAAATAATATAAAACTAATCCCTTCTGTTATTGTCTTTTTCGTGGCCTATAAAACAAAAAGTCTTTTATGGTCTATGGTATTAGGAATCTCTGCAATCACTTTAATGGTGTATATGTTTTAAAAAAATAAAGAATAAATATTCAAATGAAGTGCAAAATGCTACAATTATTTTGCTGAAAAAGTATACTTAAGGGACTAAGGCCTTTATTGGGGAGGAAGAACGAAAATGATTTATAAATGTGATGAAAGTAAACGAGAAGATGTATTGAATTTTCTCTATCAAGACCCAAGCGTAAATTTGTTTGCTATTGGCGATATTGAAACATATGGAGTTGAGCATTTTGATGTAGATGTATGGGCTTATGTCAATAATAAAGATGACATTATTGGTGTCTTAGTGCGTTATAAAGAAAATCTTATGCCAATCCATGGAAGAGATTTTGAAGGATTTGATACTTTCTTACCTTTAATCCAAAGTTTGAGTCCTATGTATATCTCTGGCAATGAGGAAGTCATTGCTCAATATGAAGAAGAGTTTACGGAGTATGAAAAAGAAGAAACCTTTTTGGCTGAGTGCAAAGAGCTAGAAATGGAAAGTCCACTTCTTCAACAAGTTGTTCCCTTAGATAAAGAAGCTATTCAATCCTATATTGATTTTCTAAAAGAAATGGGTATGAAGCATGAACAAACGATTGAAGAAATTGCAAATGACTTGGACTTAAATAAGAATGGAATCCAAGTCATCAAAGATGAAAATGGTAAGATTATTTCCTCTGGTAGAATTGCAATTGAAACAAAACTTTCAGGTATGATACTAGCTGTTGGCACAATTGAAAGTTACCGTAAACAGGGATACGCAACAGCTGTAGTGTCTGCCTTAGTGAGTTATTGTAACAGAGAGAATAAAACGGCTTGTTTATTTTACTCCAATCCGGATGCTGGCCGATTGTATCAACACTTGGGCTTTAAGGATACACAAAAGTGGATCATGCTAAAAAATAAAGAAGTATAAAAAAAATAGACAACTAAGGTCAGCCATTGAATTCAATGGCTGACCTTAGTTGTCTATTTAGTAGAAGCACTAATGTTGTGAAGAGCGATTAGCAAAGATCGAAGCATCGATCTTGCGAAGTTCGCACCAATCTTTTACTTCTCCAAGCAAGATAATATCGGCTTGACTTAAATCTTTGATCGATTTCTTCCCAAGAAGAGTCATAATCGATGCAATTTGATTCTTCCAAGCATTTACTTCTAGAATAGTAGCTTCTACACCATCTCTTAATGCCATATGCAAGAAGAGACCTGAAATGCCAACACCTTTTGCTCCCAGAGATAAGGCTTTAACGATGTCTAAGGGGTTGCGTATACCTCCAGAGGCCAATAGGTCTATTTCATTGATAAAAGGCTGAGCTTCTACTAAAGAAATAACGGTTGATTGTCCCCAGTCTTCTAAATAATCAAATTTCTCGGTAGTCCGGCGATAGTTTTCAATCTGGGCAAAATTTGTTCCACCTTGTCCACTAATATCAATAGTTTTTACACCAATTGAAGTCAATTGCTGGATAGTTTCTCGGCTCATTCCGAACCCAACTTCTTTAACGATGACAGGTACAGCTAAATGGTGAACAATGTTTTCTAATTCTGTTAACCAATTGGAAAAATCACGATCGCCTTCTGGCATAACAATTTCTTGCGGCGAGTTTACATGAATCTGAAGCGCATCCGCTTGAATTAAGTCAACAGCTTTCTTAGCATTTTCAAGTGTTTGACCTGTGCCTAAGTTAGCAAAAACCGTCCCATTTGGATTAACTTCTCTGACAATGGTGTAACTGTCTTCAACAGAATGATCTTTAAGAGCCGCACTGATTGAACCTGTTGCCATAGCGATTCCAGTTTCGCGAGCAATCAAAGCTAATTTTTCATTTACCTTTTTTGTCCAAGTGCTGCCACCAGTCATCGCATTAATGTAAAAAGGGGAAGCCATTTCTAGTCCTGCAAATGAAGTAGAGATAGATGCATCAGCTACGCTCATTTCAGGAAAAGAATGGTGAACAAAACGGAAAGAATCAAAATCTGATTTGCGGGTCTCTTTAGCAAATTTTTCGGCTAATGAAACATGTTCATTTTTTCGGTTATTCGTAGGTTTCATAGTGTGATCCTCCAACATTTTTTATCCATAAGAAAGGGGGCATTACTGATCCGATTTTTTGAATACGTGTAATGGAAGATTTATGATTCCTTCTTTTTCCCAATTTGTAATCAGTGACAATAAGCCTTCTTTTCGGTTGAAAATAACAATTCCACAATCGCCGCCGCCAGCACCTGATGATTTAGCAGCTCCTTTAAGCTCTTCTGCCATTTCGCATAATTTGGTTAAAGCAGGCGTTTCGATCGTAACAGATGTATCTTGACTCATTTGAAGCAGAAGTTGACGATTATTTCTTATTTGACGTTGAATCTCAGTTACATTTTCTTCTTGAAAAGCATCTATCATCGCATTAACACACTGTTTGCTTTCTTTTAAAAAAGTTTCGTATGCCATCGCATCTTGGCTGCGTTTGTTGGTTACTTCATCTACTAAGTGAGAAGTCGATGCTGGCGAACCAGTCCATCCAATAACTAAACGCAAATCTTTTGGAGGAGTTAATGGTGTGAATGATAAATGTGGCCATTCCATTTCGACCAACTCTTTTACTGTGTTATGTTTTTTTTGTTCTAATACCCATTCAGGGTCAAAAGTTGTAAAGGCTAACCATCCACCATAAACACTGGCAGCAACATCCCCACAAGAACCGTTACTTTTAACCGATAAATGAGCCAAAGCTGCTAATTTGAAAATAACGTTTTTACTATCTTCAATGCCATAAAAAAGACACAATGCTTGAACAGTAGCAACGGTAACAGCTGCACTTGAACCTAAACCGTATTTTTTTCCTTGTGAGCTGTCTAATTCACTGTCAACGGTTAAGTGGTAAAAGGATAATTCTTTTCCTTGTTCCTTTGCGTATTCTTCGGTCAAACGAATAGCGGCTAAAATGTAATGAAAAGGATTTTCACGTTTATCAAGTACTAAACGATCATTTTCACGTTTCCATAAAATGGGAAGATTTCCGTATTGGAAAGAGGTGATGCTTCCTACGCGTTCCGATTGTTCAAGTGATACGGTAATAAATTGGTCTACAGCTACTAAAATAGCTGGATGACCTGGTTCAACAACGGCGTATTCTCCCGCGATATATAACTTACCAGGTGCAGAAGCTTCAATCATACTGTAATTCCTCCTAAGTAATGAACACTGTTTTTTTCAGTTTGTTAGAGTGTAACTTCTTTTAAGTCACTTCCAGGACCAGAGATAATCAATTGTTCTTCATTAAAATAATTTAAAAAAGCTGTTTTTATTTTTTGGCTATCAGATAAACGGCAAAGAATTTTAACATTTGGGCCAGCATCCATTGTGAAGTAACAAGGAATTCCTTGCTTACGTAATTGCCTTACGAGTTGCATAGCTACAACACTATCCGGTTCCCAATAAGAAATTGGCGGGTTGGCTCCTAACATAGTTCCATGCATTTTCATGCCATTGCTTTCTGTGATTTCGCCGACTTGTTCAAAGTCTTGATCACGGATAGCTTTCTTGATATTCACAAGATCGACTGCGGTACTTTCGACCCATCCTGAATAAAAAGGAGATGTTGCAACGGTTTGTTTCATACCTTCACGACTAGAGAGTTCTTTTTGATTTTTATTTACAACCACAACGAGCATACCAATATCCCAAGCAGCATCGTCAATTTTGACAGCATAAGAATCCATTGAAGAGGTTCCTTTTTGCCACTCAACGAAGCCACCATAAATACTACGAGTTGCTGAACCAGAACCTTGTCTTGCAAAAATAGAAAGTTCTTGAGGAGACAGATTCAAGCCAGTTGCTAAGTTAGCAGCTCCAGCTAAAGCAGCCATTCCAGAAGCAGAAGAAGCCAGACCAGCAGCTGTAGGAACGTAATTGGTGCTTTTAATGATTGCAGGAGTTTTTACGTTGGCTGTTTCTCTAAACAAATTTAAAAAGCGGCTAACTTTCTGAGTAGCAGCTTCATCTTGAAGAGTATCGTTTAAGTAAAACGTATCTTTTTCAATAGATTCATCAAAAGACACAGAAGTTTCAGTATAAAAAGCATCTAAAGTAAGAGAAAGACTACTGCTCGTAGGTAAAATAAGAGCATCATCGCGTTTTCCCCAGTATTTAATTAAGGCAATATTTGTATAGGCACGTACTTTTCTGGCATTACTCAACTGATTCATCTCCTAATTGGTGTGTCCATGTATTTACAGCACCAGCATCTACTAAAGCATTTGAAATGCTTGCAGCTGTATCTTTATCGGCTGCTAAAGCAATCATACAGCCTCCACGACCGCCACCCGTAAGTTTTGCACCTAGTGCTCCATTAGTTCTTGCAGTACTAACTAAATGGTTCAATCGTTCGTTGCTTACACCTAAAGATGAAAGTGTTTCGTGAGCTTCATTCATAACTAACCCTAATGTTACAGGATTAGCAGATTCAATTGCAAATTTTGCTTGTCGTGCCAAGTCACCTAAACCATGGATAGCGTCCATGGTTGTTTCTGTATCTTCTTTATTTAACTGCGCAATACTAGCCACAGCATCTCTGGTTTGGCCCTTTAAACCGGTGTCAGCCACAATTAAATAGGCAGATAAAGATACTTTAAAAGGAACGAAAGGTTTTCCTTTTATATAATAAAGTGGATGTCTACCGCTTGTCATTGCAGCATCTAAGCCACTCGGATTTCCATGAGCAATTGTTTCTGAGATATTGGCTAATGTTAAAAGTTTATCATCTGTAAGAGGGACTGAATAATAATTAAATACCGCACGAACTGTTGCGATGGCTACTGCAGCACTTGACCCCATTCCTCTCTCAACCGGAATGGTACTTTCGATGGTCAATTTAAAATTATTAAATTCTTGTTTTAATTCATTCAATGTCGATTCGACAACAGCTATTAGATTTTCTAAATGTTGAGGAGCTGAAGCTAAGTCTCCTTGATAATAGACACAGTCTAATTGGACAGGCCCTTCAATAGGCGTTATCGTCGCATGGATGTGTGTTGCAGGAAAAGGAATAGCAATGGCGGGTTCACCATAAACAACAGAGTGTTCACCCATTAGAATGATTTTTCCATTCGCTTTTCCTAGTGCTGGTTGATTCAGATTCAACATGTTGTAACTCCTTTATTTCGTAATATAGTGTTCGAACTCGAATTAGGAAAGATTAAATTTGAGCGATTTTTTCAACTAGCCATGGAGCAGCATATAATGTCATAAATTGAATGCCGTAATTCATGCCCATTTTATTTAACGTGCCACTTGCAATTCCAATTAAAAGAACACCAAAGATGTTAATTAAACCAGCATCCATATAAGCTAACAACAGGATAAAGGAAATGAATAGACCTAAAATAGCTTCATGCGGAATTTTTAATAAAACGAATTGCGAAATTTTTCCAGCGTAACGATTGATCACAATGTAACTGATAAGTGCAGCAAGAATTGAACCAATTAAGATAGCAATGGTAAATTCGGTTGTACTCAAAATATGATGCAAGTTATGATCAACGGTAAAAACGGGAGGAGCATTAAATAAGGGACTTCCTGGCCCAATAGCAGTTGGAGATAAAGGAATACCTAAAGCTATCAAGGGAATGATAATACCTGAAAGGTATGTTGATTGTGCTAAAGCACTCATCGTAATAATTGCAGTAGAAGCTTTTTCAACAGGATTCTGTTTTTTATTCGCAACTAATTCACCAAACAGAATTATCAACCCAACTGGACTTAAGACAAAAAGGAAATTTGAAAACAGTGCAGATAGGGAAGCGGGTTTTAACTCGCTTTTAGATAATACTTTGAAAGGATTTATTGTTTGATGAGCAGAAGTACTTTTAGGTAACGTAATTTTTTTATATTCATCGGTCAACATCTTTTCACGATTTACTTTATTTAACAGCGAAAGAAGAGAAATAATCAAAGGTCCTATTGTGATACCTAAGAAGAAGGATGTTGTAATATTAGTGTCTTTTGGCACAACACCAATTCCCCAGTATAAATAGCGCAACCCTTGGAACAGCATTGCTAAAGGAAGAATGCTCACTAACGATAAAATTTTGTTTTTACCTATTAAAGAAAGAAAAATAGCTCCAATAACAAATAAAAGTGAAGAATAAGGTTGAATGATTTCTGCAAAAGGTGTTAATAAATCAGCTAGCACTAAAGCAATTGGAACAGATATCAGCGTTCCAATCAAAGCTCCAGAAGCCATTTTCTTGATCGTAATCTCGGACATGCCTCGATTTTTTAAGTATAACGCATGTTCAATCATAGGGCTAGAAAGAACTCCACCGGGGAGCCCGACTAGAGCAGTAGGCATTGAATTGGTTAAATTTAATGTCACGATTGCTGCGATAAAAAAAGTTAATACAATAATGGGTTGTACCCCAGATAAAATAAGTGCTAACGTAACCGGCATTAATACAGATGTTTCATCAGTACCAGGGATGAAACCTATAAAAGTATACAAAACAATTGCTGCAAGAGCAGCTATAACCATTTGAACCAACACTAACAATTCCATAATTTTTGTTCTCTCCAATACTCGTTCTTAACTGTTCTCTTGTTCGTCTTCTATCGTCACGATTCTTTTTGGCTTAATGAAGAGAGTTGAAAGGATAAATCCAATCACTGCACCTGCTAGACCAAAAAAAAGTTGTTTGGTTTTGTCGTCGCTTGGAGCCAAAAAATAAGCACCCATAGTAGAACCACTAGATAAAAGGATGGAAATGATTAAGTCTCTTAATTCAACAACGTCTCCCCAAATTTCAAATTTTTCTTGTTTCCCTTTTTTCATTGCGATCTCCCTTAACTGTATCCTATTAATAGGATGGATTGTAATCTTATAATGCTATACCAGAATATATAGTACACTATATATAAGATAAATGGCTAGTTAAGTTTCTTTAAAGATAAACGGTTTCCAAAGATAAGGAAGAATAAAAACTATAAAACAAGCAATAATTTTGGTACAATAGTCCGGAAGTCTAGGAACTCGGGGGATCTATAATTATATGAAAGAGTCTGCTACATTTCATATCATTGAGCGTGAAGAATGGAAAAAATTAAACATTGATAGTATTGCTCCATTATCGTCCAATGAATTAGAAGAATTAAAAGGACTGAATGACCAAATTTCGATTAAAGACGTGGAAGAAGTTTACATACCAATCGTTCACGTGTTAGATGTGTATTTGAAAAATTATGAACAGCTACAAGCCAAAAAAAATAATTTTTTAAAGAGAGAGACACGTCAAAAACCCTACATCATTGGAATTGCTGGAAGTGTAGCCGTTGGGAAAAGCACAACAGCACGTTTACTCCAAATGATGCTTTCAAGAGTATACAAAGACAAATCAGTGGAAATGATTACCACTGACGGATTCTTATATCCTAATAAGATACTGTCAGAAAAAGGAATCATGAACCGTAAAGGATTCCCTGAAAGTTACGATATGCAGCAATTGATTTCATTCTTAAGAGAAGTAAAAAATGGCAAATCATCCGTTGTTTCTCCCGTCTATTCTCATGAATCGTATGATATCGTGGAAGGTGAAGAACATGTCTTAGAACAGCCCGATATACTCATTGTTGAAGGAATCAATGTCTTACAACTTCCGGCAAATCAACAAATTTATATCAGTGATTTTTTTGACTTCTCCATTTTTGTAGATGCTGAAGCAGAATTAATAGAGAAATGGTACTTAGAACGTTTTGGTCTATTATTAGGTACGGCATTTAAAAAACCAGGAAACTATTACTATTCTTACGCTCAGGGCAATCGAGAAGAAGCATTTGAAATGGCTCGCGGAGTATGGAAGACAGTAAATTTAAAAAATTTGAAAGAATACATTTCGCCTACTAAAAATAGAGCAGAATTGATTATTCATAAAACAGATCATCATTACATCGATCAACTTTTATTAAAAAAGTATTAAAATAGAAAAGGGATACATTTATTGTGCGGTTGACCAATGTGAAAATAGTCGGTAAAATGAAAAAATACAATGTAAATAGTTTTGAAAATAATAATTTGGGGTGGACTGCGTGGTAATGGTTACAGATTTAACAAATGTTGAAAAAATGATAGTACTAGATTTTGGAAGTCAATACAATCAACTGATTACACGTCGTATTCGTGAATTTGGAGTTTATTCTGAATTATTGTCTCATAAAGTGACTGCTGAAGAATTAAAAGGGATGAATGCTAAAGGGATTATTTTTTCTGGTGGTCCAATGAGTGTTTATGATGAAGGTTCTTTTTCTGTCGACCCTGAGATTTTCAATATGGGAATTCCTATTTTAGGAATTTGTTACGGCATGCAATTAATGACCACTGCTTTAGGTGGAAGAGTTGAAGGCAGCGAAAATAGAGAATACGGTAAAGCAAGCATCAACATCAATGATCAACAGGCTCCTTTGTTTAACTCATTAGCTGAAAATGAAACAGTTTGGATGAGCCATGGAGATTTGGTGACTCAAGTTCCAGAAGGTTTTGTTATCTCAGCTACTAGCCCTCATTGTCCAATTGCTTCAATGTTTAACCCACAAAAGAATTTCCATGCAGTTCAATTTCACCCTGAAGTACGCCATTCAGAACACGGAAATGACATGTTGAAAAACTTTACTTTTGATGTGTGTGGCTGCGAAGGGAACTGGAGTATTGCTGATTTCATCGATTCTGAAATTGCCATCATTCGCGAAACAGTCGGCGACAAAAAAGTATTGCTTGGATTATCAGGCGGAGTAGACTCAAGTGTTGTTGGTGTCTTGTTACAAAAAGCAATCGGTGACCAATTGACGTGTATTTTTGTTGACCACGGTCTATTACGTAAAGGCGAAAGCGAACAAGTAATGGAAAGTTTAGTCGGTAAATTCGGCTTGAACATCATTCGTGTCGATGCGAAAGAACGTTTTATGGCTAAATTAGCTGGTGTGAGCGATCCAGAAACTAAACGTAAAATCATCGGTAATGAATTTGTTTATGTCTTTGATGATGAAGCAACAAAACTTGAAGGTGTTGATTTCCTAGCTCAAGGCACGCTTTACACGGACGTGATTGAAAGTGGAACAGATACTGCGCAAACAATTAAATCACATCACAATGTAGGTGGACTTCCTGAAGACATGCAATTCAAATTGATTGAACCATTAAACACTTTATTTAAAGATGAAGTTCGCGAATTAGGAATCCAATTAGGCATGCCAGAAAGCCTAGTATGGCGTCAACCATTCCCAGGTCCTGGTTTAGGAATTCGTGTAATTGGTGAAATAACAGAAGAAAAACTAGAAATCGTTCGCGATAGCGACTACATTTTAAGAGAAGAAATCGCTGCTGCCGGTCTTGACCGTGACATCTGGCAATACTTCACTGTTCTTCCTGGATTCCGCAGTGTCGGAGTAATGGGAGATGGACGTACGTATGACTATACAATCGGAATTCGTGCAGTGACTTCAATTGATGGTATGACAAGTGACTTTGCCCGCATCCCTTGGGATGTTTTGCAAAAAATCTCTGTTCGTATTGTAAATGAAGTGAAACATGTTAACCGCATCGTGTATGACATTACCAGCAAGCCACCAGCAACTATTGAGTGGGAATAATAAAATAAAAAAAGCTGTTAAACATTTTTCATCAATGTTTAACAGCTTTTTTTATTAGTTTATTTTAATTTATAAAAAACACTAGTATTCATATCTGAAATTTCTATAAGAGTTTCATCGCCTTCAGGAATGATCAAACCAACTTTTCCAGAGTCATTTCCACCTTTGTATAAATCTTTCCAACCAAAAGCAGTTCCATCTTCAAAAGTAGCATAGGTTGATTGAGAAACTTCGCTACCATCTGATGAAATGGGTGTAATTAAAATAGTTGATGTATTAAAAGGATCGTCTTCACTACCTTCGTCTAATACTAAGGACATATCAAAAATTACCCATTCATATCCTTCAGGAGCAGCTTCGTTGAATTCATTAGCTTCCATTAACTGATTAATTGCTTCTTCTCCGCGAATTATATTAGAAATAGTAGTAGTAACTGTTCCTTCTAATGGATTATAGTCAGCATCGCTATATAGAACATCCCAAGTTGCAGATTCTCCAATAGAAACTGGATTACTTCTTTTTCCAGGTGCACTAGTTTCTTCACTTGACTCTGCTTCACTAGATACTTCTTCAGCAGTAGAAGTAGCAGAATTAGAACTAACGCTTTCTACAGTAACGTCAGATGATTCACCGCATGCTGCTAATAATAGACTAGAAAAGCCTAGTAAGGTAATATACTTAAATTTATTCATTATTCAGTTTCCTCCATTTCAATAAAATCAGTTTCTTCCGAAATAATATTGCCTGTATCATCTTTGATTAAGATAGTTGGCTGAGTAGATCCATCAGAATAATCCGAACTTAAGTATAACTGTCTACTAAAACTATCCATCATAATAGTAAAGAACCCGTTAGTTAACTCTCTCATCTCAGATGTATCAGGATTGTTAATAATAATTTCTATAGTAGTGTCATCAGGCATTGAAGAAGAGACAATAGTAAGAGTTTCTTCAGAAGTTGCTTCTTGCTCGTCTAAAGATTCTATGTACTCTTTAAATTGACGTTTATTAAGATTAATTTTTTCCCAATCAATTTCTTCATCTTCACTTCCAATTTTAGCAAGTTCATCAGTCGTTGATTGATCCAATTCATCTAAACCCGGTTCTTCAACAGCAATAGATTCACTTTTTGCTACTTCAGCAGTATTCGAATCATTAACGCTAGTTTCTTCAGTGCCGCAAGCAGCTAAGATAAACCCACATATACCTATAGTTGTTAATAATTTGATCTTATTCATTAATACACTCCTCCTTAATTGTCACTAAACTCTCACTGGAGACCACTTCCAGTAATATATTCAGCATGTTATAATTTTTATGTAGTTCTATCTAAGCTCTAGTACTGTTGGTAGCAGTCGCTAGGGCGTTTTTTTTGTTACACTCCTGCCCAAATCCTAAATTATAAGACTCTAAAATAACAGAGTAATTAAAGTGAGCTGTTACTTTATTAAACTCTTTAGATAAAAACAGATCGAATTATCAATATACTATTGATTTTAAATATTGAATTTTATTGAGATCTTTATAATTATTTTTTTCAGCTCTATAACTATCTTGAAAAGAAGATGTATATATTTTTAAGTACTGTTCTTCTGAAGGTAAGAAAAATTTAGCTTCATGTTCGTTCTTTAGTTCTAACTTATCAAGAGGTATACCTGTTGATTTTGGTAAAGTATCTAGTACGCCAAACTCAACACTAAATAGTCCATTACTAAATTCATGTTCATGGAGATCAATCAGCTGATAGCCTAATTTTTTCATAATATTACAAATAATAGTCCAGTTGTAAATTCGGATATTATCTGGAGCTTCCCATCCTCTAGGATCACCAGGAACATGTATATCTACATCTCGCGCATCCCAATTTTTCTGGGTCAAACACTCTAATCCTAAAGATCCCGTAAGTAGAGGTGTTATTCCAGATTCATTTAAAAAATTAGTTATTTTTAGAAATTCCTCAAATTTATTTTTCAAAGTACTTCCTCCAATTTTATAAAAGTCATTAGTTGTAACTTTTAATAGTATATTCGAATTATATTCCTATATAAGAACTTAGACTTCCAACTTAAATTGAGTTTAACATAATTTAAGTATGTCAGATGTTAAATTTATTTAGACACTGCTAATTTGACTAATACTCTATTCATTGCGTCCGCAAACAATATTTGCTACAATGTACCTAACAAATCGAAAGGTTGTGCTTAAATGTACACTATCTAAAACAAATCGTAATTGAAGAAGAAACTTTTTTCTGCCAATAGGGTAGGTTTCTTTGCAACGGTTTTTTTAGATAACTCATTTAAACAACTTTTTGAATTGGTAATAGAGTTGCCATCTATAGGCATACTTGGATTCTCTCTGTTTAATTGAACTTGACCGACCGTCTGCAGAAACTTGCTGGCGGTCGTTTTTATTTATTAGATAGGAGGAATCAGTATGTTACAAGTGAAAAATTTGACCTTGCATCACTTAATGGATTTAAAAGAAATCATCAAGGACCTGAGTTTTACCGTTAATCCTGGAGAAAAGGTAGCCATTATCGGGGAAGAAGGAAATGGCAAGTCTACATTATTAAAATGGATTCTTGAAGATAAAAGTATCGAATCTTATATTCAAGCAGAAGGGGAATTGATTAACCAGTTCAGTCGCACAGTCTATTTGCCGCAATCCTTACCGCAAGAATATATGGAGTATACTGTTGATCAGTACTTTTTCAGCCAAGCTGATGCTATGGACATCGACTACCAAATGCTCTATCAATTAGTGGGGAAACTTGGATTTGATGCTGATCGGTTAACAAGTTCGCAAACATTAGGCAGTTTATCTGGTGGCGAAAAAATCAAAGTTCAGCTACTAAAAGCACTCTCAACAGATCCTGATTTGCTATTGCTTGATGAGCCTTCTAACGACTTGGATCTTGATACAGTCAAATGGTTAGAGCACTTTATAAAATCTACACCACTAACGATTATTTTTATCTCGCATGACGAATCTCTGCTTGCAGCGACAGCGACCAAAGTCATTCAGATCGAGCTATTAAGGCATAAGACAGTACCCGTCGCGACTGTGTCCAAGTTGTCGTATAAAGAATACATTGAACAAAAAGAAGCACGCTATGAACACCAATCTCAAGTTGCCAACAAGCAACGTGAAGAACACCAGAAGCAAATGGAAAAATACCGGCAAGTTGAAAGCAGTGTGCACCATGCACAAGGAACTATTTCAAGACAAGATCCAGCTGGAGGACGCTTACTCAAAAAGAAAATGCATGTTGTAAAATCAATGGGAAGACGATTTGAACGCGAAAAGGAAAGTTTTGAAGATACTCCACTAAAAGCAGATGCTATCTTAGTGAAATTTTCAAATACTAAATCCCTTCCTACAAATAAAACGATAATCCATTTGGAAGACGAGAGTGTGAAACTGGGGGATAAGGTTTTAGCACACTCACTGAATTTGCTAGTGAAGTCTCCACAAAAAATAGGAATCATCGGGCAAAATGGAGTAGGTAAAAGCACACTGCTGAAGCAATTATGGGCAGAATTAAATCAGCGTACAGATATTGCAGCTGGATATATGCCGCAAAATTATGCTGAGTATTTACGGATGGATGAAACACCAGTTGGATTTCTGAGTGAAACTGGAGACAGTGAAGAACGTACTCAAGTGATGACTTACCTAGGAAGCATGCGTTTTACGACAAATGAAATGCATCATCCAATCCAGTCACTATCAGGAGGACAGCAAGCAAAATTGTTGTTATTGAAAATCGATTTATCGGGACAGAATGTATTGCTTTTAGATGAGCCTACACGAAACTTCTCACCGTTATCCCAGCCAGAGCTCAGAAAATTATTTAAAAATTTCGAAGGTTCCATCGTTACTATTTCACATGACAGGATGTTTTTAAAAGAAGTTTGCGACCATGTCTATGAAATGAAAAATGATGGATTGATTCGGGTAGAGATAGAATAGATTTTTGAATCATGCTTTGGGATAATTACATGAGCAAACAACTGAAAGAGGCTAGGACAAAAGTCCTAGCCTCTTTCAGTTGTTTACTTAATTTATAAATGTGGTATTACGGGCTTTCCAATCTTCAAGCTTGATTGTAACCCAGAAACCGTAGATACCCAGCGTGATGATCGTAAGTAAGAACCATTTGATCCAGTGACCAAACAAGTTAAATGCTGAGCCATTAAATCTCATCCTTTTACCTTCAATAACAGTATGATTTATTTTCCAACCATAAACCATGCATAAAGCCCAAGGGTAACAAATCCCAAAAGTTATTGCTGTTATAATTGCACCTAAAATGCTCCATCCTATTAGGCTTAAAAGCCCTCCATCAAAAAAAGAGTTATTCCCTTTATGTACTTCCAATTTTAAATTCCTCCTTAAACTATGTACCTATAGTCTATCACATAAGATAAAGGTTTATCTTTCATTTAATTGTTTTCTTTTCTTTTCGAATCATGCGAAAAATAGTTAGTTACTTTTTTGAAGAGCTACCTCTACTTTTTCTGTTACTTCTTGATTATCTTTTTCATAAACGAATTCAATAAAGATATTTTTTCCAGATTCGATATTTTTAGAAGGGGCAATAAAGCCAACTAAATCGTCAGCTAATGGAGTGGTACGTGTATCCAAGATTCCGTCTTGGTTTGCACCAGTATGGATGGAGAAAATAAGATTCTCCTCTTCATCATATAAATTCATACCGGATTCTTTAACTAAATCAGCAGGATCACTGTTCGTATGTTCAATAGCAAATAATTGATAGGTTGGTTGAATATAGGATTCAGTTCCATTTGATACAATTACCAGGTTT
The DNA here is from genome assembly GCF_900102725.1 of Carnobacterium viridans. NCBI lineage: Bacteria > Bacillati > Bacillota > Bacilli > Lactobacillales > Carnobacteriaceae > Carnobacterium > Carnobacterium viridans. The sequence goes on along the minus strand of NZ_FNJW01000008.1, from coordinate 955,382 downwards.
TCAAGAGCAACATCTGTTGTTCGAGCATCGATTGAAAAAATATGTAAGGCGTTGGTTGATGTACAGCCACTTAAAAAGAGAGAACTCATCAAAAATAAACCGATTTTTTTCATTTTTTTTTGCCTCCTAGTTGAAGAAATTTACTTAAGTATACACTAAAGGAATATTAAATAAACCAGTTGTTTTTTAATAATTTAGACAAGTCAACTTCCGAAGAAGGACCAAAATTTTGTCAGAGTTAGTTCAAACTAAGTAGTACATAAATTTCTTGAGGAATAGGAGTTGCTTGTAGACATGTAAGGGATTCTATGGTTTTCCACAAGCAGATCTGTCTATTCCAGAAGAAATTTTAATTTAAATCCTTCAATCATTAAGAATAATTCTTAGCAAACCAAATAGATCGTTCTCTACCGGCACTTTCTTTTGAGTCAGAAGCGTGAACGGTATTTTCAGATAAACTAAGACCGTAAAGAGCACGAATGGTATTGTCTTTGGATGTTTCAGGATCGGTGGTCCCATTCAATGCTCGGACTCGACTAATGGCATTTTCGCCTTCCAATACGAGAGCAACTATTGGACTTCTTGTAAGGTAAGTAACCAAGCGGTTAAAAAAGGGCTTTCCATTATGTTCTGCATAATGTTTTTCTGCTAAGTCTATAGAAGCTTTCATTAATTTCATATCAAGAACTTTTAAATCATTTCTTTCATATTCAACTAAAATTCTTCCAATTAGGTTTCGTTCTACTGCATCTGGCTTGATCAATACGAGTGTTTTTTCTGTCATTTTTAATCATCCCCCTAGAAGTATTGTTAATATGATTTTAACACGTCCCGTTTCTTTAGTGTAGGAGAGTGTATTTTAGATTCAATAATTTTTTAATGTTGATAGCATAGTAAAGATAATTATATTAAATTTATGGAGGAATAGAGTTTGCTTGTGGCTATGCAAAGAATTCAATGCGAATTACAAAGCGTTGGAGCTTTAGCGATTACGCTTTGTTTGAGGCTTGAAAGTCTGAAGACGTTCTTGGCTTCAGATGGTTCCATGGCTCTCCACAAGCAAAATCGTCCATTCCATAAGAAATTTATTTTTTTCTAATCTATTCATACCATTTGTTGAACGTCGTATTTTAATATGACGCGGTTAAAATAGGGATAATCAGCTGATGATGATATACTTATTTTAATATAGCGAGGACATTTTTTTGTTGTATTAATTTAAAAAGGGTGTAATAGGTGTATCCAGATAGCCTGTTATAAAAACATTGGAGGAAATAATATGGGATTAATGTTGTCAGAAAAAGAAATATTAGCAAATTTAGAAGCTAACGGGTTATTGAGTCCGATGACGGAAAGAACAGCCGTGTGGGCACAAATTATGCCTTCTACAGGATCTTTAGTACTATTTGGAGCATATGCACAGTTGGCAAAAGGATCTTATTTTATTTTATGTATGGAACAAGATAAAGTTATTTTGTTGCCCGTTCATAAAGTAACTGGAAAAATAGATGCAAAAAAAGAACCAATCATCATACCTTTTGAAGAATTAGATTCGGTCGAAGTGGGTAAGAATGCGTTATTACACAAGGTAACCTTTACCGCGGGCGAACGAGTTATGCCTTTAAAAATAAACAAAATTGCTGCTGGAACGAAATGGCACAAAAATAATTTAGAAAAGGCTTTAGCAGAAATAAAAAAATGCCAAACATTTGTAGTCCAACAGACTACATAGGAATAAAATAAATAATCCATCCTTTCTTTCGAGAAGGGATGGATTTTTATTAGTCTAAATAATATTTTTTAGTAACGATTAATTCTTCATTTAGTTCATAAACAAGCGGTTGGCCAGTCGGAATTTCAACAGCCATGATCTCATCGTCTGATATCTCTTCCAAGTATTTGATTAGAGCTCGAATTGAATTGCCGTGAGCAGCGATTAATACGGTCTTGTTGTCTAAAATAGCTGGAGCGATATGATCTTCCCAAAAAGGAATCACGCGTTCCAATGTGACTTTCAAACTTTCACCCATTGGAATGGTCCGTTTTTGGAGGTTAGCATAGCGGCGATCGTTTAATGCAGAGTTTGGATCATCTGGCTTCAACAATGGTGGCAAAGTGTCATATGAACGGCGCCAAATGAGAACTTGTTCTGATCCGAATTCTTCTGCTGTCGCTTCTTTGTTTAACCCTTGCAATGCTCCATAATGACGTTCATTTAACCGCCATGATTTTGTTTCTGGAACCCATAATTGGTCCGATTCTTCTAAGACAATATGGCAAGTCTTGATGGCTCTTTTTAAGACAGACGTAAAAGCAAAATCAAAATTAATGCCAGCATTTTTAATCTTTTTCCCAGCTTTGCGTGCTTCTTCATACCCTTGTTCGCTTAAATCGGCGTCCATCCAGCCTGTAAATTGATTTAATTTATTCCATTCGCTTAACCCATGTCGCACAAAAATAAGTTTCAACTTAAACACCGCCTTCTTCTGTTATAGAATGTAAACTTCCTCTTTATTTTACTCTTGTTTTTTATAAAAGCTAATCATATGATAGTAGCTCTTACTGCATAGTGATGAAGAATTTCCTTTGTAATGAAAGAGATGAGCTGTCGAGTGTTGAAAATAGACGCTCCTTTTTTAATGAGCTATACTTATTTTGAGTATGTACTATGTATAGAGTAGTTAGTTAAAAATGGGAGGGATTAGATGTACACTGATTTAAAAGGGAAAGTAGCCGTTATTACAGGTGGTTCAAAAGGAATTGGAAATGCAATTGCTAGACGGTTGTCAGAAGAAAAAATGAAAGTAGTTATCAATTATCATAGCGATAAAGAAGGAGCCGAAGAAACGGTAGAAGAGCTCAAAAAAGTTGGTGGAGAAGCAGTGGCAGTCGAAGCTGATGTCAGTAGTGAAGAAGGTATAAAAGCTTTATTGGATGCAGCGATTTCTAATTTTGGCGATTTAGATCTGTGGGTCAATAATGCAGGCATGGAAAACAAAGTGTCCACTCATGAATTGACTTTGGAAGACTGGGATAAAGTCATCAATGTGAATTTAACAGGGGTTTTTCTTGGTTCTAAAGCAGCATTGAATCATTTCTTAGAAAACGATAAAAAAGGAAACATCATTAACTTGTCTTCTGTTCATGAACGTATTCCTTGGCCAACATTCGCGCATTATTCCGCTAGTAAAGGTGGAGTGAAATTGTTCAATGAGACCATTGCACTAGAATATGCGCATAAAGGAATTCGAGTGAACAGCATTGCACCAGGAGCAATCAATACACCGATCAATGCTGAAAAATTTGAAAATGAAGAAGAAAAAGAAAAAACGTTAACCATGATTCCAATGAATTACATTGGAAAACCGGAAGAAGTTGCAGCAGCTGCAGCTTGGTTAGCATCAAATGAATCAAGTTATGTAACAGGTACCACGTTGTTCGTTGATGGTGGTATGACGTTGTATCCATCTTTTGAAAAAGGTGAAGGTTAAAGAAATAGTCAAAAGAGTTTTGAATAATGTAGTTTTCACTCTAGTAAATGGCCGTTTATTGGGGTAAGAATAGCAATTGTTCAAGGCTTTTTTTATCTGAAAAATTAATGAATTTAAAAGAAATTTCTCATTTAAAGGGTGCAAAATTAGACGTCTATTTTGCGGTAAGATATACTAGATAAGAGACGAACGTACACAACTACAGGTTCGATGTACGATAATGAAGGGTTAGATTGAATGAAAACTATTACAATATTGATTCCTGCTTACAATGAAGAGGCCGTAATTGACAAAATGTATGAAAAGTTAGATAGCGTCTGTGGAGGTTTATCCCAGCACACATTTGAATTTTTATTTGTGAATGACGGAAGTACCGACAGAACGCTTGAGCAGATAAAAGCGTTTAAAAAGAAGGATTCACGTGTACAATATGTAGACTTATCCCGTAATTTTGGGAAAGAAACAGCTATGTTGGCAGGATTTGATTACGCTAAAGGAGATGCTTTGATCATTATTGATGCCGATCTTCAACAACCTCCAGAAACTTTTGCTGAAATGATTCATTGGTGGGAAGAAGGCTATGATGATGTTTATGCTGTGCGTAAAGAACGCGAAGGGGAAACGTGGTTAAAAAAATGGACCTCTGACATGTATTACCGCGTTTTACAAAAAGTTGCTAAAGTAAAAGTTTACCCACAAGCAGGTGATTTTAGATTACTAGACAAAAAATGTGTAGCTGCATTGACTCAGTTGAGAGAACATGAACGTTACACAAAAGGGATGTATGGCTGGATAGGATTTAAAAAGAAAGAAATATCTTATATAGCTGAAGCTAGAGCAGCGGGAGAAACAAAATGGAAATTGTCAGCTTTAATGAATCTGGCCTTAAATGGAATAACATCGTATAGTACAATGCCGTTAAGAATTTGGTCAATTATTGGATTCATTATTTCAATGTTTGCTTTTGTCTACTTGACGATTGAAATTATTCGAACGATGATATTTGGGACGAGTGTTGCTGGTTACCCGTCTTTAATTGCCGGTATCTTATTTTTAGGTGGTATTCAGCTGATTTCGCTTGGTATTATTGGGGAATACTTAGGTCGAGTTTTTGTCGAAACGAAGGAACGGCCGGTGTACTTTATTCAAGAATATTCAGAAAAAGAATTGAAGAAAGAGATGGATGTACAGGATGACAAAAATTAAACGTTTCGTTAACAAGTATGAAGAAGTAATTGGTTATTTGATTTTTGGAGGATTAACAACGGTAGTGAATATCATTGTTTTCTATTTATTTGATTCCGTTTTTGACGTACATTATTTAGTTGCAAATGCAATTGCCATTGTTGTATCTATTCTATTTGCTTTTTTTACCAATAAAAAATATGTCTTTAAATCTTCCACACCTACAGTGCAATTATGGTTAAAAGAGTTTAGTTTGTTTGTATCTTTTCGTTTACTATCAGCTGTTTTTGATATGGGGAGTATGTGGTTGTTGGTTGACGGTCTGAATTTGAATGCAAATGTTGCAAAAATTATTACACAATTTATCGTTGTAGTATTGAACTATGCATTCAGCAAATTTTTTATCTTTAAGCAAGGAGAGTGATCCAGTTGATGAAAGACCTTGGCGAAAATTTAGTTGAAGAAAAAAAAATCACTAAGCTGACATTTGCTCTCTTTACAGGTTTGTTTCTTATTATAATCACAGCAATTTATAGCTATTTTATCGTGCTGCAAAAGTCATTTATCTGGGAAGGTGATGGTTTTTCGCAGCATTATTTAATCTTTAAAGATTATTCATCCTTGATAAAGACCTATTTTTCAAATCCTTCAGCTGGTCTCCAGTTTTGGGATTGGACAAATGGCATGGGTGCAGATGTATTAAGTGCGTATGGGTATTATGTAGTAGGTGATCCGTTTGTTTACCTAGGATTGTTATTTCCTGCAAGCATGACGGAATTTGCCTATCATGTGCTTGTTTTTTTGCGTGTGTATGCCATAGGAATTGCTTTTCTATTCTATTGTCGCAGAATGCAACTAGCAAGTTCAGGTGCTTTAGTTGGTACGTTGATGTACACCTTTGCTTTTTATGTGGTATTAAATGTCACTCGGCATCCTTTTTTCTTGATGCCAATGCTCTTTTTTCCGTTACTGTGTATCGGGATTGAAAAGATTTTGCACAATGAATCCAATACATTATTTATTGTCGTTATTTTTCTCAGTGCATGTAGCAATTTTTACTTCTTTTATATGTTGAGTGTATTGATTTTTATTTATGCCGTTATCCGGTATTTTAATCTGTATAGCACAAAAAATAATAAATTACTGCTAGCTTATGTTTGGAAAGCTGTCTATTCTTATTTAATAGGACTGTTATTGTCGAGTATTTTATTCGTCCCAATCGTAGGTGGATTCTTGCAATCATCAAGAGAGCCGGGAAATTTTGCCAGTGGGCTGCTTGTTTACCCCGTTAAGTATTATTGGTCCTTACTCTTAAATCTATTTATTTCTGAACGTTACTTATGGACGGTCTTTGGCTACTCGTCATTTGCATTATTGATGGTGCCGATGCTTTGGATGCAACGCAAAAAGTTTAGCTTTATTCCAGCTACTTTAGGATTGTTTGCAGTGATGTTGACACTGCCGGCATTTGGTTCCATTATGAATGGTTTCGCAGGCCCTTACAACCGTTGGACATTTGCTATTTCGTTGTTTGTTTCATTAGGAGCTGCAATACTTTACAATAGTCGGTTTAGCTTAAAGAAAAAAGAAGTTTTAGCTATGGGCTGTATGATTCTGCTTTATGGAGGAGTATTGTTTGTAGTTATTCAAGTAATCGATTTTAGAACAGCTTTTATTGCTCCTTTGATTTTTGCAAGTCTGATGTGGCTGGTATTATTTTTAGCAAATAAACAACAAAATAAAAAAGCCTTAACAAAACGTTCTAAAGGATTTTATTCTGCAGTGTTATTGCTGCTCATCATGGCAAATTTAGGTTACAGTGCAATGGATTATTATTACTCTTGGGGACAAAATACGATCGAACTTTCAGTCGATTATGGAACGATTGATGACGAGTATTTGATGACTTTTGATCAATTGGAGCAACAACTTCCACAAGATAAGGATACCTCTCGCATTGGAGTCACCAGTAAAGACAATCATATAAAGAATCAATTCATTATTTTAGAAGAAATGGGACTGAATTCTTATCTGTCGGTTTCAAATGGTTTTATCTCAAATTTTGCCCGTCAATTAGGAACAGGCCAATTTCAGCTTATTCAACCTTTACGAAATGGATTTGACGACCGACAAATTGCAAATAATTTTTTAGGCGTTCGCTATATTCTGACGGAAAAAGAAAATGAAGTCTATCTTCCTTATGGGTATGAAGTAGTGGAAAACCTTTCTGATAAGAGTTCAGATTTTATTGTTGCTGAAACAAAAAATTATTTTCCTTTTGCTTCTGCCAACTCGACATACCTAACGTATGAATCGTTTGAAAAAATGAATCCTATCGAAAAAGAGCAGTTCTTATCTTACGGAGTTGTGATCGACTCAAAAGAAGTCGAGACAACGGATTTGACATTATTCGATCAGTCGTTAAATGTTAAAAGTGTAGGGTATCAATTAATTTCGGAGAATAAGAGTAAAGCAGATATTGAAGAAGATGAGATAACGATAAAAGAGGATAATGGAAAAGTGGAACTGCTGTTGGATGATGCAACGGTTTTGCAACAGGCTGAAGTGTATGTTTATTTGGAAGGGGTAGATTTTACACCTAGCGTAAGTGATCCTTTAACAGGCACTCCAACTGCTTTTAATGCTCGAATAGAATTAGGAGAACGAAAAAAGACGATTCGTCAATCAGATGTATTGAGCTTTAGTTCTTACTTTAAACGGGAAAATATGTTGTTTAATATGGGGTTTCAAGATGAAAACAGCAAGAAAGAGACAATCTCTCTTCAGTTTTCTAAAGGAGGAAACTATAAATTAGAAGATCTTACAGTATTCGTTGTTCCTTTAGATAAAGATTATTCAGACAGAGTGATGGAGAAGAGAGACAATCAACTAAACATTGAAACGTTCACTAACCAAATGATCAGTGGCTCAATTACTATGACTGAACCATCGATCTTGGCTACTACGATTCCATTTACTCAAGGGTGGAAAGCGGAAGTCAATGGTGAAGAAGTTGAAACGATTCTTGTTAATGAAGGTTTTGTAGGACTTCCATTGGGGGCAGGAACTTCAAAAGTAACGTTTACGTACCGACCACCATTTTTAATTTTGGGAGCTTTTCTTTCTTTAGCAGGAATCATCTTATTGGCATTAAACCATGTATTTTGGAATAAACACTAAGAGTTAGTAAAAAAAAGAACAAAAGTGAGTAATGTTCACTTTTGTTCTTTTTAGTTTTCTCTTAACGTATGAACACGACGAATGTGTTCAAATTCTGAGAGATCTTCTACTACAGAAGCAATCGATTTAGTATCCGGCAAACTAAGTGTGTAAAGGTTAATGTAGCTGTTTTTCTCTACATTATTAGTATCCACACTATAATCTAAGCCGAGAACATTGATCCCCATACTAGCAAAATAACTAGTAAGAAATTTTTTTGTTTCTTCACGATTTACATAATAAATTTCGATTCTTTTTGAACTTTGAACACGAAAGAGCCTTTTGATTACACGTAAAACAAGTAAAATGACTAAACAACCCATTAGAGCTAAAAAATAGCTTCCCATACCAACGGCTATGCCTAAACCAGCAATCGTCCAAATAGAAGCAGCTGTTGTCAGTCCGGTAACACTTTTTTTAGTCACGATAATTGTACCGGCACCTAAGAATCCGATTCCGCTAATGATTTGAGCCGGCATCCGAGTCATATCTGTGTTCAAAACCTGAGCTAGATCCGGTTGACTTAATCCCATTTCAACTGTACTGTACGTAACTTGTAATTGAACTAATGTAATAATACAGGCTCCAGCACATACCAAAATGTGTGTGCGTAAACCAGCATCATGGCCTTTTATTTCCCGCTCATAGCCAATCACGCTTCCAAATGCAACGGCTAATATCAATCGGAGAAAGATTTCACTGTATTCTAATTCAAACATGTAAACACCTACTTTCTAGAAGAAGTATGCAAAATGAAAGTGATTTAATCGATTCTTTTTCTTTAGTATAAAGCAGACAAATAGATTCACAAATGATTTAACTTTAACAGATCATAATTTTTTTTATTAGTAAATTTATTTAAGTCTAGCAGTTCAACACAGACCAGAAAAAATTTCTTCTAAGAATTTGACATGAGTTGCTGAAAGTACTTTAGATTAAATTGTCGTTACTCCATAAATCATCAGTCGAACTAGTCCCGCCGCCAACATGATAAAAATTGGTCCGATTTTTGTTTTTCGCAGTAAAGTTAAGCCAATACCAAACAAAATTAGTGAAATCCAATCTAATTCAGCCCATTTAACTGGAAGGATTTCGCTATTAAACAAAGCAGTTAATAGAATAGACAACCCAGCAGAAGCAATTAAAGCAACAACAGCTGGACGCAAGCCTTTAATAACTCCTTGGACTAAAGACAATCCTTTGTATTTATAATAAAGTACTGCTAAAAGCAACACAATAATAACAGAAGGTGTGATACAACCTAATGTAGCTATCAATGATCCAGGGATTCCGGCTACTTTTGTCCCTACAAAGGTAGAAGCATTCAAAGCAATCGGTCCTGGTGTCATTTGAGAAATTGTTACAATATCAATGTATTCCGTACTAGACAACCAATTGTTTTGCTCAACTACTTGTTCTTGGATCAAAGGCAAGGCAGCATAACCGCCTCCAAAGCTTAAAGCGCCAACTTGGAAAAAGCTCCAAAATAATTGCAAATAAATCATTTGTTTAGTCCTCCTTTAGTTACATGCGTCTCTTTATAAGTGGTGTAAGCACCTATTGCGCCGCAAACAAATAAAATAATAACGATATTAATTGATGTAAAGGCGGCTGCTAAGAAAGCAAGAATCATAACAAGGATGGGGAGGGATTTTTTATTTTTCGTAATTCCTTTGACCATGTCAATAACGACATTTACGATAACAGCAGCGACTCCAGCTTGCATACCAAGCAATACAGCATTTATAATAGCATTGTCACGAAAAGCCAAATAAAAATAGGAAACAATCGTGATAATCACAAGTGGGGGGATAGACGTTCCTAATACAGATAAAAGAGCGCCACGAATACCAGCCATGCGGTAACCTATGATAATTGAAGCGTTAACCGCGATTGGTCCTGGAGAAGATTGAGCAATAGCTACTAAATCAAGCATTTCTTCTTCTGTAATCCATCCTAATTCTTTTACAAAACGCTTTTGCATAAGCGGAACAATCACATATCCTCCACCAAATGTAAAAGCACTCAATGTAAAAGTAGATGAAAATAATGTCCAATAAAATGATGCATCTTTTTTCATAAAATTCTCCTTTGTCTGATAAAATCAATTCATTAATTTCAGTATACATTAAATCAAAGTAAAAAAAAAAATCTGTGATATGAAGTACTGTAATTTTTTATAAAATAGGTTTTTTTTAAACGACTTTGATTGCAACTTATGCTTATTTAATTCATACTTTAATCTAGATACTATGCTGATGAAAGAAAGAATGTTTGAAAATACTATAAGATAGAGAAGAATAGGCAACATTTGAACTATAAAATAAGCAGTAAGGTATAGGAGAAAGGTTATGAATCTACTATTTACACTTAATGAAAATTATTTAGAGCCATTCTTTACAGCTCTTCGATCAATCTTTCATTCAAATGATAAAGAAAAAATGACGATTTATTTAATGCATCAAAATATACCACAAACTAGAATAATCGAAGTAGAGCAATTCGTAACAGGGAATGGACATGCATTTTTTCCAGTCGATTGTAAAAATCTTTTTTCAGAAGAAGCAGTTGTTAATCGCTACTATTCGATTGAAATGTATTATCGTTTACTTGCTCCATTCGTTTTACCAATAGAAATAGATCGAATTTTATATCTTGATCCTGACATTATAAATTTACGTTCTTTTTCAACCTTTTACAAACAAGATTTTGAAGGGAAGTTATTTGTAGCAACAACACATGACTACGCTACAAAATGGATACAGCCAATCAATAATATTCGCCTAGGAACTTTATCATCTGAAGATTACTTCAACACGGGTGTTATTTTGATGAACTTGACTTTAATACGGAGCACTCGAAATCTTGAAGAGATAATTACAGCAATCAAGAACAATAAAAACCGGTTAGTTCTTCCTGATCAAGATATTTTCAACCATTTATATTGGAATGAAGTTAAAGAAGCTGAATGGCGTATTTATAACTTAGATGCTCGTTTTTATTCTCAATTAAAACGCGTTTTCCCACGTAAATTTTCGATTGAATGGGTAGAAGAAAAGGTCGTATTCATTCATTATTGTGGCAAACACAAGCCTTGGATCGAAAGAGAAAGTTATCGATATGAACTGGGCAGTTACTATCATTATTTTGAGGATATCTTAAAACAAGAAAATGAGTTAAACTTAATGATAGAAGATAATGAATAAGTGATAGTTTTTTTAAAAGTTATAGTAAATTGAAAACAAAAAGAAAGTAGGAATAATGAATGGTTAAAAAATATGATTACATTGTAATAGGCGGAGGAAGCGGTGGTATTGCTTCAGCTAATCGTGCTGGAATGCATGGAGCGAAAGTGGCTTTGATTGAAGGCAACGCTATTGGTGGAACTTGTGTCAATGTAGGATGTGTTCCTAAAAAAGTTATGTGGCATGGAGCTCAAATAATGGAAGATATGGAACTATATGGAGAAGACTACGGCATTACAATTAAAGATCGCCAATTAAATTTTGAAAAATTGGTAAAAAATAGAGAGGGATACATCTCTCGATTGCATACTATTTATCAAAAAAACTTAAATAATAATAAAGTCGATTTGATCAACGGTTATGCAAAATTTGTCGATGCACATACTGTTGAAGTGAACGGGGAGCATTACACAGCAGATCATTTCTTAATTGCTACAGGTGGTCGTCCAGCTTGGCCAGAAATTCCAGGAGCAGAATACGGGATGACCTCAGATGGTTTCTTTGAACTAACGGAACTACCTAAACGGGTAGCAGTCGTAGGAGCTGGATATATCGCTGTTGAATTAGCAGGCGTTTTACATGGGTTAGGTTCGGATACGCATTTATTTGTTAGAAAGCATGCGCCGTTACGAAATTTTGATTCGATTATTGTCGAAGGACTTGTTGAAACAATGGCTAGAGAAGGAGCAGCTTTACATATCCATGCTGTTCCTAAAGAAGTGAAAAAAAATGAAGATGGTTCTTTAACCATTCATTTTGAGGACGGTTCTTCACATACAACAGATGCTGTCATTTGGGCAATTGGTCGTGAACCAAATACAAAAAATTTGAATCTTGCGGTAACGGATGTTGAATTAAACGATGGTGGGTATGTTAAAGTAGATAAGTACCAAAATACGACAGCTAAAAATATTTACGCTATTGGAGATGTAGTCGGTCGTATTGAATTGACTCCAGTTGCTATTGCTGCAGGACGTCGATTGTCTGAGCGATTATTCAACAATAAACCAAATGAGTTTTTGGATTATACAAATATTCCAACCGTTATCTTCAGTCACCCGCCAATCGGAACGATTGGAATGTCTGAGGAAGAAGCAAAGGAAACTTATGGTGAAGCAGATATTAAAGTGTATACATCCATCTTTACCTCTATGCACAGTTCTATAACAGCTAACAGACAAAAAACGTACATGAAACTAGTGTGCCAAGGTGAAAATGAAAAAGTAGTTGGTTTGCATGGGCTTGGAAGAGGTCTGGATGAAATGATTCAAGGATTTGCAGTAGCCATAAAAATGGGTGCAACAAAGGCAGATTTTGACAATACAGTAGCTATTCATCCCACTGGATCAGAAGAATTTGTTACAATGAGGTAATCAAAAAATAAATTGAATACAGCAAAATAAGGTTGAGGCATATTGCTCAACCTTATTTGCTTATGTCAAAAATATTAAAAGTTCAATACCAAGAACCATCAGCTGTATAGTGAAAAAATTTACCGTTTTTGAATGATGAAAGTCAATTAAATAATGTAGTATGGCTATTCGTATGTCCATTTACCAGTGCTATCGTAATGCACAAGTTCACCATTATTAAAATGAACATCTACGGTTTGAAGACTGTTGTTCCATACGACTTCTTTAATATTTTCCTTATCATATTTAATGGGATCATCTAACGTATCCATGTGTTGCGCGTAAACATTTGCTAACAAGCTGATCTGACTTGAATCTAACTCGCTGTAACCTTTTACTTGTGTGAAATCCATACTAATTCCCCCTTGTTTATGATAAATCTATTGTAACTCAATCTATGCAAAATAAAAAAGAAAACCCTTTAGTATAAGAAGTTGAAATTAGGTAGCATGGTCAATAAAATAAATCTAGAAGAAGAAAGCGGTTAAGAATTAGAAACAAATAAGAGGGAATAAAGGTTATTTTTTTAGGATTTCTTAATTTAACTGATTTTCTCAAACAAAACACGAACAATAATCTAATTAAATTAGTGGAATATTTCTTTTGTGGTTGTTTTATACTGAGCCATCTTCTATAATTAACATGCAATGTTTAGAACCGAATATAATTAAGCGATATGGGCTTTAAGTTTCTACCGGACACCGTAAATGTTCAGACTATTGGTTCTAAATAAACTCATTTAGGTTTATTTAGAGTTTCATTAGACACATTGAAATAACTGCGATCATTTATACTTGTATTTTTGTACTTATATCTTTTACGAAGCAGTTAGGTAGAAAATTAAAGACTCTGTAGGTTTAACTATTCAGGTTCACTTGTAATACAAATAAAGTGGGGAAATAGTAAAATGGAAAAGTTTTTTAAGTTGAAAGAAAATGGCACTAAAGTAAGCACTGAAATCACGGCAGGTCTAACAACTTTCTTTGCGATGTCTTATATTATTTTTGTTAACCCAGCAATTTTATCTTTAACGGGTATGCCTACACAAGCTGTTTTCTTATCTACTATAATAGCAGCTGCTATTGGTACATTAGTGATGGGATTATTTGCAAATGTCCCTTATGCACAAGCTCCTGGAATGGGATTGAACGCATTCTTTACGTATACAGTTGTTTTTGCACTAGGTTTTTCATGGCAAGAGGCTTTAGCAATGGTGTTTATCTGTGGGATAGTGAATATCTTGATTACAGTAACAAAAGTACGTAAATTGATCATTCATTCAATTCCAGAAAGTCTGCAACATGCAATCAGTGCTGGAATCGGCGTTTTTGTTGCTTATATCGGAATTAAGAATGCAGGATTTCTTCAGTTTACTTCTGAACCTGGAAATATCCAAACGGTTAACAATGCTTCTTTTGATGCAGCAGCTTCTTCTTATCCAGATGGTATTTCAAGTGTTGTAACTGGTGGTGGAATTGTCCCTGCATTAGTTAACTTTACAAGTCCTGGATCATTATTGGCCTTGATTGGCTTGATCATTACAGTGATTCTACTAGTTAAAAATGTTAAAGGTGCTATTTTAATTGGAATTATCCTTACAACGTTTATTGGAATTCCAATGGGAGTTGTTGATTTATCTGTCGTATCTAATCCAGCTAATTCACTAGGAAATGCTTTCTCAGAATTAGGAACAACTTTTGGTGCAGCATTCGGTAATGAAGGAATGATTTCATTATTTACAGATGTAGCACGTTTACCTCTAGTTATTATGACGGTTTTTGCTTTTAGTTTATCGGATATATTTGATACTATCGGAACCTTTATTGGGACTGGTCGTAAAACAGGAATATTTAGTGCTGAAGACGAACTAGCGCTAGACAATAGTGCTGGATTCAAAACAAAAATGGACAAAGCATTATTTGCAGATGCAATTGCAACTTCTGCAGGAGCTATTTTTGGGACTTCAAATACAACAACTTATGTTGAAAGTGCGGCCGGCATTGGTGCTGGTGGAAGAACTGGTTTGACAAGTGTTGTGGTAGCTGTATTATTCTTATTAACAAGTTTATTTTCGCCACTAGTAGCGCTTGTACCGACTCAAGCAACCTCTGCTTCTTTAATATTAGTAGGTGTAATGATGATGTCATCGTTCTTAGAAATCAATTGGGAAAGCTTGGAAGAAGCCATTCCAGCATTTTTTGCTTCAATATTTATGGGATTATCGTATAGTATTTCTTATGGTATTGCTGCAGGATTTATTTTCTACGTTATTGTTAAAGTTGCCAAAGGAAAAACAAAAGACATTCATCCAGTATTATGGATCTCAACTGGACTGTTCGTTCTTAATTTCGTAATTATGGCTTTCATTTAAAAAATGAAAGAATAAAAAGCCGTTTAACCCAAAGTTTCTAATATATTCTCTAAATCACCTTAAGCAATACAGGAGAGAAACTGTTATTGTTAAGGTGATTTTTTTGTAGATTTTAAAGATACTACTCAAGTTGGATTACATCAACTTGTTCTTTTTGTATAATAGAAGAAATGAATGAGAAATGAGGAATAAAATGAATGATTTAAAAGAAATTTTATCTCAATCAGTAAGAGGTATCAGAGGATATTTTAAAGCAGCAGTGAAATTGGCTGCGTTGACCTTTATATTACTCTGCATTGGGTTTGTTATCATTGGAATTGATCATTGGGGATTAAAAGCTTTAGGAGTTGCTATTGTAGATATGATTCCAATTTTAGGAAGTGGAATCATTATGATTCCTTGGGCGTTAGTTTATTTCTTTATGGGAAACACCACATTGGCTTGGCAACTAGGATTATTGTACATCGTTATCACTGTTATCCGTCAAATTGCTGAACCGTTTGTTACAGGAAGAGAAATTGGTGTCAGACCTCTTTACACCTTTATCTCCACTATAGCTTGTATAGTGTTGTTTGGTCCATTTGGAGCTCTATTGGGAGCGCTCATAGCCATAGTAATAAAAGCCGTTTACGAAGTGAAAATGGTCCGGAAAAATTATCCGAACGAATAGAAAAAAACAAAAAGGCTTTGTTACTCTAATTTAGAGTAACAAAGCCTTTTTACTATTCATTTTTTTTAAAGTAACCGAGTAGTTTAAAACCGTCATCCTGTGGTTGGTAGCCAATATCAACGCGAGCTTGGTCAATATCTAAACGTGGGAAAGTATTGTTTGAAATACCATTAACCAGTAAGAAAGGTTCTTTCAGTGTTGCAGTTAAACAACAGTCTACAAGGTGACACATATCTTTGCCTGATAAGTAATTGGACATGGCATCCGGTGTAGCTAATGCAGGCAAGTCATCGCCTTTAAAATCTCCAATTCGAAGGCCAATCGATTCTAGCCCGGCTGTAAAAGCGTAATGGCTGGCTAAACCTTCTAGATAGACTTTAGACACCCCATACAAATCAGCAGGACGTACGGGATCATTTGTAGCGACTTGTACATTTTGCAGATAAGCATCAACAGCATGGATCGAACTAGCAAAAATAATCCGTTTGATGGATTCATTTTTGGAAGCTTCTAAGTAAAGATTATGTGGAATCTTATAATTTAAATCTAAAAGACTATCATAAAATTCTGCGTCAGGGCTAGGATCTCCAGCTAATTGAATGACGTAATCTACTCCATTTAATAGACCATTCCAGTTATCTAAAACGGATAAATCTAACTCTTTTGTAGTGGTACCATCTACAAGTTCTTTATCTGAATCTGAAAAATCGATATCTACTAAAGTTAACTTATGGTTCTTTTTAAGATGAGTTGTTAAGACTTCTCCAATGGTTCCCGTTGCACCAGTGATTAGGATATTAGCCATATTATAATCTCCTTAGTAAAAAATAAGTTAAGTTAAAAAGAGCACCACGTTAGCAGTACTCTTTAGGGGGAAACAAGGTTAAAGGTTACTTGTTGTTCTTGTCATCTAAGTCGCTTTTCACTTTGCCGACCTTTTTTTGAACTTCGCCTTTGGCTTTTTGAGCTTTACCTTCAGCTTGTTTGCTATGGTCGTTTGTAGCATCACCATAAGAATCTTTGGCTTCTCCAACGACTTTGTCTTTAATACCTTTTGCTTTATCTTTCATTCCGTTATCTTTTTCCATGTTCAATTCCTCCTATGAAACTAGATTTTTTGACGGTGAACCTATTATCTAACTAAAATTTTAGGTGTAAACTCAAAAATTTTGGAGATGAGATAATAACTATCTTTTACATAAAGAAGCATAACTTCTTGCAAATAAAAAATCAACTAATACGCTTTCAGGTTAGTTTACAAAAATAAGGAATTTAAGTTTTTATAAGATATGTGCTAAAATAAAATTAGAATAAATGGCCTAGTCATATAAAAGGGAGTCGTCTCATGAAAGTATTGGCAATAGACACTTCTAATCAAGCAATGAGTATTGCAGTGTTAGATGGAGAAAGAATTATAGGAGAAATGACTACAACTATTAAACGGAATCATAGTGAGCGTTTGATGCCTGCTATAGACGAGTTAATGAATGATATTCAATGGAAACCTAGTGAACTAGATCGAATAGTGGTTGCTAAAGGGCCGGGTTCTTACACGGGTCTGAGAATTGGTGTAACGATTGCTAAAACGTTAGCGTGGACTTTGGGTGTTGAATTAGTTGGTATTTCTAGTTTGAAAACACTAGCAGGAAATTGTGAGTCCTCAACACACTATCTTGTTCCTTTATTTGATGCTCGTCGTAAAAATATTTATACCGGTTTATACCAATGGCAAAATGGAAATTTGGTTCAAATTGAACCCGATACACATATTTCAGCAGAATTATGGGCTGAGCATTTAAGTAAAAGAGAAGGCACATTTGAATTAATTGGAGAAGACCGCTCTTTATATACAGATACATTTGAACAGCATTTAACGAACCGGGTGTTTGAAGCGCCATTAAAAGATCATCTGCCAAAAGCTGGTGTTTTAGGTTTATTAGGGATAAAGGAAGAACCTGTAGATGCACACATGTTCACGCCTGACTATTTGAAACTAGCAGAAGCGGAGGAAAATTGGCGTAAAGAGCATCCAGATCAACTGGAGGAAGCCTATGTTGAAAAAATTTAAGCAGTGGTTTATTAATGAGGATGTTATTACGCTTACTAATCAAATGGGTTCCAATAAAAAGTTGGCGAAACGAGCACAACTTGAAAATAAAATCTTTCAGTTGGATGATGGCTCTCTTTTGCAAGCTTCAATTGGATCAGAAACTGATATTTCCGATATTTTAAAAATAGAAACACTTTGTTACAATGGAAAAACACCGTGGAATAAAAAAGCGTTAGAACATGAAATCAAAACAAATACTCGCTCTATTTACTTGATTGTTCGAAAATCTAAGCAAGCAATCGGCTTTATCGGTGCGTGGTTAGTAGATGAAGAAGCTCATGTAACCAATGTAGCTGTTATTCCAGCTCATCAAAAACAAGGAATTGCTACTTTTTTGATTTCGGAATTGCAAACAATTTCCCAACATGAAGGCATGAAAAGAATGAGTTTAGAGGTTCGCGTTTCAAATGAAACTGCACAACGTTTGTACAGTAAAATTGGTTTTGAAAAAGGGAAGATAAAAAAAGCATACTATACCGGTGACCGAGAAGATGCACTGGAAATGAGTAAGCCGTTATGAGGAACTGAACAATGGATAATTATTCAAATGAAAAGACCGTTTTTTTATTTAATCAAAGTTGGGATTTAACAGCACATGAATTGTTTCAATTGGCTGAAAGCAGTTATCCTAATGGGAGCCCTTGGCCTGTTGAATCGTATAAAAGTGAATTAGCAGGATCCCATAACAAATACGGAATAGCTTTGAAAAAAGCAGAGAAAGTTGGGTTTATAGGGTATACTCAACTTTTTGATGAGGTAGAAATCACCACATTTGGGATTCTAAAACCTTTTAAAAATCAAGGAATCGGCCAATCCTTTTTAAGCGCATTTATCAAACAGTTAAAAGTTGAAGAAATCAAAACAGTCTTTTTAGAGGTTCGAGAGCAGAATAAAGTTGCGATTGCTGTATATGAGAGAGCAGGTTTTGAAACAATCTCGCTGCGTAAAAATTATTACCATGACCCTGTTGATCATGCCTTGATCATGCAGCTGAAGATTTAAAAACAGAGACATAGGTTGAATAGATTCTAGTACAGAAAGAGTGAAAGCATGACTATAAAGAGAAATCTAATTTTAGCAATTGAATCGAGTTGCGATGAAACCAGTGTGGCCGTGATTGAAGATGGGACGATTGTCCATTCAAATATTGTTGCTTCACAAATAAAAAGCCATATGCGTTTCGGTGGAGTAGTGCCTGAAATTGCTAGTCGACATCATGTTGAACAGATCACCCAATGTATTGAGGAAGCGATGACTGAAGCAAACGTTAATTATGAAGATCTTTCAGCAGTAGCTGTTACACAAGGACCAGGATTAGTTGGTGCACTCTTGATTGGGGTTAACGCTGCAAAGGCTGTTGCTTTTGCACATCAATTACCGTTGATTGCTGTTAACCACATGGCAGGTCACATTTATGCCAATCGTTTGATTAAACCGCTTGTTTTTCCACTCTTAGCATTAGTTGTTAGTGGGGGACATACTGAACTGGTTTATATGAAGGAAGATGGTGACTACACAATCATTGGTGAAACAAGAGATGATGCAGCAGGAGAAGCCTATGATAAAATCGGTCGCGTATTAGGCTTGCCTTATCCTGGCGGGAAAAAGATAGACGAGATGGCTCATCTTGGAGAAGACACTTATCATTTCCCAAGAGCTATGTTGAAAGAAAATAACTATGATTTTAGTTTTAGTGGCTTAAAAAGTTCCTTTATCAATACTGTTCATAATGCCAATCAAAAAGGAGAGCCACTAAATAATATAAATTTAGCTGCTAGTTTTCAGGCAAGTGTGATTGAGGTCTTGGTTTCAAAAACGTTAAGAGCCGCTAAAGAATTTAAGGTGAAACAATTGGTTTTGGCAGGAGGAGTAGCGGCAAATAAAGGATTGCGTGATACGCTTACGAAAGTTATGGCTGAAGAATTGCCAGATGTAGAATTGATCATTCCGCCATTGTCGCTGTGTGGAGATAATGCAGCTATGATCGGAGCGGCTGCTTCGATTCAGTATCAAAAAAATCAGTTTACGGATTACGCGTTGAATGCTAAACCAGGATTAACATTTAACTAGGATTGATACAAAAGTACTATAAAATAAAATTTCTTCTGGAATAGTCGGATTTGCTTGTGGAGAGCCATGGAATCCTTTGCATGGTTACAAGAAACTCTTATTTCTCCAGAAATCATTATTAAGAGTGTTTATTATTCTAATCAACAAAGAAAGTTTTAGAAAGCAAAAAAGGATGAGACGAAACTCTCACCCTTTTTTGCTTTTATTGTAATTCTTCTACTTGTAAGCTTTTTTCTTCCCATTCACCCACTAAATTGTCTAGTTTTTCTTGAGCAACGTTAATTTCTGTGTTCAGTTCCTGTACACGTAAATGATTACCGAATACTTCTGGATCAATTAATTGTGTTTCGCAGTTTGAAATAATCGTTTCAAGTTCATCCATTTCTACTTCGATTGTTTCAATACGACGTGTCAATTGGCGAAGTGTTTTTTGTTCAGCTTTATTGATTTCACGATTTCCTTTGACTGTTGGAACAGGTTCAACTTTGGATGTCTCGGCGGTCTTAGTTTCCACCAATAACCGCATTTCTTCTTGCTCAGCTTTTTTTGCAAGATAATAGTCGTAATCACCTAAGTAAAGAGTACTGCCGTTTTCAGAGAGTTCGATGATTGTTGTTGCAATTCGGTTGATAAAATAACGGTCATGAGAAACGAATAGTAAGGTTCCATCAAAATCAATTAATGCATTTTCCAAAACCTCTTTACTATCGATATCCAAATGATTTGTTGGTTCATCTAACATAAGAAAATTATCTTTATTCATCGCTAGCTTAGCTAAAGCTAAACGTGCTTTTTCTCCACCACTTAGTGAAGAGACCGATTTTTCCACATCCGCACCAGAAAACAAAAAACTACCCAAAATGGAACGAATGTCTTTTTCAGGAGTAGTTAGATGCTCATCCCAGAGCTCAGCTAATACAGATTTCGTTGAATTCAAATCGGATTGTTCTTGGTCATAATACCCCAATAATACATTTGTTCCTAAATGCTTTTCACCTTGAATCAAAGGAAGATGTCCAATTAAGGATTTTAATAAAGTTGATTTTCCAATCCCATTTGGTCCCACTAAAGCAATCGAATCGTATTTTCGAACATCTAATTCAATAGGACTAGATAAAATAGTATCCTCGTACCCAATGGCTCCATTAGCCAAGGTCAAGACAACATTTCCACTTTCCTTTTCTGATTTGAAAGAGAAGCGAGCAGACTTTTCATCTCCTTGAGGTTTATCTATCCGGTCCATTTTTTCTAGTTGCTTCCGTCGGCTTTGTGCGCGCTTAGTTGTTGAGGTACGGACTAGATTGCGACTGACAAAATCCTCTAGTTTTGCTATTTCACCTTGTTGTTTTTCAAATTCTTTCCATTCTTGTTCAAGTTGAGCAGCCTTTAAATCCAAGTATTTCGAATAATTTCCTTTGTAATGGGAAATTTTTTGACGACTGATTTCATAAACTTCATTGACTACTTTATCTAGAAAGTAACGGTCATGAGAGACAATCAATAATGCTCCAGTATAAGACTGTAAATAGTTTTCTAACCAACTCAACGTTTCGATATCCAAATGGTTTGTCGGCTCATCAAGAATCAGTAAGTCTTTCTTTTCTAATAATAATTTGGCTAAAGCTAATCGTGTTTTTTGTCCACCGGAAAGTTGACTGATGTGTTTGGAATAATCATCTTCGTAAAAACGAAAACCATGCAAGACAGAACGAATTTCAGCTTGATAACTAAAACCATTTTCTTCACGGAAGCGATTTTGAAGATGGTCATAGCGGTTTAGAGTTGACTGATAGAGTTCTTCATTAGAAAGTAATGCAGGGTCTCCGAGTTGCTGCTCAATCGTACGCATGTCTTTTTCTAGTTGAATAACCGGTTCAAAGACTGTTAACATTTCATCCCACATACTTTTTTCAGAAGATAAACCAGTGTTTTGGGCTAAATAACCAATCGTCACTTGTTTCCCTTTGACGATCTTCCCAGCATCAGGCTGCTCGATATCCGCAATCATTTTTAAAAGTGTTGATTTTCCGGTACCGTTTCTACCGACTAATGCAATACGTGAATTTTCTTGAATCTCTAAATAAATATTTTCAAATAATACATCTGCTCCAAAATAACGAGCAACATGTTGCGCTTGTAATAGAATCATAGCTTAGGTCCTCTTTTCATCATTCTCAATAATAGTTTAGCACATATCGAGAGCGAGGGAAATTACAATCCAAGAAAAGCTAACTTTTTAAAAGTGGCTTCACAATCTTTCTTGTGAATTTTGATAAGATAATAAGTAGAGTAGAAAAGGTTGTCACTATTTTTTTGAAATTAATGGTAGTATTAAAACTAAAAAATGATATAATAGGAACGTTCACTAAAAAAAGATTGTGAAGAAAAAGATATAACGATTTGCTTGTGAAAAGAGACAACGAATCAATCAAGAAAGTAGACTAATGACTGATGGAGGAAAAAAGAATGGTAGAGAAGAAAATACCCAATGCAACGGCTAGGCGATTGCCGATATATTATCGCTATTTGCGATTCTTACATGATTCCGGAAAAGTACGTGTTTCTTCAACTGAATTGAGTGACGCGATTAAAGTGGATAGTGCAACAATTCGAAGAGACTTCTCTTATTTTGGTGCTTTAGGAAAAAGAGGATACGGATACGATGTTGAAGATTTAATGAATTTCTTTAGCAAAACACTTAAACAAGACCGATTAACCAATGTTGCCTTAATCGGAGTAGGGAACTTAGGACATGCCTTATTGAATTACAACTTCCATCAAAGCAACAACATGCGAATAAGTGCAGCTTTTGATATAAATGAAGAAATTGTTGGCACTATTTTAAGTGGTGTTCCTATTTATCATATGGATGATATGGTTGAACAATTAAAAATTCAACAGATAGAAATTGTGATTATCACTATTCCATCAGACGTCGCACAAGCAACAGTAGAACGTTTAGTTGAAGCAAATGTAAGAGGAATTTTGAATTTTACTCCTATTAGAATTTCTGTACCAGACAAAGTGAGAGTTCAAAATGTTGATTTGACCAATGAACTACAAACATTGATTTATTTCTTAGATCATTACAAACCAGAAAACGCGTAAAAAAGGACTCATTTGTCAAATGGTGTTGATAGAATAAAATAAATTTCTTCTGGAATAGACGGGTTTGCTTGTGGAGAGCCATGGGAACGTCTGAAGCCTGTAGTCTTCAGAGCTTTCAAGCCTCAAATAAAACGTAAACGCTGAAGCGCTAACGCTTTATAATTCGCATTGAATCCAATGCATGGCTACAAGCAAACCCTATTCCTCCAGAAATATCTGGTAACCAATTTAATTAAGCTAGCAACACTAAAAAGTATAGAGCAAAAAAAAAGGACCCAAACCGGTTATGGTTTGGGTCCTTTTTTTATTTTAAAGTAAACTTCAAGTATTTTTGAAGCTCTAACGAAATAACTGGTAGAAAAAACGACATAGAGAACAGAAAAAAATGTCCAACCGGAATTTCCCACAGAATCAATCGCAAACCAGATGAATACTCCTGACATCAAGTAAGTAAAAACAATTTGCATTATAAAATTACGTTTATTTATCAAATGAAAAGTCCTTTCTAACACTTAGCACGTACTTATAAAAAATTTACTACTATAACTACTGTGTTCATAATAATATGGGTGATAATGGGAGTGGCAATATTTTTAGTTTTACTATATAGAAAACAAAAGACAAAAGCCATAGCAGAGTACAATAAAATGTGTCCATCAAAATGCATAAAAGCAAAGATAAGAGAACTGATCACTGCAGCACCTATTCCACCAGTAAGATCATATAAAAAACCAAAAATAACTTTTCTGAAGACAAATTCTTCCATGATTGGTCCCATAATAGAGACGACAATTATATAAATTGGATAATTGTCAACGAAAACAAGTATATTTTGAGTATTAACAGAATCTATTGGAATCCCCAAAAGTAAAGTTTCAATTAAGTTTGCCATGTATTGAGCCAAAAGCACCAAAGGGATTCCGGCAATACCCCAATAAAGAACACTCTTTCTAGGTAATGATGGACTTAAGGTCAACGAATTTCGGATGGTCGATTTTCGATTCAATAAGAGCATAACTATTGCGCCTAAAGTAAAACTAAAAATTGTCCCATAAACGGAAGCTTCAGTCTGGAAATTTGTTGGAGCTAGAGAAATAATGATGGCCGGTAAGAATTGAGCAATTAAATAAAATAAAATAATTAAAATCGATGTGTGACTCGTAAGTTTCTTCATATGATTAAGACCTTCTTTTTTCGAGATAGCGTACGTTCGTTATATACAGTTTAGTAAATAGCAGTCAGAGTATCCAATAGAAAAAAATTCTCCTAAAGAAGCCAACTCTATGCTAGGTAAACTGAAAATAACTTCATTTTTCAGTATAACATAAAAGGTCCAAAAAGGGGTATAACAATAGACAGTACCGAACCCTTTTCAATAAAACAATCCTTATTTGAAAAGGAATAAAAATCAAGATGAAAATTCTTGCAATCTTTTTTATATTTGTTATTATAAAGAAGTAGTTTAGCACTTGATATGTTTGAGTGCTAAAAATGAAGAAATAATTTAGATGGAGGGATTTACGTGTTAAAACCATTAGGAGATCGTGTCATCATTGAAGTTGCTAAAGAAGAAGAAAAAACAATCAGCGGGATTGTTTTACCGGGTTCCGCTCAAGAAAAACCTCAAACGGGTTCTGTAATAGCTGTTGGAGAAGGGCGTGTTTTAGAAAACGGCTCAACAGTAGCAGTGTCTGTTAAAGTAGGCGATACTGTTTTATTTGAAAAATACGCTGGAACAGAAGTGAAATACGACGGTAAAGAGTATTTAGTGGTAAAAGAACACGATATCGTTGCAGTCATAGATTAAAGATAACTTAAAAAATGAACAAACTAAATTAATGAGGTGAAGGAAAAAATGGCAAAAGATATTAAATTTTCTGAAGACGCTCGTGCATCAATGCTACGTGGGGTAGATATTTTAGCAGATATTGTTAAAGTAACATTAGGACCCAAAGGAAGAAATGTTGTTTTAGAAAAAACTTACGGCTCACCACTCATTACTAATGATGGTGTGACAATCGCAAAAGAAATTGAACTAGAAGATCATTTTGAAAATATGGGAGCACAACTTGTTTCAGAAGTTGCTTCTAAAACAAATGATATTGCTGGAGATGGTACTACAACAGCTACAGTTTTAACTCAAGCTATCGTTCGTGAAGGATTGAAGAATGTAACAGCTGGAGCTAATCCAGTTGGGATTCGCCGCGGAATCGAAATGGCCACAAAAGTTGCTGTAGAAGAATTGCTTGCTATTTCTAAAAAAGTTGACTCAAAAGAATCAATTGCACAAATTGCTGCTATTTCTTCAGGAAGCAATGAAACAGGAGAATTGGTTGCAGAAGCAATGGAACGCGTTGGAACAGATGGCGTTATTACAATTGAAGAATCTAAAGGAATCGAGACAGAATTAGGTGTTGTTGAAGGAATGCAATTTGATCGTGGGTACCTTTCTCAATACATGGTAACAGATAACGATAAAATGGAAGCAAACTTAGAAAACCCTTATATTTTGATTACCGATAAAAAAATCTCAAATATTCAAGAAGTCCTTCCATTATTGGAACAAATTTTACAACAAGGACGTCCATTGTTGATCATTGCTGATGATGTTGATGGCGAAGCTCTTCCAACATTAGTATTGAATAAATTGCGTGGAACATTTAATGTTGTAGCAGTTAAAGCTCCAGGATTCGGCGATCGTCGTAAAGCTATGCTTGAAGATATTGCTATCTTAACTGGCGGAACGGTTATTACTGAAGATTTAGGTCTTGAATTGAAAGATACTGAAATCAGTCAATTAGGACATGCAAGTAAAGTAGTCGTGACGAAAGATGCTACTACAATCGTTGAAGGAGCTGGCTCAGCAGAATCTATCCAACACCGTGTTGCTTTACTTAAAGCTCAAGCAGCTGAAACCACTTCTGAATTTGATAAAGAAAAATTACAAGAACGTCTAGCTAAACTTTCTGGCGGAGTTGCAGTCATCAAAGTTGGAGCTGCTACTGAAACAGAATTAAAAGAACGCAAATTACGTATTGAAGATGCTTTAAATGCAGCTCGTGCAGCTGTTGAAGAAGGTATCGTTTCCGGTGGTGGAACAGCCTTAATCAATGTTCAACGTAAAGTTGCAGAAATCGAAGCAACAGGCGATGAAGCAACAGGTGTGAAAATTGTGATCCGTGCTCTTGAAGAACCTGTTCGTCAAATCGTGACAAACGCTGGTCTTGAAGGTTCTGTAATCGTTGAAAAACTGAAAAGTGTCGATTTAGGCGTAGGATATAACGCAGCTACTGATGAATGGGTAAACATGATTGATGCTGGTATCATTGATCCAACTAAAGTAACTCGTTCAGCTTTACAAAACGCAGCTAGTGTTGCAGCGCTATTGTTAACAACTGAAGCGGTTGTTGCAAACCAACCAAAACCTGACGCTCCAATGGGCGGAATGGGAATGGATCCTGGAATGGGCGGCATGATGTAAGCTCGTTATCTTGAGACTCAATTAAAAAGTAGAGCAAAAAAAGTTCTGACATTTGTCAGAACTTTTTTTGTGAGTAGATTGTAATTCCGTCAAATTATTCAAATTCTAAATCATTCATCATTTCATCTAAATTTTCTAAAGCTTCATTCTTTTCAAAAAATTCGATCCAAGCTTGATAAGGATCAGATGATTTAGTATTAATCGTGGTTTTGAATTTATCATAGATACTTCTAACGATATCTGTCCACATTCTATTAACAGCACGTTCTAATTTTGCTTCATTCCATCTTTTTGCGGGGGGTCTTCTGCTGTTACGTCTAAGTTGATCATCCATAGCTTTTTCGAAAAAGATACTTTTACTTCCTAAATTAGCGTCTAAATACTCTTCGAACTCTTTAAAATTCAATTATATCACCTTTCTAAAACTCGTTTTTTAAACTTTTATACCTCGTTCTAATTAACTATCTATCAGAAAATTTAATAGTGGCATCCATTGCTATAGTTAATTTCTGCAATCCCTTATAACTTTCTAAAAAGGGATAGTAGTTGCCTTTAATAATACCATAAAGCATAAAGCAATAGAAAGGTTCCAGGAATTTAAATAGAATGTTTTCTATATTCAGAGTAACTTAAACAAAAAAACGCTCTTTACAACACCAATAAACGTTGCTATAATAATCTTTGTTGACAATCAGCGGTCGTGGCGGAATGGTAGACGCGCCAGCTTGAGGGGCTGGTCAGGGTAACCCTGGTGGAAGTTCGACTCTTCTCGGCCGCATTGATATATCAAGGTTTGCGAGACATCTAAGAAGTTCTAATCTTCTTAGATGTCTTTTTTTATAAAAAGTTCCGACTTTGTTCCGACTTGAAAATTTAAATCCTTGCCGGATGCAATATGGATGAAGTTTGTTCCATTACTTTGATAGCTGATTCTTTAGTAGCGTGAGTGTAATGTTTCGTCATTGCTTCATCCTCGTGGCCCATAAACGCTCTCAATGAGTCTCCATCAACTCCAACTATGTCTGAGGCACTAGCGAATAGATGACGGAGCATATGAGGTGAAATTTTAACGCCTGATTTTTTTGTTACAATGTCCATTGCTTCATTCATTTTTTGTAAATGAACAGGATTGCCTGATTCGGAATCAATAAAAATAAAATCATTTTGATGTAAGATAGATTTTAAATTCTTTTTAATTTTTTTTGCATACTTAATCTGAGCTCTCAATAATTTAGTACCGTAAGAATCAACAATAATTATCCGTTCCCCTTTTTCGGTTTTAGTCTTACTTCCTTCCTTATACTTTCTAGTTCTTGAAGTAAACAAGTCTACTTGTGCAATTTCTACACCATCTCTTTCAAAGAAATGAATAGCATTCAATTTAATTCCGTATATTTCTCCGCGTCTAGCACCATATGATCCTAGATAAACCATTGTATAAGTGTCTTTAGGAAGAACATTCTCAGCAGTATCTATAAAAGTATAATACTCTTCAATATTTACAATCTTTTTCTTAGGTTTGTAGCCTTGTTTTTTTAAGTTAACTTTGAGTAGTCTGTTTTTATCCAGGTAATCTTCAGCGACAGCATCATTCAAAACGGACATAAATAATCTATGGTAACCTTCTACAGTTGCTTGACTATAGTCATGTTCTGTATACTGATTATTAACCCATTTTTGGTAATCGATTCTTGTGATTTCGGACAGCTTTTTAGCCCCAAATGGCTCTACCACTTTATTGAATCTATCGTCATTTGTTTCCAATGTATTCTTATTCCAAAGTGATGCAGCTAGTTTGAATTCTTTCATTTTTTCATAGTATTCAATTAAAGTGTACTCTTTAATTATGGACTGTGATTCTTCTAATAAATCATTATCAATTTTATATATCCATTCATTATAAAGGGATTTTGCTTCAGCAATGCTATTTAGTGCACCTTTTGAAAATTCTTCTTTTTTTCCATTAATCGTTACGTTAAACCGCAACTGGTATTTGCTGCCTTTTTTTGTTTCATATTTGTAAATGTTTCGATGCTTTGTTTTAACTGTTTTTACCATGTTCATTCTCCTTTCGATCGCCGGGCGGGGCTTACAAAAAGAGTTTGGTTTAAACAACTTTTTTATGCTAATATAAAGGTACAGAAAAAAGACCTTTAGTAGGGATTCTTAATTGTTGCATCACTCAAACTTTGGTCGGGGAGAGTGGTGTTTAAATGTTAGTAATATAAACTGCATTTGGAGGTGAGAACATGATGAAGACTATTAAAAATACATCAATAAATCTATTAAATCAGATTGCTGTATCAAAACATGAAAAAGAAAAACATCATGCAAAATTCTCAAATCTTAACAAATCCACAATTGCTAATCATAAAATTGACTATGAAAAAATGAAAAGTGATAATAAAAAGATGCAACACAGAATTAGAGAACAAATGAAGCATAATTAAATTAAAAAATACTCAACACTAACTGCCTGTATAATTCTTACAGGTAGTTCTTTTTTTAGGCCGTAAAAATTTTGTAAATAATTCATAACTAAAAAGCTTGCACCTGCGTTTATTAAGTCTGATGTTAGTCTTTCATCGTCAGTAAAGTAATTACTTACATCTCCTGTATCCATTATCAAAGTAGGATCATTTATCACTTTTCCAATTACTTTAGCAGAAACGTTTTGAGATAAAGTTAATAGTAAAGTATCCGTTTTTAAGAAATTTTTATTACATATTACCAGATCGTTTTCTTTTGAAAAAAATAGTACGTTATTTTTAAATATTTTATTTAAATGAATACTAACTAATCCAACACGTCTAAAATTAAGAGAAGATGCATATATTGCTATAAACTCCTTTGCGTCCGCTTGATTTTCGAAGAAAGATAACTTTTTAATATTTTTAACAGCTACTTTTGCAGCTGACAAATCGCTAATTATCTTATCATAAGTAATCTCTCTATCATGAGTAATATAATAATTTGCAAAAAGCAATATTAACATTCCTTCATGATCATAAATATCTGTATGTTGATCGTAATCAAAGTATCTGAAATTGTTTTCTATTTCTAAAAAATCATACTTTTGGAAATCATATTTATCTTTTAATAATCCCTTATCTCTTAAAGAATCTATTACTTCAGAATATTTAAATCTATTTAATGCAAATTTAGTTGATTCTGACACTCCTTGTGATTCTGAAGTAACTACTGCGGTTTTATTTGTATCTGTAATTGAAGAAGACCCAGAAATTTGTGCTTTTAAAACTACCGCACTAGCTGTTACAGAGGGTTTAATACCATCTGTTGATGAAGTTGTTTCAGAATTATTTTGAGAAATACCAGATTGTGATGAATCATTAAATATTTGTTCTACAATTTCTTTTTGGTAAAGTTGGGCATATAGATTTTCTACAATATCCTCGTCAATATAAAGAAAATCTCTTAATTGTTTAGTCAAAATTAATTCCTCCGTTTATCCTAAAATATATTTTTTTATTCCTGCAATTAAACCACATGCAATAATTAATGTAATTAAACTTTGAATTTTAATCCACCTCTTCCTTATTTTTAGATATTAATACTTCTATACCAGACTTAGTTTTGCCAACAGTGTTATTATATTTATCTACATAGACTGAATCAAACAATGGGGCAGATATATCATCAAAGTTAACAAAATCTTCTGCTTCTAAATCCTCATATTTTTTATATTTCTTTGTTATATCGAAAGGTATAATTTTGTTTTCAGTCATGGATTATCACTCCTTCTATTTAAATTCATCAAATCTTTCTTCGTTATATAAAACTGTTAACATAAAAGGTTTTTCTCCTAAAACATCTAATAATACTTCGCTCTTTACTGAAGTAGAAATACCTAAATCTTCATAAATGACAAATTCTTCATTTGCTTCATAGGATCCAGTTGATGCAATATCGTAATAATAGTTTTCAATTAAAGAATCAATAGATTCGGATTCTGGGAATTCAAATAATTCTAATATCTTAGAAATATCTACTTTATCTACATTACTGAAATTTATCTGTTCAATTCCTGATTCTTTGTTTGGTATTACAGTAGTAAATTCCCCAATTTTATATACGTTCATAATTTCATTGAAATATTCTTCTTGTCTTTCTTCAACCTCATTTGCTATAGAAAGTTTTTGATTGATATATTTAGCACTTTTTTCAGCATTATCTTCGTTAATCCCATTATTACTACAAGCTGATAGTAATATGACCCCTATTATTCCTAGAAATAACTTTTTCATCCTTTTATCCTCCAAATTTTTTAGTTATTTGTATGCGGAGATTAATCCTATTGTAAATCCTCATATTTTTCATATTTCTTTGTTATAACAAAAGTAATAATTTTATTTTCAGTCATATTATCGCTCCTTTTTATTAAAACAGAATTGCACCTAGTATAAAAAGAATAAGGATAGGTATCGTACACCCTAAGATCATAGAATTACCAAAACTATTCATGGTGGCTCCTATTTTTTGTCCACCGTTACCAATATTTTCCAGCGTATTTCCTATCTTTGTAAAAGAATTTTGGTCAATTTGACTTTTCCTAAAAGCTTCAACACTCTTATGATTTTCATCTATTTGATAACCGCTATTTTCTAATGTAACTATTGCTTCATTTGAATATATTATTCCTTCTCCACATTCTCGACAAAAACCTTCACCTAGTACATTAACTTTGCATCTTGGACATCTAATATCATGTAATTCCAATATTTTTCCCTCCTAATTTCTAAAATTTCATACCAATTGGAGTCATAGCCCAAACTAATTTCCCTAATATTGATATGCTTTCACATTCACCTTCACTACAATCGTAAGTTTGATTTTGATGATCTGGATTAGTGGATTCAGGTTGCAACATAATAGCATCGCCTAATTTGTAAAATCTCTTTAGAGTTGCTTCAGTATGATTAACTCGAACTACGCCTATTTCTCCATTTTCTAAATTATCACAAGGATCAATTAAT
Source organism: Carnobacterium viridans (assembly GCF_900102725.1). NCBI lineage: Bacteria > Bacillati > Bacillota > Bacilli > Lactobacillales > Carnobacteriaceae > Carnobacterium > Carnobacterium viridans. The sequence goes on along the minus strand of NZ_FNJW01000008.1, from coordinate 924,026 downwards.
ACATAAGATCCATCCATAAACAATTTATTCATGCTATCGCCTTTAAGTTCTAAAAGGTAAGAATTAGGGTATCTTTCTCTTACTTCATAAGGAACTGAGACTAATTCTGGTACATCGAACATCTCTAAAGGTAAACCTGCTGCTACTTTTCCTTTTAGTTCTATGAATGCTGGTTTGTTAACAATCATCTGATGTGCACTATTTTCTGATGTCAAATCAGAAATATTAACCCCGAAATGATCAGACAATTTCTGTAAATTGCCACCGCGGGCCATTTTCTTTCCGTTTTTCCAGTCATTAACTGTTGAGTATGCAATACCTGTTTTTTCAGATACTTCAGTTGCTGTTTCTCTTTTTAATTCCATTAACCTATTTAAATTTTTAGAAAAAATAATCTTTATATCTTCATTCATTTTTTACGTCTCCTTTAAAGACCTCTTGTGTATTTGATAATATTATAATAACGCATTAAGCATTACAATGCTAGCAAAAAGAAGAAAAAAACATGCTTTTAGCGTTAAAATAGTTGCTTTAACGCTAAAAGCGGTATATAATGAAATTATCAATTAAGAAAGGAGTTATAGAATATGACTACAAAGGAAAAAATACCATATTATTTAAAATTTACTTTAGCCAGTTTGAGAACAAGAAAGGGTTGGTCTCAGAGAGAAGCAGCTAGCAAGCTGGGTATGGGCAGAGATACCTTAAGATCGTATGAAAAAGATAGTAGTAAGTTAGATTATGAAACTATAGAGAAAATTGAAAAGGTCTATAACATTCCTCAGGACTATATTTTTTTTGGAGAAGATACCGCTTTTAGCGTTATTCTAGAAAAAGATAAAACCTGATTTGATTTTTAAAATAAAGGAGAGTGATGACATGTCGCAACTACAAATTTTTAAATTTGAATCGACCGAAATAAGAACTCAATTAATTGATGATGATCCTTGGTTTGTCGCTAAAGATGTCTGTGATATTTTGGATATTTCAAATAGTCGTGATGCAGTTGGCAGGCTTGATGATGATGAAAAAGCTACTGTCGGTTTAACCGACGGCAGCCAAATCAGAAATTATTCAATCGTTAATGAATTCGGATTGTATAACTTAGTTTTATCAAGTCGGAAGGCAGAAGCTAAAGTTTTTAAACGATGGATTACTCATGATGTTATTCCTTCCATTCGCAAGACTGGAGGGTATCAAGTTTCAAAGGACCCAATCCTAGCACTTAGATTGATGTTACAAGCGACTGAAGAAACTAAAGAAGAAGTTGAAGACGTTAAAAATAGAGTTGTGAATTTAGAAGAAAACACTTCAATTGATCCAGGTAAATATAGCTACATTGGAAGACGTATCTCGCAAAAGGTAAGACAAGTTGGCAAGGAAAGAAAATGGACCATGAATAAAGAGCAACTAGCTTTATTATATAAAGATTTAAATAAAGCAGTTGCAGAAGTTTCGGGAGTAAGGACAAGAGCACAGTTAAGAGAAAAGCATTTTGATAATGTTATTGACCTAATTGATGATTGGGAGCCATCTACAGCTACAAGAATGCTTGTATTAGGTTTAGAAGATGATGATGCCTTTCCAACAGCAGAGGAGAGTAAACGATGAAAAAAATAGCAGGAATACTAATAACCCTCACAGCAATTGGAGTAGCCGCGAAGGTTATGCATAAATACATTGAAATCGAATTTGTTGATTAGATGTTTATTGAAATTTCTTGTCCGCATCTCGAACATTTAGTCCGACTTGCATAAGTAGTCGGAAGCTTATGACCGCAGCTAGGGCAAATAAGATTCTTGCGAATCGCTCTATTAACATCTCGTTTAATTTGTGACTTGCTCGGAGTTTTAATTTTCACTTTAACTCGTACCATATAACAATCACCTCATTTCATTCAAATTTTCTTAAAATTTACAATTAACCTTTTGGCGGAAATGGATCATTGCCGTAACTATCTCTACTTTGAATTTGCCCATTCTTACCATGTATAAATAATTCGGAGTTTTGATTCTTACTGATTTCTCTAGCTAAATTTACAGCTTCAGCTTTAGTTCCAGTGTGTTTTGTAGCTTTAGTGTTATTTGCACCTTTAACATTCCAGCCACCATTTGGATCAGGTACTACATGTTGGTTCTTTCCCATAATTGTATTCACCACTTTTCATTTGTATTTTAAATATTTTTGAAGGAATCACTTTTGGCGAAGACATTCCTTATAAAAGCAATATAACACATTATGTTGTGTTAAACAATAAAATAAACCACTATATATAGTGGTTTGGGGAGGGAGCCTATGAATTTGTGGTGGAAAATAGATAAACAGTTAAAAGAAAAAAATCTAACTATTTATGAACTAACAAAAAAGGCTAATATTGCTCAAAATACTCTTTACGAACTAAAGAGTGGAAGAGCAAATGATTTAAGATTCAGTACAGTTTGTAAGATAGCAGATGTGTTAGGAATTAGTTTAGATGAATTTAGAACTGAGCAGAAAAAAGAGGAGGGATAGATCATGAACATCCAATTTGATTCTATGTCTACGAACAAATTCTTTGAATGGATGGCTAGTAAGTTCTTGGAAGTATCACTACCTCAGATTAAAAATTCAATTGAAACTAAATACAGTGATGATGAGCTGCTTACTAAAAAAGACTTATGCGAAAGAATTCTTAAATGTGATACAAAAACCGCTGATGAGTTCTTTTTATACAAGAAAGGATTTCCCTTTGTTGAATTTGGAAAGAACGGGAGAAGGTATCCGAAAAGGCAAGTAGAAGAATGGATTCGAAAAAATACTAAATTTAATTAATCAACTGCCGGGCGGGCAAAAAAGAGGTATTAATCATTCGACATAGAAAGGTAGGTAATGTAGATGTTTAACGAAGTAACTGAAAGATTAATTAGTGCAAGTACTCTTTATTTTTGGGGTACTGATGAAATTGATGAAGAGAGTAAGTTTTGGTACAAATTATTTTTTAAAGCTATATTTTTCAGCGCAATCATCTTAATACTAGGTTGGATATTTTAAGCATAAAAAAGCCTAACAAATTGGCATATTTGTTAGGCGAATAAAAAGATTTATTTAATAATATTACAAACATTTTATCATTAATATTCAAAAAATGAAAGTGAAGGTGCAGTGAAATGGAAGACAAGATAAAAATTGAAGGTGTACTATCTCTAGGCTATGGGATCATACCTAAACTAGTCATGAAGGATAAGGACTTAACCATTGAAGCAAAAGCTATATACGCTTATATCAGCTCTTACGCTGGTAACGGAACGTCAGCATTTCCAAGTGTGAGTCTTATATGTAACGACTTAGATATCGGAGAGAACAGATTCCATAAACACAAGAAGGTTTTAGTAGAAAAAGGCTACATCGAAGTGAAGAGAGAACGCACTAGTAAAGGCTCTTGGGGAAGTAATGTCTACACAATAAATAGCGTTATAAATTATCAACCAACACTTCAAAATGACGTGATGGATGAACCAACACGTCAAAATCCATGCATGGATAACCCAACGTTGGATAGCCCATGCATGGATAATGACGGCACTAATAATAACAGTTTTAATAATAACAGTTCTATTAATAACAGTCTTAAAAATAAACAACAACAACCCGCTTCAGAGAAACAGCCAAATTTCATCACTACCTGGGAACAAACCGGATTCGGAATGATTCCACCTTTGACAATTGAGAAATTAGAACATTGGGTAAAAGACTTTGAAGGTAATGAATCAATCGTTGTAAAAGCAATTGAGGTTGCCAGTGATCAGGGAGTTAGGAAATACGCTTATGTAAATACAATCTTAAAGAACTGGGAAGACAAAGGTGTTAAATCAGTTGAGGATATTGATGCATTAGAAAAGAAACGTGAAGCTGAGGTACAAGCTAAGAAAGCAGCACCTAGAAATAATTTCAACAAAGCACCATTGAGAAAAGAAACATTACCAGATTGGGCAAAAGAAGAAAATCAAAAAGTTGAAGAAAAGCCAATGAGTGCAGAGGATAAAGCAGCTTTTAATGAACGACTTGCAAGAATACAGAATAGGAGAGCAGAAGCATGAGATATGTTTATATCTGTTTCTTAGATGGTTCAGTACATCGGTTTACCAAAGAGCTTGAAGAAGAGTATCGAATACAACAACAACTAATATTCTTAAGGGTGGAGCACATATGAGTATAGATAAATTTAACGCAAAACATTATCCGGATCCAACGGCCCATGCAGCATTAACTAAAGTCAAAAGTCCTAAACGAGTAGCACAAGGGAGAAAATCAAAAGCAACAGGTGCAGCATTCGAATCATATATTGATGCAACAGTAGCCTATTATAAACGAATTGGAGTAGCTGATATACAAAAGACTCCAGAACCAATGAAACCTCTAAAATCAATGCCAGGTCAACCAGGGAAATTTATCGCAGTCTTTATAAAACAAGCGCAAGCAGATTATAAAGGCATACTGATGGGCGGTAAATCAGTCATGTTTGAAGCAAAACACACGAATACAGAAACAATGCCTTATGGTCGATTATCTACAGAACAGATTAATAGCTTAAGAAGCTATGACAAGTTCGGAGCCGTCTGCTTCATCCTGGTCAGTTTCAACTTTAAAAACTTCTACCGCATACCTTGGGTAAATTGGAGAGACATGAAAGAGCTCTATGGCCGGAAACATTTAAAAGAAAGCGACATTCAAGAATTTAGAGTGAAGTTTGAAAGTGGCATCATCAATTTTCTTTATAAATCTAACAAGAATGAATTGAAGTAAACACTAACTTAAAAGGAGCTAGTCAGATGGTACTTAAACAGAAAGAAATGAAGGAAACACTGGAAGACTACTTAATACTTAATGCTTATACTCCAGTAACATCTTATCCAATTGAAGATGAGCTTCAAATGGATGCAAAAAATGAATTTGGATCAATAGATTATTTTAGAATCACACCAAAAGCTGAAATTAAGTTATACAAACATGCTAAGTGGTCCACTATTAATTGATGACTAGGAGGAATTATTGTGAAAGAAATTTTTGTTTTTGCAAAGGTAAAGGGTGGTAAGCAATTCATAGGTATGTATGGATCTATGGAAAGTCTTCTTGAAGAAGTTGATGAAACACTTGAAGAAATGAATAAGACAGATTTAGTTAATGATGTTTATTTCTTGTCTAATGGCGAAGAATACAAATTACTTGTTGGTTAGGAGGAATAAATCATGGATTCAACAAAAGAAGAAAGGGTTGAAATTATTAATAAGATAATTAAAAATATCGGCTCAGTTGGAAGGAAATTTTTCTATTATGAACCAGATGGTCAATATGGGTATTTCAAGATTATCAATAATCGAATTTATTATGTAGACGAGTACACGAAAGATGTTCTTTATGCATATAGCTATAAGCATCTTGAAAAAGGATTCAGTCATGGTGGAACTTTAAATGCATTGGTATTGGATTTTAGCGAATTTATACGTACTGGTAAATATACCAATGGAAATAATGGGTATAGCGGATTGTATTGTACTCATTGGGGATATTCAGTAGGGATGATGCAAGAAGTTCAAAAATACGCGAAACAACTCGGATACTTAAAGGAGGGTGCAGAGTGACTAACACTCAAACATACAGCGATAGAAATATTGATGTAGCAAATGTAACCGTTGGTGATGTAGTTGAATGTCAGACACAAGCAAAAGGAATATTCAAAGCAAGAATAGAAATTATTTATGATCATAGTGCTGTAGTAGAAATCAGCAAAAGAGAACGTACCGTAGTTAAATTCAAAGATATGGTAAAAGATGGCCATCAAGTAAAAGTAACTAAACAAGTGTTAAAGAGATACCGTAATATACCTAAAAAAGAAGTTGACCCAAATGCTGCACCTAAGAAAAAGAGAATTAGAACACCAAAAAGACGAATAGAACAATGGACTATGGATGGCGTTTATATTAATTCTTTTGATTCAATTGCAGAAGCTAATAAGCATTTCAATATTGCGCATTCTGGCATACCTCATTGCTTAAGAAAAAAAACAGATTCTTCTTTAGGTTACAGATGGAAGTACGCAGGTGATGAGTTTCCAGAAATTAAAAATATGAAGAAAATTAATCATCATACAAGCAAAAGTATTTTGCAAATTAAGAATGGTGTAGTCATCAATGAATTCGCATCTGTTAAAGACGCTGGTAAAGCATTAGGAGTACATCCAAGTGGGATTGCTGCAGGTGCTAGAAAGAAACAAAAGACCAGTTATGGATTTGAATGGGAATACAAAAAATAAATTGGAGTGATTCAGATGTCAGCAATGGATGAACTAGCATCAATTTCACACTTATTACCATTACCAGTTTTAAAAGACATCAATCAACGGTGTGGAGATTGGCTTTCGACTGGTGGTAAACATGATGATCCTTATATACATCAGCAATTGAGTTTTGCTAATAATTTTATAAAAGCACAGGAGGACAAATAAATGGAATTTGTTCAATTTACTGGAGAAGAAACAGAAAAAGAATTTTCAGAAAAATGTTTGAAACAATGGGAGATTTCTATTGAACAAGATCCAGTCCGAGCTTTAATGCAATTAGGATCTATGTTTGCTGAAGTAAGACACAGAGTTGCTGAATTGGAGGAAGATGCTGAATGAGTTTAGAAGCTTCAAGAACGATCAATTTAAATAACGTCTCAAAAAAAGCAACTGTAATTATTCTCAGTAAGTTCGGGATTTCAGAACAAGATGCTGATAATGAAGAATGGAAAAGGCTACAAGAAGATATGTTATTAGATTTATTAAACTCAGATGATAGAGCATTTGAGGACACAATAGCAGTTAACTTTGCTGAAAGTATTCATCAAGCAATGATTGCGAAATATTTATAGTTTATTAAACAGAGGAGGTTCCGGATAAATCATGAGATTAAAAATAGAAAATATACTGATTACAGCAGTACCAGCGCTCATAGTAATAGGCATGCTCATCGGTTTAATCTATCTGCTGGTTGATAATGCACGTTTGGAATTCGTTAATACTGTTAATGAATACAAAATCGAACAAAAACAAAAGAATATTGATGCTGCTAAGAAAGAAATCGAGGATGTTAAAGGTGACTTGGTGGAATGGCAGAATACAGCTAATGGCTATAAATTTGAGTTAGATCTATTAAAAAAAGATAACGGATGGAGTGAAGATGAATGAATAAACGTATAAAGAATAAGATTAATAAACGTATTATGGATAAGCTGCAAAGTAAAAAGGAAGTATTAACTCAATTTGAATATGATTACCTTTTAAAATGTGGACCAAAAGATTTGAACTCATTGAAGACTAATTTAAAAATCAAGAATGGAATATTTTTTTTAGAGGGCACTAAGATAATTAATGGGGAAATAGTGAGCTTATATGCAGATAATGTCATTGTTCATCAGTTTATGAATTTAATTGATGCAATGGAATCAGTTGATTCAATCGACTCACTAAGATACTCTTTGGAAAATCACGAAGCTAATCATACTTTTTTTAATTCAGATGAAACAGGGAGCATTTTGTCTGCAGGACATGGCAAGATGCCAAAAGAGGAACCAGAAACGTATTTCAAACATATTGCTGAGTTAGATAATTTACAATTAGATACAGATAGTATTGATAATCTAGATAAAAATATATTAGGTACTAAAGAAAGAATCACCACAGGGGTATTAAATGCAGAAACTTTTGATGTTAGTAATATTCATCTGGTTACACCGGAAAGTCACCGTGAAATTAAAACTACTGTTAAAGGATTAACTTATTCATCCACAGCATTTTCAACAGAAGAGCAATTAAAAAGTGCTGTAAATTCTATAGTAAAAGAACCTAGTAAATGGAATAAGTTAAAAGGCAAGTTGAAAGGTTGGTTTGGTAAATGATCAATAATGTAGTGCTGGTCGGAAGATTAACAAAAGACCTTGATTTAAAGTACACATCCAATGGTACAGCGGTAGCAACATTCTCTATCGCTGTAAATAGATCTTTTACAAATCAAGTAGGTAAACGTGATGCTGACTTCATCAATTGTGTTATATGGCGTAAATCAGCTGAAAGTATGGCTAATTTCACACGTAAAGGCGCATTGGTTGGTATTGAAGGTAGGATTCAAACAAGAAGTTATGATAATCAGCAAGGCCAAAGGATATATGTAACTGAAGTGATTGTAGAATCATTCTCTTTATTAGAACCGAAAAGTAAAGACTCGAACAAAGATAATAGTAATCAGTACAATAATAATCAATCTAGCAGCAATACTAGAAATGAACAGTCTAGCAACTATAACTACGGGGATGAGCCTAGCACACATCAATCACCAAATAATGATTCATCAAATAACTATGATCCATTTGAACGGACAGGACAACCTATTGATGTCAGTGATGATGATTTACCTTTTTAAAGTGAGGTGTAACGAATGGAAACAAAAGTAGAGAATGCAACGAACATATTATCAAAGGTAACGGGTACTGTATTTAATAAAGAAGGTCAGCAACAACTATTGATTACGTTAGATGAACCAATTATCGGTTATCAGTTAGAACGTTATACAAATAGCAAAGGAGAGCTGTACGGGGAGTTTACCTTGTTTGATAACCGAATCATCACAGCTCAGCAAAGAAAGAAGATACATGCCATATTAAGCGATATAGTGAAGAGTTCAGGTGGCGGAAGAAATGCATATGACATTGAATCTATCAAAGAAGATATGAAATTAATATTTTGTAAATCGAAAGGAATTGATGAGTTCAGCACCAGTGAGTTAACTGGTGACTGTACAGTAACTATAGCAAGTGAGTTCATTACATTTCTTTTAGATTTCTGTTTAGAGTATGGCGTACCTTTATCTGATCCACCAATTGAATTAGCTGAGGACCTTAAGCATCAATTGATTAAATGTTTATATAAAAGAAAGTGCGCTGTCTGTTGGCAAACAGGCATGGTTTATCCAATGAATACTACAGGAGCTAAGAAGGTACAAGGAAGACATGAGTTGATGTGCTTGTGCAAGGATCACTATCAAGAAGCAGAATCAATAGGGCACAAAGCATTTGCAGATAAGCAACACGTCTCAGGGATATTGATGAATCAAGAACAGTTTACTAAATTAAAAAACAAGAGGTGACCTATTTGTCTGATAAGTTTAAAGAGCTTGAAGTAAAGCTATCCAAGTATAAATGGTATTTAAAAGAGGCTAAGCAATTAGAGTTATCTATTCGTTATCCTTATCAACTAGCTGATAATAATGTGGGTGGAGGAAAATCTTCTGGAGGAGATAACGATAAGTTATTGAGCACGCTTATCAAAATTGATGAGAATGAGGATTTAAACAAATACGTTAATATAGGCCAAGCAATTGAAAGGACTTATGCAGCACTACCTGAACACTTACAAGAAGCTATGAAGGAGTTCTACATAAACAGGAAAGGACCTTATAGAGGACATCCAAAGCGTTGTGCTGCTAAGTTGAATGTAGATGCTAGTACATTGTATAGGTGGCGTAATGAAATAGCGGATGAGTTTAATAAACAATTACTGAAGAATAAAAAAATACAAGTAGATTCATAATGTTGCACGAGTTTGCACGAGTTCTCTATAAAAAGTGTTGTATGATTCTAGTGTGAAGAAAGCGTAGGAAGTCACATTAAACTAATTTTATTGTTCGTTACGTCTTTCTTCAAGTTAATTAAGCGACTGACATGCACATGGTGCGAGTTGCAAAAGCTATATTGGTAAAAAGCATACACTTAATTGTGGGTGCTTTTTTTGTACAAAATAATAAACAAAGAAATTATCGTGAGAGTTGGTGATAGCCTATTGCTTAACGTACTGACTAAAGAAGATAGAGATAAGTTTTATAACGCAAGCACGTGGCGAAGGTTAAGACTTGAAATAATTAAACGTGATAACTATGAGTGTCAATGGTGTAAACAAAAAGGAATCGTAACATCTAAAGAAGATACGACATTGATAGTGGACCATATTAAAGAACTTGAAACTCATCCAGAGTTGGCACTTGAACCAAGCAACTTGCGTACGCTTTGTTTCTATCATCATGAAGTAAGACATGATCGTATGTTTAAAGGTAAAAAGAAAGAGAACAAATGGATTGAAGATGAATGGTATTAACAAACAATAGGAGGATGGAGAATGAATGAATCAGTTAGGAAGACAATTGAGTATCGCCTTCAACTTGTTAATGAATCAGAAGAAAGTTTCCAGAAAAATAAGGTGGAATTGGAAAATGCTTTGTTAAGAAATAAAACTAAATTAGATTTAATCACTAAAGAAAAGAAAGAATTAGAAACTTTTTTGATTGAATACCCCCTTTAAAAAATTTGCGAAATAACTTTTTTAACGCAACAGCGGGATGGGGTCAATTAAATGACTAAACCATGTTTTATTTACCCCCCTCCCCCCTAGGTACCGGCCTTTTGGAAAACGATGGAAAGGAGTTGATGAATAATTGAAACTAGAAGTTGGAACTCGCTTAAAAAAAATAAGAGAAGAAAAAAGATTAAACAAAAAAGAAGTTTCTGAAATGACAGGAGTTTCTTATTCGTACTACAAAGCTATTGAAAATGGCTCTAAGTCGCCTAGTTTAGAAGTTATTAATAAGATTGCTAAAGCTTTGAAAATCAGTCCTTTCTATTTGTTGAATGATCGAGTAGAAATTTTGGAAAAATTAGTTAGTAGTGAAGAAAAAAGACTATATGAAATATTTGATGAAATTCCGGAGAAGAAAAAAAGATTAGTCACAGGGCTTATTACACAAGCTGCTAGACTTAAAGTTCTTCTTGATGATAATTGGAAAGATATTCTTGAAAATGGCGAGTACGAAAAGTTTAGTCAATCAGAAAGTCAACTTCCTTATGATCGAAAAAGGCCAATCGTAGAAAACTACGACAATAGAGATAAAACTTTTAAAGAGATTATCGGACAACTAACTGAATTACTACCTAGAAATGATGGAAAACCTCCAGCTCGAAATAGGTTATTGAAAAAATAATGTTAAAAAATGAATATATCGAATCTTACATTGAGCGATATAAAAATAATGAAATATTATTAAATGAAAAAAGGGTTAAGTTGTTAGAATTTTTAGAAAGAGAAATCCTGCCTAGGGATGATATTTATTATTTTGACGAGCAACAAATTACTGATTATATAGAGTTTAGTGAAAATTGGTATTTTGATTTAGACGAATGGGAAAAGTTTTTAGTTCCGTTTATATTTCTATTCGATAAAGAGTATAACGAAGTAGTTTTTGATGAATTTGTTATTATATTAGGACGTGGAGCCGGAAAGAATGGTTTTATTTCCACTTTGTCCCATTACTTTATCAGTTCCTTACATGGCGTAGAAGCATACGATATCACTCTAGCGGCTAACTCTGAAAGACAAGCTAAACGTTCTGCTAAAGATGTACGATTGGTTATTACAAAAAAAGGGCATGAAACTTTAAATGCACATCCTCCTGAAGATTATGATGGAGTACCTGGAGAATTTGAAGCTTACAAATCTCGTATTACTAGTTTAGAGACACAATCAGAAATTTTATTTGTAGCAGCTAATTCAAGCACACTGGATGGTGGACGTGAAGGAGCTGTTATTTATGATGAATTTCATGAGATGGAAAACTCAGACATTGTTGATGTACTATCTGGTGGTTTAGGTAAAACACAATGGGGTAGACAATTTTTTATAGGAACAAAAGGGTTTGTTCGTGGTGGTTACTTTGACAGTAAATATAATCGTTGTGAAGCTATCCTAAATGGAGAAGAAGAATTTAATGGAATATTTCCATTTATTTGTGAACTGGACACCATTGAAGAAATGGATGACCCTACTAATTGGGAAAAAGCTAATCCAGCATTTAGCAATCCTCTAACTCCTCGAGGTAGAAGATTATTAAGAAAAGTTAAAAGTGAATATACAGAACTTGTTTTTGAACCATCTAAACGTGCAGCCTTTGTTACTAAAAGAATGAACTACATTGAAGGCGACCAAGAGCATAGTGTGGCCAGTAAAGATGAAATTATGGCTACCAATAGACCGTTCTTTGATTTAGAAGGTCTTACACCTATTGGATCTTTAGACTTTGGTAGTGTTCGAGATTTTGCAGCATGTGGACTTTTGTTTAAGTACGGTGATGAATATTCATTTGAAACGTTCAGTTTTGCCATAAAACATTTTGTCGATGTGCATTATGGTTATTCTAATAGTTCTAATTCTAATGGTGGGGGTAAAAAAGCCCCTATTAAAGAATGGGAAAAACAAGGATTAATGAAAGTTATTGATGAACCATCACTAGATCCAATGCATGTAGTTAATTGGTTTATAAAAGCTAGAGAATTATATGGAGTTGAAAAAATAGTAGCCGATAATTTTAAGTTAGATATCTTAAGACCGCTCCTGGAGCGTGAAGGATTTATTGTTGATCCAATTAAAAGACCTCAATCGATTCATCCATTAATGGCTCCACGTATTGAAGATGGGTTTGCAAATCATAAATTTAGATTTGGAGACAATCCTTTAATGCGTTGGTATACAAATAATGTGTTTGTAAAGGAAACGTCAGCGGGAAAAGTATTCCTTAAAAAAGAAGAAGTAAAACGTAAAACTGATGGTTTTCAATCTTTGGTACATGCACTGTATCGTGCTAACGAATTAGATGAACAAGAAGAGTTTATTATTGGAGACATTAATTTTTAGTGAAGGTGTTGTTATTATGGAACTAAATGTTAATCAAACAGTGAAAGTTAAATTAACGGATTTTGGCAAAACTATTCTTGAAGCACATCATTATGAAATGCAAGATATGCTCAAAAAGTATAATCCTAATCACAAAGAATGGCCATTTGAGTTGAAATTAACCAAAGATGGTTATTACCGTGATCAGTTATGGCATATCATAAGTATTTTTGGTAATTATATGGATATTGGCAGGCCACAACCTTTTCTTGCAAGTATCATAGTTGAAGATTAGAAAGAGATTATTTAATTTAAATAAATTATAAGGTGGGGAAAAGATGGATTCACAAGAATTTATTGAAAAATGTAAAAAAATTGTTGCTGAATATACTAATAATCATTTAGATGTAACTGACAATAAAGTTATTAATCCAGAGGATGTTTATGTGGTTTGGAGTACTAAAGTATTAAAGAATAACAAAGCGTTATTAAGTACACCAATAAGTGATGGTATGTACTACGAATTGACTTACAACGGCGACAAAGAAGAAATTTACTTTGATGCCTATAAGAAATTTGAAAATATTAAATTTACATTTAAGTAAGAAAGTCGCTACCAAATGGTATCGGCTATTTTTATACCATGAAAGAAGGTGAGAAAAATAGGAGTTTTTAATTATTTTAGTCGTAACCCTGATGCCAATATCATTAAAGAAATATCTCTTCTTCATGATGACTACAACACTACATTGATGAAGCAACGAGCTATAGATGTTGTAGTTGGACGGATTGCACGAAGTCTGTCATTGGTTAACTGGAAAACATATGAAAAAGGGAAATATAAACCTGATTCACTTTACTATCACTTAAATGTCCAACCAAATATTAATCAAAATGCAACTGATTTTTGGGAGGAAGTTGTCCGGAAATTATTTGAAGATACAGAAGTTTTAATTGTCGTGACTAGTGATGATCAATTTATTATTGCGGATGATTTTGAAGTAACAAAGTATGTTTTGAAAGAGAACGTCTATACGAAAGTAGTAAAAGATGACTTTGAATTTGATAAATCATTTTTTGAAAGTAAAGTAATTCGATTGAATTATAACAACACTAAAATTAAAACACTTTTAAAGAATTTAGATGACTCATACGGAATGTTATTTAACCGTTTAGTTCAAGTGGCTATGCGTACTAATCAAATTCGAGGCACAGCAAAATTAACAGGTAATTTAGCGAAGAATGCAAAAGCACAAGATTATTTACAAACATTTGTAGATAAAATATTTAAATCTTTTAGTAATAATTCAGAGGCAATTGTTCCAGTACAAGATGGAATGGAGTATACAGAACTAAGTCGAGAACAAAATACTCGCAGTCAAGTTGATGAATTAAACAAAGTTTCTAACGAATATTTGAATACTGTACTTGAAGCTGTTGGGATACATCCAGCTTTAATTTATGGTGACATGTCTGACACAAGCCACCATAAAGATGATTACATTTCAAACGTCATTCAGCCAATGGTTGAAAAAATTACTGATGAAATTAACCGTAAGTTTTTTGAGGAAGTTGATTTCATGAAAGGTAGTTGTTTAAACCCATCCATAGTCAAGCTTCGTTATATAAGTATTTTTGATATTGGAGGTCCTGCAGAAAAACTTGTAGGATCAAGTACATTTACACCGAATGATGTACGTGAAGCTGGAGGGTATGAACGAATAGATAAACCTGGGATGGATGATTTTTACATGACCAAAAACATGGAAAAACTGAGAGGGGGTGAGAATACTGAATAAAAAGTTAGCAAAAATGATGGTTGAAAATCCTATTAAAGCAAATGTTACTACAGATAGTAATAAACTTTATCTTTATGGTGATATTGGTGATTATTGGAATGGAGTTACTTTAGATGATGTGAAATTCACTGTCAACGGTATGAGTAAAGATCAAGTGACAGTTCATATTAATTCCTATGGTGGCGATGCTACTGAAGGTGTTGCTATTCGTAATTTCTTAATGAATAATTTTGAAAAAATAGATGTAGTGATTGATGGTATTGCAGCAAGTTCTGCTTCAATAATTGCATTATGTGGTCAAACTTTAGTAATGCAAACAGGCACCACCTACATGATCCATAATCCTTGGTCCGGCGTGTTTGGTAACCGTACAGATTTGTTAAGAGAAGCAAAAGCTTTAGAATCGCTTGAGCAATCTTATCGAAATGTCTATATGGAAAGATTTAAAGGCACCGAGGAAGAATTAATTGAGTTATTGGATAACGAATCATGGTTAACTGCAGAAGAAGCTGAACAGCTTGGATTTGCCAACGATGTAGTACAAGAAACTATCGAACCTGAAATTGATTTTGAAAGTAACTTAGTAGCTAGTCTTTTAAGCAAGTATGCAGCAAAGGCTAAGGTAGATGATGATAAACCAATTGAAACTAAACCAGAAGCTCAAGAACCAGAAAAAAATGATGAAATAAAAAAACCAAATACGTTTTTAGATAACTTTACGAAGGCTTTTAGCCAATATTTGTAAAGTTTTTTAATGCCAAATAAAAGGAGATAATCAAATGACAATTGAATTAAAAGATAAAAAGAGCAAGACATTACAGTTAGCTACTCAAGCGATGTATGCCGCTTTAAATATGGATGATGAAGTAAAACAGAAAGAAGCTTTTGAAAACTATTCAGTAGCTTTGGCGGACACAATGAAAGCAAGTGTTCAAGAAGAAGTAGCGTTATTCGAAAATGGACGTGCTGATGAATCTATCATGGGTAAACGTGCTAAACGTTTCCAATTGACTTCAAAGGAAAAGAAATTTTTTGCTGAAGCAGTTGAAAAACAAAAAGTTGATGGATTAGATGAAACTTTCCCAACTACTATTATTGAAACGCTTATGGAAGATATCTCTCAAGAACACCCATTACTATCACAAATTGACAATCAATATACTGAAGCAGTGATTAAGTATATTTACAGTGATCCTTCTGAACAAACAGCTTACTGGGATGTAATTCCTGCTGATATTCGTCAGATTCTTATTGGTGCTTTTAAAACATTAGATTTACAAGCAAGTAAATTAAGTGGTTTTATCGCATTGCCAAAAGGTTACTTCAAATTAGGTCCAGCATGGTTAGCTCAATACGTGACAACTTTCTTGCGTGAAGTAATGACGGCTACTTTAGAAGAAGGCGTTGTTAACGGAGATGGTAAGTTAAAACCAATCGGTATGATGCGTAAATTAAGTGGTGCTGTTGATGGTGTGTACCCTGCAAAAGAAACAGTATCTATTACTGAGTTAACACCAAAATCTTTAGGTGGCCCACGTGCACTTTTAGCTAAAGAAAAAATGATCAACGGTCAAATTTCAATGGTCGTTAACCCTGTAACTTATGAAACAAAAGTTAGCCCTAACCTATTCTTCCAAAATACTCAAACAGGTGCTTGGACAAAACTACCATTACCAAATGGAGAAAACGTTGTTCAATCTTATGCAGTTCCTGAAGGTAAAGCAGTATTAGGTAACTTAAAAAATTACTTGTTAGCTGTTGCTGGTGATTTAGAACTTGAATTGTACAAAGAAACCTTAGCGATTGAAGACATGGATTTATACATTGCTAAAATGTTTGCTGCAGGTGTAGCTAAAAACTCAAATGCGTTTATCGTATTGGATCTATCTAGTATTACAGGAGTAACTGTCCCAGCAACTGAAGCTGATGCAGTTTTAGTAAAACAAGATACTATTAACCCTATTGTTGTTGTAGAAGACCCAGAAGTTTAAGAGGAGGAATATTAAAATGGAAAAATTTAAAGTGTTAAAAGGTTTCTTTGATACAGAAGACAAACTAAAAACAGGGGAACACAAGAAAGGTCGTCACTATACTGCGGCTGGAGAATTTAAAGTCTTTCCAGCAACTCAAAGAGAAGTTGCTCCGGAACGTATCAAGTTTTTACAAGATGAGAAATATATTGGAACAGAACCAATTAAAGAATAGTGAGGTGGTATTTTGGTACCTATCACAGCTGAAATCACAAAAGAGTATAAAGAACTTTACGTGAAAGAGTCAGGATTAGGCGTTGAATCTGATGAAGTATTCAAAAATAATTTAACGAACGCTTATCAATACGTTATAGAACATTCTGATGATTTTGATATTACTAAAGACAGAACAGGGAAAATGCTTGTATTTGATCGAGCTAGATATGTAAGAGCAAATGCAAGTGAGCTGTTTTATCAAAACTTCTTGCCAGATTTGAATTCATTTGGATTTAAATTGGCTATGGAGCGTGATACAAGTGCTTCATAAACAATTACGCAATAACCGTATTCAAAATGCCTATAATGATGGAATTATCACTATTGTTGAGAAAACCAACAAAAAGGATGAATTCAATACTGTCATTCCAGGACAATATGAACTGAAAGAGTTAGGCTGGTATTTTTTTCGATTAAAAGGAATACACAGTCAAGATAAAATTGAATTTGGTAATAAAGGGATTGAACTTGAGAGACAAGTTTTAATCCCTTTAAATTTGCATATTCACTCAGGTATGACCGCTATTCTTAATAACGAGAAAGAAACACTATTTGATATATTAAAAGTGTTTCCTGATTTTACGAATGACGAGTTAGAAATGCTCTTAGCGAAAGAAGGTGGGTCCAATAACACTCAAGCAAGAAATTAATATAATTCTGAAAGCTAGTGGTTATAAATATTTTTATGGTTCAGGATCCGTTGAAACTTTTCCGTATATTCGTTATACGCTAGGAGATAATTATTCTACTCGTTTAAGTAATAAAAAAGGGTTAAAAAATATATGGTATCAAATTGATGTTTTTTCTGACGTTCCTATAGATGTTGAAGCTGAGGAAACTATGTTATCTAAAATTGAATCTGAATTAGAACAAAATGGATTGATTACAACTAACTGGTTAGAAGTGATTAGCGAAAATAACACTACAAGATATCCGAATTATCATTATTTTTTGGAAGTGAGAAAATGAAATTTAAAGGCGAACTTGTTGGTAGTGAAGATGGTCCGGATAAAGATATTAATGAAGCAATCAATCGTGTGGAAAGACTTCCTCAAGCAATGGATAGTGGGGCTAATAAAATAGTTAATGCTGCCAAAGGAATTGCAAGAGCTAAAGGTTTGAATAAAACAGGTGCTGGTTTAGAAGGGATAATGTTTGAGAAAGAAAGTAATGATCGTTTAATTGGATGGGCTCCAAGGCCTAACCTCCATTTGTACTTTCATGAAATTGGAACTTATAAAGACTATCCCAAACCACATTTAAGACCTGCAGCTGATCAATCGGAAAATGAAGTAATCGAAGATATTAGAAGAACTGTAGTCGGTGATTAATTAATCATCGGCTATTTAATTTGAAAGGGGAAATTACAATGGTAAAAACAGTTAAACAAACGTTAATGACAGGTTTAGGTGATGGATATTTCCAGAAGATGCTTACAGAAGAAACGGAAACGGAAGCACCAGTTTATGATGAAGAAACAGGAACAGAGGTAGTACCTTCACTTCAATCTGCAGAAACAGAAATGACTTACGAGTCTAATCCTTTATTTTTATCAAATAAAAAACATTCTGATTTAGGAAAAGTATCTGATTTAACCATCACATTAAATGCTGCTTATTTACCTGAAGGTTTTGCAGAATGGTCAACAGGGGCTGTTAAATTGGCAGAAGGTATTTATGGATATAACTCTAATCCAATTCGCAAGTTTTTCCGGTTTGCATTCCCAATGACTGACGAAAATGGTAAAGAAGTTATTATAAACGTTCCTAAATGCCAATTAGAACCAGTCGGATTGAACCCATCGACTGAAACAGAAAATAAAGAAGCACAAGTTACAGCATACAATGTTGTAGGAAATGCTTTAGTTTACCAACCAGCTATAGCTGATTCGGATGATGATGTTAACAATAGTATTTATGCTAAGGCTGACTTACGTAAACCTGAAGTAGCAGCTGTATTTGATCGTAACAAATTGTTAGAACTTGGTTTTTACGATAAAGCATCTTTAGATTTATGTCGTTTAACTGCAGGAACTGCAGTAGATCCACAGCTTTAATAATTAGTAAGAGGCCTTTAAGGGCCTCTTTTTTTTAATTCAAATTAGGAGGAACAAATGATGAGTAACATTTTTAATAATACATTGAAATCATTCAAATCAGATATCACAGGTGAAGAACGTGATTATAAAGTTAATAATGCAGTTTGGATTTATATGGATAGTTTATTTGGAATGAATCAAACAGAATTTGATAAAGAGTTACAAAATGGTAGCAATGCTGCAATGGCCAAATTTACTACTTCAGTTATGAAAGCAAATGGTCTAGATGTGACTTATGAAGAAGTAATGGAAAATACGACTCCAAAAAGCGTTGTTAAGTTCTATAACGATTTTTTCGATATTGCCTTTCAGGCGGATCTAAAAGAAGCAGCAAAAAAAGCAAAAGCGGCACTAGCAACAAGGAAGGCACGCTAGATGTAGATTGGGACTTCCTATACACGATGTGTAGAAGGTATTTCAATATGTCACGAGATGAATTTTTATTTGAACATGATGTAGTTGGAGTTTCAACCATGATCAATTTGTTATTTAAGGATCAAAAAGAATCGAAAGATGACATACCGGACGAGATGTTGGGTGTGGACTTTTTATAGAGTGGAGGTGAATTAATGGCCGGAGAATTGAGAAAATTGGGTGTCCGGTTAACAGCTGAAGGTGTAAACCAATATAAAGATGATTTACGATCTGCAGGTTCTGCTGCCCGTCTAATGTCACAAGAAACTAAAATAGCCATTCTAGAGCTTGGTGAAGGTGCATCGTCGGCTGATAAGTTCCAAACACAGTTAAAAAGTTTAGATCGTGAGTATGATGTTCAAAAAAATAAACTGAAGACGTTAAGTAATGCTCAAAAGGAATTTACAACGTCTCTTGGATTAGTAGAACGTGAAATTACAAGTACTACTAGCGCTTTAAAATCTTCTCAAAGTGAAACCAATCGTTTAGAAAAGGAATACCGTACTCTCGCAAAGACAACTAGTAATAGTGCGATTGAGACGAATAAAGCAAAACAAGCATTTCAAGATTCATCTGGAACGTTAAAAACGACACAGAATGAAACCAATCGTTTAGAAAAGGAATACCGTGAATTAGGTAAAACTTTGGGGTACAACGCTACTGAAACCAAAAAAGCGAAACAAGCATGGCAGGAATCAGCTGCAGTTCTAAAATCATCTCAAGCAGACACTAATCGATTAGAAAAAGAATATCGTGAGCTTGCTAAAGCTTCAGGTTTAAATGCCACAGAAACGAAAAAGGCGAAACAAGCTTGGCAAGAATCTAAGCAAGAAACGAAAGAATTAGCTACTAATTTAAACAAGCTTGAAAAAGATCAATCACAATATACAAAAGAATTAGATAAGATGCCTGGTAAAATTAATGCTGCAAAAATTAGCATGGGTGAATTATCTAATGAAATGCAAGCATTAAATAGAGAGTATATTAAGAACGGCGGACACTTAGCAGATGTATCTGCAAAGTTAACCACTGTAGGAGATAAAGTTAAAACATTCTCTAGAGGAATACAATCAGCGGGTAGTACATTAACTACTGGAGTAACGTTACCTTTAATTGCAATGGGAACAGCAGCTTTAACAGCGGGTGTTAAGTTCGAACAACAAATGAGCCGTGTAGGATCTATTGCTGATGCAACTAAAGAAGAGTTATCTCAATTAACTGAACAAGCAAAAGAACTAGGAGCCAGTACTGCTTTTAGTGCATCTGAAGTTGCAGCTGGTATGGAAAATATGGCCAGTGCAGGTTTTACAGTTACAGAAATTATGAATGCTATGTCTGGTGTTCTTGACTTAGCAGCCGTTTCAGGAGGAGATGTTGCATTAGCTTCAGAAGCAGCAGCAACTGCAATAAATGCATTTAAACTTGAAGCTGGAGATGCAGGTCATGTTGCAGATGTATTTGCACGAGCAGCAGCAGATACAAATGCTGAAGTGGGAGATATGGCTGAGGCACTTAAATATGCAGCTCCTCCTGCAGCCAATTTAGGATTAAGTCTTGAAGATACAGCTGCAGCAATCGGTATAATGTCTGATGCAGGAATCAAAGGCTCGATGGCCGGAACTACATTACGTGGTGCATTAACACGTCTTGCAAAACCAACAAGTGCAGCATCTGATTTAATGAGTGATCTTGGCATACAAATGTTTGATGCACAAGGTAAAATTAAACCAATGTCACAAATTGTTACTGAATTACAAGATGGACTTGCTGGAATGACAAATGAGCAAAAGGCTTCAACATTAGCTACTATATTTGGTCAAGAAGCCATGAACGGAATGATGGTTCTAGTTGATGCAGGTTCTGGAAAAGTTGATGCTCTATCAAAAAGCTTAGAAAATTCTACAGGTTCTGCAGAAAAGATGGCAACAGCTATGCAAGATAATGTTGCCGGAACCCTTGATGAAATGATGGGTGCTTTAGAAACCGCCGGAATAGAATTGACCGAAGCTTTGGCTCCAGCTGTAACAGAAATAGCAGAAAAAATCACACAGTTAGTTGGGTCGTTTAATGAATTAGATGATGAGACTCAACAAACCATTATTAAATGGTTAGCTTTAGCTGCTGCTGCTGGACCAATGTTATCTGCAATCGGTAGCATGGGACAAGGTGTTGGTACTTTAATAAAATTAGGTGGCGCATCTACAAAAGTTTATGGGGGCTTAAAAGCATCTCTTTCACAAACGTCATTAGCTACTAAAGTTGCAGTAGGATCAGTTGATGATTTGGCTTTAGCAGCTGCAGGAGCAGGTGGAGCAGGTGGTGTTGGTGGTTTAACTTTAGCTTTAGGAGCCGCATTACCCTGGATAGCAGGTATAACTTTAGCAGTCGGTGCTGGTTATGGTGCTTGGAAAATTTGGGGTGAAGGTGCTTATGAAGCTGGGGAAAGAACTAAGCAATGGGGTTCTGATATCGGTGAAGAAGCTGATAAAGCACTTGATGATTTTCAAACATTATCTGATGAAGCAGGACTTGCTACTGATTTAATGGCTTTTAATGTTGAAGATGGTACAAGTAGAGCAATAACAGCTTATTCAGAAATGGCAGGTAGTATCAAAGAAGATATAAAAGAAACCATATCTGAAACAGAGGAAGGACTTGCTGGGTTACCAGAATCTGTAAGAAAGATTGTTGGAGATTCAATGACAGCAGGTGTAGCAGAACAATCTAAATTGGTTGAAGAAATAGACACTATTCAAGCAGCCATCACTGGTATTTATGAAAATGCGTTAGCTGAAAATAGATCTGTTACGGATGAAGAGTTAATCGTTATTGAAAATTATCATTCAAGATTAGCTGAAATAAGAAGTGAAACTCTTAAATTGAGTGCAGAAGAGCAACGAAAAGTTCAAGCCGTGATGACCGAAGATTTGAGATCCTTTTCTACTGAACAATTAAGACAACGAACAGAAATGCTAAACGATGAAGCAACAGTTATACAAAAGGGTTATGACAAACAAGCTAAGTTACTTGAGGAACAATTAACTAGTGGTGTTTTAGGCAGAGAACAATACAACGATGCGATGGCTGCTTTAAACGCTTCTGAAATAGGTGACTTATCAGAAATCGGTATGGAATACTTGAAAGTTTGGCAAGAACGTGGAGATATTCCGTTAGAAACACAAAAAAAAATCCTTGCTGATATGGGCTTAAGCTATTCTGAGATTCAAGCTCAATTAGACTTAAACAATCAACAAATAGCTCAATCGAATAAGTATATGGCAGAGTCCTCTAAAGATGCCAGTGAAGAAGTACGAAAAGCTAATGACACTTGGAATGGTATGATCCTAGATGAAAAAACAGGAAAAGTTACAACCAATCTTGATAAAGTTATCACTGAGGCTAGTGAATCTGAAGAGGGTTGGAATAATCTCCAATTCATTATGCAAAACGCTGAATTAGATACCAATGCAAAAGAAAAAATCATGGAAGCATTAATGGCAAATGGTAAGTGGTGGGAAATGGATTTCCCTACTCAATTTGCAGATGTTGAAACAAATGCTGGGCAAGTAGCTACATCTTTCTTACAAGCCAATTATGATTGGGAAAGTATGAAGTACGAAGATAAAATGGCAATTTTGAACAGTAATTCACCTGAAACAGTCAAACAAGCTTTGATTGATACAGGTGTTTGGGAAAACTTAACTCCTACCGAAAAAGAAATGATTATTTCAACTAATGCTGGACGTGCAGCACAGATTGCGTTGGAATCAACAGGCTTGTGGAACTTATTAACACCTGAAGAAAAACAAATGGTTGTTACAAGTAACTCTTCAGAAGAAGCAGTAAAAGGTGCAGAAGCTTCCTATACTTGGAATGGTACTACCTGGGTTCCTAAAGAAGCAAAAGTAGTAGCTTCAACAAATGCACCAGAAGTAGCTGGACAATCAAAAATTGCTATAAATGAGGTACCAGAACTAAAATATGCAAATATTTTAGCTTCCTCTAATACTCTTGCTATAAAAGGTCAGGTAGATAGTACATCTCAATCTGCTGATATTTTAGGTAGTAAATTACCAGTTATTAAAACAAGCACAAATGCTCCAATAACAGAAGGTAAACTTAAGTATGCAACAACAGCAGCTACTATCTTAAATAGTCAAGCTCCTTATATTCCAGTAACTGATAACTCAGGGAAAACAAAAGGTAACTTGGATAAGACTACAAGTTCAGCAAAAACGTTAAATAATCAAGCTCCTTATATACCGGTAACAGATAACTCAAATAGCACTAAAGGGAATCTAAATGCTACCACTAGTGCAGCGAAAATATTAAACACTCAATCTCCCTATATTACTGCTAGTACTAATGCACCAAAAGTTAAAGGACAAATAGATAGCGCAAAAAATGCTGCTAAAGATAAGTCATTTACAATTACTGGTTTCTTTAAAAAAGCAGGAAGCTGGCTAGGATTTGCAACTGGTACTCCAGCAACGCCTTATGATGGAACATTCAAGTTAGGTGATGGTGGAAAGCGTGAACCTTATTTAACACCTTCTGGAAGCTTTGGTGTGTCAGGATCAACTGATGAGTTGCATAATTTACCAAAAGGTACTCGTGTATGGCCAAGCAGACAATCCTTTAAAACATCTGCAAGAAGTAATGATCAGTTGAAACAATATTTGGATATGATTCCTAAATTTGCAAAAGGTGGAACGATTCAAAATGCTTATGATGGCTATGCTGGTTTAGTTGGTGAAGCAGGTCCAGAAATATTTAATATTGCTAAAGGGAAAGTAAGCATCACACCTATTTCGCAAGGGCAACGTACTAAAGTATTAGATCAACAAGGTGGCGGAAGTAAGGTTGACATGAGTGAAACGAACAATTTATTGCAAGCACTAATACAGTTAGTTGCACAAGGACAAGTGATTCAAATGGATGGTAGAGAAGTTGGAAGAAGTATCTACGACGAAGTAGATAGCATAATGAACCACAATTTTAACCGTGGAAGCATTATGAGTATGAAAGGGGGTGGTTAAGCTGATAGGAATTAATGCATTAAAGGTAAATGGGAAATCAACAGCTGATTTTCCTTTTCCTGTTTATGTAGAAGTGAATGATGGTTTTCGTTTTGCAAAAAAGAAAAATAAATTGATTGAAACAGATTACTCTACAGGTGCCATTAAAGAAACTGTCAATGCTTGGTCACCCATTGAAAAAATTTACGAGCTTTATTGTCCAACAGCAAGTTTAAAGGACATGAGAAGAATCAAACTATGGGCAAAGGATAGCGGTCAGTTGATTGCAGCAGATGAGCCAGATGTCTTTTATGAGATTTTAGATGTAGACATTGGCCATAGTGTAATTGATAATATTGCAGGCTATAGAATAACCATTACATTTATGACGAATCCTTTTGGGTATGAGATCGAACAAAAAACAAAGGTGTACACAAATGGTTCTACAATAGTCAATCATACCAATGCACCAATGTATCCAAAGATTATTATTAATGGAAATAGTAACGTGCAAACGTCTATAAAGATAGGTAGCCAAACGGTTTATTTGAAAGAGATCATTACTAAACTCATTATTGAAAATAAACCTTTAGAGCAGAATATCTATGATCAATACAATTCACCTATCAATAGCGTTATGAGGGGTGATTTTTTTGAGTTACCAGAAGATAGCAGTTTGAAAATAACCCTAGGTCCAGGAATTACGAATATTGAACTAGTAGAAAGGTGGGGTTGGCTATAATTTACTTGTATGAAAGTACAACTACAGACTTCATATACAACGGCCAATCTTTTCCAAAAGCGTATGAAGTAACTGTAGACAGAACAATTAATGATGAATTTTTTGTCACTGGAAAACATCCACTGGATGAAAATAACCGGTATAAGTTAATTCAAAAAGATAAAATCATTAAAGCTCATACTCCTGATGGGATGCAGCCATTTAGAATCATGGATGTAAACAAAAGACTAGGCTACGTTGAATTTGAAGCGTGGCCTTTGTTGTATGCAGATTTAAGGAATAAGCTAATAAAACCTTTTAAAATAAGCAATTCAAGTGGTCAATCAGCATTAAATGCGTTTATAAATAATTTATTACTAGGTACAAAATTTTCTTTCACTTCTAATATTTTAAGCGCTCATGATTTTAGTGTGAGAGATGAAACGGATGCACAAGAAGATCCTAATCAGCTATACGATGCTTTAGAAGTTTTTAAAAGAATCGTAAATCGTTGGAGTGGCGAAATAATCATTAATGGTTATGACATCCGCTTGGTTAGTCGGCTTGGTAAAGATACAGATGCATTGCTATACGAAAAGAAAAACATAACTGATTTTGTAGATAAAGAATCCATTCAAGGAATTGTTACTCGTGTTCACGGAAAGTCAGAATGGACGGAAGACGGACCAGATGGGAAACAACTAACTAAAAGAATTAAAACTACGGTAGATAGCCCATTGATTAATGCTTATAGCGGAATTGTATTCGAGCAACAATTTACAAATAACGATATACGCACAGAACAAGAATTGAAAAACTGGTTAACCCTTAAATTTTCTACTGAAAACATTGATAAGCCATCAAGAACGATTGAGTTAGATACGAATATTGTCGATGAAACTGAAGTGGCTTTAGGTGATAAATTAAACCTTAAGTATTTAAAACACGATGTAGATATGCTGATTCGTATGACAAAATATCAGTATGATGGTTTTAACAATAGATACATCAAAATCTTTGTCGGGGATGCCTTAGAACACTTTACTGGATCCGTGCAAAATACAATCTCAGTTGTAGAAACGAATATTAAAAATTCTGTAGATAAGTCAATTGCACACGTGATTATCAATCAGTTAGGTCAAAAAATGATTTACAGTGAATATGAGCCAGAAGGTGACTACAACGAAGGTGATGTCTGGTTTGACAACAAAGGTGGCATGTTTATATGGAATGAAGAGTCTGCTAATTGGATTCCCCATCCTTTTAATAATCGAATGGATGCTATTGGCCAAGAAGTTAAAGCTGCAATAGAACAAGCTGACCTCGACCGAACCAAAGCAGAACGAGACTTCGAATCAGCCAAGCAAGAAGCCAAACAATACACAGAAGCCAAAGCACAAGAATTCGACAACCAATTACTCATTGTTAATCAAAACGTCCTTACAGCTACTAATTCGGCTAATGCTGCAGTACTAAAAGCAGATAAAGCAATCGAAGATGCTGGATTCATGAGAGTGGATGTGGATGCAGCCAAAGTAAATGCAATCGATGCGTTAACAAAAGCTCAATCAGCTACGGATAACGTAAACAGTCTTACAACTAGTTATGATGCATTAACTCAGACAGTTGGTTTTAAAGCTGAGAGAACACAAGTAAATGCCATTAGTGGAGTAGTAGATCAGCATGAGTTGAAAATATCTGCTAATTCAACAGCTATTGCTGCCAGATTAACTTCAGCTCAGGTAGACAGCTTGGTTGCTGCTAAAAAGTATGTAAATGAAACAACCCTAAATGCTACAGCTAATGGTTTAAGCACTTTAATTACACAAGTTAGTACAGATTTAAATACCAAAATGGCAGAAGGTGATATTTATATAAGGGGTACAGGTTGGAATAGAATGGCTAACCGAATTTTAATGGTAAATGGTAAAACTATTTATGATTCATATGATATAGGTTTGAGGGTTACAACTCTAAGAAGGACAGATTTATCAACTGTGTTTGATGGGACTTACGACATATATAGTGGTGACCATACCATCGCACAAAACCAACTAGCAGACAAGCTAAATGGATTGGATGATTCGGTATTCATTATATTAACCTCTTATGATGCCATAAATATAACGACCAGTCGTCTGAGAATCGCTTTGGAACGAATTGGTGGTACAGGTACTCAGATTCAAACACCCATTCATAGGTCACCATTTGCGTTATTAGGAATTGCTGGAATTGGTAAAGGTTCAGGAATAGAAATGATTTCAGGAGTGTCAACTGACTCACCATATGCTGAAATAGCTAGTAAGGTAATCAATGGAGTACCGCAAGGAATCAATAATATTGGTAATGCAACGCTTGAGAAATTCACAACTTTAGAAGCAACTGTAAATGGAATCAATACAGTTGTAGGGACTAAAGCAAACCAATCTCAAGTCACTCAATTGGCTACTCAAGTCAGTACGAAAGTTGAATCAGCTACTTATAACAGTAAAATGACTCAACTAGACAGTGCTATTAACCTAAGGGTTGTTCAAGGTGATGTCACAGAAGCTATTTTATCAGATAAGACAGTAAAAGATACTAGGTATGACAATCAATTTCCTAGCTGGTATTATGCAAATTATCCAAAGCAAACAGTCGAAGAATTCAAACTAAGAACAACAGTAGGTATTATTAATGGTTCTGCAAGCTATGGGCAATTAACTACAAAAGTACCATGGGATGATTCAAGTGGTGGTGCTATCACCCAAACTTTTTCATCTGGGGATGGCGTATTCCAAAGAATCAGTAATGGGGATGGTTCTTGGCTGGCGTGGGACAAAATAGCTGAATCGGGTAAGCTAATCAGTCAAATCAATGTATCTACTGAAGGGATTCTATTACAAGGTAAAAGGATTCAGCTAGATGGCGATGTAACGATGACTAGTGCATTTGTAGATATTTTGGATGTTAAAACACTATCAGCCGTTTATGCAGATATCCCAACCATAAGAAATAAAGTGTTGATTACGGATGCTATCACTACTGATATGATAAAAGCTGATGCAGGACTATTTGACAAAGTCTTTATCAATGATGCAGTCGTTCAAAAATTGACTGTTAAGTCTTCTTTTATCAGCTCGGTTAAAGCAATAGACATTACAGCTGATAAAATAACTGGTGGCACAGCTAACTTTGCTAATTTCAATGCGATTAATTTTAATGCAAACAGTATTACATCTGGTACAGTATCTGGTGCTAGTTCGACATGGAATTTAAATACAGGTCTTATGAACTTCACTAACCCGTCTACAGGTGATTTATTGCAACTCATGCAAGGAGAAATCAGATTCCAAAATGGCGCACAAGGTCGTTATTTAAAGTATCAAAGCGAGGGATTGTTGCTGCAACCTTTTGCAAGTAATACAGGAACTTCTAAGAATACCGCATTACATTTAATTGGTGGTGGACCAGGTTCATATCAATACATCCAATTCGTTTCGCAGGATTTAAGCGGAGTAAACATGCGTTTACAAGCTGAAGGGCAAAACATGACGGCTTTCCACGGATCTACTGGATCATTCATTGTTTCTAAATACGGTGATAGTACAGCTACAGGGACAGTAATATCTGGAGGATATGAAACGCGTCATCCAACCGGTATAAGTTTAAGAATTGCTGGTAATTCTATTTCAACTCCTCGTGATGGAGCGAGAGATATATACATTACACCACAAGGTACTGGAGCAGTCGTTTCTGGCGCAGCAGATGGCACTAGATACAACTTTGTAGCGAGTGATTTTGTTAAACAATCTTCTCGAGATACGAAAACGAATATTGTTCCTTTAGAAAGAGGACTAGATAACATAAGACAATTAAGACCCGTTTCTTATAACAAAATTGATAAGTTGAATCAAGGTATCTTTGAAATCGAAAAGGGTTTTATTGCTGAAGATAGTCTAATGGTTGCTACTGTAGATGGTAAAGGAATATACGATAGTCATATTACTGCTTATTTAGTTAAAGGAGTTCAAGAACTAGATCAAAAAGTAATCGCGATTGATTCATTAGCAACAACAGCTAATTCCACTGCAAACGATGCTATGAATATAGCTATTCAAGTAGATAGTGAAGTTCAGCAAATGAAAAATAAAATAATAGTGTTAGAAAAAGAAATCAAAACATTAAAGGGAGCTGTTTAAATTTATGAAAACAATCAAATTAAAAAATAGTGAAATAGTACCAGTTTATAACGCGTTAGAAAATATCACGGTGCAAGGGCGTCAAGCTAGACGTGGTAAAGGTAAACTTCAAAAAACATTGAGTGCAAAAAACAAGGAATTTTTAGAAGATTTAGATGATATACGTTCGGATTATTTCAAGAAAAAAGACGATGGTACTTTTGCTGAAAACAATGGAAAATTAATTTGGTTGGATAAATACAAAGATGACCCAGAAGCTCAAAAGAAAGCCAATGAGCAAACAAAAGAATTGAATAAAGAAGTGATCGGAATTGATTTGGTGGAACATGAATCTAAAATCAAGTCCTTTTTTGATGCTTTAGAAAAAGATGAATTTACTGGTAAAGAAGCGTTGAGAGACGAAGATTTTGAAACATTAATGGAATTGTTAGAAGAAGCTTTTGAAGCTAAAGAAGATATGAAAGAGGAGGAAAAATAATATGTTAAAAACAGTAATAACCCTCACAGCTATTGGGGTAGCCGTGAAGGTCGTGTTAAAGAAAAAAGCATTAATAAATGGTAAAAACTCAAAAATTTATTCTAATGGAATATACAAATTTAACCGTTAAAAGAAAGCGTTCTGTCTCCGTTATCCGTTAAGGGTCTACTACTCCAAAATTCTCGTTGCTTTTCATCAGAGAAAGTAACCAGACCGTTTTCGTGAAGCGAAACTACTTTAAGTTCTGAATTACTACCAATTTGAAAAGCTGTTTTAACTGGTGATTTTGTATCTACTTGATGATATCTGGACATATCATATTTATGGGGAATTTGGTAAACGTTTGCCATATTTATCACCTCTTTATAAATTATTTCAGCAGGCCACTTGCTGATAAGGAGATTATCTCACTAATAAATAACTAATGAAATAAAAAAATAGAAAGAAGGAAATTATTATGTTAAAAACTACTAAACAAATCACACTTACAGGAAATGCAATGATCAATGAACAAAATGTAATGCAACTTACGGCTACCATTCCTAGTGATACAGGAGTAGGAAGTATCAATCAATATGTACAAAACGCTGCCTTATACGAGGCTAACAAAGCTCAAATCAGACGAGATATTGCTGAATTCACTGCTTTAGTTTATGAAGTTGAAGATGAAATGGCTGCTGAGGCTTCTGTAACAGAATAAAAAATAGTCCTACTTTTTTTAAAAGGTATTGTTATACTTAGTAAAAAGAGGTGTGATAATATTTTGGAAAAAATAATAAGTTGGATTTTAAGTAACTCGATAGACATTTTCACTTTTTCAATTGCTATAGTAGCAGTATTTTTCGCTTGGAGAGCCAATAAGATATCTAGTGAAGCGAATAAAAGGTCAGATGAAGCTAACCGACTATCTAGTAAATCAATAGCTATTAATTATGATGCAACATTTAATAGTTTCAATATTCAATTGAGAGAAAATAAGTCAGTGGTTATGAAACTTAAGGATAACTTCAAAGAAATTAAATCACAAAATAAAGAGTATATGTACCGGTCTACCTATTGGATTATTGAAGAAATCGTGAAACTACAGTCACAAAAGAAACACATGAGGCCGTCTGAATATCATTATCATTATGAAGAGTTAGAAAGTTTAGGAGAAGATATAAAGAGTAAATGTGAAAGGTTGAAAAAAATTGTAGACTCGTCTGAAGAAAAAAAGTTTTTTGAAAATGAAAACTTCTCAAATGTGTATAATGAAACGCTAAGGGATTTTGATCTAGTCATAAAGAGGATAGAAGATAAAATATCTAAATAAGTTTTAAAAACTAACAAAGGTAGTCGTTAACTCGGCTACCTTTTATATTACCTAAGAGTGGCCAGAAATGGTTGCTCTTTTTAATTTGAGAAAAGGAAGGTGAGAAATGGAAAATACAAGATTAAAAAGAGAATTGATTGTAGCTAAAAACAAACGACCATCAGATTTTTGGGGGTTTATGGTTGCATTTACCAGCATTCTTCATGGATCTTTTTTGTTTAAATTTGCTGATTATTTAACCGCACATGCAGAACCTTATTTGAGTAGATTACCCGGAAGATGGATTGGCTTAATTTTGTTAATAGCAGCGCTTATAAAACTAATAGGTTTGTTGTTAAACAATAAGCATTTAAAAGAGTGGTCAATCTGGATCTTAAGCGCCATATGGGGAGGGTTATGGATAGTTAGCTTAACATTCGCTTTTGGAACAGGTTATCCAGACCCTTATCATACATTCATGTTTTTTGTATTCGTGGCTTGTTTGAGGGTCTCTTTGAAAGGAGACTATAACTATGACGTTTGAACAACTACTTGTTTTATTGATTGGAGGAGGAGGAGCTGCTGGTCTTTTATCTGCATTTTTTACACGTAAGAGCGGAAAAGAAAAGACAAATATTGATTTACTGGATCGAGCGTATAAAGAAATTGAAAGAATAGATAAAAAACTAAAAGAAGCTTATACAGAATTGGAACTGGAAAAAGGCAAAAACGAGAAATTAGAAACAATTATTGAAGACATGGAAAAAGACAAGTTTAATTTAGAACAAATTATTATCAAATTAAAAGAAGGTAGGGATAAATAATGGATGCAATACAAGATGCTTTATTTAATGGAATGGCTGCAGTTGTAGTCGCTTTAGTCGGATGGTTAACTACTAAGCTTGTTAATTATTTAAAAGAGTTAGGAAATACGGAGAAATTAGCAAATAAACAGTATCTAGTAGATATTGCTGTCAACGCTGCTGAACAAATTTGGCAAAATGAAGATGGTGCAATCAAGTTGGCCAACGCTCGAAAAGAAGCAATCAAATTATTAAATGAAAATAAAATAAATATCACAGATGCAGAATTACAAAACTTAATTGAAGCATCCGTAAAAGCTATGAATGATGCATTCAACAGCACCAAAGTTGGAGTAATTGAATTGAAAGAGGAGGGAAAATAATGGGTACTGTAAATAGACTTAATCGCGATGATATCGTAAATGGAAAAGCGGGTAAACGTCCAGGTAACCCAAAAGGAGGAGTTATTCATAATGATTACGGCGCAATGACACCTCAACAGTACACTCCTTGGCTAATTACTCGTAAAAATAACGGACAACTAAATTTAGGGTTTGCCCCATATTATATTAACAGTTCTGCTATATTAAGAGCAGATAATACTAATAATAAAGCTTGGCATACAGCTAACAACGAAGGAAATGCTTGGTATCTAGGGTATGAAGTTGTACAAAGTTACTACGGAATCATTTCTGATAAAGAATTTATTAAAAATGAAGATATGACTTTACGACAAGTAGCAGAAGATTTCCATTACTATGGATTGAAACCAAATCGCGACACAATTCGATTGCATAGCCAATTTTCTTCAACGTCGTGTCCACATCGTTCATGGGATTTGCACGGTAAATCAATAAATGCTGTTAAGGATTACTTTATCACTAAGGTTGCTAAGTATATGTCACTAGGTAAAACAGTTGAAGAAATGCTTAAAAACGAAGGAGTATCTGATCCGGTTGCAACAGTTCCAAATGCAGTAACACCTCAACCAGATGGAAAAACCGTTAAAGTTGGCAAGCAAGCAACTCATTGGGAAACGGGTTCAACTATTCCTAAATTTGTAATTGGCCAAGTTTACGACGTATTAGCTTCTATGCCAGTTTCTAAATCACGCTCTAAAAAAGCTTATTTAATTGGTAAAGGTAAAGTTGCTACTGGATGGTTATTGGAACAAGATGTGGACGGATTCAAAGCTGCAGGTGGTGGAAATACAAACAAAGCTACTCCTACAACTAAACCAGCAATTACAGGAACAACAACAGAAACTCAATCAATTGCTGGTGTTCAGATGTTCTTGAATCGTTGGTTTTATGGGGGACTAATTGTTGATAATTTAGCTGGTTCCGCAACAAATAAAGCATTGATTAAAGCATTACAAATGGAATTGAACAGCCAGTTTAATGCAGGACTTAAAGTTGATGGATTATGGGGAGCAAAAACAAAAAATGCTTGTATCACGGTTCGTGAAGGAGCAAATGGTAACCTTACTCGTTTAATCAAAGCTGCATTAATTTGTAAAGGTTATGACGTAAAAGGTTTTGACGGTAAATTCGGAGACGGATTAGATAAAGCTGTTAAAAAGTTCCAAAGCGCTAAAGCATTAAAAGTAGATGGTCTAGTAGGACAAGGAACATTCGAAGCATTATTTAAATAGACACAACTTAACCCTATCACTTGATTGAGATAGGGTTATTTAGGAGGGGTTCAATGTTATTCTTAAGCGATTTAATACATCTAACTCAGGGGGAGCTATTGATTAAGTACTGGTGGTTATGGCTAGTTATTGTGATTATTGCTATTAAATATGAATTATTCAAAGATAAACATGATAAATTCTGAACCAAAATCGTTTATTTGAAATATAGCATCTTCACCAGAATTACTACCTCCAAGAGACAAACCGTTAATCTGCTTTGAAACAAGACCATAATTATTTAATCTATTTAAACTACCTTGAGCCAACTCCATACTGAAGCTAAAACCTTTCACAAATTCTTGAGGATTTCCGATATTATTCTTATTTTGATATAGAGAGTACAAAAATTTTATCTCTAGCTCTGTTAAGCTAGGTAAAATTTGTATAAAAAAAGATTCATTTTCAAACGATTGTTTATTAGAATTCAACAAAATATTCTTGTATGCTTTTCGGTAATTACCACTTTTAGATTGGGAGCTAACTTTTTCAACCTCATCGTTTATTGATTCTAATAAAGATAAAAATTCTTCTCTATTGGGTATATCATAAATATTTGGTAACATTTCCTTAACAGATTCTAAATCGTCACTCAATTCTTCATAAAACATTTCTATTCTTTTAAATCTTTTCTCATTTTTTGATCCAAAATACAGAGTTTGTAAAGCACCCCCAACAGTAGGAATACTTGCTATACCTGCTTCTATAACAAGGTCCTTGCGTTCTTTCCAACTCAATTTCTCATCTTTATCCATATTAACAACTCCCTCTCGTTTGATTATATAATATTAGACAAAAAAGAACTAAACAAATAGAAAAAAGCCATCTCTTAATTGAGGTGGCTTTTTTATTTTATAATTAAGAACCTATAAATATTTATCAATAATTCTATATATTTCATTTAATTTATCAGGTATATCTTTACTATATAAATTATCCATGTATTTTTTGTGATGATTTTCAAAACCACCCTTTTCAAAAGGCAGTTCTTTCCAAAAGAGTTGTGGTGTATAATTTCCGAGGCGCATTTGACCAACTTTTCCAAGTCCTAAAATAGAAGTTTTATCATAGTTAAAATCATTTATTCTATAAACTTTTTTTGCATGTTTTGTGACATTCCAAGCATATTTAAAAGCATGAATAATTTTATTTTCTTCTTCAGTACCATTTATTTTATTTAAAGCACTACCAATAAATGATAAAGTAATAAACATTTCTTCTTCTAAAATCAGCTCAAGTTCTTTGAAGGGCACATCTTTTTTATTTGTTGCTATAAAAATAGTATTATCAATATGTTTTTTAGTAAGTATTTTTAATTGAGTATTTTCCAAGTTGTATACCCCACTTTATAAGAATGAATTTTTTAACTATATTAATTTATTTCCTAAGTATAGAATATAAGTTTAAATAAATACAGTTGATTCATTCTAAAACATAGTTTTCTTAAATGGTAGTCGTCTACCTTTATAATCCCATAATTGACCTAAAAGAGTAGGTTGACTGTCAATCTTATATTCTTGAATAAACAATTGCTTACGATCATTAATAATACAATCAACGGTTAAACCAGTACCATTCTCAACTTCATATACAAATTTAAAAGCTTTCCGTCCAGTTATCAGTAAATTTTGAATCTTACCATTAACATCTAAAGCAATATAACAAAAGGGGTAACCATGTTTTGTGTTAATTACTTTAACATCCGAAACAACTTTACCAGTAAACATTGCAGCGTTCATGATTCTTCATCCTCCTCCTCCTTTAGTAGTTCATCTAGTTTATCCTCAATAAGTAGCAACGCTGATTCACTTAATCCCCAAATATCATCCACAATCATTCCTCCATTTCGATAGTAATGATAAATGCATTGAAACCACATGGAACGCCATCTAGTCTGTATTTTCCAATTTCACCTAGATTAATATCAGTTGAGTCTGCTGAGTATTTGATATTATATTCTTTGATCTCTGGATGAGAAATTTTACTCAGTATGTAATCAGATTGTTCTCTAGTTGGATATGCTTCTTCAAAACACATTTCTTTTTCATCTATCATCATGTAGTCCTGGTTGAATTCTTGAATCTTCATTTTTTTCATATCGTTCACCTCGTGTTTATTATACGAACAAACGTTCGGTTTGTAAAGAATAAAATACCCTCACTGGATGAAGGGTGAGGGTAAGTGAATTAGGGTTACTTATAATATATGCAAACTATCTCAATTGATTTATTTATGTTAATATTATTTTATCATCCTACTCGCTAAGGTTTAGAACCTCCTATATAATAGGAAGGTTCTTTTTTTACGAAAACCATTTTTCTTTTTTAAATCAACTACTATTTATAAATAGTTTGCACTAATTTTGAACTAAAGCTTATGATTAATTGATGCAACAGTGTTTTCTAAGCCGGCAAGTGGCTTTGATTGTTATATGATAGAATAAAGTTATTACCTTTCTGGTTGAATGTAAAAAAAATAAGCCCGCCCGACTTATGTTAAAAAGTTCCGACTTTGTTCCGACTGAAAATAAATACCAATCAATTCATATCCACTTTATAAAATAAATAAAACTCAAAAACTCAATAAACACAAGATTTAAAAGGTATTAGAGAATATTTAAAATTCATATTTCAGCTTGAGGGGCTGGTCAGGGTAACCCTGGTGGAAGTTCGACTCCTCTCGGCCGCATTGAATCAAATACGTTATTACACAGCGAAAAAAAAACAATATTGAGAAGGCAGACTTCTCAATATTGTTTTTTTTAGTTCATTGAAAATGCGAATTCAGCAATTTGTAAGACCATAGGCATACTGATGATGGAGAGCAAAGTAGATAAAACCACTAAGCGCGCACCATATTCATAGTCTCCACCATAAAGCTGTGAGAATAAAGCTGTGTTTACAGCAATAGGAGCAGAAGATGCGATAGCTAGTACAAAAAAGACTAAATAATTATCTAAAGGCAATAGCCATAACACAAAGATGCTGATCAGCGGAGATAGAATCAAGGATAAGAAAGTAGTCCAGTAAGCTCGTGGATGAGTAAATACATCCATTAATTTAGACTGCGCCACATAACTGCCTAATAAAATCATAGCTAGTGGTGTATTTAAATTTGCGATGGTATAAAGAGAATCACTCAAAATAGTAGGCAACTGTATTTGAAGTAAATAAACAATCAAACCTAGAAGAGAACCTAGAGAAGCAGGATTCAAAAAAGAATTTCTAGGAGTGATCAATGATTTATCTCCAGAAATAAGGTAAAGTCCATAGGTTCTTTGCACAATATTAGTCACAGTAATAAAAGCTGATACAAAAAAGACTCCTTCATAGCCAAGAACGGCTAGAACTAGAGGGATTCCGATAAACCCTGCATTTGTAAAGGTTGTTGCGTAACGATCTGTTCGAGAAGCATTGCGTAAGAAAAAATAATTTACTAAAATACGCACTGCTATTAACAAGATTGTAATGACTATTGTTGCTAAAAACCATTTAAATTGATTAGCTTCATAGGATTGCTGAAAAGACATAAATAAAAGTATAGGTGTAATGAAGTTTGCTAGCATATTAGCAAATTGTTTAGTTCCTGATATATTCAGGACATTTTTTTTAACCAATATGTATCCGAAAAATATAAGAACAAACATACTGCCTAGTTGTTGCAATATGATATTACTGATCGTCAATTGAGTATATCCCTCCTTATAAAAGAGTAAACTATATGAAGTATACCGTAAATCAATCTGTAACGGCAAAAAAATATTTTAAACTAGAACAGTAAGCTCGTGACAAATGGGTTATTTAATGCTAATTTAGAGTAGCCAAGAAAGTACAGTTAAGAAAAGGGTAGAGCTGGATACTTTATTAGGAATTTAAATAGAGGAGCAAAAGTATGAGATCAATCAAGGTTGGAGAAACTTCAGATTATGAAGAAGTTCGTATCGAATTAGCAACTGCTAAAGATGTGGATGAAATTGTTGCGATTTGTATACAAGGGTATGCTTGTACTGCGAAAGCTGTAAGTGATAAACAACAAGTACAAGAAAAAGTTGAAGAATACTATAATCCTAAAAGAATTCTAAATGAAATTGAAGAAGTATCGGCTAAATGGAGTGGCTGGATTGTGGCTCGGTTAGACAAAAAAGTAATTGGTGTTATCGGCGGCGGAATAGTTGATTCTAAAGTGGGGAAAGTTTTTGTTTTATATGTTGATGTCAATTATTTAAGAAAAGATATTGGAACGCGTTTAGTAAATCACTTAACACAAATGCAGCAGTTACTAGGAAACAGTACTCAATTGGTTAGTTTCCTTAAGTCTGATAAAGAGAGTAGTCAATTTTATGAAGCTCTTGGATTTCACTATCTTCAAGATATTGAGGATACTAAAAACGTAGAATTTACGAGTATTGAAATGATCCGCGATATTTAAAAATTAATGGGAGGAATGTTGTATGAATATTAAGAGCATTCATCATGTTGCAATCATTGCATCTGACTATAAAAAATCAAAACAATTTTATACTGAAGTATTAGGTTTAGAAATCTTACGGGAAAATTATCGTTCAGAACGGGATTCGTACAAATTAGATTTAAAGTTAGGGACTAGTGAAATTGAACTGTTTTCCTTTCCTTATCCAACAAAGCGGCCAACTCAACCAGAAGCTGCAGGTTTAAGACATTTGTGTTTTTATGTAGACGATTTTGACGAAGCCATTCAATCATTGAATGAAAAAGGCGTTGAAACAGAGCCCGTTCGTGTAGATGAGTACACGGGTGGAAGATTCACATTTTTTAAAGATCCAGATAATTTGCCATTAGAATTACATGAATGACATATTTTTTGAACTCTTTATAAAAATGCATTAAGATAAGAATGTACAAATGATTGTAATGAGAGGATGAAGGATAAATGGCAAAAAAAATGTTGCACACTTGTGTGCGTGTGATGGATTTAGAAAAATCAATGGACTTTTACACAACTGTATTAGGGTTTAAAGAAGCGAAGAGATTAGATTTTCCAGAACTTAAATTCACATTAGTTTATCTAGCTTTGGGTGGAGATGACTATGAATTGGAATTGACATATAATTATGATCAAGAAGAGGCTTATACCCTTGGAAATGGATATGGTCACATTGCAATTGGTGTGGATGATTTAGCCGCAACACAAAAAGAGTATAAAGCTAGTGGTTATGAAGTTACTGATTTAAAAGCTCTCCCAGATAATGCAGCGAATTTCTTTTTTATTACAGATCCAGATGGTTATAAAATCGAAGTTATCCAAAACTAGAATCAAACAATTTACTTTTAACTAAATTAAGGATCAAAAAAAACGATTTCTAGACAATAAAGTCTAAAAATCGTTTTTTTGTGTTACTTAGATTCCTTAAAACCAAAGCGTTCAATTAATCGTTCCAGATTTTCTTTATGCCAAGAACAATCGGCAACTTCTTTAGGAACTTTGTATTTTTTTATGCGATCATCGGTAGCAGTAGCGTCGTTGTACTGAATGAGTAGGTTATAGAAATTGGATTGCTTTTTGAAATAAATAGATTTAACTTCTGTTAAAGGAACTTGGGCATAATCGCCTTCAATAGGAGTCATAGAATCTTTTTCAATTGGCAATATAACGAATTCTCTTTCAGCAAAATTCAGGTAAATTTTTTCGGTTTCATTCTTACCTAATAATGTTGCATACCATTTTCGGTTCCGAGTTTTTCTTTCAACCAAAATGGTATCACCTGTTTTTGCTTCTAAGCCATGACGTTGTAGATAATTTATAATGACTTCTTCTTTCATAAAAAGGCCTCCTTAAATTAAAGTCTTGCCTAGTAATGAGAAAAATTCTTCTAAATGAATCACCTCTATTATAGAACAGCTTTTTTGTTAGTACCAATGATATGCATGGAGAGAGGTAAAGGAAAGACTTGAAAGAGATAAAAAGGAAATGAAATTCTTTTTTGTTCTAGGTAGTAAAAAAACATTTATTTTGATAACTTCATAAATAAATAATTAAAAAAACTTGTGTTTAGTGAATAGATATGGTAAAGTACGTACATGCGATGAGTTGACCTCCAATCAGGTGACTTCGGTCATTTCGCTGCGGCGACAAGTGATTGGAACTTTAGACAGGCACAACCGTACTTCGTACAACTGCAAGATGCAGGTGTTTGGACCCCTCTGTTTTGTGGAATTCATGGGACCTATTTATGCAAATGAATACTGTCGGAAAAAACACTGATAAAATCAGTGTTTTTTTTTTGCGAAAATAAATAAACTTTATGCTCTACAATTTTTAGCGTGGATTCATTAAATCGAGTACAGGTTATTTCTGGAGGAATAAGGGCTGCTTGTAGCCATGTCTAAGGATTCAATGCGAATTACAAAGCGTTGGAACTTCAGCGATTACGCTTTGTTTAAGGCTTGAAAGTCTGAAGACTCTGGCTTCAGACGGTCACATGGCTCTCCACAAGCAAGCGCGTCTATTCCAGAAGAAATGCTATTTTATTGTATCCACAACTTTTGGCGAAGATCCAAAATTTAATACTCTTTACATAAAAATAACACGGATGCTCTTTCTCTAAAAGTAAGCTTGTGGGATAATAGATTAATCAAGGGGGAGAATGAATGAAGAAACAACGTCTATACATGATTTCTTTAGATGCTTTTGGTGCAAAAGATTTAGAATATGCCCAAACGCTTCCAACATTTAAGTATTTATTGGATCGAAGTGCAAGAGTTGAAAAAGTAGAAACGGTTTACCCATCTTTAACCTATATGGCTCATACATCAATTGTTACGGGAGTATATCCTAATAAACACGGTATTACAAACAATACATATGTCCAACCAAAAAGAGAGTCACCGGATTGGCATTGGTATGCTAAAGATATCAAAGTTCCAACTTTATTTGATATCGCTCATGAAGCAGGATATACGATTGCTTCCTTTTTATGGCCGGTTACTGGACGAAACAAAGCCATAAAGTATAATTTAACTGAAATTTTCGCCAATCGTCCTTGGCAGTCACAAGCACTAATCTCGTTGTGGTCATCTTCACCAAAATTCGTTTTAGATTTAGAGCGTAAATTTGGAAAAATGCGTAAAGGTATTCAGCAACCAGAATTAGATCATTTTTTGACTGCTGGAATTGTAGACACGATTCACTCTAAAAACCCTGATTTAATGGCGATACATCTAGTTGATTTAGACAGTACAAGACATCATTTTGGTGTTGATTCTCAAGAAGCAAAGGCTGCTATTAGACGCATGGATGATCATTTGAATCAAATCATTACCGCTATGAAAGAAAAAGGTATCTTTGAAGAAACCGTGTTAGCTCTATTTGGTGATCACTACCAATTAGACACGCACACTGTGGTTAGGCTAAATCAATTGTTCAAAGCACAGGGCTGGCTAAAAGAAACTAAAGATGGGCTGATCCAAGAGTGGGATGTTTTAGCTAAGGGAGCAGATGGTTCTTGTTATATTTATACAAAACCGGAAGTAGACCTAGCTGAAGTACACCAACTTTTAGCACAGCATTCGGAACAAATCGAAACGATTTATACTCAAGAAGAAGCCGCTCGTTTAGGAGCAGATGAGACGTGCAGTTTTTTAGTTGAAGCAAAAAAAGGGTATTATTTTATTAGCGATAGCAACGGTTCGTTTTTAGAAGAAATTAAATCCACTAAAGAAACTCCTTTTCATAAAGGAACACATGGGTATAGCCCCAAAAAAGAAAACTACGAAACCACATTATTTATTTCTGGACCAAGTATAAATGCGGATGCACGAATACCTGTAGCTCGTTTAATTGATGAAGGACCAACTTTTTTGCATGCAATGGGGTTGAAATTTCCACAGGCTGTTGATGGAAAGGTTTTAAAGGGATTATTTAATTAGCGAGGTGAGAGCAGTGGAAATAGGAAAAGAACGGTTTAAATACACAAAAATAGAAAAAAGTTGGATTTTACAAGATTGGGCTAACTCAGCCTATTCGATTATGATTACTACAGCTGTTTTTCCGTTGTTCTTCAAAGCAGTTTCTGAAGGAGCGGGTGTGAGTGCGGTAAATTCAACTGCTTATTTGGGGTATGCTAATGCAATTGGAACTTTAGCCGTTTCGCTGTTAGCGCCTATATTAGGTGCAATTGCTGATTATAAAGGTTACCGAAATCCAATGTTTTCTTTAGCTACAGGATTGGGTATTATTGCGACGTTTAGTTTTGCATTTATTCCAGATGAGAACTGGTTGTTATTATTGATTATTTACGCGGTATCTTCGATTGGCTTTGGTGCAGCCAACATTTTTTACGATGCATCTTTAATTGATTCTACAACCTTAAATCGAATGGATCGTGTTTCTAGTGCAGGATACGGATGGGGTTACATTGGCAGTTCCATTCCATTTGTTATTTTTATTTTCTTTCAATTAACCCAAATTCTTCCTATTTCACAAATTGCTCTTATCAAAGGTGGATTTGCAGCAACGGCTCTTTGGTGGTTTATATTTACCATTCCTTATTGGAAAAATGTCGAACAAAAAACGTATATAAAAAAACAACCACATGTTGTTAAAAATAGTTTTTTGAGATTGTGGGAGACGATTAGGAATATCCGTCAGTATCGTAACGTTTTTTTATTTTTAATTGCTTATTTTTTCTATATTGATGGAGTAGGAACTATTTTTAAAATGGCAACTGCTATCGGAGCGGACGTCGGACTAATGGCCAATGATTTGATTGTGGTGATGCTAATCTGTCAATTTGTAGCATTCCCGTTTTCTATTTTATATGGAGTATTAGCAGGTAGATTCGGCAATAAAAAAATGATTTATGTAGGAATAGTTACCTATACGTTTATTTGTATTTTTGCGTTATCGCTAGATTCTTTATTAACGTTTATTATATTAGCCGTTCTTGTAGGAACAGCACAAGGTGGAGTTCAATCGATTAGCCGTTCTTTATTTGGTCAATTAATTCCTAAAGAAAACGCAAATGAATTCTTTGGTTTTTATAATATTTTCGGAAAATTTGCAGCAGTTGTCGGACCTTTTTTAGTTGGAATCATTTCTCAAGTAACGGGGAATTCTTTAAATGGGGTATTCGCATTGATCGTTCTCTTTGTTATTGGAGGGGCAGTTCTTTATTTTGTAGAAGAACCTATTCGTAAAATAAATTAATCAATATGAATGATTTTAGATAAGCAGTTTAGCTATTTAAAATCATTTTTTTGTATTGCACTTCTATTATGGTTAAAGTATGATGAGGAAATATAAGTTGAGTGCGTAAAAGCAGAAAGTAGGGGTCCATTTGAATAGTATTGATATGCATTGTGATGTTCTTTATAAGATGCAAGTGAACAAAGGTAGCTTAGATTTTAAAGATTCAAATCAATTAGAAGTCAATCTTAAACGTTTGAAAGAAGGAAAGGTTAAAGTACAGGCTTTTGCTATTTTTATCGAACCCAGTTTGCCATCGGATCAGCAATTTGCAGCGGTTTTAGAACAAATTGCATTTTATCAAAATGACGTACTTGGTAAACATCCTGAAGTAAAACAAATAAAAAAATGGTCGGATATTCATGAGTTGAAAGAGAATGAAATAGGATCATTTCTTACTCTTGAGGGTGTATCTTCTATTGGCAATGATATGGATAAGTTAGAGTATTTGTTGGATGCTGGAATACTATCAGTAGGATTGACTTGGAATCCAGCTAATCTTGCAGCTGATGGAGTTGGAGAACCAAGAGGCGGTGGATTAACAACATTTGGCTTTGAAATCGTCAAACGCTTGAATGAGCGAAAAGTCTTCACTGATGTTTCTCATTTAAGTGTTCAAGGATTTTGGGATGTCATGAAGCATGCGCAATATCCTATTGCTACTCATTCGAATGTGTTATCTTTATGTAGTCATGTGCGAAATTTAAATGATGATCAGATCAAAGCAATGGTTGAACGCGATGCCATGATTCATGTTATTTTTAATCCAACATTTACGATTGAAGATGGAGAAAACAATCTAGTAACAATAGCAGATTTGATTCCTCATGTTGAACGGTTGGTGGAATTAGGCGCCGTTAATAATATTGGTTTTGGGTCAGATTTTGATGGCATCAGTACGTATATTGAAGGATTGTCGCATGCGGGAGAAACTCAAAATTTTATACAAGCTTTACTTGAAAGATTTACTGAAGAAGAAGTTCAGGGGTTTGCTTCTAAAAACTTCTTGAATCACTTACCAAAATAAAAAAAAGTTCAACAGCAAAAATAATGCTGTTGAACTTTTTTTATAGATAGAGGATTAAACTAAATTAGTAAATTAGTCGATAATATACGCATCTTTATAGCTGTATCTAGCGCCTACTGAATTAATGTTGATATTTTTGATTTTGGGATTTCGCAACATGGCTTCACCTTTTTGATATAAGGGAATAAGTGCCACATCATCTAAAGCAATTTGATGAGCTTTCAACATGTCAGTCCATCTTAAATTAGCCT
The DNA here is from genome assembly GCF_900102725.1 of Carnobacterium viridans. Classification (NCBI taxonomy): domain Bacteria; kingdom Bacillati; phylum Bacillota; class Bacilli; order Lactobacillales; family Carnobacteriaceae; genus Carnobacterium; species Carnobacterium viridans. The sequence continues at coordinate 880,057 of NZ_FNJW01000008.1, read as the reverse complement.
TATTTGCATGAATTCCTTTAGCATCATCAATTAATTGATCCACTTCTGCGTTTGAATAGCCTCCATTGTTATAAGAAGACGTGCTATACAATACGTCTAACATGATCATTGGATCTGAAACATATCCGCTCCAACCAGATGAAATCAAATCAAAATCACCTGCCGCAGCTTTAGCTAGTCTAGCACTGAAGGGAACATTTAGGAGGGTGATGTTTACACCTTCTAAATTATTTTGTAATTCTCCTTGTAGATACTCCATAACTCGCTTGCTTGTTTCATCATCATCCCCGAGTAATTCTAATTCAATCGTATCTACTCCAAGCTCAGCTTTTGCTTCTTCTACTAACATTTGTGCTTTGGGCAGGTCATAAGTATAAAAATCTCCGGCTTCTTCAGCAAATTCAGTACCTGATTCTGGATTTTTAACAAAGTGATCTGGAACCAATCCAGTGATGGGTAAAGAACCATTATTTAAGATGACTGAAGTCAGTTCTTCACGGTTGATAGCTAGTGCTAGTGCTTTTCTGAAGGTTTCATTTTTTAAATAGGGGTTGTCCGATTGATTGACTTCTAGGTAATTAGTTCTTGAAAAGTACTCAACTGTGTAACTAGGATCTTTTTGAAATTGTTTAGCGTATTCACCAGACAATAACGCATTATCAACATCACCTTTTTCAAATAAGTTTACGCCAGTGGACACATCTTTGATTACTTGATTCGTAATTTTAGTTAAATGAATATTTTCTGCATCCCAATAAGCTGGATTTTTTTCATAATTCCAGCTTTCATCCAATCCACTATCCCAATCAGATAGTAAGAAAGGACCGTTGGTTAAAGTTGTTTCGCTACTAGTGCCATATTGATCACCAGCATTTCTTACAAATGCTTCATTTTGTGGAAAAAACGACACAAATGACATAAGAGAAGGGAAGTAAGCAATAGGGGTTTCAAGTGTGACCTCTAAAGTTGTCTCATCCAAAGCTTTAACTCCAAGTTCTTCAAGCGGAAGTTGTTCTGTCATGATGTCAGAAGCATTCTTTATATCTTCAAATAAGTACGCATAAGCTGCACCAGAAGTGGGGTCAACATTTCGACGCCACGAAAATACAAAGTCATGTGCGGTAACGGGTTCGCCATTTGACCATTTAGCATCGTCTCTTAAATGGAAGGTATAGGTTAATCCATCTTCTGAAATCTCTTCACTTTCAGCTAAGGCAGGGATTGGCTCATTATTTTCATCTAATCGATAGAGTCCCTCAATAAACTGATTAACGCCAGCAAAAGTAATATTTTCAGCAACTAGAACACTGTCTGTTGTTGCTAATTCACTCTCTACAGTTAAGTGCATGACTTGTTCAGAAGCAAGGACAGCCTCTGACGATTCATTCTGTTCATTAGATTTTTCGTTTGATCCGCAAGCACTTAAAAAAATGAGTAAGGCAAAAACTATCAATTGGGATGTTTGTTTCTTTGTATTCATATTTATTTCCTCCAGAATCTTCTTAAGCAGTTTATTTCTCAACTTATCAATTCTAATACTAGAATTAAAAACGTGCAAGTTCTCATTATTCAGTAGGCATTTTTTAATGACAATGGTTTCTGATTCGTTTTTTTTGAAAGGTGATACGGAGTTTTGTATACTACTTATTATACGAACATGAAAAAAGTGAGGGTAAATCAACATGCCGAAAATAGAACGTAAAGAACATGACGTTATACCTGACAAAGAAGAAGATATCGAGATTAAGACTGGACGATTTCGGTTGTATTTTCAAAATCGTTACACACTAATATCATTAACAAATGATATCTTAACAGGTATCTTTTATATAATTGGAAGTTTAGCAACATTAACTCCCATTCCAGATATTTATGGAACCTATCTTTATCTAGTAGGCGGATTTTTTTTAACCGCCCGACCAATTTTAAAAATTTTCCATAATGTCTTTATTTATGACGATGAAAAACTGGCCAAAAAAGAAGAGCAAGAAGCAAAAGAAAAAGAAGAACAAGAAGCAAAAGAAGAAAATGACCCAGAAGAAGAAAATGATCCAGAAGAAGAACAAGAATACAATGAAGAGTATTATGGCAAAGACAATGATCAAGAATATGAAGAAAAAGAGCAACAATCTGATAAGAAGTAAATAAATAAAAGGTTGAGCACTGATGAAAAATTTCATAGGGCTCAATCTTTTTTTATTAGTAACTTTGATAGATAGGTTTTTTTATCTTAGTGGAAATGTTTTCTTTAAAATGTAGTTGACGGAAATGTTTTCATAGTATAAACTAACTGTAGTTCAAAAAGAGAAGAGGAGAATGAGAAAATGAAAACGTTTTTTGAGAAAGCACAACAATTTGGAAAATCCTTTATGCTGCCAATCGCAATTTTACCTGCTGCAGGATTACTTTTAGGAATTGGAGGATCATTATCTAATCCCAATACAGTTAATGCTTATCCCGTTCTAGATGTAGCTTGGTTACAAGCTATCTTTACTATTATGAGTAGTGCTGGAAATATTGTTTTTAGTAATTTACCGGTTATATTTGCGATAGGAGTAGCCATCGGTTTAGCAAAATCAGACAAAGGAACAGCAGCATTAGCAGCGTTGATTGGCTACTTGGTCATGCACTCAACAATAAATGCTATTTTGACTATTACTGGATTATTAGCTGTAGATAATCTTGCTGCTGTTGGTCAAGGAAGTACATTAGGTATTCAAACACTTGAAACAGGAGTATTTGGTGGGATTATTGTTGGGATTTTAGCAAGTTATTTACACAATCGCTTTAACAAAATTGAATTACCCACTTATCTTGGATTCTTTGGTGGTTCACGTTTTGTTCCAATCATTACGTCATTCTCAGCAATTATTTTAGGAACTATTATGTACTTTATCTGGCCTGTATTCCAAGGGCTGATTACAAATGTAGGAGATGTGGTTAATGCTACTGGTTACTTAGGCACATTCTTGTACGGATTTATCCTGCGTATGCTTGGACCTGTTGGATTGCATCATATTTTTTATCTTCCTTTTTGGCAAACAGCTGTGGGAGGAACAATGGAAATTGGTGGAGAACTTGTTCAAGGAACACAAAATATTTTCTTTGCACAATTAGCTGATCCAGCAACACAAGAATTCTTTAGCGGAACAGCACGTTTTATGTCAGGACGTTTTATCACGATGATGTTTGGTTTAGTTGGTGCTGCATTTGCCATCTATAGAACAGCAAAACCAGAAAATAAAAAAGTAGTTGGAGGGTTGATGTTGTCAGCTGCTTTAACATCTTTTTTAACAGGAATCACAGAACCGCTTGAATTTTCATTTTTATTTATAGCACCTGCATTATATGTTGTGCATGCTGTATTCGACGGTCTTGCATTCATGTTAGCGCATATCTTTGAAATCACAATTGGACAAACTTTCTCAGGTGGATTTATTGACTTTATCTTATTCGGAGTCTTGCAAGGAAATGAACGAACAAACTGGATCATGGTTGTAGTTATTGGAGTAGTTTGGTTCTTCTTATATTACTTTACATTTACATTCCTAATTAAAAAATTCAACTTCCAAACACCTGGTAGAACAGATAAAGTAGAAGTGGCTGGCAACAAAACTAAAGTAGAAGGTCGTGCACTAGATATTATTAATGGTCTGGGTGGCGAAGAAAACTTAGTGAATGTTGACAACTGTGCAACAAGATTACGTGTTACAGTTAAAGACGAGACGTTAGTTAATGAAGAACTATTAAAAGAAACTGGAAGCCAAGGACTGATCAAAAGAGGAAATGGAATTCAGGTCGTCTATGGTCCACAAGTATCAGTTATAAAAAATGAAATCGAAGAAATGTTAGGAGACGAATAAAATGAATATGTTAGATAAAGTAAAATCAGAATTAATTGTTTCTTGCCAAGCATTAGACCATGAACCATTGCATAGCTCATATATTATGGGAAGAATGGCAGTCGCTGCTGAAGAAGGCGGAGCAAAAGGAATTCGTTCAAATTCAAAAGAAGATATTATTGAAATTAAGAAAAATACTGAGTTGCCAGTTATCGGAATTGTAAAAAGAGATTATGACGATTCAGAAGTTTTTATTACGGCAACGATGAAAGAAATCGATGAATTAGCTGAATCTAAATGCGATATGATAGCATTAGATGCTACAAGTCGTGTTAGACCAAATGGCGAAACACTAGAATCATTTGTTCAAGCTATTCATGCGAAATATCCGTCAATTTTATTAATGGCTGATACAGCAACTATTGATGAAGCGATTGAAGCAGAACGATTAGGCTTTGATTGTGTCTCTACTACCTTAATGGGCTATACGAAAGAATCACAAGGTGACAATATTGCGGATAATGATTTTGAACGTTTAAAAATTATTTTAGCATCCGTGAAAGTTCCTGTCATTGCTGAAGGCCACATAGACACACCTGAGAAAGCAAAGAGATGTAAAGAGCTTGGTGTTCATTCTATCGTAGTAGGAAGTGCAATCACTCGTCCTCAGTTGATTACGGCTGAATTTGTTGGGAAAATGAAAGAAGTAAAGTAAAGTAAAGCGAAAAGCTAGTAAGATAGTGGGATTGTCCCATTTTCTTACTAGCTTTTTTGAGTTAATGTAAGTCTAAAGCAAATATCGTTTTTTTGCGGTTATTTTTATAAGATTTATTTTCTAACAAGACATAGCACAATACATCTAAAATAAAATGAATCGGCAATTGGCTATTAATAAACTGATCATCTGGAATAGATGTTCGACCAGAAGCAAATAGCACTTGATCGGCAATGTTTGTTAAAGGTGTGTGATTTTGATTGGTAATGACAAAAACGGTAGCATGCTCTTTTTTTGCTATCGTGCAGGCATCAATGACAGCTTGTGTTTGTCCATAATTCGAAATGGCAATCATCAAATCATATTTTTTTAACAAGACGGCGTCCATTAACATCATATGGGGATCGGTTACGACATCAACAATCAAGCCCATTCTAACTAAGCGGTACTTCAATTCCATAGCACTCAATCCTGAATTTCCCACTCCACAAATTAGAATCTTATTGGAAAGATGAATCGCCTCCACAAAATCAGTGATTTGTTGCGTTTCAATCAATTGAGATGCGGAATTGATCAATTGTGTGTAATAGCTGGCAATTTTAACAGGTACTTGTAAGGGCATTGGGTTCTCACCTAATTCTTGCGATACAAATGTTTTAAATTCACTAAAATTTCGATAATGTAATTTTGCGCAAAAACGAGAAATGGTAGCATTGGAAGTCTCTGTTAAACGTGAAAGGTCTTTAATATTCCAAGACTCCACGTCATTTTTATTTTCTAGTATAAATGCGGCTACATGTTTTTCTTTTTTTGATAGTAAGGGATAATTTTGATTGATTCGATTAGAAAGATCAAGATTGTTTGTCATAAGTAAAATAACCTGCCTCTAAGTCCTTTTTTTTTAAGGATACCATTTATAACGGTTGTTTACAAAAGGCAATTAAATAAAGTGAAATAAAAAAAATTATTAGTTCCTATTAGGTAGTGAGGAGGCTGAAATTTTAAATATAATGCTAAATGTTATTTGAGTAGATGCAATGGATCCTAATTCGACTAACTCAAAGTAGTAGTTTAGTTGAAGTAATGTAATCTAAATGAACATTCCAAAAGTCTAGAGGACCAACAATTAATTTGTAAGCCAATGATTCTTTCCTACAGCATCAAACTGTTATACTAGATTTGTAGTAGGAAAACGAATACAACTTAACTAGAAAGGAACGGTGTTATTTTGAAAAAGTATGATGCGATTATTATTGGATTTGGACAAGGTGCTCGTACCTTGGCAACTAAGTTAACGGCAAATGAATGGAATGTAGCATTGATTGAGAAAAATGAATGGATGTATGGTGGCTCTTGTGTAAATATCGGTTGTATCCCTACCAAAATTTTAGAACACGATGCAAGAGAGCAAAAAGATTATGCTACGGCATTAAAACGAAAAAATGACGTGACTAAAAGAAATAGAAACACAGAGTTTACAAGTATGCAGAAAAATGAACGGGTCGATTTATATACTGGAACTGGGGCATTTAAATCGAATCATATTATAACTGTCGATTTAGGCGATAAAAAGGAAGAGCTTGAAGCTGAATATATTTTCATCGATACGGGTTCAGAAAGTAATTATCCGCCAATTGAAGGGATAAAAGAAACAAGAGGAATCTACAATAGCACTGAACTTCAGACACTGCCTGAAGTGCCTAAAAATTTAGGCATTATTGGTGCAGGGAATATCGGATTAGAGTTCGCTTCTATCTATGAAATGTTTGGTTCGAAAGTAACTCTTTTTGAAACGGGCGAACAATTCATGCCAAAAGAAGAACGCGAAGTAGCAGAAGCTGTCCAAAAAGTTCTTACAGACAAAGCAATTGATATCCAATTAAATGCAAGAGTAAATAAACTCTCAAATGAAAACGAACAAGTTAAAATCGAAACAGAAGAAGATGACTCTTTCTTATTCGATGCTGTTTTAATAGCGACCGGCCGCAAACCTAATACTGCTTATTTAAATCTGGATGATACAGATATTGTAATGGATGAAAAAGGCGGAATTGAAGTGAACGACTATTTGGAAACTGCCGTAGAGCATGTGTTTGCTTTAGGAGACGTTAGAGGAGGCTACCAGTTTACGTACATCACGATTAATGATGCCAAACTCATTGCTGATTATGTATTAGACAAAGGCGACCGGAAACGATCTGAGCGACAACATGTTCCTTATTCCATTTTTATGGAACCTTCATTTGCTCGAGTTGGCTTAACCGAAACAGAAGCAAAAGATGAAGGGTATCAAGTGCTAACCAACATGGCTCCCGTTAGTGGAACAACTCGCTCAGATGTTATTAATGATACTAGAGGATTGTATAAAGCTGTTGTTAATAAGGAAACAAATGAAATTTTAGGTGTGACTCTTTTTGGAGATCAAGCGCATGAACTGGTCAATCAAGTTAAGATGGCAATGGACAATCATATCCCTTACACTTATTTGAGAGATCAAGTCGTGACACATCCAGTTATGTCAGAGATTTTTAATACTCTATTTGATATGTAAGACAAAAAAGGTTTCTGTTTGATTAAATAGCGAACAGAAGCCTTTTTTACCTATATGATTTTGACATTAGAAATTGACCGGTAATTGATCGTGTAATTTTGATAGTTCGATTTTTCTGATTTCCCTAGGCAAAAAGCAACGGATGTCTTCTTCGTTATAACCGACGAGTAACCGTTTATTATCGACAAGAATAGGACGGCGCATAATACCCGGGTGTTGCTGAATAAGTTTCAGCACTCTTCCTAAAGGCATTTCTTCTATGTTGATATTCAATTCTCTGAAAGCTTGAGAACGTTGCGAGATGATTTCATTTGTTCCATTTTCCGTTAGTTGCAGAATAGCTTTCAATTCCTCATCTGTTATTTTTTCAGTGAATACATTCTTTTCAGTAAATGGAATGTCATGATCTTCTAACCATGATCGGGCTTTGCGACAAGAGGTACAACTAGCAGATGAATATAACGTAATCATGTGTAACCCTCCTTCTCTATTCCATTGAATAGTAGTATACTATATCAAAAACCGTAAACGTTTTCAATCAAAAGTTTAAGTGAAATGTTCTTAAAAAGCAATAATTTTGCCTACAGTGAAATAATTAAATAAGAAAATCTTAACAAAAATGATTATATACTATGAAATCGTTCGTTAAAATGGTAAATTAAATTTAGTGGATTTGTTGAAAAGAAACAACAAAATAATGAAGTTTAACAGAATAGAATGAGGGGGATAAAATGGAAAAAGAGTTAAAAAGAACACCTTTATTCAAATATTATAAAGAAAATGATATCAAGTTAGTGGATTTTGGAGGTTGGGCTTTACCTATTCAATTTTCCAGTATAACAAATGAACACGAAAGTGTACGCAAAAAAGCAGGGTTATTCGATGTTTCACATATGGGAGAGTTTATCGTAAAAGGGACAGGTTCCGAAGGATTTCTCAACCGTTTATTAACGAATGATGTTTCAAAAATTACAGTGGGTCAAGCGCAGTATAACGCCATGGTTTATGAGAATGGTGGTACAATTGATGATTTGATTATTTTTAAATTAGATAAATCAAGTTACTTAGTAACGCCTAATGCTGCGAACACAGAAAAAGTCTTTCAATGGATGAAAAAAGAAATGGTTGAAGATGTTATCTTGGAAAATAGGTCTGAGGATATTGGGTTGATCGCACTTCAAGGTCCATATGCTGAACAAATTTTACAAAAACTAACAGATGATGATTTAAGTAAACTTAAACCGTTCCATTTTTTCCAGCATGTCGCTTTAAAAGATATTGCGTCAGTTCTGGTTTCTCGCACGGGGTACACTGGTGAAGATGGCTTTGAACTTTATTTGGAAGCCGGTGAAACTGAAAAATTATGGCACCTTATAGTAGGAGCTGGTATAAAAGAAGGCTTACAGCCTTGCGGATTAGGTGCTCGTGATACTTTGCGTTTAGAAGCAAGTTTATCTTTATATGGCAATGAATTAACAGATGAGATTTCCCCACTTCAAGGAGGAATTGGCTTTGTTGTTAAGACTAAAAAAGAAGCTGATTTTATTGGTAAGACTGCTTTAACAGCGCAACTAAACAATAAATTAGACAAAAAAATAAAAGGTCTGGAACTCATAGGAAAAGGCATTGCTCGCCATGGATACAAAGTGTTTAATGAAGCTGGTTCGGAAATTGGAGTAATCACTTCAGGAACAAAATCTCCAACACTCGGCAATAGTATTGCATTAGCTTTATTGTCTACAAACGGCAATGAAGTTGGGACAAAGGTGAAAATTGAAATCCGAAATAAATTGGTGGATGCTGAAATTGTGCAACTACCGTTTTATAAAAGAGAAACCAACTAAAAAAGAAGAAAAAAGGAGTGTTTTAATTATGACAGAGGATAGATTATACAGCAAGGAACATGAATGGATATTACCATTAGGGGAAGATGTAGTACGTGTTGGGATTACAGATTATGCGGTGAAACAACTTGGAGACGTTGTCTATGTGGAAGTACCAGAAGTGGATGCTGAAGTTTCTGTTGGTAGTGAAATGGGTACGGTAGAATCCATTAAATCGGCTTCAGAAATTTTTGCGCCGGTTACAGGGATTATTCTAGCTGTTAATGAAGAATTGGAAGATGCTCCAGAATTAGTAAATGCTTCTCCTTTTGAAGGCGGTTGGTTTGCTGAAATTCAATTAGAAAATCCTGTTGAATTAGAAGGATTATTAAACGAAGAAAATTACCATGCCTATGTTGCAGAACTGGCAATTGAAGAGGAGGCATAAGCGCTTGAATGAATTTAGATACCTGCCTGATACTGCGCAAGACCAAAAAGAGATGTTAGACTTTTTAGAGATTGGGTCAGTTGAAGAATTATTTTCAGATATTCCAACACACCTTACCTTAAACGAAAATTTAGCCATTCCATCCGCTCTTCATGAATCGGAACTAACAAAAAAAATGAGGAAATTAGCAGCTAAAAATGCTACTGCACATGAATACAGCCTCTTTTTAGGAGCAGGAACATATGACCATTACATTCCAAGTGTAGTAGACCATGTGATTTCTCGTTCTGAATTTTATACGGCCTATACACCTTATCAAGCAGAAGCTAGCCAGGGAGAACTGCAAGCTTTATTTGAATTTCAATCAATGGTGTGCGAATTGACCGGTATGGATGCAGCCAATTCTTCACTGTATGATGGATTCACTTCACTTGGTGAAGCGGCTACTTTAGCTATTGGAGCCACGAAGCGTTCTAAAATTCTTATCTCTAAAGCTGTTCATCCACAAGGAAGAGAAGTTTTGCAAACTGTTGCAAAGGGGCAAGAATACCAAGTTGAAGAGATTGATTTACTTAACGACAGTACTAATTTATCTTTATTAGCAGAACAATTAGATCATGAAACAGCAGCAGTTGTTGTCCAATACCCTAATTTCTTTGGTTCAGTTGAGGATTTAGCGGCAATTAAAGAACTGGCAGCATCCAAAAAAGCTTTGCTTATTGTTATGGCAAATCCTTTAGCTCTTGCCTTATTAGAATCACCTGGTAAGTTAGGAGCGGATATTGTTGTGGGGGACATGCAACCCATGGGATTAGCCATGAACTTTGGCGGACCCCACTGCGGTTATTTTGCAGTTAAGAAGAAACATATGCGTAAGATTCCTGGACGTATCGTTGGTCAAACTACGGATACTGAAGGGAAACGCGGCTTTGTTTTAACTCTTCAAGCCCGTGAACAACATATTCGCCGAGAAAAAGCGACTTCCTATATGAGTTCAAACCAAGCGTTAAATGCTTTAGCGTCATCTGTTTTTATGTCTGCTTTAGGTAAAGAAGGCTTACAGAAGATGGCTCAACTCAATATTGAAAAAGCAGCTTACATGGCGAAACAATTGGAGAGTAAAGGTTTCTCAATAAAAAATAAAGCAGCTTTTTTCAATGAATTTATTCTTCAGCTGAATAAACCAGTCGGAGCAATCAATCAAGAGTTGCTTCAAAGAGGATTTATTGGAGGATATGATTTAGAGCCTGATTATGGATGGGAGAATGAAGTTTTAATAGCTGTTACGGAGCAACGTACAAAAGAAGAAATCGATCAATTTATTGAAGCACTGGAGGGCATGACTAAATGATGGAATACAATGAACTGATTTTTGAAATAAGCCAAACCGGACGTACTGCTTTTAGCCTTCCCGAAAGTGATGTTCCTTCAGTTGATTTGATAGCTAAGTTTCCAGAACACTTGGTTCGCCAAGAGCCAGCTGACTTGCCAGAAGTGTCAGAACCTCAATTGATGAGGCATTATACTTCTTTATCAACAAAAAACTTTGGTGTGGATAATGGCTTTTACCCACTGGGTTCATGTACGATGAAATACAATCCAAAAATTAATGAAGATGTCGCTCGTTATGACGGATTCGCAGCAATTCACCCGTTTCAACCGATTGAAACAGTTCAAGGAGCTTTTCAATTGCTGTATGAGTTACAAGAAGACCTGCAAGTTATATCCGGTATGGATGCCATTACTTTGCAACCAGCTGCTGGTGCTCAAGGGGAATGGACGGGTTTAATGATGATGAAGGGCTATCACATTAAAAATGGTGATAGGGCAATTAGAACGAAGATTTTAGTTCCAGATTCTGCTCATGGAACCAATCCTGCTAGTGCTCATGCTGCCGGTTTTGATGTTGTAGAAATCCCGTCTAATACGAATGGAACAGTGGATTTAGTCGAACTAAAGAAACAAGTTGGCAATGATACTGCCGGGCTGATGTTGACCAATCCGAATACATTAGGTATTTTTGAGAAAGACATTATAGAGATGGCTGAAATTGTTCATCAAGCCGGTGGACTTGTTTATTATGATGGGGCAAATTTGAATGCTATTTTAGGTCAGACAACTCCAGGAATGATGGGTTTTGATATCGTTCATTTGAATCTACATAAATCCTTTAGTACTCCACATGGAGGAGGAGGTCCGGGTTCTGGTCCAGTAGGGGTCAAAGAATTTTTAATTCAATATTTACCGATTCCACGAATTGAAAAACAAGAAGGTCAGTATGTCTTAAATACGAACTATCCTGATTCTATTGGTCGAGTAAAAGGCTATTATGGAAATTTTGGGGTTAATGTTCGTGCATATACGTATATACGTACAATGGGGCCAGAAGGATTAAGACAAGTATCCGAAAGTGCCGTATTGCATGCCAATTATTTACGTAAGAAATTAGAACCTTATTACGATACACCTTATACTCAATACAGCAAACATGAATTTGTTTTATCCGGATCAAGACAGAAAAAACTTGGGGTTCCAACGACTAGTATTGCAAAACGGATTCTTGATTTTGGTTATTACGCTCCAACGGTTTATTTCCCTTTAATTGTGGAAGAAGCATTAATGATTGAACCAACAGAAACGGAAACAAAAGAGACGTTAGATACATTTGCAGAGGCACTGATTCAAATTGCTAAAGAAATTGAAGAAACACCAGAGTTAGTGTTAACAGCACCGCATACAACTTTTGTAAAACGGTTAGACGAAGTAAAAGCAGCAAGACAATTGATTGTTAAATATACACCATAAATAGAAAAAAGATTAAAGATCACTCTCGAAATAAGAGAATGGTCTTTAATCTTTTTTATTACTTGACTACACCTAGGAAATAATGTTGAGAGAAGAAAATAAAAATTCTTCTGGAATAGACGGGTTTGCTTGTGGAGAGCCATGGGAACGTCTGAAACCTGTAGTCTTCAGAGCTTTCAAGCCTCAAATAAAGCGTAACTGCTAAAGCATTAACGCTTTATCATTCGCATTGAATCCAATGCAAGCTACAAGCAAACCCTATTCCTCCAGAAATATCTTGTAACCAATTTATCTAAGCTAACAACACTAAAAAGTAGAGAGCTTTAAAAAGTTAATACAGAATGTGTATTAGGTGTTTCCACTGGAGAATTAGGTGTTTCCACTGGAGAATTAGGTGTTTCCACTGGAGAATTAGGTGTTAAAAGTAAATTTTCTAATGTTTGTAGTCGGTTAATCTCATAAGTTGGAAGAAGTGTTGTATTTATAGGTCCTTTAGGATTAAACCAACATGTATCGATCCCGGCATTGATTCCACCTTGAATATCAGAAGTTAAAGAATCTCCAATGATTAATGTCTTATCCGCAGAACAATGAGGGATTTTTTCGAAAACGTGATTAAAAAATTCTTTCATCGGTTTTTGATAGCCAATTTCTTCAGAAACAAAAATATCTTTAAAATAAGTGCTCAGATTTGAGTTGTTTAGACGGATAAACTGTGTACGTGCAACACCATTCGTAACCACATAAAGGTCATACTGTTTGGCTAGTTTTTGAAGTAAAGATGTCGCGCCATCAATCAGCACCGCACTTTCTTCTAGATATTCTCTATATAAGTTATCTAGATGAACGCCATCTAAAGTTAACCCAATTTTTTTAAACAAAATTGAAAAACGAGTATGCAATAATTCTTCCCGTTCAAGCTCTCCTTTTTCAAAAGAAGACCATAACTTTTGGTTCATTTCTTGATAAAATTGTTTAATATCATCTGTTAAGACAACATTGTGTTCGCTAAACAATTTTTGTAAAGCATAATTTTCAGCTGCTTTGAAATCAAGCAGTGTATCATCTACATCAAATAAAAGTGTTTGGTAACTTTTCAAATGAGCAGCCCCCTTTAATAAATGAATTGTTGTAACTATTTTCACACAAAAGTATACCATTAATTTTATGTGAAGATAGAACTTTCAACAGAATAAAGGCAATTAAATAAATTTAAAGGTTGGTAAAATGAACAAGTTTAAATGTGAGAACATAACAATCGTTTTATTTTTAACGTATGTCTGTACTCAATCATTTTTGGTATACTACATGCTGTAAGTGAATGAGTACAAAAAGAAAGGTTTGATGGAATGAGGAAATTTTTCTCATATAGTTTACTATTAATCGTATTGATTGGTTTTGGCTACTGGCTTGGCAGTTCGACTATTTTAGAAGGTACAAAAATTGGTGAGACTATCTCTCTAATGGAGAATAAATTGAAAGATGATTCATTAGTACTTGTAGAAGAGTCGCCAGATACTAGTGAACAAGAACAAGCAACGAGTGCGAATTCAACAAGCACGAATGATTTAACAGAAACCAATGAAATTGACGTTGCAGTTGTGGAGAACCGGATGTTAGAGTTATTAAATGATTTAAGAAGTGAAGTGGGTGTCGCACCAGTAACTTCAAATGATCAATTAAAAAAAGCAGCTAATATACGAGCAAATGAAACAGAAGAATCGTTTTCTCATACACGACCAGATGGAAAAGCTACTTTTACCGTATTAGAAGAGCCGGAAGTTAACTATTCTTACCGATTAGCAGGAGAAAATTTAGCAATGGGAACTTATTATCTAGCGGAAAAAGAAATGGCTGAATGGTTGTTTAAAGGATTAAAAGATAGTTCAGGACATTATGAAAATATGATAAAGAAGGATTTTGAGGAAGTGGGAATTGGGGTTCATTATGATGGCACCAATCTTTACATTGTTCAAATTTTTGGAACACCGTTATAAGTGAATTATGCATAAATCCATCAGATGAATAGTAAAAAAGATTGAGTTATTAAACTCAATCTTTTTTTGTTACCACTACATGTTGTGGTTGAAAAATAAATCCATCTGATATATAGTGGTTTTAAACAGATGCAACTAAATGGGAGGGGGATTTTTGTGCAACTTTATACAAAGACGGGCGATAAAGGGTATACAAGTTTAATTGGCGGCGAGAAGGTAAGAAAAGACGCAAATCGGGTGGATGCCTATGGAACAATGGATGAACTGAATTCATTGATCGGATATATTGTGAGCCAATTAGAAGAAAGAGATTCATCGTTAAAAGGAGAACTTATTGAAATCCAGCAGAATCTATTTGATTGCGGAACAGACTTAGCTACTCCCCATGGGAAAGGAACCTATAAAGTAACAAAAGAAATGGTGCAAAACTTAGAAATGAGTATTGATGGTTATGCCGATAAAGCTCCTGAGATTTTATCATTTGTGTTACCAGGTGGACATCCGACAGCTAGTCTTTTACATATGGCACGAACAGTTGTTAGAAGAACAGAAAGATCTATCGTTAGTCTAGGGTTTGGAGAAACGGTGAATCAATATGTAGCAGTTTATATGAATCGATTATCTGATTATTTTTTCGCTGTTGCTAGAGCGGTCAATAACCGCTACAACGTAAAAGAAATTTTATATGAAAGAGGAGGAAAAGTTTTCCACCCTGAATTAAAAAAAGAGGATTTAAATTAAAAAAAAGTGAGTAACGTTATTCGATAATTGGAGGAATAAATAAGATGAAACTAATTAAATTAGCACTTATAGGGGTAACAGCCCTTAGTTTAGTAGCCTGTGGAGAAACGGCTAGACAAGAATCAGACTCTTCTGCTGCAAAAAGCACTTCTTTAGTAGAAAGTCAGGTAAATGAAACACTTTCTATTGATATTGTATTAGAAGAAGACGAAAAAGAAGTTGACACTGCCACAAAAAAATTAGAAGTATCCGAGGGCACTACGGTCTTAGAAGCCCTTAAAAAAGAATATGAAGTAGTTGAAGAAGGCGGTTTTATTACGTCTATTGAAGGAATGAAACAAGACGAAAAAGCAGGGAAGTACTGGATGTACGAAGTAAACAATACAAATCCAACTGTAGGAGCTGCCGAATACGAGTTACAAGATGGAGATCAAGTGAAGTGGTTTCTAAATGCTTCACAATAAAAGTGCTGGAAAACTATCCATTCAAAGAATAACCTTACTTGCCTTTCTCACGGCACTTTGCCAAGTTAGTCGTCAGTTGCTCCAGTTCTTGCCGAATGTCCAGCCAGTAACGGTTATCTTAATTATTTTAACGTTAACATTAGGAATAAGTGATGCCCTAATTGTAGCGGTATTGTCGATTCTTTTATCCAATATGACGCTTGGAATGGGTGTTTGGACAATTGCTCAAATTTTATCATTCTTTGTAGTGGTCTTGGTTACTGGACTAGTGATCAAACCGATATTAAAAAAAATTCCTTTTGTCTTGATGGTTTTCTATGCGGGATTTACAGGTTATTTATACGGATTCGTTATTTCACTAGTCCAAGCTCCCTTTTTTGGCATTCAAAATTTTTGGATTTATTATGCTTCGGGTATTCCTTTTGATACCATGCACGCAGTAGGAAATAGTGGATTTTATTTGATTCTAGCACCAATTTTATTTCCTTTATTAAAAAAGTTTCTTAACAAGTATTACTCCAATGGTGATTGGAAGTAAAAAAGAAGGCTCTATACTTTTAGTGTTGATAGCTTAGTTAAATTAATGACACAAAAATTCTGGAGGAATAGGGTTTGCTTGTAGCCATGCATTGAATTCAATGCGAATTACAAAGCGTTGGCGCGTTGGCGATTACGCTTTGTTTAAGGCTTGAAAGCTCTGAAGACTACAGACTTCAGACGATTCCATGGCTCTCCACAAGCAAATCCCGTCTATTCCAGAAGAAATTTTATTTTCTTCTATCAACACTATTTAACGAAGTGTCAAAAAGACAGAAAGTTCAGTGTAAAGTTGAACTTTCTGTCTTTTGTTTTAACTTTTCTATTTATAAATAAGAAGCAGGGTTAACACGAGAGCCATTTTTGTACATTTCAAAATGCAAATGTACCCCGGTAGAAGATCCAGTTGTTCCCATTGTTCCAATTTGTTGGCCTTGAGAGACTTGTTGTCCGGGAGAAACCAGCAAACTTCCTGCAACCATATGAGCATAAAGAGTTAGCATACCATTTCCATGGTCGATTTTTACATAGTAACCCCATGATGAATGATATCCTGCAATGACAACTGTACCACTTTGAGAGGCTACGATTGCTCCGCCACCGCCAAAGTCAATTCCTCCATGTAATTTATGCTCGCCCGTAATTGGATGTATACGGTAACCATAAGGTGAAGTTGAATATCCGCCACTAGGATGAATAAAACCTGAATTAGATGATGGTTTTGATTCTGGTTGTATTTCTGGTTTTGGTTGTGGTTTGGGTGTAATAGCCGGTTTTTTTGACGAACTTGAGTTACTTGAAGCTTTTGAGTTACTTGAAGCTTTTGAGTTACTTGAAGCTTTTGAATTACTAGAACTGTTTGATGAACTGCTCGATTTATTAGCACTTGTTGATTTATTAGGAGAAGAGCTGGCAATTGTTGTTTTTTGTTCGACAACTTTTTTAGAAGCTTCTTCTTGCTCAGCTTTTTCTTGAGCCGCAACGGCAGTTAATCTAGCTTCTTCTTCTTCAGCAGCTTTTTTAGCTTCTTCTTCAGCAGCCTGTTGAATGGCTAACTGTCTTGCTTGTTCTTCCTCAATAATACGTTGACGTTCTTTTTGCATTTCTTCAGATAACGTACTTGTTTGAGTAGCGATTACTTGCTGTTCTTTAACAAATGTATTTTTTTCATCTTCTGTCATATCGTATTGAATAGCAACTTGGACGATTTTATCATCCATTTCAGCTTTTTGAGCAACTAGGTTGTTTTTTGATAATTCAATCGCATTTTTAGTTTCTTCAATCGCAACTTTTTCATCTTCAGCTTCTGCTTCATTTGCTTCTAGTGCTGTTTGGTCCGTTTCTTGTTCAGTTACAATAGTTTTATTAGCAGTAACAAGTTGATTAACAATACCTATGCGGCCTACTAAGTCTGAAAAACTTTCAGCAGTTACAATAAGGCCTATTAAATTAGAAGCACTGCCGTCCGTTTGTACAGAACGTGCTTGGTTTTCAAGTTTGCCTGTCCGTTGAGCAATTAATTCTTTTAAAGCTTCAATTTCATTTTTTAATTGTTCAACTTTTGCTTTAGACTCTTCTAATTTTTGTTCTTGATCATGTAATTTCATTACCGTTTCGTCTATTTGAACTTGCAGTGTAGTGATGTCTGATTCTAAATGACCTTTTTCTGTTTCTAAGTCGTTTAAAGTTTCGTCTTGCTCTTGAATTCTATTATTAAGCTCTGATGATTGTGATTCAAGTTCGTTTTTTTTCTGTTCCATTTCTTCCAATGTATCTGCTTGAACAACAGTTGGTAGAAATGGACTAGCGAACATCATCGAAGCCATAATTCCTGCTAATACTCTCTTTTTCAATAGTTTACCCCCATAAATCGTCTTACATTTTCATACTTAAAAAGTATAGCATAGATAATGAGCAGATAGGATGTTAGTTGTGTAACAAAAAGCTAGAATAGTATTACATAACAATTGTAAGCTGAAATAAACAACGGCATTCATTTTGAGAATAACTGAGATAAAAGTAAAAAAATGGATAGCGTGTAACCGTTCTATTCACTAACAGATAGTGGTAAACTAAAGGCAAGAAAAGTAGAGTGGAAATGATGAAGGAGGCGAAAATAGTGTATTATCTAGGTATTGATATTGGAGGAACAGAAACGAATTATGGATTGATTAATGATCAAGGTGAATTAGGGGAAATTAAGACTAGAAAAACACCTATGAAATCGTTAACGCATTTCCTAGATATGATGGGAGATATTTATGATGAATATGCTCATCAAATTGAAGGTATGGCCATTAGTATGCCGGGAATTATTCATTCCAAAACTGGATACGCTGTTCATGGCGGATCATTAAATTACATTAAGAAAATGAATATGATTGAGATATTGGAAATGAGATGTCCAACGACGATTCATGTAGAAAATGATGGCAAAGCAGCAACCCTTGGAGAATTGTGGAAAGGGAATTTAAAAGGGATTCAACACGGAATCATGCTGAATCTTGGAACGGGTATCGGTGGAGGAATAGTAGTAAACGGTGCCGTGTTGAAAGGACAGCACTATTCTGCTGGAGAATTTTCATTTATTAAAACGAATACGGCGAGAAGCAAAGATGCATCCTATATGTTTGGGTATCAAAATGGAATAAGTCACTTGTTTAAAAAAATAGCTTCGCAATGCAACCTACCATTAGAATCTATGGATGGTTTTAAGATGTTTGAACTAATTAAAGCTGGAAATAAAAAAGCTGCATCTTGTTTGAATGATTACTGCTATACGTTAGCTATTCAATTGTTCAACTTACAAACTATTTTAGATCCAGAAAGAATTATTATCAGCGGTGGGATCAGTGGAAATCCATTATTGATTCAACTGATAAAAGAAAACGTAAGGAAAGTGTATGAAGAGGAGTTAGGTGAGGGCGTATTTATTGTACCTGAAATAATGAAAAGTAAGTTTGGAAACAATGGAAATATCATTGGTGCTTTATACAATTATAAATTAAATGAAGAATAAAAAATAAAAAGCTTTCAAACCATGTTATGTTATATGACATGGATTGAAAGCTTTTTTAGGTTAATTTTTCATTTAAACTTAAAAAGCTTGTTTAAACCTTTCTTTAGTGTTAGATTTTATAACATATAAAAAAGGAGGTAAGAATATGTTTTCATCTGTGGATACGTTATGGGTTCTTATTGGAACAGTTTTAGTGTTTTTTATGCAAGCAGGTTTTGCAATGGTTGAAACGGGATTTACTAGAGCAAAAAATGCTGGTAATATTATCATGAAAAATTTGATGGATTTTGTATTAGGATCTTTAATGTACTGGATTATTGGTTTTGGAGTAATGTTTGGTCCCAGTATAGCTGGGTTATTTGGAACACCGGATTTATTTGTACAAGGCAATTATGACACCACTATACCTGGATATGTATTTTTAATGTTTCAAACGGTCTTTGCTGCAACTGCCGCAACGATTGTTTCTGGCTCAATGGCAGAAAGAACAAAATTTAGTGCATACCTAGTTTACACGTTGGTTATTTCTACAGTTGTTTATCCTATTTCAGGACATTGGATTTGGGGTGGAGGATGGTTAGCACAATTAGGATTTGTCGATTTTGCTGGTTCGACAGCTGTTCATATGGTTGGTGGAGTAACAGCTCTAATCGGAGCAAAACTTGTTGGGGCTAGAATTGGAAAATACGACAATGATGGAAAAGCAAAAGCTATTCCAGGACATAGTCTAACATTAGGAGCCTTAGGCGTTTTCATTCTTTGGTTTGCTTGGTTTGGATTTAACGGTGCTTCAACGGTCTCTGCCACGGGTGACGAAACATTAGCTCTTATTGGGACGATCTTTTTAAATACAAATTTATCTGCAGTAACGGCTACCTTAGTTGCTATGGTGATTACATGGACAAAATACGGAAAACCAGATATTTCTATGACGCTAAATGGTTCGCTAGCTGGTTTAGTAGGGATTACAGCTGGATGTGCAATAGTTTCACCATTTGGAGCTGTAGCAATAGGAGCAATTTCTTCTATTGCGTTAGTCTATGGAATAGAATTTGTCGAAAAAAAGGCTAAAATTGATGATCCAGTTGGTGCTTTTGGAGTACATGGAATTTCGGGTGCTTTAGGAACGATTTTAGTAGGCGTTTTTGCGACTGACGATGGTCTACTTTATGGCGGAGGTGTTAGCCTCTTAGGTGTTCAATTATTAGGAGTTATTGCCGTCGTAGCATGGGTAACGATTACTATGTTCATTACGTTTAAACTTGTTGATAAGACAATTGGGTTACGAGTAACAGAAGAAGAAGAAATTGCAGGGATGGATATTTCAGAACACGGATTAGAATCAAGCTATGGTGACTTTGTAACGGTTCCGTTTGGCCAAAAACCTCTATTCGAAGGATTAAAATTTGAAAGTCCAGAACTTGAATTAGCCTTTTCAGGTGTAGGACCTCTTGCTATCGATGAGGAAGAGAGTCGTGAAACAGTTGACATTCATCAACAGGTAAAGCAACCTTTTACATCTGGTGAAAAGGAAGAGACTCGTTTAATGAAAGTGGACATTATAACAAATGAGTCTAAATTTGAAAATTTGAAAAAATCTTTAAATGGTGTTGGTATCACAGGTATGACAGTAACAAAAGTACAAGGATATGGCCTTCAAAAAGGCCAAACAGCTTATTATAGAGGAGTTGAAATCGAAGCAGATTTGCTTCCTAAGATAAGATTAGAAGTAGTGGTTAGCAGTATTCCAGTTTCTTTGGTTATAGAAACAGCTCGAAAAGCGCTATATACGGGTACTGTTGGAGATGGGAAAATTTTTGTCTACAATGTTGAAAATGTCGTTCGAGTCAGTTCCGGAGACCAAGGAACAAAAGCTTTAGAATATGATGAAGAGAAAGAAGAAGTTAGGGTCTAATAAATAAAATAAACCAATAAGGAAGTTCTCTAAGAACTTCCTTATTGGTTTATTTATTGCTTTACTTATTGTTTCTTAAACTAACAGGTTTATCTAAAATTTCTTTGTAGATAATTCCTTTTACATAGTCATTTTGAAAATGAAGATTTTTAGCTCTAACCTCAGTTTGATAACTTGATTTTTTGGTAGAAGTTACCTTATCAATTGGGGTTAATGAAGTTAGGTCATCTTTATCAAAAAGCGTCTGACTTTTACTTTTCTTAATATCATTTTCATTAAATAGAGTTGATTTTGGAGCAGTAGAAGAGTGAACGGGTTCTGATTTTCTTTTGGTGTTTTGTTGTAGATTTTCGGCTCTTCTACGAGTTGCATCTTGTTGCATACGACTAGACAATTGTTTTGAATGTGCTTGTTGGTTTCGTTTTTGTGAAGCCCCATTAGCATTGCTTGCATATTTTTGTCTAGTGGTATTATTTGTTAGAAAAGCATCTTTTAAAGAAAGAGAATCCTTATTTTTTAAATCTTCTCTTTGATAAGTTTGCCTTTGATTACTTTGTGATGGAGAAGAGTTGCCTCCGATAGACGTAATGAAAAAGCGGTAAATAGTAGCGATAATAGAAAAGAATGTAGTCCCTATAAGAAATAAAACGACAAGGGCTATTAAAGTATTCATTATCTATCACTTTCTCTCTCAGTAGAATCTGAAATAGAATTTCTCATTTTAGTATCGGCATTAACATTATTCATATTGTAATAATCCATTGCACCCAAGTTTCCTGATTTTAGAGCTTCGGCTAATGCTAAAGGTACTTCAGCTTCAGCTTCAACTACGCGTGCGCGCATTTTTTGAACTTCAGCAATCATTTCTTGTTCTTGTGCAATCGCCATAGAACGTCTTTCTTCTGCTTTAGCTTGTGCGATATTTTTATCCGCTTGGGCTTGTTCCATTTGTAAGCTGGCGCCAATATTACGACCAACATCAATATCTGCGATATCAATGGAAAGAATTTCAAAAGCCGTACCAGAATCTAACCCTTTTCTTAAAACAGTTTTTGAGATAGAATCCGGATTTTCTAGTACATCCGTATGTCTTGCTGCACTACCAACGGTTGTTACAATTCCTTCACCAACACGAGCAATAATGGTTTCTTCACCAGCTCCACCGACTAAGCGTTCGATATTTGCACGAACAGTTACTTTAGCACGAGCTTTAACTTCGATGCCGTTCATTGCCATTGCAGCAATGACAGGTGTTTCAATTACTTTAGGATTAACACTGACTTGAACAGCTTCAAAAACATTTCTTCCTGCTAAGTCAATTGCAGCAGCTTGTTTGAAAACTAAGTCAATGTTTGCACGTTGTGCGGCAATTAAAGCGTCAATCACTTGATTGATGTCCCCACCAGCTAAATAATGGGCTTCTAATTCGTTGATATCGATATCTAAACCAGCTTTAGTTGCTTTGATTAATGGACGAATGATATTTTGCGGAGTCACTCGTCTTAAGCGCATTCCTACAAGTGTTCCTATATTAACTTTTACACCTGAGAAGTAGGCAGTAACCCATAATCCAACGGGTACAAAACGGAAAAATAAACTAATAACGATAATAACGATAATGGCTATGAATAAAAAGCCAATCCAATTTGTGGGGCTCTCTGCAACTGTTGTCATGTTTAATCCACTCTCCTAACACTAATTTTATATCCTTCTACTTTTGTGACAATAACGGGAACGCCTTCGTCTATGTGTTCGCCTGTACTGACAACATCTAACTCTGTACCATCGAATGCTACTTTTCCAGATGGTCTAAGAGAAGTAGTTGTTTTTCCAGTTTTTCCTAAATAAGCTGTAGCGTCATTGTTGCTCGAAAATCCGCTTTTTTTATCTAAGTTATTATTAAGAACGAGTTTTTGTAAATGTGTCAGCGAGTAACCCCTTCTTATAAGCATGATCACTAAGAATGAAGATGCGACCACAGCGATACTTAAATCGCGCAAGGTTGTTCCTAAATCATTATTGGTTAAATAGACACCGCCGATAATTAAAAGAAAACCAATTATGCCTGCTACTCCAAAGTCTGGTATAAAAACTTCAAAAATCAGAAGACAGATCCCTAAAATAAAAATAATAATGGGAATCCAATTTTCTAGACTATTTAAATAAAAATAGCCACCAAAACTTGCTAATGCTAATAGTCCTCCTAAAGTGGATTGAGGCGTTAATGCCGCTATTACTAAACCAACAAAACCAACAGTCAATAATAGTATTTCCAATCTGTTCACCCCCTTTACGATAAGCTCCTTTAATAGTTGCCTGACTAAGTTATGGTTGGACTTACCTACTATCATTTTACCATTAGTAACACCGTAACGCACTTTTAACTCAACATTTGTTTGTGTTACTTTCAAATTTATCAACAGCTTAATTTACACTAGATTTAGTTCATTTTCGATTAGCCCGACTTATTATTGGGAGTCTAATCGGTTTTCTGGGTGCATAGGCCATTCCCTCTACTATTAAATTATGAGATAAGAAAATTCAATTAATAAAAAATAAAAACAATTAAGTTTTTGTTTTATTCTCCCAAAAAACTACGAATTCTTTCACCATCATATGAGTAAGCGTTTTCTTAAAAGAGTGGTATACTAACTATAGAGTTAAAAAGTAAAATAATTGTAAAAAAAATTAAAAAAAAGTCGATTATTAGATAAATACACTGTAAAATGAAAATATAATGATAGAATGATGATAAAATAACAGACGCAAAGTTGGGAGTGAAGAGAGTGGCGAATAAATCGATGGATGAAGAAACCAAAAATAATCTTGAAAAAGAATTATATTTATTTAACACAGGTGAGCATTTTGATAGTTATTTAACGATGGGATGTAAAAAAGATAGTTACAAAGGAAAAGATGGTTTTCGGTTTACTGTTTGGGCTCCTAATGCAAAAAGCGTTGGTTTAACAGGCGAATTTTCAGATTGGCACATGGGAATTGAAATGGAAAGAATAGGGGAAACTGGCTGTTGGACGGTGTTCAATGAACAAGCAATTGAAGGGCAATGCTATAAGTATCGAATAGAACAATCTGATGGAACGGTAAAATTAAAAATTGACCCATATGCTTTTGAATTTGAAGTAAGGCCTAACGATGCATCAATCGTAAAAAATTTGCCTGAAAAAAAATGGCGAGATGGCCTTTGGACAGCAAGTAAGAAACGCTTTTCTATTTATGAACGTCCCCTGAACATTTATGAAGTACACCTCAGCTCTTGGAAGCACCACGAAGATGATTCATGGTACACCATTCCCGAATTGCAACAAGAATTAATTCCTTATGTAAAAAAAATGGGGTACACACATATTGAATTTATGCCACTGATGGAACATCCCTTAGACGCATCTTGGGGGTACCAATTGACTGGTTATTATGCAGTGTCTTCGAAGTTTGGAACTATGGAAGAATTTCAAAATTTTGTAGAAGCGGCTCATCTGGCAAATATTGGAGTGTTAATGGATTGGGTACCGGGTCATTTCAATCGAAATGATTACGGAATGGTTTATTTTGATGGAACACCTCAATTTGAATACAAAGATAAGGACAAAGCAGAAAATAATCGATGGGGTACTATGAATTTTGACTTAGGGAAGGACCAAGTTCAGAGTTTTTTGATTTCAAATGCGCTTTATTGGATCGAACAATTTCATTTAGATGGGTTAAGAGTTGATGCAGTATCGAGTATGTTGTATCTTGATTACGATATTGGTGAATGGAAACCTAATGAAGATGGAAGCAACCATAATAAAGTTGGTGTCAAATTCATACAGAAATTAAATGAAAAAGTATTTGAAAGGCATCCTGATACACTTATGATAGCTGAAGAAAGTACTGCCTGGTCAAAGGTCACAAAACCTGTCTATATGGGCGGTTTAGGGTTTAATTACAAATGGAACATGGGTTGGATGAATGACACACTGAAGTTTTTTGAAATGAATCCTTCATCTCGCAAACATCATTTTAATTTAATCACTTTTTCTTTCATGTATGCATTCAACGAAAATTTCATTTTACCATTTTCTCATGATGAAGTGGTCCATGGAAAGAAATCATTGATGCATAAAATGCCGGGCGATCGATACAATCAATTTGCCAGTTTGCGTACCTTAGAAGCGTATATGATGGTTCACCCAGGTAAAAAATTAAATTTTATGGGAAATGATTACGGTCAGTTTCTGGAATGGCGGATTCATGAAGGATTAGAGTGGGAAAGCTTAGCTGATGAAATGAATGCTAAACATCTACATTTTATGGAATCGCTAAATATGTTGTATAAAAAGGAACACGCACTTTGGGAAATAGATCATCAAACGCAAGGTATTCAAATTTTAGATGCAGATAACGCTACTGAAACCATTTTATCTTTCATACGTAAAGGTAAAAAAACGCGTGATTTTGTAATCGTCATTTGTAATTTTGTTCCAAATGAACGTAAAGGGTATAAAATAGGCGTTCCTTTTGAAGGAACTTATGAAGAGTGTTTAAATACTGAGATGCATGAATATGGTGGCGTCTGGACAAAGCTGCAAGGACCATTCAAGACAATAAAAGAAACCACTCACCAGCAAGATTACACTATTGAATTGATTGTACCGGCAATGAGTGTTTTGATTTTAAGACCAAAAAGAATTTTTGGAGTGCCAAAAAATTAATGGATAAAAAGGAGGGTAGAGGAAGGATGCTAAGCAGATTCTTCCGATAGTACAATGAAAAAAACAGAGACATTAGCTATGATTTTAGCGGGCGGACAGGGAACGAGGCTTGGAAAGTTAACCAAAGATATTGCTAAACCGGCTGTACCATTTGGTGGAAAATATAGGATCATCGATTTTGCGTTAAGTAATTGTGCTAATTCAGGGATTAAAAATGTTGGGGTAGTCACTCAATATCAGCCTCTGGAATTAAATACTCATGTCGGAAATGGAGAAAGCTGGGGACTGAACACGCATGATGGCGGCGCTACTATTCTACAACCCTATTCAAGTGTTGATGGAGAAAAATGGTTTAAAGGTACAGCGCATGCTATTTATCAAAATATTGATTTTATCGATCGGTATAATCCAGAATACTTATTGGTTCTTTCAGGAGATCATATTTATAAAATGGACTATCAAGATATGATTGCATTCCATAAAGAAAAAAACGCAGCTCTAACAGTAGGAGTCATCCCAGTTCCTCTTGAAGAAGCACCTCGATTTGGAATTATGAATACTGATCAGACAGATCGAATTATTGAATTTGAAGAAAAACCATCAGAACCTAAAAGTAATTTAGCTTCCATGGGAATTTACATTTTTGATTGGCCTATGCTAAAAAGTTACCTCGTTGATAACCATGCTAAAAACCGTACAATGGAAGATTTTGGAAAAGACGTTATTCCAGCGTACTTAAGAAATAGTGAAAATATATTTGCTTATGCATTTAAAGATTACTGGAAAGATGTTGGAACAATTGAAAGTTTGTGGGAAGCAAATATGGAGTTTTTAGATCCAAACCATGCTTTAAATATAAGAGATTCATCGTGGAGAGTGTATACACAAAATCCTTCTGCTCCACCTCAATTTTTAACTAAGTCATCAAAAGTTGCAGACTCCATGATTGCGGATGGGTGTTATATCGCCGGAGAAATCAATCATTCTATTTTATCTCATAATGTTAAAGTGGGGAAAAATTCTATCATAAAAGACAGCTTGATTATGGCAAATGTGACGATAGGAGAAAATGTAACAATCAATTGTGCCATCATTGGAGAAAATGCAAAAATTCATGATGGAGCGCAACTGAACGGTGAAGAAAAAAAGATTACGGTTGTTGGCTATGCAGAAGAGGTAGGAGGGCTAAAAGATGAAGACTAATGAACAATTATGTGCAGTATTGAATTTGGATGAATCAGAATCTCAATTAATGCCTTTAACAAAAAGAAGAGCAGTTGCTGCATTGCCATTTGGTTCACGTTACAGGCTGATTGATTTTCCGCTTTCAAGTTTATATAGTGCAGAGGTAACTTCAGTTGCTATATTTGTAAGAGGTAGGGCAAGAGCTTTAATGGATCATGTACGAAGTGGTTACCCTTGGGGAATGGAATCTACCGTTGGAGGCGGGTTATTTATTCATTCTGGAGCCGAAATAAAAGAAGCTGTTGAGCAGTTGGAATCAGGTCAAATTAGCAGTTATTACCAAGACCAAATAGACTTTGTCCAACATTCAACTAAAGGATATGTAGTTGTTATGGGTAGCAAAATGCTGTGCAATGTCGATCTTAAGGCAGTGTTAAGAAATCATATTGAAAGTAAATCAGATGTTACAGTTGTATATAAAAATGTTTCTAGAGAATTTTGTTCACCAGATTCTATTGATACATGCCTCATTTTTGAAGGAGAAGGAGAAAGTAAGGTCATTGATTTGCTTACAGCTCATGAACTTCCAAGTGAAGAAACAAAAATAGCAGTCGGTATGGGAATTGCAATTATGAGAGCTGAAAAATTTATTGAATTAACAAGAGAAGCAGCTAGTAATCGAATAAAAGGAGACATCAATGTTTTAATTAGACATAGTTTAAAAGAAATTAGTGTGAATAGTTTTGAATATACAGGATACTTGAAAAATATCGATAATATTTCAAGTTATTATCAGGCGAACATGGATTTGTTAGATGAAGATAATTACAATGCATTATTTTATCGTAGTCAACCGGTTATTACAAAAGTAAAAAATGGGGCGCCTACCTATTATTCAAAAGAAGCGGATATCAGTAATTCGCAGTTGGCAAGTGATTGTGTGATTGATGGAACGGTTGAAGATTCAATTGTTTTTCGGAAAGTCATCATAGAAAAAACAGCAACGGTCAAATATTCTTTAATTATGCAAGGGTGTAAAATTGCTCAAGGTGCAGAATTGCAGTACGTTATTTTAGATAAAGGCGTAAAAATTGGTCCGGGAGTTCAGCTAATAGGAACAAAAGAAAATCCTATAGTGATAGAAAAAAATAGTGAACTAACAGTTGAAAAGGAGAGCTGAAAAAATGAAGGTTTTATTTGCTGCGGCAGAATGCGCTCCTTTTTTTAAGACTGGGGGTTTAGGGGACGTCGCAGGTGCTTTGCCAAAAGAATTGAAAAAGCAAGGGATAGATGTACGTGTTGTATTGCCTTTATATAGTACCATGCCTCAAAGATATAAAAACCAATTAGTAGATGTAGCACAGTTCGAAGTGAAGGTTGGCTGGAGGAGTCAATATTGTGGAATTAAAAAATTAAAGAAAGACAACATTCACTATTACTTTATTGACAATTTGTATTATTTTAACCGCTCTAGCATTTATGGTTTTGACGATGATGGCGAACGATTTGCTTTTTTTGCGCAAGCCATTTGTGAGATGTTGGAAAAAATAGACTTTATCCCCGATATTTTACATGTGAACGACTGGCATACATCTATTATTCCAGTTTTGCTAAAGGATAAATATCAATGGATCACAAGTTACCAATCGATAAAAACGATTTTGACTATTCATAATTTGCAGTTTCAAGGTGTATTTGACCAACTTGTACTATCAGATTTGTATGGAATAGGGTACAATGCCTTTCACGAACACGGCTTAAAATATTATGATGATATCAATTGTTTAAAAGGTGGGATTTTTTATGCGGATCAAGTCACAACAGTTAGTCCAACATATGCACAGGAGATCCAAACACCTCAATTTGGTGAAAATTTAGACGGTGTATTACGGTTCAATAGTTACAAATTAAAAGGTATTTTAAATGGGATTGATTATGAGGTCTTTAATCCTGAGACAGATAATGTTATTCCAGCACATTTTTCTACAAAAAATTTAAAAGGAAAAGCGGTTAATAAAACAACTTTGCAAGAGCGAGTAGGATTACCGGTAAATGAAAAAACAGCATTAATGTCTATGGTGAGTAGGTTAACGACTCAAAAAGGCTGCAACTTATTGCGTGATAAAATTGATGAACTGATGCATCGTAATATTCAAGTTCTCATATTAGGTACCGGTGAAAAGGAATACGAAGACAGTTTCAATTATTTCACTTGGAAATATCCAGAAAAATTTAAAATGATTGTTGATTTTGATGTGGCTTTAGCCCAGCACATTTATGCAGGAAGCGATTTATTTATTATGCCCTCAGCATTTGAACCCTGTGGGTTGTCTCAACTTAACTCATTACGATACGGTACCTTGCCAATCGTTCATGAAACAGGTGGATTAAAAGACACCGTTCAGCCTTACAATCCATATACAGGAAAAGGGACTGGGTTTAGCTTCAATGATTTCCGTTCGTCGGTCATGGTCGAAACGATTGATCGTGCATTGACTGTCTATTATGATGAGCCTAAAAATTGGGCGTCATTAGTAAAACAAGCCATGTCAAAAGACTTTAGTTGGGAAAAATCCACTAACGAATATATACAAGTTTATACTGCAATGCTTAGAACATAATGAAGAGCTTCAACAGGCACATAAAAATAGGTAACTATTCTTATTTTGACTGTTGAAGTTTCTTTATTTAGTGGAAATTAATTAGTTTTATCAAAAAAGAATACGAGGAGAAAAAAATAATGCTGACAACTACTAAATTTAAAGAAGAATTTGAGAAAATAATTGAAGGGCTTTATGCCTCAAACTTAGAAGATACTTCTTCCATACAGCAATATACGGCTTTAGGCAATTTTATAAAAAGCTATTCTTCTGATAATTGGAACAAAACCAATCAACTGTATTTAGAAGAACAAGTAAAACAAGTCTACTACTTTTCAATGGAATTTTTACCTGGGCGTATGTTGAAAAGCAATTTATTGAATTTAGGTATTTTAACTACTGTGCGAGAAGGAATTGCTGAAATGGGATTAGATTTCGAAGCGATTGTAAAATCAGAAGTAGATCCAGCTTTAGGTAATGGTGGGTTAGGACGATTAGCTTCTTGCTTTATGGATTCAATTGCTTCTTTGGGTATTCCGGGTAACGGCACAGGTATTCGTTACCGCTACGGTTTGTTTCAGCAAAAATTTGTAGATGGGTATCAAGTTGAATTGCCAGAGAACTGGCTACGTAACGGAAATGTTTGGGAAGTCAGAAAAGAAAATAAAGCTGTCATGGTTCGTTATGGCGGCGAGGTATATTTGAAAGAAGATGGCGAAAATAAATTGCGTCCTATCTATTCAAATACCCAAAATATTTTAGCTGTGCCTTATGATACAGGAATGGTAGGGTATGAGAATAATGTTGTAAACAATCTTCGCTTATGGTCGGCTGAAATTCCTCCTGAAGAAGAGATACGTTACAAGACGATTGCGGAACGAGAAGTAGTTAACCAGATTACAGAGGTACTTTATCCAGATGATTCAAATTACGAAGGACAACTTCTTCGATTGAGACAAGAGTACTTCTTTACATCTGCTGGTATTCAAAGTATTGTACGTTTTTTCAAAAAACAAGGTCAGCCATGGAGTGATTTTCCAAATAAAATCGCTATTCACGTAAACGATACACATCCAGCTTTATGTGTTCCAGAATTGATGCGCATTTTATTAGACGAAGAAGGACATAGTTGGGAAAATGCATGGGATATTACGAAAAAGTCTATTAGTTATACCAACCACACCATTATGCAAGAAGCTATGGAAAAATGGCCGGTCGACATGGTTCGAGAGTTGCTACCTCGTATTTATCAAATCATTGAAGCAATCAATCAACGCCATCTAGATAGAAAAATCTCCTTATACGGAGAAGAACTGACGTATCGGACTACCATTATTTCAGAAGGCTATGTTAAAATGGCCCACTTAGCAATCATTGGAAGTCACAGTGTAAATGGGGTTGCCCAATTACATACAGATATTTTAAAAGAAGAAACGCTGCACGATTTTTATAAAATGTATCCATCAAAATTTAATAATAAAACGAATGGAATTACACAAAGACGATGGCTTCATTTAGCTAACGAAAAGTTAACGCAGCTGATTGATGACAAGATTGATCAAGAGTGGAAAGTAAATCCAGCTGAATTAAGACAGTTTAAGGCCTATTCAAAAGATTCAGAAACACTAAACCAATTATCTGATATCAAACTTGAAAATAAAAAACGGTTTGCGGTTTATGTAAAAGAAAAATATGGTATCGAAATTGACCCTACAGCATTATTTGATGTGCAAATAAAAAGATTACATGCATATAAGCGCCAATTATTGAATGCATTGCATATTTTAGACCGTTATTTGAAAATCAAAGAAGATTCCACTCTTGAATTACAGCCAAGAGTCTTTATTTTTGGGGCAAAAGCAGCTCCTAGTTACATTTATGCAAAACAAATCATTAAGTTTATTAATGCATTAGCTCATTTAGTAAATAACGATCCAGATATAGGTAATAAAATGAAAGTGGTATTTGTAGAGAACTATGGCGTTTCATTAGCTGAGTTGATTATTCCAGCTGCAGATATCAGTGAACAAATATCATTAGCAGGAAAAGAAGCTTCAGGAACAAGTAACATGAAGTTGATGTTAAATGGTGCTTTGACCATGGCAACATTGGATGGTGCTAATATTGAAATAAAAGATCTAGTAGGGGAAGACAATATTTTTCTGTTTGGTTTGACGAATGATGAAGTTAATCAGATAAATCGAGAGGGTAATTATTCTTCGATAGCTGTTATGGAAGCTAATCCGCGTCTGAAACGAGTTCTGAATTGTTTAATAAATGGAACTATTCCAGGCATCGAAGAAGAAGGCCGAGTAATTTATGATTCATTAACACTATTTAATGATGAGTATTATGTTTTGCAAGATTTTGCAAGTTTTGTTGCAGCTCAAGAAAGAGCGGATACCTTATACCAAAATAAACTGGCGTGGAACCAAAAGGCATTAATCAATATTGCAAGTTCAGGTCCCTTTTCTGCCGATTTCACAATCATGCGCTACGCTGATGAAATATGGAATGTTAAAGGGAAAGCTGAAAAACATGCTTCTTTCTTAAAAGGCAACCAGCCAATATAAAAAAGCAAGCAGACAGCAACTACAATAGAACTGAGGAATTAAAATGACTGAAAAGATTTATTACAATTCGTGGTTATCAGAATACAAAAAACCATTTGGAGCTGTACCAATCAATCAAAAAGTAACTTTTACGATTACATGCAAGTGGCCGGTAATCGAACCAGTCTACCTGATTGTACAAAAGGATTTTGGAGATACATTTGAAGTCAAGATGCATTCTATCGGACAGTTCCAATACCAAGTTACGATTCAATTAACGGAAGGACAAGGATTGTATTATTATTTTTTTAAAGTACTTGTTCAAAAAGATCAAAAAGATGAAGTCGTTTATTATGGGAACAATCAACGATTCAAGGGTGGAGAAGGCCAAGTTTATAAACAAGAACATGAGGTGAAGCCTTATCAACTAACGAGTTATTTATATACAGACCCTTCACCTAAATGGTATCGTGAGGGAATAGCTTATCATATTTTTGTAGATCGTTTTTACAATGGCAATGAAAATGGAAAGGTATTGAATCCTAAACAAAATTCCTTTCTCTATGCTAATCAGGAAGATCTGCCTATGTACATTAAAGATAAAAATGGGGAAATTGTTCGTTGGGAATTTTATGGTGGCAATTTAACAGGTATCATCCAAAAATTACCTTATTTAAAAGAAATGGGAATCACTATTTTATATCTTAGTCCGTTGTTTGA
Organism: Carnobacterium viridans; assembly: GCF_900102725.1. Lineage (NCBI taxonomy): Bacteria > Bacillati > Bacillota > Bacilli > Lactobacillales > Carnobacteriaceae > Carnobacterium > Carnobacterium viridans. The sequence goes on along the minus strand of NZ_FNJW01000008.1, from coordinate 847,431 downwards.
GGCTCGAAGCAATCACAAATACGATACAGGCGACTATTTGAAAATCGATCCAATGTTTGGTGATGAAAACACGTTTAAGGAACTGATTCAAGAAGCAAAAGAGTTCGAGATGCGGATTATCTTAGATGGCGTATTTAATCATTCGGGTGCAGACAGCCGTTACTTCAATCGGTATGGAACGTATCCGGGGATGGGGGCTTATCAATCTAAGGAAAGTCGTTATTTTGAGTGGTACACGTTTGAAAAATTTCCGGATCGCTACGAATCATGGTGGGGGGTAAAAGATTTACCTAAGTTGAATACCCAAAATCCAAGGGTTCAGTCATTTTTGTATAAAGATCAAAATAGTGTCATCCGCAAATGGTCAAAATTAGGATTAGGCGGTTGGCGTTTAGATGTAGCAGATGAACTATCTGATGATGTATTAAAAGGAATGAGATTGGCGTTAGAAGAAACAGTTGAAGATTCAGTATTGATTGGAGAGGTGTGGGAAGATGCCTCAAATAAAATTGCTTATAATAAACGCCGTCATTACATTGAAGGAGGTCAACTGCATGGAGCGATGAATTACCCTTTTCGGGAAATTATTATTGGTCTTCTTCAAAGGTCAATAACTCCGCAAGAAGCTGCTGAGAAGTGGATGAACTTAAAAGAAAATTATCCTGCAGAAGCTTTTAAAAGCAATTTTAATAATATTGGCACGCATGATACCGAACGAATCTACACGGTCTTAAACCAAGATGTAACAAAGTTAAAACAAGCAATGGCATTATTGTTTATCGTTCCAGGAGTTCCTTGTCTTTATTATGGGGATGAAGCAGGTGTAGCAGGAAAAGCAGATCCTGATAATCGACGGATGTATCCGTGGGGAAAAGAGAACAAAGAGATTCAAACTTTTGTAAAAAAATTAGCCATTATCCGCAGCAAAGAAACGAGTTTGAAAGAAGGCGATTTTTATTCTTTTTCACAAGATGAATTGATGGGAATCGTTAGGTTTAGCAATCAGGAAGAGTTTGTCATTATGATTTTAAACACAGCTAATAAAGAAAAACGGTTAGAAATAGCTGATATTCCAGAACAGTATGACTTTAAATTTTCATCTTTTTTAGATGAAAATCACCTAAATCATATTCAACTACAACCTAACAAAGCAATTCTATTGGTAAAAGAAAAGAGTCGATCGATAAAGACCACTATAATTTAAACAACGAATAAATGAAGGAGCACTCAACAGAGAATGTCATTTCTCTGTTGAGTGCTTCTTTTTGTCTTTCTATCATATTGAAAAAGTACATGACTTTTTGTACCATTGATGGTAAAATGAAATGTTGGGGCGTGTAAGGAAAGAAAACTTTCTTTTTTGCTGTGCAAGCTTTAAAAAGACTGCAGCCCATGTCTCCAGATTACTTGTGTTTGAGAAAACACATCGAAAAGGAGAAAAAATAGTGAACTTTTTTAAATTGAAAGAAAACCAAACAAGTATTAAGCAAGAAATGATAGCGGGTATTACATCATTTTTCGCGCTATCGTATATTATTATAGTCAATCCATTAATATTAGCTGAAGCAGGGATTCCACCTGAGTTAAGTGTGTTCGGTACGATTTTAGTTTCTGCTGTTGGAAGCATTTTAATGGGTTTATGGGGAAATGCTCCACTGGTGCTCACTCCTGGTATGGGAGTCAATGCTTTCTTTACGTATACAATCGTAGGTTCATTGGAGCTATCTTGGCAGCAAGCCTTAGCTGTAGTTTTTGTTTCTGGAATAATATTTACTTGTATTGCTTATACTTCTATCAGCAAGTTATTAGTGGAAGCGATTCCTGATTCATTAAAACATGGCATCACAGCTGGGATTGGACTTTTCTTGGTCGTCATTGGATTAGAAAATGGTGGTATTCTTGCTGATGGAGGAGCCAACTCATTTATTACATTAGGAGATTTGTCTCAGCCACTTGTCTTATTCACTGTTATTGGGATTTTATTATCCGGTGTGCTCTACTTAAGAAACGTACCGGGTAGCTTTTTTATTGGAATTGCTGTTATCACAATTATTTCTTTGGTAACTGGTGTTCATGAAGTAGGAGCTTCTTCGTTTTCATTGAGTAATCTTTCAGACTATCCGGCACTTGTAGGAGCATTTGATTTTTCAACAGTCCTTAGTGTGCCGTTTATTTTAGCTGTATTTTCTTTGACAATGATTTTAATTTTTGAATCTATAGGTTTATTTGAAGGTATGTTAGAAGATAAGACTCGTTTTACAAGTGCTTTTAAAGTCAGTGGAATCATGACGCTTGTATCAAGTTTACTTGGAACGAGCCCGACTATACCAGCAGCTGAAAGTGCGTCAGGTATTAAAGCGGGTGGGAAGACCGGATTAACAGCTGTGTTTGCTGGAGGACTATTTTTACTTTCACTAGTTTTCACACCATTGTTGTCTTATATTCCGAATGCCGCACTATCACCTGTTATCGTAATCACTGGAGCAATTATGATGGAAAATTTAAAACATATTCCATTTGATGATTTTAGTGAATGGTTCCCTGCCTTTTTAATTGTAGTGATGATTCCTTTAACATCAAGTATTGTTGATGGATTAGCTTTTGGTTTTGTAGCTTATCCTATATTTAAGTTAGCAAATGGTGAATTTTTCGTAGTAAAAAAAGCGATGAAAGTCGTATCTTTCTTATTCCTGCTTACGATGGTTGCTATTGCAATTATCTAATTTAACAGTACTAAACCAGGTTAAAAAACCCCTTGGAATCAAATTTCTGATTCCAAGGGGTTTTTACTCTTCGTCAAATGGTATTGAATAGAAGAAAATAAAATTTCTTCTGGAATAGACGGGTTTTTCTGTGTGCTCAAAATGAACTTTAGAGGAAGATTAGCAGAAGAGAGTATCCAAACGAGCCAATTAAAAAACTGCTTATGCTGCTTTCTTGTTCTTGAGGAAGTTCTTCTTTCATGACATTGAGGATAACACCACCGGCTATAAAGGCTTGTAAAATAGAGAGTAGTAGTTCATTTAGTTCTGTTAATGCTCCGAGTAGCCATCCCAAAAGAATAGCTACAGTTAAAAGTACTCTACCATATTGATCATAAGTGTGTTGATGCTCTTTACGTAAACTCCAATCATTGGTTATAAAATGAACACCTAATGCGATAAAATAAAATAACATTCCAAGAACATTGTTGAACTCTTCTTGTACAAGCAAATACCCAATAATGGCATTGTAAATAAAAAAGGAACCAATATGAAGCCAAAATATACCTGAACTAGCATTTTCAGATTGTTTAAAGTGAGGATTATTTTTAGAAAGCTTGACTAATCGTTCTAAAGAATAGAACAAGACTAGTCCAGCTAAAGCAATGACATAAATATGGTGTTCTAAGTACCTCCACGGACTATTTTTTAGTTCATTGATTAATACTTCCTGGTAGTGGTTTAATTCTGGCAATAAATGGACAAAGACATAGGCAACAGAAACTCCAGCTGAAAAAGATAAAAATTTGGTTCTGGGCACTACATTCGCAAAGCGAACAGATTTAGAGAAAAAATGAATTAAAGCAAAGCCTACTGCACAAAAAAAATTGAGCAAAATATACATGATGTTCCTCCTATCTTGTTAATTCTATTTTAGCTTTCTAGCTGATAAAGAAAACTAATTTGCCTTAGGGTAGAGAATTATAGTAGATGGAATCAACAAAAAAGAGCTGAGAATTTATTCTCAGCTCTTTTTGTTGGTCTATTTATGATTTAGCATCAATTTCTGCTAATACTTGCTCAAATACTTCGATAGGTTGAGCACCACTAACACCATATTGTTCATCGATAACAAAGAAAGGGACACCTTGAACGCCGATTTCAACTGCTTGAGCTTGATCTAAACGTACAGCATCTAAATAAGCATTTGAAGTTAGAATTTCTCTAACACGTGCTTCTTCTAATCCAATTGATTCGGCTATGTGAACTAAGAAATCATCATCATTTAACCATTTGCCTTCAATAAAATAAGCTTTTTTAGCTAATTCCATAAATTCATTTCCTTTACCTTGTTCTTTGGCAAACTGAAATAAACGATGTGGTTTTAACGTATTACCATGTTGAATAGTCTCATAATGGTAATCTAAATCAACATTATTAGCCATTTGAGTAACTTGATTAAACATTGATTGAGCTTGATCAACGCTCATTCCTTTATGTTCAGCAAAATACTCTTCCATCGTACCTTCAACCTTTTCGGGTGCTGTTGGATCCAGTTCATAACTATGAAATTCGATTTCTATGTCTGTACGGTCTTTAATTGCGGCTTCTAAATGACGTTTTCCAATATAACAAAAAGGGCATACGAAGTCCGACCAGATTGCAATTTTCATCTTTAATCACTCCTTAAAAATACTTACTAATGATAAGCATAAAGGTAACGAAGCTTAAAAGTCAATTAAAGTTGATTTTTTAGATAAAAAAAAGCTTGCAAATAATAAATGGATTGTGTATATTTGTTATCAAGTTCTAATTTAATTAAAAAAAGATTAAAATAAGATTAAAATAAGGTTAAAAACGGGGGATTTAGTTATGGAGAAGAAGAAATGGTGGAAATCTGGAGCCTTATTATTAACGGCAGGTATTTTGGTAGCTTGTGGAAATGAAGCAGATAGTGAAACATCTTCATCAAATTCAGGCGAAGGGGATTTAGCAGAAGAACAAGTACTGAACTTAGTTGAGATTGCTGAATTGCCTACAGGAGATACAGCATTAGCTACAGATACAGTTAGTTTTACCGTTTTTAATAACATCAATGAAGGATTGTACCGCCTTGATAAGGATAGCCAACCTGTTCCAGCTTTAGCTCAAGAAGAAGCAACAGTCAGTGAGGATGGTTTAGAGTATACCTTTAAATTACGTGAAGATACAACTTGGTCAAATGGCGATCCTGTAACAGCTAAGGATTTTGTATACGCTTGGCAAAGGGTTGTTAATCCTGAAACAGCCGCTTCTTATTCTTACTTATTTGAAGGAATCAAAAATGCAACAGCTATCATTGGTGGAGAGGCTGAACCTGAAACTTTAGGAGTGGAAGCTGTTGGCGATTATGAATTAAAAGTTACGATGGAAACACCGGTACCATACTTTATTTCTTTAATGGCCTTTCCAACATTCTACCCTCAAAATCAAGCATTTGTAGAAGAACAAGGAGATAAATATGGGACTTCAGCAGAAACAATGGTCTTTAATGGGCCCTTCACATTCACTAAATGGGATGGAACAAATTTAAATTGGACTTACGAGAAGAATGATGATTATTGGGATGCTGAAAATGTTACTTTAGAAGAAATTAATGTTGAAGTTATTAAAGAAACGTCTACAGCGCTAAACTTATACGATTCTGGTCAAATTGATCGAGTTAATTTAACCGGTGAGTTTGCTAAACAATACAAAGATAATGCAGATTATACTGTTGAAACAGAAGCAAGAACGTCTTATCTTCAATTGAATCAAGAAAAAAATGGAGAAGAAACACCTTTAGCTAATGAAAATTTACGTAAAGCAATTGCAACTGCTTATGATCATGAACTATTGGTTAGCGAAATCTTAGCAAATGGTTCTCAAACAGTAGGAGGTCTTGTTCCTTCTGAGTTAGCAGCGAATCCAACTTCTGGAGATGACTTCCGTGCAGAATCTGGAGACTACCTAGCCTTTGATGCTGATGCAGCTAAAGAATATTGGGAAGCAGCTAAGTCTGAACTAGGTACAGATACTGTAACATTAGAGTTACTTGGTGACGATGATGAAACAAATAAAAAAGTTGGAGCTTACATGAAAGATCAAATTGAAACGAATTTGCCTGGTGTAGAAGTGACCTTGAAAAACGTTCCTTTTAAATCTCGTTTAGAATTGCAAACAAAACAAGATTACGATTTTGCTTTAGGTGGTTGGGGAGCTGACTTTGCTGATCCAGTAAACTTTATTGATTTAATGACATCAGAAAGTCCATACAACCGTTCTAGCTATAGTAATGCAGAATTTGACGAACTAGTTGCTTTATCTAAAGGAGAGAACGCAACAGATGTTGATGCACGTTGGACAAACTTGCTTGATGCAGAAAAAATCTTATTAGAAGAAGCAGGTGTTGCCCCTCTATTCCAAAGAGCTGCAGCAACTTTACAAAAAGAATATGTTAAGAATATTTACAATCACCAAGTTGGAGCTAAATACACTTACAAAGATGCTTATATTGAAGCACACTAAACGTTGACTAAGCTTGAGTCATCCTTTAATAGGCAGGACTAAAAATCAGAAGAGCTCTAAATAAAGATCTAGTATCTTTGATTTAGAGCTCTTTCTATTTAACTACATGTTTAGGATTGATTTGCTTTAGAAACGATACGATTTGTTTGTAAATCAAAGAGAATATTGCAAACAAACAAAGTAGCTAAAATAAAAACACTCACAGCTGTGTTATCTCCAAGATAAAAGTGAACAAAGAGAGAATAAATAATGATTTTGGCAATGAGCTGAAGGCTAAAAACTTGCTTTAGCTTTTTAACTAGCGGTACAGTTGCTTTTTCTTTGATGTTTTTAATGATCCTACGATCATTCACAAGAAAAATACGTACAAACTGACTCTCAAAATCATAGGCACTAAAATAACGTAAGGCTAATAAATTACCCATCACGTAAAAAGCAATCAACCCGATTAAAAGGTATTGGAACAAGAGCAGTACTCCTTTCTGAGCAATGAAGAATGGTGTGAACATTTATTATAACATAACGGATATAGAAAATAAGTTCACTAATAGATATAAATAGAACGAGTAAAACCCACCCATGAGGTTGATATCATGGACGGGTTTTACTCTGTTAAAACAAATAAATAATCTTTCTCATCTGCATCATCATAAAAAGACAACGTATTATTCGCTTGACGTTTAGCGATTAATTCATAGCCGTAATGATCAGTGAAAACAAGTTGTTGATGGGAGATAGAAGTGATGCTTCCTACAATAAGCTGATCATTGATAAGAAACTCGCCTTCTTTTGTTATTTTTAAAAACCTCCGTTTATCATTTGTTTCTTGATTGCTCCAAGTTCCAATAAAAGAGGATAAGGGATCTTGAATGAATTTACGTTTAGACAACGTATTTTTTTTCCTTGAAACAGAATTTCCCAATAACCCTGCCACAACAGAAAATCCTAGAAAATAATTAATGTATTTAGTGATCTTCATATTTTTTCTCCCATAAATAAGTAATAGAATAAGTGCGTAAAAAGTGTTGTCAATTTCAACTCCTTTATTATATGCTTATTTAAGTGAATTAAATAGGGACTAAAGTATTATTTTGATGTCAAATTGATGTTAAATAGATTACTAAAAGCAAAAAAGCAAGAATAAATGAAATATAGCTACTTTTTTTCTTAAATCAATAGAAAGACTTGATTATCAACAAAAAACAGTCCAAAATATAGAAATAAGCTTTTTCTCTCTTGTATGGTGATAATAGAAAGTAAATAAAAAATGATAAAGGATGTTACTTTGATGAACGTGATTAAATTTGGTGGAAGCTCTTTAGCTTCAGGAAGTCAGTTAAAAAAAGTAGTGCAAATCGTAAAAGAAGATGCTGCACGGAAAATAGTTGTCGTATCGGCTCCTGGTAAGCGTTCAGCAGAAGATGAAAAAGTAACAGACCTGTTGATTGGATTTGGAATGAAAGCACTTGTCGGACATGATTATAGTGCGGTATTGAGTAAAATTATAAATCGGTACCAAAGTATTGCAGAAGAGTTAGGGTTGGGGAATGAAATTATTGATGAAATCCGGACCAATTTAGATTCATTAGTTAACGGCAATAAAGACGAACCTGATTATTATTTAGATGCTTTTAAAGCAAGTGGTGAGAATAATAACGCCAAGTTAGTAGCGGCTTATTTTAATCAAGAAGGTGTGCCAGCTCGTTATATGGATCCCAAAGAAGCAGGCTTGGTCGTAACAAATGAACCAGGAAATGCTCAAGTTTTACCGGAAAGTTACGAACAATTGTATAAACTGCGCGAGAGTAAAGAAGTTATTATTTTCCCTGGATTCTTTGGCTACACTAAGGATGGAAAAGCGTGTACTTTTTCTAGAGGTGGATCAGATATTACTGGATCAATTTTAGCAAATGGGATAAAAGCAGGTTTGTATGAGAACTTTACAGATGTCGATGCTATTTTTGCCGCTAATCCTAACGTGGTAGAGAATCCTATTGGTATAAAAGAGTTAACTTATCGTGAAATGCGCGAGCTTTCATATGGTGGATTTTCAGTTTTACATGATGAAGCTTTGCAACCGGCATTTAAATTAGGAATTCCAGTTCAAATCAAAAATACAAATAATCCATCAGCACCGGGTACACGAATCATGAAAGAACGTCAAATGTCAGAACAAAGTGTCATAGGGATTGCTAGTTCAAGCGGCTTCAGCAGTATTTATATTGATAAGTATCTGATGAACCGAGAAATTGGTTTTGGGCGAAAGGTTTTGGAAATTCTGGAATCAAAAGGGATCAGTTATGAACACATGCCTTCAGGAATTGATAATTTAACGATTATTTTGCACAGCAATCAAATGACTACAGAAGAAGAAGACTCTTTATTAGTACAATTAAAAGAAGAGTTGGATGCAGATAGCGTAACAGTTGAACGCAACATTGCCTTGATCATGATTGTAGGAGAGGGTATGCGCGAAAAAATGTTTACGATGTCCAAAGCAGCGACAGCATTTTCTGAGAATACTATCAATATCGATATGATCAACCAAGGAGCTTCAGAAGTTAGTGTCATGTTTGGTATTCAGGCTAAACACGAAGACCTAGCAGTAAAAGCATTATATGAAGCGTTTTTTGTAAAATAAGAGTTTTATAAAAACTCTGGAACACTATCAATGGTTGTTAATCTCATTCTTCCTTGGAAGAGTGGGATTTTTTCGTGCTTCACTCTTATGTGAAACTAGCCTCCATGGATAAGTGACACCTTTTCTTGGGTTCACTTGTCCATCAAAGGTCATTTCATGGAAGAGTGAGGCCAAATGATAATCAGAAAAGCTGGAAACAGCTAAAAAAAATTCATTCTCACTTTTAATGAAAAAACATTAAGAGTGAGAATGAATTTTTGAGCTAAAATGTTTACCTTAAGCGATCTAGTAATTAACCGAATAAAAGAAAATACGCAATAACGAGTACACCTAGAATAATTCTGTACCAACCAAAAGCTTTAAAGTCATTGTTTTTAATGTAGCCCATCAAGAATTTAATCGAGATAATAGAAACTACAAATGCAACTACCATACCTGTTAAAAGAATCGCTACTTCCATACCTGTAAAGGCAAACCCAAACTTAATCAGTTTAAGGAAACTTGCGCCAAACATAATTGGAATCGATAAGAAAAATGAATATTCTGTAGCAACGAAACGAGAAGTACCGATTAGGATAGCACCCAGGATGGTTGCTCCCGAACGAGAAGTACCGGGAATTAATGAAAGAACTTGGAACATCCCAATCAGAAAGGCAGTTTTATACGTCAAATCTTTAAAAGAAGTGATCGAACTTTCTTTTCCTTTATTCCGATTTTCAATAACAATAAATAAAATTCCGTAAACAATAAGCATAATGGCAACTGTCCAATAATTGTATAAATGTTCATTTAACCAATCATCAAATAGAAAACCTAATACGGCTGCCGGAAGCACCCCAATAATTACTTTATACCAGATAGAAAGCGTGTCTTTCTTTTCTTGTGTCGTCTTCTTTGGTGAAAATGGGTTTAACTTATGAAAATAAAGTAATACTACCGCCAAAATGGCACCTAATTGGATGACGACAAAAAACATTTCTTTAAATCCTGCTGAAGCATCTAAATTAATAAATTGCTCTACCAAAATCATATGACCTGTGCTACTAATCGGTAGCCATTCCGTAACTCCTTCGACAATTCCTAAAAATGCCGCTTTTAATAATTCAATAAAAATCATGTTGTTCTCCTTTCAAATCAAAAATGTGAATTAAGACTCACAAAAATAAGTATACCCAAATTTAGTTCTTTATCCTATAGTCTTTAGACAAAATTAAGGAACTTTTTAATCAGACTATCAGTAGTTTTTAAAAATAGAATTAAAGTTGACCTTGAATGAACTGGACCAGTAAACTGCTAGCTGCCACAAAGAACCAAGTCATCAAACCAAGTAAAACTGGTTTCACGCCTGTCTTTAAGAGCTCTTTAACATTAGCAGATAAACCAATCGAAGCTAATGCCATTGCAATCATGAAACGTGAAAGCCATTTGGCAGAAGTGATAAATAGTTCAGGAAGTATACCGGTACTACTGATTAGAGAAGCAACTAGAAACCATAAAATAAACCATGGGAAGATTTGTTTTAACGAAACTTTCTCAGCATTGCGTCGTTTCTTATAAAGTTGGATGCCAGCAATTAGTAATGATACAGGTATGATCAATGTAGCTCTAGTCAATTTTACAATGGTAGCATAATCTCCAGCAGATTCACTGTAACTATAACCTGCCGCTACAACTGAAGAAGTGTCATTAATAGCTGTTCCTGCCCATAAACCAAAGCCGCTATCTGATAAATTCATTAAGTGTCCTATAAAAGGAAACAAAAAGACCGCTACAATATTAAATAAGAAAATAGTCGAGATGGATAAAGCGATTTCTTCATCTTTTGCCTCAATGATGGGCGAAACAGCAGCAATTGCTGAACCTCCACATATGGCTGTTCCTACTCCTATTAAAGTTGCCGTGTTCACCGGAATTTTTAACCATTTTCCAATTAAAAAAGCACTGATAAAAGCGACAACAATTGTAATCAGCGTAACGCTTAGAGATGAAAGCCCCGTTGATTGAATATCTTGAATAGATAAGCTAAAACCTAATAAGACAATCGAAGCTTGCAGAATTTTTTTAGAAGAAAATTTGATACCTGGCTGAAAGTCAACGGGGATACTGATTGTGTTGTTTAATAATAAACCTATTATAATAGCAAATACAGCACTGCCAATAATAGGAAATACATTTCCAAATAGTGTAGCAATAAGTGCAATTGCAATGGAAAGAAAAAGCCCTTTACTAATTTTTTTCATCTATTAATCGTCCTTTCTATAAGAATTATAATAACTATAGCATACTTTTAAACGGGTATCGTTTGAGAAACAAAAAAAATGATGATACAGTGATGTTGTGAAAACGGTTTATCTGACGGAGTTAGTCAAATTTGGAGGAACTATTCCGTGTAAATAAAAAAATAATAAGGAGGATTTTTATGGACTCAATTCAGCTGCATCATCTATTAGGTAAAATGACAAGAGAAGAAAAAATTGGTCAAATGGTCCAATTAGCAGGAGAATTTTATAAAGAAGAAGATAGTGAAAACACTGGTCCCATGCATGAAATGAATTTATCTCCAGAGAAAATGTCTACAATTGGTTCAGTACTTGGCGTATCTGGTGCTCAAACATTAATAGACATCCAAAAGGAACATTTAGCAAAAAGTCGTCTAGGAATACCACTATTATTTATGGCGGATGTCATTCATGGATACCGAACGATTTTTCCAATCCCCTTAGGTATAGCTAGCACATGGGATCCTAATTTGGCTGAAGAAAGTGCTATTCTATCTGCAAAGGAAGCAGCTGTTTCTGGTTTACATGTTACCTTTGCGCCTATGGTCGATTTAGTTCGTGATGCCCGCTGGGGAAGAGTCATGGAATCTACTGGAGAAGATCCTTATCTGAATCAACTATACGCACGCGCTTTTGTCAGAGGCTATCAAGGGAAAGATTTAATAAATAATAAAATGAGTGTAGCAGCTTGTATCAAACACTTTGCTGGATATGGTGCACCCATAGCTGGCCGTGAATACAATACTGTTGAATTGTCTGAACGAACGTTAAGAGAAATGTACCTGCCCGCTTATCAAGCAGGAATCGATGAAGGCAGTAAACTAGTAATGACGGCATTTAATTCACTTGATGGTGTTCCAGCTACTGCCAATAAACCTTTGATGCGGGATATTTTGCGAAAAGAATTTGGCTTTCAAGGTGTTCTAATATCAGATTGGGCCTCAGTTGGCGAAATGATTTCACATGGGATTGCAGCTGATTTAAAGCAAGCCGCTAGGCTAGCACTAAAAGCTGGCGTGGATATCGAGATGATGACAGGCGGATATTTGAATCATTTACATGATCTAATAGAAGAAGGGGAAATATCTGAATCTCTTCTTGATGAAGCGGTATGGCGTATTTTAACATTGAAAAATGAGCTGGGCCTATTTGAAGATCCTTATCGCGGTGCAAATAGTAAAGAAGAAAAGACAATCGTATTTAGTCTAAAACATCGAGAAAAAGCTAGGAAGATAGCCGAAGAATCAATGGTATTATTAAAAAATGAAAAACAAGTTTTGCCTTTAGACATCCAGCAAAAAATCGCATTATTTGTTCCTGAAGAGCAATCCAAAGATGTTCTAGGCGCATGGTCTTGGAAAGGACAACAAAGCGAAAGTGTGTCTGTCTATGAAGGATTGCTGCAACATGTTTCAAAAGAATCGATAGTTTTGAAAACCTATTCTCCTTTGAAAAATGAAAATCATAAAGACTGGCTAACAGAAGTTAAAAATGTTGATGTGATAATAATTGTAGGTGGAGAATCTTCCTATATGAGTGGAGAAGGAGCAAGTCGAAGCAACCTTAAATTGCCGGCAGAACAGATTCAGTTGATCAAGAATCTTCGCACGACATCTAAGCCCATTCATTTGATTCTATTCAATGGCAGACCTTTAGATTTGACGGATATTAGTCAAGATGTGGACAGTATGATAGAAGCTTGGTTTCCAGGTACAGAAGCTGGATCAGCAGTTGCAAATCTTTTATTTGGACAAAAAAATCCAAGTGGCAAACTAACGATGTCTTTTCCAAGAACAGTTGGGCAAGTCCCTCTTTATTACAATCAAGACAGCACTGGACGCCCATTGACACCCTATAATCAAGATGATAAGTATCTTTCAAGGTATTTGGATGTCGAGAACAGTCCTCTTTTTCCTTTTGGTTTTGGTTTAAGTTATACAGAATTTAAGTATAGTCCAATGCAGGTTACTGTAGCTGAGTCTAAGGAAGAGGTCCGTATTGAAGTTACGATTACAAATAACGGGAACCTTTCAGGTGCTGAAATCGTTCAGTTATATATCAGAGATAAAGTAGGCGAAGTTGTTCGCCCAGTTAAAGAATTAAAAAGGTTCAAAAAAATATTTTTAGAACCAGGTCAATCAGCTGAAGTGGTATTTCAGTTGCAAAAACAAGATTTTAAATATGTTCATCAAGATTTATCTGTATCCGTTGAAGCTGGGGAATTTGATGTAATGATAGGCTCTAATAGCGAAGAGCTGGAAATTGAAACGATTTATTTAGATTTTAAAAAGAAGTGAATAAAAAGACAATTAATAGTCAAGTAACAGCTATTTTTGTTCTCTTTAGGCTGTCTTTTATGGTATCATAAGGTGCAAACTTCTTATTGTTCAATTGGTAAGAAGCAGACTATAAAATAGAGAAAGTAGGAAATGAAATGGGAATGTTTGATTTTTTGAAAAAAGATACTAAAAAGGAAAGCAGCGCAGCAGCAAAATTATTCGCACCTGCAAATGGGACAGTGGTAGCTATTGAAGAAGTAGCAGATCCAGTTTTCTCACAAAAGATGATGGGTGATGGATTTGCAGTTATCCCAACAGACGGAAAAATTTATTCTCCAGTAACTGGGAAAGTTGTCAGTGTATTTCCAACTAAGCATGCCATTGGAATTGAACTTCCAAATGGAGTAGAAGTACTCTTACACATGGGTCTAGATACTGTTGAACTAAATGGTGGACCATTTACTAACTCAGTAGTTGAAGGAGACCAAGTAACACCTGAAACATTAGTTTCTACAGTTGACTTAGTTGCTCTTGAAGCTGCTGGAAAAGATAACGCAATGGTTGTAGTCTTTACAAATATGGATAAAGTAGCTGATTTCACTTTAAGTGGAAAAGGACAAGCTTCTGCTTCAGCAGAAATTGGAACACTTACAGCAAAAGCATAAAAAACTGTAATCAGTTTTTGAAATCAAATTTGATACAATTTACACCCCGAAAGCTAGAGTGAATTCTAGTTTTCGGGGTGTATTTGTATCACTAAATCAACTGAGATGAATAGAGATTTTCACTAATTTTCCAGAAATAATTAAGTGAATCTAGTTTGCTTATAAAAATTGCTGTAAAGTAAAACAAAAGAGGTTATGATGATTTATAGTAGACAAATAAAAACTCTATTACATATTCCAGAACAAAATGAGAACGAACTATAAAAAAAATAAAGTGTTGGTGAAACAAGTACATAAATCAGAGAGGAAGTATGAAATGTTAACAATCAAACATTTCACTAAGACGTATAAAGGTGGAAAAAAAGCAGTAGACGATATCAGCTTTAAAGTAGAAGAAGGAGATATTTTTGGTTTTATTGGTCATAATGGAGCAGGGAAAAGTACGACAATCAAATCGATAGTGGGTATTCTTGACTATGAAGAAGGAAAAATTTTTATTGACGGTCATTCAATGAAAACTGAACCGCTTTTATGCAAGCAAGTGATAGCCTATATACCAGATAATCCAGATTTATACGAATATATGACTGGTATTCAGTATCTGAATTTTATAGCAGATATTTTTGGTGTTCCTTCAACTGTTCGAGAAGAGAACATGAAAAAATATGCAGATTTATTTGAAATCACTGGAAACTTGGGAGCCCTAATTTCTTCTTACTCACATGGTATGAAACAAAAACTTGCTATTATTTCGGCTGTGATTCATAAGCCAAAGCTACTTGTATTAGATGAACCTTTTGTAGGCCTGGATCCTAAAGCTGCGGTTGTACTAAAAGAAATCATGAATGAACTTTGTGCACAGGGAAGTTCCGTTTTCTTTTCAACACATGTACTGGATACTGCAGAAAAGCTTTGCAATAAAGTAGCGATGATCAATCATGGGAAACTTGTTTTTTCAGGAACGATGGAAGACATGTTAAAAGAGAAAAAAGGGAGTTCTCTAGAGGAAATTTTTATAGACATGCTGAACCAAGAATTATAAAAGAAGAGGAGGGTACTGTAAGGTATGAATACTAAAGCTGCGAAATTAAAACGGAAAAATCTAAGTTGGCTTCTTGCTAAAAACAGATTAGTAGAGCAACTTGGTTGGAATGTTTTTCGTTATGAAAAGGATAAACGCAAAAGAAATAGTAAAATTGCAGTAGCCGTAGCTATTGGCCTGGTTCTACTTATGATCATTTCTTATTGTGGTGGAGTGGCGTACAGCTATGTTTATTTAGGAATGACAGACCTGATTCCTAGTATTGCTATCTTTATCAGCAGCGTGCTTACTTTAACATTTTCATTATTTAAATCAAATGGAGAATTTTTTAATTTTAGTGATTATGATTTAGTCATGTCTTTACCAATAACTGTAAGGACAATTATTAGCAGCCGCTTTTTGAATATGTATATTTGGAATACTTTTATTGCTTTTCTCGTTATATTTCCAATGGGAATGATTTATTTATTTTTTGAACAGCCTGATTTTATAACTCATCTTTTTTGGTTTGTCAGCATCTTTTTAGTTAGCTTGATTCCTACTGTTATTGCAGCTGTTTTTGGAACAGTAGTTACGGCAATTTCTTCTAAATTTAAATACACAAATGCAGTATCTACAGTCCTTTCCATCGGATCAGTAGTCGTGTTTTTGATTTTTCTTATGACTGTTTCAACAGCAGATTTAGGATTTGGAGAACTTGTTGATTCTCAAACAGGAAACCTGAATGCGGAAGCATTTTCGAATTTAGCTCCTTTTATTTCTGATAGATTGAACCAATTATACTTACCTATAAAATTGTTTAAAGAAGCAGTAGTGGATGGAAAACTCCATTCTTTTCTGATCTTTGTGATTATTTCTATTGGTTTGTACTTCCTATTTTTACAGTTGTTATCCATAAAATACAAACAAATCAATACAGCACTGTCTTCACATAGCAGCAAGGGAAATTATAAAATCGGGGTGTTGCGTCAACGTGGGGTGCTTTTGGCATTGTATAAAAAGACACTGATGCGAATCTTAAAGTCAACAGTAGCTGCCACAAACTTATTGGTTGGTTGTGTTCTTGCCATTTTATTAGCTATTAGTACATTAACCATAGGACCTGAGAAAATAGTGCAGAGTCTTGATTTAGCTGACTATTTTCCAATCGCAAAAAATGCTGCTGGTTACATTATTGCGGCTATGGTTTCTATGACAAATACAGCCACTATCTCACTCGCATTAGAAGGGAAAAACGTCTGGTTGATTAAATCATTGCCAATTTCTCCAAAGACCCTATATGACAGTTATTTACTAACCAATTTGACGTTTACGATTCCAACATCACTTGTCTGTTCACTATTATTTAGTATCTCTTTAAAAACGAGCCTCATTGAAACAATTATGATAATCGTTACACCACTTAGCTTTTTATTATTTACAGCAGTAGGAGGTATTTTTATTGGAAATAGGATGGCTTATTATGACTGGCAAGATGAGACACAACTTGTTAAGCAGAGTATGATGAGCCTAATAGGACTGTTAGGCGGTATGCTGATCATTTTATTATTCGGAGTAATAGCTAATATAGGCATTCTTTCGTTAGAAATCAGTACCATTACATTAGGTATAAATCTATTTATTTTAATCGGTACAGTCCTGTTGTATTTACATGAATGCAATCGTCCAATAAAACAATGAAATCCAAAAAAAGAGTCGCTCAAGAAATTTTTTCTTGAGCGACTCTTTCTGACTCTTCATCAATTGGTTTTATTTTAATAGAAGAAAAAAATTCTTCTGGAATAGACGGGTTTGCTTGTGGAGAGCCATGGGAACGTCTGAAGCCTGTAATCTTCAGAGCTTTCAAGCCTCAAATATAGCGTAACTGCTAAAGCATTAACGCTATATAATTCGCATTGAATCTAATGCATGGCTACAAGCAAACCCTATTCCTTCAAAAATTTCGTGCCATTCATTTAACTAAGTTATCAACACTAAAAAGTATTGAGCCGAAATTTTTTCTTGTTGAGCGGCTCTTTCTTAGTTTATGTTGGACGTACAATAGTGAATTCTTCATCTAGTGTAGCGTATTGGTTACCGGCAAGTCGTGCAACGGGATTTAATTTATCCGTTAAAATATATTCTTTTTCTTGATCAAAGACCGTCTCGTCAAAAAAGAAATCCGTTACTCGAATAAAAAAGAAGTCCGTTACAATATTGTCGTGCTCATCTTTAATTGGTACATATTGATGTAAGACACCTTCAAAACGAATTTTAGCTTCAACAATAGAAGGAACCTGCACGCTCAGACTATCAATCAATGTTAAGCTTGTGTGGTCCAACTCACTCTCGTCTGGTGAGAGTGGGGCAGATGTTTGGTTCATATCCTCAACGACAGATTGATCAACAATGTGTACAACCGCTTCTTTTCGATCAAGAATATTACGAGCGGTGTCTTTAATAACGCCATCTTTTCTTAAGATAGCAACGGTTAATAAAGGTAATTCATTGGATGCTGCACTGAAGAAACTGAAAGGAGCGGCATTTACTACGGAACCATCTTTTGACAAAGTGGTGACCCAAGCGATTGGACGTGGAATCACACTTCCGCTAACAAATTTGTACTGCTGTTTTTTGTTTAATTGTTCTGCTGTATAGTGAAACATAATTGGTCACTTCCTAAAAGTTAATTTTAACTATAAAAATAGATTTTAATCTAAATACTCTTTTTGAAATACTTTTGTACTGCGAACGGTATCTATCGGCCGAACCAATTTTTCTATCTCGGTACGTTGATCCCTGAATTTTGGTGGTAAGGCTAAGGTTTCACCTAATATTTCGTAATGTTCTTCATCGTCGATAAAACCAGGACCATCCGTTGCAAATTCAAACAAAATACCTGGAGATACACGGGCATAAAGAGATTCAAAGTAAAAACGATCGACATAACCAGAAGTTGGCAACCCAAATTGGTTCATTCGTTGAATCCATTCTTCTAAAACAGCACGATCCTCTACACGGAATGCAACGTGATGCACATTTCCATAACCTTGTCGTGCATCGGGAAGCAGAGCGCTGTACTCAACAATTACTTGCGCGCCATTTCCGCCTTCGCCAACTTCAAATTGGTGATAATTGCCTTCTTTAGCTATCTCTTTAAACAGCAAGACTTTCTCCAAAATTTCTTTCATAAAGTCAAAATTTTTCACACGTAAAAAGATAGGACCTAAACCAGTAATAGCAAATTCATCTGGAACTGGGCCTTTATGCCATGGGATACCAGAAGCTATTCCTACATTGTTTTCATCTGAAATCAATTGATAGTGTTGATCATCAAAATCATGAAAAGCCAACACTTTGACCCCAAATTGTTCTGAGATTTCTTTATGTGATACGTTATATTTATCAAATCGTTTGACCCAATAATCTAAAGCAGCATCACTTGGCACGCGTAAAGAAGTCTTTGAGATATCATTGGTTCCTTTTGAACCTTTAGGAATACCAGGGAAATCAAAAAATGTCATATCTGTACCTGCGCTGCCTTTATCATCTGAAAAGAAAAGGTGATACGTTTGAATGTCATCTTGGTTTACTGTCTTTTTTACTAAGCGGACACCCAAAACGTTCGTAAAGAAGTCATAAATCTTTTCTGCGCTACTTGTAATAGCTGTTACGTGGTGAATCCCTTTTAATCCATTCATATTAAAAATCCTCCAATTGAGCTTCGATTTCTGCTCGTTTGTTTTCTAAGAAAGCGGGTAGTGCTAGTGTTGTTCCTAATGTATCAAAGGGTTCATCAAGTATAAAGCCAGGAGTTTCAGTGGCTAATTCAATTCGTAGACCGTTTGGTTCTTTTACATATAAGCTTTTAAAATAACCTCGTTCAACATATTGATCAATGGGAATTTCCATTCGTACAGCTTTTTGATACATCTCTTCTAGCTCTTTAGATGAATGAACGGTATAAGCAATATGGTCAATCGATCCTCTTCCCATTCGAGATAAATTTGTCTTTCGGCTAGAAGTAACAGATGTGAAAACATCTTGGTGATCAAGTTGAACGCGTTGTCTTTGATTAGATAAAGATAAACCTAAATAATCGAATAAAAAAGAAAGCGTTTCTTCAGGACGCTCAACTTTAAGAAAACTTTCAAAAATTCCTATGATCTGATTTGCGGGTGGGACATCTGAATGCTTAGTCGCATTCTCAGGTAAAATCACGTCATCAACTTCTATCAGAGACAGTTCAAAGGAATCAGGATCTTTAAAGAATAGAATCGGTTCATTTTGATCCAATGTGGTTTCAATTGAATAACGCGCTAAACGAGATTCCCAATACGTTAACATGCCTTTAGGAATTTTTAAGGCAACTGTGGAGAAATAATTATTTTCAGGATAAGCACTGCCAACATTCTTTAATTCAAAAAAAGTCAGCAGAGTACCAGGGTTTCCTTGATAATCTCCATAAAATAAATGCCGCACAGCTGTATTTTCTTGATTGACTGTGTTTTTTACAAAGCGCAATCCAAGAACAGAGGTATAGAAAAAATGATTCTCTCTAGCTGATTTAGTGAAAGCTGAGATATGATGGATGCCTTTAATCATGAAATAAAATCTCCTTTCGTCTAACAATGAATCAATGAAATGAATTTATAACGTAACTATAACATACCATACAATCACTTACAATAAATAAGTTTAATTAGAGATAAATGTTACTGAGATAAAAATAAAAAACCAATCCGAACCCATTATAGGTTCAGATTAGTTTTTACTTGGCGTTAGTCAAATGTGACACAAACACATTCTGGAGCATAAACATCTTTTTGAAGCAGAGACAGTAGACCAGTTTCTGCATCTCTTTCAAATAAAGTCAATTTATCAGAATTTTGATGGCCAACGACGACAAATTGCTCAGAAGGGTCTAGTGCGAAATCACGAGGAGTATCTCCTTCAGACGGAATCAACTGAATACGCTCAATAGAATCTCCCGTTTCATTAATTGCATATACCGCAATTGAATTATGGCCACGATTAGAAGAATACAAGAAACGACCGTCTTCAGTAACGCGCACAGCTGATCCACTATTGAAAGTAGTATGTGTGTCTGGAATAGAAGAAACTGTTTGTACAGTTTCGAATGAACCATCAGCAGCATTGTAAGCTAATACAACAATTTCGCTCGTTAACTCTCCGACAAGGTAAGCAAATTTACCATTTGGATGAAAAACTAAGTGACGAGGACCTGTACCAGGCTTAGCCGTATACGTAGATGCTAAATCTAATTTTCCATCTTCAGAAACTTTGTAAGTGTAAACTTTGTCTGTCCCTAAATCACAAGCAACTACATATTGACGATCTGGCGTAAGATTAAGGTAATGTGCATGAGCTTTTTCTTGGTTTTCATGAATGCTGGATCCTTCATGTTGCTTAACATCTGTTAAGGTTAAGTTGCCTTTATTATCTGTTTTGTAAACAGAAACAAAGCCATCATGATAGCTGGTTGTATAAACTAATGAGCGATCGGCATCGTAAGCGACGTAACATGGTGGAGCAGCATTTTCTTCAATT
Source organism: Carnobacterium viridans (assembly GCF_900102725.1). Taxonomy (NCBI): domain Bacteria; kingdom Bacillati; phylum Bacillota; class Bacilli; order Lactobacillales; family Carnobacteriaceae; genus Carnobacterium; species Carnobacterium viridans. The sequence continues at coordinate 826,727 of NZ_FNJW01000008.1, read as the reverse complement.
AATTCACTTGTTTTCTCAAATAAAGTTGCTGTATTTTCATAAGATGTTGCAGGTTTTTTCTTAAATGCAGCAAGTCCACCACCAGTAGCCGTTTTACTAACAGAATAAATGATATCTTTTCCATTTGATAAAGCTAAATAAGTAGGATTGCCTACTTTTGCTAAAAGTTTTGCTTCTTCTAATCGTTTTGTCTGAGTATTTAAGATGATCTCATATATACCTTCACTGTTTCCTTTAGTATAGGTTCCTAAATAAATGGTTTCTTTCATTGATAAAGCCTCCTTGGTTTTATGTAACAGTTTTCAATTTCAAGTATAGCACTTGCTAGTTAAAGAATTAAAGTAAAAAGACACTTTTTAGAAAAAAAGTGTCTTTTTGGGCTGTATATTTTTTGGTGTTGATAGATCCATTAAATCGATTATCCAAAATTGCTGAAGGAATAGGGGGTGCTTGTAGCCGTGTAAAGGTCCCATGGCTACAAGTAAGCAAACCCGTCCATTCCAGAAGAAGTTGTTAAAGAACTTTTTTCATGATTGGAATCATTCGATTAATGAAGAAGATTTGTAATTGCTTCATAGATTCGCTGATTTGATTGAGTATCATGATAGTAAAGCAGTGCATCTGCTTTTTGTTGGTTTTTACGAGAAACCTGAAATTGATTTATACCGATTTGTTCCAGCAAATGAATCAAACTTTCTTCAGAAGTTGTAATTTCACCCGGTAGCTCATTTAAATAAATATGAGTCGAATTAAATGGCACTTCAGAAGCCAAAGTTTTAATATCTGGTTGATAAAATAAAACTGGTTTTAGTAAGAAACTAAAATCAAAAGCAATAGGATCCGCATCTGTGATCAAAAGGCTGCTCTCTTTAATCAGTTGTTGGATGTTTTCTTGACTTTGAAGCAAGACAGTACAATTACATTCAGTAAAGGCTGTTACGTAATGGAGCATCGCAGTAGGAAGAGCTATTACAACCTCTAGTTGGTACTGCTGAACAAAGTCTAAAAATATAGGGTTTTTTAATAGCGAAATAAAAGATAAAGTCAAATGTTCAATGACGTCCGATTGGTAGTATAAACCAGAATCATGATTCATCGGAAAAATAAGCAGCTGATGTTTACTTGCTGAAAGAGACTCGTCCTTTAGTAGCTCATCAAAACGAGGTAAACCAGTGATAGAAATTTTATCTTCAGGAAAGTTTAAGGTTTCGATTGCTAGTCGTTTCTCCGTTTTTGAACTGACAAAAAATAAATCTGCTTTGAATCGCTTAGTATCGTATTCTAAACTAGCTCTACTATCTTGCAAACCAAGAACATTTTTCTGCAAAACAACTTTCTTAGCGCTCAATCCATCTAGCCACAAAGGATTGCGTGTTGGCAAGATAGCAGAAGGTTCTTCAGTTGTAATCAATAATTGTGCCATTAATAAAGCCCAAATGTATTTTTTTGATTTATAAATCAAAAGGTGATCTTCTCCTAAAGCTGCAGCTTTAGCGTAGTCAGGCGAAGTTTTGTCAATGACATAATAAACTTCTTTTTCTGGATACCGTTGTCTCATGTAACGATAAAAAGCCCACCCGTTATTTTTAGCTTCCATAGGAGTTTCACCAATGATCCAAATACCTCGATTACTATAAAAAGGGCGTAAAACAGGCGCAAAGGGGAAGAGTTCATTCATATATTCGACAGTTTCTTTTTCAAAATTTGTCACAGAAAGAATAAAGTTGTTTGATTGTCCGGTAAAATTAGGAGCTAAAAACTTAGTGTTTTTTCCATAAGAATAAGAAAAACTAGTGTAATTTTTCTTGGCATTTGCATCGCTGGGATTAGACACACGAATAATAGTCGGATTAAAAAAACCATTTAAATACAGTTCGAAGTATAAATCAAAATCCTCGTCAATTGTGTTGCTGATAAAAAAATCGCGGGCACATTCTTCTAAATCTATATTAATTTGATAATCGTAACAATGGAGATGTGTTCCATCAGTTGAATCTGTAAGTTGATGATCTGAATGGATGACTTGGCGATGACCGAATTTTCTTCCCACCATTACAGTGTCAACCCGATTAATAGGAATCGCTTTTGTTACGATTGTACCTGTTAGTGCTAAAGTGTCTTTTTTCAATTGAAGAGTATCGATTGTTGAATCTTGAATATAGCGTACACTGCGGACTGGAATATTGATGGTAAAACAAAATCCTTGTGTTTTACGACTAAAATAAGGATAAAGATGATGACCGCTATCCTGTACTTCCGTCAACCCAAAGGATTCATAATGAGTAAAACGGTTCAGAGATAAAGGTTCATCTTTTTCGATTTCATGATCGTCTATTAAATAACGAACAGTAAAATAAAATTCAAAATGTTCTTTTGGATTCTCGGGAACATATTTTTTAATAAAAGAACGTATGTCAACTGAAAAAGAATAGAATTCATTAGTATTATCTGCTTTAAAAGAATATTTTTTTCCAGTTTCTCTATGTAAGATGAAAAATTCTTTGAATTCCGTTGAAACATCCTTTGTTAGAGTGACCGTGGTCATTAAGTTATCGTCTTGTTTTGTCAACCTAAATGATGGATGACGAAGCTCTTTAATTATCTTTTCAGCTTGTTCTATTTTTAAGTGTTGCTCATTAGTAGTAGAATTCATAAAATCCACCTCCATTATTGGGTAGTCTAGTCTAGTTTAATTTATCATACCAGTCTCATTAACATGTAGCAATCACTATAAGCATTTTTAAAAGAATGATTTACTATTGTTTATTAGGAAGGTTACCATTTAGTAACCCTTAGAAGAGTGAATATGGTAAAATAAATAAGAATAGAAGAATATGAAAATGTGAAAGGAATGGATAATATGTTAATTGGAACAATAACTGCAATCGGAGAAAATGCTATTAGCAAAAAAGATCCAATGATAATTTTATTTGGAGAGCAAGCTACAGAGGAAATTCGTACCGTAGCCATTATTCAATCTTTTGAAGAAGATAAAGAAACAGTAAAATTACAAACAGGGGATACAATTTCTTTTGATGAAAAGGTATATACTATTGAAACAGTCGGAAGTTTAGCAAATGAAAATTTGAATACTATTGGACACGTTACCCTTTCGTTTTCAGAAGTTCCAAAGGATGATCGAATCGAAAGCGGTATTTATTTAGCGCCACATGAGTTGCCTGAAGTATCTGTGGGAACTAAAATAAGTTACAACAATTAGAATTATAAGTGTATTGGGACAGATGAGAGAGGTGAAGACATGGGCGAAGAAAAAATAAAAAACAAAACCAGTGAGAAAGCAACGTGGTTTTGGAGATGGTTTTTGAATAATAAAGTCGTTTCAATTTTATTGATTACTCTTTTGGTTTTTTTAAACCTATTAGTGTTTCCAAAAGTTGAGTATGTTTTTTCACCAATTAGAGATTTTTTAAGTATTATTGGATTACCGGTTATTTTAGCAGGAGTGTTGTATTACTTAGTTAATCCTTTGGTCGATTGGATGGAGCGGAAAAAAATTCCCCGTTTGTTAGGTATAACTTGGATATTTATTGTTATAGGAGCTTTAATTGTTTGGGGAATTACAACGTTGATTCCAATCATTCAGGAACAGACCATTAGTATCATTAAAAACTGGCCAATTTATTGGGACAATATTGTTTCTCAAATTGATAGTTGGTTAAGAAGTGATGTGCTATCTGAATTTCAAACAAGATTATCTGATTTCAATACAAACATAATGTCCAATTTTTCTGAACAAGCGGATGGATTCGTAGGTTCAACTTTCGCTAGTATCGGAAGCGTGGTAGGAGCATTGACAAATGTTGTCATTGCGATTATCACGATGCCGTTTATCTTGTTTTACCTGCTGAAAGATGGAAAAAATCTTCCTTATCACATAATGAAAATCATTCCTTCAAAAATGAGAGTTAGTACGTACCAATTGTTATCCGAAATCAATATGCAAATTAGTCAATATATACGTGGTCAATTAATGGTAGCTTTTTTTGTCGGCTTAATGTTTTGGATAGGATTTGCTATTATTGGATTGGAATATGCTGTAACTCTAGGTGTACTAGCTGGATTCCTAAATCTGATTCCTTATCTAGGCTCATTTTTAGCAACTGTTCCAGCTATTGTGATTGCTCTGGTAGACTCACCAAGTATGTTGATCAAGGTATTGATTGTATTTGCTATTGAACAAACGATCGAAGGAAGAGTGATCCAACCGCAAATTCTAGGAAATAACTTAGAGGTTCATCCTCTTACGATCATCATCGTCTTGCTATCAGCTGGGAAAATTTTTGGTGTTCCTGGTGTAATTCTAGGTATTCCAGGATATGCCGTATTAAAGGTTATCGTTGTTCATTTCTTTAGATGGTATAAAGACTACACTGGTTTATACGACAATGATGAAAATCCAGCGCCACCACCAGTTGTAGCAGTAAAGAGAAAATCAAAAAAAGACTAGTGTTAATAAAAAATATAAGTATAAAGAAAAACAGACTGGAAAAAAAAGCTGCTACAGCTAATTTTTTCAGTCTGTTTTTTAAAGATGAATCAACTAGCTAGAATGTTTTTCCTAAGGCTGTTGCCTTTTCAATTCCTTCAGCTATAATATCAGCTGCTTTGTCAGGCGCATAGTCCATACCTTCAACAAATAATTCTTGAAAATCACTAACACCTATATAGGTTAAAATCGTTTTTAAATATTGATTGGCAGGATCTTTTCCGTCATAAACGCCACCATTTGCTTGAATATGTAAGACTTTTTTATCACCAGCAAGCCCAACAGCTTCGCCTTTTTCATTGTATTTAAATGTCTTTCCAGCAACAGTAATCGTATCGACCCATGCTTTTAAACGAGCGGGAACATTTAAGTTCCATAAAGGGTTTGCGATAACAACTTTATCAGCATGTAAAAAGCCGTTTGTGTATCCATTAAATAAAGTGATTTTTTGCTGCTTGGCTTCTGATAATTCATCAAAAGCAATACCAGTACCTAACTCTGACCAAGCTTGTAGTAGATTACGGTCGATATCTGGAACAGCTAAATCATATAAATTAATGTCTTCAATCGTATCTTCAGGATGACTTTCAGTATATGATTTTACGAAGGCATCAGTCACTTGCATCGAACGAGAATGCTCGCTATCTAGTGGGTGTGCACGAACAACTAATAAATGTGTCATAAATGGAATCCTTCTTTCATTTTTTTGATTTGAGAGCCCTCTCTTACTTGTCTCTTTAGTAGTTTACTAAAATACACCTTAAACAACAAGGCCAATATTTAGGAGGAAAGGATAGTTAGTTGAAAAAGAATAAATTGTTACTTATAATAAGGAACATAATTTTGATTTGTCTTTAATCAGATAGAACTAAAGAATAGGACTTAAACTTGCTACATTCATTAGACGATAAAATAAGGATGGAATAACTATTAAACCAAAACGTAGCTCAAGGAGGAAAAGATGTTTAATTTATTAAAAAAATTGAATTATTGGGCTGTTTTTTGGGCTGTTGTATTTATGGTCATTCAAGTTGTCGGAGATTTATATCTTCCCACCTTAACAGCGGAGATTATTGATAATGGAGTAGCAACGGGAGATGTAAATTATATTATTTCTGTAGGTGTTAAAATGTTAGGGTTTTCATTTGTTAGCATACTCGCTGCAATTGCCAATGTTTATTTGGCTGCACAACAATCCCAACAATTAGGAAGAAATTTACGCAAGGAAATTTACCGAAAAGTTTCTTATTTTTCTAATGATGAAATAGATAAAATAGGAACGTCTTCTCTTATTACTAGAACAACAAATGATGTAGAACAAATTCAATTAGTTACAATGATCATGCTGAGGATGATGATCATGGCTCCTATTATGCTTTTCGGAGCAGGGATATTGGCTTATAGTCGTGAACCAAAATTGGCTCAAGTCTTTATGTATGTCATTCCAATATTAGCAATTTTTATAGCAGTGATTTTATACTTTGCAGTGCCTTATTTTAGATCATTGCAAAAGAAAACAGATCGATTAAATCTAATATTTCGTGAAGGACTTACAGGGATTCGTGTGATTCGTGCGTTTAATCGAAATGATTCAGAAATGAACCGTTTTGACGAAGCAAATAAGGATTTTGCTGAGACATCTATTAAGGCCCAAACCATTATAAGCTTTATGATGCCGGTCATGATTTTAATTGTTAGTGCAACGAATATAGCCATCATTTGGTTTGGCGGAGAGTACGTCAGTGTAGGAGATATGGAAGTTGGAAATTTAGTGACTTTTCTGACTTATGCCATGCAAATTTTGATAAGCGTTATGATGCTATCAATGGTTTTTGTATTTATTCCAAGGGGACAAGTTTCTGCAGCGCGTATCAATGACGTTTTAGCTATGAAAAGTACCATTAAAGATCCTAAACATCCAGTTGCTATTCAAAAGAAAGACGTCGGTTCGCTATCCTTCGAAGGAGTAAATTACCGTTATTTGGGAGCAGAAAAACTCGCTTTAGAAGGAATTAGTTTTGAAGGTAGAAAAGGTGAGGTAGTCGCAATTGTTGGAGGAACAGGTTCTGGAAAAACAACTATCGCAAACTTACTCACACGCTTTTATGATGTTGAATCGGGAAGAATCACTATTAATGGGGTTGATATACGTAAAATGAAGCAGTCAAAATTGCGCAGTTTTACAGGATATGCTCCGCAAAAAGCTTTACTGTTCACAGGAACGATTCGCGAAAATTTACAATACGGAAAACCAGATGCAACAGATGAAGAAATGTGGTGTGCATTAGAAATCGCACAAGCAGCTGATTTTATTTCTGAATTGACAAATGGTTTAGATTCATTAGTAGAACAAGGTGGTGGGAACTTCTCAGGTGGGCAAAGACAACGATTAAACATAGCTAGAGCAATCGTTTCTAAGGCAGATATCATGATATTTGACGATTCTTTTTCAGCACTAGATTTTAAAACGGAAGTAAAGTTGAGAAAAGCTTTGATCCCAGAAATTAGAAGTTCAGTAGTTTTGATTATTGCCCAAAGAATCAGCTCAGTTATTCAAGCGGATACCATCATTGTTTTAGAAGAAGGAAAGATGGTTGGTAAAGGAACACATGAAGAGTTAAAGAACACCAATGAGACCTACCAAGAAATCATGAGATCTCAGATGAAAGAGGAGGAGATGTAATGAGTCGAAACAGTCCCGCTCAAACTAAATCTCTTCGTGAAAATAAACCAAAAAATTTTTGGAAGACAATAAAAAGACTGCTTGGCTATATGTCCAAACGGTTAGTTGCGCTAATCGGTGTATTCATTTTAGCGATTATAGCGATTGTATTGCAGGCTCAGACACCAAAAATTTTAGGAAAAGCCACAACCGAAATATTTAAAGGTGTGATGGACGGAATGCAGCCACGAGAAGGGGGACAGCTAGTTGAGGTTTTGCCAATCGATTTTAATTCAATTGCTAGCATCTTGGTAACTGTGGCAATACTTTATCTGTTTTCTGCAATCTTCACTTACTTCCAACAATTTACAATGACTCGTGTAGCCCAAAGGACCGTGTACGATTTACGAAAAGATTTAAAAGATAAAATGAACCGGGTTCCGATGAATTATTATGATACCCATTCAAATGGTGACATTATGTCTCGTGCAGTAAACGATATGGACCAAATTGCCAATACTTTACAGCAAACACTGACTCAGTTTGTCAACAGTCTAGTCACTTTTTTTGCAGTAGTGTACATGATGTTTACTATCAGCGGAACCTTAACACTGGTTACCTTGATTACTGTTCCAATAAGCGTTGTGACCATCAGCTTGATCGCTCCAAGGTCGCAAAAATTATTTGCAGTGCAGCAAAGAAGTTTAGGAATATTGAATAATCAAGTTGAAGAAACGTATGCAGGGCATGTTGTAGTAAAAACTTACAATCAAGAAGAAACTGAAATGATAAAATTTGAAGAAAAAAATGACCAACTCTACCAAGCTTCGCGAAAAGCACAGTTTTTATCGGGATTAATCATGCCACTAATGGCCTTTATTCGTAACTTAGGGTATCTGGCTGTTGCTGTAGTTGGTGGAATCTTTGTTGCAAATGGAGCAGTAACCTTAGGAAATGTACAAGCCATGTTGCAATATTCAAATCAATTCAACCAACCTATTCGTGAAATGGCGAATCTTATCAATATGATTCAAGCAACCGTGGCTTCAGCGGAGCGTGTTTTTGAAGTGCTAGATGAAGAAGAGATGACCAATGAATCTTCTTTTATTCCACCTGTAGAGAACTCCCTTTACAAGGTACAATTCGAGCATGTTCAATTTGGCTATGGCGGAAAAGATGAACCATTATTGATGAAAGATTTTAATTTAAACGTTGAAGCAGGGCAAATGGTTGCTATTGTAGGACCGACTGGTGCTGGAAAATCGACCTTAATCAATTTGTTAGAGCGTTTTTATGATATAAGCGGCGGAAGTATTAAGCTTGACGGTGTGGACATTAGAGATTTCTCCAGAGAAGAAGTACGGTCGCGTTTTGCTATGGTTCTGCAAGACACTTGGTTGTTTAATGGTACTATTATCGACAATATTCGTTATGGGAATGCATTATATGGCCAAGATGACGAACGGGTTTATAATGCTGCAAAAGCGGCTCATGTAGATGATTTTGTACGAAAACTCCCTCATGGATACGAAACTTTATTGAATGAAGAAGCTAGTAATATCTCGTCAGGTCAAAGGCAATTGATTACTATTGCGCGTGCTTTTTTAGTGGATCCAGAAATTCTAATTTTAGATGAAGCCACTTCTAGTGTTGATACAAGAACAGAAGTATTGATTCAAAAAGCGATGAGAAAACTACTGAAAAATAGAACCAGTTTTGTAGTGGCTCATCGACTTTCTACTATTCGTGATGCCGATAATATTATTGTAATGAACCATGGAGATGTTATTGAAACAGGTACTCACGATGAATTGATGGCCAAAAATGGATTTTATGCTGACTTATACAACAGTCAATTTGTTCAACAAATAGTTAGTTAATCGACTCTTTTGGTGAGCTCAATATAAATGAGTTGAAACCGTCGTTGTGTTCCTTTTTTATAAATTCTGCTAAACTAGCCCTATACGTTAGGAAGAAAAGGAGTTTAAACAAATGACACAGATTAAAAAAATTGTTACTGGAATGATCGGAGAAAATTGTTATGTTATCTATCAAGAAGGAAAAGCGTTGATCGTTGATCCTGGGGATGAATTTGTAAAGATAAAAAAGGTTTTAGATGAACTAAAAGTAGTACCTATCGCTATTTTATTGACACATACGCATTATGATCATATCGGTGCTTTAGAAGAAGTCAGAAAAAGTTATTCTATTCCCGTTTATGTTAGTGAATTGGAACAAGCATGGCTTGGCAATCCGATATTAAACCTTTCGATTCACTCAGGACATCCTATTACAGCAGAACTGGCTGAATTTGAATTTGAACTACTGAAAACATATGATATTGAAGGGTTTCAATTTAAAGTTGCCCCAACACCAGGCCATTCACCGGGTGGGGTCAGTTTTATTTTCGCTGACTTTGTGATCTCTGGTGATGCCTTATTCAAGGGAAGTATTGGTCGAACGGATTTGACTGGCAGCGATTCTGAAGCCTTGTTAAAAGGTATTAAAGAGCAATTGTTTTGTTTATCAGATGACTTGCGTGTCTACCCAGGACACGGTGATGAAACAACAATCGGTTATGAAAAAAGAACGAATCCTTTTTTTAAAGAAGGCTAATTTTTGAAAGCTGGGACGATTTAGTCCCAGCTTTTTATGATACAAAAAAACCACTCTAGCGGGGAACGCTAAAGTGGAAAGGGTAAGGATTCTTTTTACTTTGGAGGAGTAAAAAAGAAAATATGAAAAAGTTGGTTTGTTGTTTTGGTATATACATAGTATAGTACGCAATTATGAAAAAAGTGTGACGAAAAAATAGAAATTAAGTGAAAATCGCCTTTTTAACGGATAATTTCCAAACTAAAAAGTCATATAGTCTATTTTACTAAAAGAAGTTTATGTAAAAGCCTTGCAAATAAAAGATATTGTTAGTAAACTTATTAAAAGTAAGTGTTCGACGAGTCATTAGTGGATCAATAAAAAAAAGAAAAGAGGAAGAAACAAATGATGCTATCTGAGAAAACGATTATTGGAAAAGTGGTATTAAATGTTGAAAATATGGAGAATATGAAAAATTTCTATACATCTGTAATTGGTTTAGAAATAAAAAATGAAACAGAACAAAGTCTTGAACTAGGTGCTTTTGGTGAAGAACAAGTCCTGTTGGAATTACAACCAGTTGTACCGGCTGGTGAAAAACCAACTACAACTGGATTGTACCATTTTGCATTTTTGCTGCCAACTCGTAAAGACTTAGGAGAAATCTTGTATCACCTTTTAGTATCTAAATATCCGTTAACCGGAGCAAGCGATCATGGTTACAGTGAAGCTCTTTATTTAGATGATCCAGAAGGCAATGGTATTGAAATTTATACTGATAAGCCAAAATCAATGTGGGATATCAGATCAGATGGCCAAATAGCTGGAGTAACAAAACCGATGGATGCAGAAGGTGTAATAGGAGAAGCAAAAGAAGAATTTCAAGGAATGCCTAAAGGAACGTATATGGGACATGTTCATTTATTTGTAGCTGAATTGGAAGAAACGGAAATGTTTTATCAAGATGTTTTGGGGTTTGATTTGAAATTTAAATTTGGACCTCAAGCAAAATTCTTCGCAGCCGGTGAGTATCATCACCAGATTGGAGCCAATGTATGGGCTGGTAAAAATATTCCAGCCGCTCAAAAAGGTCTAAGAGGATTAGATTACTTTACTATTATTGTTACTGATGACGAATTTTCGCAAGTAAAAAACAACCTTGACGAAAAAGAATATCCTTATCAAGTAGATGAAACAACACAAACACTTTCGTTAGAAGATACTAATGGGATAACAATGAAACTAACCACTAACGAATAAAGACTTTTCGTCAAATGGTGTTGAATAGAAGAAAATAAAATTTCTTCTGGAATAGACGGTTTTGCTTGTGGAGAGCCATGGGAATGTCTGAAGCCTAAAGTTCATAGTCTTCAGAGCTTTCAAGCCTAAAATAAAGTGTAATCGCTGAAGCGCCAACGCTTTGTAATTCGAATTGAATCCTTTTCATGGCTACAAGCAAACCCTATTCCTCCAGAATTTACGTGCCATTAATTTAACTAAGCTATCAACACTAAAAAGTATAGAGCCTGAGTAAAACATCAAACCGGCAAAGTTCTTGCTGGTTTTTTTGTTGTCATAAAACTAACGATTAGAAGTCAGTATAGAAGAAAGCAGCAACTTCCATTATAATGATGAAATAGTAAGTAGAAGTATAGAAAATGACCCAGAAAGGAGAATAAAATGTACCCAAAAACAAATGCTTTTATTCAACAATTAATTGAAGATAACTTACTTCCGGGAGCAAGTTTTGGCTTTATTAAAGATGGTAAACAACGGGAATATTATGAAGGTTTATCTGCCACAGTTCCAGAAAAAGAACCTCTCAGAGAAAATTCTATTTATGATATTGCTTCATTAACAAAAGTAGTGTTAACGACAACAATGATTTTGCAACTGTGGCAAGAAGGTAAATTAGCGATTGATGATAAAGTCAGACAATATTTACCAACTTTTTCAGCCCAAGCGGTAACAATCAGACATTTGTTAACTCATACATCTGGACTAGAAGGTTACATCCCAAATCGTAATTCTTTATCTGCAAAAGAATTAAAGCAAGCTATTCTTCATTTGCCAGTAGGAAAAGGTTTTGGAGAAGAAGTGCGCTATACAGATACAGGGTTTATCTTATTAGGGTTTATTATTGAAGAGATTGAGCAAGACACTTTGGCTAATCTGTTTGCTGCTCGTGTTAGCAGGCCGTTGGATTTAAAGGACACGTCTTATCATCCTATTGATCTACAAAAATGTGTTCCTACTGAAGTAGATCAAAAGAGAGGGCTGATAAGAGGAGCGGTCCACGATCCTAAAGCGTATATATTAGGGGATCACTGTGGAAGTGCTGGATTATTTTCGACGCTGACAGATTGTTTAACCTTTAGTCAAATGATGTTGAATAAAGGGAAATTTAATGGAAAACGTATTCTTAATGAAACAACTGTGCTATCATTGTTAACAGATTGGACACCAACTGGTAAGTTAAACCGGTCTCTGGGGTGGGATAGTAAGAAAAACGGCATTAAGAATTATTTGTTTCATACTGGGTTTACAGGAACCTTTATTTTATTGGATGTCAAAGAAAAAGAAGCGTTTGTTTTTCTGTCCAATCGTGTTCATCCAACTAATGATAACAAGTCAGAATATCTTAGCCAACGAGACCTTCTGATAAACTGTTACTTAGCAGAAAGGGAAGCCATGAATAAGTAATGTATTTTAGGGGGAGCAAAATGATGAATGAACCATTGATATTAGCGCCTGTGTTGCAAGAAAAAATTTGGGGTGGAAAAAAATTGCATGATGTATTCGGCTATGATCTGCCAAGTGATAAAACTGGAGAAGCATGGGCCATCAGCGCTCATCCAAATGGGCCAAGTACAGTAAAAAATGGACCTTACCAAGGCATGACTCTAGCTGAAGTATGGGATCAACACCGTGACGTATTCGGCAACGAAAAAGGAGAAGTTTTCCCTTTGCTGACGAAAATATTAGATGCAGCAGATGATTTATCGGTTCAAGTTCATCCCGATGATCAATACGGCATGGAACACGAAGGTGAATTGGGCAAGACAGAATGTTGGTATGTTATTGATGCGGATGAAGGTTCAGAAATCATCTATGGACACCATGCTCAGACAAAAGAAGAATTAGAACAAATGATTCTTGATGGGAAATGGGATGCGTTATTGCGTCGCATTAAAGTTAAAGAAGGAGATTTTTTCTTTGTACCAAGTGGAACGATCCATGCGATTGGTGGAGGTATTACTATTCTGGAAACACAGCAATCCAGTGATACAACTTATCGAGTATATGATTATGACCGTAAAGATGAGCAAGGAAATACAAGAGAATTGCATGTCAAACAATCCGTTGATGTGACAACTGTTCCTCATATTGACCCAGCTCCTGAAATGAACAGTGTGAAACAGGGAGACGCAACAATCACAACCTTTGTAAAGACTTCATTTTTTGATGTCTATAAATGGGAAGTAAATGGCAAAGCCAACTTTGTTGCAACGGCTCCTTACACCCTTGTTAGCGTGTTACATGGAAACGGCAAATTGATTGTCGAAGCTGGAGAATATGAACTAACAAAAGGAACTCACCTAATCTTGCCAAACGATATTAAAGAATGGACCATCGAAGGCAACTTAGAAATTATTGCCTCAAACGCCTAGGATGCTAAACTTCCTGGTTAGATACACTAGTCCCATAACAAAATAAAAAGCTCTATATTGTTTGGGGAGTAGTTCACTCATACCAAACAATATAGAGCTTTTTTACTAAGCAAATAATTCTTCTGCTTCTTTAGGGAATCGTTTTTTTACAGCTTCTTTCAAAATGCGATCGGTTAATGTTGTATTTCTAACTAATAAGGGTCCATGGAAATAGGAACAGTACGTTTGCTTGTAATGCGCACCTTCTGTTTTATCTTCGCCATTATTGCCATAACCCATTTCCACAACGCCCAGTGGTTTGACGCCTTCACCAAGAAAAGTACGACCGTTATGGTTTTCAAAACCTTTATAGGTTTCACCAAATTCATCATTTTTAATGACAATATCACCAATAAAACGATTGTCGTCTTGATTCAAGGTGTAGTGGTTCAAAGCACCGATACCGTTGATTCTATTTCCTGCAGCGTCTACATAATAGTGGCCCAATAATTGGAACCCGCCACAAATACCGACTGTAACGCCATCGTTTTCGATGTATTCCGTAATAGCTTCTTTTTTAGCTTGAATATCTTTTGAAACGATTCTTTGCTCAAAATCTTGCCCGCCGCCGAAGAACACTAAATCGTATTTAGTTGCATCAAATGGGTCATTCAAACTAACGATTTCAATATTAAATTGAACGCCTCTTTTTTTAGCGCGATGTTTTAACATCAATAAATTTCCGTTGTCTCCATAAGTATTTAATAAATCACCATAAAGATGACAGACATTTAATTCAATCATCTTACATACCTCCCTTAATATAGCCCTGGTTTGCTAGTTCCTTACGCAATTGTAAGACAGCAGTATAAGTAGCGAGGACGTAGATTTTTTTCGTTGGTGCGTTTTTAAAGCTCTTAATTATTTCAGGAATAGTTGGTATAACTTGAAGTTCTTCTTCAGGAATTCCCGCAACCTCCAAGCGAGCAGTGATATCTTCTACTCGTTCACCACCAACAGTGACTTGTTGGATATTCATATTAGGAACAATTTCGTAATTTGCATCCCAGATCCAGCTGACGTCTGTTCCATCCGCATAGTTTGCATTTAAAATTGAAACGAGAGAGAACGGCTCTGGTGTTAAGTTGATCATATCCAAGACCTGGTTCAAACCAACAGGATTCTTAACTAAGTTGATTGTAATTTCTTTGTCATCGATTTGGATGACTTCTTGACGTCCAAAAACACGTTTTGATGCGGAAAATCCAGCACGAATTTGATCAGTAGAAACATCTAATATCCGACCAACGCTATAAGCAGCTAAGGCATTATAAATATTGTATTGTCCACCGATCTTAATTTCAAAGTCTTCTCCATCGATTTCAAATTTAGACGATTCATGATCCATATGAGTCAAATCCGTTAAACGATACGTCAATTCTGGACGTTTGAAATCACAATTAGGACAATAATATTTCCCGAGATTGCTATAGGTTAAAAATTTGTAATGTAAAATATTGTTGCAGTGTGGACATAATACACCATCGGTATTGTAGTGAGCTTTTAATTCACCATCTGGAAGGTGGTCAAAACCAAAGTACACACGTTTATTAATGGTTTCTTTTGAATTGAAAATGGGAGCGTCCCCATTGCTAACAATCAAAGCCTCAGGAGCTAACGCTGCGCCATTCAACATCATTTGATAAGTCGTATAAATTTCACCATAGCGATCCATTTGATCACGAAAAACATTTGTAAAGACAATCGCTTTTGGCTTGATGTATTTGGTTACATGAATCA
Source organism: Carnobacterium viridans (assembly GCF_900102725.1). Lineage (NCBI taxonomy): Bacteria > Bacillati > Bacillota > Bacilli > Lactobacillales > Carnobacteriaceae > Carnobacterium > Carnobacterium viridans. Next base: position 811,513 of record NZ_FNJW01000008.1, on the reverse strand, counting down.
AACTAGCTTCATCTACTTCAAGAACAGCAGCTTTTTTCTCACTATTTTTGGTGTAAGAATGATGTTCAAGAAAAGTCGAAATGATTCCTTGCAACATATTTGCACCAGTAGGATTTGTAATAATTTCAGGATATTTTTGTTTTAAGACTTGGTAAGTCAATGCAGTCGTTAATGTTTTACCGTTTGTTCCGGTAACGATAACTACATCGTAATTTCTTGATAAAGTACCTAATACGGTAGGATCTAACTTCTGTGTTAGTTGACCAGGATAACTACTCCCGCCTTTTAAGAACGTATGAAGTCCCCATTTAGTTGTTCTTCCTACTGCAATGGCAAATGCACTACGTATACTCAATTGAGTTTCCTCCAATTACTAAAAATACTTTTTTTTGCTACTTTGATATTCTAGCACATAATTCTTGTGAAATTGTTAAAAATTGCCTAACTTGTCCATTTTAAAGACAAATTTAATCTCTTTTCTCACAATTGATGTAAGATTCATCCATTAAAAATCAGGAGTGAGGCTTCACTTTTACATATTTTTAACGTATAATTCATAATGGATTCCTACGAGAGAAATGAGGAAAAAACAAGATGGCCCAACTTTTTTTTAAATATGGAGCAATGAATAGTGGAAAGACGATTGAAATTTTAAAAGTAGCATATAATTATGAAGAACAAAACAAACCTGTCGCCATTATGACAAGCGGTTTGGATGATCGTGATGAAATTGGTGTAGTATCTAGTCGAATTGGTTTAAGACGTGAAGGCATCGCAATATTTGAAGAAACAAATGTCTTTAAAACGATAAAAGCATTGGATTATGTACCGGCATGTGTACTAATTGATGAATCGCAATTTTTGAAAAAAGAGCATGTCCTTCAATTGGCTCATATTGTGGATGAATTAAATATTCCAGTTATGGCATTTGGATTAAAAAATGACTTTAAAAATGAACTGTTTGAAGGTTCAGAGTACTTATTGCTATACGCGGATAAAATTGAAGAAATGAAAACCATTTGTTGGTACTGCCATAAAAAAGCCACGATGAACATGCGTATGATTAATGGAAAACCTGTTTATGCAGGAGCTCAAATCCAAATAGGGGGCAATGAAAGTTATTTCCCGGTTTGTCGCAAACATTACTTCAACCCGCTATTGAAGGACGACTTGTAGCGTTCATAGTGTTGTGAAGGGCAGCTAAAGACACAACGATGCAATAGGCTTAGAAGAAAAGGAGAATAACTTATGTTTGATAGATTAGAAAGCGTTGAAGGACGCTATGAAGAACTAAATGAATTGCTCAGTGACCCAGAGGTGGTCAGTGATACAAAGCGACTAATGAAACTGACTAAAGAAGAAGCTGCTATTCGTGAAACAGTTGCAACTTATCGTCGTTACAAAGAAGTCAGTCAAGACATTTCGGATACTGAAGAAATGCTTGGTGAAAAATTAGATGCTGAGATGGCTGAAATGGCAAAAGAAGAATTAAACGATTTAAAGAAAGAAAAAACAGAAATTGAAGAAAAAATGAAAGTATTAATGTTGCCAAAAGATGAAAATGATGACCGTAATATCATTATGGAAATTCGTGGAGCAGCTGGTGGAGACGAAGCGCAATTATTTGCTGGAACATTGTTTAATATGTATCAAAAATACGCTGACGCACAAGGTTGGAGAACTGAAGTGTTAGATGCCAACATTACGGGTATTGGTGGGTACAAAGAAATTACCTTAATGATTACTGGCGATAATGTGTATTCTAAATTGAAATATGAAAATGGCGCTCATCGTGTTCAACGTGTTCCGTCAACTGAATCACAAGGGCGTATCCATACTTCTACTGCAACAGTAGTGGTTATGCCGGAAGCTGAAGAAGTGGAATTGGATTTGCCGGATAAAGATATCCGTACAGATATTTACCATGCAAGTGGAGCCGGTGGACAGCACGTTAACAAAACAGCATCTGCTGTTCGGTTGACTCATTTACCTACAGGAATTGCTGTAGCGATGCAAGATGAACGTTCACAAATCAAAAACCGTGAGAAAGCGATGAAAGTTTTGCGTGCTAGAGTATATGACCATATCCAACAAGCAGCTCAAAGTGAGTATGATGCTGAACGGAAATCCGCTGTTGGAACTGGAGATCGTTCAGAACGTATCCGTACGTATAACTATCCACAAAGCCGTGTTACCGATCATCGTATTGGATTGACCATTCAAAAGTTAGATCAAATTTTATCTGGTAAATTAGATGAAATTATTGATGCTTTGATTTTAAATGATCAAACAGCTAAAATGGAGCAATTGCAACATGAAGAGTAAAACAACTTATAGAGAAGTCCTGAAATGGGCTTCTTCTTTTTTAGAAACCTGTAAAAGAGAACCCATTGCTGCTGAAATCTTGCTAAGAGAACGCCTGAATTGGTCGAAAACGGATATTATGTTGCATTTAAATGAAGAAATGCCATCAGATGTGAAACACCAACTCTTACAGGATGTATCCAATCATGGCTCTGGTATCCCTATTCAACAATTATTAGGTTACTGTTGGTTCTACGACCGAAAGTTTAAAGTAACAAAAGATACATTGATTCCACGACCAGAAACAGAAGAAATTGTAGATATTTTTTTGAAAAGCACATCTACAGAACAAGAGAAAACCGTTTTGGATATTGGAACTGGAACAGGAATCATTGCGATCACACTAAAAAAAGAACGACCGCTTTACGAAGTGACCGCCACGGATATCTCTTCTAAAGCTCTAGAAGTAGCTCAAGAAAATGCGACGACTTTAGAGGCAGATGTTCGCTTTCTGGAAGGCGATTTAACGAATCCAGTAAAGACTGAAACATTTGATGTCATTCTTTCGAATCCTCCATATATATCTAACGATGAAATCAGTTATATGGATGAGAGTGTCTTACACTATGAACCACATTTAGCATTATTTGCTGAAAACAATGGTTTAGCTATGTATCAAAGACTAGCAAAAGAACTTCCGGCTATTTTAAATCCAGGTGGTGAAATAGTTTTAGAAATTGGATTTAAGCAAGGTGAAAAAGTTCAAAAGCTTTTTCAAGAGGCTTTTCCATTGGCTGAAGTAACCATTAAAAAAGATATGAGTGGAAATGAACGCTTGATCCAAGTTAAAGCAAAATAAGGATTCAACACTAGTTAAATAAATGCAATACGTTTTCTTGCAATGAACGGAGGAAAAACTGTGGAGACTGTTATATATCGACCATCTGAGGTGCATAAAGCAGCTCAAAAAATTCAACAAGGTGAACTGATTTCTTTTCCCACAGAAACTGTTTATGGATTAGGAGGTGATGCAACAAACGAAGTAGCTGTCAAAAAAGTTTATTTAGTAAAAGGGAGACCAAGCGACAACCCGTTAATCGTGCATGTCTCTGCGATAGAAGAAGTTGGTCAGTATGTACAAGAAGTGCCTGAAGTAGCTAGTAAGCTGATGCAAACCTTTTGGCCAGGTCCATTGACCCTGATCTTTAAAGTAAAGGATCATGTTTTTGCACCAACCGTTACAGCTGGTCTAGCGAGTGTGGCTATACGGATGCCTGATAATGAATTAACGCTTCAATTGATTCGTGAATCAGGTAAGCCACTTGTTGGACCAAGTGCCAATACATCTGGCAAGCCAAGTCCAACAAACGCAGATCATGTTTACCACGATATGAAAGGTAAAATAGCAGGAGTATTGGATGATGGAGACACCGGGGTAGGATTGGAATCAACTGTTCTAGATATTACTGATCCAATGCTACCCATCATATTGAGACCAGGAGCAACGACTAAAGAAGAGTTGGAAAAAGTCATAGGAACTGTTTTTGTTGATCGTCATTTGGTTTCAAATGAAGAGGCTCCTAAAGCTCCAGGTATGAAATACAAGCACTATAGTCCTGATGAGCCTGTGATTATTGTTGTTGGAGAAAGTGAAATCTGGCAAAAAGCAATCAAAATGTATCAAAAACAAGGTGAAAAGATCGGTCTTTTAGCTAATCAAAATATCCTAAATCAATTCCAAGACAGCGTTACAGCTGTTTATTCATTAGGAGAAAATAAAAATATCTATGATGCTTCCAAACGATTGTATTCAGGATTAAGATACTTTGAAACAACAGATGCTACACTTATTTTAGCCGAAGCTCATGATCAAGAGGGCTTAGGCGAAGCTTATATGAACCGGCTTCAAAAAGCAGCAGGGAACCATTTTTTTGACTAACCATAAATTCGTAGAGTTAACTAATCAAAAAGCGTTTATCATAACTATTGAAGGGTGTGGCCTATATGACTAACAAAAAAATTGATAAAGAGATCTTTGACGCCATTGAAAAAGAGAGCAAAAGACAAGAACAAAATATTGAATTAATCGCTTCAGAAAATTTTGTGTCTGAAGATGTGCTTGCTGCACAAGGAAGTATTTTAACGAATAAATACGCAGAAGGCTATCCGGGTAAAAGATATTACGGCGGATGTGAGTTTATTGATGTTGTTGAAAATTTAGCTATTGAACGTGCAAAAAAACTTTTTGGAGCAGAATATGTAAATGTTCAGCCACATTCAGGTTCTAGTGCTAATATGGCTGCTTTTAATGCTTTAATAAACCCAGGAGATACTGTATTAGGCATGGATTTAACCCATGGCGGTCATTTAACACATGGATCTCCCGTAAACTTTAGTGGCAAGACGTACAATTTTATCTCTTATGGTGTAGATAAAGAAACAGAAGAAATCGATTATAAAGTAGTTGAAGAATTGGCTAAACAACATAAACCTAAATTGATTGTTGCAGGAGCCAGTGCGTACTCTAGAAAAATAGATTTTGCGCGGTTTAGAACAATTGCGGATGAAATCGGAGCTTATTTACTGGTTGATATGGCTCATATAGCAGGCTTAATTGCTGGAGGTTTACATCAAAATCCTGTTCCTTATGCAGATGTTGTCACTACAACTACCCATAAAACATTAAGAGGACCACGTGGTGGAATGATCTTAGCTAAAGAAAAATATAGCAAAGCAATCAATAGTGCCATTTTCCCAGGTATTCAAGGTGGTCCTTTAGAACATGTTATAGCTGCTAAAGCAGTAGCTTTAAAAGAAGCATCTACTCCAGAATTTAAAGAGTATGCTGCTCAAATCATTAAAAATGCTAAAGCCATGGAAAGTGTTCTTAACGCATCCATTGGTCATTTGATTAGTGGCGGAACAGATAATCATCTTTTATTGTTTGATGTAACAAACTTCGGATTAAATGGAAAAGAAGCAGAGGTTCTTTTAGATCAAGTTGGCATAACTGTCAACAAAAATACGATTCCTTTTGAAACATTGAGTCCCTTCAAAACAAGTGGTATTCGCATTGGAACGCCAGCTATTACAACAAGAGGATTTAATGAAGCCGATTCTAAAAAGGTAGCTGAATTCATAATTGAAACATTGACAAGTAATGGAGATGCTGAAAAAATGGAAGCTATTCAAGCACAAGTTCGTCAATTGACTGCCAAACATCCCTTGTATGCATCTAAAGTGTAATCCAATATATCATTTTAAAATAGACGAAAAGCCAGAATAAAAAAGAAAAACATTAAAAAGGTAGCACTAGAGGTTAATATCCTTTACAATAGAAATGTTTAAAAAATAATAAAAAATGAGGGCTGAATACAATGTCGAAAGTTCAAGTTATGGATCATCCATTAATCCAACACAAATTAACTATTCTTCGCGATAAAAATACAGGAACGAAAGATTTTAGAGAAGCAGTTAATGAAATTGCACGCTTAATGGCATTTGAAGTTTCTAGAGATATGCCTTTACAAGATGTGGAAATCGAAACACCTTTAGTTAAATCTATTCAAAAAGAGTTAGCAGGAAAAAAGGTTGCGATCATTCCTATTTTAAGAGCTGGATTAGGTATGGTAGATGGGATGCTAGATTTAATCCCAGCAGCAAAAGTTGGACACGTAGGAATGTATCGTGATCATGAAACATTAGAACCAGTAGAATATTTTGTAAAATTACCATCAGATATCAATGAACGTCAATTGCTTGTTGTAGATCCAATGCTTGCTACAGGCGGATCAGCTATTGCGGCTATTGATTCATTGAAAAAACGGGGTGCGACAACAATTAAATTTGTCTGTCTTGTTGCAGCTCCTGAAGGCGTAAAAGCTTTAGAAGAAGCTCATCCTGATGTTGACATCTATACTGCAGCATTAGATGAACGTTTAGACGAAAATGGTTACATATTACCAGGCTTAGGCGATGCTGGTGATAGATTATTTGGTACAATGTAATTAATAAGATTGATTAAATGAAAAGCCGTAAACCAAGAATGAAATTCTTGGTTTACGGCTCTTTTTGTATGAAAGATCATTTTATTTTTTCGGTTCACTAAGAATTAGATAATAAAAATAAGATAAATCTTATTTTCTAAATGAGAAATGTAACGAATAAATTCTATCTAATTTCAAAATGACAAAAATGAGTAGGCTGTATTTTGTGTTCCTTTTGGAAATAAATAAAAATGACGTAGTTAAAATAGAAAAACAGGGTAAAATAGAGAATTTAACGAAAAAGTTAAAGTTATATAAAATCAATAAAAAAATCGGGGCACTATAAAAGTCGGGAAAATTGTCATTAAAAGAAAAGGTGAAAAATAAAAAAACAAGACGATAGCATTGGAAATTTAAAGCTGTCAGTAGAGGTGTGCTATCTTTTTTATCCAAAAAGAAGTTGGGAATCCCATTTTAATAATGATTTTATGAAAAATAGTATTGTTTTTCATTTTCTTTTGTATTTTAAATCGAATGGTGGTATGATAACGAATGCCAGTGAAAAAAAGAAAATATGTTTTAGAACTTAGTCAGTATTTTTTACATTGCTAAATGAATAAAAGCAAAATTGTGCCAAATCCATTTAGATAGGAAAGAAAGCAGAACTATGCTAAAATGGGTTTGAAATTACTATACATGATAGTTTCAAATATATATTTTTTCCTGTTTGCAATTATAGATTTAATTATGGAAAGAGGTGAACGTTGTGGATCACGAAAATCCGATTGTTACTTTTTTTGGTTTAGATTTCAATATCACCAATAATTTTGTAACAGTGTCAGCGTGCGTGATTGTATTCTTGATTGCGTTTATTTGTACGAGGAATCTACAAATTAAGCCAACAGGTAAACAAAATTTTATAGAATGGATCGTTGATTTTGTAGGGAACATCACTACAAGTGCAATGTCTAAGCAACAAGGAGATAAGTTTAAATTATTTGGTTTTACTATTTTAACCTTTGTGTTTGTTTCAAATATTATGGGATTGCCATTGATTTTAATTGTTGAACCTTATCAAGTATGGAAAAGTCCAACTGCTGATCCGGTGGTTACCTTAACATTAGCAGCTATGGTAATTGTTATGACACATTATTTTGGTGTACAAGAACAAGGAATCAAGAACTACTTTATGAATAGTTTTGTTAGACCAGTTCCATTCCTATTTCCAATCAAAATTTTTGAAGAGTTTACGAATACTTTGACTTTAGCTCTTCGTCTTTATGGAAATATCTATGCAGGAGAAATCTTGCTTGGATTGATAGCTTCGTTAGCTCAAAGCGGAGGAGTCTTCACTTGGATCATTGGTATTCCTTTAGAAATGGCTTGGCAGGCCTTCTCATTATTTATCGGAAGTATACAGGCTTTTGTTTTTACAACACTGACAATGGTTTATCTTTCTCATAAAATTGAGCACGAAGAAAGTACAGATCACATCAAAGAAGCAACGTAAGAAAATTAAGTTATCAGCTAGTAAGAGATACATGAATCATTAGAATTAAGAAAAATAAAAGATGACTATATTAGGAGGAAAATGAATTATGGGTTTAATAGGAGCAGCAATCGCAGTAGCAGGAGCAGCAATCGGAGCAGCACTTGGTTCAAGTAGAGTAGTATCAAAAACAATTGAATCAATTGCTCGTCAACCAGAAATGAAAGGTCAATTACAAACCTTGATGTATATTGGGATTGGTTTAGTAGAAGCCATTCCTATCATGGCAGTTGTTATTGCCTTTATCTTAGTTTTCCAATAAAAGCTAGCAAAAAAACGACGTACTAGAAATTGACAGGTAGAGAATAATAGTCTCTCTACCTGTTCTTTTAAAGCAACATTGAAGTATAGGTGAAGGAGTGTGGGTAATGGTCAGTCCATTGTTTATAGGGCAAATAACAGCTGGAGATTCTATTGTCACTTTGGTCTCATTTTTACTATTAATGCTAGCATTAAAGATGGTTGCTTGGAAACCTCTGATGGCAATGATGGAGAAGCGAGAACAATTGATTGCAGGAAATATCGATAGCGCTGAAGCAAAGAAATTAGAAGCGGATCGATTGCTTAAAGAACAACAACAAGAATTAGAAGAAACAAGAAACAAAGCGAGTGCAATTATTGAGCAAGCAAGAGACACTGCTGATAAAGTCGAACGAGAACAAATAGCCTCCGCTAAAGTAGAAATAGTACGATTAAAAGAAGAGGCTAAAAAAGCCATTGAATTAGAAAGAAAACAAGCTTTAGCAGGCGCACAAAATGATATCAGTCGTTTGTCTATGGATATTGCAGAGAAATTGATTGGCAAAGAATTATCTAATGAAGGGCATGCTGAACTAATCGAAGAGTATATTGAAAGGTTGGCGAATAATAATGAAATTAAATAGAAACATGAACAATCGCCAACTTGCAGATGCTTTTTATCAAGACTCTAAAGAAAAAGGAACCGTTGACGTTGCGTTTGATAATATGATGGACGTTCGTCAAGTATTAGAAACGATTCCTAACCTAGGAACGATTCTAGTAGATCCTCGTTTGGAAAAATACAAACGAGATCATCTTTTGACTGACTTGATCAAACACTTTGATATAAATACACAAAGTTTCTTGCATATGCTTTATGACTATCATTTAATCAGTGATATTAGAGATGTTGTAAATGAATTTGAAAAAATTTACGATTACAAAAATAGGACGGTAGTTGCTAAAGTGACTACAGCTGTTCAATTAACCGATAGACAAGAGGAACGTTTAATAAACGTTATGAAACAAAAATTAGATGCGAAAAAAGTATTATTGCATACGAACGTTGATGAACATGTTCTTGGTGGAGTAGTTATAGAAGCCGAAAGTCAAGTTTATGATGGCAGTATCCGTTCTAACTTGGAAGCGTTAGAAAAACAATTAATTCGATAAAAGAAGTTATGAGGTGAATCGTTTATGGGCGTAAAAGCAGAAGAAATTAGTTCGCTGATTAAAAAGCAAATTGCAAGCTATCAAAGTGAATTAGTAATAGATGAAGTAGGAACAGTTAGTTACGTAGGTGACGGAATCGCTCGTGCTTATGGATTAGAAAATGCAATGTCAGGAGAACTATTGGAATTTGCCGATGGTACTTTTGGTATGGCACAAAATTTAGAAATAAATGATGTAGGGATTATCATCTTAGGCGAATTTACAGGAATTCGTGAAGGCGATATTGTTAAACGGACAGGTCGAATTATGCAAGTTCCAGTTGGAGAAGCAATGATTGGACGTGTAGTTAACCCTCTAGGACAACCAATTGATGGTTTAGGTGAGATCGTTACAACAAAAACACGCCCAATTGAATCTGAAGCCCCAGGAGTTATGGATCGTCATTCGGTTAATGAACCTTTACAAACAGGAATCAAAGCTATCGACGCATTAGTTCCTATTGGCCGTGGACAAAGAGAATTAGTTATTGGTGACCGGAAAACAGGGAAAACAACCCTAGCAATTGACACAATTTTAAATCAAAAAGGCCAGGATACAATTTGTATTTATGTAGCAATTGGTCAAAAAGAATCAACTGTACGTAATCAAGTTGAAACATTAAAAAAATATGGCGCAATGGATTATACGATTGTTATGACAGCAAGTGCATCTCAACCAGCTCCATTACTTTATATCGCACCTTATGCAGGATCAGCTATAGGAGAAGAATTCATGTACAATGGCAAACATGTTTTGATTATTTTTGATGATTTAACAAAACAAGCTGCAGCTTACCGTGAATTGTCTCTCTTGTTGCGCCGTCCTCCAGGTCGTGAAGCTTATCCAGGAGATGTCTTCTACTTGCATTCACGTTTATTAGAACGTGCTGCAAAATTGAGTGACAAATTAGGTGGCGGTTCTATGACAGCTATTCCGTTTGTTGAAACTCAAGCAGGTGATATTTCAGCTTATATTCCTACAAATGTTATTTCAATTACAGATGGTCAGATCTTCTTAGAAAGTGATTTGTTTTACTCTGGTATCCGACCAGCGATTGCAGCTGGATTATCAGTATCACGTGTTGGAGGTTCTGCTCAAATCAAAGCAATGAAAAAAGTTTCTGGAACATTGCGTTTAGATTTAGCAAGTTTCCGTGAGTTAGAAGCCTTTACTCAATTTGGTTCAGATTTAGATGCTGCTACTCAAGCAAAATTAAATCGCGGACATAGAACAGTTGAAGTTTTAAAACAAGGATTGCATCAAACAATAGCGGTTGAGAAACAAGTGATGATTTTATATGCTTTAACACATGGTTTCTTAGATACAGTTCCAGTTAGTGAACTAGGCCGTTTTGAACTTCAATTTTATGATTTCTTAGATGATCAGCATGCTGAAATCTTAAGTGAAATTGTTGAAACTAAGGATTTGCCAAGAACAGAAAAACTGGATGCAATCATCACTGAATTCATTACTAATTTTTTTACTAATTATATTGACTCTTCAACTGATGCAAACGGCGGACAAACCAATTAAAGGCGGTGAATAAGAATGGCAGCCTCTTTAAATGAAATTACAAAAAAAATAAGTTCAACAAAAAAGACAAGTCAAATTACGAATGCCATGCAAATGGTATCAGGTGCAAAATTAGCAAAAGCTGAAAGTACAGCAGCTGGTTTTCAAATTTATTCTCAAAAGGTAAGAGAAATCGTTACTCATTTAGCGCATACCCAACTTTCCTTGATTGAAAATGACATGATTGGAACGAATTCACCTTCTAATATTGATTTTCATGATATGTTGGTTGAACGCCCGATTAAAAAGACTGGATACATTGTGATCAGTTCAGATAAAGGATTGGCTGGTGGATACAACAGCTCTGTCATTAAATCAACTGTCGATATGATCACCAAAGACCATACTTCTCCAGAGGAATATGTATTTATGGCTGTGGGTTCAACAGCAGCTGACTTCTTTAAATCCAGAGGGATGAACGTTGCTTACGAACTAAATGATATCAGTGACCAACCTTCTTTTGAAGAAGTACGTACGATTGCTAGAACAGCGACTGAGATGTATAAGAATGAAGTTTTTGATGAGTTATATGTTTGTTACAACCATCATGTGAATACGATTATGTTCCAGTACAGAGCTGAAAAAATGTTGCCTTTATCCGATTTGGATGTAACCGAAACAAAAGATTATGCAAAAGATTATATTTATGAACCTTCTAAAGAAGAAATTTTAGATATTATATTGCCTCAATATGCTGAAAGTTTAATATATGGAGCAATTTTAGATGCTAAAGCAGCAGAACATGCAGCACGTATGACAGCTATGAAAGGTGCAACAGATAACGCTAAAAATATTATTGATGATTTAACGATTCGTTATAACCGAGCGCGACAAGCTGCTATAACAGAAGAAATTACAGAAATCATTAGTGGTGCTTCAGCGTCTAAGTAAGTAAATGGGAGGAATAACGAATGAGTATTGGACATATTGTTCAAGTTATAGGACCTGTTGTGGATGTAGAATTTCCAATAAACGATACTATGCCTGAAATTAATAATGCTCTCATTGTTGAAAAAAACAAGAGTAAGAATGAAACGGTTGTCTTAGAGACAGCTTTATTGTTAGGAAATGGTGTTATTAGAACGATTGCCATGGAAGCTACAGAAGGACTGCAACGTGGTATGAGTGTTATTGATACTGAAAAAGCGATTTCTGTTCCAGTTGGGGAAGAAACTCTAGGACGTATGTTTAATGTTTTAGGTGAAACAATCGATGAAAAAGAACCATTTCCAGAAGACGTACAACGTCATCCAATCCATCGTAATGCTCCAGTATTTGATGAATTAAGCAGCAATACGGCTATTCTTGAAACTGGAATTAAAGTTATTGATTTATTAGCTCCTTATTTAAAAGGTGGTAAAATTGGTCTATTCGGTGGAGCAGGAGTAGGTAAAACTGTTCTGATTCAAGAATTGATCCATAATATTGCTGAAGAACATGGTGGGATATCTGTGTTTACCGGTGTTGGTGAACGTACGCGTGAAGGAAATGACTTGTATTTTGAAATGCAAGGTTCTGGCGTTATCAAACGTACAGCGATGGTATTCGGTCAAATGAATGAGCCACCTGGTGCGAGAATGCGTGTGGCGTTAACGGGATTAACGATTGCAGAATACTTCAGAGATGAAGTTGGACAAGATGTATTGTTGTTTATCGACAATATTTTCCGATTTACACAAGCTGGATCAGAAGTATCGGCCTTACTAGGTCGTATGCCATCAGCAGTTGGGTATCAACCCACTTTAGCAACAGAAATGGGACAATTACAAGAGCGAATCACTTCAACTAGCAAAGGTTCCATTACATCTATTCAAGCGATCTATGTACCAGCGGATGACTATACTGACCCAGCGCCAGCTACAGTTTTCGCCCATTTAGATGCAACAACCAACTTGGAACGTAAATTAACGGAACAAGGGATTTATCCAGCGGTAGATCCTTTAGCATCAACTTCTAGTGCGTTATCTCCTGAAATTGTTGGGGAAGAGCATTATAAAGTTGCTACAGAAGTTCAACAATTATTGCAACGTTACCGTGAATTGCAAGATATTATTGCTATTCTAGGAATGGATGAATTATCTACAGATGAAAAAATCGTGGTATCTAGAGCGAGACGTATCCAATTCTTCTTATCGCAAAATTTTCATGTAGCTGAAGCCTTTACTGGCTTGCCTGGTTCATATGTTCCTGTTGAAGAAACAGTACGTGGATTTAAAGAAATTATTGATGGACGTTATGATCACTTACCAGAAGATGCATTCCGTAATGTAGGAAGAATCGAAGAAGTTGTGGCTAAAGCAGAGTCAATGGGTTACTAGGAGGTAAACGTGATGAGTGAAATGCAAGTAAACATTGTTACGCCTGCTGGAATCGTCTACAATCATCGAGCAAGTAGCGTGATTGCTAAAGCAGTGGATGGAGAAATTGGTATTTTATCAAATCATATGCCAATTATTGTGCCACTTACTATTAATTCCGTCCGCATACAACGTGTTTCAATAGATGCTGCAGATTGGGTCGCTGTAAATGGTGGAGTTATGGAAGTTAGAGATAACGTTTGTTCCATTATTGCGGATAGTGCTGAACGTGCAAGAGACATTGATGTTGAACGTGCTTTTGAAGCGAAACAGCGTGCAGAAGAAGAATTGCGTAAGACAGAAGCCGTTGAGAATAAGAGCCACTCAAAACGTGCAGAAATATCTTTAAGAAAAGCTGTCAATCGAATTACTGTTTCTAAGCATAAAAGAGGTTAATTAAAAGGTGGAATAAAGCAGCTCGTCTGCATTTGTTCCACCTTTTTTTATTTTGACCAAAAAAAGAATAACATTGCTGAACTCGTTATATTACAATTTGAAGTCAAGAAAATGTTCTTTCGGCTTCTTTTATGTTAGTATAGTGATAGGATTTAGAAGGGAAGAGAACTAAAAATATGAACTTTCTAGGTGTGCAAGCTCTGGTTACTGTTGTATCTCATTTATTTTTTGTGTTGCTGACTTTTTGGGCATTAAAAGGGATTAGAATAGAAAAATTGTTAAAAAAGAATAATATTGGACAAGCTCGTGTACTTTACTTGTTTGTGTCTATAACTATAGGATACACAGTAAGTACGTTTTTTATGGATTTTTTACTAACCTCACAAAATTTAATTTTTTTGTTTTATTAAGAATTAACTAAATTTATGTTAAAACATCGGTTAAGTTTGTACCTTCACTTGGCTTCGTGTTATACTATTAAATGTTGTCTTGTACTATTTACCTCACACAGTTGTGATAAAGACAATGAAAATTTTGGAGGGATACTACATGGAAAAGATTGTCGTTCGAGGTGGAAAACACCTAACTGGTACAGTGAAAGTAGAAGGGGCAAAAAATGCCGTATTGCCTATTTTAGCTGCCACCATTTTAGCAAGTAAGGGACAAAGTAAATTAACGAATGTTCCCATATTATCTGACGTATTCACTATTAATGAAGTTTTAAGCCACTTGAATTTATCTGTTGATTTTAACGAAACTGAAAAAGAAATTACTTTAGACGCTACAAAGGAATTACATTATGAGGCTCCTTTTGAATATGTAAGTAAAATGCGTGCATCAATCGTAGTAATGGGACCCCTATTAGCTCGATTAGGACATGCAAAAGTTGCTCTTCCTGGAGGATGTGCTATAGGAACACGTCCAATAGATTTGCATTTAAAAGGATTTGAAGCGATGGGTGCGGAAGTACATATCGAAAATGGGTATATCGAAGCATTCGCCGATCAATTAAAAGGAGCTCACATCTACTTAGATTTTCCAAGTGTTGGAGCTACACAAAATATTATGATGGCTGCCACACTAGCTAAAGGAACAACAACTATTGAAAACGTTGCGCGCGAGCCAGAAATTGTTGACTTAGCAAACTTCTTAAATCGTATGGGAGCTAAAGTTATTGGTGCTGGTACTGAAAGTATCCGTATTGAAGGTGTAACAGAGTTAACAGGTACGGAGCATAGCATTATTCCAGATCGTATTGAAGCGGGTACATTTATGATTGCAGCTGCTGTTACAAAAGGAAACATCTTTATTGAAGATGCTGTTGCAGAACACAACAAACCATTGATTTCTAAGTTAAAAGAAATGGGTGTTCAATTTAAAGATGAAGATAATGGATTACGTGTTATTGGACCTGATAAATTAAAGGCAACAGATGTCAAAACAATGCCACATCCTGGTTTCCCAACAGATATGCAAGCACAAATGACAATTGCACAAGTGTTTGCTGAAGGTACGAGTACAATGAAAGAAACGGTATTTGAAAACCGTTATATGCATATGGAAGAATTGCGTCGTATGAATGCTGAATTTAAAATTGAAGGCCAAACATTAGTCATCTACGGACCAGCTGAGTTACAAGGAGCTGAAGTTGCAGCAACAGATCTTAGAGCTGCAGCTGCTTTGATTATCGCTGGTTTGGTTTCAAAAGGTTACACTAGGGTAACGCATTTAGAATACCTGGATCGCGGTTATTATGAATTCCATAAAAAATTACAAGCTTTGGGTGCAGATGTAGAACGTGTTGAAGAGTCTACAGAAGGTACTATGGAAGAAACTGAGCTTGAACGTTTATTTTCGTAATCATAAGTGATAAAAAATAATCTTTTATATATTTAGAAAATAGGTTTTAATATAAGTCTTTTAAAGTAAACACTTAAGAAGTGGTGCTTTAAAAGGCTTATTTTACTTGTCTAACACTAGTCTTATGCCTCAAAAAGAAACCTTCAATGTAAGAAGATAGCTTTTAATCAAGCAACAGTAAAAGTAATAACCTTTTATTTTTTTTGTTTCTTCTTGGAATGCAAACTTCTGTAACAAAAACCATTAAATTTAGTTAAATGTCTTTAATTCGACATTTAAGAATGATACAAGTTATGCTATAATAGTAAATTAGATGGCTACTTTACTTTTAAAAGAGTAGTCAAAGATGAACGAACAAGAGCTTGAGAGGAGAAACAAGTAATGGCGAGAGATATAGGAATAGATTTAGGTACAGCCAATGTATTGATACATGTAAAAGGAAAAGGCATTGTTTTAAATGAACCTTCAGTCGTTGCAATCGATACTACAACAAAACGTGTTTTAGCAGTTGGAGAAGAAGCGTACTTAATGGTTGGACGTACACCAGGCAACATTCGTGCTATTCGTCCATTACAAGGAGGAGTCATTGCTGATTTTGACATAACTGAAGCAATGTTAACTCACTTTATTAATAAATTAAATGTTAAGGGCTTTTTATCAAAACCAAATATTTTGATTTGCTGCCCAACTAATATAACAACAATTGAACAAAAAGCGATTATTGAAGCAGCTGAGAAAAGCGGCGGGAAAAATGTTTACCTTGAAGAAGAACCTAAAGTTGCAGCTATTGGAGCAGGGATGGATATCTTCCAACCAAGCGGAAATATGGTTATTGATATCGGTGGTGGAACAAGCGATATTGCAGTTCTTTCAATGGGAGGAATCGTAACAAGTCGCTCATTAAAAGTAGCTGGAGATCAATTAGATAATGAAATCACACAATTTGTTAAGAAAACACATAAGTTGTTGATTGGTGAACGTACAGCTGAAACAATTAAAAAAGAGATTGGAACAGTTTTCCCAGGTAAACGTGACGACTCAATGGAAGTTAGAGGTCGTGATATGATTACTGGTTTACCTAGAACAATCACAATTACTTCAGATGAAGTTCAAAAAGCTACAGCTGAATCTATGACGATGATCGTCCAACAAGCTAAAGATGTATTAGAACAAACGCCTCCTGAATTGTCTGCAGATATTATTGATCGTGGAGTGATTTTAACTGGTGGTGGCGCGTTATTAGATGGTATTGATCAACTATTCTCTGAACAATTGAGAGTCCCTGTATTTGCTGCTGAACAACCATTAGACTCTGTTGCATTAGGAACAGGAATTTTATTAGAAAATATGACGAAAAAAAAGCGCAAGTTTTAAAAAATAGTCGATCAAAATGAGGTGAACCAATGACTAAGGAAAAAATAGGACTTCAAATTGCCACATTTATTCTAAAAATAGTACTTGTGATTGTTTTGATTGCTCTCGCTTTTATTATTGGAGCAATGATCGGTTATGGTGTATTAGGCGATGGAAATCCATTTGCTATTTTTGAAAAGGAAATATGGGTGCACATTTTTAGTTACTTTACAAAACCTACAATAGTCAACTAATTGTAAACCTTATATGAAGTTAAATGAAAGCAAAAAACAACACAAGTAATTTTCTTTGTGTTGTTTTTTGCTTTTTAGTATTTAATTGATCGAAAAAAAAGTAAAAACATTAGAATTGCAGATAGTAAATAGAGTAAAACAAAAGGAGGAAAGAAAATGAATCAAATTGGATTAGTTGGGCGTTTAGTAAGAGAAGTAGAGCTTAAAGAAGTTGGTGAAGACAAAGTTGTCACTAATAATACCTTAGCAGTAGCAAGAAGAGGGAAGAAAGAAAATAGTCCATCAACTGACTTTATTCCTATTGTTGCATGGGGACAAGTAGCGAAACTTATCCAACTTTATTGTGAGAAAGGGCATATGGTAGGACTTACTGGAAAAATTCAGTCAAGGTCTTACATCAATAAAGAAGAAGAAACTGTTTTTATGGTTGAAATGGTAGTAGACGAGGTACATTTTTTACAAAACAAAAAATTAGAAACAGCTGTAAAGTAATGAAAACGGAATACTTATTGTTACAGAATTGTAATAAAACACATAAAATAGGATGAAATAGAAAAAATGATTAAAAATAAGAGGATTAAGTGATTGGTTTTGTAATAATTAGTCAAAGGAAATGCACAACAAGAAAAATTAAATAACACCCAAAATGAATATTTAATTAGAAAAATGTTAGGTTCTAAAACTTGTTCTGTCAGCAGTAAGCATAAAAATTTTATGCATTATGAGAAAATAACCTGGAATAAATTTTGGTTGAATATTCAGAATCTTTACAGTTGTCTCTTTGAAAACGGTAATCAAAATTGTTGTGTTACAGACCCTTAATTCCTAAGTAACCTTAGCCTATATCGTACGTGATATGATATTTCTCGTACTGAAATAGGAGGAAAATAATCCAATGAAAAAAATAGTTTTATCCATCATTGCCTTATTTATGTTGGCATTAGGAACAACTGGAATCACAACTGTTTTAGCTGCTCAGAATGAGAAAAGCGAAAATACATCAAAAGAAACAAAAACTAAACAATCGGATGAATTAGAAATACAAAATGGTTTAGATTATTTAATTGATGAAAGAGAAGATAGTAAAGCAATTGTTCAAACTTTAGTTACTAGTCCATCTAGTGAAGAACTCTTATTAGAACCGGTTAGTATTGAAGAGGATCAGGAAAAAACTAAAAATGAAGAGAAGAATACAGTTGACTACACAGTTGAATCTGGAGATACATTAATCAATATCGCAACTGCTTTTGAAGTTGACGTAAGTGAATTGATAAAATGGAATGAACACGTAACAAATGATTCACCATTGCAGATTGACGAAGTTATCCAAATTGAAACAAATTTAACTACTGAAACGATTAAACCTGAAAAGCTTACATGGGAAACTGAAACAAACGAAGAAGCTCTCCCAGTATCAAACCAACAAGATACAGTTATAGAAGAAACAAGTGCAGCTTCTTCTGATGCTTCAACGGAAAAGATGACGGTAGTTGCTACTGCTTATAGTCGAAATCAGCCTTCTCTAACGAATATCACTGCTTCAGGAATAGACTTAAGTCAAAACCCTCAAGTTATTGCGGTAGATCCTACTGTAATCCCATTGGGCACTAAAGTTTATGTTGAAGGATATGGAGAAGCGATCGCTGGCGATACAGGAAGTGCAATTATTGGAAATCGAGTAGACTTGCATATGGATAGTATAGATGAGTCGTTCAAATGGGGTATTCAAGAAGTTGAACTAACCATTTTAAATTAATAGAGAGAAGGGAGTTGAGACAATGATCTTGACTCTCTTTTTTTGACGAAATAGTGAAGAATATGAGATGATTCGGCATGATGCTTTAGTTGCAATGGTAAAAAGAGTATAATAAGGTAGAGAATTTTTTTGAGAAAGAGGGTATTTCATGAATATATTAATGATTGAAGATAATCAATCCGTATGCGAAATGATGGAAATGTTTTTCATGAAAGAAGAATGGAAAGCTACATTTGTCCAAGATGGTAAAGAAGGATTAGATGCTTTTCTAAATGATTCCGAAAATTGGGATTTGATTACGTTAGATTTAAATTTGCCAAGTATGGATGGTATGCAGATTTGTCGTGAAATACGAAAAGTTTCAAAAACAATACCAATTATTATGCTAACAGCTAAGGATTCGGAAAGCGACCAAGTTATTGGACTAGAAATTGGAGCGGATGATTATGTTACAAAACCGTTTAGTCCACTAACTTTAATTGCTCGTATAAAAGCTTTATACCGCCGAGTAGATTTAATTCATGATGAAGGTGGTAAAATAGATGAGAAAGCCTATGAAGTGGAGACAAAGTATCTTAAAATGGATAAGAGAACGCGAGAAGCCATTTTATATGATAAACCCATCGACAGTTTGACGCCAAAAGAATTTGAATTGCTTTATACGTTAGCCAAAAGTCCTAAACAAGTTTTTTCTAGAGAACAGTTGTTAACGATCGTTTGGGATTATGAGTATTTTGGAGATGAGCGAACAGTAGATGCGCACATCAAAAAATTGCGTCAAAAAATTGATAAAACGGGTCCACAAGTGATTCAAACCGTTTGGGGAATAGGGTATAAGTACGATGATTCTGGAGTCTCCTCATGAGATTGAATTACTTTTACCAACAAATGCTGGCTTTTTTTGCAGTTGTGACGATCGTCTTAATTATACTAGGATTTTCTTTTTTACAATTTGCCCGAAACACGGCTTATCAGAATACTGAAACTCAGTTGTTTGGATATGCTGAAGCTTTAATTGATGAAGATCTACAGATGGAAAAACTTGAAAATGGACAAGTTATTTTAAAAAATCAAGGTGTATCCATTTTTGTATTTGATAGTACAGATAGTATGATTTACCCTAGTACAACTGAAAAGTACATTAGTGGTATTTCAGATCAAGATTTTAAGAAGCTGAAAAATGGGGAACCAATTTCATTAACTCAAAGAAATACAGATTTTTTTGGTAATCAGATTAATACTGCTATCGTTTATCAGCCTTTTTTCACTCAAAGTACGGGCGAATTCTACGGCTTTATAGCCGTTAGTGCGCCAATCAGTACAATAGAAGCAAATCTAAAGGATATCCGCAATAATTTGTTTAGCGCCTTTATTTTCTCAATTGTGGGTGCAACTATAGCGAGTTATCTTTTTGCTAAGTTTCAAGTGAAAAGAATCAATCGGATTAGAAGTGCGACTCATAGAGTATCAAAAGGAGACTTCAATGTTCATTTAGAAAACAAAGAAATGGATGAATTCGATGATTTGGCGGCTGATTTTAATAGCATGGTTGATTCTTTAAAGAATTCTCAAGAAGAAATCGAACGTCAAGAGAACCGACGCAGACAATTTATGGCTGATGCTGCACATGAAATGCGTACACCGTTGACAACGATTAATGGGCTATTAGAAGGTTTAGAGCACGATATGATTCCAGAAAATCAAAAACAGAGAAGTATCCAATTGATGCAAAATGAAACACGTCGTCTAATACGCTTAGTAAATGAGAACTTAGATTATGAAAAAATTCGATCTAACCAAATTACTTTGCAAAAACAAACTTTTGATGCACATGAAGCGTTAGAAATGATTGTTGAACAACTGAAAGGAAAAGCTCGTGATTCAGGAAACGAACTGATATTAGACTGTCCAACAGAATTAGTTGTATATGCAGATTACGATCGATTCTCTCAAATTATTGTAAATATTATCCAAAATGCTATTCAATTTACGACTAATGGAGAAATTAGTATTATAGGTTATTATGGAGAGAATGAAAGCATCATAAAAATTAAAGATTCTGGTATAGGAATGACTGCTGAAGAAATTAAAAATATATGGGAACGTTACTATAAAGCAGATATTTCAAGAAAAAATACTAAATATGGAGAATCTGGGTTAGGTCTAGCAATCGTTCAGCAATTGGTAAATCTTCATGGTGCAAGTGTTGAAGTAGAGAGTTTACCGGGCGAAGGAACAACTTTTACCTTATCTTTTCCACTTGATTTAAATGAAATAGGTTAAATAGCTATAAGTAAAATAATACAAAAGGTTAGCAGAAGCTAAGACAATTGTCTAACTTCTGCTAACCTTTTGTATTTTAACTGACTTTTCTTGAAGAGGAAGCGATAGGATTTAGATCAAACGGTTTCTCAGAAGCTAAAAGCTGATTATCGGAAGTAACTAAAATAAATGAAAAATCTTTTGTACGTGCATAGTAGCGGAGGGACAATAACCAATCTTGTTTTGAAGAAGCAGATTCAAACCTGAAACAATCTTCTACTAAAATGACTTTTTTATTACATAGTTCATTTAACCGTAATTGCAACTGAAGTGACAGGTTTAAAGGCAATGCTTTAAAAGGTTGATCAGCTAAGGCATCAGATAGATCGAGTTCTTCTAATACTTCATTTACTACTAAATTAAGTGAGCGTTTCATTTGATTAGATGCTAAGGACAAAACAAGCAGCATGTTTTCTCGGACAGTTAAGTAATCAATAAACGTTTCATTCTTTGTAATGACCCCAGGAAAAGAGCCTAACTGTCTATTAAATTGCTTCATCAAAATAGGGAAATCAACTTCCTCAGCTGATAAACTATAAATCGTTTTAGGTTTAATTGAAAATACAGGATGATTGTCAGCTTTTTTTAAAGATTGTTTAAACATAATATTTCCTCCTTAGTCATGACGGTTAAATTAGGAAAGGGTGTTTTTTTTCAGTGATAGCAGCAGATAATTAGGAATACCGATAACTATAAAGCTATAAAAGTTGATGATTCCCACTAAGAAAAAAGCTTGCAAGGTGTTGTTTTGAGTAAAGGTGTTGTGAATAGACTCACCCATTAAAAAAGCGTTAATGTTGAAGCGTGTTAAATCTCCATTCTCACTACTCGATAAAGGAGAATTCCTTTGTAAGTGTACTAAAGAGGCACTTGGCTTTAATTCCTGTTGTAAAATTTCAGATTCCAAATGAGAAATTTTATTCATTACAGGTGTTGTAAATAAACTGTAAATGAAAAGAAGTACCAATATAATCGTGTTGATTAAAAAAAGTTGTTCTACTATTAATTGGGTTGTTAGCTTATAAACCCGTTCTCCCATCAAAAGATAGGTTTGGTATTCTTTTTTTCTAAATCGACTTAAAAATAACTGGATCACTACCATACTAAGCGTACCTGCAAATACAATTAAAAGGAGAAGGTGCTGATATTCCATTGTATAGTGAGTTGTAATCGATTCTAAGACTTTAAAGGGCTCATACAGTGAAGTGTGTTGTGAGTCTAAAGAAGCGATAATTTTGCTTAACTGAACGGAAGAATCTGAAAACTGTTTGGCCAATAATGCAACTACAAAAGCTAGGATAAAATAAACTAGGTAAAAGATAAGCATAAACAGTAAACAATAAGGATGATTTTGTAAATGACGGTAAGCACGTTTAGCAATTGTCAAACACAGTACTCCTTTCTACTTGAATAGTGATTCTATTTTTATTGTAATCATTAAATATGAAAAAACTGTGAAGCAATTAATAAGAGGGAATGTTAGTTAAATGATTTTTAGAAGTTCTATAATTTTTAGTGTGGATAGATGAATCAACCTACTCACCAAAAATTTCTGGAGGAATAGGGTTGCTTGTAGCCTAAATAGGATTCAATGAGAATTAGAAACCGTTAGCGCTTCAGCGATTACGGTTTATTTGAAGCTTGAAAGCCGATAAAACTACAGGCTTACCGGCTTTCAAGCTTCACAAGCAAACCTGTCCATTCCAGAAGAAATTTTATTTTGAAGAATCCACACCATTTGACGAAGAGCTTTTTTAGAACAAAAAAGGTTGAATCCTAAGGGATTCAACCTTTTTCGAATATTTAAGAGATAGTTTATTACTCTGCAACCTTAACGTCAGGAGCTTCTGTTTCAGCTGGTTGTGTTTCGTCAACTAATTCAGGATCGATTAACAATTCTGGAGCATTTGTTTTATATAAATCAACAGTAGATTGATCGCCATGTTGACTATACATACTTGTATCTTCTGTTCCTAAACTTTCATTTAAAGCCTTCATACGTCCCAATTGGTCACGGTAATCGTAATCAGCTGGATTTGTCGTAACAAGACCTTCTGGAGTATAGAAACGCAGCAAATCACTTGTCAAAATGCTGTCAGATAAACTTAATTGAGTATTTACGTCTATTCTTAGTTGTTCAACTTCTGCAAGAACTTCTTCTGAAGGTTCTACAATTAATTCACCTGTTTCAGTGTCATAGATAGTTGAACCATCAACAGTGTATTTAGGAGTTACGAAATTTCCGTTACGGAAGGCAACTGTTTCATCATGGTTTTCAGAGAATAAATCTGTTCCAAGTAAAACATTGTCTTTTGTATCAATTCCTAATAAATGAAGAAGAGTAGGAAGACTATCGATTTGACCGCCGAATTCGTCATGGATTTTTCCATTACCTGTTCCAGGAATGTGAACCATATAAGGAACTCTTTGCATCATAGTATTGTCATAGCTTGACCAAGTTTCAGGATCTTTTCCAAGTAAGGGTGCTAATGTTTCATTTCTTGAATTAGATATACCATAATGATCACCGTAAAGAACAATGATCGAATTATCATATAAACCAGACTCTTTTAAATAGGTGAAAAATTCTTCAATAGCTTGATCTAAATAATGAGCAGTCACAAAGTAATTATCAATTGTATTATCACCCGTTGTAGCAGCTGGAAAATCGACATTTGCCTCATCCAATGGGTAAGGAAAATGATTAGATACTGTGATAAATTTAGAATAAAACGGTTGTGGCAGTTGTTCTAAATATTGGACAGATTCTTTAAAGAATATTTTATCTTTCATTCCATACTCTAACGTATTTTCTTCAGTGAATGTGTAAGATTCATCATCAAAGAAGTAATCAACACCCATTGATTTATAGGTGTTGTCTCTATTCCAGAAAGAACCGACGTTACCGTGGAACATAGCACTCGTATAATTTTTTTCTGAACCTAAAATTTGTGAAGCAGATTGGAAAGTATTGCTACCTCCAACTTGTGTAAAGGCCCCACCTTGGGATAATCCAAATAAAGAATTCTCAAGGAGCATCTCAGAATCAGCTGTTTTACCTTGTCCTACTTGATGGAAAAAGTTACTGAAACTTTGTGTGTCTTCATTGTGGTAGATACTATTTATAAATGGCGTAACTTCAAGAGCTTCGCCTTGTTCAGTCTCTAATTTGTAATCAATAAGAAATTGTTGGAAACTTTCTAAATGTAAATAGATAACATTGCGGTCTTCGGCAATACCAAACATCTCAGCATCAGCCCCAGCAAAATGGTCATCCACATAGCTCAAGACACCTTCAATATCTGATTCATCCGCACTAGCTTTAACTTGATTAGCTTGAGCAGTTTGATAACCGTCATAAGCAGTAAAGAAATTGATACCAAGATATTTAACAATATAATTACGGTCAAATGTACGAGCCAGTAATTGGGGACGATCACTTTCAGCTAAAGCTAAGTTACCAGCAAATAAGGTAAACCCAACAATCGTAGCTGCAACTGCATAACGTTTTTTGAATGGGCGTTTATCCATTGTTACTTTCTTAGTAGCTAATAAAGCAATCAAAATGAAAATATCAACTAAATATAGAAAATCAGTTGCATGCAATAAAGCAAAAGTACTTGCTCCTAATCCTCCAGCAACATTTCCAGCGCCCAAGATGGTACTGACCGATAGGAAATCTGAAAATTCTCTATAGTAGAGGATATTCGCAAAGAATAAAATGGTCATTAATGTGTAGACCGTTATTAAGGCAATATAGGCCTTTTTTGAGCTCTTAAAATAAAGAGCAATTGAAAATAAAATAATCGTTGTCGCAACTGGATTAATCAATAAAATAAATTGTTGCATCATTCCTTCTACACCGAGAGAGAACTCTGCTTGATACCCTATATAGGTTTTAATCCAAAAAACGATAACCACTAAAGAAAAAAATCCCAGCCTCGTTTGTAGTAATTTTTTTATGTTGTTCACTGTTGAATCCTCCTTAAATAAATGACCACAGTATAGATAGTTTAATTTGAAAATTTCAATTTTAAATGAAATCTGCGATAATCCTGCATCATAACACATTTTACAATTTATTTACATTATAGTCAATTTTACTCGCTTTAAAATAGTTGAATAATTTAATCGAATGTCTATTGTATCAGGGATAGGTTTCAAAAAGTAAAGTTTAAGTAAAATTTAGGTACTTCGAATAAACTATCCCTTAATAATAATGTATACTTGATTCGTAATGACAAATGAGGAGGATTTTTTAATGGTATTTTTGCAACCCCTCTTTGATTGGATTGAATCGAGGTTTGGCGAATCAATCAATCACTTTCCATTAGTAGAATTAATTTTTCACAGTATTGATCAAACCTTCGTTTATTTTATTTTTTGGCTTATCGGACGTGGAGTCTTTCTAGCTGTCAAAAAAAAGAAGAAACAGCCAATAAAATGGCGCAGAGAAATTGTTTTAAATGTGTTTATTTTTTATATCCTTCTCTTGATTCATTTAACGGTTTTTCGCGAAGATAATTCCATTATGAATGTGTCCATTGTTATGCGTCCCTTAAGTGAGATCAATTGGATACCGTTTGTAGAAACAGCAAAATTAACTCAGGGAACATCGTTGTTTGACTACTATTATAACTTATATGGGAATATTCTTTGGTTTGTTCCAATGGGGTTTGGCGCAGCTTATTTAATGAAAAGAAAGTATACGTTTTTACGTTCTTTAGGTATTGGAATAGCTGTTTCATTTTTAATTGAAACGATGCAATTTCTTTTCTTTACAGGCGTGTCGGATATTGATGATTTAATTTTCAATACAATTGGAACAATGATTGGAATTGTATTGTTTGAAATAAGTCAATGGCTGTATAAAAAATGGCAAAATAAGAAAACCACTTGAAAGTCATAAATCAAGTGGTTTTCTTATTGCTCTCACAGCTTAATTAGATGCAATATATGGTATACTAGACAAAATAAAAAGGAAAAAGGAGTTTATAAATAGTGGAAAAATACAAATTAAAAAGACGAGCAACTCAAATGGTAAGAGATGGTTACCCGGTATTATTAAAAGAAGATTTTGTGAAAGAACCGATTGAATCTGAAGGAACGATAGTTGAATTGCTTGACGACAACAAAAAATTTGTTGCACGAGCATATCTTGCTAAACAAAATAAGGGAGACGGTTGGATCTTAACCATGAATGAAAATGAAAAAATCGATCAAACTTTTTTTGAACGGTTATTCAATCAGGCATTGGCTGAACGTGCGAATCTTAAGTTAAATGATCAAACGAATGCTTACCGATTTTTCAATGGAGAAGGCGACGGGCTTGGTGGATTGACGATTGATGTCTATGCTGATTATTATATCTTCTCATGGTACAGTGCAGGAATCTACAAGCATCAACAAACGATTTTAAAAGCGTTTCTTGCAGTTGTTTCAGATGTCAAAGGGGTATACGAAAAAATAAGATACCAAACTAAAACAAAGCCTGAAACGAATCATGTTTATGGTGAAGAAGCACCGGAACCGTTATTGATCAAAGAAAATGGCATAACTTTTGCTACTTATTTAAATGATGGATTAATGACTGGAATTTTCTTAGACCAACGCAATGTTCGTCGCAGTATTCTGGAACAATACTCTATGGACAAAACTGTCTTAAACACGTTCAGCTACACAGGAGCTTTTTCTGTTGCTGCTGCAATGGGAGGCGCCAGCCATACCACAAGTGTGGATCTAGCCAATCGTAGCCTAGAAAAGACAAAAGAACAATTTAAAGTCAATGGATTAGATCCAGAACTTCAAACGATTCGCGTAATGGATGTGTTTGATTATTTTAGATACGCTATTCGTAAACAGTTAAAATTTGATACGGTAGTTGTTGATCCGCCAAGCTTTGCACGCTCGAAAAAAAGAACATTTAGTGTTTCTAAAGACTACACTGCATTACTGGAAGATATTATTGATATCACGAATGAAGATGGCGTGATCATTGCGTCTACAAATGCAGCGAATCTATCAACAGAAAAATTTGAGCAGTTTATTGAAACAGCATTTGATCATAAAGGGATAGCGTATGAAATTTTGGAAAAACATACATTGCCTGAAGATTTCAAAATTAATCCTCATTACCCACAAAGTGATTATTTAAAAGTTTATGTAATACAAAAGGGATATTAAACTTATTCCAACTACTTTGAAAAGAAAGTATGATACAAATGAAAAAAAATAAAGTACAAAAAACAAATGCGATTCGGCGATTGGAAAGCAGTGGGATTGCCTATCAAGTACATGAGTTTCCATGGAGCGAGGATCATTTAGGAGCAGAAGCGGCCTTTGAGCAGTTAAACGTAGCGAGAAATCAAATTTACAAAACATTGGTTATTGTAGGTGATAAAACAGGTGTGATTGTTGCTTGTATACCGGGTACTAGTGAGCTTGATTTGAAAGCACTAGCTAAAGTTAGCAGGAACAAAAAAGTAGAATTGCTTCCATTATCGAATCTAGAAAAAACAACAGGTTATGTTCGTGGAGGCTGTTCACCTATTGGAATGAAAAAAGATTTTCCAACCTTTATCTCTAGCCAAGCAAAAAAAATGGAAAAAATCATTGTTTCAGCAGGAAAAAGAGGCATGCAGATTGAAGTGAATACCATTGATTTACAAAAAATGATAAAAGCTGAATTTGTATCTATTGAAGCAAATTCAAATTGAATACAAAAATAGAATTGAACTCCAGACCAAAGATGAAAATTTTGGTCTGAAGTTCTTTTTTGTAAAATACTTTTTAAAAGTAAGTTGACTTTCTATCACTTGACATGTAAAGTGATAGAAAGAAAGTCTAAAGGGGGTCAGCATGAAAAATAATACACTTGCTTCATTAACTTGGCTAAGACTCTTACGTTTCACCAATCAAAGCAATCAGTTATCCAATGAATTTTTGAAACGTTTTAATTTGACAAGTGCTCAGTTTGATGTGCTCGTCCAAATTCAAGTTTATCAACCTTTGACTCAAACGGAACTAGCTCAAAGAGTGACGGTTACTCAAGGTGGTATTTCCAGAATGTTATCTCGATTGGAAAAAGAAGGATATGTTATGAGAACGCAAGAATGGAAACAAAAGACCATCAGTCTTTCGTCAAAAGGAACACAAGTATTAGAAAAAGCAATGCCCGAGCAGTTAGATTTTCAAACATCTTTATTTGAAGATTCGTTAACTAAAGAAGAACTGAAAAATCTTTATAACATGTTGACTAGGTTGTATAAGAATAATGAAAGAAAAGAATTGCCACCCGAATAATTTTTTTAAACTATCACTTGACTAGTCAACCAAAAAGGAGAAACCAGAGATGAAAGAATATCGTATCGATGAAACAAAAGGAATGGAATTTGGATTGTATTCTATTGGAGATCACATGGGAAATCCCCACACTGGAAAAATGATTACTGCTGAGCAACGTATAGGAGAGTTTATTGAAGCTGCTAAACTAGCTGAACAAGCTGGAATTGATGTCTTTGCACTCGGAGAAAGTCACCAAGAACATTTTACATCACAAGCTCATACCGTTATTTTAGGTGCTATTGCTCAAGCCACTAGTAAAATTAAAATAGCTAGTTCAGCAACTGTCTTAAGTGTTTCTGATCCTGTACGTGTATATGAAGACTTTGCAACGCTAGATCTGATTTCTCACGGAAGAGCGGAGATAGTTGCAGGTAGAGGGTCACGTGTAGGGGCTTATAGCTTATTAGGTTATGACGTTCGTGATTATGAAGAACTATTTGAAGAAAAACTAGAGCTGTTAATGATGCTCAACAAGGAAGATAGTGTAACATGGGAAGGAAACTATCGTGCACCACTAAAAAGTGCTCAAATTCTTCCGCAACCTCAAAATGGGAAATTGCCGATTTGGCGTGCTGTAGGCGGGCCACCAGCTAGTGCAATGAAAGCTGGATATGCTGGTATACCAATGATGTTAACAACACTAGGAGGACCAGCATCAAGTTTTAAGGTGTCAGTAGATGTTTACCGCGAAGCTGCCCAAAGAAATGGATTTGACCCGAGTACTTTGCCAATTGCTACAACTAGCTTATTTTACACAGCTGAAAACTCTCAAGATGCTCTTCGTGAGTACTATCCACATTTAAATTATGGTATGCAAGCGATTAATGGTGCGGGATATCCAAAACAACAATTTGCCCAATCCACTGATTACAGAGATGCATTAATGGTAGGAAGTCCGGAACAAATCATTGAAAAAATGATTTATCAATACGAATTATACGGACAACAACGCTTTATGGCTCAAATCGATTTCGGAGGAGTTCCTTATGATAAAATTCAAAAAAATATCGAACTTATTGCCACCCAAATCCTCCCAGCCATAAAAAAATATACCACTAAATAAAGGATGCGGAGTTCGACGTTTAGGCTTGGCAGAAAAACAAAGAATTCTGAAAGGGATGTTTCACCCCTGCAAGAATTATGTTTTTTCCGAGAGCCTGTCGAACGCAGCTCAACTAAAGGATGCTGAACGACCCTGAAAGACACACAGTAAAAACAGGAAATCACAGAATAACTAGCGAATGTTTAAGAAAGAGGTGAGTATAAATGAAAATAGTAGGTATTTCGGGTTCGACTGTAGGAACGAAAACAAGAACAGCAATGAATTATGTGGAAACGAATTTAAAAGAGAAGTATTTAGAGGTAGAGTTTGAATTAATCGATCTAGCAGAGTATGAAATGATTTTTAGTGATGGAAGAAACTATTGGGAATATGAAGGAGATACAAAATACGTTTCTGAAAAAATTATGGCTGCAGATGCTCTTATTATTGGAACGCCGACTTTTCAAGCGTCTATTCCAGCTTCTTTAAAAAATGTATTTGATCTATTGCCGGTTAATGCATTTCGCGACAAAGTAGTGAGTATGGTGGGTACTGCAGGAACCCCTAAACATTTTCTAATGCTGGAGCAACAGCTAAAACCCATTTTAGCTTACATGAAGGCAACGATTGTTCCAACCTATGTGTTTATTGAAGAAAAAGATTTTTATAGAAATGAAATCATCAATGAAGACGTTATTTTCCGGATTGAACGATTGGTTGAAGATACAATTATGTTCAATGATGTATTTGAAGAAATGCGTAAAAAGAAAGATGAAGAATACGGATTTTAAGGTGCTAATGTTAAAAAAATCTTATAAGGCTGAAGACCTCTAGTAAAATGAGTACAAAACCTCTTATCATTCAAAAGCAATGATAAGAGGTTTTGTATGTTTAAGAATAGAGTTTGAATTTTTGAAAGAAAGAAGAAGTTTCATTAGTAAATACAATTTTAACTAATAGATACCCTAAAGCAGCTCCCATTGTATTTACTACAATATCAGCAATATCAGCACCACGCCAGCCGCCTAAAAAGTAGTTGGTTAAAAATTGAACAAATTCAATACCAAAACTGATAGAGAAACCTAAGAGAACTGCTCTAAAAAAGGTGGATTTTTTTTTCAATAAATAATAATAAACAGATAAAGGAACCAACATAAGCAAGTTGGGTAAAGCGGACAAATCAAGAACAGGATCAAAATTAATCCGACTCAACCAAGGAGTTTGGTTTGCATACATCCCCGTTTGTATTTGGAAAGGGAAAAAAGTCAAATATAGAACGGCATAACAATAAAAAGCAAAAGAATAAATCGTGATTTTTTGATAAATTGTAAAAGATTTGTTTCTCGTCTTCCTCATGATATAGACTACCGTTAAAAGAAAAAATGGAATTAGAATAAAGCCTGACAAAGTCATCTGCATGTTTAAAACCCTCTTTCATATGTAAGATAATAAAAGCATACTATACTTTTTTATAATAAAAATCAGTCTGTAGAAGTAGTTTATGCTACAACCTACGATTAGATAATAGAATAAATGCAACCAAGTTATTTCCTAATGCATGAGTAATATTAGAAAACGAATGGATGACAAAAAACAAGAGAGTGGGACAAAAAGCGTTTAGACCCGAATCACTGGAACGAATAAGCGCAGTATGGTCATCGACCATCGAGCATTATTCGTGAAGTGGACGTCGGTCTGCTTTTTGAAGCACGTTTTAGAGTAAACATTCGTATACAGAAAAGAGGCTGGGATTTTGTCCCAGCCTCTTGTTGGAAGTTATAATAGTAAATAAATTATAGTTCATCTTTTATAGACAAAAAGTAATCGCGGATGTCTTTCCAATTATTTGCACGAATGTAACGATCTTCGGTTTCATTTAATGAATTGACAAATAGGATGCCTGTTCCAGAAAAGCGTTCTAATTGACGAATAGAATCATCAATCAAATAATCTGTATGAACGATACTCTTATCGCCGCAAAAAATATAATGCTGGGGATCAATGAAATCAAAATGTTCTTGCAGCCATTCATATTTGGCAGTGAATGTTTTAGGTACATCCATAGCAGCTGTTGCAATATACAAATCATACTCTTCGGCCAATTCGCGTAAAACCATTTGGCTATCTTTCATAACGGGAATATTCCTGAAAAACGCATACGTATTGATGATAGGATAAAGTTCTTTAATTGTTGTAACCAAATCAAAGTTTGGATTTTCTTGTAAATATTCTTCAATAGATTCAAAGGAAACGTGGTATTCTTTTTTGAATAATTCAATAAAACTCATTTCCATATCCGCAATAACTTGATCCATATCAATCGCAATTTTCTTTTTCATAAAAAACATCCTTTCACTTTGAAAAAATTCTTTATTTTGATAAAGCCAGCTTAGCAGCATGCATTCCTGCAATTCGACCTGTGATAAAAGCACCCGTAATATTGTAGCCACCTGTATAGCCATTGTAATCCAATATTTCACCTGTGAAGAAGAGTCCCTGGGTGAATTTGCTTTCCATCGTTTTTGGATTTACTTCTTTCGTGTGGATTCCGCCTCCAGTAACAAAGGCCTTTTCAATCGGCTGAGTACCATTAGCTGAAAATTGAAAATCTTTAATGAACTCAATCAATTGAGTGATTTTATCTGGTGCAGCTTGTTTTAACGGAGCATTTTCGTCCAACCCAGCTTTGTCAAATGCGAATAGCAAATAACGTTCAGGCACAAGGCCTTTCAAAGCATTTTTTGCACTTTTATCGCCATCATTGTTTATCAATCTCTGAATTTGTTGCGTTAATTCACCTTTTGACACATTAGGAAGGGCGTCTAGGCTCATGGTAACTTCCTCTGTTTTATCGCGTTTCATTGTTTGATGAACAAACATAGAGCAACGCAAGACAGCTGGACCTGAAATACCAAAGTGAGTAAAAATCATATCCATTTGATGAGTGACGACCTTTTTGTTTTTTTTATTTAACACACTGAGCGCAACATCTCTTAAAGAAAGACCTTGTAAAGTCGTATCTTTGATAAACGGTTCATCAGAGAGAATAGGAGATTCTGTAGGGTAAAGTGGAGTGATGGTATGGCCTGCTTTTTTTGCCCATTTATATCCATCACCGGTTGAGCCAGTTCTTGGCATAGCTTTACCACCTGTCGAGACGATCACACAACTGGCTTGTAAGTTGCGACCATCTTGCAATTGGACGCCAGTTACTTTTCCTTCATCAAATAATAAAGTGTCAACAGGAGCTTCTGTATAGATATCGACTTCTAACCGATCCATGATACCAATCAAAGCTTCTAAAATCGTTCTTGATTTATCTGTAATAGGGAACATTCTTCCATGATCTTCTTCTTTTAAAGTAACACCATTTGATCTGAAAAAATCCATAATATCATAATTGTCGTATTGATAAAAAGCGCTGTATAAAAAGCGTCCGTTTCCAGGGATGTGAGCAATGATTTCTTCTTTATCTCGATTATTGGTAACGTTGCACCGTCCACCACCCGTAACAAGTAATTTACGTCCAAGAGAGCTGTTTTTTTCGATTACTGCTACTTTTGCGCCATGTTCTGCAGCGGAGATAGCAGCCATCATGCCGCTGGTTCCTCCACCAACTACTAATACATCATACGTTGTCATTTCTTTTATTGGCCTCATTTCTATTCTGTCCATTTGTTCAAATTTTATTTACTTACTTTATCATATTCTGGCAGTTTGTTCCATAAACCTGTAAACTGTTTTAAGATATAAGAACTTTTCTTGTTAAGATAGTGACTTAGCTGTTATGATGTACAAGGCAATGAAATAAAATTGAAAAGGAAGATGGAACTTATGGAAATTTTAATTGCACTAATACCTGCCATAGCTTGGGGCAGCATTGGGTTAGTGAGCAATAAATTAGGTGGAAACTCATATCAACAGACAGTAGGAATGTCAGCTGGAGCCGTTCTTTTTGCAATAGGTGTTTACTTTGTTTATCAACCAACAATTGATATGAAAATTATTTTAGTAGGATTATTGTCAGGAGCTTTATGGTCATTAGGACAAATGCAACAGTTCCAAAGTATGAAGTTTATTGGAGTATCCAATACTTTGCCTATTTCAACAGGATTGCAATTGATTGTCAATACACTTGCGGGAGTACTATTGTTTAAAGAATGGACAAGTACTAGAGATATTATTCTGGGAATTATTGCTATTATTGTTTTGATTTTTGGTGTAACATTTACCACTGTTTCAGATACAAAAGAAACAAAAGATGATTCTAAAGGACAAAAAAAATCTGGAGCAAGAGCATTACTTTTTTCTACACTTGGATATGGATTATATACAATAACCATTAATGCTGCAGGCGTCGATGCAATGGCTGTTATTTTACCACAAGCTGTAGGTATGCTAGTTGGTTCATTATTGTTCTCAATGAAGCAAGAGATAAAGAGCCAGTACACATTACGTAATATTTTGACAGGTTTGTTATGGGCGTTAGGAAATGTCTTTATGTTGATCTCAATGGAAAAAATTGGTTTGGCTATTAGTTTCTCACTTTCACAAACAGGGATTATCATTTCAACGTTAGGAAGTATTTGGTTCTTAGGAGAAACGAAAACAAAAAGAGAATTCCGCTATATCTTACTTGGCTGTATTTTAGTTATTGTTGGTGGTGTTTTATTAGGTTACGTTAAATCCTAAATGAATTTAATCAATAGATTGGTGGTATTAAAATGAATTACCTTAGAAAGAAGCCGTTAGAAACAACGCAGAGGCCATCTAATTTAAAAAGAGAATTAAAAACTATGGATTTAATCTTACTAGGTTTAGGAGCAATTGTTGGGACTGGTATTTTTGTGATTACTGGAACAGCAGCTGCACTAACCGCTGGACCGGCATTGATTTTATCTTTTATTATTGCGGCTTTTTCATGTACTTTATCCGCTTTATGTTATGCAGAATTTGCTTCTCGTATTCCCGTTTCGGGAGGAGCTTATTCATATGCTTATACTGTTTTTGGTGAATTGATTGGCTGGTTGATTGGTTGGTTGATGATTTGCGAATATCTATTGGCAAATGCTTCCGTAGCTTCAGGTTGGTCAGGATATATGAACGGATTTTTAGATGGACTTGGTCTTGGATTACCCGTTGCATTACGTTCTTCTTATAATGCGGAGACCGGAGCTTACGTGGATTTAATTGCAGTATTGATTACATTTGTTGTAACGTATGTTGTAATCCAAGGTGCTAAGAAAGCATTACGATTAAATAATGTTATGGTATTTATAAAATTTGGTTTAATTGCTTTATTTATTGGAGTAGGTGTTTTTTACGTTAAGCCAGAAAATTGGACGCCATTTGCTCCCTTTGGATTAAATGGCATCGTTTCAGGAGCGGCTGTCGTTTTCTTTGCTTTCTTAGGGTTTGACGCAGTAAGTACTGCTGCGGAAGAAACAAAAAATCCGCGTAAAGATGTTCCAAGAGGAATTATCGGTTCACTTGGGATTGCAACGATATTGTATATCATAGTAACACTTGTATTGACTGGAATTGTCCCTTACGCACAATTAGATATCAAAGACCCAGTAGCATTTGCTATACGGTTTATCGGACAAGACTTTATTGCCGGTATCATCTCTGTAGGAGCAATCTTAACCTTGTTAACGGTACTCATTTCGATGACTTATGGATTAGGACGTTTAATTTATGCTATTGGAAGAGACGGTTTACTGCCAAAGAAATTGAGTCAAGTTGATCCAAAGACAAAAAGTCCTAAATTTGCAACTCAAGTAGTTGGTTTGCTGTCAGCTATATTAGCTGGGGTAGTTCCACTAAATAAATTAGCAGAACTAACAAATATCGTAACCTTACTGATTTTTGTGATTATTGCGATAGGAATTATTAAATTACGCAAAGACTTTGGAGAACCAAAAGAAGGCGAATTTAAAGTACCTTTTGTACCCATTTTTCCGATTGTTTCTGTAATCGTGTGTGTGTACTTGATGGTTCAATTATCATTATCTGTTTGGATCGCGTTCCTTATTTGGTTAGCTATGGGAGTAGTTATCTACTTTATTTATGGTTACAAACACAGCGAACTCAATCAAAAGTAATTAAAGAATAATTAATAAGGTATATAAAAAGACGCTCGTTTCTAAAAAGAAACGTACGTCTTTTTATATTTGCAGCAATAAAGATAGAAGCGATGCTAACGATAGTGCCTATTTATTTAAGTCATTTATTCTAGTAATTTGTAATCAAATGCTGTAAAATTGTATGAATTGCGTGTTTATGGCAGTTATTTTTTTTAGTATACTTCATACAACACTTGTAAAATGAAATTTTTGAGAAATGAAGGTGCAAATATGTCTTTTGTAGAGATAAAAAATGAATTTAAACGTTATAAAATGGGTGAAACAATTATTGCCGCAAATGATGGCATCTCTTTTGAAATTGAACAAGGAGAATTTGCAGTCATTGTTGGACCAAGTGGTGCAGGAAAATCAACAGTCCTGAATATTTTAGGCGGAATGGATACAGCCGATGAAGGTCAGATTCTTGTGGACGGCACAGATATTGGCAAGTTTAATACAAAACAGCTTACGCAATACCGTCGAGACGACGTAGGATTTGTTTTTCAATTTTATAACTTAGTACCAAATTTGACAGCTATTGAAAATGTGGAATTGGCATCTGAGATCTCCAGTAAAGCGTTGGATGCAAAAAAGGTGTTAGAAGATGTTGGACTAGGTCATCGACTAGATAATTTTCCAGCACAATTATCAGGTGGAGAACAACAACGAGTAGCTATTGCTAGAGCTTTAGCTAAGCAGCCTAAACTCCTTTTATGTGATGAGCCAACTGGAGCATTAGATTATGAAACTGGAAAACAAGTGTTGAAAATATTACAAGATACTTGTAAAGAGACAGGGACAACAGTTATTGTCATCACACATAATAAAGCAATAGCACCAATGGCGAATCGAATGATTGAAATAAACAATGCAAAAGTACGTAGTGTGACTATTAATGAAAACCCTATGTCCGTAGCTGATATCGAATGGTAAGGGGTGGGAAAAATTGAAGAAGAAAGCACTGTGGAAAGATATATTTAAAGAGATGGGAAAATCGAAAACACGATTTTTATCTATCTTTGCTATTATTACACTAGGAGTAGCCTTTTTTGCCGGCATTAAAGCAACCGGTCCGGATATGATTGATACTGCGGATCATTACTATAAAGAGGCAAATCTAATGGATACCAAAGTGTTATCCACATACGGACTTAACGAGGATGACAAAGCACTATTGGAGAGTATTGATGGTGCAGATGTAACCATGAGCTACAGTCAAGATGTCATCTTAAAGGACAGCAGTTTGGTTACTAAAGTCATGTCATACTCTTTAGCTGAAAAAGCTAGCCAAAATAACTATATGATAGCTTCAGGTCGTTTGCCAGAAAAAACTGGTGAAGTTGCGTTAGATAATAACAGCAAGATGACGGGTGCTTACACTATTGGTGATACAGTTACTCTTTCATCAGAAAGTGAAGACACTAACTTAGAAGATACTTTTGCAACGACAACTTTTGAAGTGGTTGGTTTTGTGGATACCCCACAATACATTGAAAATTCTTCAAGAGGACAAAGCACGGTTGGTAAAGGAACAGTAGATGGATTTGCTGTTATTCCTGAAGAAGATTTTACATCAGAATTTTATACTGAAGCGTATGTATCCTTTGAACAAAATGATTCTCTTATTTCTTATTCACCAGAGTATGAGGATAATGTTGAAAAACAAATAGAGCAAATTGAAGAATTGGTCGAAAAAAGACCAGAAGAACGATTAGCTGAAATTCGTTCAGAAGCCCAAATTGAAATCGATGAGGGCCAAGCTGAAATTGATGATGCAAAACAACAATTAGATGATGGTCAAAAACAGTTAGAAGATGCCAAAGCTACATTGGATCAAGGTCAAGCAGATTACAACGAAGGGTTAGCCACTTTAGAAACTCAGACTGCTGATGCTCAAGCTACTATTGATCAAAAGCGTCAAGAATTAGAAACTGGAAAAGCAGAACTAGCTACAAAAGAAGCTGATTTGCAAGCAGCACAAACCCAGCTCATTGACGCTCGAAATAACTTTGAAGCCCAAAAAATAACTGCAGAGCAATCTCTAGCCAATGGCGAAACATTCATTGACAATGCCAGAGCTGTTTTGTCTGTTCCAATGGAAAGTGTGCCAGTAGAAACTCAAACGAGCATCACTCAAGCAGCCACTGCTGTTGATCCTTCACTTGGAGAAGCCTTTACCGGTTATTTTGCTGGTGTTGTTCCAAGTAGCACGGTTTCAGCTGCAGTAGATGGAGTAGCTACAACTTTTGAAGAAAATAGAGCACAATTAAATGCAGCAGAAGCAGAATTGGTAGCCAATGAACAAAGCGTAACTCAAGGTTTAGCTGATATCGAAGCTGCAAAAACAACGCTTGCTAATGGAGAAGCTCAGCTAGCAGATGCTCAAGAACAGTTAAATCAAGAAAAAGCGAACGGTGAGGCTAAATTAGCTACAGCTCTTGAAAAATTAGAGACTGGGCAAGCTGATTATGAAACAGCATTAGCTGAATTTGAAAAAGAGTCAGCAGATGCTGAAAAAGAAATTTCAGATGGCGAAGCAGAGCTGGCAGGTGCTAAAAAAGAATTGGAAAAATTAGAGATGCCAGAATATTATGTACTGGATCGTTCAACAAATCCAGGATATAGCGAGTTTAGCGATAATGCAGACCGCATCTCAGCAATTGCACAAGTTTTTCCGGTCTTCTTTTTCCTAATCGCTGCACTAGTTTGTTTAACTACTATGACTCGTATGGTAGAAGAAGAGCGATTACAAATTGGAACTTTAAAAGCACTAGGGTATTCAAATTTGGATATTTCTAAGAAATTTTTAGTTTATGCCTCAGTGGCTAGTATTTTGGGAACCATTATTGGTTTAGCTATTGGGTATCAATTATTTCCAAATGTCATCTTTAATGCCTATGGATCAATGTACAATTTGCCACCTATTAGAATAACGTATTACATCAGTTATGGCGTAATTTCCTTTGCAGTGGCGTTACTCTGTACAGTGATGTCCGCGTATCTTGCAGTAAGAGTGGCTTTACAGAGTACGCCATCTATGCTTATGCGTCCTAAAGCACCTAAAGTTGGGAAACGAATTCTGTTAGAACGCATGCCATTCATTTGGTCCAAACTTGGTTTTATCCAAAAAGTAACTGCCAGGAATCTTTTCCGATACAAACAACGTATGTTAATGACGGTTCTTGGAGTCGCAGGATGTACGGCTTTGATTTTAACTGGATTTGGTATATCGGATTCAATTTCAGATGTAGCTGGTCTTCAATACGGCAAAATCATGAAATATGATGCAATTGTTGCCTTAAATACGGATGCGAGTGATGCTGAAAAAGCTGAATATGATGAAGAATTAGCAAAACAATCTGCTGTTCAAGAATCTTTAAAAGTTAGCCAAGAAAGTTACACAGTAGATGTGGAAGGGGTCAATACACAAACCGTAACGGTATTTGTGCCTGAAACGACTGAAAACTTTGAAGACTATGTGCTTTTAAATGACCGTTCTTCTGGTCAAACGTATTCCTTGCCTGAAGAAGGTACTATTATCAGTGAAAAACTAGCTGATTTAATAGACGTCGAAAAAGGAGACACCGTGACTTTAACTGATTCAGATAATAATGAAGTAGAAGTCGTTATAAACGAAATTGTTGAAAACTACACTGGTCATTATGTATATATGAATAAAGATTATTTTGAAACGACCTTTGGAAAATCACCAGAGTATACAACCGAACTATTGAATTACGGTGAAGGAAAAATTAATGAAGAAACTTTAGGTTCTTCTCTAACTGAGCAACCAAGCGTACTATCGGTTAATTTTGTTTCTGATGTCAGCAAATCATTTGAAGAAACAATGGGTAGTTTAGGAATCGTTACACTTGTATTAATCATTTCAGCTGGTTTATTGGCTTTTGTAGTATTGTACAACTTAACCAATATCAATGTTTCAGAACGCGAGCGAGAATTATCAACCATCAAAGTATTAGGATTTTTCGATAAAGAAGTTACGATGTATATCTATCGTGAAAATATTATTCTTACTTTAATGGGAATTGTTGTTGGTTCATTTTTAGGAGTCTTACTGCACAGCTTTGTATTAGATACCGCAGAAGTCGATCTCTTAATGTTTAGTCCAACCATTCAACCACTGAGTTATCTTTACTCAGGTATCATTACACTGATATTCTCTGGAATCGTTATGATCGCAATGCACTACAAACTCAAAAACGTCGATATGATCGAAGCCCTAAAATCAGTAGATTAATTAACAGGATGTGGAGTATCCCGTTTAGCTCCGTAGAAAAACAGGGGAATTCCCGCAAGAGGCTAAGGGCTCGAGGAGAATTTCATCTTTTTTCCTAGGAGTTGGGATACAAAGCTCAACTAAAGGATGCGAAGTTCGACGTCTAGGATCGACAGAAAAACTAATAATCTTGCAGAGGATGTTTCATCCTCGTAAAGATTATGTTTTTTCCGAGATCCTGTCGAACACAGCTCAACTAAAGGATGCGTAGCACACCGCTTAGGCTTGACAGAAAAACAAGGAATTCTGTAAGGGATGTTTCATCCCTGCAAGAATTACGTTTTTTCCGAAAGCCTGGTGTGCGAAACTCAACTAAAAAAGGATGCTGAACGACCCCGAAAGACACACAGCCATTTTCAAGAATTGAGAGCAAGAGCATTCCGCGCATTGCGACAATTCATGAAAATGGTCCAGTGTCTGGGGAGTGAAGCTCAACTAAAAAAGGATGCTGAACGACCCCGAAAGACACACAGCCATTTTCAAGAATTGAGAGCAAGAGCATTCCGCGCATTGCGACAATTCATGAAAATGGTCCAGTGTCTGGGGAGTGAAGCTCAACTAAAAAAAAGATGCTGAACGACCCTGAAAGACACACAGTAAAAACAGGAAATCATTTAGAGTCTGTAAAAAACTAAAGCTTCTTGCTCGTTAAGTCAAGAGTGGAATGCTTTAGTTTTTTTGTATTGATTATGTGATTTAATAATTCAGGATTGGAGACTTTTCAGGCCCGAAAACTTTTCTATATTGAATTTTCTTTTAAAGAGTGAGCCGCATCTAGATCTACTCACAAATGAGTTAGGAATGTCAATTAAAGCAGGTTTAGCAGGTATTTGCTAGTAAGAAAAGACCAGGAATGTTGAGTAGAACCGGTTTAGCGAACATTTGTTAGTAAGAAAAGACTAGGAATGTCGAGTAGAGCAGGTTTAGCGGACATTTGTTAGTGAAAAAAGGCTAGGAATGTCGAGTAGAGCAAGTTTATCGGACATTTGCTAACAAGAAATATCGAGCATATACAATAATAAAAAAGTTGAAGAGGAATCTAGTCATCTAGACTCCTCTTCAACTTTTGAAGAATAAGTAAATGTAAACATCAAGCTTGCAATTTATCAGTTGGTTTTGGACCGCCAGGAATGAGACGGTTAACTAAAATAGCAATAAAAGTTCCAATAAAAGTGTCCAAGACTCTTGCTAAAGCATACAAAACAGTTTCATCAGTTGGTATACTAAAGTAGATGATCAGAAATGCAGCACTTGCTCCTACGATTCCAGCATTGTAGTTGATTCGATCGCAAAATACAATAATTAAAATAACCCCAAGCGGGACACCAATTAATTCAATAAAAAAATGCCATCCAATGAATTGCTGCAGCAAAACCAAACATGCGGCAAAGATAGCTCCAATAGAATTCCCAAATATTCTTGTTTTTCCAAACCTTAAACTAGTTTGCCAATCTTCTCGTAAACCAAAAACAGCTGCCAATGCAGCAATCATTGGTGGTTCTCTATCAAGTACATGAAACAAAAGAATACATGCTGCAACAGCTAAACCTGTTTTCAGTGTACGCATACCTAATCGATAATTGCCAATTTCCATCTGTACTCATCGCTTCCTTTAAAATCATTCTATTACTCCATTAGTGCAGTATACTATTAATAATAAGGGGAAACGAATAAAATACAAAGAAAAAATTTCAAATTTTAAATAGGTGAGGTAAAATAGAATCAGCTTTTAGATTAAAGGAGTGTCAGCATGACCGTCTCGTTACGAGCAATAAAAATAGCGTTAGCAACGACAATTGCGATTTTGATCGCTCAGGCATTTCAACTAGAGTATAGTGTGTCAGCCGGAGTTATAGCAATTTTAAGTGTATTAGATACAAAGAAATCCTCTGTTACTACTGCACTGCAACGAGTAGGATCTACAATTTTAGCATTAGGCGTAGCGACAATACTTTTTCAATTACTTGGTTTCAATACTAGTGTATTTGGATTGTATCTTTTAATCTACATCCCTTTAGCTTATAAATTCAAGGTAGAGGTAGGAATCGCTCCGTGTTCTGTCCTTGTTTCTCATTTATTGCTGGAACACAGTACCTCTATTGGATGGATTACAAATGAGTTGTCATTGATGATCATAGGGGCAGGAATTGCCATTTTATTTAATTTGTATATGCCCTCAAAAGAAACTCAATTAATGCAGTTAAGAGATGAAATTGAGGAGAAGATGAAGCACGTTTTAATAAGTTTTGATGGGGTATTAAGAAAAGGCTACACCAATGAAAAAGTAGAACGCTTATTAAAAGAACTTCGTATGGAATTAAAAAAAGCAGAAAAAATGGCTTATACACAGTCGAATAACCAGTTGTTCAGTCAAAATGAAGACTATATGATACAGTACTTTGACATGCGTCAACAGCAAGTTAAAGTATTAGCAGAAATGTCGACAGATCTAAGTGTCTGTTCTTTGCCAACAAAACAAAATATAATCTTAGCGGGTTTATTTCATCAAACGGCTAACCAGCTACATGAAAG
This sequence comes from Carnobacterium viridans, assembly GCF_900102725.1. Lineage (NCBI taxonomy): Bacteria > Bacillati > Bacillota > Bacilli > Lactobacillales > Carnobacteriaceae > Carnobacterium > Carnobacterium viridans. The sequence continues at coordinate 769,012 of NZ_FNJW01000008.1, read as the reverse complement.
TAATCCTGTAGTAGATATAAAAAAAGATATTCAAGCTATGTTAAATGATTTTAGAAATAGCGATTTGCCTTCAACAAGAGAAGAGTTTGAGAACCGCGCAGCTCTATTTATCCTTTTAAATGATTTTACACGGTTTATTCAAATCAAAAAGGAATTTTTTGAACAACAAAAAAATGAGTAAGTAAAGGTTAGCCTTATTTGGTCAACTCACCAACTTAAGAGACCGCAACTTTCATAGAAAAAACTGGAATTTCCAGTCTTTTCTGAGAAAGTTGTGGTTTTTTATTTATTGTATTTTTACAGCTGTATAAAAGGACTGTCCAACCCATTATCCCCTTAAGGAAATAATGGGTACCACTACAATGTTAGTTTAGATAATGCTTATTAGGTAGGATAGAATTATACAGATCCTTTGATAATAGGGTTTCAACTTTAGATTAAACCTTTCAATCTAAAGATAAAACTATAAATAAAAAATAGTTCAAATTTCTATTGATTAAATATTCAGAATATTCTATACTAATCCTTAATACATCTTATTGTTAGCATATTCTAATAAAACAAAGCTTCAGTAAGTCATATAAATTAACTAACGCAACTGCGTAAATAGGGGGAAAAGAAAATGAAAAAAAGATTAGTAATGGGGGTTGCAGCTCTTTCACTTTTAGCTACAGCATGTGGTACTGGAAGTGGAAGTACTACAGACGAGATCACCATTGGTTCAATGTTTGAAAAAACGGGGGAAGTCTCAGCTTATGGGACAGCTGAAGCAAATGCTGTCAATTTAGCAATTAAAGAGATAAACGAAGCTGGTGGCCTATTAGATAAAAAAATTAATTTAATTGAATACGATACAAAATCGGATAATACAGAAGCGGCTAGTATTGCAACAAAATTAGCAACACAAGATGAAGCAGTTGTGATTGTGGGACCAGCAACTACTGGAGCGGTTAAAGCGTCGACTCCTGCTGTAACAAGAGCTGAGGTTAGTTTAGTTACTCCGTCTGGTACAGACGATAGTTTGACGATTGATGAAAGTGGCAAAGTTCAACCAAACATTTTCCGTACATCGTTTCAGGATTCTTTTCAAGGAATTGCTTTAGCAGAATTTGCAACAAGTGAGTTGGGAGCCAAAAAAGCTGTAATCATCGGTGACAGCTCAAGCGATTACGCTCTAGGATTAACAAAAGCTTTTGAAGGTGCTTTTGATGGTGAAATTGTAGCAGAAGAAAACTTTACTGCAGATGATACCGATTTTAACGCTATTCTAACTCGTATCAAAGATCTTGATTTTGATTTTATCTACTTGCCTGGTTATTATAATCAAGCTGGTTTAATCATCAAACAAGCTCGTGAAATGGGAATCACTCAGCCTATATTAGGGGCAGATGGATTTGGGAACCAAGCATTACTTGAATTAGCTGGAACAGAGAATGTTGATAATGTTTATTATTCAGCTCATTACTCGCCAAACAGTGAAGATGCTCAAGTAAAAGATTTTATTGAAGCTTATCAAGCTGAATACGATACAGAACCAGATATGTTTGCAGCTCTTGCCTATGATACGGCTTACCTTGTAGCTCAAGCCATTGAAGAAGCTGGAGAAGCAACTCCAGAAGCGATCACAACAGCACTTGAAGAAATGAGTGAATTTGATGGAGTTACGGGTACTTTTACATTTGACGAAGACCATAATCCTGTAAAATCAACTTTAGTTATTGAATTACAAGATGGTGTCGAAGTAGGAAATACTGAAGTTACACCCTAAAAAAATCAAATTAAAAGGTGCAAAGCGAGTTTTGCTTAGCACCTTTTAATATTTAAAAATGAAAAGAGGTGCCATTTTATGGAAGCATTTTTACAACAACTGATTAACGGACTTTCTTTAGGAAGTATTTACGCCTTGATTGCATTAGGGTATACCATGGTTTATGGCATTATTAAATTAATTAACTTTGCTCATGGAGATATTTATATGGTTGGAGCATTTGTTGGCTATACAGCAATCAACTCGTTTAATCTCAGTTTTCTACCAGCCTTGATCGTATCCATGGTTTTTTGTGCGGTACTAGGCGTTTTAATTGAACGAATTGCCTATAAACCGTTGCGCAACGCTACTCGTGTTGCTGCTTTGATTACCGCCATTGGGATGTCTTATTTATTGCAAAACGGCATGATTTACTTGGTAGGTTCAGAGACAAGAGCTTTTCCGCAAGTCATTGAAAATAAAGTCTATGCATTTGCTGGGCTACAAGTTAGTCAGACACAAATCATGATTTTTTCCACAACGATTATTTTGATGCTAGCACTGCAGCTCATTGTTCAAAAAACAAAAATGGGAAAAGCAATGCGTGCTGTCAGTACAGATGCAGATGCCGCTCGTTTAATGGGAATCAATGTTGATAATGTTATTTCGTTTACTTTTGCACTAGGATCATCATTAGCCGGAGCAGCCGGCGTTTTAGTAGGGTTGTATTACAATTCAATTGAACCGATGATGGGCTATGCACCAGGATTAAAAGCCTTTATTGCTGCGGTATTAGGAGGAATTGGAATCATACCAGGAGCCATGTTCGGCGGTTTTACAATTGGAATCATCGAAACATTGGTTAGCGGATACGGCGGATCGATGATCAAAGATGCGGTAGTCTACTTGATTTTAATTATTATTCTTATTTTCAAGCCATCAGGATTACTTGGCAAAAATGTAAAAGAGAAAGTGTAGGTGATAAAAATGAAACAAGTGAATAAAAAAAATCTTGGTTGGCTCATTTTTATTGCAGCCATTTATACCCTTATTCAGATAGGCACAACTACAGGAATCATTAACGCTTTTTATGAAATTACTTTAATGACCATTTTAATCAATGTCATTTTAGCAACAGGATTAAATTTGATCATCGGTTTTTCTGGTCAGTTTTCATTAGGTCATGCAGGGTTTATGGCCATTGGTGCTTACTGTACTGGAATCATCAGCATTAAATACCCTACTGTACTTGGGCTTATTGGCGGAATTCTATTAGGAATTGCAGTAGCCAGCATAGTAGCCTTATTAGTGGGTATTCCTACGCTTAGATTAAAAGGGGATTATCTAGCTATTGCTACTTTAGGTGTAGCTGAAATTATTCGGATCATTATTTTGAATATGGAAGAGGTAACAAATGGAGCAGCAGGGTTAAGCGGGATTCCCTTTATTGCCACTTGGCAAATCACATTTGTATTCATTGTCATTTCTATGATCATACTAATAAACTATATTAAAAGTAGTCCAGGACGCGCAACGATTTCTATCCGTGAAGATGAAATTGCAGCAGAATCAATGGGGATCAATACAACAAAGTACAAAATCATTGCCTTTGTTTTAGGAGCAGCTTCAGCAGCAATAGCAGGTGGATTGCATGCTTCTTATTTCAGCGTTATCCGTCCATCAGATTTTACTTTTATGAAATCTGTTGATATTTTGATTATTGTTGTTTTTGGTGGATTAGGCAGTATGACAGGAAGTGTTGTTGCAGCAATCGTATTAGGGATACTCAATGTTTATTTGCAACCGTTTGGGCAGTTAAGAATGATCATCTATTCCGTTGCACTAGTGGCCATTATGGTATTTAAACCTTCAGGATTGTTAGGAACAAATGAATTTACGATTTCAAAACTACTAGACCGTAAGAATAAAAAATCTTCTATGAAAAAAGGGTGAGCAGAATGAGTTTACTAGAAGTGAAACAACTAACCAAAAATTTCGGTGGGCTATCTGCTGTCTCTATGGTAAATATGGAATTAGAGGACAACGAATTAGTTGGCTTGATTGGTCCAAATGGTGCCGGAAAAACAACGTTATTTAATTTGTTGACAGGGGTTTACGAGCCAACTGAAGGCGTGATTGATCTAGAAGTAGAAGGTAAGAAAACCTCGTTGATCAAACGAAAAACATACACGATCACATCTTTGGGATTGGGCAGAACGTTTCAAAATATTCGATTGTTTAAAGATTTATCTGTATTAGACAATGTTTTGATTGGCATGCACGAAAAAAATAAAGTCGGAACGTTAGCTAGTATCCTTAGAACGCCAGCGTATTATCAGTCAGAAAAAAAATTGCGTGAAGAAGCTCTTGAACTGTTAGCCTTGTTTAATTTAGAAACAAAAACAGAGGAATTGGCGAAAAATTTACCTTATGGAGAACAACGAAGATTAGAAATTGTTCGAGCATTAGCTACTAAACCAAAGATTTTATTTTTAGATGAACCAGCTGCTGGAATGAATCCGCAAGAAACGGCTAATTTGACAGCACTGATTCGACAAATCCAAAAAGAATTCAAAATTACGATTTTATTAATTGAACATGATATGTCTTTAGTAATGGATGTATGCGAACGCATTTATGTATTAGAATACGGCAGAATGATTGCTCATGGAACACCTGAGGAAATCAAAAACAATGAAGCAGTTATCAAAGCTTATTTAGGTGGTGAATAGACATGTTAAAAGTAAAAGATTTATCCGTTTATTATGGTGTGATCCAAGCCACTAAAGAAATTAATTTTGACGTCCAAGAAGGAGAAATCGTTTCTTTAATCGGTGCTAACGGTGCTGGAAAATCAACGGTTTTAAAAGCTATTTCTGGTTTGCATCGTCCCAAATCAGGTGAAATTTTATTCAACGATCGTCCGATACAAAAAGACTCAACGCGCAAGATCGTTCAATTGGGTATCTCCCAAGTTCCAGAAGGAAGGCATGTCTTTAAAGGGATGACTGTTATGGAAAACCTAGAGATGGGAGCCTTTCTTAGAAAAGATAAAAGTGAGATCCAAAAAGATTTGAAAATGGTGTTCGATCGTTTTCCAGTCTTAGAAGAACGTAAAAAGCAAGACACAGCAACTTTATCAGGTGGGGAACAACAAATGGTTGCCATGGGACGCGCATTAATGTCTAGACCAAAATTATTGTTGTTGGATGAACCTTCAATGGGATTAGCACCTCTTTTCATTAAAGAAATTTTTAATATTATTCAAATGATCAATAACCAAGGCACAACGGTTTTATTGATTGAACAAAATGCAAAAGTTGCTCTAGAAATTGCTCATCGAGGGTACGTTTTAGAGACTGGTAAAGTTGTACAAACGGGTACCGGTAAAGAGTTGTTAGCGAGTGATGAAGTACAAAAAGCTTATTTGGGAGGTTAGGAAATGGACGTAAAAAGTTATATGACATCAGCTGTTGTGACCGTTTCGCAAGAAACAAAAGTCTTAGAAGCGCTTGATATGATGAAAGAAAATGACTTTCATCGATTGCCTGTAGTAAAAAATGGACAAATGATTGGTTTGATTACACAAGAAATCATCCAAGAAAATTCTCCTTCTACAGCAACAAGTTTGAGTATTCATGAAATGAATTACTTACTGACTAAAACTAAAGTTGGCGACATCATGCAAAAAAAAGTGCTTACGATTCATGCAGATGATTTATTAGAAGAAGCTGCATCTCGTATGCGTGACCAAAAAATCGGTGTATTACCAGTCGTAGAAGAAGGAAACAAAATTGTAGGCATTATCACGGATAAAGATATTTTTAGCGCTTTTATTGATATTATGGGATACAACCATAAAGGTAGCCGCATTGTAATTGATATCCCGGAAGACCATCCAGGAATTCTTGAAGACATTACCAATATTTTAGCGGAAGCTAAAATCAGTATTGATCAAATTGCTGTTTATCGAAAAGATCATTTTACCCAAGTTATCATACAAATGGACAGTCCCAACGTAAATGCAATAAAAGAAATTGTAACAACAAGTGGTTATACCGTTAGTTCAGCAATTTATAAAGAAGGAAAAATAAATAACAACAATTAAAGATTTAGTGCACTTCAAAATAAATTTTATTTTGAAGTGCACTAATTTTTTTGAATTCTATTTTTGATATTTGTGATTATTGTTTATCTTCTGAACAAGCACCAGTTATTTAAAAAAGAATTGAAAAGTGACGGAAATTTGACTGTCCAAATTTAAGTTGGAATAGGTAGAAAAATGCTTGCAAAATAGTGCTTATCATTGACTTTATATAGAGTTGATTTATTTAAAAAACTATTTTAACAGCTTTTTCTTCATTTTCTTAAGAAAGTAATAAAGTTTGGTTGGACAACCTAAAAAGAGTTTGCTATCCTAAAGGTACATAGTAATCATACAGAGCAAATATGCCTAACAATTTTTTGAACAGCAATTATTTCCTTTATTTTCATAAAATTGCTTTGGAGGGGTAATGCTTGCACATAGTTTGTAAGATATAAAATGATTTGGGATAATTTCCTGAATCATTTTTTTTACTTAGGTCTAAAGGCTTAGATAATTCTTAAGAAGAATTAGGTATACTGGCTATAAGAACAAATTTAATAACTACAAACAAGCAAAAAAATGTGATGGAGGGTTTTAAAATGAAACAGGTTAAAAAAATTGGATTAACAGCTTTAGCAACAATGAGCTTGTTAGGAGCATCTTTACTTGTTGTGCCGCAATCTGCTAGCGCAACAACAAATGGAATCGACACAACAGTAGTAGATGAAAAATGGGGCAAACCAACGTTTATTTATGGTGGCGGATTATCTGAAAGTCAAATTACTGAAACGGAAGACCTTTTAGGAATCGAAAAACCTGAAAATGTAGCTATCGGAAGTGTATCAGGTCAAGATTTGATCAATTATTTAGGCGATGGTTCAGGAAATACCTCTAGTATGATCTCATCCGTACTGGTACAAAAGCAAGATGCTGGTGAAGGTGTGGATGTCGAAATCGTAACTCCAAAAAATATTAGTCAAATTACACAAGATCAGTATGCTAATGCAGCTATTACGGCAGGAGTAAACGACGTGAAAATCGTAGTTGCAAGTGTCAGCAAAGTTACGGGAGAAAGTGCTTTATCAGGTATTTACAAAGCATTTGATGTGAACGGTGAAGAATTGGACCAAGAACGCATGGAAGTAGCGCAAGATGAACTAGAAACAACGAATGATATTGCACAAGAAAATGCGGATAACGAAGAATTTGATACTGCTAAATTTGATCAAGCGATTATTGATATCAAGCAAAGTTTAGCTGAATTAAAAGAACAACAAGGCGAACTAGCTACAAAAGAAGATGTAGAACGCATTATCAATGAAGCGCTAGAAAAAAACAATTTACAAAATGCTGTTACACAAGATCAAATCAATCAATTGATGGCTTTATTTGAGAAATACCAACAAACAAGTGCCATTGATTCTGCAGAAGTGAAAGAACAATTAAAGAACTTGTCTAATACAGTCCAAGATAAATTCGGCGATGCTTTGAAACAAGCTGAAGATAGCGGGTTAGTGGATAAAGTGGGCAACTTCTTTAGTCAAATATGGAAAGCTATTGTGGGGTTGTTCAACTAACTCAGAGTCGAATTCTGTTTGAGTTGATGCAACAAGGACTAATTCGATTAACTCAGAGACGAATTTTGTTTGAGTTGACGCAACAAAGACTAATTCGATCAACTCAGAGACGAATTCCATTTGAGTTAATGCAACTAGGACTAATTCGATCAACTCAGAGATGATTTCTGCTTGAGTTGATGCAACAAAGACTAATTCGATCAACTCAGGAACGATTTCTATTTGAGTTAATGCAACTAGGACTAATTCGATCAACTCAGAGACGAATTTTGTTTGAGTTGATGCAACAAGAATTGAAATTGCAAAACAACTTATTTGTAATCCTCTATTTGCATTTTAAATAGGTCTTAATAAAGTTAAAGCCAATGACTTGTCCTTGTAAAGTAGGACAGTTCATTGGCTTTAGTTATATATAAAGTGAGAACTAAGAAAGTTTATTCGAAATCGTAGTGAAGTCCCCAATCCTTTCGTAATGTATCCATGATTTCCATTACATCATGCGTTAGGGCAAGTGATGGATTAGGACCATCTGACAGAATCATATCCGTAATATCAGCTATTTCGTAATTCATAGCTTGCTTGGTATCTCCAGCTTCAACAGTTTCCACTGAACCATCCGGCATAGTTACAGTTGCTTTGTCTGCACGAGGGAAATCATTAACTGTAATAAAGCCATTTTCAAATGCAACGATACCTGTCTTTGGCATTTTAGCTCTAAAAGTAAGAGAGATAGTAGCCAATTCATTTTGATCATTCTTTAATAAGATTCCTGACTGCTCATCTACACCTGTTTCGTAAAAATTCATTGTTGTATGAATTTCTTTGGGCTGACTAGTTAAGAAAAAGCGAGCAAATGATAGAGCGTAAATTCCAATATCTAATAACGCTCCACCAGCAAGATCTTTGTTAAAAAAACGATTGGCTGGATCTTTTTCTTTTAAACTTCCGAATGAAACTTGAATCATCTTTAACTTTCCAAGCGATCCACTTTGAGCGATTTCTTTTAGTTTGCGGTAAAGGGGCATATGATAAATGACCATTGCTTCTGCTAATACTAATTTTTTCTCTTTCGCTAACTTCATAGCTTGAGTCAATTGATCATTATTCATGGTGATGGCTTTTTCTGATAAAACGTGTTTGCCATGTTCTAAACTTTTTAAAATCAATTCAGCATGATGGCTATGTGGTGTAGCAATATAAACAACGTCAATAGACGGGTCTTCTAGTAGCGCATCATATGAACCATATGACTTTTCAAGCGCATAGTTTTTGGCAAATGCAGCTGCTTTTTCATCATTTCGTGAACCGGCAGCATAAAGTACGGCATTTTCAACATCAAACGCTTCCGCAAATTCAGTTGCTATTTGACCTAAACCTAAAATTCCCCAATTTAATTTTCTCATGGAAAGCCTCCTAAAATTTATTTGAACCATAGTGATTCTATTCTACCATTGAAAAACGCTGGATTGAAGGAGGAAAGTAATCCGAATTCTTTTTTATAAAAAAGCGATAGAACTAAGGTGTTCAAATTTGAAAGTTAACGTAATAGGTGTAAAATGAAAGTAGCACTTATTGGATAGATTTATGAACTGAAAGGGGAATGATCAAAATGCATGAAGCGTTAGTAGAAATTGTTTTAAGAGCAATAAAGGAGCAGTTTGTTAGCGAAAAAGCTTTTTATACCTCACAATTAGGCATTTCACCACAAAGTTGGGACCGATGGAAGAAAGGTAACCAAGGATTAAAACCTGAAAATATGAATAAGATTTCGCGATTGTTTACAGACTATGAATGGATGCTAGTTCAAAAAGTTTGTCGAAATGCTACGTTTTTCCCAGAAGTTAAAGCCAATCCAGTTAATGAATATTTAGCCATTAAATTTCATGTAGCACAAAAGTGGGTAAACACTGGTACCGCTGAGCTCGAATTTAAAAAGGAAACGGCAGAACAATTGACTGAGCACCATCGAAAACAGAATACGACTATTCTTAGAATTGAAGTGGAGTACGATTTTTGGAGTTACAAAGACATCATCGAATTGCGTTTACCTGGAGTTATCCAACAACAAATAAAAACCGATAAACCAAATTTATTAGAATGGTTCAATCAAAATATTCAAGACGTATAGCTCCATGTTTAGAGACTTAACGATTATCAGTAATTAAAAACAAGAGTATCCCGCGCATTGCGTCATTTACTGAAAAAAAGCTCAGAATCTGAAGAGTGAATCTCAATGGAAAAATGCCTAGCTTTTTCGTTAAACGATAAAAGAAGTTGACAGAGTTCATTCTGTTAACTTCTTTTAATTAAATGATAATTTTTAAATCATTGGGTTTTAGAAGGTTTGATTTGATAATAAAGGGTTTAAACAGCAGGGTTAAAAGAGCGGGTAAAACAACAACAATAAAAAGATAAGAAAATGTAGCACCTATTCCTTGAGAAGAAGCAATTCCAAAAACAGCGACTAAAGCGCATAACCCCATCCCTGCAATTTCAGCAGAAGCTTCCAAACCAAATATCAGAACCCCCACAGGAGCTAATAGCGTTCCAAGAATCAGTGGAAACAATGCCACTTTAGGGTGTTTAAGAATATTTCCTGTTTGAAGTTTTGGTGTAATGATTAGTTGGGCAAGAAATGTACCGGCATCATTGTCTTTCAAACTCAGAAAAGCAAAGACAGTGAATTGCACACTACATCCAATTAAAGCAGCTGCTCCAGCAGAACCATCCAGTTGCAAAGCAAGTGCAATAGCTGCAGATGAAGCAGGAGATAAAATAAGTAAACCAAAAACCAGCCCTAAAACCATTGAAGATAAAAGCGGAAACCCAGCTACAGAGGAAGTAATCAGTAAAGAAGCGTTATTCAATGTATAGGCGATTGGGGCAGATAAAAAGTAACCCACTAATCCACTGATTAAAATACTTGCAAAAGGTACTAGTATCATATTAAAGCGCGTTTTGTTAAATAAAAAGGTACCTACTACAATGGCGGTACCAATTGCAACTAAAGCGCCAACAGGTTCACCACTTTTTAAAGAAAGTATGCCATCGGAAAAAAGATAGGCACGACCGCCGATAACACCGGCTGCAGTTGCACTCAATAAGGTAAGAATATCGGTCTTTAAATAATAACTAATCCCAATACCTAAGCCGGGAATCAACAAAGTCTTTGTAACTGCACCAATCGTAATAAGTGTAGAAAAGCCCAATAATTCTCCAATACTTTGAATTAGCAGCCCAATACCTAAAGTTGCCACTACAGCAGCAGCAATACCTTGAGAGGCTTTGTAAAGGTGATTTGTTAATGGTTCATTTTTCATTCATAGTCCTCCAAAAAAAGATTTACTGTTAAAATTAATCGGTATTAATGTTATTATAAAGGAGTAAAATCAAAAGTGCACTAACTTCATATCCTAGTGTGTTTTTGATGAATCACAATATGTAAAAGTAGATTGGAGTCTTTAAAAAATGAAGAAAAATTTAGCACTACTACTGATAGCAACAGGTATATTAGGAGGGTGTGAACAATTCAACCAAGAAGCATCCGTTCAGTCTAGTCAATCTGCAGAAACGAGCTCTTCAAGTGTTTCTTTAACGCCAGAAGAAGAACAAAAATTAGCAGAAGAAGCAGAACATCAAGCCATGCTAGACGCTTTACCGGACGCCTCAACAGAAGATTGGAATCTAGAATTAGTCAATAACTGGACAAAAATAGATGAATCGATTGAAAGACCTTTAAGTGCCTTGCCAAATTCAAATGGATTGTTGGTAGATCAACGAATTATTGAAGAGTATACTGCAATGACCGATGCTGGAAAAGAAGCAGGTCATGAAATCATAGCTGTTTCTACATTCCGTTCCGTTGAATTGCAGACAACCAATTACAATAATAGCATTCAAAAGTATGTAGATGAAGGGCATTCTAAAGAAGAAGCTGTTAAGCTGACGGAAGATTATATCGCTATACCTGGTGGCAGCGAGCATCACACAGGCCTTGCAATTGATGTGATGGATACTGAATGGTTGAATTCTGGAAAAGGGTTGATTGCTGAATTTGATACTCAAGCCTCTCAACAGTGGCTGGTTGAACATGCAGCTGATTATGGATTTGTTCTTCGATTCCCTAAAGGTAAAGAAGCAGAAACAGGAATTGAATACGAATCATGGCATTTTCGTTATGTTGGCAAAGAAAATGCAGCTTACATGAAAAACTATAACTTGTCTTTAGAAGAATATATCGCCTTATTAAACGAAGCTGGTAAGTAATCTTATTTTTATGAATTTTTTAAAATGAGAGGAAGAAAGACGTGCCCCTTAAAAAGCAAAAAAAGAAAATCTACAAAACAACTAAACGCAAGTATAACAAAAAAATATCTCCTAGCTATATCATGATGACTCTTTTTGTTTTTGTTTTTGTCTTCCTTGGCACACTCTATTTTTTAGGTCAAGAGGTCTCAGAAGTGCACGTTCCGCAAGAGGAGTCTCTAAATGAAGAACAGTTTATTGTCCAAATTGCAGATTATTCTAAAGTGTTGCAAGAAAAGTATGGAGTCTTGCCTAGTATCAGTATTGCACAAGCGATACTTGAATCAGATTGGGGCAATAGTGAGCTTTCGGTTAAAAATAATAATTATTACGGAATCAAAGGCAGCGATTCAGAACCAATTGCAACGATGAAAACGAAAGAATATGTAAATGGCGAGTGGATTGAAATTAAAGCTGATTTCAGAAAGTATGCAACTTGGCAAGAGTCTATGGAAGATCACTCTGAATTGTTTACTAAAGGAACAACATGGAATGAAAATCAATATGCGAAAGTCTTAACAGCAGCAAATTATAAAGAAGCGGCTTACGCTTTACAAGAAAGCGGCTATGCTACAGATCCAGACTACCCAGAAAAACTGATTCGATTAATCGAACAATACAACTTAAATCGGTATGATTAAGAAGATAGACTTGGTTCCTTCTCAAGAATGAATCAGGTCTTCCTCTTACTAAAGAAAGAAATCGCTTCATAAAATGACAGAATGATAGCAATTAGAGTAAACATTCGTTAAAATAAACAGTATAAATTTACTAATGAGGTGAAAAAATGGAAGAAAAAAAAGGTTCTCCTAGTATCACTACTGATTTAAGAAAACACTATGTATCTGTGCCGGAAGTTATTGATACAGCTAGTGGCATTATCATAAATGGGAAAAGATTTCGTTCATTACTTTTTACAACGGATATTGCCATTATATTGAACAATGATGCTGATGCCGTTATTGCAGTCTATCCGTTTTCACCTCATCCAGCAATCATCCAAGGAATCACTACTGTAGCTAGTATGCCAGTTATTGCTGGAGTTGGCGGAGGTATTACAAATGGACATCGTTCAGCTAATATTGCTTTATTTGCTGAAGCTCATGGTTGTATTGGAGTCGTACTTAATTCGCCAACGCCTACAAAAACATATCAGCAAGTAGATCGAGTAGTAGATATTCCGATAATTTCAACTATTGTTTCTGAATTTACGAATATTCAAGAAAAACTGGATGCAGGTGTAGACATCCTTAATGTCAGTGGAGCAGCTCAAACAGCTCATATTGTACGTGAAATACGCAAGAAATTTCCAAAAGTGCCCATTATTGCGACAGGCGGGCCAACAGATGAAAGTATCAAAGAGACAATAGAAGCTGGCGCTAATGCCATTACCTATACGCCCCCTAGTAATGGTAAATTATTTAGCGAATTAATGAAGAAATACCGTGGACAAGAAGAAATCAAGTATGAAGAACGGCAAGATTCACAAGGAAAATAATAAACTAAAGCAGGTGTAAAAAATGAGAAACAGTAATAAGAAAGGCAAAAAGCTTCCAATATGGGCATTAATTAGCATAGCTGTAGCTGTTCTTTTAGTGATTGGTGGAGGAATCATAGGGTATGCTACTTGGACTGAAGCAAGAGATGAAAAGGCTGCTCAAAAAGCAGCAGATACGTTTATTGCAGCTTTAGAAAAACAAGATTACGCAGCTATGAGCGAGGTAGTTTCAGAAGAATCATTGACAGAAATTGAGTATACAAAAAAATCTATGGCTGAGCGTTATGAAACAGTATATGGCGGTATAGGAGCAGCGGAGTTAACTGTATCTGATTTGAAACTTGCACAAGATGAAGAAACAGATCAATACACGTTGTCTTATACCGTTAGTATGGAGACGGCTTTAGGATCGTTAGATGAAAAACTTTATGAAACAACATTGTCTCAAATTGAAAATGAGTATCAAGTAGATTGGAATACACATCTTATTTTTCCTGATATGGAACCAACCGATAAAATTTCAATCATCACAACTGTCGGTGAAAGAGGAGATCTTTTAGATAGAGACGGCTCTCCATTAGCAACAGAAGGTACTTCTTGGCAAGCGGGGATGCAGCCTTCCGCTTTAGGAGAAGATGATCAAAGAACAACAAATTTAGAAAAAATTGCTGAAACCTATGATGTAACCATAGAAGAATTGGAAAATCGTTTAAAACAAGGATGGGTAACACCTGATAGTTTTGTTCCATTTAAAACTATGACTAAGGATGCAGAATTGCCTCAAGTTGCTGGAGTAGTGTATCAAGAAATTACTGCACGTACTTATCCTTTAAATGAAGCAGCAGCACACCTGATCGGATATGTTGGAGAAGTTTCCGCAGAAGACATTGAAAAAGACCCCACTCTAAGAACTGGAGATAGCATTGGGAAATCTGGTTTAGAAGCGACATACGATGAACGGTTAAGAGGACAAAAGGGCGGACGCATAGAGATTCAAACAAGTGACGGCGAATTAAAAACTGTGTTACAAGAAACAGAAGTCCAAAATGGTGAAGATATTACACTGACCATTGACGCCGAAATGCAACAAGCAGCTTACGATCAATTAACAGGCGAGAGTGGCTCAGCTGTTTTCATGAATCCAACAGATGGTAGCTTGTTAGCATTAGTCAGCACACCATCTTATGATGCGAACTTGATGTCAAGCGGTATTAGTTCAGAGGATTATCAAGCATATGCTGAAGATCCAAAGAGTCCGTTTCTCGCTCGTTACGCTGCTGGTTATGCACCAGGATCAACATTTAAAGTGGTCACAGCAGGAATTGGCTTAGATGCAGGAACAATCATTCCAGAAGAGACGCAGAAAATCACTGGCTTATCTTGGCAAAAAGACGCTTCTTGGGGCGACTATAAAGTAACTCGTGTCAAGGATACTCCAAGTGTGAATTTAGCAGATGCATTTGCTTATTCAGATAATATTTATTTTGCACGAGAAGCATTAGAAATGGGTAGAGAGGTCTATGAAGCAGGCTTAGCTAACTATGTTTTTGGCGAAGATTTGAAATTACCGATTGCAATGAATCCAGCACAAATATCTAACAGTGGTACACTGGATTCAGAAGGACAATTGGCAGATACAGCATTTGGACAAGGGGAATTGCTGCTTAATCTCATTCAACAAGCAGTAACGTATACACCATTTGCAAATGAAGGAAACCTCGTGTACCCTAAACTGACAGCTGACCAAGAAACAGCAGAACCCAAACAAGTTGTCTCACCAGAATCAGCAGCTATTATTAAAGAAGATTTAGTTCAAACGGTACAAAAAGAATATGGATCCTCTCATAAACTAGCTGTTATTGACCAAAAAACGGCAGCTAAAACAGGTACAGCAGAAACAAGAGAAGCTGAAACAGAAGGCGAAGATGCAGAAACAAATGGTTTCTTACTAGCATTTGATGCCGAAAATAGCAGTTACTTGATTGTATCTATGATAGAGGGAAAATCAAGCGGAACAGTCATCGATGCGATGCTTCCAATGCTTGAAAAAATGGATACTTACTAGTAAAAGACTAGCAGTTGAAATTAGTTGAAAAAAGTGGTATATTATTTCTACTTTGTTAAAAAACAGAAAAATTTGAAGGAGACAATGATAAATGAATTCAGACCCCGATAGTCAGTCGTTGATAGGACAGATATTAATTATCGTTATATTGACAGCAGTTAATGCATTTTTTGCATCAGCAGAAATGGCATTCGTTTCGATAGATCAAGGAAAAATAAGAGAAAAGGCAGCTAAAGGCGATAAGAAGTCTTTGAATATCTTGAAGCTGTTGAGCAACTCCGATAACTTCTTAGCTACTATACAAGTAGCCATAACCTTAGCAGGCTTCTTTTCAAGTGCATCCGCAGCAACCAGTTTTGCAACGCGCCTCGAACCCTATTTATCAACTATTCCAGGTGGGGCACAAATAGCAACATTTGTCGTGACGATCGTGCTATCTTATATAACCCTTGTATTTGGGGAATTATATCCAAAGCAAGTAGCTCTACAAAAAGCTGAAGAGGTTGCTCGTGCTACTTCTGGTACGATTCTAGTAGTACAAACATTCGCTAAACCTTTTGTACGATTGCTTTCTTTTTCAACAAATATTTTAAAAAGATTAACACCCATAGATTTTACAGAAGAAAAAGAAAAATTAACACGTGATGAATTTCGTGCTTATCTAGAAAATAGCCAAATAGCAGGAGCAATTGATCCGGATGAATTTACTATGCTAAAAGGAATCTTATCTATGGATACTAAAATGGCCAGAGAAATCATGGTTCCGCGTACTGATACGTATATGATTGATTATAAAGATGGAAGCGAAGTGAATATTCCACAATTATTGGATATTCCTTATTCTCGCGTTCCAGTTTATCTTGAAGATAAAGACAGAATCATTGGGATCATCCATGTTAAGAATTTGTTGAAAGCTTCTCGAACAACTAAAATCGATGATATTGACTTGAAAGATATTTTAAATCCAGCGTTATTTGTTCCAGAAACGATTCATATTGATGATTTACTGTATGAACTAAGACGTACACGTAATCAACTTGCAGTATTAAATGATGAATACGGCGGTGTCGTTGGTATCGTGACATTAGAAGATTTACTTGAAGAAATAGTAGGGGATATCGATGATGAATACGATGAAACGTATAACATGATTGAGCAAGTATCCGAAAGCATCTATCTAGTAGATGGCTCCACTCAATTGTCAAAATTTAATGAGTTCTTTGGAACAGAAATAGAATCCAACGATGTGGATTCTATTGCCGGTTATTTCATTACCCAATACGGAAATATTCCTCAACCAGATGATAACGCCAATGTGGAGTATGAAAATTACTTGTTAAAAGCCGATAAAATAGAAGGTTCACGATTAGTGAGTCTTTATGTAGAACGATTAAACACCGTTGTTGATGAAGAAAATGAGTTACAAGAAGATTAAACTTAACCTCCAGAAGGGATAAACTTCTGGAGGTTTTTTTTGTCGCACATACATAGCGGTGTAGACTCCATAAGTATTGATTTTTCAATTGGAGATTTTTCGTTACCGAAAAATTTTCTATATTAAACACATTTTGTTACAGAAAAATCACCTAATTGTACCTAATAGGTGAAATAAGCTAAGAATATCGAGTAAAAGCGGTCTAGTGGATAATTGCTGATGGAAATGGGCTAAGAATATCGAGTAGAGGCGGTTTAGTGGTTAATTGGTGATGGAAATGGACTAGGAATGTCGAGTAGAGGAGATCTAGTGGATAATTGGTGATGGAAATAGGCTAGTAAAGTCGAGTAGAGGCGGTTTAGTGGATAATTGGTGATGAAAATAGCCTAGGAGTGTCGAGTAGGAGCTGTCAAGGAATCATTCTCTCTAAGAGTGGCACAGATAGTCTTAATTGAAGTAATACAAAAAGTACATTGTCTAAAGGACAATGTACTTTTTGTGTTGTAAAGAGTATTTTCTATTCTTCACTAATGGAAGAGTCAATTGAAGGGATTTCTTCTGCTGGTGTTTCTGACTCGATTATTTCTGGAGCAGAAGAAGAGTCTTCCGTTGTTTCTGAATCAGTTTCTGGTGTTTCTACAGGTTCTGAATTTGATTCATGAACAGACTCTGATTCATCGGTCTCAGGTACTGGATCTTTAACAGGTTGTTTAGGAGTAGTTGGCTTAGGCGAACTGTTAGTAGATGAAGAACTTGAGCTTTTCGGTTTAGAGTAAGTGTCATTAGAATATGTAGGGGTGTAGCTGCTTGATTCAGTAGGTTCAATACTTTCAACCTCAACGGTGGAATCTTCCGCTTCTTCCAATTCTTCTGGTTCACTTTCAACAGATTCTTCCATTTCTTCAATGTCCGGCTGATGGTCGCTTAAGAAAAATAATTTTGTTTCTTTTCGAAATACATTATCCTTATCTTCAGATACAGTAGAACTAACCTCAGATTCTACAATAGCAGACTCAGCTTCTTCTGCAGTAGATGATGTCGTTTCAGTTATCGACAGACTTTCTGACCAGGGTTTTTCTTGGTTTGTTCCAATAACGAGCACTACTATAAGAATGACAAATAAAATACCTAGATACCAATACTGTTTAATAAGTTCTAGTAAACTTTTATTACCCATGCCAAACTCCTTTCTTAAATCGCTTTAATTTAATAGTATACTATTCGTTTTATAAATTCTAGTTTAATTTATAAGCCTCTATTAAAAATGACTATTAAATAATGGAATACAAAATGGTTTAGTGAGGAAAATGTTCGTGTTTTCTAACTTAAGTATCTGTTAGAATTTAAAAGTGATTGACCTTTTACGTGAAAAAGCGTATATTCAATGTGAATGGATGACTATTTTGAGTCTTTTTCAACGCTTATGAACGCATAATCAACGAGAAAGCTTTTTTATTCTGCTCTAAATCTATTAACGAAAAGAAAGGCTGGGCCTCATGAAAGAATTAGAAGAACGTATTTTAAGAGATGGGAATGTTTTAGGAGGAGAAGTTTTAAAAGTAGATAACTTTTTAAATCATCAAATTGATCCTAAACTTATGCAATCT
The DNA here is from genome assembly GCF_900102725.1 of Carnobacterium viridans. NCBI lineage: Bacteria > Bacillati > Bacillota > Bacilli > Lactobacillales > Carnobacteriaceae > Carnobacterium > Carnobacterium viridans. The sequence continues at coordinate 750,691 of NZ_FNJW01000008.1, read as the reverse complement.
ATAGGAAATGAATTTGCTAAACATTATGCGAATAAAGGGATTACTAGAATAGTAACGATTGAATCCTCAGGTATTGCGCCTGCTGTATTCGCAGGTTTGGCTTTAGGAGTTCCAGTGGTATTTGCACGTAAGCAAAAAAGTTTAACGTTAACAGATGATTTGTACTCTACGGATGTGTATTCGTTTACTAAAAAATCAACGAGTACGATCGTTATTTCTAAAAAATTTCTAGAAAAGACAGATCGTATATTATTGATTGATGATTTTTTAGCTAATGGACAAGCAGCTAAAGGATTAATAAAAATATGTCAAGAAGCGCAAGCAACGGTTGTTGGTGTTGGTATTGTGATTGAAAAATCCTTTCAGGTTGGTCGCCAATTGCTTGAAGAAGAAAATTATGAGGTTTACTCGTTAGCCCGCATTCGTGCTTTCGAAGAAGGACAAGTAAAATTTGTAGAAGAATAAATTGAGTACATGAATAAGCAGGAGCTGCTCTAAAAGTGCAAGAATAGCTTTTAGTTCAGCTCCTTTGTTTAAGTACTTCGTTTATAGTTGTTTTCCTTGCTATTTAAAGGAATTTTGATAATCTTATAGAGGAATAAAATTTTTACCAATCAGTCAGGAGAGAAAAAAATGGAAGTAGATTTATCTTTTTTACTATTAATATTTGTCATTAACGTTGTGTATATCTCATTGAATACGATACGTTTTATGTTAACCATGAAAAGCTATCGCTTAGCAGCTTCACTCGTTTCAATGGTTGAGGTGACCATTTATGTTGTCGGTTTAGGATTAGTGTTGGATAGTTTAGATAATTACCTTAATCTAGCTGTTTATGCATTAGGATACGGAGTCGGTATTGCTCTTGGAATTAAGATTGAAGAATTTTTAGCTCTTGGCTACATTATGGTTACTGCAATTGTTCCAGATTTGGAAACCAAAATGCCTGAAGAATTACGTAATTTAGGATACGGTGTGACAACAAGTCTTGCATTTGGTCGTGAAGGCGATCGAATGGTTTTAGAAATCTTGACACCTAGAAAAACGGAACGCAAACTGTATAAACAAATCAGTGAAATTGAACCTAAAACGTTTATTATTTCTTATGAACCTAAGTATATCAATGGTGGATTTTGGACTAAAAAAGTAAAAAAACGCCGTAAGGAAATTAGAAATGAAGAGAATAAATAAAAGCAATAAGTTATCTTAAACTGTTTGATGAATAGAGAATCAACTTTCTAAAGGTTGTCAATGACAGATGACAAAATAACTGATAAACTAGGAATGAGAAGCAAAAAAATAAAACAAATAGTTTTAGAAGGTAGTGATAGTTTTGTCTAATCTAATTAGTCCAGGGAAAATGATTGGGATCATTGGTGGCGGAGAAATAGCACGCATGTTAGCTTTATCTGCTAAAAAAATGGGCTATCGGATAGGTGTATTGGATCCTGAAAAAGGGTGTCCAGCAGCTCAGGTTGCAGATTGGCAAATAATTGCTTCATTTGATAATCAAAAAGCATTGATGGATTTTGCAATGAAATGCGATGTAGTTACATATGAATGTGACACGATTGATGCAAATTCAATAATAAGAATGAAAAAGACAGTATCTGTTCCACAAGGTGCTGATTTATTGTCTATTACTCAAGATCGATTATTAGAAAAAGCTTATTTAGAAGCCAGCAATATCAATTTGGCCCCTTATGCCACAATCGTTACAGTGGAAGACATTAAAGGAGCAATAGACGGGATTGGATTTCCTTGTGTATTGAAGACCATTAATGAACGACATAATGAAAAAGATCGTTTTGTTCTTCAAAGTGAAGAAGATATTCCAAAAGCAATTTATCTATTGAAAATGGGTACATGTGTAATGGAAGCTTGGATACCGTTTGAACGGGAATTATCTGTCATGGTTGCACGAAATCATGCTAATGAAGTAGTCGTTTTTCCAGTATCAGAAAATATCCATCGAAATTCAATTTTACAGGAAAGTATCGTTCCAGCTCGAGTGAATCAGTATGTTGAAGAAGAAATAGAACGCATCGCTAGAGCTGTTGCTGAAAAGTTTGAATTGATAGGGGTGTTAGGAATTGAACTGTTTATCACTTCCAGTGGTACACTTTATGTAAATGAAGTGATTCCAAGACCTCATCACTCAGGAAACTATAGTATTGAAGCCTGTTCTATGTCGCAATATGATGCCCATATTCGTGCGATTTGCGGTTGGCCATTACCTGAAATTGAGTTAATTACCCCAGCAGTCACTGTGACTATTTTAAGTGAAAATGAAGCAGCAGCAAAGGTCCAAATTCAATTAAAGCCGGATTGGAACTTTTATTATTATGGCAAAGAAAACCCAGAAAAAGGGCAAAAGATAGGCCATATTACAGTAGCAACCAAAGATATCGAAAAAACACTGTCTACCATTTCGGATACAGGAATATATGAATAGGGAGTTAGGATAATTATGATAGAACGGTATACAAGACCTGAAATGGCGGCCATTTGGTCAGAGGAGAATCGTTACAACACTTGGTTGGAAGTTGAAATACTTGCTGCTGAAGCTTGGGTTGAACTAGGAGAGATCCCAAAAGAAGATGTTCAAAAGATTCGTGCAAATGCTTCATTTGAAGTTGAGCGTATTTTAGAAATTGAAAAAGAAACCAGACATGACGTTGTAGCTTTTACACGTGCCGTTTCCGAATCATTAGGAGAAGAACGTAAATGGGTTCATTATGGATTAACAAGTACGGATGTCGTGGACACTGCTTATGGGTACCAATTGAAACAAGTAAATGACGTTTTGCGTCAAGATTTGCAAAAAATTCTTGAAGTCATTGGTGAAAAAGCTAAAGAACATAAATTTACAGTTATGATGGGCCGTACTCATGGCGTGCATGCTGAACCGACTACTTTTGGGTTGAAATTAGCTCTTTGGTATTCAGAAATGAAACGCAATATTGAGCGTTTTGAACATGCAGCAAAAGGTGTCGAAGCTGGAAAAATAAGTGGAGCAGTTGGAACATTTGCCAATGTCCCAACTTTTGTTGAAAAGTATGTCTGTGAAAATCTAGGTACAAGAGCACAAGAAATTTCAACTCAAGTTCTGCCACGTGATCTACACGCTGAATATGTGGCTACAATGTCTTTAATTGCTACAAGTATTGAGAAATTTGCTACAGAAATCCGGGGATTGCAAAAATCCGAAACGCGTGAAGTTGAAGAGTTTTTTGCAAAAGGCCAAAAAGGATCATCAGCTATGCCACATAAGCGCAATCCTATTGGTTCTGAAAATGTAACAGGATTAGCACGTGTCATTAGAGGACACATGGTAACAGCATACGAAAATGTTACTCTATGGCATGAACGTGACATCTCTCATTCATCTGCTGAACGTATTATTCTTCCAGATTCAACTATCTTATTAAATTACATGTTAAACCGTTTTGGAACGATTGTTGAAAAATTAACGGTTTTTCCAGAAAACATGAAACGTAATATGGATGCAACATTTGGATTGATTTACAGCCAACGTGTATTGCTTAAGTTGATTGATAATGGCATGAGCCGTGAAGCTGCATATGATTTGATCCAACCAAAAACAGCAATAGCTTGGGACGAACAAGTATTATTCCGTCCTTTACTTGAACAAGATGAAAAAATCATGTCTGTATTGACGACCGAAGACCTTGATGATGCTTTTGATTACAACTATCATTTAAGAAATGTAGATGAAATCTTCCAAAGAGTTGGTCTAGGTGAATAACTCTTTATGTAAGTTTTAGCGTAATATAACTACTAACTAAAGTATAAAAGCATAGGAATCTTTATTGTTCCTATGCTTTTTTTAACACCATTTTTAGGAGAATTGGCGACATAAAAACGGATAAAAGAAGATTAAGGAGGGTGGAAAATGGGAATAGAAAAGGTAAAAGTTGTGATAGCAATGTTGCTATTTGGATCAATTGGGTTGATGGTCAAAAATATTGAATTGACTTCAAGTGAAATTGCTCTTTACCGTGGAGTATTGGGGAGTTTATTCTTATTGGTTTTCATGCTCTTTAAGAGAAATAAAGTTTCGTATGGGATGTTAAAAAAGAATGCAGTTGTATTGTTTTTTTCTGGAACAGCTATTGGTTTAAACTGGATTTTATTATTTGAAGCCTATAATTACACAACAATTGCCAATGCTACATTGAGCTATTATTTTGCCCCGGTAATCGTGATGGTTGTTTCTCCTTTTTTACTAAAAGAAAAATGGATGCTGAATAAAGTAGGAAGCATTTTGGTAGCTATGTTGGGAATGTTTTTAGTCGTAGGAACAAGCAATCAATCTAGCGGAGGTCACACACATTCGATTGGGATCATTTATGGCTTAGGTGCAGCTATTTTATATGCAAGTGTGATTATGTTAAATAAATTTGTAAAAGATTTAACTAGTTTAGAGAGCACAATGATTCAACTAATGGTTGCTTCTGTGATACTTGCTCCGTATGTCTTCTTTACACAAGGGTTCGATGTAGTAGGGATAACGATCACGTCAGTTCCTTATCTTATCGTTTTAGGAATCGTACATACTGGTTTAGCTTATGTATTGTATTTTTCAGCGATGCAAAAATTAAAGAGCCAAACAGTTGCTCTGTTGAGTTACATTGACCCAGTTGCTGCAGTAATAATGTCAGCACTATTTTTGGGAGAAGCAATGAGTGGGATTCAAGTTGTTGGGGGTGCGTTAATATTGAGTTCAACGTTCATTGGAGGGCTGAAATGGCCTAAAAAAACTTCAGTAACACTAGAGGAGAAAATAAAATAAAAAGACAAATGAGAATTTGTCTTTTATGTGGCCTTCAATGATTGAAGGTCCGCTTTAGAAAGCGGACCTCAGGATGGGGGATCTTTACAATTATAAAAAAAGTAAAGAAATAGTTTCTGTTTGGAACAAGTTTATTATATCGTTCTAGTATAAATTCTATGTAAATATTTAGTAGTGGTTAAGTAAATTTTTATTTTAAAGGGTTAGAATGAGTTGAATACATAAAGGTATAGAAGTAGACTTGAAGTTAGATAAGAAAAATCTTATAATTGGTACAGGCATAAAAAAATAAAAAGGCTAATTTTTTTGTGTTGACAAAAGAACGGCAACTAAAAATAGGCAGGTGAGTAAAATGTCTAAACCGAAAAAACTAGAAGAAGCAGCTTACCAATATAGTAAGAAGCAAATTTTAACCAAGCAATGGTTACCTCAAACACATATTACTGAAATTGGATTGTCAAAAAAGCTAGGCATTAGCCGGACTCCGATTCGACATGCTTTTCTGAGGTTAGAAGAAGAAGGGTACATAGTTATTGAACAAAATAAAGGCATACGAATTCGTGAAAAGCAGATCTCGTTGCAAGGATTTCGTGAACGTTTAGAATTTATGGAACTCCTATTAATTGATTATCTCCACTTTTTGCAAATTAAAGAAATTCAATTTAAAACAAATTCTTTGGAGACGATAGTTGATCAATTAAAAAGGGTAACTCTTGTAAAAGAAATTGATGTTTTTTCAGATATAGAATTTGACTATTGGACTGGTTTTTACCAGTATGCTAGAAATACATATACAACGTCACTATTTTTAGATACATTTAGGAGTATTAACGGACAAGCAGACCAAGAAATTCAAGGTTTTCTGCAGATAAGCCAACCAACGAAAATAAAACATTTTAATCAGATTTTGATTTTTTTGAAACAGAGTGAGTACGCGTTAGCTAGAAAAGAAGTGCGGATTTTAATCAATCAGCTGAGTTTAATTGCGATACAGGGGATTTAGGAACTCCTATAATCTAAAAAATAAGTTGAAAGAAAAAAGATTCTTTTTTTTAGAGTCTTTTTTCTTTTTTACTTTCTTCATTTGAAACTGTTCATTTACTACTCCAAGAGGCTTGGTTTGTGGTAAAATTATTCTTGAGAAATTATGCAAAACTTTAAAAGTTTTTGCTAGACTGGTGAAGTCCACATTCTATTTTTAATTTGAAATGGAATGTTATAAGAAGAGAGGATGTAAATAAATTGGTATCAAGAGATGACTTATTAAGTGGGATGAATCCCAAGCAAAAAGATGCAGTTGTATGCACAAAAGGACCTCTTTTAATTATGGCCGGAGCAGGAAGCGGAAAAACACGTGTCTTAACACACCGTATTGCCTATCTGATTGAAGAAAAGAATGTTAACCCATGGAATATTTTAGCGATTACATTTACAAATAAAGCGGCTAAGGAAATGAAAGAACGAGTAGCACGTCTTTTAAAAGAAGGCGGAAACGATGTCTGGGTCTCTACTTTCCACTCGATGTGTGTCCGTATTTTACGTCGTGACATTGATCGTATAGGCTATACGCGTGCATTTACAATCAGTGATCCAGGTGAACAACAAACCTTAATGAAACGAATTTTAAAAGAACGGAATATCGATCCTAAAAAATACAATCCTAGAGCAATCTTAGGCGAAATCAGTAACGCTAAAAATGAGTTGCAGACACCCGAAGATTACCGTAAAACGGCAGCAAGTTTTTTTGAGAAGATTGTTGCAGATTGCTACGATGATTACCAAAGAGAACTACGTCGCAACCAATCAGTGGATTTTGATGATTTGATCATGTTGACTATCCGCCTATTCAAAGAAAGCTCTGAAACATTAGAGCACTATCAAAATAAATTTCATTACATTCATGTGGATGAGTACCAAGATACAAATGAAGCACAGTATACTTTAGTAAATATGTTGGCAGATCGATTTAAAAACCTATGTGTTGTTGGAGATGCTGACCAAAGTATCTATGGATGGCGCGGAGCAAATATGGAAAATATCTTGAACTTTGAAAAAGATTATCCAGACGCAAATACTGTTTTACTAGAACAAAATTACCGCTCAACTAAGTTGATTTTACAAGCGGCCAATGACGTGATCGGAAATAATTCAAAACGTAAAGTTAAAAAACTTTGGACGGATAACCACGATGGCGAAAAAATTACGTATTACCGTGGGCAATCTGAAGGGGACGAATCACGTTACGTTATTTCTAAGATACAAGAAGAAATGAAAGAAAACAATTACAATTATGGTGATTTTGCAGTTCTTTACCGTACCAATGCTCAATCGCGTGTTATTGAGGACAGCTTGTTAAAATCGAATATTCCTTATAAAATGGTCGGAGGACACAAGTTCTACGATCGTAAAGAAATCAAAGACGTTCTGGCTTATCTTCGCTTGATTGCCAATCCCGATGACAACATGAGTTTTGAACGGATCGTTAATGTGCCTAAGCGAGGTATTGGCCCAGGAACGATAGAAAAGTTGAGAGATACTTCCAATCAATATGACTGGTCTCTTTTGGAAACAGCTTTAAATGTTTCTATTACACCGATAACTGGAAAAGCGGCTAATGAACTTGAAGGATTTGGATTCATGATGAAAGATCTGCGCCAAATGCAAGAATATGTACCTGTTACGGAATTAGTGGAAGAAGTATTAAAACGTAGTGGTTACCAAAAGGCACTAGAATTAGAACGGACACTTGAATCTGAAACGCGCTTAGAAAATATTCAAGAGTTCTTGACCGTAACCCAACAATTTGAAAAAGAAAATACGGAAGACAAAACATTGCTGACATTCTTAACAGATTTGGCATTGGTTTCTGATTTGGATAATTTGGAAGAAGAACCTCAAAGCGAAGTAACTTTAATGACGCTTCATGCAGCAAAAGGATTAGAATTTCCAATCGTTTTCTTGATTGGTCTGGAAGAAGGCATCTTCCCGTTGTCTCGTTCAATGATGGAAGAAGACCAACTAGAAGAAGAACGTCGCCTGGCTTATGTTGGGATAACACGAGCAGAAAAAAAACTATACATTACAAATGCTTATTCACGAGTTTTATATGGCCGTACACAAAGCAATTCAGCTTCTCGCTTTATCAATGAAATCACGGATGAAGTCTTAGAATTAGGAAATCAACAGACTCTAAATACACCATTTAGCCGTTCCACAGCCAGTTCTATGCAACGCAATCAAGCGACTCGAGCTACTAGTCAAGTATACAAAGCACCAGTAGCCAGCAAAACGTCAAGCGGAGCTGATAAATTAGCATGGAATGTTGGAGATAAAGCTGTTCATAAAAAATGGGGTGTCGGTACAGTAGTCAAAGTTACCGGCGCAGCCAATGACCTCCAACTCGATATAGCCTTTAAAGAACAAGGCATCAAACGCCTCCTAGCAGCATTTGCACCAATAGAAAAACAAGGTGCGGAAAACGACGCTTAGGCTCGACAGAAAAACAAAGAATTTCGCAGAGGATGTTTCATCCTCGCAGAGATTCTGTTTTTTCCGAGAGGCTGTCGTTTGCAGCCCAATTAAAACAGGATGCGTAACTTCTCGTCTAGGCGCACAGCGATTTTCAGGAAATGAAAGCAAGAGCATCCCGCGCATTGCGTCAATTTTTGAAATAGCCCAGTGTCTGGGAAGTGCAGCTCAACTTACAGGATGCGTAGAGCCCCTGAAAGACACACAGTAAAAACAGGGAATCACAGAGAAGATGTCTCATCTTCGGCGGGATTCATCTTTTTTTACACAGTGTCTGGGGCTCGTAGCTCAACTACAGGATGCGTAGAGCCCCTGAAAGACACACAGTAAAAACAGGGAATCACAGAGAAGATGTCTCATCTTCGGCGGGATTCATCTTTTTTTACACAGTGTCTGGGGCTCGTAGCTCAACTACAGGATGCGTAGAGCCCCTGAAAGACACACAGTAAAAACAGGGAATCACAGAGAAGATGTCTCATCTTCGGCGGGATTCATCTTTTTTTACACAGTGTCTGGGGCTCGTAGCTCAACTACAGGATGTGTAGCACACCGCTTAGACTTGACAGAAAAACAAGGAAACTCGCAGAGGATGTTCCATCCTTGTAGAGTTTACGTTTTTTCCGAAAGTCTGGTGTGCGAAACTCAACTACAGGATGCGGAACTTCCTGTATAGACACGCAATAACACTAAATAATCATTACTATTTTCTCATAAAATCTAAAGTACGAAAGGAATTAAGGGTATGTCCACACAAGATTTTGAATCTGCAAAACAACGGGTATTCGATTTGCGGTCGTTATTAGATAAATACAGCTATGAATATTATGTGAAGGATGCGCCATCGATACCCGACACGGATTATGATAAGTTATACCATGAATTAGTTGCTTTGGAAGAAGCATTTCCGGACTTAATCAGTAATGATTCTCCTACACAACGTATTGGAGGAACAATTCTGCCTGGTTTTGAAAAAGTGGTTCATGAAGTACCTATGTTAAGTCTTGGAAATGCATTTAACGAAGGGGACCTACTTGATTTTGATCGCCGTATCAAAAAAATAACGGATCAACCATTTAGCTACATTTGTGAGCTGAAAATTGATGGTTTAGCCGTATCGTTAAAGTATGAAAACGGGAAGCTGGTTCGTGCTGCTACACGTGGTGATGGAACCGTGGGTGAGAACGTGACTCAAAATATTCGTACCGTTAAGTCGGTTCCGTTGCGCTTAAAAAATCCTTATTCTATTGAAGTACGTGGAGAATGCTACATGCCCAAAGATTCCTTTATTAAATTGAACCAAGAACGCGAAGAAAATGGAGAAGCGATTTTTGCAAACCCAAGGAACGCAGCAGCTGGCGGATTGCGTAATTTAGATCCAAAAGTGACAGCTAAACGAAATTTAAATACCTTTTTATATACGATTGGCGATTTTGGTGAATTAACAGCTGTAAGCCAAGAAGACGCATTGCACCAATTAGATGAATTGGGACTGCGAACCAATCATGACCGCAAAGTGTTCCAAACAATTGAAGAAGTATGGGCATATACTCAAGAATTTCAAGAAAAAAGAACGGCTTTGCCTTATGAAATCGATGGCATCGTAATCAAGATAAATGAGTTTGCAGTTCAAGAAGAAGTTGGTTTTACCGTTAAAGCTCCTAGATGGGCGATTGCCTATAAGTTTCCGGCAGAAGAAGCTCATACAGTAATTCGTGATATCGAATGGTCAGTCGGCCGAACGGGAGTCGTGACGCCAACAGCTATTATGGATCCTGTCCAATTAGCGGGCACGACGGTTCAGCGAGCAAGTCTGCATAATGAAGATTTGATCCACGAACGGGACATCCGTTTATTGGATACTGTAGTCGTTCATAAAGCAGGAGATATTATTCCAGAAGTCACTCGCGTCATTTTGGATGAACGACCTGAAGACAGCCAACCTTATTTGATTCCGACACACTGTCCGGCTTGTGACAGTGATTTGATTCATTTGGAAGAAGAAGTAGCTTTGCGCTGCATGAATCCCAAGTGTCCAGCTCAAATTACGGAAGGCTTATCTCATTTTGTTTCTCGTAACGCGATGAATATTGACGGCTTAGGCATTAGAGTATTAATGCAAATGTTTGAAAAAGATATGGTTCACGATGTAGCAGACCTTTATACATTAACGTTTGACCAACTGGTTACGTTAGATAAAATCAAAGAAAAATCAGCTAATAATCTACTAAATGCTATTGATGCAAGTCGCAGCAATTCATTAGAAAGACTGCTCTTTGGATTAGGCATTCGTCATGTAGGAGCAAAAGCGGCTAAATTAATTGCAGAACGCTTTGAAACAATGGAAGCTGTACAGCAAGCGAAAAAAGACATGATTATTTCAATTGAGGGTATTGGAGAAATTATCGCTGAAAGTGTCGTCGCGTATTTCAGCCTACCAGAAGTAAACGAGCTGATTCAGGAATTGAAAAATAGCCGGGTCAACATGACTTATTTGGGAAAGAAAAAAGAAGAAGTCGCGACAGTCGATTCTTATTTTAATGGAAAAACGATTGTCTTGACAGGGAAATTAACACATTTTACTCGAGAAGAAGCCAAAGAACGCATTGAAAATCTTGGAGGAAATGTAACTGGGAGTGTCTCTAAGAAAACGGATTTGGTTGTTGCGGGTGAAGAAGCCGGCAGTAAGTTGACAAAAGCTGAATCGTTAAATATTCTTGTCTGGGATGAAGATCAGTTGTTGGAAACATTAGAAGGAGAGGAATAAGTAAATGAACAAAAAAGCAATTGCCTTAATGGCTGCCTGTGTATTTCTTTTAAGTGCCTGCCAAACAAAAGATCCGGATATAAAAGAAACAGAGTCTGTTGGTGAAGAAACTGAAACAACAAGCCAATTATCAGGCGATTATTACAGTGCAATCATTACGGATGGAACTTACAAAACCAGTTTAAACAGAGGGATAACATTAGGTTTAAACTCAAATGTAAACTTAAAGGCATTTGAGACTGGATTAATGGATTTATCACAAAGCCATTTTTCACCAGATTCTTATTACTTTCAAGAAGGTCAATACATTGATGCTGAAACCACTAGTAAATGGTTAGCCCGCGCGACTGAAAAGAATCCAGAAGGCTTAAACCCAGAAGACAATGGAAAACTTGAACCGAATGAGCGAAATCCCATTTATTTAGATTCATTGTTGGAACAGAATTATATGGTAAAGGATGGGGATGGATTCACACTAGGTGGGATTTCTATCGGTTTAGCAATGAATACGGTAGATTATTACACACAAAAAGAGTTCGGTGCAGAATATGAAACAAAAATTTCGCGAGAAGAATTATTAGCAGAAGGAAAAAAAATGGCTGATAAGATTGTGCAACGCTTACGGGAAACGGAAGGTGTTGGGGATATTCCAATCGTTGTCGGTATCTTTGAACAATCTACAAAAGATAATTTAGCTGGCGGAGTATATATTTCAGAAACAATAAGCCAAGATGGGGCAACTACAGTACAGGATTGGAAGTCTATCAATCAAAAGAAAGTGATTTTTCCAACTAGTGGAGAAGAAAGTACGGAGCTGTCCAGCTTTGAAAATTTCAAATCAGAAATTGAAAATTTCTTTCCAAACTTAAGTGGTGTCACAGCTGAAGCACTTTATACGGATGACCAAATTGTGAATATGAAAGTAGCCATCAATACACAATTTTATGGAGAAAGTGAGATCATTGCGTTTACCCAAAATGTCGCTGAAAAAGCCTCTTCGTATCTATTACCCAATATACCAATAGAAATTACGATAAAATCAGTAAACGGTACGGAAGCATTTTTATCTCGAAAATCAGGCGAAACCGAATTCTATACCCACGTATTTGATTAGGATGCGAGGATGCGGAGTTCGACGTTTAGGATCGATAGAAAAACAAGGAATATCGCAGAGGATGTTTCATCCTCGTAGAGATTACGTTTTTTCCGAGAGCCTGTCGAACACAGCTCAACTAAAAAAGGATGTGGAGTGTCCCGCTTAGCTCCGTAGAAAAATAGGGAATTCCCGCAAGAGGCTAAGGCCGCGAGAAGAAATTCATCTCTATAGTGATTTTAAGAGAGTCAGTCGAATCCACATGAATGAATAAACAATAAAATAAAAACCTTCCAGATTTTTGGAAGGTTTTTATTATTTTTAGAAAAATTTATTACAACAGTTTTCGTGCTAGTAACTATTCACACATTTTTTTTACATTAGTTCGTTCACAAAAAATGTTGTGACTTCTCTCATAGTGCTTGTCTTCACCAGATGAACTTCGTCTTCGTCCGTAAAATAAATATTGGACAGTTCCTTTTGTTCTTCAGCAAAATCAGCAGCGTGTTGATAAGGTACGATCTGGTCTTGTTTTCCATGCCAAAGAAATAATGGCCGACCTTGTAGTGTCTCTGGGTGTAACGACAGATCGTAATTTGGAATCCAATTCAATAATTCATCATAGTCTTGTGGCAAGTATCGGTTTAATCTTTTGGCATGTTCTACAATACGTTCTTGATAGGCTAGTAATTTGGGCGATCCCATCAAACAAGCTGCTGCTTTGATTTCGGGGTGATGGGTCAATAGGGCACAGGTCGTGATTCCACCCATGGATGTTCCCCCAATCCCAATCACGTCATTAACGAACCCAATCTTACGGAAATAATCAATGATGAAACCAAATTCAAATAGATTCGAGTGAATACTCTGCCAAAAGGTCAAGGAAGGAATTTTTGAAATCGGCTGTTTGCGTTCTCCGTGATTTACGGCATCGGGCAGTAATACACGAAATCCTTGATGTGCTAAGTAACGAGCTTGTGTCAAATTCAATTCTTTTGATGATTGCCAGCCATGATAATAAATGATCAATGGCAATAGATCATTTCGCTGTTTCCTTGGTACGACTTCCAGTAACGGTATGGTTCCTAATGTTCTTTTTCGAATGGTTATTTTCAATTTATCCACCTCAAAGCTATCATATCAAAAATAGTAGCATTAAGTGAATGGATTAGCACATATTCTTACATTAGTCACTTTATGGGACAAACAAGAGCTGATTTACCAAGAGTTTGTCCCATTTGTGTGATTATGGGACAAATAGGAGTCGGTTTACCAAAAGTTTGTCCCATTTGCGTGATTATGGGACAAACAAGAGCTGATTTACCAAGAGTTTGTCCCGTTTTCGTGATTCCGGGACAAACAGGAGTCGGTTTACCAAGAGTTTGTCCCATTTTGTAGTTATCAAGAAAACCAAAGGGAAAGTCTTTCATTTATTTTTAGCCAAAGTAAATTCTACGTACAGCATATAAGTGGTTTATGGTATGATAGTAAAGGAGTTTGAACTAAGATAATCTATTCAAAGAAAGCGAGTGAACAAACCGATGGCTATTACTGAAGAGGACGTAAAACACGTCGCAAAATTAGCAAAACTAGAAATTAGTGATAAAAGTATTACCCATTTCACAGAACAAATGGATGCTATTATGCATATGGTAGAACAATTAGATGAGTTAGATACTGAAAATGTGCCCGTAATGGTTCATGGCTTGCGTACGTACAACGTTATGCGTGAAGACAAAGCCGTTCCAGGAACTGATCGCGAATTGTTATTTAAAAATGTTAAAGAAGAAAAAGACGGCTTAATTAAAGTTCCTGCAATAATGGACAATGGGGAGGCAGGAGCATAATATGGATATAACAAATTACACAGTAGAAGAATTACATGAATTGCTTGTAAAAAAAGAAGTAACCGCTCAAGAAATCGTAAAAGCTGTTTTTACTCGTATTAACGAAACAGAAGATAAAATTGGTGCTTTTATTACGTTGACTGAAGAAGAAGCTCTTGAACAAGCTCGCAAAGTAGACGAAGAAGGCATTGATCCGAGTAATATTCTTTCAGGTATTCCAATCGGTATCAAAGACAATATTGTAACAAATGGTACACGTACAACAGCAGCTAGTAAAATTTTGGAAGATTTTGTTCCAATTTATGATGCAACGGTTACGAAAAAAATAAAAGAAGCGAAAATGATTTCAGTTGGAAAATTAAACATGGATGAATTCGCTATGGGCGGAAGTACTGAAACGTCATATTACAAAAAAACACGTAACCCATGGAATCTAGATAAAGTTCCTGGTGGCTCTTCAGGTGGATCTGCAGCAGCAGTAGCAGCGGGTCAAATTCCGGTTTCATTAGGTACAGATACTGGTGGATCAATCCGTCAACCAGCAGCATTTAACGGAATCGTTGGGATGAAACCAACTTACGGTCGTGTATCACGTTTTGGTTTGATTGCTTTTGGATCTAGTTTGGATCAAATTGGACCATTTACACGTACAGTTAAAGACAATGCGTTAGTTTTAAATGCGATCAGCGGACATGATGCAAGTGATTCAATGAGTTATGAAGGAGACGTTCCAGATTTTACTGCTGGGATTGAGTCTGGCGTTAAAGGAATGAAAATTGGTGTTCCAACTGAATACTTAAATGAAAAAGGATTAGAAGAAGGCGTTAAAAAAGCTGTTCTTAAAGCTATTGATACCTTCAAATCATTAGGGGCTATCGTTGAAGAAGTCAGCTTGCCACATTCAAAACATGGTGTGCCTGCTTACTATATTATTGCTTCTTCAGAAGCTTCTTCAAACTTACAACGGTTTGATGGTGTTCGTTATGGTTACCGTTCACCTGAAGCGAAAACACTTGATGAAGTTTATGTGAAATCACGTACTGAAGGGTTTGGTATGGAAGTAAAACGTCGTATCATGCTTGGAACATTCTCGTTGAGTTCAGGTTTTTATGATGCTCACTTTAAAAAAGCTGGACAAGCTAGAACCTTGATCAGACAAGACTTTGATAATGTGTTTAAAGATTTTGATTTGATAGTAGGGCCTACAACACCAACGACTGCATTTGGAATTGGCGAACAAATCGATGATCCAATTGCAATGTACCTAAGCGATATCTTAACCGTTCCTGTTAATTTAGCAGGTGTACCAGCTATCTCTATTCCATGCGGCTTTTCAAATGATCTGCCAGTAGGTCTGCAATTGATTGGAAAGCATTTTGATGAAGAAACAATCTATAAAGCAGCCTATGCTTTTGAACAAGCTACTGACTTTCATAAAGAAAAACCAAATTTGTAGGAGGAGAGAATAGATATGAATTTTGAAACAGTAATTGGACTAGAAGTCCACGTAGAATTAAAAACCGACTCAAAAATGTTCTCACCTGCTCCAGCTCACTTTGGTGCGGAACCGAACACAAACACAAATGTTATTGACTGGGGTTACCCAGGAGTTTTACCCGTTATCAATAAAGGCGCAATTGAATTTGGAATGAGAGCTGCTCTAGCTTTAAATTGTGTGATTTCACAAGATACCAAATTTGATCGTAAGAACTATTTTTATCCAGATAATCCAAAAGCATACCAAATCTCACAATTTGATCAACCAATCGGACATGATGGATGGATCGAAATTGAAGTTGATGGTAAGAAAAAGAAAATCCGTATTGAACGCGTACATTTAGAAGAGGACGCTGGTAAAAATACGCATGGAACAGACGGCTATTCTTATGTCGACTTAAACCGTCAAGGAACACCGCTGATTGAAATCGTATCTGAAGCAGATATGCGTTCACCGGAAGAAGCTTATGCTTATTTAGAAGCAATCAAACAAATCATTCAATATACTGGTGTAAGTGATGTAAAAATGGAAGAAGGATCAATGCGTTGTGATGCCAATATTTCTATTCGTCCAATTGGGCAAGAAGAATTTGGAACCAAAACAGAATTGAAAAACTTAAATTCCTTTAACTTTGTTCGTCGTGGGTTAGCTTTTGAAGAAAAACGCCAAGAAAAAGTTCTTTTATCTGGTGGAGTGATCCAGCAAGAAACAAGACGTTACGATGAAACAACTGGAGATACTCTTTTAATGCGTGTCAAGGAAGGGTCAAGCGACTACCGTTACTTCCCAGAACCTGATCTGCCAAACATCGTGATTGATGAAAAATGTATCGACCGTGTGAAAGCAACCATTCCAGAAATGCCAAAAGATCGTCGTATTCGTTACATCAGTCAATTAGGATTACCAGAATACGATGCAATGGTCTTAACCGCAACAAAAGAAATGTCAGATTTCTTTGAAGGCATGTTAGCAAATGGAGCAGATGCAAAACAAGCTTCAAACTGGTTGATGGGTGAAGTTTCAGCGTACCTAAACAGTGAAAAGCTAGAGTTGCATGAGACAAAATTAACACCTGAAAACTTATCTGGTATGATCAAATTGATTTCGGATGGAACCATTAGTTCAAAAATGGCGAAAAAAGTATTCCGCGAACTGATCATGAACGGTGGAGACGCTCAAGGAGTCGTTGAAGCAAATGGCTGGGTTCAATTAAGCGACCCTGCAAAATTATTGCCAATTATCAATGACATATTAGACAATAATGCACAATCAATTGAAGACTTTAAAAATGGGAAAGACCGTGCAGTTGGTTTCTTAGTAGGACAAATTATGAAAGCTACCAAAGGCCAAGCTAATCCAGGAGTCGTGAATAAATTATTAATGGATGAATTGAGCAAACGCTAGAATTAGGTGTGAAAGTAAAGGAGAAGATTTATGCGTGCAAGAGTGATTTATAATCCGACATCGGGTCGTGAAATTGTAAAAAAAAATCTAGTAGAAATCTTTCAAGTTTACGAAGATGCAGGGTATGAAACTAGTGCTTATGCGACAACTCCAGAACCTAACTCTGCTCGAAACGAAGCTGAAAGAGCAGCAAAAGCCGGCTTTGATTTAATCGTAGCAGCAGGCGGGGATGGAACGATCAATGAAGTCGTAAATGGGATTGCTGGTTTAGAAAAAAGACCTAAACTGGCCATTATCCCTGCTGGAACAACGAATGATTATGCTAGAGCTTTACACATTCCAAGAAATAATCTAGTAGAAGCAGCAAAAGTAATTCAAAAAGAGCAATCTTTTTTCATGGACATCGGCGAAGCAGTTATGGGAGAAGACTTATCTTATTTCATTAATATTGGCGGCGGTGGATTATTGACAGAATTAACGTATGACGTTCCATCACAACTAAAATCAATCTTTGGATATTTAGCTTATTTTGTTAAAGGAGCAGAGGTTTTGCCTCGGATGAAACCTATTCCAATGCACATTGAGTATGATGATGGCATATTTGAAGGAGAAGCAACGATGTTTTTAGTTGCGCTGACCAATTCAATTGGCGGTTTTGAACAAATTGCTCCCGATGCTTTATTAGATGATGGGAAATTTACGTTAATTGTGCTAAAAACATCCAACTTAGCAGATATCATGTATTTAGTGGCCCAAGTTTTGAATGGTGGAAAACATTTAACCAATTCAAAAATTTTATACAAAAAAACAAGTAAAATTGTTGCACGTCCAGGAAACTCGTCTAAAATGATGATCAACTTGGATGGCGAATACGGTGGAAACGCACCTGTTACGTTTTCTAATTTGCATCAACACATTGAAATCATTGTATCCACGGATGACATTCAAAAAGCTGTTGATAAAAAAGACGAAAATGCTGAGGGAGTAGAAGACGCTTTTATCAAAGAAGTGGAAGAATTGACAAACCAAGACATCAATGGTGATGGTGAAATACACTCTTCAAAAAAAGAAGCTTATGAGAATTATTAAGAAAACTTTGAAATAAGGCGAGTTTTCTTGTATAATTACGAGTCAGTACCCAAACTTATGATTAAGAATTGGAAGAAGCCTTTAACGTTAATTTAAAAGGTCAATACTACAGTGTAGATTAGAATCATTAGATAAGAACGTATTTTTAATCCCATCCCGTTTAGCCGGTCGAGTCAGGAACACTCCCAGTTAAGTGGATGATAGAAAGTATCAAATATCTGGCGTACTAACTGACAATGGAGTGTGAAGAAAAGCGGATTTGGTTTTGCTTTTTAGAACACGTTCTTGAATAGACATATACCGACAAACATATGACACGAAATAGGGTCAACGAAGGGAGCTTTTTTTTATGAAAGCAGATAAAATAGTACCAGTTAAGAAAAATGAAAAACACACCGTTAAAATTGAAGATTTAACACATGAGGGTATGGGAGTAGCAAGAATACAAGGCTATTCACTATTTATTGAAAATGCTTTACCCGGTGAACAAGTAGAAGTTAAGATTCATAAAACAGGGAAATCTTTTGGTTATGCAAAAGTATTGAACCGTTTAAACTCAAGTGAAGACCGTGTAGTCATCCAAGATGAAAATTATACACGTGTAGGCATTACGCCGTTGCAACACATGAGATACCCAGCACAATTAAACTTTAAAAAACAACAAGTTAAGAACAGCATGCAACGCATCGCAAAATTACCAGAAGTACCCGTATACGACACGATTGGAATGGCTAATCCATCAGGTTACCGTAACAAAGCGCAGATACCGGTACGTAAAATCAATGACAAATTAACGACTGGTTTTTTCCGTAAAAACAGTCATGAAGTGATTCCAATGGAAAACTTCTACATTCAAGATCCTAAAATTGATGAAACGATCATCGCAGTTCGCGATATCATGCGTGAATATGGGGTTAAACCTTATAACGAACATGAAAATACGGGTAATCTGCGTCATATCATTGTTCGTCGTGGATACTATACTGGTGAAATCATGATTGTATTAGTAACAAGAACAGCTAAATTGTTCCCTACAAGCAAAATCATTCCAGATATTCTAGAAGCAATTCCAGAAGTTGTCAGTATTGTTCAAAATGTTAACCCTAAACACACGAATGTGATTTTAGGCGACGATGCAATTGTTTTATATGGCGAAGATAAATTTAGAGATACTTTATTAGGCAACACATTTGAAATTTCTCACCGTTCATTCTACCAAGTGAACCCACTTCAAACTGAAAAATTGTATCAAACTGTTTTAGACTTTGCTGAATTAACGGGAGAAGAAACCGTTATTGATGCCTACAGTGGAATTGGGACCATTACATTAACATTAGCTAAAAATGCTAAACATGTTTATGGAATCGAAGTAATTGAACCAGCTGTAGAAAATGCAAAAGCAAATGCTGAATTAAACAATATTGATAATGTGACCTTTGAAGCAGGTGCTGCTGAAGAAGTTATGGTTAAATGGAGTGAAGAAGGCCGTACAGCTGATTTATTAGTTGTTGACCCTCCTCGTAAAGGTCTTGAAAAAGAATTTACTGAGGCTGTTCTTGAAATGAAACCAACAAAAATGATTTACGTAAGTTGTAATCCAGCAACATTGGCACGTGACTTAGCTTTACTTTCAGAAGGCGGATATACAGTTAAAAAAGTTCAACCTGTAGATTTATTCCCTCAAACAACACACGTGGAAAGTGTTACTTTACTCGTTCGTGACTAATCATAAATCACAAAACGAACAACTCATTCATTGAATGGGTTGTTTTTTCGCTTGTTTCTATTTTTTTGTTACCAATATTAACTATTATAGAACCTAAATAACACATTCTGGAGTAGCATGATGGATTTTATTTTACCTATATAACTAAAATAAGTTTATTGTATTTGTTAACCAAATAAATTATAGTAATGTTAGCGTACCTACAGTTGATGTGAGGAAGGTTAACTTTGAATGGCTTTCATTCGGACTAACTGCGATTGAGAGGACAGTGATATGGATAAATATAGATTTATAAAAGATAAATTTGAGAAAATTTCAGATAGAGATAAGGCTGATTCGATGGCAAAGTACATGAGAAATAGGTTTCAATTTTATGGTATCCCATCTCCTAAAAGAAGAGAAACCTATAAAGAATTTATCAGGGAAGAGAAAAAGAATAAAACCACTGACTGGGATTTTCTTGATAAATGCTATGGAGATGAGCACAGGGAGTTTCAATATTTGGTGTTGGATTACTTGATTGCTATGAATAAAGAGTTGAAATTTGAAGATATACCTAGAATAAATAAATACATCAAAGTAAAACAATGGTGGGATACGATCGATTTTTTTAATAAAATTATTGGAAACATAGGTCTTAGAGACAGAAGGGTCGACAGTTTAATGTTGGAATGGTCTGAGGATGAAGATTTTTGGGTAAGAAGATTGGCAATCAATCATCAACTTGGCAGAAAAGAAAAAACAAAAACAGCATTGTTAGAAGAAATTATTACGAACAATTTTGGAAGCGATGAGTTCTTTATCAATAAGGCAATTGGCTGGAGTTTGCGAGATTATTCCAAAGTAAATCCTGAATGGGTAAGAGTTTTTATTAACAAGTATTCTGATGAGATGAGTAATCTGAGTATAAGAGAAGCAAGTAAGTATTTATGAGCAACTCATTCTAATAGATGGGTTGTTTTTTTGTTTTATGGAATCAAAATAAGAGGCTTATTAGGCATTAAACTCATACTTGGGACTGCGTGGTTGCAGATAGAATGGGAAATTATATAAATTAAAAGAAACGGATTAAAGATAAATAAAAGGTAGCACCAATTCTTAGGAGAACAAACTCTTCCTCAAATGGTGTTAATAGAGGAAAATAAAATTTCTTCTGGAATAGACGGGTTTGCTTGTGGAGAGCCATGGAATCGCCTGAAGCCTAAAGTTCGTAGTCTTCAGAGCTTTCAAACCTCAAATAAAATGTAATCGCTGAAGCGCTAACGCTTTATAATTCGCATTGAATTCTGTGCATGGCTACAAGCAACCCTATTCCTCCAAAAATTTCGTGCCGTTAAATTAACTAAGCTATCACCACTAAAAAGTATAGCGCCGGAAAACAACTCTAAGCTTGGTGCTATTTTTTTTGATTGATAAATTATATAATGATTTTATCGTTTGATGTAGAGCAGAGTGGCTAAACTTATGTAAAATCCAAGGGTAAATTCTACAAAAGAGGTACCCAGTAGGTTAAGAGTTGCATAAATGGGCAGGCTATAACCAAAGTAATTACCAACCAATAAGATAATTAAAATAACTGTCCAAGCCATTAGAATCCATTTTGTAAGCTTATCTGTTTTATCAAAGTAAGTTATTAATTGGTAACTGATTAACGTTAGAGTTATGCCAATGAATATCCAACTTATACTAATTGCCCAAAAAGCTGTTAAATGATATGTCTGAGCAGAAATTGTTTTTGCATAGTTGATAAGCCATGGAATTATCCCTAGCACTAGCACAGGAAATAACGAAACAAGTAATGGATTGAGTATGGATTTTTTTTTCATAATTTATACCTCCGTTTTGAGAGTTTATTTTATAAATATGGTTAACGATTTATTACTGACAACAGCAATCCTATAAATAGCAACAAAATAAAAATATATCTAGAAAATAAATAAGGTTTTGACAACGGTTCTTTAAGGGTTGCTAAATCGTAACTATTAATAGCGATTACTAGCAATAGAATAAGAGGATTTCCATTAATATCTTTAGGGTAAAGAATGAAACCGAAAATAACAGCTAAATTTATGCCAACCAGTAGAATGGATTTTCGTTTGTAATTTTTCATAGTTACTTACCTTTCTTATATTAATATGTATGAGTAAATAATTAAGCGGTTTGCTAAATCCTTTATTAATTCTATTATCCCATATTTTGATGAAGCTTTGTAGAACGGATCAGTTTACAATTTGCAACTAGTGGTTGCATGTACTCATTAAATAAAGAGGAGCGTGAACGTTTTGGATGAAAGAGAAGAAATTGGAATTTGTTATAAAGAGGACTTGTATACAGAACTTGTGTACATCGATAAAGAGGAAAAAGATTCAGTGTTAAAAATTATAATGGACGAAACGATTGATGTTTTTAAAATAGCGGACAAAGAAATCAAAAAAAGTGAATTGGATAGTTTAATGTTTGAAGGAATGACAATTCAATTTTATGAACAAGAAGAATTTTGATGAGCCTATAAACATTGCTACTACAAGGATGCAACTGCTGGTTGCTACTATGTAAACTAATAGGTTCTTTTAAAAGAAAGACTTTTCATAGATAATTTAGAAAGTAAAAAGATTCAGGAATTATCTATGGGGGAGTTTAAGTGAAAAAAATAAAGAAATCACAATGGTATCTCTATTTCTCTATTTTAATTTTTGGAATAGCGATTTTTGAACTATTGAAACAAAGACTTGGCTTAGGATATGCTCTAATAGCCATTGGATATTACTTGCTTCGCAAATCGGATTTTGAGAAGTAAGATTTGGCTAAAGCTAAATAAAAATGAATGTTCAAAGGAGCATCTCTATATGAAAAATTTGATTTTACTTCTTTTTTGTTCACTCGTCTTGATTGGTTGTGGAAATAATAACGAGACAACTATTCAGGAAGTAAATCCAATCTCAAATCTCGAGCCAATTTCAGATAATCCAGGGGATGTGACCATAGTCTCTGAAAAGTCAGGAATAACCTATGCCATTTTTAATTCGGTTGGTCCAACAGTTGATGCAAAGATTACAGAAGATGGAGATAAATTAACGATAGCTTTTACAGATACAGTATTACCAGAAGAAGCGGATGACTATTATACACCGCTCTATTATGAAATTAATGTGGATAAAGATTATGATCACGAGTACTTAATTGTATTATTGAATGGTGAAGATGCTATATTAAATAGTTTAATCATACAATAAGCTACGTTATATACAATAGTCATCTGAAGTATAAGTAAATAAATAGGCGATTTTGATAAGTGCGTATGAACGGATTAGTGAACTAATTAAAAAAGAAGCGATTAAGCAGTTGATCAAATGATATGTATGAAAAATGGGCATATTTGTTGTAGAAGTAAAACTGAATCAGTTAAAATATAAAAAGATATCAAGAGTCATTTTAAAGTGAAAATAAAATAATTTCGTTGATTTGATAACGCTAACATATAAACGTAGAGGTGTAAAATGATTGAAGATTTTGTAGATTCTATCCTATTCATTTTAAAAATTCTTTTGGCTCTATCTTTAACAACAATCACACAGAGTCATATTCCACAACTTGATTTTTTGACAGTAAGCAACAACTTTTACGTTTGGGGCTACTTTTTAATTCTTTATTGCGGTTACTTTTTTATTGTATCTAAGGTGATTTCATATTTTTACGATATCGATTGAGATTATCTTTAAACTGAAAGATACTACTCTTCGTCAAATAGCGTTGATAGAAGAAAACAACATTTCTTCTGGAATAGACGGGTTTGCTTGTGGAGAGCCATGGAATCACCTGAAGCCTAAAAGTCATAGTCTTCAGACTTTCAAGCCTTAAACAAAGCGTAATTGCCAACGCTTTGTAATTCGCATTGAATTCTTTTCATGGCTACAAGCAAACCCTATTCCATCAGAAATTTCGTGCCATTAATTTAACTAAGCTATCAACACTAAAAAGTATAGAGCCAAAGAATGCGTCTGCTACATAAAGTAGCGGACGTATTTTTAATAGCATTTAGAACAAGGTGTCAAACTAACACTAAAAATAAAAAATCATCTAATAAAATGCTATTTTTAAAGAAGTTTGGTATATTATTAAAAATACATATAATAATTTTAGAACTATTTTAGAACTAATAGAAGGAGGGAAATGATGATAAAACCTTATTCGTTAAAGAATGGAGATAAAGTAGCCATAGTTAGTCTTTCGAGTGGTATTTTAGGCGAGGAATCTTGTGCGCATCAATTAGAATTAGGGGGAAAACGCTTAGAGGCTTTAGGATTGAAGCCCGTATTGATGACGAATACACTTAAAGGAGTAGACTATCTAAGAGATCACCCTAAAGCGCGAGCACAAGATCTAAAAGACGCTTTTAAAGATCCAACTATTAAAGGCATTATAGCGGCAATTGGAGGCGACGATACTTATCGATTGCTGCCCTATTTATTGGAAGACGAAGAATTTATACGAAATGTACAAGAGACGCCTAAATTATTTACAGGGTTTTCTGACACGACAATAAACCATTTGATGTTTTACAAATTAGGTATGGTTTCGTTTTATGGACCAAGCTTTATTACAGATATAGCTGAATTAGCAAATCATTTGTTGCCATACACAAAAGAAACATTACAAGGTTACTTTGAAGGTCATGAACAACAAGAAATTCGTTCCAGTAATTTATGGTATGAAGAGCGTACTGATTTTTCTAGAAAAGCTTTAGGGCAAGATCGGATGCAGCATGATGAAAAGTATGGTTATGAAGTTTTGCAAGGAACAGGAACCTTTTCTGGTCCTTTGCTTGGAGGTTGCGTGGAAAGTCTCTATGATGTGTTGGCAGGAGAACGGTACTCAGATGAAGCAGAGATTTGTAAAAACTATCAATTGTTTCCTTCGTTAAAGGAATGGACAGATAAAATTTTATTTTTAGAAACAAGTGAAGAAAAACCGACTCCAGATGCCTTAAAGAAATATCTGGAAACGTTAAAGCAAACGGGTATTTTTTCTGTTATTAGCGGATTGATTATTGGAAAACCACAAAATGAGGCGTATTACGAAAACTATAAAGAAATTTATTTAAAAGTGATTAATGATGAAACATTGCCTATTCTATATAATGTTAATTTCGGACATGCTTATCCTAGATGTGCGTTACCTTATGGTGTCAGTGCAACAGTTGATCTCGATGAAAAGATCATTTTGTTAGATGAATCTTATTTTCAAAATTCATAAGAACGGAACAAACAACGACTAAAAAGAAATTTGTTCCATTAAGATGTTTTGATTGTCTCCTTAGAAGACGATAGATCATACATTGACAAATAAGAGAGCTGTGCCGTATTCTATAACTATAAACAGATAAAGTAGAAGGAGCAATCGAATGCGGCTAGATAAATTATTGTTTGAGACAGGATTCGGTTCACGCCGTACAGTTAAACGATTGATTAAAAGCAAACAAGTTCAAGTAAATGGAAAAATTGCACTAGTGGATAACCTTAATGTGGACCCGCAGTTACAAGAAGTTAGTGTTTCTGGAGAACGCATCCTTTATCAACCACATGTCTACTATATGCTGCACAAACCAGCCGGTGTAGTGAGTGCAGTAACTGACTTGTCAAATCAGACGGTTATTGATTTAATAGAACCTTCCCAACGCGTACCCGGATTATTTCCGGTAGGACGACTGGATAAGGATACTGAGGGATTGCTTTTACTGACAAATAACGGGCAGTTGGGTTATCAGTTGCTGATTCCTCAAAAAAAAGTGGTAAAGTGTTATGAAGCTGTTGTTAATGAACGAGTCACTAGTGACGACCAATATGCATTTGCTTCCGGAATTGTGTTTGATGGGGGCGTTAAATGTAAACCAGCAAAATTGACCATTCTTAGCCAAAGTGATACTGAAAGTAAAGTGTTAGTGGAGATTAGCGAAGGAAAGTTTCATCAAGTTAAGAAAATGTTCTTATCGGTTGGGAAAAAAGTCATCTACCTTAAACGGCTTTCGATAGGTCCGCTGCAACTCGACAATACATTGCCATTAGGCTCTTACCGAGCGTTGCATTCAGAAGAGCTAGCTGCATTAAAACCTTACTTTAAATGATTTTTAATCGGTATTAGTCTAATGAGCTGGAATTTCATCTGTCATTTGATTAGTACAACTCGATATCAAAATAAAAATGTGTTTAAGGGAGACTCAATATGGTTATTATAGGTATGAAAGTATCTTTTCTCATCTACCATTCGTATTCTTTAAAAAACAAACGCAGTGTAATAAAAAGCATTATCAAAAAAACACAGAATAAGTTTAATGTCAGTATTTCTGAAGTTGAAGCGTATGATACAATCAATCAAGGCGTCCTGGGAATTGCTGTGGTAAGCAATAATCGAATCGTATGTCAGCAAACACTGGATCAAGTAATTCAAGAGATTGAAGATAACGGAGAAGTTGAGATCCATTCAATCGAACGAGAAGAACTATAAAAAATGAGACAGAGGAATTAAAATCTCCTCTGTCTCATTTTTATTTTTAACCTTCGTCTTCCATAGGGAATGGCGTTTCAGCTCGTACATTTAAATACTCATCTCGGTAAGGATGATCTGATTCACTTTGCCAAGGCTTAACATGTCCGCTGTAGTGAATTAAAGCCGGTTCATTGCGTGCCTCAGTATATTCTTGGTTCCCAATTTTTGTAGGATGTTTTTGTTCTTTCGTAATAATGTAAGCTTGTGCGTTCCATCGTGGATGAAGGACTAACCAGCGATCATGTAAGATAGCATTCAATGCATCTTGATCATGAAATCTTAACTCATCTGAGTTATCAGTAGCGAATTTTAAAACTTGCTCTGATATTTTTTCAGCACGCCATTTTTCGATATCAATAATCATCATGCCCGAATTAAAATACGTATTGGATTCTGCATCAATTTCCATAGCGTCTAACCGTTCATGGAAACCTGCATCTTCAACAGCTGCTAATAGGTTATCACCTAGATCAATATTCCAAATGTTTTCAACGTCTTCTTTAGCAATAATGTCACAGTCAAGATAAATTGCTCGTTTGATATCTGTATGTTTCAAATAATTCGGTATCGCGATTCTGAAATAAGCTGTTTTAGGAATACGGTCACTCTCAACCATATCTTCAAATGTCAATGTATCAATTTGCAAATAGCTAATTGAGGCATTGTATTCGTTGACCATGCGGTTTAAAGCATCTTTAGAAGTTAATGAAATATTGTCATCAATAACATAAAAGTTAATTCTGGTTTCATCTTTTTTAGTTTTTAAAATAGATAAAAATAAAGTAGCCAAATGTGGAACGAATCCGTCATCTGTAGCTGAAACGATTGTAATATCTGAATCTATCATGGTATTTTTCTCCTTTTGAGCACTGAACGACTTAATTGCGTTCTAGTTTTAAGTGCCAGTTGATGTTAATAAGTGATTTAATCATAATCTTTTGACACTAAAGAATCAAACAAAACGCCTATCTTATAACAAATCGTGTAAAAAAGAAGACCAGATTTTGGATAATAATGATCATTACGATTATACTAATGGTGAATAAATTTTAGTCAAATAGGAATAGATACCAAGCTAGATATAAGGGAGGTGTGGAAAATGACTGTTGGAGTAGAAGCAATTTTTGTTAATCTGCCTGTTAAGGATTTAACAAAATCAATGAATTTTTTTAAAGCACTTGGATTTAAATTTAATGAGGAGTTTACAGATAATAAGGGAGCAAATATGATTATCTCTGATTCGATTTTTGTGATGTTGCTAACGGAAGAGTTCTTTACAAGTTTTACCCACCTAGGAATAACAGATACATCAAAAGAAAATGAAGCGATTATCGCTTTACAAGTGAAATCGAAAGATGCAGTTGATGAACTTGTAAATACAGCACTTGCAAATGGAGCCGAAGATAAAACTACTGCTTTAAGTGACGAAGAAGAGGCTATGATGTTCTACCGTCGCTTTAAAGACTTAGATGGGCACTTATGGGAAATCATGTATATGGATATGAGCGCAATGGATATTTAAGTGATAGAAGAAAAAAATCTTCTGGAATAGACGGGTTTGCTTGTGGAGAGCCATGGAACCGCCTGAAGCTTTGTAATTCGCATTGAATTCAATGCAAGCTACAAGCAAAACCTATTCCTTCAGAATTTTCGTGCCATTAATTTGACTAAGCTATCAATACTAAAAAGTATAGAGCCATAAGAAAGAGACATGAGAAGCAAAGTTTTCTCGTGTCTTTTTGGTTATTTTACGAATAAGATAAAATACGGTAGAATGAGAGTAAATGAGACGGTAACTTCTAATTAAACTAATTTGGAAGAGGTGAATGGAATGATTGAAAATAAAACGCAAGAAACGGCAGAAAGTGTCTCGAAGTTTGTGGAAGAAATTGAAGATGAGCAGAAAAGACAAGATGCGCATCGCTTAATCCAGTTAATTAGTGAAGAAACAGGTTATGAACCTAAAATGTGGGGAGCAGCAATTATTGGTTTTGGTCATTACCACTACAAGTACGCAAGTGGACATGAGGGAGATGCAGCTCCAGTTGGATTCTCTCCTAGAAAAGCTCAAATCAGCATTTACCTTTCTCAACCAGATGACGAAAAAAGAGCAGAGAAGTTAACTCGACTTGGCAAGCATAAAATGGGGAAAGGCTGCTTATATATTAAAAAAGTGACCGATATCGATCCGGCTGTGCTAAAAGAACTGATACAAGACAGCGTAAAATATATAGAAGAAACTTACCCGGAGACAAAATAACGGCTAACCAAAGATAAGGCGAGATGAAATTGACAAAATTAATTATTGATACAACTATTGATCGTAACTTAGAAATGGAACAAAAATATGATTTCGAAGTCATCCCACTGAGCATCATACTCGACAACCAATCGTATTTGGATGGCGAAGAAATCACAGTAGACGCCGTTTACGAAGCAATGCGGTCTGGAAAAGTGCCAAAGACTTCTCAAATTTCTTATGAGTCTTTGACAAAAGTACTGGATAAAGGGATTCAGGAAAATGAAGATATGATTTACCTTTCCTTTTCATCAAAAATGTCTGGAACGTACCAATTTGCGCATCAGATTATGGAGGAATACAAAGAGAAATATCCAGAACGAAAAATGGCCTTAGTTGATTCGAGAGGAGGAGCAGGCGGTGGAGCACTTGTTGCGCTACAAGCATTGAAAATGATCGAAGCTGGAAAGCCATTTGACGAGATTGTTCGTCAAATGAAATGGAACATCGATCATGTTCTCTACAAATTTACGTTAAGGGACTTGGACTGGCTGGTTAAAGGCGGGCGCGTAAATAAAACTACGGGATATGTCGGAACAGCGTTAAATATTAAACCGTACTTGATAGTTGACGATGGTTTTATCAAAATGCACAAACTCGTTCGCGGAGAGAAAAAAATCTACAAAAAACTAATTGAAGATGTTAAAAGCGGGCTAGGAAACTTTACGGATCAAACCATTGGGATTAGTCACGGCGATGATGAAGAAACAGCTAGAGCAATTGAGGCGAAGTTAAAAGAAGAATTGCCGGACTGCCAGACTCAAGTATTTCGAATAGGGGCTGTACTAGGCTCTCATATTGGAATTGGTGGAATTGGCGTTTTTTACTTTGATGAACGCCCAGAATGGTATCAAAACTAAAAAAACGAGTCAAGACTAGACGTCTCGACTCGTTTTTTTGGTTACTCTTTAATGAAATCAATTAAATTGTTAAAGCGGGTGCTGAGTCGTTTTAAACTGACTCTTTAAGAAGGTGAATGTCACAACAAAAGCTAATGCTTCAGCAATCGGAACAGCGGTATAAATACCGTAAAGTCCGAAAATAGAAGACAATAGGAGAACTAAAGGAATCAAAAAGATAATTTGACGAGCTAAGTTTAAAAAGCTGGCCAGTTGAACTTTTCCAACTGCTTGAAAATAACTTGCCCATACGATTTGGATACCTACAAGTGGAAAGGCTACTGTCCAGATTCGGATGGCTTCTACTCCTAATGAAACAACAGCAGGCTCCTGGTTGAATAATGTAATAACGAAATCGGGGAATAACTGGAAAACTAAGAAACCTGACGTGCTGATAATTCCGCCAACAATACTACCAATTTTCAATGCTTGCTTCACGCGGTCGGTTCGATCTGCTCCAGTATTGTAACTAATAATAGGCTGTAGACCTTGAACCAATCCTGAAACCATCATAATAATAATAGTTGTTGCACTAGTAATGATACCAGCAACTGATATCGCAATGTCGCCCCCATAAGTAACTAAACTAGCATTGATGACAATATTCAGTACGCTATTTGCGATTTGCAATAAGAATGCCGGTATACCGGTTGTTAAGATATCTTTTACATAGGCAACTTTTAACTTCATGTTTTGGAAAACCAATTTGATATTTGCTCTAGGTCCCAAGAAATAGGTTAATTGCCAGATCATTGAAAGAAACTGTCCGCCAATAGTAGCATATGCTGCTCCTTTCATACCCCAACCGAGTTGAACGATGAAAATGTAATCAAATACGATGTTGAATCCAGCACCAATCATCATACTGACCATAGAAACGCGAGGGTTTCCATCCGCTCTTGAGAAGTTATTCAATGCCATAGCGACACTTTGAAAAACAGCTCCATATAAAATAACGCTCAAATAATCTTTTGCATATGGAAGAACAGCTGTACTTGCACCTAGTAAACGCAAGATAGGTTCAATAAAGGTATTTCCTAAAATCATAAACAATAGTCCAGCAAGAATAGCTAGCGTAACTCCATTTCCTAAAAAGAACTTAGCTTTTTCAGTTTCTTTTCTACCTAAGCTAATAGAGAAACGAGTTGATCCTCCGACACCTACCATAAGGGCAAATGCCAATAAAACCAATGTTACAGGATAAGTAATTGAAACGGCAGCTAGTCCTAAAGATCCTAATACTGGATCATTTCCAATAAAGATTCGGTCCACAATGTTGTAAATTGCATTAACCAGCATCCCAATAATTGCCGGTATCGAAAATTCTGCTAATAATCTTGGAATAGATTCTGTTTCAAGCCGATTTTTTTTGATCATCATGCACCTTCTCTTATTTTATTTATGTAGATACTCCTAAAAATATAACAATGAATGTATTTTTAGTCAATGAAATAAATGAGTTAAAGAGTGGTAGAGTAAGTATTAAACGATTAATGTGTAAAAAAGTGAAATAGATGGTGCATATTATTTTCTTTAAAAAATTACATCCGCTATACTAATAAATGTAAAGATATTAATTAAAAAAAAAGGAGATGTAAAGTATGGACAATGTAACAGATTCAGTTAACTCAGGATTAAATTCATTTTTTGATTTTCTGCCAACATTATTAGGAGCAATTTTATTATTATTACTGGCTTGGATTGTAGCTACACTAGTTAAAAAAGCTGTCCAAAAAGGGTTGAAAGCAGCCGGATTTGGTCGACTATTAACAAAATGGGGTGTAACAAACTCTCAAGAACAAGCGGACACTACCATTGATTCCTTAGCACAAGTACTTTATTTCTTAATTTGGCTATTGTTCTTACCAGGTATTTTAAGTATGTTAGGATTAGATGCAGTTGCACAACCAATTTCAAATATGTTTGATAGTGCATTAAACTTCTTGCCTAACTTATTTGCTGCAGCAGTAATTGTAGCAGTTGGAGTATTCGTTGCTCGCTTTGTTAAAAATCTTGTTTACAACTTAGCATTAACTCTAAATGTTGATAAATGGGTTTCAAAATTCACTAGCCCTGGTTCAGATGCTAATACAACACCTTCTGCTAGCCAAAAGAGTACAATGGCTAAAGTTTTAGGAAACCTTGCATATATTGTTGTTTTAATTCCAATCGTAACCATTGCTTTAGAAACGTTGAATATTGATTCTATTTCACGCCCAATTGTTGGTGTATTGAATCAAGTTCTAGCTGCTATTCCTAATATTATTGTAGCTGTAATTCTATTAGCTGTTGGGGTTGCTATTGCTAAATTTGTCGGTAATTTGTTAACAGATTTACTTTCAAGTTCTGGTATCAATGATTTAACTAAATATGTAAAAAATTCAGGAAATATGAATTTTGATTTAGCTAAAATTATTGGACAAACAGTTACAGTTGTTATCAGTGTATTCTTCGTAGTTGAAGCGTTAAATGTTTTAAACTTAGAAGTTCTAAATTCTATTGGTGCAGCAGTGATCGCGTACTTGCCACTTGTTCTTAGCGCATTGATTATTTTAGGAATTGGTGTTGTAGGCGGAACTGCATTAGGCGGGTTCATTTCAAAATCTACTGGCAATAAATTTGCTGGTGAAATTTTGAAATACATCTTAATTGTTTTATCAGTATTTATGGCTTTAAATCAATTACAATTTGCTACAAGTATTGTTAACTTAGCCTTCATCTTAATCTTAGGAGCTTTGTCAGTTGCCTTTGCAATTGCATTTGGTGTTGGCGGACGCGACTTTGCTAAAAGTCAATTAGCAAAATTAGATAAAAAGATGGAAAAAGAAAATAAATCAACAAACGATCAAGGACCAACTTTATAAAATAAGCATATGAAAAAGACGAACTTCTACTAGTAGAGGTTCGTCTTTTTTCTGTTTAAACAAATCACTTATCCAACAGTAGATATAAGTAAAAATGGTTCTATAATTTTTAGTGTTGGTAGATTTCTAAAATTGATTATACAAAATTTTTGGAGGAATAGGGTTGCTTGTAAGCCTGAAGATTATAAGCTTGGCTCTATATAAGCAAACCCGTTCATTCCAGAAGAAATTTTAGGTTGATGCACCAACTCTATTTGTCATACAACCGTAAAAACAGGCAATCAGATTTTAATTCTAGGAAATCTTATGGTACAATTAAAGATAGGTAATGAAGCAGGTACTTGCATGGATGGTTGATGAAAGCAAAAAATTAAGTTCAGCTTAGAAAAATAGGGCTTTGAGCGGTCAAAAAAGAAGGGTTTAATTTCAATTATTCATCTTTTTGTTTTCTTCAGCAACTCTCATCAGGTAAAGGCATCATGATCAAAGTTAGAAAGGATGTGTCATTTATTTGAATATACTTACAGAAAAATTTAAAGAAGTCTTACTGTCAGTATTGCCGATCGTTGTGATCGTTTTAATACTGAATTTTACCATAGCACCGCTTGAGACTAGTTTATTGTTGCGCTTTTTATTAGGTGCTTTGTTTGTGGTCATTGGGTTAGCCATTTTCTTATTAGGAACGGATATAGGAATTACCCCCATTGGAACCAATTTAGGAAAAGGAGTCGCCAAGAGCAATAAAGTTTGGGTCGTCGTTATCGCCGGTCTTGTGTTGGGATTCTTTATTTCAATCGCTGAACCTGATTTGCATATTTTAGCTAATCAGATTGCGGATGTTACCGGAGGCGTTATCGACAATATGAGCATATTGATTTATGTTTCTATTGGGATC
Source organism: Carnobacterium viridans (assembly GCF_900102725.1). Taxonomy (NCBI): domain Bacteria; kingdom Bacillati; phylum Bacillota; class Bacilli; order Lactobacillales; family Carnobacteriaceae; genus Carnobacterium; species Carnobacterium viridans. The sequence goes on along the minus strand of NZ_FNJW01000008.1, from coordinate 717,426 downwards.
GCAGTCATGATGACCATTGGTTTATTACGAATCGTGTTTAATATTCCCTTATATAAATTATTGACTGGGATCTATTTCGTTATTTTCTTACTAGCACTATTTACATCAAATGAATTCCTAGCAATGGCGTTTGATGCTTCGGGAGCTACTACAGGTGCTTTAACAGTACCATTCATGTTGTCGTTAGCATTAGGAGTATCAACTTTGAAAAAAGATGGGAAAGCATCTGAAAAAGATAGTTTTGGTTTAGTAGCTATCTCTTCTTCAGGAGCCATTATAGCTGTGATGTTGATGAATATTATTGGTGGACAAGATGAGATTTCAGGAAGTTTAGCAGTAGATCTAACAGGATCTAAATCGGTGATTGAACCATTTATTCATCATTTTCCTACTATTACAAAAGAAATCTTAATTGCTTTAGTACCTATTGTCAGTATTTTCTTGATTTACCAAGTCTTTTTCTTGAAATTATCAAAGAAAAAATTAACGAAAATTCTAAAAGGAGCCTTCTATGTTTTTGTTGGTTTAGTTATTTTCTTAGTTGGAGTAAATGCTGGTTTCATGGAAGTTGGAAGTGTGGTAGGATATACTGTAGCTGCATTAGACAACAGCATTTATGTGTTAATTGTCGCCTTTGTATTAGGAATTGTAACCATATTGGCTGAACCGGCTGTTTATGTTTTAACACATCAAATTGAAGATGTCACAAATGGTTATGTTAGAAGAAAAGTAGTTTTAACGGCACTATCCATTGGTGTTGGATTAGCGGTTCTTTTATCAATGATTCGTATCTTAATTCCAGGTTTACAATTATGGCATTTCATTTTACCAGGTTATATTTTGGCCATTGGATTAATGTATGTTACGCCCAAAATGTTTGTCGGGATGGCATTTGATGCTGGTGGAGTAGCTTCAGGACCTATGACAGCAACCTTCATTTTAGCATTTGTACAAGGAGCAGCTGAATCGATTGAAGGAGCAAATGTCTTATTAGATGGATTTGGTATGATTGCAATGGTGGCTATGATGCCAATCATCACGTTAGAAATACTTGGTATAATGTTTAAAATTAAATCTCGTAAGGGAGGACTCCAATCGAATGAGTAACACGATTATTGAAGGTATGGATTATGATTTGTTATTTTTAGTAGTGAATAGCGGGACAGGTAGTAAGGCTCTGCAAATTGCTAAAAAGAATGGCGTATCAGGAGGAACGGTTTTTCGAGGTTTAGGTACAGCGTCTAATTCAGCATTGAAATTTTTTGGACTAGAAGACGTCAAAAAAGAAGTTTTAATCATGGCTGCACGCAAAGAAACTGCTGAAACAGCATTAGATGCCTTAACAGAGAAATTACAATTGAAAAAAAGAAATCGAGGAATTGCGTTTACGATTCCTATCGCGAATTTATTAGGAAACCGAAATTGCATCTACAATACAGATGCTCACGGCAGAAAGGTTGAGGATATTATGCATCAAGCTATTTTTACGATTGTAGATCGTGGACAAGCAGAAGAAGTGATTGATGCTGCTGTTGCAGCTGGATCTCAAGGAGGAACAGTCATTAATGCTCGTGGTTCAGGTAGCCACGAAACAAGCCGACTTTTCTCAATGGATATTGAACCAGAAAAAGAAGTCGTGATGATCCTTACAGAACAACACACCACAGATGCCGTGGTCGCATCCATCAGCAATGCACTAAAAATCGAACAACCCGGAAACGGCGTCCTCTTCACAATGGACGTAACCAACACAAGAGGATTGTTCTAAACCAGGATGCGGAGAGTCCCTGAAAGGCATGCAGTAAAAACAGGAAATCTCAGAGAAGATGTTTCATCTTCGGCGAGATTTATCTTTTTTGCAAAATGACTGGGACTCGCAGCTCAACTAGAAGGATGTGTAGCACACCGTTTAGACTTGACAGAAAAACATTTAGTCGCTGTTGAGATGTTTCATCTTTACAGCGACTTCAAGAGAGAAGCGAAGCGACGTTCTAGGAAACCCGCAGAGGATGTTCCATCCTCGTAGAGTTTACGTTTTTTCCGAAAGTCTGGTGTGCGAAACTCAACTAGAAACCAGGATGCGGAACTTTCCGTTTAGACACGCAGCGATTTTCCGGAATTGAAAGCAAGAGCATCCCGCGCATTGCGTCAATTCAAGAAAATAGCCAAGTGTCTGGGAAGTGCAGCTCAACTAAAAGGATGCGGAACTTCCCGTTTAGACACGCAGCGATTTTCCGGAATTGAAAGCAAGAGCATCCCGCGCATTGCGTCAATTCAAGAAAATAGCCAAGTGTCTGGGAAGTGCAGCTCAACTAAAGGATGCGGAGAGTCCCTGAAAGACATGCAGTAAAAACAGGAAATCTCAGAGAAGATGTTTCATCTTCGGCGAGATTTATCTTTTTTGCAAAATGACTGGGACTCGCAGCTCAACTAAAGGATGCGGAACTTCCCGTTTAGCTCCATATAAAAATAAAAAAACACAAAAAAGATGCTTTATCTTCTTTGTGTTTTTTTATTGATATTAAATTGACAAAGGCTAAATAAAAATTTGCGATCAACTCAGCACCGATTGGCATCTGAGTTGACGTAACGAGCGTTAGTTCAATTAACTCAGAACCAATTGCCATTCGAGTTGAAGTAACGAGCCTCAGTTCGATTAACTCAGCACCGCTTCCCATCTGAGTTGACGTAACGAGCGTTAGTTCAATTAACTCAGCACCAATTGCCATTCGAGTTGAAGTAACGAGCCTCAGTTCGATCAACTCAGACTCGCTTCCCATTTGAGTTGACGTAACGAGCGTTAGTTCGATTAACTCAGCACCGCTTCCCATCTGAGTTGACGTAACGAGCCTCAGTTCGATTAACTCAAACTCGATTGCCATCTCAGTTGATGTAACAATCCTTAGTTCGATTAACTCAGCACCGATTCCCATTTGAGTTGACGTAACGAGCATTAGTTCGACTAACTCAGACTCGATTGTCATCTGAGTTGACACAACGAGCGTTAGTTCAATCAACTCAGCACCAATTCTCATTTGAGTTGAAGTAACGAGCCTCAGTTCGATCAACTCAGACTCGATTCCCATTTGAGTTGATGTAACGAGCCTTAATTCGATCAACTCAGAATGGAAACCTGAGTAATTTGTTATTTTTTAATTAAACAAAGGTAAGTAAATTGAAATAAAGCGCTATCTAGGTTAAGATAATGAATATCTACTGGATAATTTAACCAAAAAACTATTTTGTGATGAAAATGATTAAACATACGTAATCGTATAAATTTGCTTTGTTTCCTATCAAAGGAAAAGAGGGGAAGCTGATCACAATGAAAATTACAGATATACTAACAATGGGTCATTTAGAATACAGCGACACCTTGGATCAGTCACTAAAAGTGAAGGGAATTACTGATAATTCAAATGAAATCAAACCGGGCTATGTTTTTATTGCAGTAAAAGGATATAAAAAAGATGGACATATCTATATTCAGCAAGCAATTACTAATGGAGCTATTTTAATTATCGGAGAAAATGAACTTATGGATTTAGAAGTTCCTTATCTAAAAGTAAAAAACGCCCGAAAGGCTCTAGGGCAAGTCGCGAAATTATTTTATAGAGACCCCTCAAAAGATAAAATTATGATAGGAATTACTGGAACAAATGGCAAAACCACTATTAGTTTTTTTATTAAACATCTATTAGAAAAACAAGGTTATAGTGTTTCCTCGATTGGCACCATCTATAATGAAATCAACGGTAAAAAAATTCAAACGATTAATACAACCCCTAATGCGAAAACAATCAATCAATTATTAGTGGCATCAACAGATCAAGTTGTTGTTATGGAAGTCTCTTCTCAAGGACTGGAACAAGATCGTTTAGAAGGAATTCAATTTGATTATGCTCTATTTAATAATTTACAGCATGATCATCTGGATTATCATAATACTATGGAAGAATATTTTGAATGCAAGGCGTTATTGTTTCAAAAGCTTAAACCAAATGGAACAGCAATCATTAATAGTGATGATAGTTGGGGGATAAAACTAATCGAACGTTTGACTGCAGAAGGTAAAAAGATTCTAACAGTGGGCGAACAGTCATCTAACGATAGTCAAATTTTAAGTAAAAAACTAAACAGTGTATTAGTAATGCATAAAACTAAAAGGTATAATCTACGTACACCATTACCAGGAATGCATAACTTGTATAATTTGACTATGTCCAGCTGTGCAGCCCACGAGTTAGGCGTTCCGTATGAAAAGATTGAACCGTATATGTCAGACTTCACAGGTATTTCAGGACGATTTGAACTCTTTTATTTAGAAAATAGAGTCACAGTAGTTGTCGATTATGCGCATACACCGGATGCTCTAGAAATAGCAATCAATACAGCAATCACTAATGGAGCAAATCATGTTATCACAGTATTTGGATTTGCAGGTAACCGTGATACGTCTAAGCGAAAAGCAATGCTTGAAAATGTGACTCGCTTGAGCAACTCGTCTATTCTAACCGTAACAGAACTTTTTGGTTCATCGATTGATAAATTATACGAAGATTATGTAATGATTCAAAAAGAATGCCAAGTAGAAGATTCAACAAGTATCATTATGGACCGAACAATTGCTATTCAAACAGCTATTGAAAATGCCCAATCAGGCGACTGGGTTTTATTATTAGGGAAAGGGCACGAGCAGTACAAAGAAAATTATGCATTAAACACAAAATCTGATCAAGAAACAGTTCTATACTTACAAAAAAATAAATTATCAATTTCAGATCATTAATGAGTTAATGTAACTAATAATTGATCAGCAGCCAAAAAATGCAACTCAGGAAGGAAAACATACAATGAGCCTTAATGAAAAGGAAAAATTGATTTTAGAAACGATACGCGAGAATCCATTTATAGCACAACTAGAATTGGCAAATATGATTGGTTTGTCCCGTTCCGCTACAGCAAATCTCATTTCAGGACTTGTAAGAAAAGATTATTTGTTGGGAAAGGCATACGTGTTAAATGATGAAGAACCTATTATTTGCATTGGTGGAGCAAATATTGATCGCCGATACCTAGTCAAGGATACCTTAATTCAAGGAACATCAAATAATGTACTATCAAGGACTAATGTTGGGGGAGTAGCACGTAATGTTGCTGAAAATTTAGGTCGTCTAGAAGAAAAAGTAATGTTGTTTTCGGTTGCTGGGAATGATTCAGAATGGAAGATGATTGAAAGTCATTCGGAACATTTTATGAATATTAAAGCTGTCGATACAATAGAAGGATGTCCTACTGGAACATTTATGGAAGTAATCGATGAGAACGGGGAAATGGTTCTAGGTTTAGCTGAAGTGGATATTTTTGAGAAAATGACTCCTGATTGGATCAATAAACACTTATCTGTCTTAAAACGCTCAAAGTACATCATTATCGACTTAAACTGCCCTAAGGAAACAACTGAATTTTTGACTAGTTTTGCTGTTAAATATGATGTCCCTATTGTGCTATTAACTGTATCTGTTCAAAAGTTATCGAATCTTCCAAACTATTTAAATGGAATAAAAATGCTGATTACGAAAACCAGTGAATCGGAAGCTCACTTTAACATGAGTATTAAAACTGATGAAGAGTTAATACATGCTGTGAAAAAATGGTTGAATAATGGAAAAGGACCTGATCACGTTTTCATTTCTAAAGGAAGCACCAAAATTGCGTATGGATCTCAAAAAGAGGGTATCCATATTTTTAATTACTCAAGCGAACAAAATGACCATTATACATGGGGAATGAATGAAGCTTTTTGTGCGGGATTGGTATTTAATCGTCTACAGGGAGAATCTTTATCTGAAAGCATTAAGCTTGGTTTAACAAATGCTTATCATACTTCTCAATCTCTGTATGTCGTACGACCTAATTTATCTAAAAATCAATTGCAAAATGAATACAATGGATGCTTAGTTGATAAAGTATTTTACAAATAAATAAATGATTTTTGTTTAATTATAAATGATATAATCTAGATTTTATACTAGCGATATGCTATCTTTAAATCAGTTTAAAGATAGTGAGGAATTAAATCATGAAAATAGTAAAAACTATTGGAGCAACTATAGCAGTAGTTGTTGTTCTTATTTTTGTAATCATTGCTGGAATCAGCTTCTTTTCTGCTCCTGACAGCAGCGGATTGTTTGGATACAAAGGATATACTGTCGTCAGCGGAAGTATGGAACCTAAAATAGCAGTAGGTGATTTTATCATCGACGAAATGGAACCTTATGATAATGTGAAGAAAAATGATATTATTACGTTTCAATACAACCAAGAACTTGTTACGCACAGAGTAGTGGACAGAACAGCTGAAGGATTAGTAACAAAAGGAGATGCTAATAACATCCAAGATCAAGGTTTTGTACTAGAAGACTCCTACATAGGGACTCAAAAAATGATAATCCCATATTTTGGATATGTCATTACCTTCTTACAAAAGCCAATTGCTTTTGCAGTAATTATCGCGTTAATGGGTGTCTATCTTATCTACCTATATCTTAATCCAACAACAAAAAAAGAGATTAATGAATGAAACTTAATAAACGACTGTTTGTTAAGTACCTAATTACTAAATTGTAACAAATTGGGAGCGTCAATAATTTTGTGTAAATAAATCGTCCTTCTGCAAAATAATTAGTTACTCAGTAAACATTGAAACTAATGTATCGGTTACTTGTTGGAAACCTTTATGGCTTCTGTTTAGAAATTTTTGATTGTATGTATCAAAAATGCTGACTAGAAAGCGTTCTAGTGATTCTTCATTTTGAAACTGCTCTTTTCTGCGGCTGTACTTTTTAATTTGCTTATTGAAAGACTCGATTAGATTGGTTGAGTAAATGGTTCTACGAATACTGGGTGGAAACTCATAAAAAGTCAATAAATCTTGGTTTTCTATGAGTGACTGCGTCACTTTAGGATAGTTTTTCTTCCATTTCTCAATCATACAGGATAAGAATGTATTCGCTTCTTCCTTTGAGTTAGCTTGATAAACAGCCTTAAAGTCATCATAGATTTCTTTTCGGTCTTTGACACGTACTTTATGAGCAATATTACGAGATACATGGATACAACAATGCTGATATTTTGCTTTAGGATAAATTTGTTGGATGGTATCTTTCATGCCTTTTAAGCCATCCGTAATAAAAAGCAAGACTTCTTGAACTCCTCTGGAGTTAATATCCTGTAGCAGCTCATTCCAAACGTATGTTGATTCAGTCGGAGCAATCGCATAGCTCAGTACTTCTTTAGTGCCGTCTTCTCGTATACCAATGGCAATATAAATCGCTTCTTTGGATACGGTTTGGCGTTTTAATGGAATATAAGTAGCGTCCATAAAAATAGCGACATACTTATCATTTAAGGCTCTGGATTTAAAGGCGTTTACTTCTTCAGTCAGAACTTTAGTCATGTTGGACATGGTTTGTGGAGTATAGTGATGCCCATACATTTTTTCGATTAAATCAGCAATTTCAGACATCGTAACACCTTTTTCGAATAAATGGATAATAGTGGTTTCCAATGTATCGTTTGTTCTTTTGTAGGCTGGTAAAGTTTGTTGTTTAAACTCACCATTACGATCTCTAGGTATTTCCAATGTTAATTCACCATATTCGGTTTTGATTGATCGAAAGTAAGAACCGTTTCTCGAATTACCTGAATTAAAACCAGTGCGATCATATTTTTCGTAATCTAAAAAAGCCGTTAATTCAGTCCGTAGGAGTGTGTTTATCGCTTTTTCTAAGTGCGAACGGAATAATTCATTTAAATCGCCTTTAGTGACTAGAGTTTGCACAATTTCTGTAGTAAAATCATTCATAGGGAAGTCCTCTTTTCTGTGAATTGGTTGTCGTTAACTTTATTCTACAGAAGGGACTTCCTTTTTTGTATGGATTTTTTCATTTACACAAAATATTTTACACTCTCACAGAGTATACTCATATACATAAAAAGAACGCAATTTACCTTCATTTAAGTTTAGTTTTGCTTTGTGGTTTAATTTTAATTTTGTTAAGAGGTCTTCTTCATCCGGTTTACATTAAGTCAGTTAGTACCTATCAGACTTCTTTTTCATCTGAACAAGTAGTGAAGAAAGAAGTTTTGGAAATTGTTTCTGATTCAGCTAGTACTGAAAAAGAACTAGTAGAAGAAGCAGTTAATTTGAAACAAGAAAAACGTCAAGAAGTGGCTATTTTAACTTATTATGATTCTGTGCAAGAACCGGATTTGAAAAAAGAACTAAATTATAAAGCTGAAACAACAGATGAAGGGGTAAAAATCACAAATTTTTACCACAATGCAAATACTGTTTCAGACACTGCTCTTTCTAAACAATGGGATGTCAGCCAGAATAATTTTGACTTAGTGACCGGCGTCCTCACGATTCAACTAACGATTGAAGAAGGATTAGGTGTGGATACTATATTAACTCAATCAAAAGGACTGATAGATTTATTAATGACCTATAATGCTGAAAAGGAAATCCAAGCTATTGAGCTTGAGATTAAAAGTGGCAAGGAACAGTACTCGTTTAAATCAGTAACAGCTGATACATTAACAAATACTAAAATGGTTTACACAAATTAAATAAAAAAATCAATTCCGATTCTGTTATCCATAAGAAACGGAATTTTTTTTGAGGATAACCATTCGTGGTAACCGTTTTATCAAGGAATCTATGATACAATAAGACAAGACTAGTATACTAGACGAATCAATTCATTAGAGTAGGAAGTAAAAATAATTAGTTTTGGTTTGGTCAAGGGGGAATATTCATGTCAGGATGGACAATAGTTGGTCTATTTTTAGCCATTATAGGTAGTATCGTTCTTTATTTATATCTACAAAATACACTGCTACAACGAACGCAAGTTGAAATTAAATTGCCTTTCACAGGGAAAAAATTAAGTGGAGCAAAAATTGTTCATTTAAGCGATTTACATTTTCCACGTCAAGGCGTTTCTATAAAACGGTTAATTGAAAAAGTCGCAAAAGAAAACCCAGATATGATTGCATTGACTGGTGATCTGATAGATGTACGTGGTGATTTTCCAGAAAAAGAATTGGAATCTTTTTGTAAGGCATTAGTGGAGATCGCCCCAACTTATGCTGTGACCGGAAATCATGACTTAATGTCAGGTCACTTGCAAAAGTGGGAAACGGTTCTAACTTCTGCTGGAGTGAGAGTATTGATTGATGAAGCGGATTGGTTGCCAATTGGAGACGACGGAATCGTCGTTATGGGTTTGTCTGAGAAAGAAGATTTTGAGAACACGCCAAAACCTATTTTGAGAGAGGTGACTATTGAAGAATCGCTGCGTACAAAGCCGCGTATTTTATTGGCACACCATCCAGAATTGTTTGAAGAATATTTAATGGATTTAACGCGTGTTCCAGCGCTTACGCTAAGTGGCCATGCGCATGGAGGACAAGTTAGATTGCCTTTCTTAGGTGGCTTGTTTGCTCCAGATCAAGGGAAGCTACCTGCATTCACCAGTGGGATTCATTACGATCCCAATATGCCTGCTTATCGGATGATGGTCAGCCGAGGAATTGGAAATTCTACTTTCCCATTTCGTGTCAACAATCGACCAGAAATGGTAGTTATTATTTTACATTAAGAAAACAAATCATACCTAACTGAAAAGACAAGTGTGGTGACACAACAATAGTTAACTTATTGTGTGTCTCATGCGTTGTCTTTTTTTTATTTGTAAGTGTTTTCTTTTGAAGTTTTACCTACTGTTGTTTAAACTAAAGGTAACACAAAGTTTAGGAGGCGGATAACTATGGTAGTAAGCTTATTAGACAGAATGGCGTTAAACAACGGATACACAATTCCTGGAATTGGGTTGGGAACTAGCGGAATGACAGGAAGAGAAGCTGAGGATGCCGTTTTTGCAGCAATCATGAAAGGGTACCGATTAATTGATACAGCTTCACAATATGATAATGAAGAAGATGTTGGACGCGGAATCAACCGCGCAGTTAGTTCAGGTGTCTCTCGTGATGAAGTCTTTCTTGTTACTAAGATCTGGAAAACGGATGCTGGGTTTGATAATGCTATCCAATCTTTTGAAGCAAGTTTAAGTCGGTTAAACCAACCGTATGTTGATTTGTTGCTGATTCACTGGCCGGATAAAGATGACGCAGTAAACTTAGATACGTGGAGAGCACTCGAAGACATCTATGAATCGGGTAGAGCACGATCAATTGGAGTCTCCAATTTTAGTAGAGGCGATTTATCTGAATTATTAAAAGAAGCAAAAGTAAATCCAGCTGTCAATCAGTATGAAGTTTATCCAGGACATCCCAACGAGGATTTAAATGACTTTTGTGATTCGGAAAATATTGTGACGATGGCTTATAGTCCGTTAAAAAGAGGGAATGTCAGTAAAGAACGTCACTTGACAACCATTGGTGAAAAATATGGTAAGACTGCTTCTCAAGTTGCTTTACGTTGGGATATTCAACGCGATGTTATTCCGATTCCAAAATCTAGTAATAAAGATCGGATGCAAGAGAATATCGAAGTATTTGATTTTATGTTATCAGACGAGGATATGAATACTATTAACAATTTAGACAAACAAAATAGAGATCGAAATCCTAATGAGACTTATCGTGCAGGAAACTTAAGAGTTCGAACAAGTCGTGAAAAGAAACAAGGACGCAGATAATTAAGGCATAAATTTTAATAAAGACCAATGGATAGAATGTTTTTAGACATTCTATCCATTGGTTTTTTAGTTTTAAGGATAATTGTTTAGTTAGGTAATAATAAAAAAAATTAATCATAAATTGCCTGTTGTAGTGCATATTTTGAAATGAAAATTTGATTAGAGTTTGTTATACTTGTGTTACTTAACTTTCAGAGGAGTGATGCGACGTAATTATAAACAATTGTTTAGACTTTCATCGTTTCTTGTCCAACCGCCTGAACCCCTATCGGATTCTATACCCTAATTCTAGAGGATTAAAAATACCTACCTTAAACCCCAATAATTGTCTAGTCTAAATACCCTAAACTTTATTTCTCTCCTTTAAAAATAACCACGTATATCCACGATTTGTTTGGCAAACTTATCTGTACGATTGGTTTTTATAATTAAATAATTGCATTGATCCAATTTACATTTACCCCCATCTATTCACAATCCCCCATGCCAAATTGTGATAGACGTAATTTTCTTTGGAAAAACCTCGTTTTATGAGTATCCTCAAAAGAATCGTCTCGTAGCGAAGACGATTCTTTATTTAATAAAAAAATCTGATTGATTGAATCGAATGAATAGAAATAAAAACGTGGGAGTGATTAGTGCCATGAGATTATTGATGGATTCGAGTTCATTAAGACGCTTAGAATTAATTGAATTATTAAATGCTAGTGACGAATGGTGGACTGTTGAAGAGATTGCTTTTTGCTTAAATTGTTCTGTTCGTAGTGTTAAAGCAGACATACACTACTACAATACATCTGCTCACCTTCCTATTAAACTAGTTACGTCCAACCACCGTGGTGTAAAATTAATTGCACCAACGACCTTTCAAATGGAAAGTGTTTATCAAGAAATTTTAGCTAAAAATTTAAATTTCCAACTTTTAGAGTGTTTATATAATGAAACTCACTACTCTATAGATGATTATGCTGGAAAATTATTTACTAGTACATCTTCTATTATACGCAGCATAAAACAGATTAATTTATTTCTTGACCAATATAAATTAAGTATTCAAAAAAATCCTATAGCAATTGTCGGTCCCGAGAAACAAATACGTTACTTTTATAGTATTTTTTTCTGGGAAAAATACGGTGTCAAAATAGATGTAACGGGACACCCTAATTTTTATGAAGTAAAACAAATTGTACATAAATTCGCAAAAAAAATGAACATAGCGCTATCAGATATCATGGGAAATAAACTTTCTTTTTATTTACTGATTAACCTCGAACGCATTAGTAATGGCCATATGTTGGAAACGTATACGCCGCCCATGAAAATAGAGAAAAACATTTTAGACAGTATAGAAGAACTTCTAAATGAATTGCCCTTTCATATACCTAAGCAAGAAATTTATTATATAGGATTTTGTTTTATCAATCAATTTTTGAGGCCAAATATCCAAACAAGCCATCTATCTAAAGAACTAGTCATAGTCTACCAGCAAGTCGGCTTGTTTTTAACTCATTTTTCTGAAAAAAATAAATTTGTTTTGTCCAATAAAATTGAATTACAACAAATTATTTTTCATCATATTGTGTATAAAAGAGAATTTCAAGGGCAGGATTATTTTCTTGTTAATCGAACAAAAATTACCTTGCAGCATATAGATAATATCTATCATTCATTTATAATGTTGGCTATTGCTGAACTAGAGAACTGGGCTAATGATGAATGGTTTCCAAGAGAAAACGAAGATATTAGTGAATTTTTATATTTAATGATTATCAATTGGAAAGGGTTAACAAATCAAATCATAGAATTACAAACTAAAATAAGTGTTTTGCTTATCTCTCAATTTGGTGAAACACATGAATTATTTTTAGCTGAAATTTTAAAGAGCTTTTTTCCTAATGAGCTAGTGTGCTATAGTAGTGCAGAGGGAAAAGTTGGGAACACAAAAATACAAATTGTCGTGACCGATGCTCAAGTAGAAGTAGTAAAGAAAAAGATTGCTAAAGACATCCCAATCATCGGCATAGAGTATGCTCCAAATGAACGGAACTGGAAAAATATTCAAGATTGCTTATCCGATATCAAACAGACCAAAGAGAATGGCAAAAGCTGGTTAAATGCTTACTCTCATTTCAATTAAAGGGAATACTATGGTATGATAAAAGAAAAAGCGCTTGCACTTGACGTGTGAATGTTTTATTAAGTGAGGTTGATAGGATGTTAAATTTAGGAATTATCGGAACAAATTGGATCACGAATCAATTTGTAGATGCAGCAATCGCAACGCAAGAGTATCAATTAGTCGGCGTGTATTCAAGATCGTTTGAAAAAGCTAAAGCTTTTGGAGAACCTTATCGTGCAACTGTTTTTGAAACAAGTTTAGAAGCCTTTGCTACAAACTCAGATATTGATGTGGTATATGTTGCGTCACCTAATAGCATGCACTATGAACAAGCCGTTACCTTAATGAACGCAGGTAAGCATGTTATTGTAGAAAAACCTATTTTTTCTAATCCGCGTGAGTGGGTCGCTGCAGCTCAGGTAGCTGAAGATAATAAGGTGTTTTTATTTGAAGCGGCACGTCATGTTCATGAAGAAAACTTTAAAATTGTAAAAAAAGAAGTGAAATCGATTGAAAGTCTTCAAGGAGCGACCTTTGCCTATATGAAATATTCTTCTAGATATGACGCAGTTTTAAATGGCGAAGAACCAAATATTTTCTCGTTAAATTATTCAGGTGGAGCTTTAGCCGATTTAGGTGTTTATCCGTTATACGCTGCCATTTCATGGTTCGGTATGCCGGAAACTAGCCATTATTTCTGTACGAAAATTGCTACAGGAGTCGATGGAAAGGGAACCATCATCTTACGCTACAAAGGATTTGATGTAACTATACTAGCCGGTAAAATGGTGAATTCTTACTTGCCAGCTGAAATTTATGGTTTGAATAAAACACTATCGATGGACAGCATTGAATCGATCACAACGATTGAAGTGATTAATGGCAAAACTAAATTGAAAGAAAGCATTGCTCAAAAGGCTTCTGAGAATCCAATGATGGATGAAGCGAAAGACTTTGCAGATGTGATCAACTCCCCTAATGATATTGCTAAACAAAAGGAATATAAGGAATGGTTGACACTAAGCCAAGAAGTGAATCAAGTGATGACAGATTTACGTAAAGATGCTGGCATTGTTTTTGCGGCAGATGAAAAATAAAGAAACATTCATTAAAAGGGAAGCCCGAATAATTTATTCGAGTTTCCTTTTTTAATTTTGTGGAATAAAAAAATAACAGTAGAAAAGTTAGCTGAAAAGGTATAATTTTGATATGATAGAGCTTGACAGCAACAGGTACGCAAAGAAACGAGGACTAAATGATGATAGAAAACAGTTTACCCGCATTTAAACAGCATTGGGAAGCATTAGCATATAAAGAACCTTCTGCTATTCAAGAAAAAGTTTATGAACCGCTAAAAACAGGAAAAGACGTGGTGGGTATCTCACCTACAGGAACTGGTAAAACAGTAGCCTATACACTTCCAACTTTAGAACGAGTTGAACCAAAAGCTGGTGTCCAAGTAGTTATTTTGACACCTTCACAAGAATTATCGATTCAAGTGGGAGAAGTAGTCCAAGAGTGGGCAAGCCAACTAGGCTTAAACAGTCAGACAATTATTGGTGGAGCCAATTTAAACCGCCAGTTGGATAAATTGAAAGAAAAACCAGAAATTATTGTCGGTACTCCTGGACGAATCTTTGAAATTTCTGAGACAAAAAAATTGAAATTGCATACAGTACAAACGGTTATCTTGGATGAAGCAGATCAACTACTACAACAAGAACAATTGGCAACGGTAAGAAAGCTAGTCAATAAAATGCCTGGGCAACGCCAAATGGGCTTCTTTTCAGCTACCAGCAATGAATTGATGCAAGATTTAGCCAAATGGTTTAATGTAGAACCGGAATGGATCGATGCAACAGAAGAGGATCAGTCTAAAGGTGAAGTCCTTCACGCGTATATTGAAACACCTACACGTAAAAGAGTAGAGACGCTTAGACGGTTGACGCATATGAAAGATTTTAGAGGGCTTGTTTTTGTAAACAATGTAGCCAATTTAACATTAGCTTTTGAGAAATTAAATTACGAAGGCATCTCTGTAGCTGTTTTACACGGTGAAAAATACAAAACAGAGCGCAAACAAGCTTTGCAACAATTTCGCGATGGCAAAATCAAATTATTGTTAACGACGGATGTAGGTTCTAGAGGATTAGATATTCAAGACTTGCCATACGTAATCCAGTACGATGTTCCACAAACGAAAGAAAGTTACATTCATCGCTCAGGTCGTACAGCGCGAATGGGGAAAACTGGAACTGTTTTGACCTTGGTTAATGAACGTGAATTAAGAGAATTCAAAAAATTAATTTCTTCATTGGAAATCAAATTGAACCAAGTCTACTTGTATGGTGGAGAAATTGTGAAAGAGCGTCCATTAGCTGAGGAACAGCCGGAAACCTCTGAAGCAGTAAAAGCACCTGTTAAAGTGAAAAAGACGATTAAACCAATCGTTGAGGCAACTAAAAAAGAAATCATCGAACCTGTTAAGAAAAAGAAGAAACACCGCAAAAAAGTAGATAAAAATAAGGGTGCACGAAGAAAAACAAAAAACAAAGAAGTCGAATAAAGCAAAAAAAGACTAGGACAAATACAGAAATGTATTTGTCCTAGTCTTTTTTTTAATGATAATTTAAAAACTAAGCTGAAAGCTAACCTATTCTACAAGCTATCGCTAGGTATCTTCCAACCAGCATCTAGAAATTCTTGGGAAGTAACAGGGTAAAAAATAACTGATCCGTTAGCTGATTTTAAAACAAACAGACCGTCTTTTTTTACAAGTTCTAGTGTCAATAAATAGGTCTCATCTGCACCTTCTAAAACTGAATCAGGTGTATAAAGTTCTAATGTTAGCATAGATCCCTCAATTGTATAACCAAGGATATCACTACCGCCTAAAGTTGTTCCCCACTCACCTGGAATAAAGGAGTCATCTGTTATTGCAACCGTATATTTTCCAATTTTCGATTGAAAAGGAACAGAATCTTTTGAATCAAAAGTAGCCCAATACCCTTTGAAATCATCAAATGTAATCACACCATCATCTTCTTTTATAATGGTCGATTCGACTGGTGTAGCTACCGCGGTATCAGATTTAGAAGCAGAAAGGGACTCTTTTTGTTGAGTAGAACTGCTATCTGCACTGTGATTAGCAGTTGCTCCACAGCCAGTACTCATTGATCCAGCAAGAAAAAGAGTAAGGATAAGAATGAAATATGTCCACTTGGAATAATGGCTCACCTTTAACTGTTTCATCGAACTACCTCATTTCCAATTTAGTCAAACTTGTTAACATTAGTGTAACAAGATTTAGTAAAGAAACAAAGGAATATGCTATTGAACAAGCTGACGAGGCAAGGGTATGTAACGAGAATTGGTAAGCTTTTTCGTATGATAGCACAACCTGAAATAAAGTGGAAGCGTTATTTATGTATTATCCTCCAAAACAAGACCAAAAATTTGACACACGCTTTCATATTGATGAAAATAGATATGTGAAGAAGAATAGTCAATTATAGACTGAAGAATGAAATACAAAATAGCGAGGATGAGGAATCATGCTGAAGAATGGATTGTTTATGATGACAATCGGATTTGTTGCCATTATATTGGGGCTCACAGGCCTAAACGAGCACCGCATACTCATTTTAGGAATTGGCATAATACTGATTGTCTTAGGTTTTGTGTTATACAATAAAGGTGAAAAGAAAGAAGATTAACTATTCAAAAGTAAATCATGCTGGAAGTAGCAAAAAGATAAGAAGAATGGAATAAGAACGATCCTCCATATAAGGAATAATCAACTAAATAAAATTATGAAACCAGTGAGATTGATTAGTCTTTCCTGGTTTCTTTTTGAGTGAAAGAAAGCGAATCTTCGTCAAATGGTGATTATAAGAATAAAATGAAATTTTTTTTGGAATAGACGGGTTTGCTTGTGGAGAGCCATCCATTTACTGAGTTGCCTAGAAACCGTCTGAAGTTAAACCATCATTATTCCAAAACAAAAAAGTGATTGACAATAAAAGTGTATGAAGGATATAATACAGCAGAGAGATGTAGGAATCATTTAATACGCATTTTTTTACCTAGTGCGTATTAACCGGTTAATACAGTCGCAAGAAAATGAAATCAAAATGGAGGCTGCTATGAACGTTAATTTTAATAAACGAGATCCGCTGTATGAACAAGTTGTTCGACATTTTAAAGAAGAAATCGCAGCAGGAAAATTATTGCCGGGTCAAGAAATGCCGTCTAGACGGGAGCTAGCCAGTCAGTTAAAAATCAATCCGAATACAGCCCAGCGAGCGTATAAGGAAATGGAGGAACAAGGCTTAATATATACAGAAAGCAATTCACCAAGTAAAATTTCAGAAAATCGAAGTGTTTTGGGAGCCGTCCAAGATGAATTGTTGGGAGAAGCTGTTTCTTCTTTTGTATCTGCGATTCGACCGATTCAAGTACCGCTAGATAAAGTCATAGGGTTAATCAAAGAAAAATATGTTGCTGAATCAGGAGGAATAAAATGATTGAAGTAAAAGGAATCACGAAAAAATTTGGCCGAAAAAAAGTTTTGAAAGGAATTTCGTTTACAGCCAATAAAGGCGAAATCACTTGTATCATCGGCATTAATGGCGTGGGTAAAACGACTATCTTAAATGGAATCATGAATTTAACTCCAATGAACAGCGGTGAGATTCTGATTGACGGAGAGAAGATAAATAAAAAAATTTATGAAAAGATCACATTTATTCCCGATACAATGACTATGCTGCCAGGTTTTAGAATTGAACAAGCCATGCAGTTTATGCAAAATTTTTATCAATCGTGGAATCAAGGACGAGCTGAAGAATTACTAGGCTTTTTTAAATTAACAAAAGAGGATAAAATTTCTACCCTTTCTAAAGGAAATACGGCTAAAGTGAATTTGATGTTAGGTTTGGCTTTAGACGTTGATTATTTATTAATGGATGAACCTTTTTCTGGAATCGATATTTTTAGCCGAGAACAGATTGCCAATGTGTTTACAAGCCACTTGATTGAAGATCGCGGAGTTATCATAACGACACATGAAATTAATGATATTGAGCATTTGATTGATAAAGTTGTGTTGATTGATGAAGGTGTAGTATTGAAAGAATTTAATGCAGAACAAGTACGCGAAGAAGAAGGAAAGTCTGTTGTTGATGTTATGAGAGAGGTGTTCCAGCCATGAAAAATTATCTAAAACTAGTAAATTTTGAATTTAACCGTTGCATAAAACTGTATGTTTCTTTAATTGGGTTAACTATTGTATCGCAACTTATTGCAGTTTTTATAGAGTCTAAAAATTACATAAATCAATTAAATGAAGCAGTTTATCAAAATAAAATACCAAAAACTCAATTTTTAAGTGAAACAGGTGAAATGAGCATGTTTTGGGTAGTTAATAATATTTGGTTTTTATTGCCTATTCTTATCAGTGTAACGGCTGTGTTATTCTATAGTTTTTATATCTGGTACGTTGAGTGGATGGGGAAGAATACATTTATTTATCGGTTATTGATGCTGCCAACGTCTCGTATGACTATCTTCTGGTCTAAAATCACAACCATAGCTTTAATGATTTTTGGATTAGTTTCTATTCAACTCATATTACTAATTGTTGAAAGTCAACTATTAAAGCTGTTAGTTGCAAGTGATATTCGCTTAGATCTATCGCTGCAACAATTAAGTGAACTATCTTATTATCTTTCTCTCTTTATGCCACAATCATTTCTATCTTTTATCATCTACTATGGTACAGGATTTATACTGCTCTTCTTAACCTACACAACAATCTTATTTGAGAGAAGTTTCCGATTAAAAGGAATAATGATGGGAATAGGTTTTAGTATTGTTTTATTTCTTGTGTTTTTATCACCAGTTATTGCTAACGATATAGTCGGTTTAAACTGGCTTTATCCAAATGAAATCATTATCACCGAGATTATTCTAGGGGTACTTGTTATTGCGATAAGTAGCTGGATGAGTCATTACTTATTGAATAAAAAAGTAACAGTTTAAGAGGAGGCAGAGAGTATGAAACGTTATGGAAAATTAGGCATCATTGCAGGATTAGCTGTTCTTTCAATTGGTATTTATTATATTCAACCTATTTTTACGGGAGAGACAAGACCACAATTTTCAGTCTCAGCAAAAAGTGGCGACAAAACATTAATAGAGGATATGACCATAGAAGGGTATTACTATGAAAATAATCTTTATGGAATAGGAACAGAAGTAGAAATTGCGAACGAGGCTACAACTTACTATTCAACTCAGCCTTATCTAAATCAACTACAGGGTAGTGTAAACGGCAATGAAAAAATGACTCAATTGCAAAAAAAATATCGGAGTTTTATGCGTGGAAAAGAACCACAATTAGCCAATTATTTTGAAGACGATTCTATATTAGCTTATGCAGATATAACGTTAGATTCCATGTCGGCTGTTACTGAAGATTCAAAATTTCTTATTGAAGTATTGGACAAAAAAACAAATGATGTGATTTCTTTTTCAGTAGATTTTCCTAAAGCAACGGATTACTTTTCAATGTATATTGAAGACGTTCAAGTTGCCAATAATAAATTAATTGTGGTGACAAATGGGTACTCAATAAATAGCGAAAACGGACAAGATGAGCAGCATTTGTATTCAATCGATTTGCCAAATGAGAAAATTGAAAAAGATGAAAAAATTAAAATGGATTTAGTGGATTCAAAAGACAAAGAAATTCAATATGTTGAATTACTGAATGCAGGAAATGATATCCATTCTTCAAAAATTTTAGTTTACCGTGTAACTCTTGATGTTCCACAAACAGAAACGGAAGTATATGATGAAAACGAAATAATAACTCAACCTGTTTTTGGACTAATCGGTGTAAACATAGAAACAGGAGAACAATTTTTAATAGATGTTTCAGATAAATTAGATAACAAAGCTTTAGGAAATACGATACTTATTGAAAATTCTACTTTGTATTTTTACAAAAAGAATGACACAACGTTGTCTCTTTACTCTTATTCCTTAGAGCAAAGAGAGTTATTAGAGCTTGAATCCGTTGAATTAACTAAAGAACAACTAGCAATTTTAAAAGCAGATGTCATTCTGCAAGTGAAAGATGGGATTGTTTTCTTTGCAGAAAGTTCTAATGTAACAGATAAAGCTATGCAAATCATGGCAATTGACAGTAATTCAGGGGAACTTGTTTTTGAAGGAACAATCGATGAAAAAGTTAATCAACCATCTAAAAGAGATGAGTTGTATCTAAGCGAAATTTTATTTCAACAGTAAAACAGAAGACAGGCGTTTTTTCTATTAAATTAAATAAAATAAAAAAACTATTGATATATTAAAGTAATAGTTGTAATATAAATGTAATGAAAACGCTAAAAACTAGTCTTTAGTGTTTTCATTTAAAAGCTATTTAACCGTTGATAACAGAAAGTATAAAACAGTTTGTTTATAAAGGAGAGCACAACTATGTGTGGATTTGTTGGGTATATTTCTAATACAGAAAATACAATACAAAAAACAATTGAGAACACGATTGATCAAATGAATAAAATGATTGTACATAGAGGGCCAGATGAAGAAGGCTATTATAGCGATGATACGATTGCGTTAGGTTTTAGAAGATTAAGTATTATCGATATTGAAAAAGGACATCAACCATTGTCTTATGAAGATGAACGCTATTGGATTATCTTTAACGGTGAAATTTATAATTATATAGAATTAAGAAAAGAACTAAGTGTTCAAGGCTATGCGTTTAAAACGGATAGTGACACAGAAGTCATCATTGCAGCTTATTCAGCATACAAAGAAAAAGTAGTGGATAAATTAAGAGGAATGTTTGCATTTGTGATTTGGGATAAAGTAGAAAAAGTGTTCTTTGGAGCTCGTGATCATTTTGGAATCAAACCTTTTTATTACGCAGTAGAAGATCAAGGTTTGTATGTAGCTTCTGAAAAAAAAGCTATTCTAAAAGTGGTTCAAGATCGACAATTAGATCAAATTGCATTACAAAATTATTTAACCTTTCAGTATGTTCCAGGATCAGAAACGATGCACCAAGCGATTAAGGAACTTCCACCAGGTCATTTTATGACAAAGAAGATAAATGAAACTGTAAAAATTACTAGATATTGGCAAGCAGATTTTTTACCTAGTAATAAATCAGAAGAACTAGTTGCAAAGGAAATTAGAACAAGCTTATGGGATTCTGTTGAAAAACACATGAGATCTGATGTTACAGTTGGTTCCTTCTTATCAGGAGGAATTGATTCGTCAATCATTGTAGCGATGGCACGTGAGTTTAATCCTAAACTTAAGACATTATCCGTTGGATTTGAAAGAGATGGATACAATGAAATTAACTTAGCTGAAGAAACGGCAGAAGAGTTAAAAGTAGAAAACTTTAGTCACACGATTACTGCAGAAGAATTTATGGCTGAATTTCCACGTTTTATTTGGCATATGGATGACCCTTTGGCTGATCCTGCAGCTATGCCACAATTCTTTTTGTCAGAATTAGCTCGAAAGCATGTAAAAGTTGCGTTATCAGGCGAAGGAGCGGATGAATTATTTGGGGGATATGGTATTTATAACGAACCGCATGCATTGAGAATGTTCAATCGCAATGGTAAAGTTACTAATCAAGTTATCCATCAGTTAGCCCGGCTAATGCCCGAGGGAGTAAAAGGAAAAAGTTTTCTTCTTAGAGGAACCATTCCGCTAGAGCACCGGTATGTAGGAAATGCAAAGATTTTTGACGAACGTGAAAAAAATAACTTATTAACTAATTATAATCCTAACCATCCTTTTCAGAACGTAACAGAACCGATTTATCAACAAACAATTGGCTATCATCCAGTAGATAGAATGCAATTGATTGATATTAATACGTGGTTAAGTGGAGATTTACTTTTAAATGCAGATAGAACCACAATGGCTCATTCATTAGAATTGAGAACGCCGTTTTTAGATAAAGAAGTATTTAAGGTTGCTAGAGAAATACCTGCACATTTAAGGCTTGCTCATGGAACGACTAAATATATTTTAAGAAAAGCAGTTGAAGGAATTGTTCCAGAAAATGTTATTTACCGTAAAAAATTAGGTTTTCCAGTTCCAATCCGTCATTGGTTAAAAGATGAAATGTATGATTGGGCATTGACGATTATACGGGAATCTCAAACAGAACATATCTTGAATAAAGGTTATATTGAAGACCTTTTAATCAATCATCGCATAGGTAAGATAGACTATTCACGCAAAATATGGACAGCTTTAACTTTTATGGTTTGGCACCGTATTTATGTCGAAGAATCACAAGAATTTTTGACTGAACCCCTCAGCGTTATTGTACAGCATTAATCAAAAGTTAAAACTAAATAAAATCAAAAACAGAACCTTATTCAAGCAAGGTTCTGTTTTTGATTTTCTCAGTTTTGATAAAATTTAAAATAGAAAGAAAAATAGCTCTTCTTTCTATTTTAAAAATATTGATTTTCTCTTTATTGATGTAAAATGATCCTAGAGAGATTTGAACTCCCGACCTAACGTTTAGGAAACGTTTGCTCTATCCACCTGAGCTATAGGACCGTATGAACACAGTCTCTATTTTCTCACAGTTTAAAATAAATGTCTAGGTTTAAAATGAAAGCTCAAATTTGTATCATTGATGACCTAAGTTAGTCGTTTTCAGTTACAAAATTGGACAGTGGCAATTGAAAAATACTACGATCTAAAACAAAGATATCTGTCAGTTGTTGTGCCATTTCAGTAGTAGAAGAAGCGTAGTTTGTTTCATCCCATTCAACTAAGTAACCGTAAACTCCATTAGCGATATAAGCACCAAGAGGTTTTTGCGATTTTAAAGAATATTGAACAGTGGAGAAAAAGCTTTCGTTCAAAAATTTTTTTAACACAGCAGAAAATTGCAATTGGAAGTTTAGGAAACCAACAGAATGAATAGCTAAATGAAAATAATTACGGTGTTCACAGATAAATACAAAGAGGGCATCTGATAAAGGAATGGTTTTTAAATTAGAATAACAGATATCTCGGTAGTTATCTTCCAACATAATCGTTAGATGATCTAGAAATTGATCTAGTATCTCTTTTAAAATATCTTCTTTATAGGCATAATGTTTATAAAATGTTCCTCTATTAACGCCGGCTTTATTGACAATTTCAGTAATTGAAATCGTCTTAAAATCGCGTTCATTCAATAAGCTGATGAACGTTTCAGATATAGCCTTTTTGCTACGCATAAAGCGAATATCGACTACTTCTTTTTGTGACATAAGGTTTCCTCCTGAAATTAGCGTGCTGTTTATGTGATTTACATATAAAAGATAGTTAAATGGTGCTATGTATGATTATTAGTATACAGTAAAAAAATCTTTAAAAGATAAAGTGAAAGAATTAATAAGTGAACAATTGGTGACAACCCAACAATTTGTCATTAAATGTTCAAGAAATTGCTAATATAAATAGCGATATTGTGCCTAAAAAAAATTTTTGAACGATTCAAAAAAAGATGGCTGTCAAATGAAGGAAAAAAGTACATAAAAATAAAAAAACATGTGCTATAATAAGGTTGACTAAACAAATCATTTATTATTTTTTGAGGAGTGAGAAATTAAAGATGGGTATAAGGGATCTAGTAAAAAAATGGATAGGAATTCACACTAACGAAGTAGGGTCAACAGATGTTGCAGTCATGGAAAGAAGTGAAAACGTTTTTTTTGCTGCCGATGAAGAAATGATTCAACCTCTAAACTATGAAGTTTATTATAAGATGATCGATCAAGAAGTCGAATTGACCAGCACTATTTTATCGTCTCAATACGATGAAGGATTAGCCAGCGATGTTGTAAAAGTAGAAATAGATGGAATCCCAGTTTTTATCGAACGGAATGAGCTGGACTTTAAACCGCATCAATTGTCACTAATGCATTATGTAGGGGGAGAAATTCAGTTTCAACTCATCAGTATAAATGAAAAAGAAGGTTCGATGCTAGGCTCAGTAAAAAAAATAAGAGAAAAAGAATTTGATTTACTACATAAAGAATTGAAAGAGGGAAAAATAGTCGAAGCTAAATTAACCAAGCATTTGCGTTATGGGGCTTACTTTTTAATTGGAAATACCTCTGTTCAGATGTTGAATAAAGATTTTGCTGAAGATCATACTACGATTGGGGATGTCTTAACTATAGGAGATACAATTAAAGTAAGGTTTAACCGGATTACGGAAAATAAAAATTTAAGAGTAGAGCCTATTGTGAAATACAAAAATGAAGTTTCCGTTTCTTTAGAGGATATGGAAGCCAATCAAGTTGTGCTAGGAACTGTTAGAAACATTAAAAAATGGGGTATCTTTGTAAGAATTGCACCAAATTTAGATGCATTATGCTCTATTCCGACACATTTAGAAGTAAGAGAAGGCGATAAAGTTTCCTTCAGAATCACACAAGTCTTAAAAGAAGACAAACGGGTCCGAGGAAAAATTGTTCGTTTGGTAAAAAAAGAGTAATGGATAACAGTATAAATACAAAAAACGACTAGACAAGTGCCTAGTCGTTTTTTGTGAGTCTCAACATTAAGCCCAGTCGCCATTACGGAAAACAGGAACAGTACTACCATCTTTGCGGATACCATCCACATCCATTTTGTCAGAACCAATCATGAAGTCAACATGAATCGTTGAACGATTTAAGCCGGCAGCTTTTAATTCTTCTTCTGACATTTCTGTCCCACCAATCAAACTAAAAGCGTAAGCAGAGCCTAAAGCCAAATGGTTGGAGGCATTTTCATCGAATAAAGTATTAAAAAATACGATACCGGATTGAGAAATAGGAGAAGGATCAGGAACTAAAGCTACTTCACCTAAACGTGCAGAACCTTCGTCTGTCGCAACTAAATTCTTCAAAACTTCTTCGCCTTGTTCAGCAGTAACATTTACGACTTTACCGTCTTTAAATGTGAATTCCATGTTCAAAATCGTGTTACCAGCATAGCTTAATGGCTTAGTGCTACGAACTACGCCGTCAACGCGATTAGCGTCAGGAGCAGTGAAGACTTCTTCAGTGGGCATATTTGCCATGAAACGTTCGCCACGAACGTTATCACTACCGGCACCTTCCCAACGATGACCTTCAGGTAAACCAACCGTTAAATCAGTACCAGGAGCTGTGTAGTGCAAAGCTACAAATTGTTCTTTATTTAATTCATCAGCTTTTTCATTCAACGTGATATCTTTTTTAGCCCAAGATGCAACAGGATCAGCGTCATAAAGATTAACCGCTTTAAAGATAGCATCCCATAATGCATCAACTTGTTCTTCTTCAGTTGGTAAATTAGGGAAGACTTTAGCTGCCCATTTAGCACCAGCAGCTGCAGCCACTGTCCAACTCACTTTATTCGCTTGAGTTGCTTTACGTTGTTCACTTAAAGCTTTCCCGGCTGCAGATTGATAAGCAGCGATTTTATCGCTGTCTACACCAGATAATGCATCTGGATCTGAGGAACGGACGCTGATGCGGCTAGCTCCCTTAGCAATTTGATCTAATGATTCGTCAATTTTATATTGTGGAATAGCCGTTAAACGATCTTGAGGTGTCCCAATAAATTGTTCACGGTTCACGACATCATCTGCCCATTTCACAATTACTTCTGTAGCGCCTAAAGCATAAGCTTCTTTGGTAATTAAACGAGCTAAGGGTGCTTGATCTACATCGATTTGCAAGACAACCGTGTGTCCTTCTGTCACATTTATACCCGATTTAACGAGCAAATGAGCGTATTTTTGTAAATTTTCTTCAAAGTTTGGCAATACCATATTTTTCCTCCTAATAATACAAAATGAGGTTGGAACAAAAGAAACTAGAAGCAAGCAACTATACTTTTCGTTCGTTTGGTTTCAAACTCTTACGTACTAATAATAGCACACGAAAGAAAGAGAAACAATTTCCTGAATAATTTTATTAGAATGATAAATAAAAATAGATTGACAATAGATAACTATCGTGTCTCGAACGCTTTTTTAAAGTAACTAAATAGCTAGACCAATTTAATAGAACAAACACATAGTGTACAAGTGTTTGTTTTTGCAGTACAAAAGAGTTCTCTTTTAATCACAATAGTGATAGAATAAATTAAGGATTATTGGAGAGAGAATCCGAACAAACAGGTACAGTATTGTTTTTTGACACACGTTTTAAACGAATGCTGTTTAACACTGAACTCAATTTCTAGATGAGATTAGTCAGTTAATCGCAAAGATAGACACAAAGAAAAAAGTCAAAAACTGTTGGTTGTAGATGTTGAAATATTCGGAAATAGATTATAAAGTCTCCTAATTATTGGTAAATGATGCAAAAGAGGTGAACTGAGATGGCTAGAAAGAAAACAATTTTAAAATCACAAATTCTTGAAACAGCTTATCAAGTTGTTAAAACAGAAGGATTTGAAGGTTTTACAGCACGTAATATTGCAAAAAAAATGGATTGCTCAACGCAGCCGATCTATCTAGAGTTTAAAAATATGGATGACTTAAAACACGAACTCGTTGTGAAAATAAAAAACTACATCGATGAGACTATTTATACTAAAGAACGCACAGAAGATCCTTTGCTCAATATGTGTTTGAACTATGTCTATTTTGCAAAAGAAGAACCTGTCTTTTTCAAAGCACTCTTCTTTGAGTCACAACTGGATACAGATCAAATGCATGATATTTCATTGGATAAAATGATGGAAGTTTTTAAACAAAACGAAGGAACAAAAGATTTATCTAAAGCTGAAAAAAAGAAACTATTCAAAAACATTTGGATCACAGTTCATGGCACAGCGGTGTTAGTTGCACAAGGGTTCTTGAAGTTCCACGAAAAAGACGTAACCGATTATATCAATCAAGTATTAGTACAACATGTGCCAAGTTATAAAGCATAAAAAACAGTTGTATAGCAGATAGTGTTGATAGAACAAACTAAAATTTCTTCTGGAATAGACAGTTTTGCTTGTGGAGAGCCATGGGAACGTCTGAAGTTGCTGTATTCTAGAACGTGTTTCAAAAAGCAGTCCTGACGTCCACTTCACGAATAATGCTCGATGGTCGTTGACCATACTGCGCTTATTCGCTCCAGTGATTCAGGTCTAAACGCTTTTAGTCACACTCCCAATGAAGCATTAACGCTTTATAATTCGCATTGAATCCAATGCATGGCTACAAGCAAACCTTATTCCTCCAGAAATAACTTCTAACCAATTTAACTAAGCTATCAACACTAAAAAATATAGACTAAAAAACTTCCTCGCCATTATGACGAGGAAGTTTTTTTATGTTAGAGACTCTGCTTTTTCTACTAATGCTTTAGCAAAAGCTTTTAGCTGTTCGATATCTTCTTCATTAGCATCTAAGTCAACTTTGACACTTTCAGCACCTTCTACAGCACCGATTGAAGCTAATTTATTGGAAAAATCAATTACTGATTGGCAAAATTTTTCATAAAAGTGATCACCTGATCCGAACGTACCAAAAACTTTGCCTGTTAAATCAATTTCACTCAGTTCTTCATAGAAATCAACGAACTCATCCGGTAAATTCGCATCGCTTCCATAAGTATAGGTACCAATGATACAGATATCGACATCCAATAAATCTTCCGGTTCAGCTTGCATACATTCAACTGTTTCAACATCCACACCTAAATCTTTTAACGCTTCGTCTACAATATCTGCGCACTCTGCTGTGTTGCCCGTTAAACTTGCAAAGACAATTAAAGCTTTGGTCATTTATCTATCATCCTTTTCTACACGTGTGTACTTTCTTAACAGAGTATACCAAAGGTAAGGCAAGTTCTGCAATAAAAGAAACGACTGTATTTAGTAAATAGCGAATCAATTACGCATTAATTTTTCGTAAAGAGACATTGTTTCACTGTAAAAACGATCAAGTGAAAATTGAGTAGAAGCCAATTGATAGAGTCGTTCGCCTTTAGCTTCTAATGTATGATTTTCCCACTCAGAATAGGCCTCATTTAGAGCCATTGTTAGCGCCTCTATGGAATCGGCAGGAACACACCAGCCATAGCTTTTATCTGGCACTAAGAGAGCGACATCACCGACATCCGTAGCGATAAAAGGCACTTTTTGGTTTGCCGATTCAAGTAGAACCATCGGAAAACCTTCATTTGAAGAAGCTAAGGCAGTGATATCCGAGTGAGCAATCGTTTCTTCCACTTGTGGTTTGTTTAAAAAGCCTAAAAAGTGAACATTTTCTTGCATACCCAACTGCTGTACCTTTTTTTCAAGCGTATCTCTCAATTCTCCATCGCCAACTAAGTTTAAAGAGAAATTAGTGAAACCAGCAACATGTAGACTATCCAGTAAATATTCATGTCTTTTAATTGGATGCAAGCGAGCCACACAAGTCAAGGTGAACTTGTCATTTGTCATTAGCGGTTTAGGTGTATCCGGATTGAATTGGATCCCGTTATAAATAATGGTTAATTTATTCTTGTTGATGCCTAATTTAAGCAAAGAGTCTACTAAACTGTCCGTTACTACAATCAAGTGATCCGCTTTTTTTAAACTGGCCAGATTAAATTTAGTGAATAACGTTCCTTTGATGCCTCTGTTCATAAAATCAAGCGTAGGATCGCTATGTACCGTAATGAGCCATTGTGCAGCAACTTTTTTGTGAATCGTAGAAAAAATAAAGTTCGCACGCGCACCATGGGTATGCACGATATCAAAAGAATGGTTAGTGATGAACTGAGTCAACCGTTTCAAGATAGATAAATCATAGCGAGATTGTTGCTCAAGGACGTGTACAACGATGCCTAATTTCTTAGCTTCATCCGCAATGATACCATTTTCTAGAACAAGCAGTTCAGCTGTCGTTGGATCAAATTGAGAAAGCAGGGAGAGGATATGGTTTTTTCCGCCACCATCTTCTAAGCCCGCATTGATGTGTAGTACTTTCATAGTTGCTCAACCTCATTTGTATGCGATTTTTATTGGGAATCTTACAAAAAAAACTGAACAGATCTGCTCAGTTTTTCGGATTATTTTTTGGTGACTTGTTTCTTTTCGTTTTTTACTTCATGTAAGAAGTAGGGTAAAGCCATCATCCGTTTCAATCGATAGGGTTGTTTAATCAACCGATACAACCACTCCATATTCAATTGAATAAAGATTTTTGGAGCACGCTTTGATTTTCCAGAAAGAACATCAAAACTGCCGCCTACGCCCATTAATAACCCTTTTGAAGCGGTAGTCATATACTGCTGGATCCATTGTTCTTGCTTTGGATAACCCAACGCAACAAAGACCATGTCTGGTTGCGTCGCTTGAATCGATTTAATAATCGAAGCATCTGAAAAATCAAAGTAGCCATTTCTAGCACCTACTAGATTGATAGAAGGGTAGCGTTCATGAACAGTTTTAACGGTGTTTTGTAAAACCTCTTCTTGTGCGCCTAACAAGTAAACCCGACTGCCTTGTTTGTGGGCTTCTTCAAGCAAGGCTAACATTAAATCGTACCCTGCAACTCGTTCTACAATTGGAGTTCCTAATATTTTTGATCCTTTTATAATGCCAATTCCGTCAGCAACAATATAGTCCGCTTCTTTCATTAGTGACATATAAGCGGAATCTTTCTTTGCATACATCACAATTTCTGGATTCGCGGTCACCACAAAAGATTTTTGTTTGTGGTTGACCCGATCCATTAACTCTTCGAGGAAAGTTTCTTTTGTTTTATTGTCAAATGAAACCCCTAATACAGATACTTTTTTATGCTCCATAATCGCCAACCATCCTTAAACCCTTTTACTAATATAGCTTTTTTAATTATCATACCATTGAACTAGAGGAGAGATAAAGCAAAGCTTTATTATTTTTTGTTTAAATAGCATTATTTTGAGTGCATCAAGAAAACTTTAGGCACTTTTGAATGGAACCGAACCAATTCTTTGCTGGTAGGGTGAATCAAAGCTAAAGTAGTGGCATGCAGTCCTAAACGTTTTAAAGGATTAGAAGTTGCGCCATATTTCTTGTCTCCTGCAACGGGGTGACCAAGTGTTTCCATATGAACCCGAATTTGGTTTTTACGTCCCGTTTCCAAACGCGCTTCTAGTAATGTGAATTCATCGTTGTTTCGTATTTTTTTGTAGTGGGTAATGGCTAATTTTCCGCCATTATCATAAGTAGCTGAATGAACCTTCATTGCTTTGCTTTCGGTTAACCATGTCTTAATCGTGCCTTCATTTTCAGATACGACGCCTTCGACTAAAACGGTATAAATACGTTCTTTAACGATATCTTTCCAGTTTTCTTGCATCTCTTGTTTGACCTGTTCCGTTTTTGCAAAAACCATCACACCTGAAGTATCACGGTCTAAGCGATGCACCACGTATATGCGATTGTTATGATTTTCTTGTTTGACATAGTTGATCAATTGACGATGTGCCGTTAATTCTTGTGCAAATTTAGCAGCAATAGACAATAAACCGGCTTCTTTATCGATAACGATAATCGCATCGTCTTCATACAAAATCGTCATTCCAACTAAAGCGGTCTCTTTGATTGCTGCTTTATTGGATTGAATCGCGACAACTTGATTAGGAAGCAAAGGGTGATTGTGTTTTTTTATGACTTTTCCATCCACAGTCACTTGGCCTCTGGTTAAAATCGATTTAACTGAATTACGACTTGTGTGACTCATGATGTTTAATAGAAAAGGCAGTAATTCCATTGGCTCAGTTACCGTATATAGCTGATTATTGGTATTTTTTTTAGGGGTATAGGTTGTTTTTTTACTCATTAAAAACCACTCGCTCTCATTAATTGTTCTATAGTAAAGTATAAAGGAAAACGGCATAAAAATAACCCTAAAGTAAGAACTTTTCAAATAGAAAGCCTTTTAAAGACTAATTCACGTTAAAAGGAAGAATTGAACCCAGTTTTTTATGAGAGAAAAGGCATATATTTTAATCATTCATAAGAATGGTTCACAATTTTAAGAAATAAGCTTATAATGAATTGAAGAGTAAAAACAAACTCATATGAATGACTAAATAGAAAAGAGGAACGAAATTGATTACACTAAAATCACAACGTGAAATTGATGCAATGGATGAATCAGGTGCTTTGTTGGCGAATGTCCATGTAGCCTTAAGAGATTTTATCAAACCAGGTATTACAAGCTGGGAAATCAACGAATTTGCACATAAGTATATTGAAGAACATGGAGGTATCCCAGAACAAATTGGTTTTGAAGGATATGAATATGCAACATGCGTCAGCGTGAATGATGAAATCTGTCATGGTTTCCCAAGCAAAAAAGAAGTTTTAAAAAATGGCGACTTAATCAAAGTTGATATGGTTGTTAATTTAAAAGGAGCTATGTCGGATTCTTGCTGGAGCTACATCGTCGGTGAAGGAACTCCAGAAACGGAAAAATTGATGGAAGTAACAAAAAAAGCTCTTTACCTAGGAATTGAGCAAGCACAAGTTGGAAATCGTATCGGCGATATCGGGCATGCAATCCAAACGTATGTTGAGGCAGAAGGGTTTTCTGTGGTCCGTGAGTTTATTGGACATGGCATTGGGCCAACAATGCATGAAGCTCCTTCAGTTCCTCATTATGGAGAAGCTGGAAAAGGCCTTCGCTTAAAAGAAGGTATGGTAATTACGATTGAACCCATGGTCAATACCGGAACTTGGAAGTCTAAAATGGATGACAATGGTTGGACTGCCCGTACAAAAGATGGCGGATTAAGTTGTCAGTTTGAACATACACTAGCAATCACAAAAGACGGTCCAAAAATTTTGACTGAACAAAAAAACTAATTTATACCATTATTAAATTTGAGAAAACGAGATAACCCCATGCAAAAATGAGGGTTGTCTCGTTTTCTTGTTTCTTTTGATGGTATACTAAGAATGAGGGAATAAAACAGTTAAAAGGGGTTAAGAAACTAATGAAAGAAAGGGTACTATATGCGGATATACTTCGTGTAGCCGCTACATTTTTAGTGATCACGATTCACATTGTCTCACGCGATTTTGGCTTATACGAAATTGATTCGTACCAATGGCAAGTATTAAATATCTACGATAGCTTTGCTCGGATGAGTGTGCCAATTTTCTTCATGCTAAGTGGGATCTTTTTTTTAGATCCAAATCGAGCGTTTTCAATTAAAAAACTATACAAAAAAAACATTTTACGCTTAGTAACGACATTTGTCTTTTGGTCAGCATTGTATGTAGTCTTTTTTACTTGGAATGACTATCGAACATTCAATGCAGAAGTGTGGGGTGCAATCTTTGAAGCATTTAAAGAAGGGCATTTTCACTTATGGTTTCTTTTTCGGATGATTGAGATTTACGTTATGGTTCCTTTTTTAAGAAAAATTGCAGAAGAGAAAAAGATCATTCTCTACTTAATCGCATTTTGTTGGTATATCGGTATTATTTTACCTTCTTATTATGAATTTCCCGTTAGTTCAACGGTTACCTTTGCTGAAAGAGGCATCAACTTAGACATTACTTTTGGGTATGTCGGCTACTTTTTTGCTGGTTATTACCTGGCTCATTATAACCTGAAAAAATGGATCAAAGTTGCGATCTATCTTTTAGGAGTAGCCGGGTTGATTAGCACGATTATAGTAACGAGTGTAGAATCGCTAAAAAAAGGGGAACATTATGATCTGCCTTATCAATATTTGACGCCAAATGTCTTTTTTATGAGTACTGCTGCCTTTTTATTAGTGAAAGAAAAATTATATTCCAAGAGTGTTTCAAATTTGTTTAGGCGTGTTCTTACAGAATTTTCAACTTACTCATTTGGAATCTATTTAATTCATGTATTGCTGATATTTCTTGTATGGAAAACAGGAGTAACTACACTGTTTTCGACTCCAATTTTATCTGTGCCAATTTTGACTGTTGTGATTTTTTGTAGCAGCTACATTTGTGTAAAAGGGATGGCACAAGTGCCGATTATAAAACGATTTATTTAAACTGTTATTTTTTATAAAGAAATTTATTTTATTTTATTCATTTAAGTAGGTATAATGAGGTTTGGTTTCGAAAAAGGGGATTAAAAACGTTGGCAAATAGTCAGTCAAGTAAGTTAGAAGTAAAGAAAGAAGAAACAGTAAAGGTAGTAAAAAGTTTTAGTATCATTCTCATTAAAAAATATCGGGAAGCTGAAGTGTGGAATTCTGGAGCTATTATCAGTTATTATTTTTTATTGTCCATCTTCCCAGTGATGGTTGTAGTTAGCAATATACTGCCTTACTTGCGCTTAGATGCCGCAGAACTATTGCCTTATATCGAAAATATTGTCCCAACTTACTTTTTTAATCAATTAGAGAACTTGTTGATGAATTGGTTTAGTCAAAGCAGTGGAAGTATTCTATCGATTGCTGTAATTGGAGCACTTTGGTCTGCCAGTAGAGGCATGAATGCAATGCAAGTAAGTATGAATAAAGCTTATGGTGTAGAGCCTAGAAGAAATTTCGTCATCATTCGCTTGTTTTCGTTGATTTTAACGGCATTACTGATTTTATGTATTATGGTACTGGTCATTGTTTTTGGATTTGGTCAATTGATACTAGAATACATTACTCCAGTATTCAAATTGCCTTTAATGATCAGTGAGACATTTCAAAGTTTAAGGTGGCCGGTAACGATGAGTGTGCTCTTTGTTATTTTTTGTGTGTTGTATTACTTTGTTCCACATGCAAAAGTAACAGTAAAAAGTGTTCTCCCTGGAGCAGCCATTTCAACTATTGGTTGGATGTTGGTTTCACAAGCATTCGCTATTTACGTGAAATACTTTGCTTTTGGTGCAAAAACATATGGAACAATTGGAACATTCATGATCATATTGATCTGGCTGCAGGTTATTGGAGCATTAATGACTGCAGGCGCAGTCATTAACGCGTCTATGGATGTTTATCAAAATGGATCCATCAATGAGCCAAGATCATTTCATACTAGAAAATATAGTCGCTCTAAAATAAAGCCTTTTTCTAATGGAAAATAAGTCGTAAAACAATAGTTTCAGATTAATTGTTGAAATTCACTCTTCCATGGAAGAGTGAATTTTTTTGGTGCAGGACTTTTACGAGTAAGCACGATTGACGGAAAAGTGAAGACTGTATTTTGTGTCACTCTTTTAAGCAGAGCGATTACACGAAAGAGTAGAGGCAATTTCCGGTGTAACTTGTTCGTGGAAAGCCGTTGCTCGTAAGAGTGACGGCGCTTCAAAAAAACACCCCCGTTTCTAATGATCTAAATCATCAGAAAGGGGAGTGGGTTTGTTCAACCTTTAATTATTCGTATCCGTTTGGATTGGTTTCTTGCCATTTCCAAGAATCACGACACATATCTTCTAGTGTGTGTTCAGCTTTCCAGCCAAGTTCTGTAGCCGCTTTTGAAGCATCTGAATAACATGTAGCGATGTCGCCAGGACGTCTGTCTGTAATTGCAAAAGCTACTTTTTTACCTGTAGCTTTTTCGAAATTGGTTACGACATCTAGTACACTGTAACCAATGCCAGTTCCAAGGTTGTAGGCTTCGATGCCTTCAGTAGAAAGAACCTTCTCAACAGCTTTTAAGTGACCTTTAGCTAAATCAACTACATGAATATAATCGCGCACGCCAGTACCATCTGTAGTATCATAGTCGCCACCAAATACACTTAATTGATCTCGTTTACCTACAGCAACTTGTGTGATGTAAGGCATTAGGTTATTTGGAATGCCATTTGGATCTTCTCCAATTCGTCCACTTTCGTGAGCTCCAATAGGATTGAAGTAACGAAGCAGTGCAATGCTCCAAGAAGGATCCGAAACATAGACATCTTGCAAGATTTGTTCAATCATCATTTTAGTCGTGCCGTATGGATTTGTAGTGCTTAAAAGCAAGTCTTCCGTTAACGGAGAAACATTATTCATCCCGTAAACTGTTGCTGAAGAGCTGAAAACCAATTTTTTAACATTGTAAGCTTCCATTAACTCAGCTAGAACAAAAGTGCTGGTTAAGTTATTGTGGTAATATTTTAACGGTTCACTAACGGATTCGCCTACAGCTTTGTAACCCGCAAAGTGGATGACAGCTTCAATGTCATGAAGTTTGAAAACTGCTTCTAACTCTGCTTTGTTTAATACGTCTACTTCATAAAAAGAGAATGATTTTCCAGTAATTTCTTTAATTCGATTTAACACTTCAGGCTTGCTGTTTGAAAAATTATCTACGATAACAACTTCATGTCCAGCATTCAATAATTCTACAGTTGTATGGCTGCCGATATAACCAGCACCACCAGTTACTAAAATGGCCATATTTATCCCTCATTTTTTTATATTTGTCTTATCAATAGTTCTATCTAACAAGGTTAATTCTACTCATTGAACAAAAATAAGTCAACGCTTACCAAGTTAAAGTTTGGTAAAGAGTGCCTCGGAAACGGAGAACAGACTTTAGAAAACTGTAATGTTTCAGTTAATGGATTATGCTATAATAGGCAAGTCATTGTGTCAGTAAAGTGAAAGGGGTATAAGGATGAAGAAAGTATCAATTATTATGCCTATATATAATGTTGCCGAACAGTTGGAAAAAGCAATCCAATGTGCATTAAACCAAACGTATAAAAATAGTGAAATTATTTTAGTGAATGATGGGTCAACCGATGCGTCTGGAGAAATCTGCGATCGATATCAGTTGGAAAACCCACGTATAAGTGTCATCCATCAAAAAAATGCCGGTTCAGGTTTTGCTAGAAATGCCGGATTGGATAAAGCGACTGGTGAGTATATTTATTTTGCGGATCCAGATGATTATTTTGAAGCCAATTTAATTGAAGAAACCATTGCAAAAGCAATTGAATCAAATGCTGATGTGGTGGTCTGTGGGTACTTTGATGAAAAAGTAGACAAAGAAGGCCACGTTGCGACAATAGAAAAAAAACCTGAGTTAAATGAACTTTTAACAAAAGATGCTTTTAGAGACCAATTTAGAAAACACTATTCTTTATCTCCATATGCTTTATGGAATAAATTATACAAACACGATTTTTTAAAGCAACACAACTGCCGATTCACCAATCAAAAGGTTGGACAAGATGCTTTGTTTAATCAACGAGTAGGCATGAATGTCCAAACCATTTATTTTCATCAAAAAGCTTATTATCATTATGTCTTCCGAGAAGGTTCGGCTGTGAATCGCTACCGTAAAGAACGTTTCTTTTATGAGTACACAATCGCCAGTCATTTTGAAGACTGGATGGTGCATTGGGGCAAGAAAAAAGAATATCATGATTTAGTGAATCAACAATACTGGGGTGCACTGTATTTAGAATTAAGTAATTTAGCTTGGGAAGATTGCCCATTAACTAAAATGGAAAAAGTTGAACGAATCGAAGAGTTAATGGATGATTCGAAAATTAACCAAGCCATTTCTGAAATAGAGACTGAAAAAGAAAAAAATTCATTTGTTAAAGTCTTGATTCTACTTTTAAGGTACGACAAGTATGCTGGTGCATTAAACTTGATGCAGTTGAGGGTAACAGTCGGAAAGAAATTTCAGAAGAGTTTTAACGTGATTAAAAAGAAATTTGGTTAATCAATGTTTTTTATTTAAATAGTTTGTTAAAAGAAATTTTACATTAGCTGATATTTTCTTTTGAAATAGTATTATTACCTTTTGTAAAGATTACCTAATAAAGTTTGTTATACAAACTAATAGTTAAAAATGTTATAAAAAGATCAATTAGGAGAATATTTAAGTAAAGAGTTAATATAAATTTTTAGAAAATATATAGAATTATAAGAGTAAATAGATTATGTAAGGATTGTTAATTGCTAAAAAAGTTAACAACTTTATTAAAAGAATTTAGGAGTTGGAGAAATTATGGGAATGGCTGAAGAGTTTAAAAAAGGAATATTTTATAGTGCATTAGGAAAATACTCTAATGTCGTGATTCAATTATTAGTTACTGCAATATTATCGAGAATTTTAACCCCAGATGAGTACGGAATAGTAGCTGTGGTAAATGTCTTTTTAATTTTCTTTCAAATGCTTGCCGATTTTGGAATAGGCCCAGCAATTATTCAAAATAAAACATTAACTAAACAAGAAATTAATAGTATATTTGGGTTTTCATTGTATTTAGCATTATTTTTAGGAATTATCTTTGCATTTGCAGGTTATCCTATTAGTGCCTTTTATAATAATCAAGTTTATAGACCAATCAGCATTGTATTAGCAGTGACACTATTCTTTTATGGTATCCTGGTAGTGCCACAATCGATCTTATTAAGAGAAAAAAGGTTTAGTACTGTAAATATTGTAATGATACTAGCTAATATTGCAGCAGGAGTTGTATCTGTTGTCCTTGCTATAAATGGATTTAGTTACTATTCATTAATTATAAGTAATACTGTAAAAGCAGCTCTGTTGTTTAGTATATTTTATATGAAGACAAATTTAAAAGCTCAATTAAAAATAGATAAAAAACCGTTGAAAAAAATTTTTAGCTTTTCAAAAAATCAGTTTCTATTTAATTTTATTAATTATTTTTCTAGAAACTTAGATAGTGTATTAATTGGACGTTACTTATCATCTAGTTCTTTAGCTTTTTATGACAAAGCTTATCAAGTGTCTTTATACCCAAATCAAATTTTAACGAATGTAATTTCTCCGGTAATTCAACCGATAATGTCTAATTATGAAACTGATTATAAAAAAATTAAAGATGTATATCTAAAAATCACTTCCATTTTAGCAACAATTGGACTTCCTTTATCTGTGTTCTTATTTTTCAACTCTAATGAAATCATTCTATTTCTTTTTGGTGACCAATGGGGAGATAGTGTGATAACATTTCAAATATTAGCACTTTCTGTATGGATACAAATGATATCAAGTAGTAGTGGGGCAATATTTCAATCTGCCAATCGTACAGATCTATTACTGCTTTCTGGAATTTTATCAGCAATTGTAACTGTGACA
Source organism: Carnobacterium viridans (assembly GCF_900102725.1). Lineage (NCBI taxonomy): Bacteria > Bacillati > Bacillota > Bacilli > Lactobacillales > Carnobacteriaceae > Carnobacterium > Carnobacterium viridans. The sequence continues at coordinate 679,527 of NZ_FNJW01000008.1, read as the reverse complement.
GCTATAACGATAGGAGTGATAGCAGGAAGTATTGAGTCTGTTGCATTGATGGTCGTATTAGCTTTTACGATAAACTTTATTCAAATGAATTACCTACTCATGTATCGGTTATTTCAATCTAATTTTGAAGGAGTCATAAAAGTTTTAATAAAGCCAATTATCATGGCTCTTATTCAAGCAGTATTCTTTTTAGTAGTACCTAGTTTACCATTTGCTAATTTTATAAATCTTGTAATTTATGGAATTGCTTTTATTGTTTTATTTTTTATAGGATTATTGGTTACAGGACAATTAAAATTGTTAAAAGAACTAATTTTAAAAAACAAATAAATAGTAATAGGCAATATAAATTAGAAAAGAGGATGAATAATTTTGGTGCAAAATCAACCTTTGGTTTCAGTAATTGTGCCTGTTTACAATGTTGAACTATATATAGAAGAATGTTTGAAATCTATTATAAAACAAAATTATCAGATGTTACAAATTATTATAGTAGATGATGGAAGCACAGATACAAGTAATCAAAAAGTGAAAACCTTTCTGTTAGATAGTAGAGTTCAACTTATTCAACAAGAGAATAAAGGACTGTCCAGTGCTCGGAACTCAGGGTTAAAAGCAGCTATTGGAAAATATGTGCTTTTTGTAGATTCTGATGACCACATTGAATTAACGGCCGTAAAAGAACTAGTTAATTTAATGGAAGAAAAACAAATAGATCTTATAAGGTTTAATGGAAAAGCATTTTTAGATGGGTTAAATAAACCAATCAAACAAAATAACTATGATTTTAGCCATCGTCTGCAAGAAGGAAAAAAATATATACAGGATCGTTTCAAAGCAAATCGTCAAACATTAGCATCTCCAGTGTATTTGTACATGGTTAAAAGAGAAATTTTGGTAAAAAATGCTCTTTCTTTTTATGAAGGCATTTTACATGAGGATGAGTTATTTACTATTCAGGTATTTCTTAATAGTAATTCTATGTGCTATGTCAATGCTTTTTATTACAATAGAAGATATCGTGAAAATTCAATTATGACGAATCAAAGTCCAGAACGGTTGCAACAAACATTTAATTCTTATCAAGTTATTTATAAAGAATTGAGGAATTTATATTTAAAAAACGAATATTCTAAAGAACAGAAAAAACTAATTAAAAGAGAAATGGTTTCAATTTATTCAGGATTAATGACTAGCTCAATTAAAAAAAGTGAAAAAAAACAGGGCCTTAAAAAAATAAAAGGCATCAATTTAATAGATAAAGGTTATATATATATTAAAAAAGTAATCAATATAGTCAAATAACATAAAATAGATGCTGCCATTAAAAATCGGCAGCTTTATTTTTAATAAAAATAAAATATACAGCATAAGTTAAAAAATGAAGAAACCTAATATATAGGTTTTTAAGAATTAATAAAAAAAAATTAAATAGTTAAATAAATGTTCAGGAGGTTTATCTTTATGAAAAAAATAAAAGTAATGACAATATTTGGTACTAGACCTGAAGCAATTAAGATGGCTCCATTAGTAAAAGAATTAAATAAGCAATCAGATTGGTTTGAATCTAGTGTTACAGTTACTGCTCAACATAGAGAAATGTTGGATCAAGTTTTACAGACATTTGGGATTAAACCAAATTATGATATGAATATCATGAAAGAAAATCAAACTTTATCAGAAATTACATCATCTGTATTAGTAGGTCTTGACGAAATTTTAAAAAAAGTCAAACCAGATATAATTTTAGTTCATGGCGATACGACAACTACATTTGCTGCAAGTATTTCTGCTTATTATAATCAAATCAAAGTTGGACACGTTGAAGCCGGGCTTCGTACAGGAAATAAACATTCACCGTTTCCTGAAGAATTGAATCGTCAATTAACAGATGTAATCGCAGATATATATTTTGCACCTACAATAGAAAGCAAATTAAACTTATTAAAAGAGAATCATCCGGAAGAAAAAATTTACGTTACAGGAAATACTGCAATCGATGCTCTTAAAGAAACTATACAAAAGGACTACCACCATACTGTTCTAGAAAATATTAATTCGGAAAGTAAAGTTGTTTTAGTGACAATGCATCGCCGAGAAAATCAAGGAAAACCCATGGAACGGGTATTTCAAGCTATACGCCAAGTAGTTGATCAACATCAAGATATTGAAGTTATTTATCCTGTTCATTTAAATCCTAATGTTCAAAATATGGCTAAGAATGTTTTAGGAAGACATCCTAGAATTCATCTAATTGATCCACTTGAAGTTATGGACTTTCATAATTTAGCTGCTAAAAGCTATATGATTATGACGGATTCAGGCGGTGTTCAAGAAGAGGCACCTTCTTTGGGAGTTCCAGTACTAGTACTTAGAGATGCAACTGAAAGACCTGAAGGCGTAGAAGCAGGAACACTTAAGTTGGTAGGTACTCAAACCGAAACTATCATAAAAGAAATGACAAAAATACTAGAAAATGAATCTGAATATAAAAAAATGGCCACAACAAATAATCCTTATGGAGATGGACAAGCAAGTAAAAGAATTTTATCTGCAATCTTACATGAATTCGGTATAGACAAGCAAAGACCAACAGAATTTTTAGGGAATAAATAGATTGATTTTAGGAAGTGGGTTTTGACTTTGGAAAACTGTTCTATTTTAACAAAATGGTTAAATTTTAATAAGCAGTACCATAGTATATGGGCAGTAATTATCTTGAGTTTGATGAGTATGTCATTTATCGTAACAGATTGGATGATTGGTATCTTCACTTTAAGTGATTATATTTTTGCTGTAGTAGGATTAAGCCTGATAATTAGTGGGAACTATAAATTGAAAAAAAAACAACTGCTTTGGATTCTTTTGATACTGGGCTTAATAGCAATAAATATTATAATGAATATACAGCTAAATAGTAGTTTTATTTTAAAGACTGGATTAGCAAGCTTAATAAGAATTTCATATTATATTGCTATAACTTTTGGAGTATATAATTATGTTAAGGAACAAAAGTTAGAAGCGTTGTTTTTGAAAATTCTTAATATCATAGCTGTCATAATTTGTTTGATAGGAATTTATATTACTCTTGCATTGTATTCAAATGGTCAACTACCATACGAATTTTTTTGGAGATTTACTCGGACAGATTTATTGAGTTATGCTTTTAATGAAAATATTGATTTTATTAGAACAAGGAGCATTTTTTCAGAACCAGCTTACCTTGGGTATTTTTTAAATATTATTTTATCAATGAATTACTTCAATAAAGTAGATGTAAAAATAAAAAAAGGCTTTACTATTTTTATTTCTTTGACCATATTTTTGACTTTTTCATATAGTGCAATAGGAATTATGTTGATGATACAAGCATTACACTTTATAGATAAAATTAATTTAAGAGAATTAAAGTGGACGAAAAGAACAACTATATACTTACTACTGATCATAGCTGTGGTATTTTTTTCATGGGATTTAATCAATGAAACGATTATAAATAGGACAGTTGATATAATAAGTGGAGAAGATGGATCGGCTTATTTTAGAATTATCAGAAGCTGGGATTATGTTAATATGGAACATATTTTTCTTGGGAATGGAATAGGACACACACCTAATATATGGAATGTTTATGCTTATTTATTATCCGATTTAGGCTTGGTAACATTTTTACTAAGTTGTGTATTCAGTATTTATGCATTAGTAACAAATTTTAAAATGGGAGTAGTCTTTATAGCATTAAATTTTCAAAAAGGTGGATATTTAAACCCGGCTTTTTCAATATTTCTACTATTGTTTTTTATTTACATAGGAAATAAAAAACATGGAAGATATAAAGTGTAAGGTAGTGACATTTTGATTTTATGAAATCTTTAAAAATTTGTGGTATGATTTGAAATGTTAGTAAGTATTTTAATGAGTACGTAATAGGATTTCGAGTGTTTCTATGATATTATATATAAGCCGTGTTTGAATAACAGTTATCGATCGGAGGAAAAAATTATGTCTCAAGGAGAAAAGTTTACCAAAACGAAAAAGATAATAATAGTATTGATGGATGTCTTTTTATATCATCTGTCTATTCTCCTTTCTTTTTATGTACGCTATAAAAGCGACATTCCAATGTACAATTATAATGCTTATGAGAATTCGATTTTTTATATTTTAACTTTATTTGTTTTATTAAATTTATTATTTGGAGTGTACGTTTTTTATAATAAATCTATTGCAGATTTTTTATATTTTACTATTATAATACAATTAATTATGACCATATCAATCATGGCATTAACTTTTTTTGGTAGATGGTTCACTTTTCCAAGATCAGTATTATTAATTAGTCTTATTTTCAGCACAATTATCTTATTCCTTTGGCGTGTAATTGTCTATAAATTTTATGAACGTTTCAGTGGAAGTAAACAAGTAATGGTTGTCGGAACTGAAAAAGATATAAAAAACGCAATATTCAATATTGGAAATGCAAAAAGTAAAAGACACATTGTTAAATATGCTGTAGTATCTAACTATTATACTAATGTAAAGAAATACCTTGATGAGGTGGATATTGTTTATTTAGCTAGTGGATTAAGTGAAAAAGAAAAGGAAAACATCTATAATTTGTTAGTTCGTGAAAAGAAAAAATTGTTTTTAACAACTAGCTTTGATAATTTGTTATTAGTTAATCCAAATATTATGAATATTGAGGACGAAAGTATTATCGAAATTTCTAATTTTGAAATTTCTTCTGAAGACGATTTAATTAAACGTTTAATGGATATTCTTTTTTCCATTGTTCTAATTATGGTTACCTCACCATTTATGCTGATAACATCTTTATTAGTCAAGTTAACTTCTGAAGGACCAGTACTATACAAACAAGTAAGAATAACAAAAGATGGCAAAGAATTTAATGTCTTAAAATTCAGAAGTATGAGTGCAACAGCTGAAAAAGATTCAGGTCCAGTATTGGCATCCTCTAATGATGCAAGGGTGACTACAGTTGGTAAACACATCCGCTCTTTAAGAATTGATGAGCTGCCTCAATTATTTAATGTATTAAAAGGGGATATGTCCGTGGTAGGTCCTAGACCTGAACGTCCATTTTTTGTGGATCAATTTCAAAAAGAAAACCCTCATTATTATTTGCGCCATAATGTTAGAGCGGGTATTACAGGTTACGCTCAAGTATATGGAAAATATGCATCAGACTTTAATAGTAAATTGAATTTTGATTTGTTATATATTAAAAAATATTCGCTCTTACTTGATGTGAAAATCATGTTGCAAACAATAAAAATCTTATTCGATAAAGTTTCTTCTAAAGGATTAGATGAAGAAGAGCAAGAAAAAAGTAAAGAAATACCAAATAATATAAAATATTTGGTGTGATCTGTTGATGAAAGGACTAAGTGAAATGGCGAATACTCCTTTTTTTAGTGTGGTTATGCCTGCATACAATTGTGAAGACACAGTAGGCAAAACCATTACAAGTGTGTTAAATCAGTCATTTACTAATTTTGAATTAATTATTATAAATGATGGGTCAACAGATGGTACACAAGAAGTACTTGAACGTTACCATAATCAAGATGCTCGAGTAAGGTTTAAAACCATTCAAAATGGAGGACCTGGTAATGCTAGAAATAACGGAATTGAATTGACTAATGGACGGTATCTTTTATTTGTTGATTCAGATGATGTGATGAAAGACGGTACGCTAGAAATATATGCAGATCACGTAAAAGATGAAAAAATTGATTTAGTCATTTCTTCATACAATATGAATGTTCTAGATGGTGAAGAACTAGTGGATACCAGATTGGTTAAAGCACCGAACCAATTGATAGAAACACATGAAGATTTTTTAGATAACGTTTATCCTTTAATGAACAAGCAACTTATGTATGTAGCTTGGAATAAGCTTTTTAAGTTAGACATCATAAAAAAACATGAAATAAAATTCCCGCCATACAATAGTTGTGAGGACAGATTGTTTAATATTCGTTATTTTAAACATGTAGAAGCTTGTAAAGTAGTGAGTGATATCCTTTATGATTATTCATTTGATGGGAAATATAGTTTAACAAATAAATATTTTGACAATAAATTTGATACGTTTGTTGAATTTTATCGCGAGTTACTAGCATTGACCAAGAAACATGAAAAAGGATTTAGTGCTCTTTTTTTAAAAGGGGTAATGTCTTGTATTATTCCATTGCACAGTGAAAGCTGTCTTTTAACTTACCGTGAAAAACGCGATTATATCAAAACTATTATGCAGCATCCAGATGTTATCAGAGCAAGCAAAGATAGTCTGACTGATACAAAAATTAGACAAGTAATGAAAGTATTATTTAAAACAAAATCAATTTCAGTCAATTATATTGCCTCTAAATTAATGTATTCAATCAGTATGACCTCTCCAAAAACAATTGAAAAATTCAAACGAAAATTTTAAAAGAAAGGTCTGAAGTGAAAATGAAACAACCTCTAAGAGTCTTACATTTTCAGGGACGGATGGGAAAAGGCGGAGCTGAAACTTTTATGATGAATGCTTACCGTAATATTGATCGCTCAAAATTTCAATTTGATTTTTTAATTTACAATGATTTTGTAGATGTTAAACCATATAATGTAGAAATTCATGAGTTAGGTGGTCATATATACGCTGTCCCTAATCCTAAAAAAAATATTGTTGGCTATATAAAAGGTGTTAATGCTTTATTGAAAGAAAAACATTTTGACATAGTCCACAATGAAGTATTTTTTGGAGGAGGATTAAATTTATTATTAGCTAAGCGGGCTGGGATTAAAAAAAGAATTATTCATAGTCATGCTACCAAAGATGGAAAAAAAAGTAATTTATTTTTGACCATAGCGCGTAAACTTTTTGATCACTTGATGAAAGTAAATGCAACTGATTATTTAGCCTGCTCAACTGAAGCAGGAGTTGGTCTTTATGGTGAAAATCAACCGTTTATTTTTGTTCCAAATGGCATAGATATAGATATGTATCGGAATGTACCTTTAAAAAAAGAAATTATTAGAGAAAGCCTTAATATACCTAAAGAGGCTTTTGTTGTAGGAAACATAGGAAGATTCGAAGAACAAAAAAATCATTTTTTCCTCATTGATATTTTTGAAGAAATAGTTCAGAAAAATTCTAATAGTTTTCTAATCTTAATAGGTGAAGGCTCTTTACGGAATAAAATAGAAAAAATGGTTCTTTCAAAAAAACTACAAAAAAAAGTCTTATTTTTAGGTATAAGAGATGATATTCCAACTTTATTAAAAGCTATGGATGTTTTTGCAATGCCTTCTTTGTATGAAGGATTACCAATTTCAGCTGTAGAAGCTCAAGCAGCAAATATTAAATTAATTCTGTCAACTGAAGTTTCTTCTGAAACAAAACTATCTAAAAATGTCCACTTTATTAAATTAGAAGAAAGTGCAGAAAAGTGGGCTGAAATAATACTTGAAAAACCATACGGTAATGAGCCTCTTCCAGAATTATCACAATATGATATGAAACATACAGCTATGTTATTAGATGAAATTTACTCAAAATGAGGAGGACATGTACTTGAAGAATTTACCTACTTTAGATGAATTAGTATTTTTTCTTAAAGATAATATAAAAATAATTATCACCACGACAGTTTTGTTCTTTTCTATATTTTTATTAGGCATAGGTTATACAATTTACACAGACAGTAAAATTGATGAGAATACTAATGTTTTAGAAGAACAAGAAGTTAAACTTAGTGAACTGAATCAGGATATACCTTTTGAGGCACAACTAGAACCTGAAGAGATAAAATTAATTATGAAAAACCTTCAAAAAGATGAAGGAATGGCTTTTAGTTTCTATATGGAAAACGATGCAGGTGAGCCCTTTTTAGCTAATTCATTAATGAATGAACTTTTAACTTCTGAAGATGTACTTAAAAAAATTGAAGAAGAAACGGATACATCTATTGATCCTAGTCCTGAACTTGCAGTTCAAGTAACACTAAATCCAAATACCCAAGTAATGACTTTAAAAGTTGGAACAGGAGATAAGCAAAAAAATCAGTTGATTGCAGACGCTTATTTTAATATGATTTCTAACGAGGATAGTTCTTTCTTTGATAACAAAGCGGTTTATGTTGTCACTGAACCTGAAGTAATTAAAAGCTACGAAATTGAATCAGATTCAATCCCTAATTCTGATTTAGATATTAATGTTGAAGAAAGATTTTCTTACAAAAAAATTATTTTGTACACTGCTATCGCATTAATAATAAGTATTTTTGGCGGGATTTTTATAGCACTAATCAGAAATTTATTAAAAAAAGAAGTTACCGATATATACGGGTTTGCTTTCAAAGATAATGATACAATATTGAATATAAGCAATAACAAATATCAGAATAAAGATGAAAAGTATGATCAAATGATACATGCAATACTTCATCCAGAAAGAGATTCAAAACTTATACTTTCTGAAGAAGAATTAGACAATTATATTGTTGAAAAGTTAATGGATATATCTAATATAAAAACTAATAAAAATCAAAACTCTATTCTATTTAGTAGTTCTGTATCATCAGTTAATCCTACATTATCATTTGATGAAGTTATAATCATATGTAAAAAGCATTCTACTACGAAGAAATGGTATGAAACACAAAGAGAATTACTGAAGATTTATAAAAGTGAGATAAAAGTGATTTTAATATGATAAATAACGGAGGCCCAATATGTTTTTTTATGTAAGTATTTTTGTTATCTTGCTTATTTTAGCGACTATCGAAGTAGTATTGAGAAATAAAAAGATCTCTATTATAACTGGTAGTATACTTGCTATCGTAGCGGGATTCCGTTTTTATACAGGATATGATTTTAACTCATATGGAAAATTTTATACAGAGATTGAAAAAATCTCTGATGTTTTTAATGGAAAAATAGAAGCAGAAAGTGGTTTTCTATTTCTAAATTATCTTTTTAAGTCTATGGGCTTTAATTATTATACATTTATATTATTTTTTTCTTTCGTGAGCTTAATTTTACTAACTAATTTTGTTTATAAATTCACTCCATTTCCTTCTTTAGTATTACTCTATTATTATGCTAGATTTTTTTTGGTTCGTGATATGGGACAAATTAGATCTGCACTGGCATGTATTATACTATTGTACTCTATACCCTATGTATTAAATAAAAAACCATTTAAATTTTTACTTATTATTTTTATAGCTTCATTATTTCACATAACAGCTTGGTCTTTTATTATTGTTTATATTTTTCACTATGTATTCAAACATTTGTCATTAAAAAATATATTTTCTCTATTAGGTATTAGTCTCATAATTGGAGTAATCGTACAAATTCCCGAAATATATATTTGGGCAATTCCTGATCGGTACAATGCCTATTTTACTAGCCCAAATTATACAAACGGACAATGGATTTTTAATCCAATATTGTGGATGCAATTAGTTCTTTTTTTTGCAGCAGTATTTTTAGCTTATCCAAAAATACAAGAAGAAAAAAATAGATTTAATTTGTTACTAAAAATATATTTTATAGCTTCCTTAATATTAATATTTACAGGAACTTTAAGTACTGTGGGAGGGAGATTAGGTACTTTATTTTCTACTAGTGAAATACTTATTGTACCAACTTTATTTTCATCTTTTAGTAAAAATAAATTAATTAACTTATTTCTATTTTTGGGATTTACTTTTGTAGTCTTTTGTTTAATATTTATTATTTCCGGAACGTATATAGAGTATATACCTTATGAGACTATTTTCAATTTTTAGGATTTTTTGAAATTTGTTATTAGTATAATAAGAATTAAAATTAAAGGATGAATTGAATGAATGAACCACTAATTAGTGTTGTAATACCTACATTTGATAGACCGTTCTTTCTAAAAAGAGCAATTGAGAGCGTTATTAAACAAGACTATAAAAATATAGAAATTGTCGTTGTTGTGGATGGTTTTTCTGCTAGAACTGGAGAATATATTGAACAAGCTAAAAAAATGAGTAATATAGAAATTAATTTGATTCAAACAAATACTAAAGTTGGTGGAAGTGAAGCAAGAAATATAGGTGTAAAAAAAGCTAATGGAGAATTAATAGGTTTGTTAGACGACGATGATGAATGGTTTAGTGATAAATTAAGTAGTCAGATGGATTTAATTAATAAAAATCAATTGTCAATTGATGATGATTTTTTATGCTTTACGTCACTAGAAAGATATAAAAGTCCAAATCAAAAAAAATATGATAAATTACCAAATATTGATTATAAAAATAGCGGTAAAAAAACAATTTCTGACTATTTATTTGAAACAAAAGGATTAAGAAATATAGGATTTATTCAAACTTCAACCGTGCTTGTTCCCAAACACATTCTTATTGAAACACCTTTTACTAAAGGTCTGATCAAGCATCAGGATTGGGACTGGTTGCTAAACGTAGATAATAGCCATAATTTAACAATAATACAAGTTGAAGATCCAAAGATAATTTATCATTCTGATGTACCTATGGATTCCAGAGTGGGATATATTAACAGATGGAACTTCACTGAGCAGTGGTTAGAAACCCATAAAGAATTTTTCTCAAAACTAGCCTATGAAAGTTTTGTATTAAACTATATTCTACTTGGTATTGCTTCTGACAAAAATCTTAGCAGAGCACAAAGAAGACTAGAAATAAAAACAAGATATCAAAATTTATCTTTAACAACTAAATTTAGACCATATACTTGGAAAATTATTATTTATATGATGAAAAATAAAGATTAGGCAGTTTCGAATAAGTAAATGAATTATTCTTAAAAGAGAGGTGCCCAATGAAAATAATAGGTTATACTAATGATTCATATCCTGAAAGAAGAACTATTATAAATGGTAATCTTCACCCATTGAAAAAAATGAAAAGTTTAAATACTTATTATCCACATACAGCATTAAAAAGAATGCCCCTTATAGGTAGAAATGCAATAGTCTATTTTAAAGATATAGTTTTTAATGATGAAGGAGTAGATGGATTACATCTTTTTAACACTGTTACGAACAAAAAAGTCCCTTGGATTTCAACTTTTGAAACATACATTCCTCGAACTTCAGCAACATCATTTTTAGACCATAAAAATCTTACTAAAAAGAGCATAAAAGAAAAGGATAGAACAGAAAAATATGTGGAAATTTTAGCAAAAGATTATTGCAAAAAAGTGATATCGTTATCTAAAAATAACTATGAAATGGAATTAAGATTTTTAGAATTTTTCCCACAATATAAAAATACTATTAAGAAAAAAATGATTCAAATAAACCCACCACAAGAAAAATTGATGGAAAAATCTGAAGTGGAGCTAAAGGTAGTTAACCCTATTTTAAAATTTTTGTTTGTTGGAAAAGACTTTACTCGTAAAGGTGGTAAAGAGATACTAGATGTATTTTCCAAGATTAAAAAAGAGCATCATTTCGATTTTGAACTAACAATTGTTTCCTTAGGCAAAAGCTATAATTATGCATTTGGCAAATATCAAGATACTGAAGAAGAAATACAAGAAATGAAAAATAAACTAAGAAATACAGATTGGATAAATTTTTACGAAAGTTTAGACAATAAAAAGTTACTTGAGATGATGAAAAATAGTGATGTGGGCTTGTTGCCAACTTGGGCAGATACTTATGGCTACTCAGTTTTAGAATTTCAAGCATCTGGCTGCCCTGTTATCACAACTAATGTTCGGGCTCTTCCAGAAATAAATAATACTACTATTGGATGGATGATTCAGCTTCCTCTAGATAATTCAGGCGAAGTTGATGTAAGTAGCATAAACAAAAAGCAAACACTACGAGCTCATATACAAAATTCATTGGAAAAAATTGTTTTAGAAATTTTAGAGAACCCTCAACAAATTAAAGAAAAAAGCATACAATCGTATGATGCGGTATCAAAAAATCATTCAGTTAAAGGGTATATGGAAAAGTTAAGTGAAATTTATTCTGAAAATTTTTAGTATACTTATTATGAAATTTTATGGTCACTTATAAGTATAGTTTAGAAACAGCTCTATTATTTAAGTTGATGTCAGTTAAATTAACTTAAATAATAGAGTTTATGTAAGAGAGAAGGGCTATTATAATATGGGAAATGTAAAGATTTCGGTTATTGTACCTGTTTATAACGTTGAAAACTATCTTGAAGATTGTATTGAAAGTGTAATTTCTCAAAAAAATTTTCAAGATATTGAGTTGATTCTTATTGATGATGGATCTACGGATCAGTCAAGTAAGATTATTAAAAAGTATACAGAATCTTATACAAATATACTAGACTATTATCAAGAAAATGCTGGTCAAAGTAAGGCTAGAAATAAAGGCATTCAACATGCAAAAGGTGAATATATTTATTTTTTAGACAGTGATGATTTAATACCTGATTTAGCTATGGAGCACCTATATAATTTAGCAGTTAAAGAAGATTTAGAATTAATTTTATTTGAAGGAAAATCTTTTTTTGATAAATCTGTAGATAATATGAAAATTGGAAATATGAACTATGAAAGAAATAAGGTATATGACAAAATATTAAATGGACAAGATTTATTTATAGAAATGACAGCAAATAAAGATTTTTACGCTTCGCCTTGCTTGCAATTTATAAAGAAAAAAGTGCTTCTAGAAAATACTATTTATTTTCTAGAAGGTATTATACATGAAGATGAATTGTTTAGTTACCAACTTTTAATGAAGAGTAAAAAGGTTAAATGCATTAAGGATAAGTTATTTTATCGAAGAATACGTTTGGATTCTACTATTACATCCCTAAATTATGAACATCGTATTGAATCTCTTACCAAAGTTATTCAAAAAACTATAGAATTTAATAGCCATTTAGAAGAAACTACTGTAGAAATGGATGATGCTCTTAATAGTAGAGTTAACCATCTTCTAGGCCAATGTATTATCTATTGTATGGAAATGAGTTTTAAAAATAGAAAAAAGAATTATATACAATTAAAAGATATCAAACTTATAATTTTAAACAATGGGTATAGTGTATATAGAAAATATATTTTTTATTTTAAACATCCAGAAATATACAGAATATTACAGAAGGTGTTAATTACAATTAGAAAAATTAAAACTCTGAGCTGAAATAGATTGTAAGAATTGATGCACTTAAAAATAATAGAATTTTCTAATTTATTTGTTTTACTCGTTAAGTATCTTATATTATTCTTTTTTTATTGAGGATTAGATTATTAATTCATTTTATAAGGTGTAACAGTTTATAAAAATTAGCATTATAGGTTCAAATTGATTTCAAAAATGTATATGAAACATAATTAGTTGTAAATGAAAAAAGGCCAGTTTATACTGGTCTTTTTTCATTTATTAATAGAATGTGAACAACTATTAACTGTTTTAATAAAAGAACAATGTAATTTAATGAGAGCGTCAATAATTTTGTGTAAATAAATCGCCCTTCTGCAAAATAATCTGTTACTTAGTAAACATTGAAGCTAATGTATCGGTTACTTGTTGGAAACCTTTATGGCTTCTGTTTAGAAATTTTTGATTGTATGTATCAAAGATGGATACTAAGAAACGTTCTAATTGTCGACGTCAAGTAGAAATCGACAATTTCTGCTAATTAGTTTTCTGCACTTTTTGCTAAATAAGTTTCTGCACTTTCTTATTGAAATACACTCTCTCTATTTTTCATTCTGTAGCTTTCGTCATTCATTTGTATCACTTCAACACGGTGGAGAAGACGATCTAGGATTGCAGTCGCAAGCCCTTCATCGCCTAGAAGTTCTCCCCATTGATCTGGACTTTTGTTTGAGGTTAATATAATTGAACTTCGTTCATATAAGTGGTTTATCAGATGGAAGAATTGATTCGCCTCCCGTTGATCCATTGCGATATACATAAGATCATCAATGATAACTAAATCTGCCTGTTTGATTCTATTTAATGTGATTTGAGATTTCCTCGTATAATCGCTCGTTTTCAGTATGGACATGAGTTCACCCATCGGGAGAAACATGACATGATACCCTTGTTCAATGGCCTCAAGGCCCATTCCTATGGCAAGATGGGTCTTTCCCACACCTGGTGGACCAAGCAACACGAGATTGTATTGTTGCTCTAGCCAATGCATTTCCTTTAATTGCTTCATTTGTCGTTCAGTCATACTTTTTTGGCCATTCATATCGTAGTCCTCAAGGGACTTTTGATACGGGAATTTGGCCCATTTTAATCGTTTCTCTTTGTTTTTTTCGTCCCGTTTGTTTAATTCAAAGGTAAGAAGGTGATCAATAAGTTCATGATACGTCCAGGATTGTTGTTCTGCCTCTCGCATAATAAGAGGGAGTTCACTGGATACTTCCGATAATCGCAATTGCTTAAGGGCATTCTGAAGACCTTCAAGACCTGTGCTCATTGGTGTTCACCTCTCATCAGCTTTGTATATTCACTAAGGGAACGAGTAGAAACGGTGATTGACGAGGCAGAAAGCTTCGCTGAATCAGTCGTTGTTTTTAACAAGTGATCTGACGATATAGGTATGGACTCTTTAGCTAAGAATTGAGAAACATCTCTAAAATCATTGGCACTCCATAGCTGCTCATCTATGCATTTTTGTAAAGCAGCTTCTCGTTCCTCTGGGAACGATTGAACAGCTCTCTCCAGCACAATAAACTGGTCACGTGCATACCTCTTGTGTCCTTCTACCACTTTTTCTATATAGAGACTGGCACTCGCTTGATCTTCAAATAAGGCAATCATAGCTTCCTTGTATTTCTGTATCGTTTTTGAACGGTCTCGTCCGTGATTGGTTTTCTTTATTAATTTTCCTTTTTCAGACGAAAGAGGGTGTCTCGTTATTTCTTCACCGTTCAATTCATTTAAAACAATCAATTCATTATGATTGACTCGAAGTAATACTTCATTCGTTCCAGCGGATCGATAGGTTCCTACAGGAACAGAATAACGATTTCCTTTGTAGCGAATCGTATTGTCTTTTCCTATTTTAATTGCTATACTTGCATCAAATGGATCATCCATAGTTTTAAAAGGTGAGACTGGTTTCAAGTGTGCTTTTTCCTGAAGGAACACTGAATCTGGTCTCTTTTTTGTTGTGCCATGAACTTTATGATTGCCTGTCCGCTCTAGCCAATTACGACATTTCTGATTCCAATCATCTAAATCACTATAAATTCTATTCTTAGCAAAATTTCCTTTTACATAGCCGACCACACGCTCGATCTTTCCTTTAGTCTCAGGGTCTGCTGCGCGACAGAGATAAACTTGAAAGCCTCTGGCTTGCTGGTATGCTTCAAATTTACTCGTTAATATGAGGTCTCCTGCATTCTCGCTTACGGCGATTAAGTTATCTTGATCATACATCACTTCTTTTGTCATTCCACCGAAATATCGGAAAGCTTGCTCATGGCAACGTGTCGTATCCTGAGTCGTAAAGGGGCGATTTAACCATTCAACGTATTTATACCGGCTATGGCCTAAAACGAAACAGATGAAATAAAGCTTTATCTTTTCTTTATTGACTGTCATCTGCCAACACTGACCCCAATCAACTTGAATTTGTTCGCCCATATCTACTTCAGAAATTGCCTCGTAGTGCCTTGATTGTTTCACTTTCGGAATCGCATATCGGTCTCTTAACTCCTTAACGAAAAGCCGGATTGTACTTGAGCCTACTTTTAGTTCGGGATACTCTTCCAGTAACCAATCCTCAATTTGAGCTGAAGATAAATCCGGATGTTCTTTCAACCAGTCGACAATGACTTCTTCATGACTATTCAACTTTTTTGTTCTGTTCTGGAGGGCCGATGTCCATTCGGACATCTCTTCAAAATCCATTCTCAGATATTTTCTAACCGTATCTCTATCGACACCCGCTTTGCGTTTGATTTGACTAACGTTAAACCCTAATCGATTCAATTTATGTATTTCATGATATAAAGTCATTTTTGATTCCTTCACCTTTCATCCTCCGATTCGATATTATACTCATAACTTAAATAGTATAACTGATTCGGTTATTTTTAGATAAAAAGTGCAGAATCTTAATTAGCAATAATTGTTGTTTTTAGTTTAGCATTCACACTAATGATTCTTCATTTTGAAACTGTTCTTTTCTGCGGCTGTATTTCTTGATTTGCTTATTGAAAGACTCGATCAGATTGGTTGAGTAAATGGTTCTGCGAATACTAGGCGGAAACTCATAGAAAGTCAATAAATCTTGGTTTTCTATGAGTGACTGCGTCACTTTAGGATAAGTTTTCTGCCACTTCTCAACCATACAGGACAAGAAAGTATTCGCTTCTTCCTTTGAATTGGCTTGATAAACAGTCTTAAAGTCATCACAGATTTCTTTTCGGTCTTTGACACGTACTTTATGAGCAATATTACGAGACACATGGATACAACAATGTTGGTATTTTGCTTTTGGATAAATTTTATGAATGGTGTCTTTCATACCTTTTAAGCCATCTGTAATAAAGAGCAAGACATCTTGAACCCCTCTGGAGTTAATATCTTGTAGTAGCTCATTCCAAACGTGTGTTGACTCAGTCGGAGCAATTGCATAACTTAGTACTTCTTTAGTGCCATCTTCTCGTATTCCAATGGCAATGTAAATGGCTTCTTTGGACACGGTTTGACGTTTTAATGGAATATAAGTAGCGTCCATAAAAATAGAGACATACTTATCATTTAAGGCTCTTGCTTTAAATGCATTTACTTCTTCAGTCAGCACTTTAGTCATGTTTGACATGGTTTGTGGAGTATAGTGATGTCCATACATTTTTTCAATTAAATCAGCGATTTCAGACATCGTAACGCCTTTTTTGAACAAATGGATAATGGTAGTTTCCAATGTGTCATTTGTTCTTTTGTATGCTGGTAAAGTTTGTTGTTTAAACTCGCCATTTCGATCTCTAGGTATCTCCAATGTTAATTCACCATATTCGGTTTTGATTGATCGGAAATAAGATCCGTTCCTCGAATTACCTGAATTAAAACCAGTGCGGTCATATTTTTCATAATCCAAGAAAGCTGTTAATTCTGTCCGTAGGAGGGTGTTTATCGCTCTTTCTAAGTGGGAACGGAATAATTCATTTAAATCGCCTTTAGTGACTAGTGTTTGTACAATTTCTGTAGTAAAATCATTCATAGGGAAGTCCTCTTTTCTGTGAATTGGTTGTCGTTAACTTTATTCTACAGAAGGGACTTCCTTTTTTGTATGGTTTTTATTCATTTACACAAAATATTTTACACTCTCAATTTAATTTTGATAACTTTCATATGTTATACTAGAATGGTATCATTTTTTTTATAATATGTTTGGAGGATTGTTAGTTGAAAAATAATAATAGAAAAAAGTTGTTTATTACCTTGTCCAGTGGAATATTGTTGTCATTAGCTACAAATCAAGATGTTATTTATGCATCTGAAGTAGAACAGCCTGAAATAATAAATAATATTGAATTAGTTGATAATGCAATTGTTATTGAAGACATTACTGCTTATAGTATGGAAGGTGAAAATAAAATAGAAGTTAAAGATTTAATTGAACAAATAACTATTACTCAAATAGATGAAAAAACATATAAAGTATCAGGTAGTACACTAGAAAATAGTGAAGTTATTCTTGTCATTGATGATACTGAAAAGTTTGTGGGTATTTCAGATGAAGACGGCATCTTTGAAATAGAGATTAAAGAGTTAGCAGAAGCTTCTTCTTTGAAAGCTTTTGTACAAAGTAATCAAGATAATACATATTCTGTAGAATTTCCATTAGCAAATCTTATTCAACAACTAGAGATAATTGAGCAGCTTATAAATGATGATTTATCTGAAGCAGATAAACCAGCTGCCGAAGAATCAACGCCAATAGTAGAAGAACCAACAAAAGAACCAACAGAAGTACCAAGCGAAGAGCAAGAATCAACACCAGTAGTAGAAGAACCAACAGAAGTACCAAGTGAAGAGCAAGAATCAACGCCAATAGTAGAAGAACCAACAAAAGAACCAACAAAAGAATCAACAAAAGAACCAACAGAAGTACCAATCGAAGAGCAAGAATCAACAAAAATTCCAAATAAATTAAAAGAAACTGAGCCTGAAAAAGAAATACTTAAAACTAATACAGTACAAACATTTGCAATGGCTAAGACCACAGCTACACGTACTGCTTTAAATGGTGTTTATACAGTTAAGTCTGGAGATTTTGCTGGAACTATTGCTAATTCATTTGGCATTTCATTAACACAGTTATTAGCTTGGAATCCTCAAATTAAAGATGCTAACTTAATTAGTGTGGGACAAAAAATTAATGTAACTAAAGCTGCTTATGAAAAATACTTAGCTGATAACAAAGGAAATAATCAAGCACAACCTCGTCCATTCAAAACAAACCAAGAATTCATAGATTTTATAACACCGTATGCGATGGAAATAGCAAATGCTTATGGAAAAGATCAATTGTATGCATCTGTAATGATTGCTCAAGCTGCTCACGAAAGTGCATTTGGACAAAGTTTGCTAGCTTCACCTCCATATTATAATTTATTTGGAATTAAAGGATCTTATAATGGTCAAACAATTCCAATGGGAACTTGGGAAGATGTAAGTGGTGGTATCATCAATATTACAGCTAATTTCAGAGATTATCCTTCTTACTATGAATCAATGATGGACTATGCTGATTTGCTTAGAACCGGTTTAACGGGCTCACCTAATTTTTATTCTGAAACATGGGTAAAAAATACAAATTCTTATAAAGATGCTACTTGGTATCTTACTAATACTTATGCAACAGATGATGAGTATAATATTAAATTAAATAATATTATTGAACAATATAATTTAACACAATTCGATACTCATATTGTCGATACAAGTTTGAATAATACAGTGAATGTTTCGTACAGTGCATTAATTTCTTTGAGTGGGTACACAATTGATACGAAACCATGGGGAACATCAGGATTTCAAAATGTAGATAAAACGAATACTTATTTAGGCTCTGAAGTACAAGCTACTAAAGAAACTTCGGATGGTAAGTATGTTCTTATTTCTTATGCAGGAAATGTATTAGGATGGGTTGATAAAACTGCCCTAGAAAGATCTACGAATATTGGAGATGTTTCTTCTTCAGTACCTGTTAGTTACAAAGCAAAAGTTTCTAAATCAGGTTACTCAATCGATACGCTACCATGGGGAACTTCTGGATATCAAACTTTGGCTAAATCTACGGATTATGTTGGACAAGAAATAGAAGTCGTTAAAGAAGCTAAGAATGGAACTTATTCATTGATTTCCTTGAATGGTGAATTACTAGGATGGGTTGATAGCAATGCTATATCAACTTATGATGTTGAAGTAAATATTCCAGCTTCACACACTATTTCATATGAAGCAATTATTAATGAAACGGGCTATTCAATTGATACTAAACCATGGGGGATGAGTGGGTACCATACACTTAACCACACTTCTGATTATTTAGGCAGAACAATTGAAGTAGTAAAACAAACAAATAATAACCAGTATGTTCTAATCTCACATGATGGAAAGTTATTAGGTTGGGTAGACAAAAAAGCTTTAAAAACCTATGAAGTTGTGACGAATGTTGCATCATCTCAACCAGTTAATTATAAAGCAGTTGTTGATAAAAATTCATATTCCATTGATACAATGCCATGGGGTACTGCTGGATACCAAACGATTGCTAAAACTACTGATTATGTAGGTACTGAAGTTGATGTCATCAGAAAAAAAGGTAGTTATGTTCTGATTTCTGTTAATGGAGACGCAATAGGATGGGTAGATAAAAAAGCTTTGAAGTCATATGATGTTGTAACAGATGTCACAGGATCAAAATCAGTTTCATTTACTGGAATGGTTTCAAAATCAGCTTTTTCAATTGATACGAAACCATGGGGAACTTCTGGATATCAAACTGTTGGGAAAACTACAGATTATGTTGGGACTCCTGTTAAAGTAACAAAACAAAAAGGATCTTATGTATTAATCGAAACAAATGGACAATCATTAGGCTGGTTAGATAGAAAAGCTATACAACTATATACAGTGGATGCTGCTATTCCTTCATCTAAAAATGTTTCATATAGTGCTGTTGTAGCAAAATCTGCGTATTCAATTGATACAAAGCCATGGGGAACTAAAGGCTATCAAACGATTACAAAGACTAATAATTTTGTTGGGAAAACAATTAAGGTTACTAAAGAAACAAAAAATGGAAAATATGTTTTAATTTCATTAGACGGTGTTACTATGGGATGGGTAGATAAAAAATCCTTAAATAATTAAAAAACAAAATTTTGAAAGGGTAATTTCGAATTAAGTTCGGGATTACCTTTTTTTAATGAAATTAAAAAATGTAATTGCAAAATATTATTCTATTGGTACAATAAAAAAGAAAAGTACCTATAACTAATGTGACTGTTTATAAAGACTGTCAAGAAAAGGGTGAAAGAATGTCACAATCAAGATCTGAAATGAGAGAAAATCCAAGAAAGAAAAAAAGAAAAAAAGGGAAAGGATTAAAAATATTTCTAATTATAATATTAGTGCTATTTATTGCATTAGGTCTTTTTGTTTGGAAGATTTATAGTGATGTAGCTGGTACAACAGAAAAAATCCATAAAGATGTTGAAACAGAAGAAGTACGGGAAAGTTCAATTGATATTAGTAAGAAAGATCCATTTTCTATTCTAATGTTAGGTGTGGATACAGGAGATTTAGGCAGAACGGAACAAGGGCGTTCAGATACGATGATGGTCATGACGGTTAATCCAACTACAAATAAAGCAACAATGGTTAGTATTCCTCGGGATACACGTACTGAAATCATAGGTCATGGAACAACTGATAAAGTCAACCATGCCTATGCATTTGGTGGAACAGCTATGTCAGTAAATACGGTACAAAGTATGTTGGATATTCCAATTGATTATTATGTTGAAGTGAACATGAAAGGATTACAAGATATTGTGGATGCTGTTGGTGGGGTTCAAGTTACTAGCCCTTTAACATTTACTTATGAAGGATATAACTTTACAGAAGGTGAATCTACTTCACTAGACGGTAAAACTGCACTTGCTTATTCTAGAATGCGCTATGATGATCCAAATGGAGATTATGGTCGTCAAGAACGACAACGACAAGTGATCCAAGCAACGTTAGAAAAAGTGGCTTCTTTATCAACGATTTCAAATTATCAAAACATTTTAGGATCGCTAGAAAATAATATGCAAACAAATCTTGAGTTTAATGATATGGTAAAAATCTTTAATAATTATCGTTCAGCAGCAGGAAATATTGAGCAAGTTCAATTAGAAGCTGAAGGAACAACAATTGATGGGATTTATTATGGTATTGTATCAGATCAAGAGATGAGTAGAGTATCTGGGTTATTGAAAGAACAATTGGAACTAAATTAACAATGAAGACACTATGTGCTTTGTAGTGTCTTTTTATTTTAAATGAGACTCTATAAAAGTCTGTGTAAGTAGCAGACTGATTGTTTTTGTATCAATAATCTGCTATTATTAATTTGTTAGTTTAAATTTATCGTTTTGTTTAGTATAAAATTAGAAGGAGCCAAACTATTTTGAAAATTACAGTAGTCGGAACTGGTTATGTTGGATTATCCAACGCCGTTCTTTTAGCTCAACACAATGAAGTCACTGCATTAGAAATTATCGAAGAAAAGGTAGAATTAATTAATAATAAAAAGTCTCCTATTGTAGATAAAGAGATTGAAGAATACTTAGCAATAAAAGAGTTAGATTTAACAGCTACAACAGATAAAACGACTGCGTATCAAGATGCTCAGTACGTTATTATTGCAACACCGACAAACTATGATGATAAACGGAATTACTTTGATACATCAACAGTAGAAGGCGTTATTGAAGATGTCTTAAAATATAATCCAACAGCGACTATGATTATTAAATCTACTGTGCCAGTTGGATATACAAAAGAAACAAAAGAAAAATATGGAGTAGACAATATTATTTTTGCTCCAGAATTTTTGCGTGAAGGAAAAGCACTTTATGATAACCTTTATCCATCCCGTATAATTGTAGGAGAAAAAACAGAAACAGCTGAGATTTTTGCAAACTTACTAGTTGAAGCTGCTGTTAAAGAAAATATTGATGTTTTATTTATGAACTCGACAGAGGCAGAAGCTGTTAAGTTATTTTCAAATACGTACTTGGCTTTGCGTGTAGCTTACTTTAATGAACTAGATACATACGCAGAGGTTAGAGGACTAGATACAAAATCAATTGTAGAAGGTGTAGGACTAGATCCAAGAATTGGGACACATTACAATAATCCTTCATTTGGTTATGGTGGCTATTGCTTGCCCAAAGATACTAAACAACTACTTGCTAACTATGAAGATGTGCCAAACAACATTATTGGCGCAATTGTTGATGCGAATCGTACACGTAAAGATCACGTAGCGAATATGATTATTAAATGTGATCCAAAAGTTGTTGGAATCTATCGTTTGACGATGAAAACGGATTCGGATAACTTCAGAGCATCTTCTATACAAGGGATTATGAAACGAATCAAGGCAAAAGGAATCGAAGTAGTTGTTTATGAGCCTGTTTTAAAAGACGAGACATTCTATAATTCAAAAGTGATTCGTGATTTTAAAGAATTTAAAAAAGTGTCAGATGTAATTGTTTCAAATCGCTTAGCTGAAGAATTAATGGATGTTCAAGAAAAAGTGTATACAAGAGATTTGTTTCATACAGACTAATAACATATTAAAAGTACTCTATTGGAGGTAAAGGATATGTCAAAAGTAAGAAAAGCCATCATTCCAGCGGCTGGTTTAGGAACTCGTTTTTTACCAGCTACAAAAGCTACTGCTAAAGAAATGTTGCCAATCGTAGACAAGCCAACAATTCAATTCATTATTGAAGAAGCAATTGATTCAGGGATTGAAGAAATCTTGGTCGTTACTGGAAGAAGCAAACGGTCGATTGAAGATCATTTTGATTCTAACTTTGAATTGGAACAGAATCTTCAGATGAAAGAAAAGTATGAATTGTTAAAATTAGTTGAAAGTACAACAAAGATCAAATTACATTTTGTGCGTCAATCTTATCCTAAAGGCTTGGGCGATGCAGTTCTTCATGGGAAAAGTTTTGTAGGAAACGAACCATTTATCGTATTGCTTGGGGACGATTTAATGATGGATGAAGTCCCGCTAACGAAACAATTGATGAATCACTATGATGAAACTGGGTCTTCGGTATTGGCAACGATGCGTGTGCCACATAAAGATACTTCCAAATATGGAATCGTTGATATTGATGGAGAAGTCTCAACTGATTTGTATAAAGTTAATCACTTTGTTGAAAAACCAAAACCAGAAGAGGCACCAAGTGATTTAGCTATCATTGGTCGTTACTTATTAACACCGGAGATTTTTGAAGTTTTGGAGAATCAAGAACCTGGTGCGGGTAATGAAGTACAATTAACAGACGCGATTGAAACATTAAACAAAACGCAACAAGTCTTAGCTCATGAATTTAAAGGGAAACGATATGACGTTGGAGATAAATTTGGCTATATGATGACAAATATCGAATATGGACTTGAACATAAAGAGGTTAAAGATGATTTGAAAGAATATATTATTCAATTAAGTAAGGAATTAGATGGCAGAAATTAAAGGTAAAAAAAGTAAAGAGCTTAAACAGGCTCTTTACTTTTTTTAGAATATCTACAACACAAGTTACTGTAGAAGTTGAAATGATATTTATAAAAAAATGAAAATTATAGTTCACAGTCAAAATTGATATGGTATACTATCTAATGTCGTTAAAATAAAAGCAGTTATCAAAAAAAGGTATACGCAGGAGGAAAACATGGTAGCAGAAATTAGATTATTAGAATTATTTAGTACATTAAAAAAATATTTGTCAATGATTATTAGTTTAGGTCTGATTGGTTTAATATTAGCAGCTGGGTTTACTTTTTTCATTGCAACACCCCAGTACAATGCCACAACGCAAATATTGGTAAATCGTACAACAGAATCTGCAGAAGGAATGCAACTGACAGATATCAATACGAATGTACAGATGATCAATACATATAAAGACATTATAAAAGGACCAGTTATCTTAAATGAAGTTCGAGAGAACCTGGGAACAAATTTATCAACAACTGAATTATCTGAAAAAATAGAAATTACAACTCAAGAAAATTCACAAGTCTTTTCGTTGACTGTAAAAGATGATAGTCCTTATGAGTCTGCAGAGATTGCAAATTCTGTTGCGGATACTTTCCAAAATGAAATTGGAAATATCATGAATGTAGACAATGTGACGATTATTTCAGAAGCGGTGGCTAATACAAATCCAGTATCGCCAAATAATCTGTTAAATTTAGTGGTTGGTTTATTCGTTGGTTCATTGGTAGGTATTGGAATGACCTTCTTATTAGAATTCATGGACAAAACTGTTAGAGATGAACGTTTCATTACAGAAACGTTAGGCTGGTCAGTATTAGGAAGTGTTTCTGAAATGACGAAGGACGAATTGCAGGCTGAAGTGAAAATTGAACGACCAGAATTAAATTCAAGAAGAGCAAAAAGTAGAGTGTAGAGAGGTGAGAGAAATGTTCAATAAAAAGACAAAACAATTAAACATTAAAGAACGTCCAAGTTTAGTGACCCTGACAAGATCAAAATCAGTAATCGCTGAGCAATTTAGAACAATTCGTACGAACATTCAATTTTCAATGGTAGATAAAAATCTAAAAACGTTAGTTGTTACTTCAGCTGGTCCAGGTGCAGGGAAGTCAACAATATCAGCTAATTTAGCCGTTACTTTTGCTATGCAAGGAAAAAAGGTTTTAATCGTTGATGCTGATATGCGTAAACCAACAGTCCATAAAACATTTCATTTGCCTAACCGCGATGGATTGACCACATTATTGACAGAAAGAGACATCGAAATCAAAAACATTGCTCATTGTTTAGATAAAGAAGGGCTATTTGTAATTACAAGTGGGGTAATTCCACCAAACCCATCTGAGTTATTAGCCTCCAACCGAATGAATCAATTAATGGCGGAATTTGAGGAGCTATTTGATTTAATTATTTTTGATATGCCTCCTGTTATCGCGGTTACAGATGCTCAAGTGATGGCGAGTAAAGCTGACGGAACTATTTTTGTCGTTAACAAGGATGGTGCGGATAAAGAAATGGTGATGAAATCAAAAGATTTACTTGAAAAAGTACAAGCAAACGTTATTGGTGTAGTATTCAATCGTGTTGAACTGAAAGGCGATAATTATTACTACTATGGAGAAGGTGAGTAAATCAGCTGATTGATTACATTGTCATATTATAAAATTGACATTAGATAAGTGAGAATAAAGATAAATCAACAAGTTAAAATTTTTAAATAAGAATTAAGTTGCAGAGAAGACATTCTGACGCTCTTTTCAAGAAAAAAGTACGGGATCGTGGATAATTAGTAAAAGTTATTTCATCAGTAAATTGTATTTTGTTGATGAAAGTAACCAATGATTACTGATCAAATTTCCAATTGTTACGGTTTTGGTTTTCTCGAGAGCGTTGTTTTTTAGAAATGAATTTTAGAAGTACGGTAGTTATTTTTTGTATGCAAGAATCGTGCGAAATACAAAAAATCAAGTGGGGAAACAAATGAAACGGATTCATTTCATCGCTTTTGGCGCTCATGATACAGCTTCACGTTTTTTTATGTGGAAGAAGCTTAACAGTATTCAGGAAAAAATTGATAGAAAAAAAGGTAGAAGAATTTAAGCAAATGAGGAATGATATCATTAATGGCAAACTAATTCTTCTAAATACACCAAAAAAGATTAACAACTAAAATTTTAGAATTATTTTGAAGGAGTGAAGAAAAGTTATGAGTAGGAAAACCAAAAAAGGTATTTTGATTGGATTTGATAGTTTTTCAATACTAGCATCAGGATGGATAGCTTACTTTTTTTTAAATCCTTATATCGCACTTTCAATTCAATCTTTTATTACTACAATAGTATTGACTATAATACTCTACCTTGTCTTGGCAATTTATTTCAAATTATTTTCTAAGATCAATCGCTATACAAGCATACAAGAATCTTTAGCAATAGCCATCTATGTAACTTATGCATTCATTGCTTCTGCACTTATTTCTGTAGTTTTGTTAAAAACAGTAAGTTTTAGGTTCATCGTTTTAACTTATATCTTTTCACTGGCAAGTATAGCTGGAAGCAGAATTGTTTGGCGCATCTATAATGAGCATCAGTATAAAAAAAGGAATGGTCATTCTGCTGAACAACAAATCAAAACTCTTATTGTGGGCGCTGGTAATGGTGGGAGTATCTTTATCCGTAGTTTAAAACGCAATCCAAGTGATGTAACAATTGTTGGAATTGTTGATGATGATCCAGCTAAGTTGAAAACATGGATGTATGGCATACCTGTTATCGGAAATATAAATGATATACCTGAGTTAGCTAAAAAACATAAAATTCAGCAAATTACGATTACGATACCTTCATTGGAACCAAAAGAGTATGAAAGAATGTTAGACATTTGTAATCAAGCAGAAATCACTGTAAATCAAATGCCCTCAATAGAAGATGTACTGCAAGGCAAGTTATCGGTTAGTCAATTTAGAGAAATAGATGTAGTGGACTTACTAGGACGAGAAGAAGTTAAATTAGACATGCAACAAATTGCAACTAAATTAAGCGACAAAACTATTCTGGTCAGTGGTGCTGGAGGTTCAATTGGATCGGAAATTTGTCGTCAAATTGCTCAATTCTCTCCTAAATGCATCATTGTATTGGGACATGGAGAAAACTCTATCTATCAAATTAATAAGGAACTAAATAGAAAGTATAAGGATCAAATCGAAATTATTCCTGTAATAGCAGATGTTCAAGATCGTAAAAGGCTATTTGAGGTAATGAAAAAATACATACCAGATCGTGTCTACCATGCAGCAGCTCATAAACATGTCCCTATGATGGAATATAATCCAAGGGAAGCTGTTAAAAATAATATATTAGGCACAAAAAACATAGCTGAAGCAGCTAAAGAAGCCGGAGTTGGAAGTTTTGTAATGATTTCAACGGATAAAGCAGTTAATCCACCTAACGTTATGGGAGCAACAAAGCGCGTAGCTGAGATGATTATTACCAGTTTGAATGAGAAAGGGAAAACAAAATTTGCAGCTGTACGTTTTGGAAATGTCTTAGGAAGTCGTGGAAGTGTCATACCATTATTTAAAGAACAAATCAAAAATGGTGGTCCAGTAACGGTCACTGATTTTCGAATGACTCGTTATTTCATGACAATACCTGAAGCAAGCCGGCTAGTTATACAAGCTGGAGCTTTAGCACAAGGTGGCGAAATTTTCATCTTAGATATGGGCGAACCAGTTAAAATAGTTGATTTAGCCAAAAAAGTCATCAAATTAAGTGGTTATACAGAAAATGAAATACCTATTATTGAAACAGGTATTCGTCCTGGAGAAAAACTTTATGAAGAATTACTAGTAGATAGTGAGCAAACGGATCAGCAAGTATATGAAAAAATATTTGTTGGTAAAGTAACCGAAATATCATTAGCTCAAGTTATGGCATTTGTTTATACACTAGATGAGTGCACTAGTAAAGAACTGAAAGAGCGTTTGCTTGAATTTACAAACGAAAAATCAGAAAAAGAGGTTGACTATCCTATCCAAAATGAAAAAAAAGGAGCTCATGTTGATGTACCTAAAACTGTTCAAACGAGTTATTGATGTCATACTAGCGCTACTTGGATTAATCGTTTTATCTCCTATATTCTTACTCATCGTTATAGCAATTAAATTAAACTCAAAAGGTCCGATACTTTTTAAACAAAAAAGGGTAGGAAAGGATAAAGTATTGTTTAATATTTATAAATTTAGGACTATGAAGATAGATACTCCAAACGATGCACCAACACATTTATTGAAAAATCCTGATTCTTTTATTACAAAAATTGGCAAAGTATTAAGAAAAACCAGCCTAGATGAATTGCCTCAGTTGATTAATATTCTTAAAGGTGAAATGAGTGTCATTGGTCCAAGGCCTGCTTTATGGAATCAATATGATTTGATTAGAGAAAGAGATAAATATTATGCTAATAATATCTACCCTGGATTAACTGGATGGGCACAAATCAATGGACGAGATGAACTGCCTATAACTGAAAAAGCACTCTTGGATGGTGAATACGTAAAAAAAATGAGTGTTTTATTTGACGCTAAATGTTTTATTGGAACAATTAAAAGTGTAGTAAAAAAAGACGGGGTTATTGAAGGTGGAACTGGATCAATTAAGAAACTTAAGGCAATAGATAAGATTGAAAAATATGATAGCAGGCAAAAATAGTTATGTCGAAAATCAAATACCCGAATAGTTTGATAAAGAACCTGAAAAATATGAGGTTATAAAAGAATCAGTACAAGATAATAAATGGAAAGATGTAAATTTCCTTATTAAAGATAATCAACAAATTAAGGGTATAAGTATAAATATTAACAGGTAGAAATGTATGTTTATCGAAAGGAGTACAGGAAAATGAAAAAAGTACTCATATTAGCTTCAGTTGCTTCAATGATAGATCAATTTAATATACCTAATATATTATTGTTGCAAGAATTAGGAGCTGAAGTACATGTATTGACCAATTTTCAGAACGCAGGAACTATACCAAAAGAAAAAGCTGCTAATTTAAAGAAAAGATTAGCAGAGATGAAAGTTCAAGCTTTTGACGTGGGAATTAATAGAAGTCCGTTTAATAAAATGAATATTAAAGCATATAAAGAAATAAAAAAAATACTAGTAACTGAGCAATATGATTTAGTACACTGTCAATCCCCAATTGGAGGTGTTTTAGCTAGAATAGCGGCGAGGACATCTAGAAAAAAAGGAACTAAGATAGTATATACAGCTCATGGGTTTCATTTTTTTAAAGGGGCAACAATAAAAAATTGGCTTATATATTACCCCGTGGAATTTATCTTAGCAAGATATACCGATTGTTTAATAACTATGAACAAAGAAGATTACAATATAGCTCAGAAAAAATTTAAATGCAGAAAAATTAAATTAGTTAATGGAGTTGGAGTGGATTTAACTAAATTTGAAAAGCAAACTGATGAAAAGAAAAATATGTTGCGTAAAAGATATGGATTTGAACCTGAAGATTTTGTAATAATTTATACTGCTGAACTTAGTTATAGAAAAAATCAAGATATATTAATTGACATGATGGCTATGGAGAATATGAAAGATAAAAATATAATCTTATTACTAGTTGGTAAAGGTGAAGAAGAAAACGAGTATAGAAATAAAATTGAAAAGTTAGGCTTACAAAAAAAAATAAGGCTTTTAGGATATAGAGAAGATGTGAAAAATTTAATCATGATATCGGATATGGCTGTATCCTCTTCAAGGCAAGAGGGATTGCCAGTAAATATAATGGAAGATATGGCTACAGGAGTGCCATTAATAGTAAGCAACTGTAGAGGGAATATTGATTTAGTAGAAGATGGTGTAAATGGTTTTATTATTAACGACAATAAAGCTGAAAATTATACCAACAGAATATTACAAATTTATCAGAATCCTCAAATTAAATATAAATTTTCAAATGAGAATATAACTAAGATTCAGCATTATTCATTAGATGAAATTAATCAAGAAATGAAATTAATATACTCAGGCTTGTTGTAGAGTTATAGTACAGTGAATATGTGAAAAATGAGTATTCTATTTGATATCAAATGTTTCATGAGGACAGTCTCGAGTGTTTTGAAGCATAATGGAATTGCCGAAAGCTAAATCGGATCATTACAAGAAAAGGAAAAATCAAAAGGAGATGTTGTTAAATAATGAAAAAAATATTAATAACAGGTGCCAATAGTTATATTGGAACTTCTCTCGAAAAATGGGTTGCCCAATGGACAAATGAGTATCAGGTAGATACTATCGAAACCCGCAATGGCGAATGGCAAGGAAAAGATTTTTCGCTATATGATGTTGTATTTCATGTGGCTGGGAT
Organism: Carnobacterium viridans; assembly: GCF_900102725.1. Classification (NCBI taxonomy): domain Bacteria; kingdom Bacillati; phylum Bacillota; class Bacilli; order Lactobacillales; family Carnobacteriaceae; genus Carnobacterium; species Carnobacterium viridans. The sequence continues at coordinate 649,357 of NZ_FNJW01000008.1, read as the reverse complement.
TGCACATGTGTCAACTGATCCAAAGATGGAAGACCTTTATTACCAAGTTAATAGAGATCTAACAATTGAGATTGCAAAGAAAGCCAAATCAGAAGGCGTTAAGCAGTTTATCTTTATGAGCAGTATTATTGTTTATGGAGATAGTACAAGCAGTAAACGAGTAATCACAAGAGATACAATTCCTACACCAAGTAATTTTTATGGGAATAGTAAGTTACAAGCAGAAGAAGGAATAAAACCTCTAGAAACAGAACATTTTAAAATTGTAATCATAAGACCGCCGATGATTTATGGAAAAGGCTCAAAGGGAAATTACCCACGCATAGCAGCATTAGCCAAGAGAACACCTATTTTTCCTGATATTGATAATGAACGGAGTATGCTTCATATTGATAATCTTTGTGAGTTTTTAAAGAGGATGATTGATTATGAAGAATCTGGAGTTTTCTTTCCACAAAATAAGGAATATGTGAAAACTAGTGAGATGGTTCGATTAATTGGAGCATCTCATGGAAGGAAAATTAGACTTATAAAACTATTTAATCCTATAATCAATTTAATGTTTGGTGTAGAAATTGTAAATAAAGTATTTGGTAATCTTATTTATGAACAGTCTATCAGTAACTATTATAGAGTTGATTATCAAATACGAACATTTAGAGAATCTATTGAAATGACGGAAAGTAAAAGTTTAAAATGACCAAAAAAATTTACTATAAGCATCGATTACTTCGATGATCAATCAATTCAAGGGCTGGAATATTGGAATCAATGGAATTCGAAGATGTCGACCGGTACTTTAAGAAGATGGGTGCCAATGGGGCTTGACCTTTCCGAAGATATTTGGCAATCTATTTAACTTATGTTTTTGCACCATAAGAGTCATCATTTGAAGAATGTGTTACTTTTGATTGAAAGTCTAAAGTGCGATGGTGCAGAAAAAGTTGCCATTCAAAAATAAGGTGAAACGAGAATCAGCAAGTATTCGAGAAAAAGGTTAATCGTCAAATAGACAGCATTTATGAAGAGACAAGTGAGTGAGCGAAAAAAAGGTAAAGGAGAATTGCAAATGGAACCGATACGTGTATTACATGTCATTGACGGTATGGGAAGCGGTGGTGCGGAAGCATTTATCATGAACTTATATAGGAACATCGATCGGACGAAGGTCCAATTCGATTTTTTGTTAAGAAATGCGGAAAATATGCATTTCGATGAGATTGAGTCATTGGGTGGCCATATTTTCATGACGGCTTCTTTTCCTCGCCATGCTTGGCAAAATTATAAAGATACGAAAGCTTTTTTCACAGAACATAACGGTTATGACATCATCCATGTCCATGGGAATGCGTTACTTTACATGAGTGGTTTGTTGCTGGCAAAAAAAACAGGCGTTCCATGCAGAATTATGCATAGCCACAATACGCAGGCGCGTAAACCTATCTTTCGCTTAATTCATGAAGGCAATAAGTTGTTCATCAACACGTTGGCTACAAACCAGATGGCTTGTTCAACAGTAGCTGGTAAGTGGATGTTCTATGGGAAAGATTGTAAGGTTGTCAACAATGGCATAGACGTGAAGGAATACCTCTATAATGAAATTGCTCGGAATGATATTCGAGAAGAATTTCAATTGGACGGGAAATTTGTTGTCGGACACGTTGGCAGATTTTTAAACTCCAAAAATCATTCGTTCCTTTTAGATATCTTCGTAGAGATACACAAACAAAATGAATCAGCGGTACTACTGCTGATTGGAATAGGTCCATTGGAGGAAGAAATTCGTAATAAAGTGCATCAACTAGGATTGGAGGCTGCTGTTATATTTAGTGGGATGCGCAGAGATGTGGAAAGAATGCTCCAAGCAATGGATATCTTCTTGTTCCCATCACTGTTTGAAGGTTTGGGCATTGTAGCCGTTGAAGCGCAAGCCGCAGGGCTGCACGCAATTGTTTCCGAAGCGGTTCCAAAAGAAGCTTTCTTGACAGAATTGATTGAGTCTATTCCGCTCAGCGCTCCAAAAGAGGAGTGGGCAAAGAAAGCGTTATTGTATCAACAAGGATATGACCGGCCAAACACGTTTGAAGAATTGCAGAATGCAGGTTATAATATTGAATCAGTAGCGAAAGAAATGGAACATTTTTACATCAGTAAAGTACAAGGCAATAAGAGTCTTGCTAACGTATGAAAATTAAGTGCATACACCGATAAGTAGTCATACGTTCAAGGGAAGGGGAGTATAACAAGATGATCAGAATCTTACATGTACTGAAAGAATTAGACGCTGGTGGAGTAGAGCGGATGCTTTCGAACTACTACACACACGTCAACCAAAAAGAATACCAATTTGACTTTATGGTTTTTTCCGACCACGAGGGGATGATTGAAAAGACTATCAAAAATTCCACCATCCATCATGTGACTGCAAAAGAGATTAATGTGAAGAGACATATCAAGGAAACTAACCAAGTCATCAAGGAAGGACATTACGATATTGTGCATACTCATATCGATAAAATGGCGCTCATTCCGTTGCTCAGCGCCAAATGGCATAAGGTTCCTGGTCGGTTTGCCCATTCTCATATGGCCATCAAGAAGGGTATGCAAGAAAAATTGACCTATCCAGTCATCAAATCTTTGTCGACAGATCTTTGCGCATGCGGCATCGACGCCGGGACTATCCGTTTTGGCGAAAAAGTTTATATAGAAAATAAAATAACGATTGTCAATAACGCCATCGAAATTCCAAAATTCATCTTCAAACAAGGTGTTCGAGAAAAAGTTCGTAACGAACTGCAATTGGCGGAAGACGAAACAGCTCTTTGTTGCGTAGCACGCTTCGATTACCAAAAAAACCATTCCTACTTACTTAAAGTTTTCAAGGAATATAAAGAGCTAAATCCACGTGCGAAGCTATTTCTTTTTGGCACCGGCGAACTAGAACAGGAAATTCAGTCACAAGTCAATGAATTAGACATCAAAGATGTTATCTTCATGGGAACACGTGATGACGTTCATGAAATCCTGCAAGGGATGGATATTTTCTTGCTGACTTCCTTCTATGAAGGTCTGCCTGTTGTTCTTGTAGAAGCACAGTGCACCGGTATCTCATGCTTCGTTTCCAACAAAATAACCAAGGAAATCAAGATAACAGACGATATCCATTATCTGGACATCGAACAAGATCCAGCTGATTGGGCGAAAATCATCTATGAAAAAACGGATCTTAAGAGAGATCGCTCTGGAGCCTACAAGCAGATTGAAGCGAGTGGCTATTCAATAGTAAAAGAGAGCAAGAAATTGGAAGCTCTCTACAGTAAATATGGGAGACGAGGGTAGTATGCTGAGTTCATTATTAATTTATGGGGGAACATTTTCCGTCTCCATTTTGTTTTCTTACTTATATAACCTAAGCAAGAGCCAGTCAAAAATCACGAAGTTCTTCTGGATGGTTCTTATCCTGTTGCCAGTCTGCTTGTTGGCAAGTTTACGGGGAGATGTCGGAACGGACACCCTGACTTATATCGGTATGTACGGTTGGCTTAAACATGTAGAGATATTCCCATATGCGTTGGAATATTTTTCCGGAAATTCCGATTTGTTTGAACCGGGCTATGTCTTCTTGAATTGGGTCAGTTTATTCATATATGATGACCCTAAGACGCTATTTTTCTTAAGTACATTCGTTCAGATGAGTTTTGTTTGGCTGGGTATACAGTCTATGGAAAAATATTTAAATCCAAACCTTTCCTTGTTTATCTATTACTTATTCCTTTTCAATACGTCTTTAAATTTAGTGCGTCAAAGCATCGCGGTAGCAATCGTGTTTTATGCCTTCCAATACATCGTCAACCATCAGTTTATGAAATATCTCGTCTTTGTGTTGCTTGCTTCTTTATTCCATGTGACAGCACTTCTTTTTATTGTGTTGTATGTGTTCAGTTTCTTCGCGCAAGATAGCAAGGGTATCCTAAAGGCCATATTTTATTTCTTCATTTTCTCTTCGCCGTTGGTGGTTTATGGCATCATCCAGTTGGCAACCAGTTCCGGGCTTATTTCAACACTGGGGCTTGAAGGTTATAATTTCAACTTTTCAAATTTCGGATGGGGGTTCCTCTTTTATACCTTGCCGGTCATTCTGCCATTAGGGGTTTTCAGCCAGGAAATGAACAATAAGATTCCGAACGGGGCATATGGATTCTTGTTCAATATTACTTTGTTGCAAATTCCATTTCGTTTCATCACCTATTTTTCGACTTATGCAGGTAGACTAGAGGACTATGCTTCTATTGTACAAGTAATTCTTGTGAGTATGCTAATCCATAACTCGGAAGAAGGCAACAAACAAGTGCTGACAGTCTACTTTGTATTATGGTACTTGCTATACCATGTCATCACGTTCGCATTAGGCAATACCAATGAAACGTATCCCTATGTATTAGGGTAAGAACATACGCACAAAATAGTCATAAGAAAAAGGAGGATATCCGTGAAACTGAGTGTCATAATACCAGTGTATAATGTTCAGGACTATATTCCAAAAACGCTGTTCTCTTTACTGAGACAGACGAATCAACAGTTTGAAATCATCATCGTGGATGATGGGTCGAAGGATGAGAGCTGTCGTATAGCTGAAAGCTTACTGGCGGATGCTTTTTTTCCGAAATATCAAATCATCAAAAAAGAAAATGGGGGCGTGAGTTCAGCCCGGAATGCTGGGTTAAAAGCTGCGGCAGGCACTTATGTCTTTTTTCTTGATGGGGATGACTATGTTGCTAGAGACTTTGTCGAACGCGTTTATGTAACGATCGAGAACCAATCACCGGATGTGGCATGCTGGGCCTATGACAAGGTAGATGCATCAGGACAGATCACCAACACTTATTTCAACGATTGGTCGAAAGAACTGAATCAAATGACAGGTGTCGGTGCGCTTGAAGAAATGCTGCTTCATGCAAGGTTATCGATTTGGAATGGAAGTGCCCTTTACAGGAAGACTTTGCTGGTCGATAATGACATCCAATATACAGAAGGATGCATCAACGGAGAGGATCAGGAGTTCACATTTAAGGCACTCTCGAAGTCTGGAAAAGTCGTGTTTATAAATCACGTTCTAAGTTATTACCTACAAAGAGATTCATCCATTTCTTTTTCTTATAATCCGAAACGAATGGATGTTGTGGGTGCATTGGAACGGAGCGCAACATATCTTCGCGATAACGAGACAGTTTCCGAAATAGTTATTAATGCGTTAACGCAGCGTAGTTTGTTGAAGGAATATGTCACAAATTTCTTCTCCTGCATTGAAGCCCTCAAAAAAAACCGTACCTATTCCACAAAGCAAGCTTATGTGGTCGTCATGACCGACATTCAAGAACGCTATCCAGGTCTACACAGTCGCGTGATGAATGCCTTTAAAAAGGCGTCAGGCTTGCGGCTATCAGAGAAGGTGAAATACCAGCTGTTCTTCTATTTACCAATACTGTATCTGAATATCATCACAAGAAAATATGAAAAGAAAGAGACGATATGATTCCTTCAAGGGTCATAAAGTTAGGAGGGAAAAAATGGTCGAGTTGATTAGTGTTATTGTACCTGTATATAAAGTGGAAAAATACCTGACCAGTTGCGTGACTTCCTTGATGGCCCAGTCTTATAGAAATCTTGAAATTATTCTGGTCGACGATGGGTCGCCAGATAGGTCCGGTGATTTATGTGATACCTTAGCTGCCCAAGATGAGCGAATCGTCGTAATCCACAAACCAAATGGCGGATTATCGGATGCGCGCAATGCCGGCATCGAAACTGCCAAAGGGGATTACTTGTTCTTCCTCGATAGCGACGACACCATACATGAAGAGACACTGGAAATCTTATGGAAGAACTTGAAGGAAAATCAAGTGGATATCTCCGTATGTAGTTATCTGGCTTATTTTGAGGGGGAAGACATCGATACGGTACTGCCTGAACAAAGTATTGAAAAAATGAGCAATATTGAGGCATTGTGGAAAATGTTTGATCCAGAATACAACGTACAAATGATCATTTGTACAAATAAACTTTACAAAAAAGCTTTGTGGGATACCATCCGTTTTCCAATCGGTAAGATCCAAGAAGATGAATTCACGACTTATAAGCTAATTTATAAGGCAAAAACCATCGTATACACGGATTTGAAGATGTATTATTATTTGCAACGGAGCGACAGCATTACGGGAACCGGGAAAATGAGCCGGAAAAATTTACAGGTGTTTGATGCTTTTTCTGAGCGCGCAACTTTTTTTGAAAAAGAAGGGTTGAAGGAGTTGTCGGCCCGGTCTAATCAGCAGTCCTTGAACCGCATGATCGTCACCTACCAAAAAGCTTCGGCTGCTCCCGATAACGACAAAACAATACTGCAGGCGTTGAAGAAAAAATTTGACGCTACATACTGCTCATACAAGACTAAATCACTCCTATCGACCAAAGATCGCGTGAAGAATGGTCTGTTCTCTATCAGCCCAACACTGTTCCGTGTCTTCCATAATCTCATAGCTAAATAAAAATCAAAGAAAGTCTCCCATCTCAGCTGAAATGGAAGACTTTCTTTTTTTGAAAAGGTTTGATTGAGCTGAGTACAAGTGGTGGTTTCATAACAAAAACACTAAGGAAGAAATCAAACACCTTCCCGGAGTGTTTACAGCACGAATTCGATGAGTTTATATCGTAACTTCATCTACCGATACTAATCCACTAAAGGCTAAGTCATTCGTTTCTACCGTGTAATCTCCTTCATAGGTAAGCAGTTGTTCGATAGTCTTGAATTCATAGCCTGATGCTTGGAAAAATGGGATTATATCCAACAAAGCAGCTGGCGTACCCGTTGCGATGTCACTGGCATGTAGCAAGTAGATGTTACCAGGATTAAGATCTTCAGTGATAAGGTAGGTAATTGCTTCTGATGAGATACCTGACCAGTCCCAAGGATCAACAGTCCAACCGATAGTGTAAGTGTATCCAAGTTCCCCAACCGTTTCTAAGGCGGAGTCATTGAGATACCCAGCAGGGAAACGGAAATAGGGTTTAGCGCTAATGCCAGTGGTTGTAACGATATACTCATCCATCAAAGTGATATCTTCAATGAGTTGTGCTTCTGTTTCTTCAGTTGCTATGCCATGGTAATACGTATGGTTTCCTAACTGATGACCTTCGGCAACAATTCTATTGAGCAAAGCTGGATCAGTGGAACCGTTCATAAAGAAGGTCGCTTTGACGTTGTATTGAAGCAAATTATTCAATATTTGTTCGAGATTGTTAGCGTCATTACCGTCATCAAAGGTTAAAGAAATGACTTTTTTATCCGTATTGACCTGATGGATTAGTTGGGATGGAGTTGTTGGAACAGGTTCTTCAGTATAAACACCTTTGTAAGCCAATAAACCCTCTAAAGTTGTGAAGGTATAGCCCAAACTTTGAGCCATGGTAACAATATCAAGCAGTGCTGCTGGTGTTCCAGTTGCTGTAGATCCGGCATCTAGTAAAATAATACCCCCAGGTGCAAGTTGGCTAGTGATGGATGAAGTAATCTCACTGGCTGAAATGCCTGACCAATCCCATGAATCAATAGACCAGCCAATAGTGTAGTCGTATCCTTGACTTCCAACTGTTTTTAGAACGGCTTCATTTGTGATACCACCTGGAGCACGGAAATAAGGTGAAGAAGTTACACCGCCGTTACTTTGAATAGCAGCTTCTGTCAGAGCGAGTTCAAAGATGAGTTGTTCTTCAGTCATTCCACTCACGTCAACACCAGTGCTAGCGTGGTTGCCGATGTCATGGCCAGCAGCGATAATTTTAGTAAGTGCCGATTGGCTAGTGGAACCATTGACGAAGAAAGTTGCTTTAATGCCCAATTTGGTTAAATTCTGCAAAATTGCGTCAATATGAGCATCATCGGAGACTCCGCTGATAGTTAAAGAGATAACTTTTTGGTTTGTGTTGACTTGGTTAATCGGATTAGACGGAGTTGTTGGAGCAGGTTCTTCAGTATAAACCCCTTCATAAGCAAGTAGATCTTCTAAAGTTGTGAATGTATAGCCTAAAATTTTAGCCCTAGTAATAATATCAAGCAGTGCTGCTGGTGTTCCAGTTGCTGTAGATCCGGCATCTAGTAAAATAATACTCCCAGGTGCAAGTTGGCTAGTGACAATTGAAGTGATTTCGCTGGCTGAAATGCCTGACCAATCCCATGGGTCAATAGACCATCCGATAGTGTAGTCGTATCCTTGACCTCCAACTGTTTTCAGAACCGCTTCATTTGTGATACCACCTGGAGCACGGAAATAAGGAGTGGAAGTCGCACCGCTACCTTGAGTGGCAGCTTCTGTCAGAGCGAGTTCAGAGATGAGTTGTTCTGCGGTCATTCCACTCACGTCAACACCAGTGCTAGCGTGGTTACCGATGTCATGGCCGGCGGCGATAATTTTAGTAAGTGCCGCTTGACTAGTGGAACCGTTGACGAAGAAAGTTGCTTTGACGCCCAATGTGGCTAGGTTCTGCAAGATTTCGTTAATATGGGCATCATTGGAGACTCCACTGATAGTCAAAGAAATAACTTTTTGATTTGTGTTGACTTGATTGATTAGTTGGGATGGAGTGGTGTGAGTGTCTATAGTTGTAGCAGGATCTGTTACAAGTTTTGTAGCTGCTTCTATGATATCAGCGGCTTGTGTAGGTGTAGCAGAAGGTGTGTCACTCGTTTGTTCCGGAATCACAGATGTATCAGCTGAATTATCAGAAGTAACCGTTTCAGAAGTGTCAGTATCAGAAGTAGCTGTTTCAGGAACAACCGTTTCAGAAGTGTCAGTATCAGAAGTAGCTGTTTCAGGAACAACCGTTTCAGGAGTGTCAGTATCAGAAGTAGCTGTTTCAGGAACAACCGTTTCAGGAGTGTTAGTATCAGAAGTAACTGTTTCAGGAACAACCGTTTCAGAAGTGTCAGTATCAGAAATAACTGTTTCAGGAACAACCGTTTCAGAAGCGTCAATATCAGAAGTAGCGGTTTGTTCTAAATCGGTGGATGCAGCTTCATCGGGTGGTGGTATAACCTCAGTAGAAGTAGGTAAGGTATCAGCGTTCACTGCCAGCGTATCACTGAAGAATGAAAAGTACATAAGTGCAGTGACGGCGAAAATAAAATTTTTTTTCATATTTAGTCCTCCTAAGTGCTTATATTGGAAAAATGTTTCATTATAGAACAGAAATGCCAATGTAAATGTATGAGAGACAGAGGGACATGAATCGAGGATGTTAACGATTATATTACATACTGCTTAGGTAGAGCCATTGGTAGAAAATTGGTTAATGTCCACAGTGGGGCTAAGTTTCAAAAATCGTCTCAATAGGAGCACCACTGATAGGTCAAAGAAACGACTTTTGATTCATGTTAACTTAGTTAATGGATTTTGGAGGGGACTCGGGTTACGTTTGCAAAAAAAGCGACGACTTCAGATTTTGGATTGGTCAAATTAGCTACAGCTGTAGCCGATTTTAGTATAATCTCTGTAAATTCTTTGGTAATCGGATTTTAAATGGGTATACAGGTGGATCTATTTTTGAGGGGTGTCTTTTGACTACACATATTGTTACATCGCTAGATTGATGATTTGTGGGGTGGCTGAGTGTCAGCCAAAGGGTGTGTTAAAATAGGCGTTGCTAGCGTCTGTAAAAAAAGTACGCTAGTTGAGGGTTTTAGAGTGTGTATTTGTTTACTTTTACTTTGAAGCTAGTGGTGGTATTAGGTCGGTTGGGTATAGACTTGAGGGTAAGACATTCGAAGTAGTGCTCGGTGAGAATATTTACGGAAAAATCGATTGTTGGCGTTATTTCTGGAGTGGTGAAGATAGTTGTAGTGAGGTCGGATGGTTGTTTTCTGGGGGGTGGATGTATCTACATCCCATGGTAAGGGGTATTATACACAACCTCAGTAGAAGTAGGTATGGAATCATCGTTCAATGCAATAATATTGCTGATGTTACTGCGATGATAGTGTTGAAGAAAGAAAAGTAATTTCATCCCTCCTAAAGTGTTTAAATTGAAAAAATATCTCTTTACGGAACAGAAATCCCAGTGCAAAGACATGAGTACAGTAAGTCATGGGTATAGTATGTGTACACCTCCATATCTGTTGTCTAAATTTTATAAAGATTAGGGCGTGTTTTAAAACAATTTCGTTGATAGAAAAATAGCCGTGATATAAACAAAGTCTAAGTAAGAGGTTGCGAGCTTATCGTATCGTGTTGTGACATGGCGGAAATGCTTTAACTTATTAAAGAAACACTCCACCAAATGGCGTTCCTTATACAATCACCAATCGATAGTCCAAGGTTCTTTCGAGTTTTTCTTGAGTGGAATGGTGTAGGTCCGCTTATGAGTATTCACATAAGTTCGTATAGCCAATAAACTATTATCCCGTCATAAACAAAAGCGGATATAAACCGTTTCCAATAGTCCATACCGTTCTTTAGGTGAAACCCACCATGCAGCACCGCTTCTAGCAATCCATTCATAACGTTCACTACTCATGATAATCACACCTATATTATTTTATTATATTGGAAACTAGATTGGTATTATTAATAATCAGTTTTCAAACACGCCCTAAACCCAACAAAAATAATTCTTCGGATTTTCAAAAATTAAATCCTAAAGTCATTGTAGCACTTCAAAGATGACATTAAAAGTATTATGAATGCTTATGCGGTAGTATTGGTTGAAATTCTAATTGGTTGGATAAATGAGGACTAAGAGATCGCCATTTTTTATAATTGTGACATAATTATGGTGTAACAATATTAAGTGAAATACTAATAGTTATTTTGAAAATGATATAGTACAATATAATAATAGAAGAAAGTCTTGGATTCAACAAATGAGATTTGACTCTAGCAAAAAAGCATTGCCCCCCCGTATCGTGCATCCTGAATGGAATCAAGAAAACATTAATGATCCAATGGGCTGTTTTCTTTAATTGAAAAAGGGAGACTCGTCCAATTGACGGTCAGCAGTTACGTTGACATACAAAGCGTTCCAGTTGTTAAAAAAATAAAAGAGATTTATTAATTTGAAAAGAGGATCATAGTGGATAAAAATAAGCAATTTGTTGTCAATATGAGTGCACAGATAGTTGGTTTCGGAGTAAATTTGGGAATCAGTTTTCTACTGACGCCATTCATCGTCCAAAATGTCGGTAGTGAAGCTTACGGATTTGTCGGCTTGGCGAATAACTTTGTTGGCTATGCACAAGTCATCACAGCCGCACTGAATTCGATGGCCGGTCGATTTATCACCATCAAGATTCACCAAAATGATACGGAGGGATCGAATCATTATTTCACTTCGGTTGTTATCACTAATCTCATTACGTCGCTCATATTGAGTATTCCATCGGTTTTAATCATTCTGAATCTGAATAAGATTGTCAACATATCTGATACAATTTTACTAGATGTTCAATGGCTTTGGGCCTTCATTTTCTTGAATTTTCTGGTCACCATCATCTCTTCTACATATAGTGTGGCTACTTTTGTACGGAACAAGCTGTATCTTTCTTCCATCCAAGGTATCATTTCTAACTTATTGCGGGTTGTGGTCTTGACTGTGGCTTTCGGCTTCTTTGCCCCCTCCGTTTGGTATGTGGGTGGAGCCGCACTTATAGCAACGCTTTATCTCTTTGTTTGGAACGTGCATTACACGAAAAAACTGTTGCCAGAGATAAAGGTTAAAAAGCAATATTTTGATGTATCCGTAATCAAGGTGCTTTTGTCATCAGGCATCTGGAATAGCTTCTCTAAAATGAGCTCGATTATGTCGACGGGACTGGATTTATTAATTACGAACCTCTATGTCAGCTCAGCGGCAATGGGAGTGTTGTCGGTGGCTAAAACGATGCCGTCAGCTATCTTGGCACTGTTTGGAACATTTGCAAGTGTTTTTGCGCCGCAATTGACAATCAGCTATGCAAAAAAAGACTATAAGGATATGAAAAACCAGTTGTGGGCATCCATCAAGTTCCTCGGGATGTTCGCTTGTATCCCGGTTGCGGCTCTGTTCGCATACGGGGAGATTTTCTATAAGCTTTGGGTACCGAGCCAGGATGCAAAATTGTTGTATACATTGACAATTCTGTCTTGCATTGAATTCATGTTTGTGCTCCCTTTGGAAGGACTATGGAATCTGTTCACGGCAACAAATAAAGTGAAACAGACATCTATCTATTTGTTCGCCAATTCATTTCTGACCATCATCATCGTATTGGTGGCGTTGCAATTCACAGATGACGATAATTTAAAATTATATATCATTGCGGGTACAAGCACAGCCTTCTCAGTAATTCGATCGTTGGTGTTTCTGCCGATTTATGGAGCTCATTGTCTAAATATCAAGTGGACAGCGTTCTACCCGGCCATACTGAAAAATACTCTGTCGGTCATCGTGACATCTATCTTTGCAGTGTTGCTACTAAATGTCCTAAATATAGACGGTTGGCTTATGCTGATTGTAGCAGTCACTTTGACAAGCGTATTCGCTTTGGCATATAACTTCATCGTATTATTGAACAAGAGAGAGCGACGCGCGTTTATGGATAAAATGATGCGAAGATAAAGGGTTCTACTCTGCTTTTTGTCTAAGGATCTTATGACTTCAATTATGAGACGTTCAAACTTGACGATTATACTTTTTCACACAAAAAAACATGTTTTTATATAGAGGAGATTTAATCATGACATTAAATAAACATGCTTATCTTATCATAGCCCACAATGAATTTGAATTACTAGAAAATCTAGTGGAAGTTTTAGATGATGAAAGAAATGATATTTATATTCATATTGATTTGAAATCAAAAATAGACGAGAACTTTAAAAAGAAATTTGTTGGATGTAAAAGTGCTGTTTATTTTATTGAGAGAACAACTATCAATTGGGGCGGTTTTTCCCAAATACAGTGTGAAATCAATTTGTTAAAAGCGGCAACAGAAAAAACTTATGCTTATTATCACCTTTTATCCGGCGTAGATTTTCCTCTTAAGAATCAAGATGAAATTCATGATTTTTTTGAGAAGAATATGGGAAAAGAGTTCATTCATTTTAATGAAAAAGACATTCAGAAGAATATTTTAGCTAGAGTGAAATTTTATTATCTTATTCAAGATAGTAGCTTCTTCACAAAAAACAAGATAACTGGAATGCTGAGAAATAAAACCAATCATTTTTTTAACAAGTTTCAAAAGTTAATGGGTATCGATAGAATGAGAAACAGCAACGTTACGTATATGAAAGGAGCTAATTGGTTCAGTATTACAAATGATTTTGCTGAATATACGGTGTCGCAGGAAAAGTGGATTTCAAAAATATTTAGAAATACGCTTTGTGGCGATGAATTTTTCCTCCAAACACTTTTATATAATAGTCAGTTTAAAGAAAACTTATATTCAAAAGAATTTAATGATAATTATTTATCTATTATGCGGTATATTGATTGGGAAAAAGGCAATCCGTATACTTGGAGAACAGAAGATTTTAATAGGTTGAAAAATTCTCCCTATCTATTTGCAAGAAAGTTCAGTTTGAAGATAGACAATGAACTAATTTATCATTTAAAAGAATCCATATTATGCACAAGAAAATAATATGGTTAGGGTGTTAAAATTCAAAATTTTAAAAAAGAACAATAAGGAAACTTTTTCTTTTATGCTGCTTTTCTTCTATTTTGATATGCTTTTACAACATGTTTAACGCTTATAGCCCCATTGCTGAAGTTGAACCACTATTTTAAGCGCTCTAAGTCCTTAATGGATATACAATCGACAAAATAGTTTCGTCTCAAGATAGAAGTAACCTCTTCGATTCCGTTTCAAAAATTTGACTACTGAACTAACAGCCCTTCTTTTATCTGTTTGGTTTGCTTTGTATGCTCCATAGTTTTTGGAGTAATCATTAGAACAGTGGTCTTCTTTTAAATATGTCATAATAAATTGAAAAATTATTTGTTTCTGAGAATGCTCGAGTATTATACATATGGTGTATGTAAGCTATTAAAGTATGTGCATCTTCTATGAACGAGTGCAACTTGTCATTGTATGGCATATTTTTATGGGAGTTTGACACCCTAACTATAGAACTACGGTAAACTATTTAATAGATTAGGGGGATGAAAAATGATTGATTTTCACTGTCATATTTTGTCTGGTGTTGATGATGGAGCAAAAAAGATATTTTATTTCTATGTGAAGGAAGCTTATCAAAAGCTTGGAAATGAATTTGGAAAAAAAGTTAATGAGTATCAGCAGTCTATTAAAGACTTAGTTAATAGACTGCTGATTGTTTCTCTAACACCATAAAAAGTGAAACAAACCAAATTTTTATTTTTTTTAGTTTGACTTTTTTGAAATAAATTGTCAAGTTGAAAGTCATAGAAAGAATTCTCCACCAAAAAATTACTATGAAAGTATCAAGATCAGAGTATAAAAGAGTTGCGTCTTCTACCATACCTCATGAAAGAAGGTATATCTGAATATAGTGTTTTACAGTTGTTGCTAAAAAAAATGTAGATATTATTTCAAATGATACTGGCAACGAATATTTACCCTCCCTGATATATTTTTAATCACTAATTTACAAGAAACACACTAAAAAGTCACAGACTGAGTAGCAGTTTGTTCTTTTTATTTGTTTAGAGCGTTTTTTTATATGTGGCTGCTTTTCTGTCATGAAAAAGAAAACATTAATATTTTCTTAAGATTTTATCAGACAATTCTAGACAAATGTTCTATACTTATAAAGTGCTGAAAATTTACTGAAAAATTAATTGGAAACAATATTGCATTTTAACGCTGATAAAGATGATAACGAGTTAACTGGTAATGTATGATGAAAATACTCACACAAGTATAATATATCTTTATGACTGAACTCAAGGTGATAAGCAGTTTTTGTCATAGTTCTACATATTTAATAGCGCGTTGCACAAAAAGGAATAAATTAGGTTTGCCCTCGGTTGTGCTACTGTAAACCGAGGGCAAACCTAATTTATTAAGAGTCTGCTATATTACTAGCTATGGAAGTGATTTTGTAGCTAAAAAGTCAAAATTGGTGTAAATAAAGCATAAATGGATACTTTAAGAGGAATTTTTTTGACAATACATGAATGTTAGAAAAGGAGATTTTATGAAAAAAAAGAGAGATGAAAAAATAAAAAAACATCGTTCTAAAAAAACATTTCTGGTTGTATTTCCAATCGGTATGTTTGTGCTAGGGTTTGTATTAATTTCACTAGCATTTTTTGATACCTTAAAACATGCTTATTACATATCACAGTTATTTATAACTCAAGATGTAGTTGTAGACGCTGCAGACATCTCTGGTGAATCTTCACTCGATGGATCGGGAGAGGGCAATACTTTTCCTAAATATGGCGATAAATATGCAGAACTTAAAATTGACTCGGCGGGAATTGTATCCCCAATCTATGTTGGAGACAGCGAAGAAATTTTATTGCAAGGAACAGGGCAGTATTATGGATCTGTTTTTCCGGGAGAAAAAGGCAATACCGTTTTAGTTGGGCATCGAAATTCTGTTTTTAAAACGCTTGGACAAGCTAAAATTGGCGATGAAATTAGAATGGAAACCACTTATGGTGACTATGTATATGAAATCATTGAAACTAAAATTACAACTGGTACAGATCAATCTATTCTTGCATAAACTGATGAATCGATATTAACAGTTTATACTTGTTATCCTTTTGATTATATTGGTCATAGCCCGGATAGGTATTCTGTAATTGCAAAACTAGTGGAGGGTACACCACTATCCGAAGTTGATTTTTAAAAAGGAGCGATAATAATTGAAGAAAGTAAAAAAAGCATTAAGAATGGTGTTAAGTTTTTTATTGATGTTTGGAGTTATCTTTTGTATCGCTTCTATATTTATTCGTTTTGTTTTACTAAATGGAAATTATATTGGAGATAAGCTTGAAGATCGAGACTATTATTCACAATTAACGGAAAACTTAAATACTAAATATGCAACACTTAGTTTAGAGTCTTCTATACCAGATGAAGTTTTTATGTCAGCTGTTCTTGAAGATTATGAGGTACAGAAGTTAACAAGAGAAAATGTGAATTTAATGGTCGACTATATGACTTACGAAACAGACAAGTCTGCGGTCATAATGGATAAAACAATCTTTTTAGAGCCAGTAACTACATATGTAGAAACTTATGCAAATGAAAATAATATTCCTTTTGATGAAGAGTTTCAAGCAAGAACGACTGCAGTGGTCGAATCAGCAACTGAAATCACAGAAAATAGAGTTACGCTATTCAATTTGAAAAATGTAGTGGACATTCCACAATTTCAATTAGTCAGAAAAGTTGTCAATATCGCTTATAATAGTATTGTTCCTATACTAATTGTATTAGTGATGATAATCGGTTTATTGGCGCTTCTTTACCGCCGCAGAAGATACAGAGTCTTATTTTGGATTGGAAGTAGCAGAGTTTGAAAAAAAATTGATGAATTAGTATACCGTATCTATGGACAACCTATACATTTCCAAGAGCCTTTAGGTGAAATCCCAGAGTTTAAACCTAGAGTACCTTCTAAAAATACATCTGAAAAACAAAATAAAGATATATCAAATAACTTTACTTCTGAAGTAGATTTATTTGATATAGACTTACCAAATTTAAAACGTATAACAGATCAAGATATTGATAGTTTTCTAAAAGGAAGTTTTAAAGAAATTACAAATTTATTCAATTCATTATTTAATCAAATAAAAGCTACTAATGTTGAATTTGATTACGATAAAGTTGATTTTAGTAATTATGAAACAATTTTCAAATTATATGTTAAGGGTATGAATGTGAATACGATTAAAATATGGTATGGCAGTATGTTTGGTGGCAGTACAATTAATTTAGCTTATGGTAATCATATGAGTATCTCAGCAAACTCAGCAAACGAGATAATAATGCATCATATTGATGAGAAGAAGCAATTAAGACTAAAGATGACTATGAATATGTACGGGAATAATACGGCGATGTCTCCCAAAGAGATTGTTCAGGAGATATGGAAGAACAATATTTCGCATACAATTAAATAAAATTCTGAAAAATTGTTTATAAAGACTAACTAAAACTGTAGCATAAGTAGAAATGATGCTTATAGCAATTTAACTCAAGTAACATCAAAAAAATGAGGGAGGAGGGAAAGTTGAAGTTTATCGGAAAAATTAAAAAGATGTTCTGCATAAAAATTGTGGTATAATAACAGTGTCTATCAATTAAGTTGGTAGTAAATTTAGTTTGAAGACTTCCACAAGGACGGAACGTACGTTTGACGCCATGCTAATGGCATGTATTGTTTCTACCACGCTATATGTGAACAGAATGACCTGTACAGCAGTTTCCATCATGTTGTTCTCCTTTCTGTGACTTATTGAGGCTTCTACTATAATATAACATAGTTGTAAATACGTGGCCTGTTTTCATGTTTAATAGCCAATAATTGTAAGCAGTATGGCTGTTGTCAGAAAGGGAGCTTTTAGTAGCCATGGCTAATCCTAATTCTGACTAACTTAAGGAGAAAAGTTATGCATAAACTTAATCAAGAGCATTATCCAATAAAAGGCTATTTTCATTTTGATTATCCTATACATATTTCTAAGGTGGAGAGCTATGTTCAAAATCGCAATGCGATTGCTGAACATAGCTTTTTTCCATTAATTTCATACAATCAGGAAATGGAAAAACACACAACGGATTTAGAAAAGTATACTGATGGACGTCCATTTTATAAAAAGCCTAGACCAATAAAATATGCTGGACATTTGGATGGATATATTTATAAATATTATGCTAATGAATTAAATCTCATTTATAACAAATGGGTAGGAGAACATAAAATAGATGACTGTTCAGTTGCTTATCGAACTAATAAAAAAGGAAAATCTAATATTGATTTTGCTGCTGAGGTTATAGATTTTCTACACAAGACAAATGAAGCATATGTTTTGGTTGGAGACTTTAAAAGTTATTTTGAATCATTAAATCATCAATTATTGAAAGAAAGAATATGCAAAGTACTTGCGTGTGATCGTCTAAGCGATGACTGGTTCAATGTTTTTAATTCCGTTACAAAGTTTGGATATATAGAAAAAAAGACTGTGGAAGAATTCTTTGGCGAAGAAGACAATCTCAGACAAAAAAACTATAAGTCTTTTACATCGAAAAATAATTCAGTATCAGATTTTCGTAAGATGTATAAAATTCAATCTAATAAAACTGGAAAAGGGGTTCCACAAGGAGTTCCTATTAGTGCAGTAATGGCAAATATTTACGCTATAGAGTTTGACGAATCTATTAATCATTTAGTGACCATACTTGGAGGACTTTATCGCCGATACTCAGATGATTTTATTCTTGTGATTCCTAAAGTTGTTGGAGAAAAAGAAGATACATTCAAACAATTCCAGGGCTTAATAAAAAAAATTTATCAGTATGCAGAGAAAAATGAATTGGAAATTGCCACTGAGAAAACGCATATTTACAAAAGAGAAGATAATAAGATATATGAACTAGATGAAATAGATTCGTATAAAGAAAGTCGTATAGATTATCTTGGGTTTGTCTATGATGGAATAAATGTAAGCATTCGACAAAGAAGTATTGAAAGATTTTACCGTAAAATGAAGAAATTCATTAACGGTATGGAATATAAGCTGAAACTGAATAATAGAAAAAATAAAATTCCAAAGATGGTAAAAATCCCCCATAGAGACCTTATTTACAGTCTTTTTACAGATAAGGGCTTTAAGGAAGAGCATGGTATAAAAAGAACTAATTTTATAGAGTATGTAAAGCGTTCTCAATACAAATTTGATGAAATATCTCCAGAGACTAACAACATAATGCTAGATCAAATAAAAAATCGGAAAAAGAAAATTGAAAAGTTGCTAGGAATGAGAACTTACATACGTTTATCGGAAAAAATAGAATAAATGAAATGCGAGAAATATATTGATTTGAACGTATAGAGATATAGCTGTCTAGTAATCCCTCGAAAATTACTAGTTTCACAAGTATTAACTATTACAGAATTATAAATATCTTATGACTTGAATCATTCATGTTCCCTTTAAAGAAAGTATAATAAATGAAAATACTTAGGATAATCGGCAATTCAAAAATAACGGGCTCATGTATGTTGCAAACTCTGATCGAAATGACTGGAGACTTATGCGGATAAAGACTTTTGAGTGCCATATGAATATAAAGAGACAGCCATATGGTAGGAAAAACAACTTTGCGTACCGTATGTGATAAATATAAATAACGATATGGTACGCAACTCCCTTTTGAGGACCAGATGAACCAAAAATTTCTATCCATATGGTACGTAAATCAAATTAATGCTGTTAAACATTTCTGCTGTTGGCTAAATGTTCCGATTTGCGAGTAACAAGCAAAAGAACGTTTTTGATTTGTGAACACCCAATATAGTGAGAGTTACACGGTTCATTAAATAGGAATGAAATAATTGACAGCAAGTATATACAAGTATACACTTTAGTTAAGAAGATACGAAAGGGGTGTAGTAATGTTCATAAAAGAAATTCAGTTGAAAAAGTGGGGAAACTCTCAAGGCATCAGGATAGGAAAAGAGGAATTAAGAGAATTAGGTTACACAGATGAAGAGATTGTTTTCACCATGACGGTAGATAAAGGACAAATCATTTTAACTCCCAAAAAGAAGTATCCTGATACTCTTGAAGAACTATTTGCTGATTATGACGGAAGCCCATTAGATTCTGAAGATAAATTTGACTGGGGAGAGTCAGTAGGAAGGGAGCTACTCTAGTTGGCCACGAAGAAAATAGGTTATCAAGAGCTAGAACAAGGCGATATTATTTTTGTCAGTCTTAATCCTACAAAAGGACATGAACAAAGAGGGCACCGTCCATGCATTGTATTAACAAAAAAGATGAGTTATTTAAATTATATGTATGGGGTAGCACCTATAACTTCTACATCCAAAAGATTTCCACTTCATATTCCCTTGCCTGAACATTTAACGACTAAAGGTGAAGTTTTACTCGAACACCATCGTATGATTGATCTGGAGACAAGGGAATTTAGTTTTGTGGAAAAAGCACCACAAGAATTAATGGAAGAGTGTTCTGCGAAGATAAAGTTATTGTACTAGAAAACCAGCAATTTCATTTGCATCGATGTTATAAAAGATTTTATATTATTTCGTTTGTCTAACTTGATGTGACAAACGAAATATAAAGACTGATACAAAGTAGGGCTTAATGAGGTTGAGAAATATGTCATAGAAAATGAAGAAACCCCTATTGAGCGAGAGCAGGAAATAAATTATATGTATCTGGGGATATCTATTGTGAGGAACATGAAGCCTATGATGCAAAAAAGTTTCTCACTTTTCTGAAGCACTTATTAGTGCGTTATCCCGGAAAGATTGTTCTTGTTCTCAATAATGCACGAATCCATCACTCTAAGTTAATTCAACCTTTTATCGAAGAAAATAAACCTCAAATTGAACTCCTGTTTCTTCTGCTATACCGTCTAAATCTGAATCTGATTGAAGGTTTGTAGAAATTGCTTAAAGAGAAAGTCATTGATAATGTCTTTTACAATAAAATGTTCGAAATTCGTAAAAACTTCCATATCGTTCTGATAGAAATAGCTAAAAATTCAATAGTTATCATTAATCGACTGTGTGTTCGATTGTAAATTAGCGAAACTTAATTCTCTATATATATATTTAAAGTTATTAAATTTTTTTCATTTTTATTATACGTTGTATTTATAAAAATACATAAGTATGTTAAAATGAAAGCGCATAAAAGTAAGTGGATGAGCATTTAGAACGCATTTAACTGTATTGTTTTTTCTTTAGAACTTATATAAGTTGAAAAATTATATTTTAAAATAATTATGCAAAACTCTACAGATATCTAAAAGTACTAAAAGAATGTTAATAAACTGGAGGCTAATAAATGACAATTGAATCTGCATTATACGAAATTGAGAGTAGTGGAGAAATAAAAGAAATAACGCCTTACGAATTAATGAATTATACTGAAAATGAAAAAATTATTATTAAAGAAAGCTTATACTGTCCAACCCCCGAATGTGGATGCTCAATCACTTTTGCTGAACCTAGAGAAACTGTAGAATTTCAACCACTATTTAAAACTTTTAAAAATAAAAATCATATACAAACATGTACTCACTTTTTTTTAAGAAGACCAGATGGTTCTAAATATTATCCAAATCAACAAATCAATGGTAGTCAAACTAGAAATAGTAATTCAAAATCAAATAGTAGCATATTGAAAAGCTTATTTGGAGCTCCAAGTGATCCGCCTCTTAGAAGACCTACAACACCTACCAATAGAGAGAGGAGACGTTCTGTGGTCAATATAGATAATGGCCAACAAAGACCAACCACATTGGATAATGTAGATGATAGTTCTTCTAGCTTTGGAAGGTCAGGTACACTAAAAATCAGGAAAAAAGAAATACATAATTTAACATACGGAGATATAGGTAAGCAAAGACGATCTATAGCAAAATTAGTTTCAATTGAATTAAATGAAAATCAATTCCCAGTATTACATGTAATAGATCCTCGAGAAAATAATAAAGATGTAAAAATTAATCTCCCAGATTCATTTTTTTCAACGACTTCTAACGATTCTAATCAAATTCGCGATTTTATTAGATCTATAAAACTATATATGGAAGATAAAGTTGACGTAGATATCTATATTATTTCTATTATGGATATTGTTTCTGTAACAGATAATTCAGTAAGGTTATCAATTTTAAAATCAGAATTTCCTGAATTTACTACGAATATATTAGGAGTTCATTTACGTAAATATTATATTGCTGGTTTTGTCAGTCTAATAGCTACAGGTGTAATATAGAATTGATTGATGATATCCACATCTCCCTTTTGAAAGGGAATCAATCAGTGAAAAAAGCCACGTATAATCTTGAAAGTGGAGAAGAAACGACAGAATTTTTTAGTGATTATTTTGGTACACAAATGGAAGTATCTGTTTATGATTTTGAAGAAGTTTTGTCTTTCGAAGGTGAATTGAAAGATCCAACTTATGGGGATTTTTACTCTACGGAATATTATAACGACCAAGGATTAGGTGCAAATCTAACCATAAAAGGAACCATATGGGGCGATGAAGAAGAAAAGCCCTATAGTTTGACGCTATTCTATGACAAGAAAGCTTATGATAAGTACGCGGGGTAAAGCGTCTATAAAAAAGCTAAAGGAGATAGTCTTTTCTTTAAAAAGATAATTACTAGATTTCCAAAGGATATTTGACAGCTCCAAAATATCTTTAAACCTGTAAACGTATATTGTCACGAATAGTAGCAGTGACATAACGGAAGTTTAAAATTTACCATCATGAGGTATTTTTTAATGGTCTACCAGAAGATAAGAAACAGTTGCAGAATAATAAAATAGATCCTATAGAATGGACATTAAAAAATGTCCATCTATAGAATCTATTTTTTGTATATTATATTAACAGAATTCAAAATCAAAGTATTTATTTTTTTATGTTGTAGAAAAAAATTGCAACAAGTATTAAAAGAAAACATAAACATCCTGAAGCTATATGTGATATACAACGCTTACATTGGGTTATATAATAAATCCATAGCAAGAGATAATAGAGTTATGGATGGAGGTAAGATAAAGAAAGGACGGGATCAGCATTAATCTAAATAAGAGGCAAAAGGAATTAGTTGATTTTTTATTGAGACAGAACGGGTATGAAATTGTGAAGACTTATGCTGATAAGTTGGGTGTATCAGAAAGAACGATACACTCGGATATCAAATTAATTGAAAAACACTTTATGCAAAGAAATATCAGGATTGAGAAAAAACCAGGTGTTGGAATAAGAGCGATTAAAGAAAAAGAAAAACTAACTATAGTTACAGAAAATGAAGGTATTGATTTTTCTACTTGGGGTAGAAGAAAAAAAATAATGGCATTACTTTTATTTAATCAAAGTTTTTTAACATTTAATGAGTTATCAGAATTATTTATGGTAAGCAAAACATCTATAAAAAAAGATTTTGATTTTATCATAAAGAAACTTTCAAATGGAAACAGTTTAATTTTGAAGAGTGATGCTTACGGAACCAGGCTTAGTGGAAATGAAGAAAATTTTCAAAAAGGATATCTTGAATTTAACCGTTACCTATTTGGAGAGAATAGTTTTTCGTTTGAGGATGACGAACTACAAAAAATCAATTTACTAATTCCTTATTATGGAGAGAATGTGGTTAAAGTATGTTCGAGAGTCTTATATGATTATGTTAAAGAAGAAACAACAGTAATAGCTGAACATTATATTTTTAATATTTTAAATGTCATGATTATTTTAGTTTACAGATTATCAATTAAGAAGCAGTTGAATAGTCGTAATAAACTGAATAAAAAGCAAGAAAAAGATGCAACCTTTGTAAGGATTGCTGATTACATTCTTGGAAAAATATCTTTAAGACTGAACATTGATTATGAGGATTCAGATGTTGAATACTTTTCAAAACATCTTATCTCAAATAGATTCGAACCATTTCCGATTGAAGAAACTCATTTATCCGTTGTGCAAGAAATAATTTCTAAAGTATCGAAATCATTAAATGTAAATTTTATAGAAGATAAAGAACTAGAAAAACAGTTAAAAAATCATATACCACCAATGATTTATCGGCTTAAACAAGGAATAAAAATTGAAAATCCTTTTATATCGCAAATCAGAAACGATTTTTGTCTAACGTTTAATACTATTTGGGTCATAATGAGTGAATACGAAGACAAACTCAATATTACTTTTAATGATGATGAGATTGGATTTCTAACTATTTATTTCCAAGCAACGATTGAACAAGCTAAATTAAATAAAAAAATTCTTGTTGTTTGTCAAATGGGAGTAGCTACATCTGAATTACTTATCAACAGAGTGAAGAATATATTCCCTTCTTTTGATACTTTAGAAGCAGCTTCAAAGGCAGAAATAGAATTTATAGATTTAAGTAATGTAGATTTTATAATATCCACGGTTCAGCTTAATATTCCAGATAAAAAAGTTGTTTTGGTTTCTCCGTTCTTAAACAGTCAAGATATTAAGAATATCTCTAAACTTGGAGCAAATGAAAAAAAAATAATCGAACCATCAAATAATCAAATTGATGAATTACCCTATCTAAATAACTATGTGAATCCAGAATTTGTTTTTTTCGATGTTGATTTTACAAATAAGGAAGAGTTAATTGAGAATATTGGCGAAAAACTTTTTTCTGAAAAGTATATTGAAAAAGAATTTATAGACAGTATGCTATCAAGAGAATCAGTTGGAGGAACAGATTTGCCGACTGGAGCAGCAATTCCCCACGGCAACCCTAAGTTTGTAAATAAGACAGTAATCGCGGTTATTAAAAACAAAAATTATTTCAAATGGAATGATTATCCGGTGAAAATCATTTTTTATGTTTGTATTGCTGCAAAAGATTCTAAAGAGATAAAAAATATTTTATCAGATATTTATTATTTAGTAGAATCAAAAGAGAAATTAAATCAAATAAATAGGATAAAAGAGAAAGAAGAATTTTTTAGAATGATTGGAGCTGAAAATAATGAATGATATCTCAGGAGATGTTATTAGAAAAGAAATGATTTTTCTACAGAGTAAATTAACAAAAAAAGAAGATATTTTAGAGTTTTTAGTAGATAAGTCCAAGGAGAATGACTTAATAACTAAGAAAGCACCATTTTTTGAAGCTATTATGAATAGAGAAGCTGAAGTCCCAACTGCTATAGGCTATAAAATAGCTATTCCTCATGGGAAAAGTTCAGTTGTTAATACTCCTTTTATTAGCTTTTTACAAACTGAAAGCGAATTCTTGTGGACAGAAGACTATGAGGAATCAGTAAAGTTAGTTTTTCTTATTGGTGTACCAGCCGAAAATAGCAATAATATCCACTTAAAGTTTATTTCTCAATTAAGTAAAAAATTATTAGATGATACTTTTAGAGAAAAGTTAATTCAAGTTAAAAATCAAAATGAAGCATATGAAATTCTAAGCTCTATATAAAAAAACAATAGGAGGAATAAAGATGAAAATTGTCGCAGTTACAGCGTGCCCAACAGGTGTAGCACATACTTATATGGCACAGGAAGCAATAGAAAGAGAATGTAAAAAAAGAGGATATGAATACCAAGTAGAAACTCAAGGTGGTATGGGAATCGATAATGA
This sequence comes from Carnobacterium viridans, assembly GCF_900102725.1. NCBI lineage: Bacteria > Bacillati > Bacillota > Bacilli > Lactobacillales > Carnobacteriaceae > Carnobacterium > Carnobacterium viridans. Next base: position 623,988 of record NZ_FNJW01000008.1, on the reverse strand, counting down.
GTTAGATCAAGAGACCATTGATGAAGCCGATGTAGTAATTTTAGCTGTAGGAATTGGTATTGATGGAGAAGAAAGATTTGATGAAAAACTTAGTGAAGGAAAAGTGCTTCAAATTGATCCAGGTGAAGCAATAAAACACCCATCAGAGACCCTTGATAAAGCAGAAACATTATAAAATAAAAATATGGAGGAACAATAATGGCGAAGAAAAATAATATATTAAAGGATTTACAAAAAGCTTTTAATACAGGAGTTTCTTACATGTTGCCAGCAGTTGTTGTTGGAGGGGTTTTTTTAGCAGTCGCATTATCTACAGGTACAGCCACTGATACTGGTTTAGAGATAACAAATCCTTTCATGCAAAATTTAAATGACTTGGGAGTTGCGGGTTTTGCAATGATGATACCATTGTTGGCGGGTTACATTGCTTATTCTTTAGCTGGTAAACCAGGGATCGCACCAGCTATGATTTTAGGATTTGTTGCAAACAACCCAATTGGAGAATCACAAGTCCAAACTGGTTTTTTGGGAGCCATGATCATGGGGGTCGCTACTGGTTACCTTGTAAAATGGTGCAAAACATGGAAAGTTCCTGCAACAATTAGAACTATTATGCCAATTCTAATTGTGCCTATTTTTACAGTTTTTGTTCTAGGTATAATTTATATCTATATTATTGCGGTTCCAATCGGCGCAGCAATGACATGGTTAATTAGCGTTCTAGGTAATTTACAAGGTGCAAATGCTATTTTACTCGGATTACTTATTGGAGCGATGACTGCTATCGATATGGGTGGTCCAATCAATAAGACAGCAACTGCATTTACATTGGCTTTGATGGCTGAAGGTATCTATTCTCCAAATGGCGCACATAGAATTGCAGTAGCAATTCCGCCATTAGCTATGGCCATTTCTACATTCATCGATCGTAAAAAATATGAATCTGAAGATAGGGATTTAGGTTTCTCAGCATTATTTATGGGATTAATAGGCATTACTGAAGGTGCCATTCCATTTGCTGTAAAAGATATAAAACGAGTGTTGCCCGCAATAACGATAGGTAGTGCTATAGGTGGTGCACTAGGGATGATAAATAACGTGGAAGCTCTAGTTCCTCATGGAGGATTAATCATTCTGCCAGTAGTTAACGGGAAATTATGGTATGTACTTTCAATGTTTATAGGTGTGTTCATTTCAGTAGCAATATTACACTTTACTAAGCCAAATCTTGTTCAAGATACCGTTAAAGAAGATACTAAAAAAAATCAAGATGTAAAGTTAGTTAAATAAACGATAGGAGATGGAAGAATATGGAAAAATTAGCAATTAAAAAAGTGGTACAAGGATTATTAAAATTACAAGAAACAGGAGAAAGTGCAACTTTACTTGGGGTAGGGCCAATGTCTAAGAACTGTGTACAAGCTACTTTAGAATTATCAAAAGAAGATAATTATCCGGTTATGTTTATTGCAAGTCGTAACCAAGTTGATATGGATGAACTAGGTGGGGGTTATGTAAACGGATGGAATCAGACTCGTTTTGCAAAAGCAGTAGAAGACGTAGCCAAAGAAATTAACTATGATAATTTGTACTACCTTTGTCGCGATCATGGTGGTCCATGGCAACGGGATAAAGAACGTAATGATCACTTAGCTTTTGAAGAAGCAATGGATTTAGGTAAAAAATCTTACTTGGCTGATATAGAAGCAGGTTTTGATCTTTTGATGATTGATCCTACTAAAGACCCATTTGAAATAGGTAAAGTCATTCCTCTTGATACGGTATTAGATAGAACAGTCGAATTAATTGAATTTTGTGAAGTAGAACGTAAAAAAAGAAATTTACCTGAAATAGGCTATGAAGTTGGTACTGAAGAAACCAACGGAGGGTTAACATCTACTGAAACGTATGAAACCTTTATCCAAAAATTGAAAATTGAACTAGAAAAACGAGATTTACCAATGCCAACATTTATTGTAGGGCAAACTGGAACATTAGTTAGAAAGACAGAACAAGCTGGTAAATTTAACTTTAAAAATGCCTACTCTTTAGCTCAAATGGCAAAAGAATATGGAGTTGGATTGAAAGAACATAATGGTGACTATTTAGATGATGTGTCATTATTAGAACACATTCCTTCAGCGATTACAGCAACCAATATTGCTCCACAATATGGTACTGAAGAGACAAGAGCCTATTTAAATCTTTCAGATGTAGAAGCAAAATTAGTGGAGAATGGTTTGATTAAAAAATCTTCAAACACGCGAGAAAAACTTTTGCTACATGCAATTAAAAGTGAACGTTGGAGAAAATGGATGGTTGGTGAACAAACAAAACTAACTGTAGATGAGATAATGAATGATGAAAATTTATCAAAAGATATTTTAGATATCGCTGGACATTATACTTTTAATGATGAAGAAGTGAAACACGAAATAAACGTAATGTATAAAAATTTAAAAGAACATAATATTGATGGGCAACGTTACGTAATTGATCATATTAAACGCCCTATTCGAGATTATTCAGAATGCTATAACCTTAAGAATGCTACATCAAGAATTAGTAATATTCTAAAATAAAAATTAGGAAAAAGCTAATCAACATTGATTAGCTTTTCTTTTTAGGAGGAAAAATAATGTTTGATAAAATAGATGAACTAGCGGTTAATACAATTCGTACATTAAGTATTGAAGGGATTCAAAAAGCAAATTCTGGACATCCTGGACTGCCAATGGGAGCCGCTCCAATGGCTTATGTATTATGGTCAAGACATCTAAAAGTGAATCCGAAAAATGCACAATGGTTCGATCGCGATCGTTTTGTTTTATCAGCTGGTCATGGTTCTATGCTGCTATACAGCATATTGCATTTATCAGGCTATGATGTGTCTATAGAAGATTTGAAACAATTTCGTCAGTGGGGAAGCAAAACACCCGGACATCCAGAGGTGCGTCATACAGAGGGTGTAGAAGCTACGACAGGACCTCTAGGCCAAGGAATTGCAAATAGTGTTGGAATGGCAATGTCAGAAGTTCATTTAGCCGCAACCTACAATAAGCAAAATCATAAAGTTATCGACCATTATACATATGCTCTCTGTGGAGATGGGGACTTAATGGAAGGTGTTTCAGCTGAAGCAGCTAGTTTAGCTGGCCACTTGAAACTTGGTAAGTTAGTTGTTTTATATGATTCAAATGATATCTCATTAGATGGGCCAACCTCTAAAGCCTTTACAGAGAATGTAGGAAAACGTTTTGAAGCATACGATTGGGAATATATTTTAGTTAAAGACGGTAATAATTTAGATGAAATTAACCAAGCTATTGAAAAAGCAAAGAAAAATACAAAACAACCAACTTTGATTGAAGTGAAAACAGTCATTGGTTTTGGAGCTCCAAATGCGGGTACACATAAAGTTCATGGTGCACCTCTTGGTGTTGAAGGAATAGCAGCTTCTAAAAAAGCTTATAGTTGGAAAAATGAAGATTTCTTCGTTCCAGATGAGGTTGCTATACGATTCCACCAAACAATTGAGAAAACAGGTGAAAAAGCAGAAAAAGAATGGAAAGAGACGTTAGAGTGGTACCGTAAAGAGTATGTAGATTTAGCTGATCAATTTGAAACAGCTTTATCTGGAAAACTGCCAGTTGACTGGGACAGTGAATTACCAACTTTTGATATAATGGATAAAGCGGCTGCTTCTCGCAAAACAGGCGGTGAAATATTAAATATAATTGCTAAAAAAGTTCCAAACTTATGGGGTGGATCAGCTGACTTGTCATCTTCCAATAATACGATGATCAATGGAGAAAAAGATTTCCGACCTGATCAATATGAAGGACGGAACATTTGGTATGGTGTACGTGAATTTGCAATGGCAGCAATAGCAAACGGAATTTATTTGCACGGAGGATTGAAAACTTATGTGGGTACATTTTTTGTTTTCACAGACTACTTAAGGGCAGCTATCCGACTTGCAGCTCTCTCTCACTTACCTGTAACCTATGTATTTACACATGATTCGGTTGCAGTAGGAGAAGACGGTCCGACTCACGAACCAGTTGAACAATTGTCCAGCTTACGTGGAATGCCAAACTTATCAGTTATCCGTCCGGCTGATGGAAATGAAGTTGTTGCTGCATGGGAACTAGCATTGAATTCTAGTGATCATCCAACGGTTCTAGTTTTGACACGTCAAGATTTACCAATATTACCGAACACAAAAGAAATGGCACGTTCTTCTGTCTTAAAAGGAGCTTATGTAATATCTCCTCAAGAAGGTAAAAGGCCCGAAGGAATTTTAATTGCAACTGGATCAGAAGTTCAATTAGCTCTAAAAGCTCAAGAAGAATTGAAAAAACAAGGAAAAGACGTTTCTGTAGTTTCAATGCCAAGTTTTGATTTGTTTGAGAAACAAGATGATGAATACAAAGAAAGTGTACTGCCTTCGGACGTACGTATCAGAATGTCCATCGAAATGGGAGCGACATTTGGATGGGAACGTTATGTTGGCTTAGACGGTTTTGCTTATGGAATTGATTGTTTTGGAGCAAGTGCACCTGGAGAAAAAATCATTAAAAATTATGGATTTACTCTAAATGATATTGTGAGTGCCTTTAATAAACTTCTATAATACCAGCTATAATTAATAAAAAAGATAGAATGAAAAGTCTGAATCATTCATATAATTGATAAATCTTTCAGAGGCTATCTTGTTGTAAAATAAAAAGAGTTATTAATATTAGTATGGTAGCAATCATAGACCAAAGGATAGGACATATAAATAAGATAGGAATAAAAGAAGAGGGAAAAAGCTATGTATAATTTTATTTTTGATATAGATGATACTGTATACGATCAACTCAAGCCGTTCAGACAAGCATTTGATAAAAATTTCCAAAGATATTCAAGTATCCCTATAACTAAAATATATTTGTTTAGTCGGAAATTTAGTGATGCGTTATTTGATAAGACAGAAAAAGGAGAAGTAAAACTCGAGGATATGCAAAGTTATCGAATTATAAAAGCTTTCGAGATGTTTGATATACAGATAACACAAGAACAAGCTGCAAAATTTCAAAATGATTATCAAAATTTTCAAAAAAACATTGGATTACTCGAAGATATTAGAAAAACATTAGATTATTGTAAAGAACAAAATGTCGTATTAGGAATCATTTCAAATGGTCCATCTGAACATCAAAGATCAAAAATAAAACAATTAAATTTAGAAAAATGGGTTCCTAAACAAAATATTTTTATATCGGATGAATTAAAAATAGCTAAACCAGATGTTAGAATATTTAAATATGTACAAAACAATTTAAATATTCTCCCTGAGAGCACTTACTATATTGGAGATTCATATGAAAATGATATGATAGGGGCGAAGAAAGCAGGATGGAAAGCTATTTGGAGTAACCGAAGAAATCATTATCAAACCGACACAAGCTGGAAACCAGATTATGTGATTCAAAAAGATCAATCATTATTGAATATAGTACAACATATCCTGAATGATTCACACTTTTCATAAATTACTAATTTTTAAAATTCATCTATTTTATTTTGTATTTATAGGATAATGATCATTTTTTTAAATTTCTTATTAAAAGTGACTACCATTGCAAGTGTTGACTATTATTAAGAATTTGGCTAAAACTAAATGTATGTATAAATATTTTTACTAGTATCAGTCCGAAATCTGAGGATAAATCATCATCAGATTGAGATACCGTAATGTTTGAATAAAAAAGCAAGTGACTTTTATGTAAAGTTATTATAGAAAGAATCCCTTTCGTTGGTTAGGTTTATACGCCTAACCTTAGAAGATTGGGGTTCTTTTTTGTACATTTAAGGATGCTGGAAAAATACAAATAGAATTAGAACAGTTTTTTTATGGAGCACTTTTAGAAGGGCGAAGGATTATTTAAACTATTTATTAGTAGTGTAATTTTAAACAAATTAGCGCTGAAGTCAAATCATTTAGTCGGCTAGAATTTGATCTTATTTAATAGACTCAATTAATGATATACTGAATTGACTAACAGTAGAGTTTTGTTAAAGAAAAAAAGAATTAAAAATACATTGACGAGGAGTAATAGCATGAAAGTAGTGATTATAGGAGCTTCTTTTGCTGGGGTAGCAGCAGCTTTGGAAGTACGAAAAAAACAGTCTGATGCAGAAATTATTTTGCTGGAAAAGCAGTCTACTTTAGGTTACATTCCGAATGGGCTGCATTTATACTGGGAAAATAGAATTGCTGATTTAGATGCAGCTTACTTCATTACGAAAGAGCAATTGGAAAAGCAAAATATCCAGTGTTGCTTAGAAGCAGCTGTTGAAAAAATCGACACAGTTCAAAAAACAGTCAACTATCTGTTTCATGAGCAAGAAGCGTCGATCACTTATGATAAGTTAATTATTGCAACAGGTTCAAGCCAGTTGTCGCAAAAAATTAGTGGCAGCGATGGCGAGAATGTCTTGAAATACAAACGGCACTCTGAAGCAGAAGAGGCTTTAGCTAAAGTTGATGCTAGTAAAAGTGTAACGATTATTGGAGCTGGTCAAGTCGGAGTAGAAGCAGCCGATTTGTTAAGCAAAAAAGAGAAAAAAGTTACGTTGATTGAAAATATGGATTATGTATTATTCAAATATTTTGATAAAGAAATGATCCAGCCCTTGCAACGAAAAATGCTTGAACAAGGAATTGATTTGCGCTTGAATCAAACGGTCTCTGCGATTGAAGCTGAAGCGGATCAAACGGCAACGGTTCGATTTGGAAATGAAAGGGTTACGAGTGAGGCGGTTATTTTAGGCGTGAACGTGAGACCGGACTTGCACTTTTTAGATGAACATATCAAGCTTCATATGGACCATACGATTGCAGTTGATCGCTATATGCGTACATCGGTTGAAGATGTTTTTGCTGTGGGGGATTGTATACAGCTAGCTTATGGAGAAGAAGAAGAAACAGTGTATATTCCGCTTGTAAATAATGCAGTCCGGACAGGAATCGTGGCTGCTGCTAATCTTAACCAACCAAAAATGGCTTTCAAAGGCTCTTTGCGTACGATTGGGACCTTCATATTCGGGTATTATATTGCGAGTACCGGTATGACAGAAGCTGAGAGTGTATTTACGGGTCAAAAGGTGAAAACTTATCGTCAAGAAGTGCGATTAACGAGTCTACCAACTAGCGCTACTGTAACGATTAAATGGGTTTATGATGCAACAAGTCATATTTTACTTGGTGCGCAAATGATTTCAACTTCGGATGTTTTAGAAAAAATCAATACTTTGGCGTTAGCTATTCAAACGAAACAAACGTTGGAAGATTTGCAGCAAAAAGATTATTTCTTCCACCCCTCGTTTACCCAAATGATTTCGGCTACCAACTTTGTTTCGTGGCCAGAAGTGAGGGATGACGGAAATGAAGATTGAACACTTCTTGGAGAAAAATGAAATCAGAGAAGTCACGATTTTTAAACAACTCGTGCTGAACGGTGGGAGGCTCTCATATACGGATATGTTAGACTATCTATCTGTTGCTAGAGCTTCCCTTGATAAGGATTTGGAATCCATTTCTTTTCGAATTCGATCTCTTGAAGATCAAGTACAAGTTAATTATGACGGACAGTTCATTACCTTGATTATGAGTGATGAATTTTCTTTGCCGCAAATTCATCAGCTGTATTTGAATCAATCAATTAAAGTTGAATTGATACGATTTTTATTTAAGCATCAAGAGTTCTCGATTACTCAACTGACACAAAAATTGATGATCAGCGATTCGTCTTTATTTCGCAAAATCAAAGAGCTGAACAGCTACTTGAAAGAGTTTGGCATCAAAATTCGTAATGGACAGTTACACGGGGAAGAACTGCAGATTCGATATTTCTATTTTCAATTTTATAGCTATATCGAAGACCAAGAATCCCTTGTCATTTCGCATAACGATAAGCAAGTCACTCAAATGATGCAAGCTATGGAAAGCTCCTTGCACGCTACGATTGAACCAGAAAACAAACAGCGTCTCAATATGTGGCTGCTCATTAGTAAAAATCGTGTCGCTAGCAAAGAGAAGAAGTATACACATTTGCGCAAACTTATGCAGCCTTACTTAAAGGATCCACTGTACCAAAAAATTCGAATGATGGTTTTGCGCTACTTTAGTCGTTATTCGATTGAAGTCGATGAAGAGGAAGCTATGCTGCACTTTGCGTTTTTGCTAGCTTTTCCAATCCTGAGTGAACACGATTACCATGAGTACACGTTGGAGCGTGATCGCCGTGCACCTATTGCGACGATGGATGCGTACATTGTGGAAACCATTATTATCCAATATAAATTCCGCAGATTGCCTTACATGTTGGAACGTGACATGCATTACCATCTTTCGCATATTCACACAAAATTGTACTTCTTCCAAGGAGAGATGGAAATTTATGATTATGAGGGAATGTTGGCTAAAGAAAAACAATTTACCGGCAGAGACTTGGTTACATTTGCTGAGACATTGATTGCCATCAGTACAACTAAATTTGGCATCAAAGAAGTTGAAGACAATAGTTTGTTGAAGCTGGGGTTGCTGAAATACATTAGCTTACTGGCGATTGTTACGTTGAAGATGACCACCATTTTACAAGTGGGAATTGATCTGAAAATGGAAGCTATTTTTACGGAGACACTGAATCAGCTGCTTATACTGAATATGAGGCATATCAATGGCATCCATGTCGAAGCTTGTCAGCCGGGTAAGGTATATGATCTCATTCTGACTAATGAGCAACCAGCTGCTAAGGGGGATTACGGCAGTGCCAGAGTGTATGTCCTGTCTGAAATTATGTCTTCTTTCGACATGAAGAATATTCAAACAATCGTGCAACAGTTAACCTCCTGACAGGATTTCTCCAATTAACAACCATAGAGTGGGGATTTTTGTGTTCATACGGTAGTTAAGAGACGTTTACCTACCATGTGCGTTTTTTATAAAAAGGGATACGGTCCTTAAACTAGGTTTGCCTACCGTATCCCTCAAAAATTTGGTGAGCTTATGGTAGGTAAACCCGTTTTGAGTACCTTAACGTTAACTTTTATTAAGACATATCGTACGCAACGCAATCCAACCACCTAAAAGAGTCGTTTTAGGTAGTTGGTTTTTTTTATACGTAATGCAGTGCTCGCCCTACACTTGCTGGCTTGTATTCTTTTTGTAGGACGGATCGAATCCTTCTCACTGGGCAAACTCCGCCGCACCAATCATAGATATTGGATACCGTAACTTTTCTCTCTGGAAACAATCGTTTGTATTCTAAAATATGCCTTGAAATGGCAGCTGAAACACGTTCTATATTCCCACATACTAAGCATGTGCAAGTTTTACTTTTAGGTGCAATTTTTGGAATGAATTGTCTGCATTCTGAGCAAATGATTCCTTTTTTGCAGGTTTCATAAGTATATTCAGGCACACCTTTTAAATACCTATTCGTTTGAGAAGATAGTTCGCATAATTTATCTGCGAGCAGGTAGTGTCTTTTAGAAAGAGAATCGGATTGTGTATTCAACTTTCTGAAATGTTTTGGAAAAGTTGCTCGCATCAATACTTTTTGTATAGTTGATGTGTCATACAGCATAAATTCAGGATGGACAAACGCTACAAAAGGTTCGATAGGCATTTTTAGATGGTGTATTTCTAATAAGCTTTGCAATAAGGATGTATGTCGGTTGATTCTTTCTGTGGGGCTGTGGAAGGAATTGCCTGAAGGGATAGATACTAGAAATCCCTCTTTATGTAGGTATTCCCCGCCATAATTTTTTACTTCATAAAGTAAAATCTCTCGTGCAGTGATCACTAACGCGTCAATTTGAAATTCAGTACCATGAATCTCTAATAGTAAATCATTTAATACAAGACAGTCACAAGTCAATCCCGCAATCAGTATGTCGAAGTAACATTCACCCTCATAACCTTTTACTTGTTTTTGGTACTCATCGTAGTCCTCCTTGGAATAGTCAGTCCGACTGATCAAAGACTCCATTATAAGCAATTTGCAAGATTTTTCACGTTTTTTATACAGCATTTTGCACACTCCTTTTAGAGTAAAGTACGCAAAATAGTAGCTTCTTGTTTTTAGAAATGCAAATTTATTTAGTATTTACTTGTATTGTGTACCGTAGAGGTAGCGATTTATAGTGTTTGCAGTACTTAAAAGTGATTTGCGGACTATATGATTTAGTTGTTTAAGACCATATAGTAGGTAAAGTGTTCTTGTGTGCTGTATGCTTTATTTGATTAAGGCCATATAGTAGGTAAAGTGCTCTTGCGTACCGTATAGTTTATTTAAGTAAGACCATATGGTAGGTAGAGTGTTCTTAAGGACTATATGGTTTATTTAAGTAAGACCATATGGTAGGTAAAGTGTTCTTGTGTACTGTATGCTCTGTTTTATCAAGCTCATATGGTAGGCAGAATGCTCTTAAGGACTATATGCTTTATTTTATTTAACCGATACAGCAGGCAAAAGGATTTTAAGTACCATATGGCTGTTATTGCTACGTTTGTATAGTCCATAACAGCTTTAATCCAGCGACTAAAAACCAAAAAAAGACAAAACCTCTCAAAAAATTTCAAAAACTAAAAAAAGATGACGTTTTCTTTCGGAGAAAAACGGTTACAATAAGTTTATTAAGAAATCGCTTGCAAAAGCTTAGGAGGAAATTTAACATGACAGAGAAAAAATACATTATGGCTATCGATCAAGGAACAACGAGTTCAAGAGCAATTATTTATGATAAAAAAACAAATACGATTGGGAGCTCACAAAAAGAGTTTACTCAAATTTTTCCACAAAGTGGTTGGGTAGAACACAACCCGAATGAAATCTGGAATTCAGTACAATCGGTTATTGCTGGGGCGTTTATTGAATCCGGTGTCAAACCAGCAGAGATTGCTGCAATCGGAATTACGAACCAACGTGAAACAACGATTATCTGGGATAAAAAAACAGGACGTCCGATTTACAATGCGATTGTTTGGCAATCACGCCAATCCGCACCTATTGCTTCTAAATTAAATGAAGATGGACATTCTAAAATGATTCATGAAAAAACAGGATTGATCATTGATTCTTATTTCTCAGCTACTAAAATTCGCTGGATCCTTGACCACGTAGAAGGCGCACAAGAACGCGCTGAAAAAGGTGAGTTGTTATTCGGAACGGTGGACACATGGTTAGTATGGAAATTAACGGGTGGAGATTCATTCGTTACGGACTATTCAAATGCCAGCCGTACAATGTTGTTCAACATTCATAAATTGGAATGGGATCAAGAAATCTTAGACCTGTTGAATATTCCAAGTGTTATGATGCCAGAAGTGAAATCCAACTCAGAGGTTTACGGACACACAACGAACTATCATTTTTACGGTGCAAATACACCAATTTCAGGAATGGCAGGAGACCAACAAGCTGCTTTATTCGGTCAAATGGCATTTGAACCTGGAATGGTGAAAAACACTTACGGAACTGGTTCATTTATCGTAATGAATACAGGTGAAAAACCACAATTATCAGAAAATAATTTGTTAACCACAATTGGTTATGGAATCAATGGAAAAATTTACTATGCGTTAGAAGGAAGTATTTTTGTATCCGGTTCTTCAATCCAATGGTTGCGTGACGGATTAAAAATGATTGAAAATTCAGCGGACTCAGAAGCACTTGCTAAAGCGTCTAAAAACGACAACGAAGTATTTGTGGTACCAGCCTTCACAGGACTTGGAGCACCATATTGGGATTCAGATGCACGTGGATCTGTCTTTGGATTGAACCGTGGAACGACTAAAGAAGATTTTGTTAAAGCAACTTTACAAGCTATTGCTTACCAATCACGCGATGTTATTGATACAATGAACAAAGATGCAGGCATTGATATTCCATTATTGAAAGTAGATGGCGGAGCAGCAAATAACGATTGGTTACTACAATTCCAAGCAGATATCTTAGGAACTAACGTTCAACGTGCACACAACTTAGAAACGACTGCTTTAGGTGCAGCTTACTTAGCTGGTCTAGCTGTTGGATTCTGGGAAAGCATGGACGAAATCAAAGACATGTATGAAGAAGGCGGTATCTTCGAACCACAAATGGGAGATGCAGAGCGCGAAAAACTATACAAAAACTGGAAACTAGCAGTCAAAGCTACACAAGTATTTAAGCCTGAAGCATAAAAGGAGGAAACGATTTATGGTTTTTTCAATTGAACGAAGAAAACAAGATATCAAAGCATTAAAAGAAGAAACATTGGACGTTTTAATTATTGGTGGAGGGATTACAGGTGCTGGGACTGCTTTGCAAGCCAGCGCTTCTGGTCTTAAAACAGGGCTTGTTGAAATGCAGGACTTTGCTGAAGGAACCTCTTCACGCTCAACGAAATTAGTTCATGGCGGATTACGCTATTTGAAAAACTTCGATGTTGAAGTTGTAGCGGATACGGTTCAAGAACGTGCTGTCGTGCAAGGTATCGCACCACACATTCCTAAAGCTGACCCAATGATTTTGCCAATCTATGACGAACCCGGTTCAACTTTTTCTATGTTCTCTCTAAAAGTAGCGATGGATCTATACGATCAACTAGCTAGTGTTACCGGAACGAAATACGCAAACTATACGTTAACAAAAGAGGAAGTCCTTAAACGGGTTCCACAACTGAAAAGTGAAGGCTTATTAGGTGCAGGAGTTTACTTGGACTACCGGAACAATGATGCTCGTTTGGTAATTGAGAACATCAAACGTGCAGCCGCAGATGGCGGTCATATGGTCAGCCGTATGAAAGTTGTTGGAATTCTACATGATGAAAATGACAAAGCAAATGGTGCAACAGTAGAAGACTTGTTAACGGGTGAAACATTTGATATTAAAGCTCGTGTTGTCTTGAACTCAACGGGTCCTTGGTCTGACACGATTCGTCAAATGGATACTAAACTTGACACTGTTCCGCAAATGCGCCCAACTAAAGGAGTTCATTTGGTAGTGGACCGCAAGAAATTACATGTTCCACAACCGACTTATTTCGACACAGGTAAAAACGATGGCCGTATGGTATTTGTGATTCCTCGTGAGGAAAAAACGTACTTTGGAACAACCGATACAGATTACAAAGGCGACTTTGCACATCCAACCGTTGACCAAGAAGACGTTGATTATTTATTGGAAATAGTCAATAATCGTTACCCTTCAGCTGATATCACGATTAATGATATCGAATCAAGTTGGGCAGGGTTGCGTCCATTGATTTCGTCAAATGGCGGTTCTGACTACAACGGTGGAAACAGCAAACCAATCAAAGACGAAAGTTTTGATAAAGTGATTTCTACGATCGAGCAATTCCAAAAAGGTGAAGTTGACCGTTATACCGTAGAAGACGTATTGAAAAATATCGAAACAGGCAATTCAGAATCAGAAGACAACCCTTCAGCGATTTCTCGTGGAAGTGCGTTGGATCTTGATGAAGATGGCTTGATTACAGTAGCTGGTGGGAAGTTGACAGACTACCGTAAGATGGCAATCGGCGCGATGAAAGCTGTGATTGAAATCTTAGAAAATAGCTTCAACATCTCATATGAATTGATTGATTCTGCTAAATATCCAGTATCTGGTGGAGAAATCAACCCGCAAGAAGTGGATGAAGAAACTGCAAAATTTGCCCAAATGGGTATTGAAAAAGGCTTGATTGAATCTGAAGCAACTTACCTTGCTCACTTATACGGGTCAAACGCGCCGAAAGTATTTGCTTTAATTGATGAAATCGAACAAATCAAAGGATTAACATTAGCAGATACGGTAAGTTTACGGTATGCTATGGCTGAAGAGATGGCGTTAACACCAGCGGACTTTTTAATTCGCCGTACAAACCATATGTTGTTTATGCGCGACACATTAGATGGTATAATAGAACCAGTGATTGCGGAAATGGCTCGCTACTATGGCTGGACCACTGAAACAAGCACTAATTATAAAAAAGAATTAGAAACTGCAATTGCAGAGTCTGATTTAAAAAAATTAAAAGGAGATGGAAATAGATGAGTGGAGATATGTTACAAATTTTCAGTGAGTTCTTAGGAACAATGATGCTAGTGTTGCTTGGGGATGGAGTATGTGCGGCCGTTAACTTGAAAAAAAGTAAAGCTGAAGCATCAGGATGGGTTGTCATTGCACTTGGATGGGGAGCAGCCGTAACGATCGCAGTATATGTTGCAGGATCTATGGGGCCAGCACATTTAAACCCAGCTGTAACACTTGGTATGGCTATTATTGGTAATTTTGATTGGGCATTAGTATTGCCGTTTATTATTGCACAAGTACTTGGAGGAATTTTGGGAGCTGTTCTAGTTTGGTTGACTTACTTACCACACTTTAAAGAAACAAAAGATCAAGCGAGTATTTTAGGAACTTTTGCAACAGGTCCAGCTATTCGCAACACTGTTGGCAATATTATGTCAGAAGTAATTGGTACGTTCGTATTAGTATTTGCACTTATGATGTTTGGAAAAAATACATTTACTGATGGATTAAACCCATTAGTAGTAGGTGTATTAATTCTTTCAATTGGTCTTTCTCTTGGAGGATCAACAGGGTACGCAATCAACCCTGCACGTGACTTAGGTCCACGTATTGCTCATCAATTATTACCGATCGCAAACAAAGGAAATTCAGATTGGGGTTACTCTTGGATTCCAGTAGTAGCACCAATGATTGGTGGAGCTATCGCTGCATTACTTTATATAGTCATTACTTAAATTATAATCAATAAGAAGTCTTACGTTTCTACAATTAACTTGTAGTAATGTGAGGCTTTTTTTTTTGAAACAATTAAGAAAAGCTCTTCATCAATGGTGTTGTTTAGAATAAAATAAAATTTCTTCTGGAATAGGCGGGTTTGCTTGTGGAGAGCCATGGGAACGTCTGAAGCCTAAAGTTCATAGTCTTCAGAGCTTTCAAGCCTCAAATATAGCGTAATCGCTGAAGCATTAACGCTATATAATTCGCATTGAATCCTTTGCATGGCTACAAGCAAACCCTATTCCTCCAGAAATATATTGTAACCAAGTTAAGAAAAAAATAAGAAGAACCTGACCATCTAGCTTTTTTTATAGGTTTGATTTATAATGAGCTATAATTTAAGTGAGCAAAACTAAAGGAGAAAAATACATGATTGATTTACATTGCCATATTTTACCAGGTATAGATGATGGGGCAAAAGATATAGAAGATTCTATGGATATGGCGCGCGAAGCTGTAGCCGAAGGAATCACACATATTTTAGCGTCACCCCATTATAAAAATGGACATTGGGATAATGAAAAACAAGATATTTTGAGCTTAGTCGATGAAGTGCAGCTAGAACTTGATGCCAGAGGTATTCCACTAACGATTTTCCCTGGACAAGAAGTTCGCATCAACGGAGAATTTTTTGAAGATATTGAAGAAAATAAGATTCAATTTATTGATGAAGGAAATCAGTATGTTTTAATTGAGTTTCCGACACCAACAATTCCTCAATATGCTGAAACACTTTTTTTTGAAATGCAAAGAGAAGGTATCACACCTATCATCGTTCATCCAGAACGGAATCATGCGATATTGAAAGATCCTAATAAATTGTTGTCATTTGTTGAAAAAGGAGCTTTGGCGCAAGTAACAGCTGCTAGTTACACTGGAGGGTTCGGTAAAGAGATCCAAAAAGTTAGCAAGCAATTGATCGAAGCTAATTTAGTCCATTTTATCGCTTCGGATGCACACAATATTAGGTCACGTTCGTTTCACATGAAAGAAGCATATCAAAAATTAGAAAAAGAATTCGGTTCTGAAAAGGTAGCAGAGTACCATCAAGTTACTAAAGATTTAATCAATGGTGAACTCATTCATACTGCAACCCCTCAATCAGTAAAAAAAGTTAAAGTTTTTGGGTTGTTTTAAAGAGAAGGTTAGAGAATAGAGTAAAAGTATTATAGCAATTCAAAAGAGCGTTTATTGCATTCGATGTGATGAGCGTTTTTTTGTATATTTAAAGAAAAGCACTATTCAAAAAGTCGGAATTTTGCCTTATTTTACTGCTGTAAAACGTGGTATACTGCATGGACTAATAGTTGGAGGGGTATTTTATATGAAACAACATAAAATAAAAATTGGTTTAGGTGTTTTATTAATAGGAGTATTTATCATTTCTTTTACTGCTACTCAAAAAAATAAAACGTTAGCTAAATTGACTGAAAACTATCGATTGTCTGATACATATATGCAAGAAAGCTTGTTAGATCGTTCAAAATTTGTAACAGAACGAGATGGCGAAGTGACTATTGTGGTCTTAGGCAGCAGTGTAACCTTTGGAAAAGGTGCGAATGAAGCACAACCTGTGTGGGGTAAGTTACTTGAAAATAATTTGAATGAGCGAGATAGTGTTGAGGCAAGAGTAATCAATCACGGTTACAATGGCTATAGTACAGCTGATCTGATTTCAAGAGAAAAAATTGAGGCAGTTGTCAAAGACAAACCGGACATTATACTTTTTGAATTGTGTTTAATCAATAATAATCGCTACCCGCAAAATAATGTCGATCAAACAAAATTAGATATTCAATGGATCATGGATCGTTTCAAAGAGGAGTTGCCAGATACATTGGTCATTTTGCAAACCGCAAATCCTACTCTTTTTAATGATGTATTTCTAGAAGAGGGTAAAGTGACTTACGAACAATACAATAATGAAATCGCTGAATTTGTAACCGCG
Organism: Carnobacterium viridans; assembly: GCF_900102725.1. Taxonomy (NCBI): domain Bacteria; kingdom Bacillati; phylum Bacillota; class Bacilli; order Lactobacillales; family Carnobacteriaceae; genus Carnobacterium; species Carnobacterium viridans. The sequence continues at coordinate 607,194 of NZ_FNJW01000008.1, read as the reverse complement.
CAGCAATGGCCTTTTATTGATACCTATCACTTGATGCAAGCTAAAATGGAAGATAAAAATCTAACGATTGAGGAAGTTTTAGCAGATGATGTCCATCCAAATGGAGTAGGTTATGGTTTGTGGTTCGAGTTATTGAATGAACGGATTACCGTGCCAGTGAAGATGTTGCACTAATAAACAAGAGAGTCTCAAGAATTCCTATTCTTGAGACTCTCTTGTTTTGTATGGATTATTTGAGCCTTAGTTTTATCATCTCAAAGCCGATTTCCGTTTGAGTTGACGTAACGAGTCTTAGTTTTATCATCTCAAAGTCGATTTCCGTTTGAGTTGACGTAACGAGTCTTAGTTTTATCATCTCAAAGTCGATTTCCGTTTGAGTTAACGTAACGAGCTTTAGTTCGATTAACTCAAGACCGATTTCCGTTTGAGTTAACGTAACGAGCTTTAGTTCGATTAACTCAAAGTCGATTTCTGTTTGAGATGACGTAACGAGCTTTAGTTCGATTAACTCAAAGTCAATTTCTGTTTGAGTTAACGTAACGAGCTTCAGTTCGATTAACTCAAGTCCGATTTCCGTTTGAGTTGACGTAACGAGTCTTAGTTCGATTAACTCAAGTCCGATTTTTGTTTGAGTTAACGTAACGAGCTTTAGTTCGATTAACTCAAGACCGATTTCCGTTTGAGTTAACGTAACGAGCTTTAGTTCGATTAACTCAAAGTCGATTTCTGTTTGAGATGACGTAACGAGCTTTAGTTCGATTAACTCAAAGTCAATTTCTGTTTGAGTTAAGGTAACGAGCTTCGGTTCGATTAACTCAAGTCCGATTTCCGTTTGAGTTAACATAACGAGCTTTAGTTTGATTAACTCAAGTCCGATTTTTGTTTGAGTTGACGTAACGAGCTTCGGTTCGAATAACTTAGAGCAGAATACACGCTTAAAATGGCACTATCTAAGTGATAATGCCAAAATGAACTTGATAGAAAGTACTTAATCGGAGGATACTCGTCTGGTGACGAGTATCTACGTCTTTTATAAGGGTTTTTTATTCGTAATAGGAACCATATGTGACTCCACAAATTTTGTAATTTTTTACTAATATTTTTTGGATTCTTGCCATTGGAATAGTGGAACCAAGCCAATCATATATAATAGGAGTAGTTACTTTCGAATCAGGAAACAATAATTTGAAATCTTCTACTTGACGCAATGCTATTTCTTCGACTGCTACTCGATGACCGCACGCTTTACAGAAGCTGGTTCGTTGAGTAATTACTACATCTGGAGAGCCGCATTTGATACACCATAATCCTTTTTTGAGGGAATCATACGTATAATTCGGAAACTTATGCTGAAAAGCTGATTCATTTTGATGCTCTTTCATTATTTTATCCGCAAGGTAGTGATGTTTTTCCGATAATAATAAAGCACTTCTATTCATTTTGGAAAAGTGCTCTCGAATTTGTGTGGGGAAAATAATTGGACTATCGATTGGTGCGTTATACAGTGTGAAAGCCGAATTTACAAAAATGAGGACAGAATCAAGTTGGAGATTAATATTCCACATATTCAACAATTGCCGCATTTTGATAGAAGTTTCGTCCAATTTATTCAATGGGTTAACGATTTCTTTGCCAGAAAATGTTAAGAATTGATGTGAGTTGAATTTAAAATTTCCTTCATAATTTTTTACTTCAAACAACAAGATTTTGCCGCTTATCAGAATCAATGCATCAACCTGAAATGTGCTGCCTTTTTCTGTAAACAATAAATCATTCAATACTAATGCGTCCCCATCTAAATATTCTTCCAACAGCGAATCAAACAAGATCTCTCCTTCAAATCCTTTTTGCATATTCAACAAATGAATCCTTTCCTCATCAGAAAGTACCATCCGTTTATCTAGAGCTTCCAAGGTAAGTAAATAATTCGATTTGTTCCTTTTTTTGACTACTATTATAATTTCCACCCCCTCTTAAATAAGGTACGCAAAATAGAACTTATAATTTCTATGTATAGATACTGGTATAATGTCTGTTTCTTTAAAAATTAAAAGAATAACCATCAGTTGTCTTTTTAAAGACAACTGATGGTTATTCTCTTTTATTCTTGTATTAGTTCTTCTTTACTCAAGTTACTTTCGTAAATTTTAAAGAACGGGTAGTAGATGAAGATACTTAAGATAATCAAAGCGCAATAAAAGAGAATGTTTCTGAAGTCCATTGTTGCCAAGTAAGCTTGTGCAAAAAGTGGAGTGAAAGAAGGATCAATAATATACCCCATTGAAATAATACCGCTTAGTTGAGCATAATAGGTCAAGACTAAGTTAATGATTGGAGTGATTAAAAAGGGAATAGCCAAGATGGGATTAAATACAATAGGTAATCCAAAGATAATTGGCTCGTTGATTCCGCAGATTCCTGGGACAATCGAAATTTTACTTAAGGTTTTAAGATGAGTCAATTTGCTGCGCATCATTAAAATAATCAAGCCCAATGTTCCACCAGCACCGCCTAAAACAGAAATCCGGAACATTTGTAGGTTCATAGCAACATCTGGTTGTTGCCCATTAGCAACTAATTCGCTATTGATACCGGTATTGGCAATTCCAATTGAGAAAAGAATCGGAAAAATGATAGAAGAGCCGTTGATACCGAACAACCATAAAAAATTACCAAACGTGACGATAGCAATAAAGCCCCATAAGTTTCCAGCAAAGCCTAAAGCAGGTGTTAGAATCAACATAATAAATTCTGGGAAAGTACTACCAGTTAAAGCAATAATGATTAAATTTGCTCCATAAATAAGGATGATATTTAACAGTAAGGGAAATAATGAATTGACAAAAGCCGTAACTGCAGGAGGAATAGAATCGGGCATAGTAATTTTCCAATTAAGCCGTTCTACCATTCGGGTAACTTCCACAACCACTAAACCAATGATAATAGCAACGAATAAGCCGTTAGTGCCAAGAAACTCAGTTGAAATTTGTCCATCAACACTATTAGCAGCTACTAGCATGAAAATCGAAACAGACATCATCCCATTCATTGCTGCATTTAATTGATAGTCACTAGCCAGCGAATAGGCAATACCAAAAGCACAAATTAAACCAAAAATACCCATCGTCATATTATATGGTGCAGTTAGAAGGTCATAATTGGCAACGGCAAATTCTTTCCAACTTGCTAAAAATCGCATGAAAAAGTTTGCTGTTTCTGGATTGTATAAATCTAGATTGATTGGAGGGTTGGCAAAAATTAAGAACAAAGAACCAACCACAATGAAAGGCAATCCGAACATCATCCCTGTAGATATAGCTTTTAAATGGATTTGATTACCCAGTTTAGCTCCTATTGGACTTAAAACTTGGTCTAATTTTTCTAGAAAAGTATCATTCTTTTTCATGGCTATTCTCCTTGTTTTTTAAATTTGCCAGCTATTAAAGATAAATGCGTTGGGTGTAACGTTATTTGGATCATATTTTTTTAAAATTTCTTCATAATCTTCTTTATAATGGTTTGTTACTTCCATTTGTGGGATAACTTTGCTGGCTTCATTTAAGAAATGAAATGAATCACGACCCATTTCCATTCCACGGGTAGTGTGTTTGTCTAGAGCGAAATCAGGAATCTCTGGAACGTATCCCATAGCAAAACTTTTAATGACGATATTTTTTAATAAATCAGTAGAACGATCTTTTTCGGATTCAGTTAAGACGCGAATAGCATGAAAGAAAAACATTGCGCGATCGGATTCATTATAAGGGAATTCTTTGCGCATTTGATTAAAGTTGTTCACCATAACCGCTGCGTTAGGATTTCCCATTCCAATGTCTTCTACTGAGATGGCAAGTAATCTACGCCATAATTTTTCTTCAAATTGTGGTGAAGTAATATACATTTCATATGCGAATTCACATGCTTCTTTAGTTAAACCACGTCGAATGCATTTTTGTAAACCAGAAATCACTTCATCTCCGATTAGATTATTTCTAGTTGTCGTTCTAGCCCAAGGGTCGGCAATATATTTTTTTTCCATTTGAATTATCTCCATTCCTTTTTCTTGTGATATGATGGTACTTAAGAGGTGAAAAAATTGAATATTCAAAACTTAGCAAATAAATTTAATTTAAATGAAACAGAAAAAAATATCCTTTTATTTATTGAACATCATGCTAAAGACATAAAAGAATTAGGAATTCGTGGTGTTGCTAAGCAATGTTATACTTCGCCAGCTACGATTGTGAATCTGGCTAAAAAAATGAATTTTTCTGGCTATAGTGAACCTGTATTTAAAATGAAAGAAAACAAATTAATAGAAAATGATGCTAATTTGGCTGAAGTTACGGATTTACCTTTTTATCAAAAGTTGTCTGATCGTTATTTTAGTGAATTTGAGCAGATTTTAAATGATTATAAGGATAAAACAATCATGATATTGGGTTCTGGATTTTCTCAAATCATCGCGAATTATATCAACGAATCGCTCATTCTTAATGGCTTTCGAAGTATTACGAATTCCCATTTAGAATTGATCCGAAAAGAATATGCTGGTGAAACGTTAATTATAGTTGTCACTGAATCGGGTGAAACTTCCCGTTTAAAAGAACTCGTCAAACAATCTTATGAAAATGGTGTTGAGGTTTTGAGCTTTGTAGGGAATCCTAATTCAGGAATAGCAAACTATTCGAGACTGACTGTCGCTACTCATGATGACATCCAGTTTTCCAGTACTCCATATGATCCTCATTTATTTTACGCTTGACATTATGAAGAAATGATGATAAATTTATGTGAATTAGTAATCTTATTTTAATTAAATTGAAATCAATTAGAAAAATAGTCTATGAAGAGAAGAGTAACTGATTAAATCTGTTAAAGAGAGCCCGGATGGTGAGAAAGGGCACGAGATTGAAGCGGTGAAGATGAACTCTGAGAATTTGTGTGGTTCACGCTGCTCAAACGGTCGCAACCGTTACATTGTCGGGTTTCAGCCTTAACAGGCGGAACTGCTGAGGTGATAGTTAAGAGACTGTCACGAATTAGGGTGGTAACACGGAAATATCCGTCCCTTTGTTTATCAATAGTTGATAAGCAAAGGGATGGGTATTTTTTTATGGAAAAATATCTGTTCATTAGACAAATAAAAAATTATTGGAGGAATGAATCATGACAGAAAAAATTAAAACAAAAGGCAGAACAACGTCACCATTTCGTTACGATATTGTAGGAAGTTATTTAAGACCTAAAACATTAAAAGAAGCACGAGCAGCTTTTCAAAACAATCAAATTACAGCTGAAGAGCTCAAAGCAGTAGAAGATCGTGAAATCATTGACTTGATCAAAAAACAAGAAGCAGCAGGATTAAAAGCTGTAACAGATGGAGAATTTCGTCGCAGCTGGTGGCATCTAGATTTCTTTTGGGGATTTAATGGCATTAGTAAATTTGAAGAAGGAGGTTATCAGTTTGCTGATGAGCATACAAGAGCAGAAACAGCAAAAGTGACCGGACTTATTTCAGGAGAAAAGCACCCATTTGTTGAAGACTTCAAATTTACTCGCGAGCATACTTCAGAAAACATTGAAGTCAAACAAACTATTCCTGCGCCAGCACAATGCATAAAAGAATTATTAAGTCCGGGAAACGTTGAAGCAACACGTCAATTCTATCCGACAGATAAACAGCTTGTCGAAGCAGTTGCGAATGCTTATCAACAAGTCATTCACGATTTATACAAAGCAGGAGCCCGTACGATACAACTGGATGATTGTACTTGGGGTATGTTGGTAGCGAGGGAGCTGCCAGGCACAGATGCAACAAATAGCGATGAAGTTAGAGAAACACTTAAGGCCTTGTATCTTGAAGTCAATAATGCAGCAATAGCTGGTTTTCCTGATGATTTAACGGTAAATACGCATGTTTGTCGCGGCAATTTTCATTCAACTTGGGTTGCAACAGGAGCTTATGATACCGTAGCAACACCATTGTTTGATCAAGAAAATGTTCAAGCTTATTATTTGGAATATGATACGGATCGTTCTGGTGGATTTGAACCTTTAGCAAAAGTCTCTGACAATAAATTAGTTGTTTTAGGACTTGTAACGTCTAAAAGCGGCGAATTAGAAGATCGCCAAGCGGTTATTGCTCGCGTCAAGGAAGCGGCTAAGTATGTTACGCTTGATCGCTTATGCTTAAGTACACAATGCGGTTTTGCCTCAACGGAAGAAGGCAATATTCTTACAGAAGAACAACAATGGAAAAAAGTTGAATTTGTTAAATCAGTTGCTGAAGAAATTTGGGGAGAAGAAGCGTAGACACATAAACAGATAATAGTTTGAAATTGAAAATTGATGAGGTGACGCATCGATAAATAAAAAGAGGTGGAAAATGAAAATTGGAATCATTGTTGCCATGGAAGAAGAATTGGCACCATTATTAGAACAACTAAATACTGAGTTAGTAGATAGTCGCAAAAAAATTGAAGTAAGAAACGGCTCTTATAAACAGCATGAATTAATTATCGTGCGTTGCGGAATTGGTAAAGTGAATGCTTCTATTGGGGCATCTATTTTACTTGAGAATTATCAAGTAGATTTATTTATAAACTATGGCGTAGTTGGTTCATTATCAGATACACTAACAATTGGTGACGTATTATACGTTGACAACTTTACTTATCATGATGCGGATGCAACGATATTTGGTTATGTAAAAGGTCAAATTCCTCAGATGCCAGCGTCGTACTCAGCTGATGTATCAAAATATGTCATTGACGTAGAAACAGCATATAAGGTGAAAATCGGTCACCTTATCACGTCAGATTCATTTTATGCTGATGACCATAAAATCAAAGAAGTGAAACAGCACTTTCCTGAAGCTGTGATTCTAGATATGGAAGCTGCTGCAATTGCACAAACGATTTCTTATCGAGACTATGAATTACTTTCTATAAAATCAATTTCGGATAGTGCTGGTGCTTCAGCAGATGAAGCTTTCAATGATAATTTAGCCTTATCAGCAAAAAATGTGACCGATGCTGTTTTAAAAACACTAGCTAGTCTTTAAATAGACTAGCACTCGAATTAGCAAATGATTTTAAACCTGTCTGAAATATGAGTGTTCTACTCGTCCAGTTTCCAAAGGTATGTTATGATTTACTTAAAGACAGAACTTTTGGAGGAAACACAATGGAAATGACACTATATCGTACGATTCATGTAAAAACCCCTGATGAGAAAGTAATTACATTGCAAAAACCTTTTGAGTCTTCTAGTATTCCTCAAGAAGGAGATTTTATCAAAGATTCTATGTTTGTGGATCCCGATGAAATTGAGGTAATTTCAGTAGATAAAAATGAAGCAGAACAGACTGTTGCTATCCATTTAAGACCGATAGAAATGAACTATGCGACAGATGAACATAATCAAAACATGGTGAATGCTTATAAGGCAAATAATTGGTTAAGTGATATGTATTAAAAATTAATATGTACAAAAGCTTTCTTCGTTATAAGAGCAGAGTTTAATAAATTTGATATTAAAAGAAAAAAGTCTATTAACCACCAATTTAGTAAATGGTAGTTAATAGACTTTTTTTGTAGAGTAAGAGATCTTAAATTCGATTAACTCTTGTCTTAATAGCAGCTTCTTTAACGGCTTTAGTAACGGCAGGACAGACTCGTGGGTCTAAAGCACCAGGAATGACGTAATCTGCTCTTAATTCATCAGTGGCAATAAGGGAAGCGATCGCATGAGAGGCTGCGACTTTCATAGCCTCGTTGATATCGGAAGCTCGAACACTGAGTGCACCTTTAAAAATTCCAGGGAAAGCTAAGACATTATTGATTTGGTTAGGAAAATCGCTGCGCCCAGTCCCTATAACAGCAACACCAGATTCAGTTGCCAAATCAGGCATAATCTCCGGTACAGGATTTGCCATAGCAAAAACAATCGGATCTGGCTTCATGTTCTGAATCATCTCTAGTGTTAAGATGTTTGCGACAGATACGCCGATAAAAACATCCGCGTCTTGTAACGCGTGACTCAAGTTGCCATGCTGGTTCGTTAAATTGGTAACGGTGGTCATGTGCTGTTGTTCATTGTTTAAGTTAGGAGTATCATTTGCTAAAATACCAGCTTTATCGGTTAAAATTAAATTGCGTACACCGAAGTTTAAGAGGTGTTTTGCGACAGCGATACCGGCTGATCCTGCTCCATTAACAACGACTTTGATCGTTTCAAAAGATTTATGAACTAATTTTAATGCATTAATCAATCCGGCTGCAACGACGATAGCGGTTCCGTGTTGATCATCATGAAACACTGGGATATCCAATGAAGCTTTCAAGCGACGCTCAACTTCAAAACATTCAGGAGCTGCGATATCTTCAAGATTAATTCCACCAAAACTGTTCCCGATCTGCTCGATAGTTTGTACAATGATGTCTACCTCTTTTGATTGAATAGTGATAGGAAAAGCATCAATATCTGCAAAAGCTTTAAACAACACACATTTGCCTTCCATGACTGGCATAGATGCTGTGGGGCCGATAGAACCTAAACCAAGCACTGCAGTTCCATTCGTAATGACTGCAACCAAGTTGTTTTTACGTGTCAGTTCATAAGCTTTATCCGGGTTTTCTTCAATGGTCAAGCAAGCTTCCGCTACGCCTGGAGTATAAGCAAGTGCGAGGTCTTCACGAGTAATTAACGGTACTCGGCTATTGATTTCAAATTTTCCATTCCATTCATAATGTTTCGCTAAGGCTTCTTTTTTATTATCCATAGTAATCTCCCTTACTGTTCAAATGGGAAGCGGTAATCCGTTAATCCAGCATCATCGCGAATCGCAATCAGTTCTTTTTGAACCGGTTCGCTAACAGGTAAACCTGTTTTTTTGCGCTCTTGCCAAATCAAATATTCTTTTTCACCAGCAGTATAGATTCGTTCTGCACCTGGAGCTTTTTCTGCAGCGCGCAATTCACGCATGATATCACCGGCTGTTTTTTTGAAACTGTCTAGTCCCATAAAGGCTTCAGTATCAATGGCAATGAAGAAGTGGCCTAAATGGAATTTTATTTTTTCTCCGTGTTCTCCAATGCCAGATAATAAGCTTAAGAAATTCCCTTGTTGTAAAGCAGAAGAAAGCACTTCAACGATGGTGGCATAACCGTATCCTTTATAACCAGAAAGGTTTTCTCCAATGCCTCCCAATGGAGCAAGAGCAGCTTCGCCAGATTGAAGTGCCTTCAAAATAGTAGGCGAATCGGTCAGTGCAGATCCATCATGTCCAATTACGGTGCCAGCTGGAGTATCTTTTCCTTCACGTTCATAAAGTTCAATTTTTCCTCGTTGAATAATAGAAGTGGCGCAGTCAAGTGAGAATGGAAATTCCTCATCTGTAGGAAAGCTTACCGTCAAGGGATTGGTACCCAGTTTATTTTGCACACTAAACGTTGGCGCAATAGAAGGGCGGGCATTTGTTCCTGTCATCCCAATACAACCAGCGTTTGCTGCCATATCAGTGTAGTAACCGGCAATGCCAAAGTGTGTCGAGTTTCTCACTGCGACCATACCCATACCATATTGTTTAGCTTTATCAATTGCCATTTGCATCGAACGGTGAGCAATCACTTGTCCCATGCCATCATGGCCATCAACTACAGCAGTTGTTGGAGTTTCGCGTACGATTTCGAATTCCGTGATTGGATTTTGAATCCCATCTTTGATTCGATCAATATAAATTGGTTTAAAGCGATTGACTCCATGACTTTCAATCCCTTTTTTATCAGATTGCAATAGAACATCGGTACAAATTTTTGCATCGGCTTCTGGAATCCCATAAGCCATAAAAGCTTTTTCAACAAACTCAGTCAAAAAATCCCATTCCACAAAACTTGACATACTGTTGTCCTCCTTGATTTTTTTGTGTATAAATGAACAAAGAAACGTAAGAAAACGCTTTCTTTAACGCTGCTAGTTTAGCATAGATGTCTCAGAAACTCAATCATATTCATGGTAGGGAAAAAGAGAGTAAGGAATAGCTTATTTTAATGACTGGATGTGGAGATATTTTTTGTTACACTAAAGTTGAAATAACTATTAACTGTTCATTAATAGAATAAGATTTACAATCAGCAAAATAAGACACAATTAAAACTTGAAAAAGCAAAAATAACAATTCGAGAAAATGAAAAAGAACTGGGGAAATTATTTATTTATTTTCATAGTGACTATGCTGTTCATGAATCAGTTCTTGAAGAAGGCATTTTCGACGAAGTGTTACGTAATCAACGAACCAAACCATTTTATGTACCAGAACAAAAAGAGTTGATGAAAGGGTATCAATATTAATGAATTTTAAAGAGTTCACGCAAACGGTAGAGGAACAATTGCTAGTGATGACAGAACAAGAGAAGTTAAATTCGTATTAATATATAGTTAACCGTTTATAGCCATTTGTGCTGACTAAATTGCTTTTCCACACCTCACGTACCACATTGAAGAATGACACTATAAAACGACTTTAGCTCTAATAAAAGAGTTAGGTCGTTTTTATTTGAATAATTTTAATAAACGATTAAGTTGTTTAAAAATGTTAAAAACTCAATTAAATATCAAAAAGTTAGATGTTTAAACGTATATTTCGTTTGTAATAAAAATGATGAATGATATACTATATGAAAGAGGTGAATGAGATGAAATTGCTTAAAATAATTGTAGAAGGAAACAATATCTTTAAAGATGGGATAATTGAATTTGATTTTACCGCTCAAGATAAAGTTATCGATAAAGAAAATCTAAATCATTTATTTTCCAACATCTATTCTCAAAATAGTTTTGCAATTGCTGGTATTAATGCATCTGGTAAAACAACCGTTTTAAACTATCTATCCATTATTTTCGATGTATTTTTTAGAAATAAACAGTTAAATGAAGTTGACGGGAAGTATTTGCTTGGAGATAGGATTCAATTTACAGTTTTTTATTATGATAACAATCATATATTTAAATTAGATTCAACAGTTAAACTTAATGAAACTAATGAATATGAGTTTGTTGAAGAAACAATCAGAGTTAAAGATAGCAAAAAAGTGACATCTAAGAAAGAATTGTATGTATTTCATGATAAAGAACTGTTAGTTATACGATCAGATCTTGATCAAAAGTATTTAGCTAAAGATATCAGTATTAATGTTGTTCAAACAAAAAACAATCCGATGTATGTTGGGAATTCTTTAAATTTAACAAACTATAATTTTTATATGCCCAATTGGAATGTTCCTCAAGAAGTCATCAAATTTTTTGATTCAAGTATTGAATATGTACGAAATGCTCATAATGGCGGAACCTATTTAAAATTCTATCATCAACAAGAAATTTTTATCAGCAGCATTCTAGAATTAGAAAAATATTTATCATCAGGAACGATAAAAGGAATTAATGTTTTTAGTCTAATTATTTCATCTATAGAAAATGGAGGATATGTTTTAATAGATGAAATTGAAAATCACTTTAATAAAACAATTATAACAACGATTTTTAATTTATTTAAAGATGAAAAACTAAATCCTAATGGAGCTACTTTGATTTTTTCAACACATTATAGTGAGCTTTTAGATGAATTCAACCGAAAAGATAATATATACATTACCTTAAAAGATCGTAATAATCAGAGCCAAAATGAGCTTGTCAATTATTCTGATAAAGTAAAAAGAAACGATTTGAAAAAAAGCGAAGTCTATCTTTCAAATTATATTAAGGGGACAGCTCCCCAATATAGAGCAACAATGGAACTGAAAAAGTATATCAAAGGATTAGCGAATGAAGAAACTGTTAAAAATGGTAAAAATTAATGGGAGAAATTATTGCCTGTATATATGAAGGAACAGCTGAAAAAGTAATAATTGAAATCTTGTTGGATGCAAATAAATTGATTTTTAACAAAGAAGATCTTTTAAATGAAGAACTAATTAAGAGAATCAAACCAAAGCAGTTTCAATCTAACTATTTAAATCAAGATTATGAAAAAAAGATAAAGGTTATCCGCGTAATCGATAAAAAAAATGAAGGTTTTAAAATATCTGCACCATATGAAGAGCAGGTAAGTGAAGTTGTACCCATTATTACAAGACCCGAAATAGAAATTTTAGTTATTATAGGAATGGGTCAATACGATAGATTTAAACGACAGTCGAGTAAAGGATACCAAAAGCCAAGTGATTATTGTAAACAAGTGATGAACATAAAAAATGTAAAAACTGAAAAATTTATGCGACATCATTTTTCAGATGTTGATTATTTAATAAGATGTTTACAGGAGTATCATTCTAAGATTGATTTAAAATCAGGAGAACAAGATTTCACTACATTATTGAGGTAAAAGATTAATCGAGTTAGGAATTTTTAAAAAATGGGTAAAAAAACTGCCGAAAGATTTTTCAATCGGCAGTTTTTTTGTTTCTAAGTTAATTGTTTAGTTTGTTATAAGTTCATCTTTTATTTCATCAGCGGGGTATTGCGAATAAAGATTCAAAAAGTTTTCGGGGTCTTTTAATACTGATTCTTTTAAGTTTTGTTTATCTAAACTGTCAAAAATACGAACAGCTCGATCAATGAGTCCAGGTTCAGATGTATCATCGACTTTTTTCATACAGACTTCTTTACGAACCAAGGCAGTCGCAAGCATAACCGCATAATCCATCCGAGCACTTTCAGTCTCCATTTGCTTGATGTAAAACAAGGCTTGTTCGTATTTTTGGTCCATCATCAGGAGATTGGTTAAATGCAGTAAGAAACTAATTTTTAAATTCCTCGCTTCATCAAGATGCTGGTATTGAGTTAATGTTTCAAGGGCTCTTTCTGTAAATAGAGCAGCAGTGTCACTGTCGAATAAGTACAAAATGCTATTGATAATGTGCAATTCAGCTAGGTACCATTTATCCAATGTTTCCATTCTATTCCACACTTCTTGAGCATAATCTTTAGCTTTAGCTAAATTTTGTTCCTCAAATAAAACCGCATATCCACGACAAGCATTTAAAATGTCAAGGGTCAATTGATCGTAGCGGTCTTGCACCAATAGTTCGCCTTTTTCAATGATTTCATAAATTAATTCAAGTGTTGGATTTTTATCTAATTGTTTAAACAAATAAAGAATCGTTTCTTTCTGTCCTAATTCAAAGTCGTTTAATAAATAGATGAATTCTTCGTGAGACATATCCATATGATCCAAAATAGCGAGATATTTGGAAAGTGTAGGAGTGATATCATCATTTTCAAACTTTGTATACGTTGAACGAGCCATAGTATGATCTGAAACTTCTTTTTGTGTATAGCCTTTATTTTCTCTGATTTTCTTTAATGTAGAACCAATGGGAACATTTGTGTCAGTCATTTGACAGCCTCCTAGAAATAAGTCCAGTTATTATTGTAACGTTTGGTCGTGTAGCTGTTAATACCCGTTATACTAATTATAGAGTTGATTCAAGTTTAGATAGATCAATCAAACTCATATTAAAAAACATTACACGAGTTGTACATAGAAAGTAGGGATAAGTTATTACGAACAAAGAGCAACTAATTAAACCAAACAGTACTCAACAAACAGACTACTTTTATGTCATAAAGGGAAGACATGAAACCATATGGCTAACCGTCGATGCTGACGATGTTTTAATAAATGCTGATGGTGATATAGATTGTCCAATCGATACAGTCCTGCGTAAGAACAACTATACGTTTGATGATTTAAACAGTTGGATAGCTAAGGAAATCCATTTTTTTGTTGTTAAGAATAATGTTGAACAAATCCTTCAAACGATTCATTTAAATGTGAATCTTTAAACGAATTCAAATTATTTTAGCATAAACGCTATTGGAAAAGATTAAAAATCAAAAAAATTGAATTAAATTTTTTTTAGTAATGAACAAATTATGACAAAGCCAGTAAAAGCCTGTTTGATTTATTAGAAAATAAGATTACGTAAAGATGATGTTTAATAATTATTCAAAGTTTATTGCTAAGAAAATCAAAAAATTGAATACATTAGTAAAAGTTAAACTGAGAGGCAGAGCTCAGTTTTTTTGTCTATTTGGTGTCAATTGCTCTAAAACGATTGATTAACTGGTGGATTGCGTTAAACTAGCTCGTTCTAGTGAGCAACGATCATTCAGACTGACGTTGCCGGAAGAATTAAAGTTGAACCAAAAGCAGTTAAAGTGAGCGAAAAGCTTCAGTTTAGGTTGCATTCAATGGGAAATGAACAGTTGACAAATGTAACAGTTGTTTATCGTTCGTTGCCTAAAGAGGGTGAATCAATAGAACAACAGTTGTTACTGTCTTTAACATTTAATGAAACAACAAAGGCCTATGAAGGAGAATTGGCTTCTGTCACCAATAATTTAATGGCGATTGAGTGATTTCTTCATCATTAATGATGGATTTATTTTTAAATTTTTAAAAAAACAGCAATGGCTTTCAAAGTCTCTTTAATAAGAGATTTTGGAGGCATTTTTGTCTAGTTTGGTTTCTTGTTGATTTTGCGAGTAAGCTTTATGCTCTAAGAGTACAAGGCCTTGTAACACTAGTGCAAAGGATTTGAACCAAATGATAAGGAAACTAAGTGAAGAAATGGAAAAAGCATTTTTTGATCAGCATTCAGGAGTCGTCCATGGGGTATTGAAGAAATTAGGTGTGAGCCGGAATCATTCAGACTACGATGATTTTGTGCAACAAGGTTTGCTGAAATTGGTGGAAGCATACGAAACGTTCCCAAAAGATTTAGAGCAGGCAGAATATCTGTATCAATTTACTGGTTTTGCATACACTAAGGTTCGCTGGAAAATGTTGGATTTGTTAAGGAGACAACAACGAAAATGGGAAAGTGAAATGCCTTGGCCAGAAGATTTGGTTAAGCAGCAGCCAGATACACATTTGCCATTCGAACAAGCCTATCAAGAGATGGATTTATTGAAAGAAATGCTGCCATTGCTGACTAAAAACGAACAATCTTATTTATTAGACACTGTGGTCACTGGTTTATCGGTTACAGAAATTGCTAAAAAGCAAGGAGTAAGTCGGAAAACAGTCTATCAATGGAAAAAGAAAGTGGCTGTAAAGTTGAATCATTTTTTACTTATTTTGAAAGACTAATAGAACTTTAAACCATAAGAACAGCCTATGCGGATCAAAAATAATCGCATAAGCTGTTCTTGTTAGTCGTGGAAATAAGTTGGCTTGAACTTTAAACTTAAAGAAAAATCTTCTCTGATCTCATCAATATACGGGTTCCCTTCTCCGAGAATCGTTTCAAGGGATTCATTTGCACGATAAATGGTTAGATAATTGATGAGTGTTTCTATTGGAGAAAGCACGGATAGGAAAGTTGAAGCTTTTACACGTCTTTGCACGATATTCAGCTCATCCGTAAAATGAGGTGTGTGAGTAAAATGCAAAAGTCCAATAATGTCATCAATTACATTTTGCTGAAGAAAAGAAAGTTTTGCAGAACGTTCTACTTGTTCGTTAAAGCTGCGAGCTGAAATAAAAAGCTTCAATTCATGGCCATCCCGGAAGTAGACGTGCATACTATTTTCTTTTTTATCTTCCACAGCATCAAGCACATGATGAAGCCCATACCAGCTGGTAGAGTCGTTGGATGAGCCTTTCTCAGGTACAAATATTTGATAGCCTGAGACAAACGGACAGCGGTGATGAAATCCTAAACTTTTACCAATCGATTGAATGGTTTGGTAATTTAGCGGACGTTTGCTGAAGTAACGGTTCATAATGGTACGAGAATTTTCCTTTGTTTTTAAAGGTGGAGTTCCTAACTGGAAAACAATGGTATTAAATAAAGTATCTTTGACATCACGAATATCCTTTATGTAATAGGTGTTCTCGTTCAATAAAATGTGGGAGTGTTCAAAACTTATGGCTAGCAAGGCGGAAAGAGTCTTGTCTGTAATCAACAAAGGTTTGATCGGTATTCGAGTAAATGACGTTTCATAATAGTAATGTGAGTCGCTATTTTCGTTTTGAAGAGGCGTATAATTAGGTGTTGCTATTTTTTTATTAAATTGATAATAAGTCGTTCTCAAATTATTATAATATTCCTTGTGATGATTACAGTCAAAATCTTCTTTCATCCTGCTGGCCCCATTTCATGTGTCAATTTGTTAAAAACGTAACATGACTTAATTGTAAACGTTAACAATTGATGCGGCATTAGATAGTTAATGATTTTAATTAAATTATAACTGTTCTTTAATTAATTTCTCCTTAACCTTTTGAGAATTAGTTTAAGTAACTCTAAATGTTTAAGGGAAAATGGTAATTAATTTTAATTGCTAAGGGATAAATCAATTAATTGAAAAGAGAGTGTTGACAAAAAAATAACAGACTGTTATAGTGAATAAAATTACATTTTGATTGCAAAATGATTAGAATTTCTGTTAATAAACACAACGAAGAGAAGAGTACATTTTATGCGAAACTTATAGAGAGCCTCTAATGGTGAAAAAAGGCAGTAGAAGTAAAATGGAAGATGGTCTTGGAGTGGATTAATCGAGGGTTGTTTAATTTTAGATTAATACGGTCGCACCCGTTAGCCTGTCACAGTATAAAGAGGTTCCCTGGGAACTATAGGTACTGGTTAAGGTAGGGGCTGTAAAGCTTTTATAAAACAAGGTGGTAACACGTGAGAGAGAATCTTTCCGTCCTTGCACAAAGATTTTTTGTGCAAGGACGGTTTTTTTGTATTGATAAAACTAAAAATGGAGGAATAGCCTATGTCATTAATTGCCAGAACAGGTCCACAAGAATATGAATGCAGAGTAGGGGTATTGGATTCTTTAACGGAAAAATTGAGGGTACGTGGTATCACGAAAGTGCTGATCATTCATGGAACAGATTCGTGGGATAAAGCGAAAAATTATTTAACTCAGCTTATGGATAGTGACATCACTTTAGAATTTGCACTATTTAACGGTGAATGCACCCATGAAGAAGTTGACCGTATTGTGGGATTAATAAGTCAAACGCAAGCAGAGGCGGTCATTGGGGTAGGTGGCGGAAAACTGATGGATGCTGTTAAATTTGCAGCAGATAAGTCATCTGGTGTTGAATCAGTTCTCATTCCAACACTAGCCAGCAATTGTGCTCCATGGACCCCTCTAAGCGTGATGTATACTGCTGAAGGTGTGTGTCTCGGTTTTGTTATCCATACGAAACAAGTCAATCTATTAGTTATTGAGCCCAACCTATTGTTGGATGCTCCAGTTGATTATTTTGTTGCAGGAATTGCCGATACATTAGCCAAATGGTACGAATCGGATGTTGTCTTATCCAGACCAGAATATCAAACGAATGCGTTACTTTTATTGTCCCGTGCAGCAGCTTTAAATTGCCGAGACAGCATTGTCAACTATGGTTTGCAAGCAGTGAAAGATATCCAAAACCAAACACTGACTCCCGCTTTTATTCAAGTGAGTGAGACCATTATCGCGGTCAGCGGATTGGTAGGTGGTTTAGGGGATGGGTATTCACGTTCAACAGTCGCACATGCGGTTCATGATAAACTGACGGCTTTTCCAGAAACACACACCTTTCTACATGGAGAAAAAGTCGGTTATGGCATAATGGTTCAACTTGCTATTGAGGAGAATTGGGCTGAAATCGATCGATTAGCTGTCTTTTATGAATCGTTGAACCTACCAAAAACTTTAGCTGATTTGAATTTGAGTGATCTGACTGAGGAACAGCTGGGTGAAGTAGCCGCTAAAGTAGCAGTAGACCCTATTCTTTTGCAATCGCAATATCGAGTATCCAAAGAAGTGATCCAAGGCGGTATGCGTTCGCTTGAAAATTACTTAGCAACAACCGTATAAAAAATAGTTGGGAGGAATTGTTATGACAACATTTGAGCCATCAGCAACACTCAAACGGCTTCCGAAGCAGTTCTTTTCTCATTTGCGAGCAAAAGCTACTAAACTCATTGAACAAGGGTATGATGTGATTGATTTAGGAATTGGAAATCCTGATTTGCCAACGCCTAAATTTATAATAGAAGAATTGAAAGTTGCAGCGGATGATTCAAAAAATGATCAGTATGGTCCTTATAGAGGGTACGATTATTTAAGAAAGGCTGTTGCAGATTATTACTTACGAGAATACGGTGTATATGTGGATCCAGATACTGAAGTAGCGGTCTTACATGGATCCAAAGCTGGAATTGTTGAAATTAGCCAGTGTTTACTGAATGAAGGGGATACAGTTTTGCTACCGAATCCTTCTTATCCAGATTACTTATCAGGAATTGCTTTGGCAAATGCAAAAGTAGCTTCATTACCTTTATTGGCCAGCAACAATTTTTTACCTGAGTATGATTTGGTTGATCAAAGTGTTGCTGCTGAAGCAAAATTGCTTTTTTTGAATTATCCAAATAACCCAACCGCAGCAATTGCAACACCAGAATTTTTTTCAGACACAGTTGCATTTGCTCAAAAGAATCAGATTTGTGTAGCCCATGATGCTGCGTATGGTGCGCTTGTATTTGATGGTAAAAAGCCGTTAAGTTTTTTGCAGACTCCAGGAGCAAAAGATGTAGGAGTTGAATTCTTCACGTTATCGAAATCACACAATATGGCAGGTTGGCGCATTGGATTTGCAGTGGGGAATCCATCCGTTATCGAAAGTTTAAATGTCATGCAGGATCATACAAGTGTCAGTTTATATGGTGGTATCCAAAAGGCAGCAGCCAAGGCTTTAAGCAGTGATCAATCTTCTGTAAAAGAATTGGTGTCCATTTACGAAAGCCGTAGAGATCGATTTCTTTTTGAATTGAAAGATACAGGATTGGAAATACATAAACCACAAGGATCATTTTATGTATGGATCAAAGTGCCAAAAGGATTCACGTCAGAAACATTTTTTGATGTCTTGTTGAATGAAGCGCATGTGATCGTGGCTCCTGGAAATGGTTTTGGTTCGCTAGGTGAAGGATATGTTCGAATAGGATTGTCGCAATCGGATGATCGAATCTTAGAAGCTGCAAAAAGAATCGCTCGATTAGCGCCATTTAACGTTCTAAGGACAGAAAAATTAGTTAGTCATTAATAGGGGGAAAATAGGATGAAATTAAAAGCGGGATTATTAACAACAGTAGCTATTGGAGCAATTTTAGCAGGATGCAGTGGAAATAAGGCTGATTCAGCAGAAGAAGGATTGTTGAGTGATGGCGTATTAGCAGTTGGTGTAACAGCTGGCCCACATGAAGATATCGTAAATGAAGTCAAAAAATTAGCAGCAGAAGAAGGACTTGAAATTAAGGTCATTTCATTTTCGGACTTTGTTCAACCTAATACAGCACTAGTGGAAGGCGAATTAGATATCAACTCTTTCCAAACAGGTACCTTTCTAGATACTGTGGTAGAAGAAAGTGGATATGATTTGGCAAAAATAGAACCAACGATTTCTATTCCAATGGGGATTTACTCAGAAGTTTATGATGATGTAAGTGAAATTAAAGAAGGAGATACGATTGGCATCCCGAACTCGCCGACCCAAGAAGGACGTGCACTGCAATTATTTGAAGAAGCTGGGTTGATTACTTTACCAGAAGGCTCTGGGCAAGAAGTCACCATTAGCGATATCGTAGAAAATTCATTGAAGTTAGATTTCATTGCATCTGAGGCCGCACAGTTGCCAGCTCAATTGCAAGATCTGGGTGCTGCAGGTATCAATTCAAATTTTGCTTTAGATGCTGGACTGAATCCAAAAGAATCCGGAATATTTATGGAGAATATCGATAACTTAGAACAAGCCAATTACATTGTTTCCCGTACAGAGGATAAAGATGACGAAGCCATTGCACAATTTGTTGAATACTATACATCAGACGAAATCAAGCAGTTTATTGAAGAGGAATTTAAAGGGGCTCTTGTTCCCTCATGGTAAAAACTAGTTTCTTTGGCATTCCCACTTAAATTTTGGTAATTCATTTGGATTGCGATTCTGAGTTAATCGAATTAAGGCTCATTGCATCAACTCAAAAGAGAAATGGATTTGAGTTAATCGAACTAAGGCTCATTGTAACAACTCAAATGAGAAATAGATTTGAGTTAATCGAATTAAGGCTTATTGCCTCAACTCAAACGAGAAATGGATTTGAGTTAATCGAACTAAGGCTCGTTGCATCGACTCAAACGAGAAATGGATTTGAGTTGGTCGAATTAAGGCTCGTTGCATCAACTCAAATGAGAAATGAATCTGAGTTAGTCGAACTAAGGCTCATTGCATCAACTCAAACGGAAAGTGATTCTGAGTTAGTCGAACTAAGATTCAGTGTGCTTACTCAAATGAGATTCCACTTTAAGTCGGTCAATCGTATCTTAATTTGCTAAAATGATTAATAAAAGTAGCATGTTTTAACAATAAGGAAATGACAGTCAAGATGCTTTTACAAATATTTTTTTCAAGGGTATACTGAATTAAATAGATGAGGAGGTACACTCATGCAAAAAATTGTTACGCATCTTTGGTTTGATAAAGAGGCTCTTGAAGCAGCAGAATTTTACACAAATTTATTTGATCATTCTTCTATTGACAGTGTGGTAACTCTTAATGATACTCCTTCTGGATCGGCAGAGAGCATCGTGTTCACTTTAGCTGGCCAAAGTTTTATGTCCATTTCAGCTGGTCCAATATTTAAGTTGAATCCATCTGTTTCTTTGCAAGTCGTTTGTAAAACTTTAGCAGAAGTAGATCATTTATGGAAACAACTATCCAAAGGAGGTTCCATAATGATGCCGCTTGATGCTTATCCATTTAGCGAAAAATATGGCTGGACAGAAGATAAGTATGGTCTCTCTTGGCAAATTATGTATTTGCCCGATCAATTGATTGCGCAAAAAATCACGCCAACTCTGTTATTTACAGATAAACAGTATGGCAAAGCAAAAGAGGCAATCGAATTTTACACGTCAGTCTTTACTAATGCGGCCATTGACGGGTTGAGTTATTATGGTGAGAATGATGAACAAGGACAAGGTGGAAAATTGATGTATGGAGCGTTTAATTTGGAAGGACAAAATTTTGTAGCGATGGATAGTGCCGTTGCACATGGATTTGAATTTTCTGAAGCCATTTCTTTTCTAGTCAACTGTGATACGCAAGAAGAAATTGATTACTATTGGGAAAAACTCTCTTTTGTGCCTGAAGCTGAGCAATGTGGCTGGTTGAAAGATAAGTTCGGATTCTCATGGCAAGTTTCGCCTACGATCATGAATGACATGATGAATACAAAAAACCGTGTGCAATTAGATCGTGTGACACAAGCCTTTCTTCCAATGAAAAAAATGAATATTGCCGAATTGAAAAAAGCGTATGAAGGGTAAAATTGAAACTCCAAACTTTTTAAAAGATTGGAGTTTTTGTTAAAGGAGATGGTAGGATGAGACGGATCATTATGAACTTAGCAATGAGTTTAGATGGCTTTATCGCTAATGAAGATGGCAGCTTTGAATGGATCAAAGGGTACGAAGACGATACATTAAATACAGATAATCAATACAATTATGAAACATTGTTAGAAGATATTGATATTGTTGTGATGGGGAATAGGTGTTATGAACAAGATATGCACCTGGAATTCAAAGCGAAAACCATTTATGTGGCTACTCATTCGACGATCACTGATTATGATAATATTAAATTTTGTGGCGAAGATATCATCGAGGTCATCAAAGAAGAGCAATTAAAGCCAGGTAAAGACATTATGTTATTTGGTGGTGGCCAGCTTATTAATACCTTTTTAAAAGCAGATTGTATTGATGAGTATATTATTGGGCTAATTCCAGTGATTCTAGGGGCTGGCCGTCCATTATTTTACAGCGGACATCCACCAATTGAGTTGAAATTGGAAGAATATATTGTAGATAATGGAATCATTATTTTGAGGTATATGAACAGATAAATGAATATAAGCGATAAGTAAAAATTAGACAAAAAAGGATTCGAGACATGTCAATTGTCTCAAATCCTTTTTTGTATTCAACCTATTCCTTTTTTAGATTACGGTTAGAACTGAATGAATTTTTGCACTTTACTTTTAAAAGGGTGCTTTTTAAGTTTGTATTGCTGTTCAATTGCTAGAGCGATATCTGTTAAGTTGCGCTTTGTTGGAACATTTCGGATGCAAATACAACTTTGCTCAATTGTTTTATCATCAAAGGGAAGTGTAAAAGTGGTAATTAAAATATCGTAAGCATGGTTATTAAGCTGTTTCAATGAAAATGTAGGATTGGTATAGAGAGTAGTAATAATTTCATTTTTGAAAAAACGATGCAATAAATCTTGAACCATTTTAGCATGCTCAATATCGAAATCACTTACAATCAATAATCGGACTTTATCTTTTTGGTTATAAAGTTCTGGTATCAAGTGATCCCAATGTATGAGTAAAGTATAGATGATTTCATATCTAGCAGTTTCACTATATTTTTCATGTGTCTTTTTTTCATATTCTTTTAAATTTGAAAAAGCTAGTGTTATAAAATCAGGAAACTTTTCTTCCATCGATTGAACAAAATCTTTTTTTGAATTAAATAAAATATAAGGAGGCGGGAATTGTCCTTCTTTTGACTTGAATACAAAATGCGAAATATTAAACATCTCTGTCAATAAGTGTTGATAATTAAGTATGGGTATTCCAATTTGATTTGATAAATTATGCAGCAAAGTGGCATGATGAGAGACTCGTTCTTTAACAGTAGGATCGGTTTTAGTATCCTCAATTAAAGATTCGTAGCTGAATTTGAAATTATTGTTAATAAAAATTGAAAAAACTTGTTCAATGAATTCGTTATTAAGTGTAATAGCTAATTTTTTTTCGATTATTCCTGTTAAAGGTTGAAATTTTGAAAAATCTGGAATCATTTTGGAATAATTAGAAGACTTTATAGCTACATGATGACCTTGTTTAACCCGTAAGTAAGGGATAGCTGTCCAAAGTTTCAAACGTTTAAAATCAGCAAAATTTAATGGGATATTGTTTTTTTTTGCAATAAAAGTCAGCAATTGTTCAAAAATAGTTTGATTAATGGTTTTAAATGGCCATTCTAGATTATTGTATCGTTCCGAAAAATAACTGATATAAAAATAACGGATACTTTCTTCGTTTTCACTGATCAGCTTGCAAGGGTTTGTCTGCACTTGAACGTAATAATCTGCTAAAGATAGGTTTAATTTTTTTATGAGACGAAATAATGTAGATGAACTGATATATAATTCTTCAGCTAATTCAAATACGGTTTTCGTTTCATCATAAATAAGCATTTCTACAAATTTAAACGCTAAGCTGTTTGATAAAAAATATCGGTAAAGATCATCGCAATCTTTATGCGAAGGTAGAACCAGACGAACCCCAAGATGAGAAGTTTGCAACACTTCTTTAGAAAAGTAGTCACGCAGTTGAAGCATATCCTGTTTTAAAATTCTTTCAGAACCGACTGTTTTTTGGGCAAGTTCCTTTAGAGTCACCCAGCCTCCAGTAAAATAAAGATACTCGACGACTTCTAATTTTCTACGTTCACTTGCATCTAACACTTCACGCATACTGATCCCTCATTTTCTTGGAATTTTTAATGGCTGAGTGAATACACAAATAAAGAAATGTAAACCTATTCAGAAAACTTGATATTCATAGTTTACCCGTAAATTTAAAAAAAAGATATAGAGATAGACATGATATTTATAGATTCGGTTTTGATACTAGTGTAAAATTAGCGATAGTTATTTGAATAGTCGAGATAATATCTGTATACTAGAAAAATCAGATTAAACGAAAAAATAGTAAATAAAGTTTGAATTTAAAGGGTGTGTGAAAATGAAAGTTGAAAATAGAAGACCAACAAAAATTTTTCCGTGGCTAATCGTTCTAGGTTGGATGAGTTTGATTTTTTATTTTTCACATCAAGTTCAACAACAATCTTGGGATTTAAGTCATACGGTTTTAGGCATCAGTATACAAGTTATTAAGGTAACTCAAGTAATTGTAGTGATTGGTTTAGCTGGCTTTGCTATAGTTAAATTAAAAAAACGCGGAGTAACGATTGGAATAAAAGAACTATTATTGATTTTCCTTGTAGGTTATTTTGTGTATAGTTTGTCTATTGGAGTAAGACAGGCTCTTGTTCCGCCAGATTTGCATCATTTTATCCGGAAAAATGCTCATTTTTTCATCTACCTGATTCTAGGAGTTTTAGTGAAATACGCATTAAACAGTACTGGAGTATCGGAATTCAAATCGGTAACGATTAGTTTGCTCATATGTGTAGCTTATGCTTTTTCAGATGAGATCCATCAGTTGGTGGTACCCGGTCGAGGTGGTCAATTAAGCGATGTGGTCATTGATAGCTATGGAGCAGGATTGGGCATTCTTTTGCAACTAACTTTTGTCAAATTTATCTCTAAAAAAGCATTAAACCAAAAAACACTTGAAACTAAAGTAGCTGAGTAACAGCTTTTAGTTTCAGGTGTTTTTCTATAGGGATAGATTAGTGTAAAGATTTGTCTAATGGCTGTACTTATGGAATGTGACTCAGCCGATTAAGGCTTGAGAATCAAACCTTTTTACTCTAGACATATGGAGTGAGAATTTTTATTGCAAAGCAATCGTTCTACTGATTCTTCCGAATTAGTGGTATGATATTTGTAAGTAGTTTTTCAATAATTTAACTAGATGAGGAGTGGCTTACAGTGAAGGAAAGAAAAATTTCAACTTATTTTAGCATTTATCTAAATGAAAAAGAAGTTGTTTTGCATTATGCAAACACAATAGAGCTTGCTCAAGAGTTTCAATTCAAAATGGAAGAAGATGCACTACAATTCTTTCAAGCTTGTTTGGATATTGAAAAATCTATTGAAAATTTAGCTACACAAAAACAAGAAACCACTCATAATCAATGGGTGAAACAAGCGTTAAAAGGAGTAGACTACGAATACGCAGAGTATTAGTAACCTACTATTTTAAAGGAATAGTTAGATGGAGGAGAATAAATTGATTAAGTTAATTGCAATCGATATGGATGGAACATTATTAAATGAGCAGCATTTGGTTACAGATAAAGTTAAAAAGGCGATAACCAAAGCAAGTGAAGCAGGTATTAGAATTGTTTTATGTACAGGAAGACCTGTTCAAGCGGTTTATGAGTACCTAAAAGAATTAGAATTGCCTCAGGATGAAGAAGATTATGTTATTTCATTAAACGGTACAGTCGTACAAAAGACTACGACATGGGAAATTGTGTATTCACATGAATTAAATCATGATCATTTAAAGCAAGCGGAACGATTGATTGAACCTTTTGAGATGAACTTTACTTATTTTGATGAAAAGGAATACTATTACACAGGCGCACCAACGGAAATGCTGCAATTTGATGCTGATCTATTAGGTATGGAAAAAGTCCATTTGCCATTAGAAAAATTACCGCATGATCTGACTGTTTTTAAAGCAATGTATGTAGCATCAGAAACGGAACTTGACCGCCTAGCTTCTTCTTTGCCATCTTTTATCGTTGAGTACTTTTATCCTATACGAAGCTTATCGTATGTTTTAGAATTATTGCCGAAAAATGCGAATAAAGGTGAAGCATTGACAGGTTTGGCAACTAAACTTGGTTTTTCTATGGATGAAGTAATGGCAATTGGTGATGGAGAGAACGATTTAGACATGATGAAAGTAGCCGGTACAAGCGTTGCTATGGGCAATGCGGTAGACTCCATTAAACAAGTTGCTAAACATGAAACTAAATCTAATCAAGAAGATGGTGTGGCCCATGCAATTTATGAGTGGGCAATACAAAATTAATCACGTTTAGTGTTGATAGCTTAGATAAATGAATGACACTAAATTTCTGGAGGAATAGGGTTTGCTTGTAGCCATGCATTGGATTCAATGCGAATTATAAAGCATTAGCGCTTCATTGGGAGTGTGGCTAAAAGCGTTTAGACCTGAAACTTCTAACGCATACCTTATCTCTAAGCGACTAAAGCCGCAAGAGCTAGGGCAACTGGAGCGAATAAGCGCAGTATGGTCACCGACCATCGAGTATTATTTGTGAAGTGGACGTCAGGTCTGCTTTTTGAAACACGTTCTAAAATAGAGCAGCTTCAGACGTTCCCATGGCTCTCCACAAGCAAAACCGTCTATTCCAGAAGAAATTTTTTTGTTTTATTCAACACCATTTTTGACGAAGAGCTTTAAAGACTTTAACTCTTTAGTGTTGATAGCTTAGATAAATGAATGACACTAAATTTCTGGAGGAATAGGGTTTGCTTGTAGCCATGAAAAGGATTCAATGCGAATTATAAAGCATTAGCGCTTCAGCGATTACGCTTTATTTGAGGCTTGAAAGCTCTGAAGACTACAGGCTTCAGACGTTCCCGTGGCTCTCCACAAGCAAAACCGTTTATTCCAGAAGAAATTTTTTTTGTTTTATTCAACACCATTTTTGACGAAGAGCCATTTATAATAGAAGAGCTCTAAATCAAAGGTAAAACTTTGGTTTAGGGCTCTTTGTTATTTTAATTAAATTTGTTAGAAGGTTATAAAAAATTCTAATGGGAAATAAAAACTGTATCATTTGATAGCCCTCTCTAAAAGACTTATACTAAAAGTGTAAAAAAATAGTAGGAGGGATATTATGCAAGAACAATTAGTAAAAATCTCGGAAAAAATGTTTGAGTGTCAACGTGTTTGTAATGAATGTTTTGATGCTTGTCTAAAAGAAGACCACGTTCAAATGATGGCAGAATGTATACGTTTAGACAGAGAATGTGCAGATATATGTGCATTTGCTTCAACAGCAATAACTCGTGAAAGTGCCTTATCAACTGACCTAATCGCTTTATGTGCGACTATCTGTCAGGCTTGCGGAAAAGAATGTGAAAAGCATGAGCATGATCACTGTCAAAGATGCGCAAAAGTTTGTTTAGAATGCGCAGAACTATGTAGAAGTTACGCATAATCAATGTTTAATTTAATATTCTTACTAAACATGTACAGCTCTAAATGCCTAAGAATAGGCGTTTGGGATAGAGCTGTACATATTTTCGTCACAAGTCGAGGCCGATAATTAGAGTTTAATTATAAAACGATAGCTCTTTCAAATAGTACTTGCTATACTTAGTGTATCAAATCGATAGCAAATGCCCCAAAACTTTTGCTATTATTGAATACTTATTTTTAACCTCTTTAAAGCAGTACCCCTCAGTTTTATCCTAGGTCATCCTGACCGCTCATACACTTTATGTTTTTAGATTCGTTTCAAGAAATACATCACAAACCCTTATTTAGTTTACTCTTTTTCACCCCACACGCCACAATGAATACTTCATAATTTTGAACTACCCCATCTATCTTTTTTACCGTAAGTCAGAAGCTATTTTAGAAAAAATCATGTAACGTAAGCTTATTTAGGTTGTCTTTTTATAAATTTTTATAAAAAATTGCAAGGGAGAAATGCTAAATGGAAATTAATTTTACCGAGCCTTATGGAAAGTTGTATGAGTCGATTGAAGAAGGAGAATTAACAGTTTTTAATTTCGAAAGCGAGTATGGGAAAATAAAAAATATGTTTATTAAAAGGGGAATTCCGTTTAATCTAGAAAACAAAGAATTTTTTGATATTGTAACCCCATACGGTTATGGTGGGCCAGTTATTCAAGAAACCACAGATGAAAAAAAATTATTAGCAGGTTATTTTGAAGCCTTTTCAAATTATTGTCAAAAAAATAACATTATAACAGAATTTATACGCTTTGATCTATTCGAAAACACACAAGTACGGGACTCATTTTACGGGGATGTATCATTGATTGGAAACAATATCGTTAGGGATTTAAATCTGCCAGTAAGAAAAGATGTTCGTAAGACTATTTTGCGAAATGCAGAAAAGGCTAAAAATAGCGGGATAAAAATTGTTCTGGATGAGACCGGGGAGTATATTGATGATTTTTTAACGGTTTATTATTCAACAATGAAACGTACCGGTGCAGAAAGTTATTATTACTTTAACAAATCTTTTTTTGAACAAATCCACGAAACAATGAAGGGTCAATTTCTTTATCTCCATGCTTTAATGGATGGAAAAACTATTTCTTCAGCACTAGTATTAATTGGTAAAGAAAGATCATTTGGGTTTTTAGCGGGAACACTTGAGGATTACTACTGCTACCATCCAGAAGCTTTGGTAGAATTGACGACTATCCAGTGGCTAAAAGAGAAAGGGTTAAAGAAATACATTCTAGGTGGTGGTCATAAAGGCGAAGACGGAATATACCTACATAAAAAAGGCTATGCTAGAAGTGGAGATCATCCATTTTATGTAGGAAAAAAAATACATGATCCAATTATTTATGAAAAATTAGTTCAGATGCGTAAAACACTAGGTAATTTTGATAAGGAAACTACTTTTTTTCCAAAGTATCGAACTTAAATTAAACTAGAACATAGACAACATTATAGTAGTTTACTTCAAAAGGAGTGAGGAGAATGATATCGTTCAGCGAGACCTATCACGAATACACGCAGATAGAAGAAACAGACTATTATTACCATTATCAAAATAAAAAACTGCCCTTTTTATATTCTTGTAATAGATTAAGATTTAAACGAAATCCTACCCTGGAAGAATTTTGTTTAGCTGAAAAGAATCTGACGGATTTTCAAAGAAAAACGCAACAAGATTTTATTTATTTATATGGACCAGAAAATGAACCTTTCTCTAAAGAGATAGAAGAGTATCTTGCAACAGAAAACTATACGGTCTCTGCTGAAGAACTGCTCGTTATTGACCCAAAGGATTTTTACTTTACTCATCAAAATGAAGAAATCAAGGTAAGTTTAGTAGAAAATAACGAGCAATTAAAAGAGTACTTAGAGTTTATGTATCAACTGAATTTAAAGAATGGAATGTCATACGCTCACAAAAAACAAAAATTTTATCTAGATCGCTTTATCTCCCCGGAAATTCAGCAAATCAATGCCTATTTAAATGGACAAGTTGTAGGAACGGTTAATATTATTATATCTTCAAAATATATTGAAATTGATCACTTTGAAGTAGCACCGAATTTTCAAAACAAAGGGATTGGAACACAAATACAAAGATTCATTATGGCATTAGCAAAAGACAAAAAAGTGTTATTAGTTGTAGATAAAGAAACTAAAGCTAACCATATGTACTATCATCAGGGCTACCAATTTTGCGGATATCAATTGTCTGCTTTCAAGCGATTTAAATCTACTACGGTCATCAATATCCCACAAAATTCCTCTTCAATTGCTTCAACCTCATTATAAAAAAACTCTTTTTAATCGTAAGTTGTTAATTTTTAACTTAATCCCCCTTATTTTCTTCTTAATGAAATCTAAACCTCTAAATTCCCCACATTAGTTACACCCCTATTTAATAAATGCTCTCTAGCAATCCAATTTTGAAGCCTCTCTTATTGATAAATAGTTAACAGAAATGTAAAAGATAAAGGAGAGAACTTTATGACAAAGTATTATCCTATTAAATCAATGATTGAATGGATTTTTGCCGCTATGTTATTCCTAATAGTTTTACCAATCTTATTAATTGTAGGGATTTTGATAAAAATTGAAGATCCTTCTGGTCCTGTCTTCTTTATTCAAGAACGTGTCGGGAAAGACAATAAACTATTTAACATGTATAAACTACGCAGCATGAGAAACCCAGTGATAATCAATGAGCAAGAGTTGTCTCACGATGATCGTATGTTAAAGGTTGGTCAAGTTATTCGTAAATTAAGTCTTGATGAACTGCCTCAAATGATCAATATATTAAAAGGAGATATGAGTTTCATTGGTCCTAGGCCTTTATTAGTTGAATACTTACCTTGTTACAACAAGAAAGAATTGCGTCGGCACGATGTAAAGCCTGGTATTAGTGGATGGGCACAAGTAAATGGACGCAATCACTTAAGTTGGGAAGAACGTTTTGCGTTGGATGTGGAATATGTTGAAAAATGTTCAGTTTTACTTGATATAAAAATTACACTAATGACAATCCAAAAAGTTTTAATGAAAGCGGATATCGTTGAAAAAGAAGTCGATTACATCCTTGCATTTGATGAATATCGCAAAAGACAATGGGAACAAGAAAAAGTAACGAACAATGTCACGCCTTTATTTACTCAGGCGGTTTCCTTTGACTCGGGTTCATTAGTACAAAACAGGAAATCTGAAATGCAGTAAACAAAAAAATAGTCATCGCTGATTCAAACGAAATCTGATGGGAATAAGCGATAGAGAAAGAAGGGAAATCTATGGCAAACAGTGAGCGGATTTTACTGTCTTCACCACATATGTCAGGAAATGAACAAAAATACATTCAAGAGGCATTTGATTCAAATTGGATTGCTCCCTTAGGTTCAAATGTCACTCATTTTGAAAAAGAGTTAGCTCAATATACAAACAATAAAGGTGCTTCAGTAACAAGTTCAGGTACAGCTGCTATCCATCTAGCCTTAGCATGTCTAGGGGTAGAAAAAGGAGACAGTGTATTTTGTTCAAGCTTTACATTTGTTGCTAGCGCTAATCCAGCATTGTATTTAGGAGCTGAATTAACCTTTATAGATTCTGAACCTAACAGTTGGAATATGTCACCGCAAGCCTTAGAACGAGCACTATTTGATGCCAGTTTAGAAACACGATTGCCAAAAGCGATTATTGTGGTGAACCTTTATGGACAAAGTGCAGATATGGATGCACTATTAGCCATTGCAGATCTATTCGGTATTCCAATTATTGAAGATGCTGCGGAATCTTTAGGAGCAGAATACAAGAATAAAAAAAGTGGGACATTTGGAAAAATTGGTATCTATTCCTTTAATGGAAATAAAATTATCACAACTTCTGGTGGAGGAGCATTAGTAAGTGACGATGAAGAATTGTTGGCTAAAGCTTTTTTCTTGGCTACTCAAGCAAAAGATGCCGCTCCCTATTACCAACATTCACTTGTTGGCTACAATTACAGAATGAGCAATGTTCTTGCTGGAATTGGAAGAGCTCAACTCGAAGTGTTGGATGAGCGAGTCGATAAAAGAAGAGCGATATTCCAGAAATACTATCAAGAATTAAATTCAATTGAGGAAATTCATTTTATGCCTGAAATCGAACAGTCGAAATCTAATCGTTGGTTGACCACATTAGTTATTGACCCATTTATGACAAAAGTGACCCCATTCGAATTTATGGATAAAATGAATCAAGCAAACATTGAGACACGTCTATTATGGAAACCCCTTCAAATGCAACCGCTTTTTAAACACACTAAATTTTATAAACATAATGAAAGAACAACAGCTGTGTCAGAAATGCTCTTTAAGATGGGAATATGCATTCCTTCAGGTTCCAACATGACTGAAGAAGAACAATTTAGAGTCATCGATGAAATGAAAAGAATCCTTGTTCCTGAAAGTCAAGTCCAGCTGCTATGGAAAAAAGTTCAAGTTAGTCCACTATTGGTCGACTAACGGTTGATCATTTTGTATAAATACCAACTTTGGAGGGTACTATTATGGATAAAGTATTAATTTTAGCATCAATTGCTCCAATGATAGAAGGCTTCAATGTGCCAAATATACACTTACTGCAAGATGAGGGGTATGAAGTCCATGTTTTAGCAAATTTTAAAGATGAAGATACAGCAGCGAATGAAAGAAATCATCGATTTAGAAAGCAACTAGAACAACAAAGAGTAACAGTCTTCGATGTAGCCATTAACCGAAATCCATTTAAAGTTATAAATTACTCAGCTTATAAAGAAATCAAACAAATTATTGACCGTGAAGAGTATGCGTTTATTCATTGCCATTCTCCAATCGGAGGCGTGTTGTCCAGGCTCGCAGCTAGAGAAGCTCGCAAACGTCAGACTAAAGTTGTATATACCGCGCACGGGTTTCATTTTTTCAAAGGTGCACCAACAAAAAATTGGTTAATGTACTATACAGTAGAAAAATGGCTGTCTAGGTATACGGATTGTTTGATCACCATTAATGAAGAAGACTATCGTACAGCTCTTACTAAACAATTTAAGGCGAAGAGAATTGAAAAAATTAGTGGAGTAGGCATCAATAAAAATAAATTTAAGCCAATCGATTCAGAATTAAAAGATTTAAGAAGAAGTTTATCAGGATATAAAAAAGAAGAATTTCTCTTGATTTACGTTGGAGAACTAAGTAAAAGAAAAAACCAGCATCTGGCTATCACTATGATGAAAACCGTCATTAAGACTATACCCCAAGCTAAATTGTTGTTAGTTGGAGATGGCGAATTAAAAGAACAGTATGCTCAACAAATCAAAGATTTGCAGTTAGAAGAAAATGTGTTTTTATTAGGTTACCGAACGGATGTTGATCAGTTAATGAGTATAGCAGATATCGTTATTTCTACTTCAACGCAAGAAGGTTTACCGGTGAATCTTTTAGAGGCAATGGGAACGGGTCTTCCAATAATCGCTACGGACTGCAGGGGCAATCGGGACTTGATTCATCATGGTGAGAATGGTTACTTGGTAGGTTTAGAAGAAAATGAACGGTTGGCAGGATACATTGACACCCTTTATCATTCAAATAGTTTGAGAGAGGATTTTGGTTTGAGAAGTTTAGAATATCTTGATACCTATTCTGTTCAAGCCGTAATGAGCCAAATGACACAAATTTATCGTTTTGTAAAATATGCTCAGGATGATCCAGCGCTTATCGGCGAAAGAAAAGCAACAAAGGCTTTTATAAAATGAGTTTTATTTAAAAACGGGTCTTATTGGAGGTGGAAAATATGGCCACGAATTCTTTACCCTTAGAGAGAAAGCAAGATGCATCATTTTTAATAATTATGGTGTTCGTCATGTCTTTCTTTTTAAATCAATCCAATGTGTTATTTGGGATCAATTTATCTTTATCAGACTTTATAGTTGTAGGAGTATTGATCAGTTTGATTATGAAGCAGGAATTAGAGCTGCCGCTCACACATATTCTGGTTTTTAGTACCTTTTCAATTGTTATTTTATTTTATTCTCTGTTCATCATCCCCAATCAATATATGATTGCAGCTAATCCATTAGCTACTCTAATTGATTACACGAAACTACTCGTTGTTTTCCTCTATTACACCATAGGTTTTAACCTTTCCCGCTTAAAATTAACAACTGTTTTTCTAAAAGGATTTGTAATAGGAGCCGTTGGAATTGGTTTTATTGGCATTCTGATTTCATTTGTTCCAATCCCTTATTTTTCTTCAATCATGTTATTTGGTGAAAGTCGGTTGATCGGCTTTATGAATGATCCCAATTTTTTCGCCGTCATCCAATGTTGTGCATTAAGCATTCTTTTAAGAATGAAGCCTTTAAATTCAGTCATTCGACTTGGAGCAATTGGTGTTATACTTCTATCCATTATTAGTTCAGGTTCAAAATCAGCCGTCATATTGGTTTTTCTATATAGTGGTTACTTTTTAGTAATGAAAGTTGTAAAAATGAAAGGCACAACACCTTTGAGAGCTGCTGGTTTTATTACTTTTATATTAGGATTGTTTGCGATTGTACCAAATGTTTTGACTTACGCGGATGACTTAATGGCCATAATCGTAAACCGATTCCCAATCTTTTCTAGGGTAGAGTTATTGTTTACTGATTTTTCTTCAGCTGTTTCTGATGGTGGATCAGGAAGAGCACAGGTCTGGGAAACAGCAATGCATATCATCAACTCTGCACCATTTATGGGTATTGGACTTGGAAATTATATTCCAATTGCTGAACAATTTGTTTACAACCCCAATGTTGCTCATAATACGTATCTTCAACTTTCAGCAGAATGGGGTATTGTATCAACCGTTTTGTTCTTTATATATGTTGGCTCCACACTGATTAATGCTGAATCAAGTTTATTGGAAAGCAAGCTGGAAAGTCAAAACAGGCAAATCATTCGAGATGTCTTAATTATTTTCTTAATCGCCTCTGTATCTATTTCATTAAATAATGCCCGAATTTTCTGGTTAGTCCTAGGAATGAGTGTTTTTCAAACAAAAGACACTCGCTCATTAAATGAGTCGCAAAAAGGAGTAGATTAGCATGAAAGTATCCGTTGTAATGGGCATTTATAACTGCGAAAAAACGTTAAAGGAAAGCCTAGATTCTCTTTTAAATCAAACCTATGAATCTTTTGAAATTATTTTATGTGAAGATGGTTCGAAGGATAATACGTTAAAGGTAGCAAAAGAGTATGTTAAGAACTATCCTCAAAAGGTACGATTAATTCAAAACACAACTAATAAAGGATTAGCCTACTCACTGAACAGGTGTATTGAGATTTCGAAAGGCGAATACATTGCACGAATGGATGCAGATGATATTTCGTACAAAAATAGGCTGGAAAAACAAATGCATTACTTAGAAACTCATCCAGAATATGCTTTAGTTGGGAGTCAAGTTTTTCTTTTTAATGATGGCGGCATTTGGGGAGTGCGAAAAACAAAAAATGATCCATTAAAAAAAGATTTTCTCTTTGGATCACAGTTCATTCATCCTACCATTATTATTAAAAAAGAGGTTCTCAACCAAATCGGAAACTACACGGTTTCAAAAGCGACTCTAAGGGCAGAAGATTATGATTTGTTTATGCGGTTATATGCTGCTGGATTTAAGGGATACAATATGCAAGATATTTTGCTCAACTATCGAGAAGATTCTGCAACATTTAAAAAGAGAGTGTATAAATACAGATTTGGAGAAGCTAAGGTGAGATATAACGGTTTTAAACTAATGAAACTTATGCCGTTAGGTCTGATTTATGTACTCAAACCATTAATTGTTGGACTGATTCCTCAAAAAATTTTAACACATCTCCGACATCAAGAGCTTGATAGCACTCTTCTTGATGAAACAACTCACCCAACTGTTTGAAAAATGCTATCTTGAAAGGAGAGTTATTATGGTTGCTGTATCTGTCATTATGCCAATTTACAATGTTGTAGGTGGATTAAAAAAATCGATTCAATGTTTATTGAATCAAACGTACAAGGATTTCGAATTAATATTAGTCAACGATGGATCGACGGATGGTTCTGGTCAGATTTGTGATGAGTTCCAAAGAAAGGACAGTCGAATACGAGTTATCCATCAAGAGAATGCAGGTTCGGGAATGGCTCGAAATGCAGGCCTTGATTGGGCAACAGGTGACTACATTTACTTCACAGATCCAGATGATTATGTAGAAGCAGAATTAATTGAAGACAATTTGAAAATTGCTTTAGAAAACGAAGCGAATGTTGTTGTTTTTGGGTATTATGTCGAAGAAATAAATGCAAGAGGAAAGAGGATAATGACGGTTCAACTTCCCAATTTATCCGTCTTGAATACAAAAGAGGATTTCAGAAAGAATTTCAGAGCATTCCAAGACTTAGATTCTAATATATTATGGAATAAACTCTACAAGCATCTTTATTTATTTGAAAACAACTGTCGTTTTACTGATCAACGAGTAGGACAAGATGCTTTGTTCAATCATTTAGTCTACCGGAATTTAGAAGCGATTTATTTTAATCAATTCCCTTATTACCATTATGTTTCTCGAGTTGGATCTGCTGTTAATCGTTACCATCCAGACCGCTTTCTTTTAGAGTATAACATTGCTGAACATTTTGAAAAATTAATCATTACCTGGCGCTATGAACAAATGTACCAAGATTTAATTAGTTTAGCTTATTGGAGAACTCTTTATGTAGAACTAAATAATTTAGTTTTGGAGGATTGTCCTCTTAACGAAAACCAAAAAGTACAACAAATATCCTCTGTTTTACATCATCCAAAAATCCAACAAACATTATTTTCCCCCAATTCTAGTTTAGAAAAAAAATACCACATCAAATTACTAACTCTTCTATTAAAGAAAAATAAATATTCACTTGCTTTAAGAGTTATGAGAGCAAAAATACAAATGAGCAAAAAATACCACTATGCATTCAGTACATTAAAAAAAATAACGGGAACTTAGACAGACTGAGTTAGTTCCTCTATTTAGTAGTGAAAGGGGTCTTTATTCCATAGGACTAAGTCAATAAAATTGAGGTGCTTAAAAATGACAGCAAGTGTTGGGAAAAATTTGTTTTACCAATCATTGTTTCAAGGGATCAAAATTTTAATGCCTATTGTTACAATTCCAATTATCTCAAAGGCATTAGGGGCACACGGAATTGGAATCTATTCGTTTACCAATTCAATAGCAGAGTATTTTATTTTACTATCCGGTTTAGGAATCACTTTATATGGAAATCGTGAAATTGCAATGGTGAGAGAAGATAAGAAAAAACTGGATCAAACATTTTCTGAATTAGTTAGCTTAAAGTTAATGACAACAGCTGTTTCATTCATTCTGTATTCAGTTGTCGTTTTGGTTTTTCTCCACAGAGATTTCTTGTATTACATTATTCAATCGCTGCACATTATTGCTGTATTATTTGATATTTCATGGTTTTTTATGGGGATAGAAGATTTTAAAAAAGTTAGCTTAAGCAACTTAGCTGTTCAAACAGTTGTATTTTTTGGGATAGTATTTTTTATTAAAGATTACAATGATTTACCACTCTATTTACTCTTACAAGCGTTAGGTAATCTTTTTTCTCAGGTTGTTATGTGGGTGTTTATTTATAAAAAGATTTCATTCCACTTTGTACCTATAAAAAAAATGATAAGACATTTGTTCCCGATGATTGCCTATTTCTTTCCACAAATTGCGGTTATCTTTTATACCACATTAAGTAAAACGATCTTGGGTGTATTGGATAGTCAAACATCCGTTGGAATCTATACAAATACACTTAATCTAAGCACCATTATCATTACCATGATTTCGACAATTAATTTAGTGATGCTTCCCAAAATGAGTAATTTATTTTCAAAAAATAAGATAGATGAAATAAACAAGACGTTACACAGCCTAATACATGCTCAATTGTTTATTTCTATACCGGCAGCCTTTGGGGTAAGTGCATTAGCTGCAACATTGGTTCCCTGGTTTTTTGGTAATGACTTTGAGGCATTAAAGATTTTTATACCAATCATCGCTCCCGTTATCATCATTATGCCGATTGGAATCGCAATCAGTAATCAGTACTTACTTCCAAGTGGAAATACAAGAATTTATGCCATTTCTACATTTGGCGGAGCTGCAATTAGTATAGTGCTTAATTTTACTCTTATTCCTATTATAGGCGTTGTAGGTTCTGTATTAACAAGTTTAATCGTAGAAACTTTTGTTACCGTGTTTCGTTTAATCTATTTGAACAAAAAGACCCAGTTTACATTTGATAAAAATCTAATTTTAAGAATAGTTGCTTCAGCTACAGTAATGGTACTCATGATTGTCGTTACTACGAATGGTATGAATGCAACTTTTGTAACCACACTGGTTCAAATTGTTGTTGGCGTCATATCTTATGCAGGTTGCTCAACGGCTTTGAAGGTTCCTTTTTTAAAAGATTTATTCGTGGTGTTAAAAGGAAAGCTATATCAGTCAAAAAGATATAAAGTCAAAAACTAGTCTGAATGATTTGGTGGGCCAATATAGATTACCTACCTTGTTGTTTTTAAAAACAAGATTTATTAGGAGGAATATAGGATGATGAATACGATTGGAATGGTAGACCTATTTAAAATGTTGAAGAAACGTTGGTGGGTAATACTATTGTTAAGTTTGATGGGTGTCGCACTTACTACAGCCTTAACAAATTATGTGCTTACCCCTAGATACAGTTCTACAACGCAACTTTTAGTTAGCGGACAAGGTATGAATACGAAATCGATAGAATTGGGAGAAATCGAAACCAATATTCAAATGATCAATACTTACCGAGATATCATAGAAGATCCTGTTGTAATTGACAAAGTAATCAATGAATTGGGAAATACGATGTCTGATGTTGAGTTACAACAAAAGGTTGATGTGATTACTCAGGATGATTCACAAATTTTCGGAATAAAAGTAATAGATACGAATCCAAATCGTGCAGCGAAGATTGCCAATCTAATGGCTGCTACATTTCAAGACAATATAGATGGAATTATCAATGTTGAAAATGTAGCCATTCTTTCAAAAGCTAAAGTAAATGCTGTTCCCATTTCTCCTAATTTACCATTAAATCAAGTAGTTGGTTTATTAGTTGGCTTTCTGTTAGGGATGATTTTATCTATTATTTTAGAAACAATGGATAAGAAAGTACACGATGAAAAAGTCATTACTGAGAAGTTAGGGTGGATCCACTTAGGAAATATTAGTGAAATGACCAAATCAGAAACAGTCAGTGAAGAAAAAAAAGCTGGTTTTACTGTCTCATCAAATCATGTTAAAAAAGCTTTAGGAGGAGATTGAGTATGTTTAAAAAGAGAATAAGCGAGAAAAAATATGAGGAAAAAAATCTTATTACACTCATCGATCCCACTTCGATTATTTCAGAAGAGTTTCGGACACTTAGAACGAATATTCAATTTTCTATGATAGATAAAGAATTGAAAACATTAATGGTCACTTCTTCAAAACAAGGAGAAGGAAAATCTACAATTGCTGCTAATCTAGCAGTTGTCTTTGCTTCCCAAGGAAAAAAGGTATTGCTTGTAGATGCAGATATGCGCAACCCATCACTTCACAAACTATTCAAAGTGCGAAATCAACAAGGATTGACAAGTATTCTAACAACTAAAAATAGACAACTACGCAGCCTTTTACACGAAACGAGTCAAGAAAATCTAAACTTATTGACTAGCGGAATTTTACCACCGAATCCGTCAGAATTACTAGCTTCTCAAAGAATGGCTCAATTTATTGAGGCAGTAAAACAAGAGTATGATTTAATTGTTTTTGATATGCCACCAGTCAATGTGGTTACAGATGCTCAAGTAATGGGAAATAAAGCCGACGGAACAGTTTTTGTGATTCGAAAAGAAGTTGCAGATTTAAGTGAGATTTTAAAAGCTAAAGAGTTATTGAACTTAGTACAAGCGAATGTTTTAGGAGCTGTATTTAATAGTAAAGAACGAGTAAAAGGTTTAAATGGTGGTTATTATGCTAAAGAAAAAGAACTAGATACTGTCGGTTAAGAGATTCTTGAGAAAATAAAATCAACTATTAGTAGAGTTGAAAAATAATAGGAGTGATTAAAATGATTCGAACAATTCTAAATAAGAAAAAGCTTTATTTACTGTTGGATAGTTCCGTAATCCTATTAGCCGGCGTGATCGCCTATTTCTTTTTAAATCCTTATGTAGCACTTCCTATGGCGTCGTATTTATTTATGATTACATTAGGAATAGGAGGGTATAGTATTCTAGCAGGATACTCAGGAATATGCGCTACCCTATATCGCTACACAAGTATTAAAGATATGTTAATTATCTTCATTTCGATTACGCTTTCATTTGGACTAACAACAACGTTTGCCATTTTGCTGTTGGAAGAAATGAGTTTTCGGTATATTTTATTGATCTATCTCATTTCTTTATTACTCGTTAGCGGAGGACACATTGTTTTTAGAATTTTCCATGAGTACAAAACAAGTGCTTCTCCCGAGAATCAAAAAGCTAAAAAAATTCGTACGCTAGTAGTTGGTGCAGGTGATGGTGGGAATTTATTTATCAAGAGTATCCAAAAAAATTCAACAGATATAAAAGTAGTCGGTATTGTTGATGATGATGATGGAAAACAGGGTATGCGGTTATACAGTATTCCTATTTTAGGGAATATTTCCGACATCCCAATCGTTACAAAAAAATTAGGTGTCGAACAAATCACGATTGCCATTCCTTCATTGAAACCAAACCAACTTGAAAAGATTTTAGAAATTTGTAACGAAATTAATCTGCCCGTCAACTTAATGCCGTCGATTGAAGATGTTATGAATGGGAAATTAATGGTGAGCCGCTTTAGAGAAATCGATGTAGTCGATTTATTAGGAAGAGACGAAGTAACGTTAGATACAAAACAGATTTCAGAGGATCTATATGGTAAAACAATTTTAGTTAGTGGTGCTGGCGGCTCTATTGGTTCAGAGATTTGTCGCATCATAGCTACTTTTTCTCCTAAAAAAATTATTTTATTGGGACATGGTGAAAATTCAATTTACCAAATCCATCGTGAATTGAATAAAAAATTTGTTGGTAAGATTGAGATTACTCCGGTTATAGCAGATGTTCAAAACCGACAAAGAATGTTTGATATTATGGAAATGTATAAACCTGATGTTGTGTATCATGCTGCTGCCCATAAACATGTTCCTATGATGGAATCAAATACATTTGAGGCATTAAGAAACAATGTGTATGGGACAAAAAATATAGCTGAAGCAGCCAAAGCAGCTAGTGTAGGAACTTTTATCATGATTTCTACTGACAAAGCTGTTAACCCGCCGAATGTTATGGGAGCAACAAAACGGATTGCTGAAATGATTGTAACGAGCTTAAATGAAGAAGGGAAAACTAATTTTGCAGCTGTCCGCTTTGGAAATGTATTGGGCAGTCGTGGTAGTGTAGTTCCGTTATTTAAAGAACAAATAAAAGCAGGTGGACCTGTAACGGTAACAGACTTTAGAATGACACGTTATTTTATGACGATTCCAGAAGCTAGTCGTCTGGTAATCCAAGCAGGAACTTTGGCAAAAGGCGGAGAAATATTCGTCTTGGATATGGGACAACCGGTTAAAATTGTTGATTTAGCTAAGAAAGTAATCAAACTGAGTGGATTTAGTGATGATGAAATCCCCGTAGTTGAAACTGGAATTCGACCAGGAGAGAAATTATATGAAGAATTATTGATAGCTAGTGAAAATACCGGAGAGAAAGTATACGATAAAATATTTGTTGGGAAAGCTGTAAGACGTTCACTAGAAGAAGTGATGTCATTTTTGAAAACATTAGAGGGGTGTAGCGAAGGTTCATTAAAAGAACGATTAATTTACTTTGCTAAAACACATCAAGCAGCAGCATAATATTTTTTCGAATCTGATACGTTAGAGAAGGGAACATAGACTAGGCTGACTATTCATAATGTTGTGCAGAAAGGAGGAGCAGTTATGTTGTCCATCATTGTTCCGGTATATAATGTAGAAAGTGTTTTAAAACATTGTTTAAACAGCTTAAGATTTCAGTCTTATCGAAACATTGAAATTATTTTAATCAATGAAGGATCTACCGATATGAGTGGCGCTATATGTGATCGTTTTGCGCGAGTAGATTCTCGGTTTAAAGTACTTCATAAAACCATAAAAGGGCATTCTGAAGCTTTGAATACTGGATTACTTTCAGCTAAAGGTGAGTATATCAGTTTTGTTGATCCAATCGATCGGATAGACGGTTTGATGTTTGAAAATTTACTATTAACGATTATTAAAAATGAAGCAGATATCGTTATAGCTAATTATGGAGAAGAGTTAAATCAAGATGAAAAAGAATTGATGGAGCTCTCAAGTACAGTTAATTGGACTAAAGAGACAGCTCTAAATATGATTGTTGATCATTTTAGATTAAAAAGTTTTTTATGCAATAAGCTTTTTTCCGTTGATTTATTCAGAATTGACCCGGTGCTGGAATTTGATTCGACATTAGATATTTTTGGAGATTTATTGATGTGTGTACAATGCATTTTAAAAAGCTCTAAGATTATCTATGATCCTAACTTGCATTACCATTATATAGCCTATAAGCATATCCCTTTCTTTAATGGTCTTACACAAGAAAGACTTTCTGGTCCTAAAGCACTAATGAAAGTCATTGAATTAACAAAGAAACTAGATAACTTTAATGTTTCAACAGTAAAAGATATTTATGTCAGCTATTCGATTCAATTATTGATGCAACTTCTAAATGAAGAGAATCAAGATTACCATCAAATCGAAGAAGTGAGGCAAAATTTATATCGATTTTCTATAAATGAACTTAACAGCCAAGATGTTAAAATGTCTTGTATAATGGCCAAAAAAATGACGATGATTTATTATAATTTTTGGAAAATGAGAAAGAAAACATTAGATTAGTTTGGAAGTGTTGTATCGTTTCACAGTCCCTTCAAAGAGATAGATGTGAGAATACATTATATTTGAATTTTTTTCACATACTCAATCTATTTTACTTGTATATTTTGGATTTTCAAGTAGAATGGGATGTGAATCTATTTATTATCTTTTTTTTGAAGATGATAGGTAAAAAATGAGAAGGAGTTGACCTTTCATGGCAACTAATCAAAAAGAAACGATTATTATTGGAGCTGGACCAGGAGGTTATGTTGCAGCAATTCGAGCAGCGCAACTAGGACAAAAGGTTACAATTATTGAAAAAGAATACATCGGTGGGGTTTGTTTAAACGTCGGTTGTATTCCTTCTAAAGCCTTGATAACTGCTGGACATCATTTTCACAATGCACAACATTCTGAAGTTTTTGGAATCACAACTTCTAATGTAACGCTAGATATTACAAAAATGCAGAACTGGAAAGATACAAAAGTAGTAAGCATGCTAACACGCGGTGTTGAAGGGTTATTGAAAAAAAACAAAGTAGAAATTATTCGTGGAACAGCCGTATTTACGGATAAAAATCACTTAACGGTTGAAACTAAAGATGGATCTAAAAATCTTGAATTTAAAAATGTTGTTATTGCTACAGGTAGTTCACCATTAGCAGTTTCAGAAGTACCATTTGGAGGACGTGTTGTGGACACAACAGGCGGTTTAAACATTAAAGAGCTTCCAAAACGGTTAGTAATCGTAGGTGGTGGTTATGTTGCTACTCAATTAGCTTTTGCTTTTAATAACTTCGGCTCTAAAGTAACCATTCTTGAAAAAGAAGATAGCATTATCAACTTCTTTGATAAAGATATGGTAAAATTGGTCAAGAAAAGTTACGCTGATAAAGGTGTAGATGTTATTGAAGGTGTAAATATAACTAAATCTTCACAAACAGATGAGGTAGTAACAGTCACTTATGAAAAAAATGGCAAAGAAGAAACGATTGAATCAGATTATGTGTTGGTTTCTGTAGGTCGAGTGCCAAATACATCTAAATTGAATTTAGAAGCTGTTGGCGTTAAATTATTAGAAAATGGCAGAATCGATGTAGACGAATCATTGAGAACTGGTGTTGAAGGCGTTTATGCAATTGGAGATATTACTCCAGGACCAGCATTTGCGCACAAAGCAAGTCATGACGCAAAAATTGTAGCAGAAGTTATTTCTGGTAAAGAAGTTGTTGTGAACTACAGTACGATGCCGATTGCTGCTTATACAGAACCTGAAATAGCTTCAGTAGGTATGTCAGCCGATGAAGTAAAAGGCAATAAAGAATACAAAGTCAGCAAATTCTCGTTAGCAGGTAATGGACGTGCATTATCATTAGATGCGACTGAAGGATTTGTCCGTATGATTACTGAGAAAAAAACAAATAAAATCGTAGGAGCTCAAGTTATTGGAGTAAGCGCGGGAGACGTTATTGCTGAATTAGCATTGGCGATTGAG
This sequence comes from Carnobacterium viridans, assembly GCF_900102725.1. NCBI lineage: Bacteria > Bacillati > Bacillota > Bacilli > Lactobacillales > Carnobacteriaceae > Carnobacterium > Carnobacterium viridans. Next base: position 563,616 of record NZ_FNJW01000008.1, on the reverse strand, counting down.
TTAGGTATGGTTGCTGAAGATATTTCATTAACCATCCATGCTCATCCGTCACTTGCAGAATCAGTAATGGATACAGCTGAACTAGCATTAGGATTACCAATCCACATGTAAGTCGACAAATTAAAAGCTTGTAAGTAAAGGATTTCCTTTACTTACAAGCTTTTTTGTATTTAAATTACGGTAAGGAGAAATGGTTAACAAGACAAGGGGGATTAAAATGTCAGAAAAACTAAAGAACGCTTTTCCGAGCAATTGGGTTGGGCTTAGTCCAGCGCGTTTCCGAAAATACAAAACATGGATAAATGCTGTTAAACCTGGGATATGTGGAACATATGTTGCAGCCGTGATTTTGCACGATGTTTTCAACCAAAGTTATGGGATTGATTTAGAAAAAGAGAAATTGATTACTGGATTAAAGACAGTTATTGACGATACCTTTCCATATAAAGGAACCTTTCCTTGGGATGTTTGGCACGGATTGGATTGGGTATTAAAAGATAACGCCGATTTTTCTGTTAAAATACATTTTGTTCCTGAGCGTAAAGTCATTTCACTATTAAATAGGAAGAATCCGATTCCAGTAGCAGTGGGTACGGCAACTTTATTTGGTAGTCCTTATAAAAATCATTGGGTAGTGGTTTATGCATATGGTTACAATCAAGAAGGGAAATTATTTTTTAAAGCATACGATAATCATGGAAGATATACGGCAATTTTGCCAGCTTCACAAACAATAGGTTGTGTATGGATAGAACCGAATTAAACGACAAGTAGAGATAAAACCCCGGTGATTCTGAAAGTGAAATTCAGAATTACCGGGGTTTTAGACTAATTAAGAATAAAATTTAGATTCTTCGTCAAAATGGTGTTGATAGAGCAAACCAAAATTTCTTCTGGAATAGACAGAATTGCTTGAGAAATTTCGTGCAATTTATTTAATTAAGCTATCAACACTAAAAAGTATAGAGCCAAAATTTATAGATTTACTCAACAGTTACGCTTTTAGCTAAGTTTCTTGGTTTATCAACGTCGTTACCACGGTGTAAGCTTGTGTAGTAAGCAATTAGTTGCGTTGGAATAACACTAACTAATGGAGTTAACAAGTTGTGCACTTTTGGCAATACGTATGCATCGCCTGATTGATCTAGACCATCCATAGCGATAATCATGCTATGAGCGCCACGAGAAATAACTTCTTGTGCATTACCACGTGTGTGTCCAGCAGTTGCTTCATCCGTAATAATTGAAATAACAGGCGTACCTTCTTCAATCAATGCAATAGTTCCGTGTTTCAATTCACCAGCTGCAAAGCCTTCTGTTTGTACGTAAGAAACTTCTTTTAATTTAAGAGCAGCTTCCATAACAACGTAGTAATCAATGCTGCGTCCAATATAAAATGCGTTACGACTGATACTTAAATGAGTAACAGATAATTGTTCGAAAACTTCTTTTTCATCGATAATCGATTCGATTGCTGTAGCAGCGATACCGAGTTCATGTGCCATATCTACATCTAGTTCTAATCCTTTTTTGCGGCCAGCAAGCTCTCCGAGAATGGCAAGAACAGCGATTTGAGCTGTATAAGCTTTTGTTGAAGCTACAGCGATTTCTGGACCAGCATGTAATAATAAAGTATATTTTGCTTCTCTAGAAAGAGTAGAACCTGGTACATTTGTTAATGTTAAAGAAGGGAAGTTCAAATCATTAATTTTTACCAATACTTGACGACTGTCGGCTGTTTCGCCACTTTGAGACAAGAAAATGAAGAATGGTTTTTCAGTCAATAAAGGCATGTTGTAACCAAATTCACTAGATAAGTGAACTTCTGTAGGAATATTTGCCAAGTTTTCAATAATTTGTTTGCCAACCCAACCCGCATTGTTACTTGTACCACAAGCGATGATGTAGATGCGGTCACTTGCTGTCATTTCTTCAAGAATAGCTGAATCAATTTCTAATTCACCATTCTCATTTTGATAATTTTGGACAATTTTACGCATAACTGCAGGCTGTTCATCAATTTCTTTTGCCATGTAGTGAGGGTAAGTACCTTTACTTAAATCATTTGCGTCTAATAGTGCAGTATATGAAGCACGAGTGATCACGTCACCAGATAATGTCTCGATTTTGATGTCATCTACTGTTAATGTAGCAATTTCACCATCCATCAGTTCGACAAATTGATTCGTTTCTTGAATCATTGCCATGGCATCGCTACAAATAACATTAAAGCCGTCACCTCTACCTAATAAAAGAGGACTTTTATTTTTTGCTGCATAAACAACATCAGGATTTTCATTATCGATCAAAGCTAAAGCATAAGACCCTTTTAAAGCTACGATTGCTTTTTTGAAGGCATCGATTGTTTCTAAGCCTTCTTCTTCAACATACCATGCAATCAATTGAACGATGATTTCAGTATCTGTATCACTATGCAACATTGTTTCTGTAAGGAAAGCATCTCTTACTGCTTTGTAATTTTCAATTACTCCATTATGAACAAGATTAAAACGACCACTATTTGATTGGTGAGGATGAGCATTTTCAACACTTGGTACACCATGAGTTGCCCAACGAGTATGCCCAATACCGGTTTTTGCAGGAACATTATGGTCTACTTTTTCTCTTAAAGCAGCAATACGTCCTTTTTCTTTAAATAAATGTCCGTTGTCTTGTTCATCCATTACGTAAATACCAGCTGAGTCGTAACCACGGTATTCTAACATTTCAAGTCCTTGTAATAAAATATCTTTTGCATCTTGTCTTCCGATATATCCTACGATTCCACACATTTTTAAATTCCTACTTTCTTTTCTATAATAAAGAGATTCATATTGAAATTAACTTCTTGGTCTTTTTGTGATAAAGTACGTATAATTGTAATTTTTAATACGTAATATTTAATTGGTATATACACTAAAAAAAATACTAATCTGTCAAGCAGGTTAATAGTAAAGGATTAAAAAAATAAAGTCAACACAATTTTGGAAAGTGGTATATTGGTCTATATCAGTTTGGTGATGGACAATATCACTACACTACTATGTTGTAAGCGAATACAAAAAGTGTAGGAATAATTTAAGAAAAATTCAAGAAACGAAGAATATATTGAATAATACAATCGAGTGCGTTCAAGAGAAAAATTGGTTGGCTTAAGTATAGTCAAATCGTGAACTCAAGCTCAAGTCTGCAAAACAGCTGAATAATAAGAACTCTAACTTTTAGGAGGTGGTACCATGGCTCTATACAAGCAAATCCGTTTATTCCAGAAGTAATTTCTTTTACAACACAACTATCATTTATTAAACAAAAAAACAATTGAGCAAAATATGCTCAATTGTTTTTTTATCCAACGGAATGTTCATTTCTAACCGCTTCTAATTTTTCTGTGACCATATTGAGAACTTTTTCAGCATCTTCTAACTTTTCTAAATCATACTGATTAATATCAATTATCAGAGTAGCACTTTTATCGTAAGCGTTAAACCAACTATCGTATTGACTATGAAGATGAGTATAATAGTCTAGCAGACCACTATTGTCTTCAATTTGCTCAAATGAACGACCACGTTTTTCAATTCTATTCAAAACAGTATCCAAAGAACCGCGTAAGTAAATGAGTAGATCAGGAGATTTTTTAGGCATACTGTCTAGTTCTTCCATCATGTTATCCAATAAATCTAAATAGGTTTCCATCTCAGCATCGCTCATATTTCCTTCTTCATAATTGATTCGAGTAAACAAGGCATCTTCGTAAATCGAACGATCTAATACATTATTTTCATGTTTGAAGGCAGCTTTAATGCTTCTAAAACGAGTATTTAAAAAATAAATTTGTAATGAGAAAGCCCATCTTTCAGGATTTTCATAAAAATTTTCCAAAATCCGATTATCATCCACACTTTCATAGAAAGCCTCGCTTCCTAATGCTTCTGAAATGAATTTTGTGTAGGTACTTTTACCAGCACCAATCATACCAGCTAAAACAATCACAGCTTTGTTGTCTCCCTTCATATAACGGTCACACTCCTATCAAAGACCGATGTCTTCTTCATTCTTTTGCGTATGTTAGTATACCATATATTAAAGGAACTGTTCAGGTAATTTTAGAATGATGGAGGATGGAACTGATTCAACTAAATAATTTCTGACATGTTTTTGGTCCAGTGATGCCATCAGCTAAAAGGCCAAAATTATGTTGGAACTGTCTGACGGCCGCTGTTGTTTTTGGGCCATAGTGGTTATCGGGCGTTCCTAGGTTTAACTGATAGTTACCTGTTAAGAAAGCTTGAACTACATAAACATCCCAGCCTGAAAGTCCAGTTTTTAAAATTCTCATTTTTGAAGCAGATTCAGGCCCCCAATAGCCATCTGGTTTGGAACCAATTGTTTTTTGAACAAGGCGGATTAAGCTTTGTTTGGTCACTGGGCCAAAAAGACCGTCTTGTTTGATACCAAGAGTTTTTTGAATAGTCTTTATAATCGCAAATTGGGAAAGGGGAGCTGGATTTGAAGAATTTGTTGAAATGATTAATTTTTGACCGACTAAGATAGTTTCAGAAGATAGGAGATTGATTGTTTTCAACCAAGTAATAGTAGTATGGTACTTTTTAGCTATGCTCCATAAAGAATCGCCTTTCACTACAATATGGTACAAATGATTTGGTTTTGTAGGTGAAGATGGCGATAAAAAATCCTTTTGAGTAGTTGAGGATAAGTCATGAGCAAATTGTGTAAGAGAAATACCGTGTTGCATTAGATAAGCATCGGGATCGGAATGATTAGTACCACCTATATTGTTGGAAATCCAATGATGCGTTTTAATGCCTTTTGATGCAAGAGTCGTACCCGTATTTAATGAAGTAAGGATTCCGGCTTCCACAGCAAGTTTTTTTAATAACCATACATAAGCTAAATAGTCTTTTTTAAATAAAGCTGGATTCGATGTGCGTGCTAATTCTACTTGAGCATATGCATGAGGATTGGCATTTTTTCCAGCGCCATATTGTACTTTTCCTGTTTGAGCGATCTGGACGATTCTTCCACCTCCACCAACCCAATGACTTGTGAAGGCACCATTTTTCTGTGCCATTCGTTTCATATAAGCAATTTCATTTTCTAGAGAAAGTGCTCCTGTATTGTTTGCGTTCCCCGATTCATGGGCAATAACAAAACTTTTACTAATTAAGTTTTTCTGAGTGATTGTTAAAAGCTGTTGTTCAATGATATAAGTCATTTTTATTCCTCCTATAATCATCAAAAAGGGCGAGACTACTGTCCCACCCTTTTCAAATAATCAATTAAACGCCTCTATATTTTTGAGTGTTGATAGCTTAGTTAAATTGGTTACAGCATATTTCTGGAGGAATAGGTTTGCTTGTAGCCATGCATTGGATTCAATGTGAATTATAAAGCGTTAGCGCTTCATTGGGAGTGTGGCTAAAAGCGTTTAGACCTGAATCACTGGAGCGAATAAGCGCAGTATGGTCACCGACCATCGAGCATTATTTGTGAAGTGGACGTCAGGTCTGCTTTTTGAAACACGTTCTAGAATAGAGCATCTTCAGACGTTCCCATGGCTCTCCACAAGCAAAACCGTCTATTCCAGAAGAAATTTTGAGTTGTTCTATCAACACTATTTGATGAAGAGCTAATTAAACTAGACTTGATAGTGCTTCACCATAATGTGTTGTTATTCTACTTCAAAGATATCATTTACTACGCGTTCGACATAGCGAGCTCCTGCTACAGTAGCGTAAGGATTTGCGCCTTCAATTTGAAACATGTTTAATGAGATAATTGAATTCATTGCTTGCTGAGCTTTTTCTGTAGTTAAATTAAGAATAGGATCTTTTACACTCAGTGTTTTTGACTTTCCTAAACTAGTTACGAATCTTAATTCCAATGATTTTGCCATTTTTATTTCCTCCTTAGTGGGTAACCTGATTTAAGTGACTGTTCTTTCTATTATTTAGCGTGTAAATGTGTATTCTTCAACCATGACTGACTGTACATAAGGCAGACTTGTTAAAGATTCTAAAGCTGCAGAAAATCCTTCCACTTGTTCATCTGTAACAGAGTTGACCGTGTTAGAATAGCTGCGTTTTACTGTTTTTTCATTTGCAGCATCCTCAAAATGTACTTCAATTGCCCCTTTTGTCCATTCTTTTTGCATAATCTTTTCCTCCTTATAAAATAAGTTGTTGTGTAAGTTTTTGTCATGACATCTTACATCCTTAATAACGTTTTGAAAGAAGAGTGTGTTACTTAGTAAAGAATTAAGCTATTTCTTCTGTTTATAGAAAGTAGTATACTAAACAAAATTTCGACAGAAAAACAATCGTTTTCTAATTTAGAAAAAACGATTTAAGCGTTTACAAATCCTTTGATTTGATGGATAATAAGTGAATTATCAAAAGGGAATGCTTTTACTTGCGAAACAGTTTTTAATTTTATAAACTTAAAAATAAATAGCGTTTTTTAATTATACTAGACTACTAAAACACTTTTAAGCCAGACGAATAAGGAGGGTAACATGAATTTAACGAAACTTGTCCAAACATATATCTTGAATCAGACTATTGGGAGTCCAATTTTTATTTCAGATATTATGCATTACATAGAACAATTTGCTGATGATCAAAAAATGAGTCAACAAATAAGAAAAAATGTGAATGTTATTTTAATGAGAATGGTAAAAGATGGGAACTATTTAAAACGTTTTGGAACTGGAATCTATTATCGGGATGATATTGACCAAGGAGAAGAAACTGGAATTGACAGTATTGAACTGATTAGGAGAACTTACATAGAAGATAAAAGAGGGAATGTATTTGGATATCTTACAGGAGCAGCTTTTTTACATAAATTAGGGCTTATCGAAAAGTCTCCGCACAAAATAATTATTGCAACCAATGCAAAAAGAAATGGCAATATTGAAACAACAGACATGGAGTTTAAGTTGGTCAACCCTTCAACAACGGTGACCCGTGAAAATTATCGGTATTTGCAAATATTGGATTTAATAAAAAATGATTTGATAAATGGAGATAACGTTCAATATAGCTTTGTGTTGACACATTTTATGAATAAATATCAGTTAAAGGAAGCAAAACTAGTAGCGTTAGCTGTGGATTTTTATAGTCAGAAAGTCGTTGTTAAAGTTGCTGAATTTATTAGCAACAAAGTTTACTTAGAAGAACAGAAAGATGAAATCATTATCACGTTGGATACTACGAAGCAAAAGGAATTGTATGAGAATGATTAAGATTTTGAATCATACTTAGTAGTTTAAATTTAAATCATGCCTCTAGTAAAGGCATCTTCTTTGCTAGTGATATGATTTTTTGCTATCATGATTATAAATTAAGGGTGACTAAACAAAGTGAAAATTGTCACTACGTAGCAAAATGTAAAACTATTCAGCGTTACTATACGAAATGGAGTGTGAGTTCAAATGGATAGAAGAGTTGAAGGAACATATACATCAAAAGAAGAAACGGTAAGTGCAGTAGAAAGACTCATTAATGAAGGATATGCTTCAGATGAAATTATTATTGTGACCAATGAAAAACATGAAAAAGAATTAGAAGATTTGACCCTGGTAGAGGTTGATGCTGTAAATCCTACTGAAGGATTGTCTCTTTGGGAAAAATTAAAGGAATCTTTCAGTTTTGGGCGATACAATTCGGATGAAGTTTCTAATCCTTTTGAAGAATATGGTGTGGAAGAAGATATTGGCGAACATTATACAGAAGCTTTAGAAAGCGGAGAGATTGTTATTCTAGTCAATAGTGCTGGTCCATCAAAAACACAACAGTTGTCTCAAGTAAATGAAGAAGTACTAAATGGTCACGCTGAACAAGTAGCGAAAGATCCAGTTAAAGCTCCTACAAAAGAAAAAACGGATGCTATACCTGGAGAGGGAGAACAATTCGATCCTTCTAAAGCACAATCGTCTAGAGAAGATATCGAAGGAAATCCTGTAACAGCTCCAGATAAACAAAGTTCAAATTCAGATGTGTCTATTAGTCCGATTACGACGAATCAAAAACAAGATGACAAGATACTGTCATCAGAAAATGAAGGTCATGTATATCCTGACAATATCAGTAAAGGTGTTGTGGATGGAGGAGATTCTTCTCACAGCAAGGGAATTGAAAAAACATCAGAATCTAAGCCTGAACTGAACTCAACACAACCCGAAAGTGATGCGTATTATAGTAATAGTTACGAAGAAGCTGGCGGAAAAACGATTCGAAAAGATGACGAAGATAAATAACAAGTAGCGTTAATGTTTCAAAAAATTATACAAAAAAGGATCGAGACGTAAAAATCTTGATCCTTTTTTGTATAAACGTTTTACAGTTCACGCTATTAAAGGGTGTATGATAAATGGTGTTGGTGTTTCAAAAGAATTTTCTTTTGGACAAGTCTTCATATTTGTATTCATTTTCCTAAGTTGCTATGCTTAATTTGTAGAGAAAATTTAGGAGGAATGAGAAATGACAAATTCTGATAAAGAAACTCAAAAACCAAAGAAAAATTATTTGATTAATGATGACAGCAAAAATATTAATCCAGAGCCACAAACCGAAGATCCAAATTACAAAGCAGCAGGTAAACTTAAAGGTAAGACAGCTATCATTACTGGCGGAGATAGTGGAATCGGACAAGCTGTAGCGATTGCATTTGCAAAAGAAGGCGCAGATGTTGCTATTGGCTATCTAGAGTCAGAAGATGATGCAACCTATACAAAAAATCGAATTGAAAAAATTGGTCAAAAAGCTTTAGTATTTAAAGGTGATGTAGGACAAGAGTCTTATGCTAAAGAGGTAGTGTCAAAAGTAATCGAGGAATGGGGCCACCTAGACATTTTAGTCAATAATGCCGGTGAGCAGCATGTCCAAGAGAAAATTGGTGATATAACCGCAGAACAATTGGATCGAACATTTAGAACCAATATCTTTAGTCAATTTTACTTTGTGAAAGCTGCGATGCCTCATTTATCAGAAGGGGCATCAATTATTAATACAACATCGATTACAGCTTATCGTGGGAGTGAGCACTTGTTAGATTACTCAGCTACTAAAGGTGCCATTACGGCTTTTACAAGATCACTTTCTCAAAATAGTGAAGTGATTGATAAAAAGATTCGCGTAAATGGTGTGGCTCCGGGTCCAATATGGACTCCGCTTATACCAGCTACTTTTACAGAAGAACAATTAAAGGACTGGGGTAAAGGCGGAGCAATAGAAAGAGCTGGTCAAGCTTTTGAATTAGCACCGACGTATGTCTATTTAGCAAGCACAGACTCTAGTTATGTTTCTGGTCAAGTGTTACATGTTAATGGTGGAGTGGTCATAAACGGCTAAAATAGTTTCTTGATTTTTAAAGAATTACAACTAAATGCACTTTTAATCTAATGACAAGTCGTCTATTTTGAAATCACGTTTTTCATTTGGTACAGTTAATTATAGAAATGAAATGTTTGATTTTAGTCCTCTTGATTGTTTAGCAATTTGTTTAGCTAAACCGTAAAGAGGATACAAAGAAGAGGAGCGTGTAAAGGATGAATAAAGTAGTTATTGGTTCATTTTCAAATGTACAAGAAACAACGGCTTGTGTAGAGCAATTGATTGCAGAAGGCCATTCAACAGACAGTATTAAAATTGTAACGACTAATCAAAATCCTGCAACGATTCAAGGTCAGACAGGTGTAGAAATCGATAAAGTTTCAGTGGAAGAAAAAGAATCTTTCTGGAATAAATTTAAACAGTCATTTGCTGATTCAGATGAGGATTCAGCGTTAGAAAATTTTGGTGTAGACGAAGCTAGTGCAGAACAATACAATACGTCTTTGGAAAAAGGTGAATTCATTGTACTTGCGGATAAAGTAGCAAATACAAAAACCAATTTAACTAAAGAAACTTCTAGAACTGTTGGTCAGGCAGGGCAAGGTGTGCGAGAAGTCAGGAATGCTTCACAACCGACCGATGAAGTGAGTTATGCAAATGATGGAAATGACTATTTAAACAATGCAGAAGTTCCGTTAACGAATCAGTTCACAGAACAAGATGAATTTGATGAAAGCAGCAGTGTGAAAACTGATTTAACCGACACCACAGTTCCTGAAACAATCGAGGAGGATGATGTTATGGCAGATTCGATTAGACAAGAGAACAAACCTAGATTACAAGATAATCAAGATAACGAATCAACGAATGGTGCATTTAGTAAAGATCAAGATCGAAGGGACGATACTAGAGACGTGGTGACTCCTCCTATTGATCCATTAAATCATCAAGAGTACGATCCTAATGACAACCCATTACAAGGAAGGCCTCCAACAGGTTCAGTACCAAAAGATGAACCATCTGGGCCAAGTTCACAAAACCAAGAAGAGTTAGATTTACCTAATTTTGATGGCAGCACATTATCTGGCCAGCCAAGAAATGATCCAAAAAGAGATTTTCCAAATTAAAAAATAAAAAAAGAAGCGGCTCCGACTTAGGTCAGTGCCGCTTTTGTTATGCACCTACTTATGTAATGCTGGATTTCCGAACGTGTGTTTGTTGTTGTTTTATGTTATAATAATGGAACTGAAGTAGGAGGGTGAAGCTATGATTTATAAACTCAATAGTGGAGATAAGGACTCTTCGACATCTGCATTACCTAAAATCACAAAAATTGAAGCGCAGAAACGAAAAGGTCGCTACAATATTTATTTAGATGGAGAATATGCTTTTCCTGTTGATGAAACTATTTTAATTAAGCACATTTTGCATAAAGGAATGGAGATTTCAAAAACCTTTCGTCAAGAATTAGAGATAGAAGATGGTTACCGCAAAGCTTATACGAGAGCGCTTGTTTATTTGAACTATTCTTTGCGTTCAATAAAAGAAGTAAAAGATGATTTAATCGCTCATGAATTTACTAGTGAAACTGCTGATCAAGTTGTTGAACAATTAAAAGAACAAGGTTACTTAAACGATTTAATGTATGCTGAAAGTTACACAAGAACCGCTGCAAATGTTAGCGGAAAGGGGCCTTACGTGATAAAAAGAGAGTTGAAAAAACGTGGAGTTAAAGATGAAACGATTGAAGAAGCAATGGAACAATATCCGTTCGATCAGATGGTTGAAAATGGTGTTGCCTTAGCAGAAAAAGTTATGCGCCGTTCTTCGCAACATTCATCCAGAGAGACTAACAACAAAATTCGTCAAAACTTAATGCAAAAGGGATTTCAGTCTGATGTTATCACACAAGTATTGGAAGAAATTAATACAGAAAAAGAAGTAGATGATGAGTACGAAGCATTAAAAACACAAGGTGATAAAATTTGGCGCAAGCAAACGAAGTTAACCGGAGCTAAAAAAATTCAAAAAGTTAAAAGCGGATTATTTCAAAAAGGATTTTCTGGCGATTTAATTACGCAATACATCAACGAAAAAGAAATGGAAGAAGAGGAAGAATGACATTAAGTGAATCAAATTTAGATGCAGCGAACAAAAATGATATTTATGGTATTCCTATGTGGTCTCAAGAAAAAATCGATCGATTCAGAGAAACTCTTTTAAGTTGGTATGATTTAGAAAAGCGGGATCTACCATGGAGAAAAAATAATGATCCGTATCGTATTTGGGTCTCTGAAATTATGTTGCAGCAAACAAGAGTAGATACCGTTATTCCGTATTATTTAAATTTTATGAATACTTTCCCCACGATAGAAGCATTAGCACAAGCACATGAAGATATATTGTTAAAAGCTTGGGAAGGATTGGGGTATTACTCACGAGTTCGCAATCTGCAATTTGCAGCTCAGCAAATTATGAACGATTACAATGGAGAAATGCCAACAGATCCTAAAGAAATCAGCAAACTTAAAGGAATAGGACCGTATACAACTGGTGCGATTTCAAGTATGGCTTTTGGACTTCCTGAACCAGCTGTAGATGGGAATGTAATGCGTGTGTTGAGCCGGTTGTTTGAAATTGATGCGGATATTGCTAAGCCGGGCAATCGCAAAATTTTTGAGGCTATCATGCGAGAATTGATTGACCCCTATAAACCAGGAGACTTTAATCAAGCGTTTATGGATCTGGGTTCAAGTATCTGTACGCCTAAAAATTATCATCCGGAACTAAGCCCTGTCAAAGAATTTAATCAGTCTTATCAAAATGGCACATGGGAGAAATACCCGGTAAAAAGTAAAAAGAAGAAAGCAAAACCGGTTTATTATATAGGAGCGATTATTAAAAATTCAAGTGGTGCTTTTTTACTAGAAAAGCGCCCTGAAAATGGCTTGCTGGCTAATATGTGGACTTTTCCAATGATTGAGGAAGAAATAGTGATTCAAGAGACGGGAATTGCACACGGAACATTGACTCAGATAGACGACGAAGAGCAAACAGAACAAGTGGTAAAAAAAGTCATGGCTGAACTGGAAAAGAACTACAAAATTAAGCCAACTTTAATGGAAGCACCCTTTGCTGAAGTTCAGCATATTTTCAGTCACTTAAAATGGTTCATCGCTGTTTATTATGGACAATTACGAGCAGAGGAATTTATTGATATTCCTGAAAACTGTTATTGGGTGATGCCTTCTGACTTTGATCAATATGTATTTCCGGGCCCTCAAACTAAAATGTGGCAGAGTTATTTGACAAAATTTGATCATTAATCTGACAAGAATAAATCAAAGACACTTTTTTCAGTAGCAATTGAAAGAAGTGGTCTTTTTTTTATTTTTTTGGTTGTCTGACAAATAGTATTAGTGCATCAAACTAAAATTTCTTCTGGAATGAACGGGTTTGCTTGTATAGAGCCATGAGACCGCCTGAAGCTTATCATCTTCAGGCTTTCAAGCCTCAAACAGAGCGTAACCGCTGAAGCGTCAACGCTCTGTAATTCGCATTGAATCCAATACATGGCTACAAGCAGCCCCTATTCCTCCAAAAATTTTGTATAATCAATTTTAGAAATCTACCAACACTAAAAATTATAAACCCATTTTTTCAAAATTTCGTTTAAGAGATGTTTCTCATTTTTTTTTCATTATTTATTTGGTTTTATACTATAAAGATTAAGAGTTGTGATATAATAAGTACGAGTCGAGTGTTCATTCACTCTCTGGTTTATTATTTACTAAGTTCTTACGATCTTTATGTGAGAAAAAGAAAGTTGGGTTAGGGATGCATATTCCAAAAGAAGGAGAATACATCACAATCCAAAGCTATAAACATGATGGCAGTTTGCATCGCACTTGGAGAGATACTATGGTACTTAAAACAAGTGATCAATCGTTAATAGGAGTGAATGATCATACTCTTGTAACGGAATCGGATGGCCGAAGATGGCTAACGCGAGAACCAGCAATTGTTTATTTTCATAAGCATTATTGGTTCAATATCATTGCAATGATAAGAGATAATGGCGTTTCTTACTATTGCAATCTCGCTTCGCCTTATGCATTAGATGAAGAAGGCCTGAAGTATATTGATTATGATTTAGATATCAAAGTCTTTCCAGATGGCGAAAAACGCTTATTGGATGTAGATGAGTATGAAGATCATAGCATAAAGTGGAATTATCCTGATGATATTGACCATATTTTAAAAGAAAACGTGAAAATTCTAGTAGATTGGATCAATGAAGAAAAAGGTCCCTTTTCACAAGATTATGTTGACATATGGTATAAACGCTATCAACAGTTATCACATAAGCAATGACCTTTTACTGGATAAGATGACAGTAATTTCTCTAAGATAGATAGAAAAATAGTAAAGAGGTTCCAAAATATTGGAGCCTCTTTACTATTTTAGCGAAAAGTATAGTGATTTTGAATAAATGTATGGTAAAATAATTAAGGGTTCAATAACAAATGAAATTATTCGAGAAAAAATTAAAGTACCGATAAGGAGTGAAAAAAATGTCTAAAAAAAGCGGGTTTATTATTTTTTTACTAGTCATTTTAGCTGGTGGAGTTGTTTTTTTTGGAATGAGCTACTCAAAAAAACAGCGAGAACAATTAATGACAGTTGCTGAACAAACAGACCAAAAAGTAGAAGAAGTAACAAAAGAAGACGTAACTGCACAGATTGCTGGATATGAAGAAAATCGTGGCGAACTTTCGATAATAGACTATTTAAAGTATGTCAGCTTATTAAAAGATGAGGTTTCAATCAGTTTTTATGGGGACATCGCCCAAGAAGAGCAATGGGTTTCTGAAATAGATACATACATAAAAGATCAGATTGGCAGCACAATGAAAGTCAATCGTTTGCCTTATACCGATTATAATACTTATCAATTAATTAGTGAAAATAAAGTAACGGATCTTGCTCAAACAAATCCAGATGTTGTATTTTTTCAATTGACTCCTTATGCTGATCAAGAATTAGACATCGCTTTAGCTGATTCAAGCGATTACTTAGAAATGAATTATGCTGCAATAAAAGATGTCTTGCCAGAAGCATTGATTGTCTTCGTTTCTCCTAATCCAAGCAGCAGTGAAAAAGGAGACACAAATTCAAGAACACTTGACTATACGTCTTATTTAAATGAGATGATATCAACCGTCGAGTCTAATGAATGGATTGGATTTAATCTTCACGACAGCTACCTTGAAAAACTTGAGGCTGACGGAATTTCGTTGGAAAGTACTTTAACAGAGAATGGTAAATCAATGAACAGTGAAGGAACTGCTGTGTACAGTACTTTATTCGAAGAAGCATTAAATCAAAAAAGAGATACTACTAGTGGAATTTAATTAATGTATTCAAAAAGCAGTTGAGCGAATAAGCTCAACTGCTTTTTATTGTTCAATGTGTTCGATGTTAGAAATGTCTGTATCTGGGTTCCAGTCGTTTCCTTTATAACTACTAACTAGGATATTTAAATGCTCTAGATATTCTTCATATTTTAAAATACTGGACATGATATGAATAACTGCATTACTTTGGCCGTAATCATCATGCATGTATTCTTCCAAACTCGCTTCGTCAAAGAAAGACTGCATGAATTCTCTTCTCAGCGGGGCTTTATACGCAATAAAGTTTACGCTATCTGGTGAAACACGGCCGTTAAATTTTAATAAGATTTGTTCATGAGCTGTGAGTAACGTTTCCAGACGTTCACGTATCAAGATACGTAACTCTTTTGGGAAATGATTAAAAGAGTTCTCGTATTTATGAAACGTGTAAGATAAGTTATAGGCTTCTCTTGTTGTTGCAATAATTTGTCTATAAACAACGACTTTACGCAATTTTTGAATACGATCTTTTTTTCTTGTAGTCACTCCTTCATCTTTAAATAATGAAAGGTAGACATCCATTCGATTGAGCTCTGATTTGATCCATTTTAAATCTTTTTTTAGAATAGGATATTGACTGTTTTTTCGCACACTTGCACGTAAAAATTTCATAATTTCAGTTGTTGAATAGTCGGTAACGTGATACAATTTTTCCTCATATTTTGGAGGGAACAAAATTGTATTCACCAAGAAAGCAATAAAAACCCCCATAATGGTAGCTCCAACTCGTATAGAAGCATAAAGAATAAAATTATCTTCGGTAGTTTCCATAATCACAATTAACGTTACAGTAGCTAAACCAATCACACTGCTAAGATTTAATTGATTCAAGATAGCAATCAACAGACAAGCAGCTAACCCGACAATGATATAGTGATTGCCTAAAGTTAATGTGATGCATATAGCAACAAAAGCGCCAATTAAGTTAGCAATGATGCGATCTTTTAGTGTATTGATGGATCTTTTGACTGAAGGCTGTAATGCAAAGATAGCTGATATAGCAGCTAACACACTGCCTGAGGGGAAATTTAATAATGCAGGAATAGCTAATGCGAGCGCAACAGAAATTCCAGTTTTGAGCGTTCGTGCTCCAATTCTCATAAAATAGTATCACTCCGTTTTATTGATAGTTATACTTGTATGATAGGCTACTCAGAGACAATAAGCAAAGAATTTATAGTGAATAGTTTGAAAGTTAAGATAATATTAAAACAAATAGCTGTGATTTCAAGAAAGTTTAGAAAAAGCTTTATCAATCGCTTTTTTGGTTTCATCAATATCTTTTTGTGTATGCATGATAGTTAAAAACCAAGCTTCATATTTACTTGGGGCAAGATTGATGCCTTCGTCCAACATGGCTTTAAAAAATCTTCCAAATCTTTCGGAATCTGTATTTTTTGCATCTGCATAATCTTCAATTGGATGATCTGAGAAATAGACGGTCAGTGATCCACCAATTTGGTTCACAACTGTTGGAATATTATATTTTTTACCAGCCGCAAGAAGAGTATCTTTTAATTGACTAGCAAAGTCAGCCATTCTTTCATAGATTCCAGGTTCTTGTAAAACTTCTAAACAAGCAATTCCAGCTTGCATAGAAAGTGGATTTCCAGACATTGTACCAGCTTGATAAGCAGGTCCAAGAGGAGCTACAGTATCCATAATATGTGCTGGACCACCATATGCACCAATCGGTAATCCTCCACCAATGGATTTTCCAAATGCTGTTAAATCAGGAATGACTCCTAACATATCTTGAGCGGCACCGTAATGGAAACGGAAGTTAGTGATTACTTCGTCATAGATGACCAAAGCTCCATACTTATGAGTGATTTCATTGACTGCTTCCAGAAATCCAGGTTTAGGGCCTACCATACCAAAGTTTCCGACGATTGGTTCCACTAAAACAGCCGCAACTTTGTCTCCAAATTTTTCCATAACTGCTTTGTAAGATTCACTATCATTGTAAGGTACAGTAATCACTTCTTTTGATGTACCTACTGTGACTCCACCAGAATCTGTCGTACCTAGTGTAGAAGGACCGCTGCCGGCTTCAACGAGAACAAGGTCAAAATGACCATGGTATTGGCCAGTAAACTTAACAATCAATTCACGATTTGTGTACGCGCGAGCAACACGAACGGTTGTCATAACAGCTTCAGTTCCCGAATTTGTAAAACGTACTTTATCCATTGAAGGAATAGCTGAGGTTAACATCTTTGCAAAAGTCACTTCATGTTCAGATGGCGTACCAAATAACACACCTGTATCTGCAGCTCTTTTTATTGCTTTTGCAATATGAGGATGGTTGAATCCCGTTATAATCGGTCCAAAAGCTGCTAAATAGTCAATATATCGATTGCCATCAACATCATATAAGTAGGCTCCATCTCCACGCGCCATGGTAACCGGATTACCTCCGCCAACGCCTTTAAATGAGCGGCTCGGACTATTCACTCCTCCAACAATAACTTGGTTCGCTTCGTGGGCCAACCGATCGCTTTGAGTATGGTTCAACATAATATAATTGCCTCCTTAAAAGTAAAATCATTTCTATTGTAATGCTCCTACCGTAGAAGTGCAATATTTCCCTCGTCAGTGGATAAAAGGATTTATTTGCAAAGTTAAGATAGAAAAGTTATCATTAACGTATAGGATATTTATTATAAAATGATAATCACTATTAAGTGATATCTGAGAAATGATAAATTTAAAAAAGTGTTTACTAGTTGAAATTGAAAGGAAGAAAGAGATGACCTCACACCATTTAGTTGCTCATTCGATTGAGAAATTAAAACGTGCGCATATACGTATTACTCCGCAGCGCTATGGCATTTTAGAATATTTAATTGAGAATGACAACCATCCGACAGCGGATGAAATTTATCAAGCTTTGTCAGGTAGATTTCCAAATATGAGTGTGGCAACCGTTTATAATAATTTACGACTGTTTACAAAAGTAGGTTTTGTAGATGAGATGAATTATGGAGATGCTTCAAGTCGATTTGATTTTACTTCTGCACAGCATTACCATGCTATTTGTGAAGAGTGTGGAAGAATTGAAGACCTTTATTATCCAGGATTAGAGGATATTGGTGAAGTCACGACTACTCTGACTGGCTTTAAGGTTAAGCGACATCGATTAGAAATTTACGGAATCTGTCCCGAATGTCAATTGAAATTAGAGGAACAAACAGGAGATAGGTACTAAGAGTTATAGAGCTGGATAAAAAAAGTACCTTTTATAGGTGCTTCTTTATTTTCCGTAAAATTAAATGAGATTAATTTTACGGAACATTGACACAAAAATAAATTCTCTTTACTATGAGTTTTACAATGGAAGTTACAGATAAAATATATAGCTAGAGATAAGACTAGATAAGGAAAGGGAGACAGTATGACTACACTTAATGATGTTGCGAAAAAAGCGAATGTATCAAAAATGACTGTGTCCAGAGTGATTAATCATCCTGAACAAGTAACTGATGAATTAAAAAAACTGGTTTTTGAAGCAATGGAAGAACTTAACTACCGTCCAAATGTTGCTGCGAAAGCATTGGTCAATAACCGTACACAAATCATAAAATTGTTTATCCTTGAAGAAATGGACACTACAGAACCTTACTACATGCATTTGTTAACTGGTATCGCACGAGAATTAGACAATCGTCATTATTCTTTACAATTGGTTACTAAAAACAATTTTGATATCGGGGCATGTGATGGATACATTATTTGCGGCATGCGTGAGAGTGATTACGATTGGATAAGTGGTGCTACAAAACCGGTCGTTTTATTTGGTGAAAATCGGCATGGATATGATTTTGTTGATTCAAACAACAAAGAAGGAATTGCGAAAGCAACACAATACGGCATTGATTTAGGGTATGAGAACATCATTTTTATTGGGATGGATGTAAAAGAACCTTTTGAATATTCACGTGAAAGTGGGTACATAATTACTCTTCAAAAAAATAAGCGTGTATCAGAAATTCATCGTTTTGAAAATCGTTCGCGTTATGCTGCAGAGTTTATTAAAGAAAATTGGAATAAATTCAAACCCAACACACTCTTTATTTGCAGCTCAGATCGCTTAGCAATTGGGATCCAAAGAGGCATTATCAATATGGGTGGAAGCATACCAACTGATTTTGGTATTATTGGATATGATGGCGTTTTTCTAGATCAGATTGCCTTTCCTCAACTGACTACAGTAAAACAACCCGTTATTCAAATGGGAGAAGCTTGTGCTAAAATGGTGTTAAATAAGATCGAACAAAAAAATGCATCTCAAGGAGAACTTTTTTTTACTCCAGAATTAATTGTTAGAGGAACAACTATACAAAAAAAATCTTCTCAAAATGTTAAACACTTATTTTAGAAAGAAGAATAAATATGACTAAAGCTATGATTATTGTAAATCCTTCTTCGGGTGGAGAAAAAGCAGAAACATATATGGAAAAATTAAAAAAACAACTTGAGCCTGATTTTTCTGAACTTATCATTAAGAAAACAAAAAAGGCGGGAGATGCAACAACTTTTTGTGAAGATGCAGCCCTGGAAAAGTATGAAGTTGTTTTTGTATTGGGCGGTGATGGAACTGTTAGTGAAGCCGTTAATGGATTGATGTTGCACCAAGCTCAAACGATATTAGGAATCATACCGCTTGGAACAGTTAATAATGTTGCTAGAGCTTTGGGAATTTCAACGAATCCTGATGTAGCTATTGACTCACTAAAACAGTTGAACGTTAAGAAAATCGATGTAGGAAAAGTAAATAATCGCTATTTTATCAGTTCGACTTCGGTTGGTCCTATACCTGAATCGGTTCAAGAAGTAGATATAGAGATGAAAACAAAATTCGGCATTTTTGCTTATTTGATTGAAGGAATAAAGGCATTGAAAAATGATGAAACGTATACCTTCGAACTAGATATTGAAGGAGAAAAATGGACAGCTGACTATAGTATGCTTTTGATTGCCATGAGCAATTTTGTTGGAGGAATAGGTACCGTTATTCCTGAAGCAGAGGTTGATGATGGATCTCTCCATTTAGTAACTTTGAAAGAGACAACGATGAAAGAAAAATTAAGTTTAATGCCAGAATTGTTTCAAAATACAGATTACACAAAAAATCAATTGGAACACCGCTCGTTTAAAAAAGCAACGATTCGTTTGTTAGAAGACAAAGAGATTAAATGTACGGTTGATGGCGATAAGGGGATGACATTCCCGCTTGAACTTGAAGCAGTCCCGCATTCATTGATGGTTTTGTGTAGTAATTAATAATGGTCTTATACTATTTGGAGTGAGAAATCTATTCACCAAATAGTATAAGGCCATTTGCTTTGCACTAGAACTAGTGAGAGCTTTAACCGACATTGTCATTTAATATTCTTAAACAAAAAAGATATGATTTAAAAAATTCCAGAAGTAAAAAGCTTCTGGAATTTTGCCTGCAATACTTATATATGTCATTATCCAACCTCTTTCTACTAGGCAATTAAACTTATTGTAATTAAATAATAATTCCAATTTGTAAAGTGTTTATTAGAATAAGACAGCCTTCGAAATTGAATTTATTAAGTTTTGTTAAAAAAGTTAAGTTGATACTAAAATAGCAATCACATAAGTAGCAATCTTTTACTGGTTTACATACACTAATTACAAATCATCTGTTAAAAAGTTATAAGGGAGTGTGGGTTATGAAAAAAATGGACTGGTGGAAAGAAGCTATTGTCTATCAAGTTTATCCAAGAAGTTTCAAAGATACAAATGAAGATGGTATTGGAGATCTTAAAGGGATTATTAGTCGTTTAGACTATATTCAGCAATTAGGTGTTACTGCCATCTGGCTCAATCCGATTTTTACTTCACCACAAGTAGACAATGGATATGATGTATCTGATTATTATACGATTGATCCAATATTTGGAACAATTGCTGATGCGGTGGAATTAATCAAAGAAGCTCATAAGCGTAATTTGAAAGTTATTTTTGATTTGGTTGTGAATCATACTTCTGATCAGCATATCTGGTTTAAAGAAGCTTTAAAAGGACCAGAAAATCCTTATCGTAATTTCTATATTTGGGAAGATGCAAAAAAAGGTGGGCATCTGCCAAATAATTGGGTTTCTGTTTTCGGCGGATCTGTCTGGGAAAAGGAACCCGTTGGAGATCAGTATTATTTTCACTTATTTAAAAAAGAAATGCCGGATTTAAATTGGGATAATCCAGAGGTCGAAAAAGCAATTTTAGATGTAGGCAAATTTTGGCTGGACCATGGAGTAGATGGGTTCCGTTTAGATGCGTTTATTCATATGGATAAAGCAGATGACTTTTTTCAAGTAGAAATGGAAAATGGCCAAGAATTAGTATCTGCTCAAAAAATCAACGCCTATTTACCGAATATCAAAAATTATGTACAAAAATTGTCGATGGATCTACGTAAAGTTAAAGAAGATGTATTTATTTTAGGAGAAGCGGCTTCAGCAAATGTTGACTTAGCTTTTAAATACACTCATCCCGAAAATGAGATGTGCAATGCCATTATTTCTTTTATGATTTTTCCAGAAGATGAGTCAATGAAAGATCCAAGATTGCCGTTTAATATGCAATCCAGTCGCTTAAATAAAAAAGCGTTCAAAGAAGTAATGACAGAATGGCAAGATAAAATGGACCCATTTGGTGGACCCGTTTTGTACTGGAATAATCATGATATGGCTAGAGTGGTTTCGCGCTTTGGCAATGTAGAACAATATAGAGACAATAGTAGTAAAATGTTGGCAACCTTAATGTACCTTCAAAAAGGAATACCATTTATATTCAATGGAGAAGAGATTGGGATGCGCAATTTGCATTACAGTGATCGTGCACATTTTGACACACCAGGAGCTGTTCCTTTTTATGAAAAAGCCAAACAATTAGGGTACTCTGAAAAACATATCTTAAAAGAGCTAAATCACGCGGGTCGAGATGTAAGCCGAGGTGCCATGCAATGGGACAGTTCAGAGTTCGCCGGATTTTCAAAAGTTTCCCCATGGAGCGGGGTTAACGTTGAAAAAAATTATAATGTGGCGGATCAAGAAAAAGACCCAAACAGCATCTTGGCATACTACAAAAAAGTATTACTTTTAAAGAAATTACCGGTCTTTACGAAAGGTACTTTTATACTGCAAGACACAAAAGATACGTTGTATGTTTATGAAAGAAACTATGAAGGTCAGCGTGCAATTGTTTGCTGTAATCTATCTGATACGCAAGAACACATACAAGAAGATGGAATCTCAACATCTGGGTGGGAAGTCATCTTACAAAATGAAGGCAATACAATTGATAAAGATTCCGTCACTTTTGCTCCATATGGGACGATTGTTTTTATGTGTGAGAATCTAGTAGCTGATGAAACTGCAGAAAAAGAATGAATTCCAACTAAGAAGTTGTTAACGGTAACAATGTACTTTTTATTGTAAGTGCTTTCTGAATTAGGTAAGCTAATAATTGGAAAAGGAATTTAGCAAAGTCAAAGGTGGTATGTGCTTCATGCAGGATAAATGGTGGAAAAATACAGTGGTGTACCAAATTTACCCTAAAAGTTTTCAAGATACAGATGGTGATGGAATAGGGGATTTAAAGGGAATCATTCAACGATTGAATTACATCCAGTCGTTAGGAGTGAATATGATTTGGCTGAATCCTATTTTTGTTTCTCCCCAAGTTGATAATGGATATGATGTTGCAAATTATTACGCAATTGATGATCATTTTGGTACCATGGCAGATATAGAGAAATTGATTGATGAAGCGCACAAACGAGGTATAAAGGTTATGCTTGATTTTGTGTTAAATCATACATCTGATCAACACCCTTGGTTTCAAGAAGCTTTAAAAGGGCCAGAAAACATATACCGCGATTATTATATTTGGCATGATCCAATAGAACAACGATCTGTACCAAACAACTGGGGCTCATTTTTTGGCGGTTCTGTTTGGGAAAAAGAAACTAACGGAAGCTCGTTTTACTTTCATTTATTCGCAAAAGAGATGCCTGATTTGAATTGGGAAAATCCTGAAGTGCGCTTAGCAATGGCTGATTGTGCTGAATTCTGGCTAGATAAAGGAATCGATGCTTTAAGATTAGATGCATTTATTCATGTAGACAAAGAAAATGGATTTCCTGATGTTGACACTGCGAGTAAAGATGAAATTGTATTGGCAGAAAATTATTATGCTAATCTACCAACAGTAATCGACTACATGAAAGAGTTTAGTCAACGCATTCGAAAAAATCATCCCGATGTTTTTTTAGTCGGTGAAGCGGCTTCAGCAAGTCTTGAGTTAGCAAAAAAATACACAGATCCGACAGATGAAGTGTGTGATAGTGTGATAACCTTCCGCTATTTTCCAGAAATAGAAGAGTCAAAAGATGAACGACTTCCATTAAGTATGCAACATGGAAAATTGGACCTCAAAAAATTTAAACAAACCATGTCCGAATGGCAAAGAGGATTAGCTGCAATTGGTGGGCCAGTTTTGTATTGGAATAATCATGATATGGCAAGAGCAGTATCACGTTTTGGTGAGGTTGAACAGTATCGCGACAACAGTAGTAAAATGTTGGCAACCTTAATGTATCTGCAAAAAGGTATTCCATTTTTATTGAATGGTGAAGAAATTGGAATGAAAAATTTAGAAATCAAAAGTATCGAACAGTTTTCATTACCTGGGGCGGATCTTTTTTATCAACAAGCACTTGATTTGGGGTATCCAAAAGAATTTGCCTTAGAACAATTAAATGCTCGAAGCAAAGATGTCAGCCGTGGGGTAATGCAATGGGATGACTCGAATTATGCTGGATTTTCAACGCATCGTCCTTGGAGTGGCGTGAACCATGAAGAAAAGTATACTGTAATGGATCAAGAGTCAGATCCGAATAGCATATTGCATTACTACAGAGCAGTATTAAAATTAAAGCAGAAGGCTGTATTTATCGAAGGTGAATTTAAGTTGGTGGAAACCAATTTGGAAATGTATTGTTATGAGCGAATCTGGAAATCCAGCAAAGCAATTGTGTGTTGCAATATGTCAGAGAACGAACAAACAATTACAATTGATGAGTTAACAGTACAGCCTTACACAGTTGCATTGTCCAACGAAGGAAATACTTTGCAAGAAAGCCAATTAAAATTGAGTCCATATGGCGCTGTAGTTATTTTAATTGACTTATAAAAATCAGTTTATTCGACACTAAATAAAAAAAGAAATGAGGAAATAACGATGGAAACAGCAGCAATTTACCACAGACCAGACAGTGAATACGCGTACTTATATAAACCCGAACAGTTTCATATCCGTCTAAGAACAAAAAAAGGAGATGTGAGAAAAGTAGATTTGATCAGTGGAGATCCTTACGCTCATGGAACCGAGAAATGGTATGAAGTAAATAAACCAATGAAATTGATTTTAAGTACGGATGTCCATGATTATTGGATGATTGAAACCTACGTAAAAACAAAACGCATCGCTTATTGTTTTCACGTTGAAGGGACGGATGGTATAGAAGTCCTTTACGGAGATCGTGGTGTATTTCCATTTACAGATCACTACTTAGAAGATGCCAATACCTTTTTTAGAATGCCTTATTTACATGAAGTCGACAGAGTAAAGACACCGAAATGGGTAAAAGAAACCGTATGGTATCAAATTTTTCCAGAACGGTTTGCTAATGGAGATCCATCAAATGATCCAAAAGGAACTCTACCGTGGGGCAGCAAAAAAAATCCTGGGCGAGATGATTTCTATGGAGGAGACTTGCAAGGTGTTATAGACCATTTGGATTATCTGGTTGATTTGGGAGTTAACGGTATTTACTTTTGTCCGTTGTTTAAAGCTAAATCGAACCATAAATATGACACAATTGATTATTATGAAATCGATCCTGATTTTGGGGATAAAGAATTGTTTAAACAGGTCGTTCAAGAAGCACACAAACGTGGTATTCGAGTCATGTTGGATGCTGTTTTTAATCATTTAGGAATGGATTCGATGCAATGGCAAGATGTTCTTGAACATCAAGAACACTCTCGTTATATAGATTGGTTCCATATCAATCAGTTTCCAGTCGAATCACTGGCTGACTTATCAGTTGAAGAACTCGAAAACGTTGGCGAATTAAGTTATGATACTTTTGCATTTACAGGACATATGCCCAAGTTAAATACCTGCAATCCAGAAGTTCAAGAATTTTTATTAGATGTGACTACGTATTGGATCAAAGAGTTTGACATTGATGCTTGGCGTTTAGATGTTGCGAATGAAGTCGATCATCATTTTTGGAAGAAATTTTACCAAGCTTCGATAGATATAAAAGAAGACTTTTATATCTTAGGAGAGATTTGGCATTCTTCACAAAGTTGGCTTCAAGGCGATGAATTCCATGCTGTGATGAATTATGCTTATACACAAACGATTGAAAATTTCTTTATGAAAAAAGATATTACAGCAAGTAAAATGGTAGCTGGATTAAATGAACAATTGATGTTGTACCGCAATCAAACAAATGAAGTTATGTTTAATATGCTAGATTCTCATGATACTGCTCGACTGTTGACGGTCAGCAAAAATAACAAAGAATTAGCTAAGTCAGGACTAGCCTTTATGTTTGCACAACATGGATCGCCATGTATTTATTATGGAACTGAAATCGGTATGGATGGGTTTAATGATCCTGATTGTCGTAAATGTATGATTTGGAATGAAGAAGAACAAGACAGTGATATGTTTGCTTTCACTAAAGAAATGATTGCTTTTAGAAAAAACAACCAAGAGTTGTTAAGTTATGGAGCAATAGAATGGTTTGACATTCGTGATGATGAAAAAGTTGTTGGAATGAAAAGGACCAATGGTGATGAAGAACTGATTTGCTACTTTAATCAAGGTGAACAAGATTTAGAGATTACGTTAGAAAGAACACCGGAGACTTTACTACGGAACTTGGCTTTTGTAGACAATAAATTATTGTCAGTCAAAAAGAATGGCTTTGTTATTTATAAAGCATAAAAAGACGGAACTAGGCATGAGGCTTAGTTCTGTTTTTTTGTTTAAATGGTAACGTTTGCAAATTAATGATGGAAGTAAGATAATAAAGTTAACTGAAAAGGAGGAGATTACAGTGAAGAAAAGGGTTTGGAAAAATGGACTGTTAGGTTTTGTGTTGGTTAGTGCATTAGTCTTGGGTGCATGCGGCAGTGGGGAAGAGACAACTGGAACAGATTCGTCGACGGGAGGAGATGGAGAAGCTTCAACTTTAAAAATAGATGTTGATCCACGATACATTGATTATGTTAATGAAATTATTCCTGCTTTCGAAGAAGAACACAATGTAACGATTGAAATTTCTGAACGAGATATGTTCGATGGACTTGAAGCTTTACCACTGGATGGACCTGCTGAAATTGGATCTGATATTTTGATTGCTCCATATGATCGAGTGGGTATATTAGGTCAACAAGGACATATAGCAGAGGTTACTTTACCCGATGATGGACGTTACGATGAATTAGATCAGAGACAAGTTACACTTGACGAAAAAGTCTATGGGGCACCATTTGTTATTGAATCATTAGTCATGTATTACAATAAAGACTTAATTGACCAAGCACCTGAAACGTTTGAGGATTTAGAAGCTTTGTCAAAAGATGATCAATATGCTTTTGAAAATGAAGAGGGTACGAGCACAGCCTTTTTAGCCA
The DNA here is from genome assembly GCF_900102725.1 of Carnobacterium viridans. NCBI lineage: Bacteria > Bacillati > Bacillota > Bacilli > Lactobacillales > Carnobacteriaceae > Carnobacterium > Carnobacterium viridans. The sequence goes on along the minus strand of NZ_FNJW01000008.1, from coordinate 537,054 downwards.
ATTGGACAACTCCATATCAATACATTGGTTTACTTTCTGGATATGGTGGTTATGTCTTTGGGGAAGAGGGAACGGATCCAACAGATATTGGATTAAACTCACCTGAATCTGTTGAAGGTATCACTTATATAACAAACTGGTATCAAAATGTCTGGCCTCAAGGAATGTTAGATGCTACCAGTTCAGAAAATTTTATGAATGAATTATTTACTAGCGGTAAAACGGCTGCTGTAATCAATGGACCTTGGGGTGCAAGCGGCTATGACGAAGCAGGTGTGAATTATGGCGTTTCAACCATTCCGACATTACCGAATGGAGAAGAGTATGAACCTTTTGCAGGGGGCGTAGCGTGGGTGGCCAGCAAATACTCGAAAAATCCTGAATTAGCCCAAGAGTGGTTAGATTATGTTACGAATAAAGAAAATAGTGAAACGTTGTATGAGTTGACTTCAGAAATTCCAGCAAATCAAGAAGCGAGAACTGTTGTCAGTGAATCAGGAAATGAATTAACAAAAGCGGTTATTGAGCAATTTAATACAGCCGTACCGATGCCTAACATCCCTGAAATGAGCGAAGTGTGGACTGGTGCTGAGACAATGATTTTTGATGCTGCGTCTGGAAATGAATCTCCGAAACAAGCTGCAGATGATGCAGTTCAATTGATTGAAGAGAATATCACACAGAAATACCAAAATTAAACGATAAAAGACAATGCTTTTTTTAGAGCAGCAGCTCTTTGGACAGCATTGTCCTTTTTTTTGGTAGTTGCAACACGTAAATGAATACTGTTACCGGTAACAGTGAGAAAACGGTTGCAGAAAGTGTTTGGATACCTGATAATAAGGATGTAAACAAAAAAACTCATACATGAGGGGGATATACAAAGATGAAAAAGACAGGTTGGAAAAAATATGTTTTAGGTTTAGTATCTGCTAGTGCATTAGTACTTGCAGCATGTGGGAGTGGGGAAGAAGCCACGGAAACGAGTTCGTCAACTGGAGGAAAAGATGCAGGGGAAGATACAACGCTACAAATTTCTGTCGACCAAGGATATGTAGATTATGTTGAAGATATTAAAGGCGCTTTTGAAGAAGAACATGGGGTTACTATTGAAGTAACGGAGCGCGATATGTTTGAACAATTGGAAGCGTTACCTCTTGATGGTCCTGCTGGAAATGCACCGGATATTATGATGGCTGCTTATGACCGCATGGGATCTTTAGGACAACAAGGTCATATTGCAGAAGTAACTTTAGGAAATGACGATCAATATGATGATACAGATAGAGCTCAAGTTACATTAGATGGAAAAATTTATGGTGCACCTTCTGTAATTGAAACATTGGTATTATACTACAATACAGATTTATTAGATGAAGCACCTCAAACATTTGCAGATTTAGAAGCATTATCAAAAGATGATCAATTTGCTTTTGATGGAGAAAAAGGAAAAAATACAGGGTTTTTAGCTAAGTGGACTGACTTTTACTTTACCTATGGTTTAGTTGCTGGTTATGGCGGATATATTTTTGGTGAAGATGGAACAGATCCAACAGATATAGGGTTGAACAATGAAGGTGCTGTTGAAGCAATCGAATATGCTACTGACTGGTTCCAAAATACATGGCCACAAGGTATGCAAGATGTAACAAGTGCGGATGCTTTTATTACAGATCAATACTTAAATGGTAAGGTTGGCGCATTTATTGGTGGACCTTGGCAAGCTGCTGACTTAAAAGATGCTGGTGTTAACTATGGTGTTTCTACTATCCCAACATTAAACAACGATGAAGCTTATGAAGCATTTGGAGGCGGAAAAGGATGGGTTGTCAGCAACTATTCCGAAAACAAAGATCTTGGTCAAGAATGGCTAGACTATGTGACAAATACTGAAAATCAAAATAAATTCTATGATGCAACAAATGAAGTACCTGCAAATCAAGAATCACGTGTTTACGTTACAGGAAAAAATGATGAATTAACAACAGCTGTAATCAACCAATACAAAGATGCACAACCAATGCCAAACATTCCTGAAATGGCTGAAGTTTGGACAGGTGCTGAAAACATGTTGTTTGATGCAGCTTCAGGAAACAAAACACCTCAAGAGTCAGCAGATGATTCTGCTAAATTAATCAAAGAATCAATCGAACAAAAATACACAAATTAATTTATCACTAAAATCTAACAGGTTTCGGCAGAGGATGCAATTATTCTCTGCCGAAAAATGTTAAAAGAAAAAGGAGGAGTTTAAAATGTCTTCTCAGACAAAACCTCAAAATGGAAAAAACGAAAAAAAAGCAATGTTATACTCTGTAATACCAGGTTTAGGGCAATTTTATAACGGTCAACGATTTAAAGGAATTGTGTTTTTGGCTATTTTTGTCGCATTTATTGTCGAGATGATTGTTTTTGGTATCGATGCATTTAACGGACTTATTACTTTAGGTAGTATTCCAATGGAAGATCATTCATTGTTTATTATGATAGAAGGAACACTTCAACTTATCATAACCATTATCTTCTTAGCTTTTTACGCATTAAATATATATGATGCTAAACGAGTAGCTAGTATATGGAATAACGGTCAAAAAGTTAACGTGACCGCTAAAGAAGTCTTGTGGAATGTCTATAATGCGGGTTTCCCTTACTTATTGATCATACCTGCTTACTTAATGATGGCTTTTACGATTATATTCCCTGTATTGGTTACATTATTTATGGCATTTACAAACTATGATTTTTACCATATTCCACCAGCGTCTTTGATTGACTGGATCGGTTTGAAAAACTTCGTAAACATTTTCTTCCTAAGTACCTATAGGGATGCATTTACGTCTGTTTTCAGTTGGACGATCATTTGGACATTCAGTGCGACAACCTTACAAATTGTTATCGGAATTTTCACAGCAGTTATAGCCAATCAATCCTTTATTAAAGGGAAACGATTCTTTGGTGTTATCTTCTTACTCCCGTGGGCGGTACCTGCTTTTATCACAATTTTATCTTTTTCAAACATTTTTAACGATAGTATCGGAGCAATCAATACTCAAGTTATTCCGTTAATAAATAATTTGCCCTTCGTAGAAATAGGAAGAATCGCTTGGAAAACAAATGCATTTTGGTCTAAGATGGCTATTATCATGATTCAAGGCTGGTTAGGGTTCCCGTATATTTATGTTATGACAACAAGTATATTGCAATCTATTCCAGAAGATTTATACGAAGCTGCCAAAATAGATGGAGCTAGCGCGTTTCAGCGTTTCAGAGAAATTACAATGCCGATGGTGTTCATGGTAGCTGCTCCAACGTTTATTACACAATACACTGGAAACTTCAATAATTTTTCAATGATCTATCTCTTTAATAATGGTGGGCCAGGAAGTGTCGGTGGTGGTGCAGGTGCTACAGATATCTTGATATCCTGGATCTATAAATTAACGACCGGAACTTCACCGCAATATTCAATGGCAGCTGCGATCACCTTGATCATTTCAGCTTTAGTTATCACTGTTTCCTTGTTAGTCTTCAAGAAAACAAATGCATTTAATATGGAGGATGCATAATATGAAGAAATTAGTTAAATCTCAAAAGACTTCTCGTTTCCTTAGTCAATTTTTCACTTACGTCTATATGATCGCTTTGGCGATCATTATCATCTATCCGTTACTGATTACAGCTAGTTCAGCATTTAAATCTGGTAATATAACGGCGTTCTCATTAGATCTAAATTCAGAATGGACGTTAGCTAACTTCACCCGTTTATTTCAAGATACGCTGTACGGCACATGGTATAAAAATACTTTGATGGTAGCTGTTTCCACTATGGTCATTCAAGTAGCATTGGTTACGATTGCTGGATATGCCTATAGCCGTTACAACTTTTTGGGAAGGAAAAAAAGTTTGATGTTTTTCCTTGTTATTCAAATGGTGCCAACAATGGCTGCATTAACTGCCTTTTATGTTATGGCATTACTTTTAGGAGCATTGGATCAATTTTGGTTCTTAACTATGTTATACATTGGTGGAGGAATACCGATGAATACGTGGTTAATGAAAGGGTATTTTGATACCGTTCCAAAAGATTTAGATGAGTCAGCTAAGCTAGACGGAGCTGGACATTTTAGGATTTTTTGGCAAATCGTACTTCCGCTTGTACGTCCCATGATTGCTGTGCAAGCACTTTGGGCATTTATGACTCCATTTGGTGATTACATGCTGGCTAGATTCTTGCTAAGAAGTCCAGAGAAAATTACAGTCGCAGTAGGATTACAAACGTTTATTAGCAACCCGCAAGACCAAAAAGTAGCTTTATTTGCAGCTGGTGCGATTTTGATTGCTGTTCCAATATCTGTATTGTTCTTCTTACTACAAAAGAATTTTGTTTCTGGTCTGACTACTGGAGGAACAAAAGGATAATCATCTCAATATATGAACTTTAAAAAGAAAAGAAGTGAAACAATGAAAACTGATGCGTTCCCGTTAAATTATTTTAAAAGTATTTGGTCTCCTAGAAAAGTATTTAAAAATCGGCATCAACTAAATTGGTTTCAAATTTTTGTTGTGTTGCTTTTTGTTAATAGTTTATTGATGATTCCAGTATCATTAAATTATATGAAAATGGATACTTTTCCAGTTGAAGGAACGTTACCTGGTTCATTTGGCTTAATAGATGAAGCAGTCGTTTTAAAACTACAAGAAGGTCAATATAAGAATGGAACATTAACGTTACCAGAATCATTTATGCTTTCATCTGAAAATGGTACGGTTAGTGGTTTGTTGACAGAAGACGAGATGACAGAAGTACTAAAGTCTGAAAATGCACTGATTTTTCAAAAGAACGAATTCCTGATTAAAGAAGGCAATCAGGATGTCTCAACTATTCCATATACAAAAGATTTCGATCTAACAAAAGTCACGAATGGGAATGAATTAAAAGATGCCCTTTCGCGACAATGGTTTATCAAAAACAAAGGATATACTATAGCAACATTAATGTTTCTTGTATTCACCATTACATTGATTAGTACGTTCTTTCTAACGTTTGGATCAGCTATCTTTTTGTATTTGACAAGAAAAAGTCAATTTTCTTCTATTAATACCTATAAAGAATCGGTCAATCTTTTAATTAATTGTATTGGATTGCCATCATTCATAGGGCTGTTGATCGGGTTGATTCAATTTGACATCATTATTCTGCTAATGATTCAATCGGTAGGATTAGTGATTATGCTTCTGTTTGTTTTTTACCAAACAAAATTTAATGATGCAACGAATGAGAAAAATCTAAAAAAGCATTTGGAGGTAAAAGTACATGACTAAGCGTTTATTTGATGTTGACCCATGGAGAATAAAGTCAACAAACTTAGATAGAACAGATAAAAGACTACAAGAAAGTTTAACATCCATTGGAAATGGGTACATGGGGATGCGGGGAAACTTTGAAGAAGGTTATTCAGGTGATTCTCATTTAGGAACGTACCTTGCAGGTGTCTGGTTTCCGGATAAAACGAGAGTCGGCTGGTGGAAAAACGGTTACCCAGAGTATTTTGGAAAAGTGATCAATGCCACAAATTTCATTCCTGTCGAATTAATGGTAAACGACCGCAAAGTTGATTTGGCGATCGATGAAGTAAAAGACTATGAAATAGATTTAGACATGAAAAAAGGCATTTTGTATCGCTCATATACATGGGTTGAAGGAGAAAAAGAAATCCGTTTTACCTTTAAGCGTTTTGTGAGTGTGGCGACAAAAGAATTAGCAGTTGTTGAAGTTACAGCTGAAGTCTTAAAAGGCGATGCAACAATCATTTTCATACCGAAGATGGACGGCAATGTTAAAAATGAAGACAGCAACTATGAAGAAAATTTTTGGTTGGAAATGAAACGTGTTTCAGGTGAAAAAAGCAGTCTAACGACTAAAACGATTGAAAATCCTTTTGGAGTAGAACAATTTACTGTAACAACTATGATGGAAAGTAGTGCAGAAAATTATGAAAGAAGAGAATTTTCTGAAGGATTTATGCAAGTGGAAGAAAAAATCACTTATAAATTAGTTGCTGGTGAGAAAGCCAAAGTGACGAAATATGTCAGTGTGTTGACAAGCCGTGATGTGCAACCTGAAAATCAAGAGGCAGTAGCTGCAGAAATCTTGGATCAAGCTCTCGCATTAGGTGTAGAAGCAGTAGAAGCAGAGCACATAGCAATCTGGGAAGAACGTTGGCACAAAGCCGATGTAGTGATTGAAGGAGATGCTGAAAGTCAGCAAGGAATTCGATTTAGCATATTCCAATTGTTTTCTACTTATTATGGTGAAGATAACCGTTTGAATATTGGTCCAAAAGGTTTCACGGGCGAAAAATATGGCGGAGCTACTTATTGGGATACGGAAGCTTTCATTTTGCCTATGTACTTATCAGTAGCTGATGAAAAGGTTTCAGAACAATTGCTTACTTATCGACACAATCAACTACCAGGTGCGTTTCATAATGCTAAACAACAAGGCTTGCAAGGAGCTTTGTATCCAATGGTGACATTTAATGGTATTGAGAGTCATAATGAATGGGAAATTACTTTTGAAGAGATTCATCGAAACAGCACGATTGCGTATGCTATCTATAATTACACGAATTATACTGGTGATGAAACTTTCTTAACAACCGAAGGGATTGAAATGTTGGTTGCAATCTCACGTTTCTGGGCTGACCGTGTGCATTTCTCTAAACGAAATAATCACTACATGATTCATGGCGTTACAGGTCCAAACGAATATGAAAACAATATTAACAATAATTGGTACACAAATACGATGGCAGCTTGGACGCTACGCTATACATTGGAAAGTCTAAAAAAAGTTTCTCCAATTGTAGTAAATGAATTGCATTTAAAGGATGAAGAAACGTCTAAATGGGAAGACATTATTGAAAAGATGTATTACCCTCATGATGATGAGTTAAATGTCTTCGTGCAACACGATACCTTTTTAGACAAAGATTTGCTGACAACTACTGACCTTGATCCTACTGAAAGACCCATCAATCAACATTGGTCATGGGATAAAATTTTACGCTCTTGTTTTATCAAGCAAGCGGATGTCTTACAAGGTATTTATTATTTGAACGACGAGTTTACTTTAGAAGAAAAAGAAGCCAACTTTAATTTCTATGAGCCAATGACGGTTCATGAGTCTTCACTTTCTGCATCCATCCACGCTATTTTAGCAGCAGAACTTGACAAAAAAGAAAAAGCGGTTGAATTGTATGCACGTACAGCTCGTTTAGATTTAGATAACTACAACAATGATACTGAAGATGGACTGCACATTACTTCAATGAGTGGCGGATGGTTGGCTATTGTTCAAGGATTTGCCGGTATGCGTACATTCAATGGTAAACTGATTTTCAAACCTTTTTGTCCGGAAAACTGGACAGAATATAACTTTATGATCAAGTACCGCGGACGTTTGCTTCATATCTCGGTGACACAAGAAACCGTGAGCGTCCGTTTAGAAGAAGGCGAGCCACTTGACCTTACTTTATATGATCAAGAAATGGTGTTGTCAGATGTAGTAGAGAGTCCAATTCTGTTTTCTCAGACAATTAAATGAAAAAGTTTTGAATTTAAAAAAGCGATCAATGGAAAGCTATCAAATTGATAAATTCGTTTGATAGCTTTTATTATTGTTAAAAAGGAGCAGTTAGCAAATGATTAAAGGATTTATTTTTGATTTGGATGGTGTTTTGACAGATACTGCTGAGTATCATTACCAAGCTTGGAAAAGAATGGCAAATAAATTAGGTATTCCGCTTGACCGTGAAATGAATGAGCAACTAAAAGGGATCAGTCGAATGGATTCTCTAGAGCGCATCTTAGCAATAGGCAATCAAACGGAAAAGTATTCTGTTGAAGAAAAAGAACAATTAGCAAATGAAAAAAATGAAGATTACAAAAAGTTGATCTTAAGTGTTACACCTAATGATTTATTGCCCGGAATAGCAGATTTACTAGCAGATCTAAAAAAAGAAAACATTCGATTAGCGTTAGCATCTGCCAGTAAAAATGGACCAGTCATAATGGAGAAACTTGGAATAGCAGATTTATTTGATACGGTAGTTGATCCTGCATCATTAGCTAATGGAAAACCGGATCCGGAAATTTTTATTAAAGGTGCAGAACAATTACAGTTAAAGACAGAAGAATGTGTAGGCGTGGAAGATGCTCAAGCTGGCATTGAATCAATTAATGCGGCCGGGATTTTTTCTGTAGGTGTAGGTACAAAAGAGATGATGAAAAACGCTGATTATGCTGTGTCAGATACAAGTGAGTTGAAATTAAGTGACATTTTAAAAAAAGCAACTAACTAAGGAGTGATCGATAGTGGAAAAAAAATGGTGGCATAGTTCTGTTGTATATCAAATCTATCCTAGAAGTTTTCAAGATAGCAATGGAGATGGAATAGGCGATATTCAAGGTATTATTCAACGCTTAAGCTATTTAGCTGATTTAGGGATAGATGCTATCTGGTTAAGTCCAGTTTATCAATCTCCTAATGATGATAATGGATACGACATTAGCGATTATCAAGCAATTTCTCCAGAATTCGGAACAATGGATGATATGGATGAGCTCATTCAAAAGGCTAATGAATACGGAATTCGGATTGTTATGGATCTAGTTGTCAATCATACTTCTGATGAGCATTCTTGGTTTATAGAATCACGAAAAAATAAAGACAATGGATATCGAGACTATTATATTTGGCGGGATGGACAACCCAATGATATGCCGCCTAATGAGTTAACGTCCATCTTCAGTGGATCGGCATGGGAGTTGGATAAACAAACCAATCAATATTATTTGCACTTATATAGTAAGAAACAGCCGGATTTAAATTGGGAGAATCCAAAAGTTCGCAATGAAATTTGGCAAATGATGAATTTTTGGTTGGATAAAGGGATCGGTGGATTTCGAATGGATGTCATTGATCTGATTGGAAAAATTCCAGATGAACTCATTACTGGTAATGGTCCAATGTTGCATACATACCTTCAAGAAATGCATCAGAAAACATTTGGTAAGCTAGACGTTTTAACAGTAGGCGAGACTTGGGGAGTAACGACTGAAGATGCAAAATTATATTCCGCACCTGAGCGCAATGAATTATCGATGGTCTTTCAATTTGAACATATTGGCTTAGACGAACAACCTGGTAAACCTAAATGGGATACAAGACCCTTGGACTTTATTAAATTAAAACAAGTTTTTACAAAGTGGCAGTTAGCGTTAGATGGAGACGGCTGGAATAGTTTATTTTGGAACAATCATGATATTCCACGCATTGTATCTAGTTGGGGCAATGATTCTCCACAATATCGTGTCGTTTCCGCCAAAATGTTTGCAACTTTCTTACATTTTCTTAAAGGAACGCCTTATATCTACCAAGGTGAAGAAATAGGGTTAACAAATACACCAATCTCTTCTATAGAAGAAGTAAATGATATAGAAAGTATTAATATGTACAATGAACGAATGCAGCAAGGTTACAATAAAGAAGAGATTATTCATGCTATCAATAAAAAAGGGCGAGATAATGCTAGGCGTCCGATTCCATGGGATGAGTCTTTAAATGGAGGATTCAGCACTGAGACTCCTTGGTTGGCGCTCAACCCTAACTATCAAGATTTGAATGTTAAAAAAGATCAACAAAACGAAGAATCCATTTTTAACTACTATAAAAAGGTAATTCATTTAAGAAAAGAAAACGAACTGATTGTATGGGGTGATTATAAAGAATTGTTGCCAAATGATCCCCAACTTTTTGTTTATGAAAGAAGTTATCAAGGTGAAACATGGCTAATCATTATTAATTTTTATGAGAAACCAACTATATATAAAGATGATGACCGGAAAGTTGAGACTATTGTAATCAGTAATTATATGGATAGTAGTAAAAAGATAGATAAGTTAGAATTACGACCATTTGAATCGGTTGTTTATAAGTTAAAGAAAAGTCACTAACGCAACTAAAAATAAAAAGCGAACAAAAATCTTTTTTTATTTGCAATAGTTCCGATGTGAAAAGTGTTTTGAATATATATACGTCTTTTCACGAATTGCAAATAAATAAATGTTCGCTTTTGTATTTTTTTTGTAAAGAATGTAAACTTTATGGTTGACCATCTGGGCTAGACTTGTTATAGTAATTGATGTTGCAAGTAGTTTAACACTGGCAATAAAGAAAAAAATATTCTTAAATAAATCAATATTTCATTTGACAGTCTGTTACAGATTGTGGTAACCTGATAAATGTCGCTAAGCTAAATGCAAAAAAAATGTTTTTGGATAATTATTCAAAAATAAAATAAAAAAGCTTGACGAATTTAAAAAACTATTGTATTATTTAGAAGTTGTCAGAAACGCGACAACACGCTTTAGACCTTTGAAAACTAAACAAAGTAAGACGAACCAAATGTGAGGGTGACTCAGCAGTGCTAAGTCAACAGTAACAAAATTAGTGAATAATTATTCGCTAGCAATCAATATGAGCTTCAAGCATCATTTTATATGAGAGTTTGATCCTGGCTCAGGACGAACGCTGGCGGCATGCCTAATACATGCAAGTCGAACGCTTTGATTTCACCGGGTGCTTGCACCCGCCGAAGTCAAAGAGTGGCGGACGGGTGAGTAACACGTGGGTAACCTGCCCATAAGAGGGGGATAACATTCGGAAACGGATGCTAATACCGCATACTTCTAATCGCCTCCTGGCGAATGGAAAAAAGGTGGCTTCGGCTACCGCTTATGGATGGACCCGCGGCGTATTAGCTAGTTGGTGAGGTAATGGCTCACCAAGGCGATGATACGTAGCCGACCTGAGAGGGTGATCGGCCACACTGGGACTGAGACACGGCCCAGACTCCTACGGGAGGCAGCAGTAGGGAATCTTCCGCAATGGACGAAAGTCTGACGGAGCAATGCCGCGTGAGTGAAGAAGGTTTTCGGATCGTAAAACTCTGTTGTTAGAGAAGAACAAGGATGAGAGTAACTGCTCATCCCCTGACGGTATCTAACCAGAAAGCCACGGCTAACTACGTGCCAGCAGCCGCGGTAATACGTAGGTGGCAAGCGTTGTCCGGATTTATTGGGCGTAAAGCGAGCGCAGGCGGTTCTTTAAGTCTGATGTGAAAGCCCCCGGCTCAACCGGGGAGGGTCATTGGAAACTGGAGAACTTGAGTGCAGAAGAGGAGAGTGGAATTCCACGTGTAGCGGTGAAATGCGTAGATATGTGGAGGAACACCAGTGGCGAAGGCGACTCTCTGGTCTGTAACTGACGCTGAGGCTCGAAAGCGTGGGGAGCAAACAGGATTAGATACCCTGGTAGTCCACGCCGTAAACGATGAGTGCTAAGTGTTGGAGGGTTTCCGCCCTTCAGTGCTGCAGCTAACGCATTAAGCACTCCGCCTGGGGAGTACGACCGCAAGGTTGAAACTCAAAGGAATTGACGGGGACCCGCACAAGCGGTGGAGCATGTGGTTTAATTCGAAGCAACGCGAAGAACCTTACCAGGTCTTGACATCCTTTGACCACTCTAGAGATAGAGCTTTCCCTTCGGGGACAAAGTGACAGGTGGTGCATGGTTGTCGTCAGCTCGTGTCGTGAGATGTTGGGTTAAGTCCCGCAACGAGCGCAACCCCTATTATTAGTTGCCAGCATTCAGTTGGGCACTCTAGTGAGACTGCCGGTGATAAACCGGAGGAAGGTGGGGATGACGTCAAATCATCATGCCCCTTATGACCTGGGCTACACACGTGCTACAATGGATGGTACAACGAGTCGCAAGGTCGCGAGGCCAAGCTAATCTCTTAAAGCCATTCTCAGTTCGGATTGTAGGCTGCAACTCGCCTACATGAAGCCGGAATCGCTAGTAATCGCGGATCAGCACGCCGCGGTGAATACGTTCCCGGGTCTTGTACACACCGCCCGTCACACCACGAGAGTTTGTAACACCCGAAGTCGGTGAGGTAACCCTTTTGGGAGCCAGCCGCCTAAGGTGGGACAGATAATTGGGGTGAAGTCGTAACAAGGTAGCCGTATCGGAAGGTGCGGCTGGATCACCTCCTTTCTAAGGAATTTAACGGAAACCCACACATTCGTCTTTACTTTGTTTAGTTTTGAGAGGTCTAATCTTCTCAAAAAAACGCAACTTTGGTTGCGGCAAGACGTTGTTCTTTGAAAACTGGATAAAGTTAAAAAGTGTAATCAAGTAACAAACCAGAAACACACCGAAAAGTTTTAAAAATGAGTTTTTTTAAGGTTCTCATCGAAAGATGAGGTTTAAAAATTAACTGTTAACCATAGGTTAAGTTAATAAGGGCGCACGGTGAATGCCTTGGCACTAGGAGCCGATGAAGGACGGGACTAACGCCGATATGCTTTGGGGAGCTGTAAGTGAGCTTTGATCCAAAGATTTCCGAATGGGGGAACCCAGCATCTTTGATAGGATGTTACTGCTGACTGAATACATAGGTCAGTAGAGGTAGACGCAGAGAACTGAAACATCTAAGTACCTGCAGGAAGAGAAAGAAAAATCGATTCCCTGAGTAGCGGCGAGCGAAACGGGAATAGCCCAAACCAGAAAGCTTGCTTTCTGGGGTTGTAGGACTGAACACATAGAGTCATAAATGAGATTGGTAGAAGAAGCGACCTGGAAAGGTCTGCCGAAGAAGGTAAAAGCCCTGTAATCGAAACCAATTTCACTCTGATCAGTATCCTGAGTACGGCGGAACACGAGAAATTCCGTCGGAATCCGGGAGGACCATCTCCCAAGGCTAAATACTCCCTAGTGACCGATAGTGAACCAGTACCGTGAGGGAAAGGTGAAAAGAACCTCGGAAGAGGAGTGAAATAGCCCCTGAAACCGTGTGCCTACAAATAGTTAAAGCCCGTTAATGGGTGATAGCGTGCCTTTTGTAGAATGAACCGGCGAGTTACGATCCCATGCGAGGTTAAGTTGATGAGACGGAGCCGCAGCGAAAGCGAGTCTGAATAGGGCGAATGAGTATGTGGTCGTAGACCCGAAACCAAGTGATCTACCCATGTCCAGGTTGAAGGTGCGGTAATACGCACTGGAGGACCGAACCCACGTATGTTGAAAAATGCGGGGATGAGGTGTGGGTAGCGGAGAAATTCCAATCGAACTTGGAGATAGCTGGTTCTCTCCGAAATAGCTTTAGGGCTAGCCTCGGAATTAGAATCATGGAGGTAGAGCAACTGTTTGGACTAGGGGCCCTTCTCGGGTTACCGAATTCAGATAAACTCCGAATGCCATTGATTTATATCCGGGAGTCAGACTGCGAGTGATAAGATCCGTAGTCGAAAGGGAAACAGCCCAGACCACCAGCTAAGGTCCCAAAGTTTATGTTAAGTGGAAAAGGATGTGGAGTTGCTTAGACAACTAGGATGTTGGCTCAGAAGCAGCCATCATTTAAAGAGTGCGTAATAGCTCACTAGTCGAGTGACCCTGCGCCGAAAATTTACCGGGGCTAAACATAACACCGAAGCTGTGGATAGAACCATTGGTTCTATGGTAGGAGAGCGTTCTAAGGGCGTTGAAGCTAGATCGTGAGGACTAGTGGAGCGCTTAGAAGTGAGAATGCCGGTATGAGTAGCGAAAGACGGGTGAGAATCCCGTCCACCGAATGACTAAGGTTTCCTGGGGAAGGCTCGTCCTCCCAGGGTTAGTCGGGGCCTAAGTCGAGGCCGAATGGCGTAGACGATGGACAACAGGTTGAGATTCCTGTACCAGTTGGTTTTGTTTGAACAATGGAGGGACACAGTAGGCTAAGGAATACGCGCTGTTGGATATGCGCGTCCAAGCAACAAGTTTTGAAGTGAGTCAAATGCTTGCTTCTTTAAGAACAAGTTGTGATGGGGAGGGAAATTAAGTACCGAAGTTCCCGATGTCACACTGTCAAGAAAAGCTTCTAGTTAGAAACCAACTGCCCGTACCGCAAACCGACACAGGTAGTCGAGGAGAGAATCCTAAGGTGTGCGAGAGAACTCTCGTTAAGGAACTCGGCAAAATGACCCCGTAACTTCGGGAGAAGGGGTGCTGACCAATTGGTCAGCCGCAGTGAATAGGCCCAGGCGACTGTTTATCAAAAACACAGGTCTCTGCAAAATCGTAAGATGACGTATAGGGGCTGACGCCTGCCCGGTGCTGGAAGGTTAAGAGGATGGGTTAGCTCTCGGGCGAAGCTCAGAATTGAAGCCCCAGTAAACGGCGGCCGTAACTATAACGGTCCTAAGGTAGCGAAATTCCTTGTCGGGTAAGTTCCGACCCGCACGAAAGGCGTAACGATCTGGGCACTGTCTCAACGAGAGACTCGGTGAAATTATAGTACCTGTGAAGATGCAGGTTACCCGCGACAGGACGGAAAGACCCCATGGAGCTTTACTGCAGTTTGATATTGAGTGTTTGTACAGCTTGTACAGGATAGGTAGGAGCCATTGAAGCCAGGACGCCAGTCTTGGTGGAGGCGTTGGTGGGATACTACCCTTGCTGTATGACCACTCTAACCCACAGCCCTTATCGGGCTGGGAGACAGTGTCTGACGGGCAGTTTGACTGGGGCGGTCGCCTCCTAAAGTGTAACGGAGGCGCCCAAAGGTTCCCTCAGAATGGTTGGAAATCATTCGCAGAGTGTAAAGGCATAAGGGAGCTTGACTGCGAGACCTACAAGTCGAGCAGGGACGAAAGTCGGGCTTAGTGATCCGGTGGTTCCGCATGGAAGGGCCATCGCTCAACGGATAAAAGCTACCCTGGGGATAACAGGCTTATCTCCCCCAAGAGTCCACATCGACGGGGAGGTTTGGCACCTCGATGTCGGCTCATCGCATCCTGGGGCTGTAGTCGGTCCCAAGGGTTGGGCTGTTCGCCCATTAAAGCGGTACGCGAGCTGGGTTCAGAACGTCGTGAGACAGTTCGGTCCCTATCCGTCGCGGGCGTAGGAAATTTGAGAGGAGCTGTCCTTAGTACGAGAGGACCGGGATGGACACACCTCTGGTGTACCAGTTGTTCTGCCAAGGGCATTGCTGGGTAGCTATGTGTGGACGGGATAAACGCTGAAAGCATCTAAGCGTGAAGCCCCCCTCAAGATGAGATTTCCCATCACGTAAGTGAGTAAGACCCCTGAGAGATGATCAGGTAGATAGGTTGGAAGTGGAAGTATAGCGATATACGGAGCGGACCAATACTAATCGGTCGAGGACTTAACCAAAGCAATACCCGGTGTACGAAGGTAAGCAAACGAAAGACACTTTAGACTTTATCCAGTTTTGAGAGTCCAACGGACTTTCGATTGACATTGTGTGGTGATGAGGGCAAGAAGGTCACACCTGTTCCCATGCCGAACACAGAAGTTAAGCTTCTTAGCGCCGATGGTAGTGAAGGGTTTCCCTTTGTGAGAGTAGGACGTTGCCACGCAGAATCAATTATTCCGCAATAGCTCAGTTGGTAGTAGCGCATGACTGTTAATCATGATGTCGTAGGTTCGAGTCCTACTTGCGGAGTTCCATAGTCAAACTATGTAACTAAAACGTGAATAGTTTTGGTGAACCGAATCTGGAGAGTTGTCCGAGCGGCCGAAGGAGCATGATTGGAAATCATGTAGGCGGTGAACGCTGTCTCAAGGGTTCGAATCCCTTACTCTCCGTTCAAAAAACGGCCCGTTGGTCAAGCGGTTAAGACACCGCCCTTTCACGGCGGTATCACGGGTTCGATTCCCGTACGGGTCATCAGTAACATCGTTACTGGTTAAGGAATGCAGTAAGGATTCACACTCGGAGGTTTAGCTCAGCTGGGAGAGCATCTGCCTTACAAGCAGAGGGTCGGCGGTTCGATCCCGTCAACCTCCATTGTTACAAAAAGGTCTCGTGGTGTAGGGGTTAACATGTCTGCCTGTCACGCAGAAGATCGCGGGTTCGATTCCCGTCGAGACCGTTGGTTTACGAATAAAATAAACCATCTTTAAGATGGCCTGGTAGCTCAGTTGGTAGAGCACTTGATTGAAGCTCAAGGTGTCGGCAGTTCGATTCTGTCCCAGGCCACCATTATATGGAGGGGTAGCGAAGTGGCTAAACGCGGCGGACTGTAAATCCGCTCCTTCGGGTTCGGCAGTTCGAATCTGCCCCCCTCCACCATTTTTTTAAAATCAACACCCTTTTATCCGATAGGGGTATAGTTTAAAGGTAGAACTATGGTCTCCAAAACCATCAGTGTGGGTTCAATTCCTACTACCCCTGCCATTTTTAGAATAAGATTGGCAAAAAAGAATAGGATTATTACCATGGCGATTGTGGTGAAGTGGTTAACACACCGGATTGTGGTTCCGGCATGCGTGGGTTCGAACCCCATCAGTCGCCTTTTTTTTATGGGCTATAGCCAAGCGGTAAGGCAAGGGACTTTGACTCCCTCATGCGTTGGTTCGAATCCAGCTAGCCCAGTTTAATTGAATAGTATTCAACTAAAAAGATGGCGGTATAGCCAAGTGGTAAGGCAGAGGTCTGCAAAACCTTCATCACCGGTTCAAATCCGGTTACCGCCTTACATCAGAAAAGATGAAAAAGAGCAGTCCATATGCCGGCGTGGCGGAACTGGTAGACGCGCTGGACTCAAAATCCTGTGCCCGCGAGGGCGTGCCGGTTCGATTCCGGCCGCCGGTATACTAAAGAGCCCCAAGAACATCTTGTTCTTGGGGCTCTTTTTCTGTTTGAATAGACTCTTCGTCAGCTTGCTTGTAGCCATGGAATCATTTGCATGGCTACAAGCAAATCTATTCCACCAATAATTTCGTGCCATTAATTTAACTAAGCTATCAATATTAAAAAGTATAGAGCCCAAATTCAATATCCCTAATACTTTTGAAGGTATGGAGATTCAACCTATTTTTGTAATATAAGGATACTTTATTCATTATTTTTGTGCTATCTGTTATGATGGTGGTGTAAATATCAAATGTTTTCTTTATATGTAACCGCTTACTAATTTAAGTATATTCTATTGATTTTATGTAGATGTTCGTTCAAATTTATTGCCTAAAAGGAGAGGATAATATGTCAACAAGATCTACTTTCTCAAAAGCTGAAATTAGAAAAAACAACCCTCTATTTTCGCCATTGCGTGCGGTAGTAGAGACAACGATGTATGGGAATAATATTAATGAAATAGAAACGATTGAAGAAGCATACTTACTGGCTAAAGAATCAATGCATACTGTCGTCACTGATTTATTAGTTAAGCATCCAGAAAAATTAGGCTTGCCATTTGGAGCAAAAGTTCTGGTTGAAAATGGTGGAGCAGTGGTAGGTCGTACTGCAGCAGCAAAACGTATTTTGGGAGAAAATTCTGAAGAAGATGCTAAATTGGCTCCAATCATTCGGGAAGCTATTTATCAAGGTGAAAATAACAAGCGCTATAAAGGAACGGCTTACGTTGGTTTAGATCCTGAATTTATGGTGAAAGCTCATTTGAGTGTGCCTGTTGGCCAAGAAAATAACTTATACTCTTGGTTATTAAATTTCCAAATTTGTAATGAATTGTATGACGAAATGTATCTAGAATCAAGACCAATAAATGAAGGCGATATCTTTATTTATCAAGATCCAGAATGGCATCATCCGGATTATCCAATGGGTCTGGCTTATTTTGATTCAGAGCATAACACAGCAGTCATTTTAGGTATGAATTATTTTGGAGAGTTAAAGAAAGCAACGTTAACACTTGCTTGGGGCACAGCTCACCGTTTAGGGTACGTTGCATGTCATGGTGGTCAAAAAAAATTCACTTTAACGAATGGAAAAAACTATGTGTCAGCATTTTTTGGACTATCCGGATCAGGGAAGTCTACATTAACACATGCGAAACATGAACATAAATATAAAGTGGAAGTTTTGCATGATGATGCCTTCATTATTTCCTTAAAGAATGGTTTATCTATTGCACTAGAACCTGCTTATTTTGATAAAACACAAGATTACCCTTCAGATCATGTAGAAGTTGATTATTTTGTGACGGTACAAAATGTAGCGGTCACGCTAGATGAAAATGGCGATAAAGTTTTACTGACAGAAGATTTACGTAATGGTAATGGTAGAACTATAAAGTCACGTTACTCTACTTCAAATCGTGTAGATAAATTCGATGAACCCATAGATGCAATCTATTGGATTATGAAAGATGAAAGTTTGCCACCCGTAATGAAGATAAATGACCCGATACTTGCTGCAACATTTGGAGCTACTCTAGCTACAAAACGTTCTACAGCTGAACGATTGAAAAAAGGGATCGATGTCAATAAACTTGTGATTGAGCCGTATGCAAATCCATTCCGTATTTATCCACTTGATGAAGACTATCATCATTTTAAAGCATTGTTTACGGATCAAAAGATCAATTGTTATATTTTAAATACAGGATTTTTTGGAGATAAAAAAGTTACTGCTGCTATTACTCTAAGCAGTATTGAATCAATCGTTGAAGAAACAGCAGAATTTAAACCTTTTGGAACCCTAAATGACTTGAGTTACCTAGTGGTTGATGGATATGAGCCCGAGTTTGACAATCAAGAGTATCATCAGTTGGTTCAAGAACGTTTAAACATGCGTGTAGCTTATATTCAAGAACAAAAGGAAAAAAATCAACTGAATGTTTTACCAGACGAAGCATTAGAAGCCATGCAAGCATTGATTGAATAAAAAGATAGTACTTGCATTAAAGGTCAATTATTTCAACTCATCCTTTTCATTTACGAGAAAGGAGTATAAAAAAATGAAAGAACACACGGTTGAAATTACGGAAACCGTTTTGAGAGATGCTCATCAGAGTTTGATGGCTACAAGAATGTCGACGCAAGAAATGCTGCCTATTATTGAAAAAATGGACCAAGTTGGGTACTATTCACTGGAATGTTGGGGAGGAGCTACTTTCGATGCTGCGATTCGTTTTCTAAATGAAGATCCTTGGGAAAGGTTAAGAGCCATAAAAAAAAGAGCGCCACACACAAAATTACAAATGTTGTTAAGAGGTCAGAATTTATTGGGTTATCGGCATTACGCTGATGATATTGTAGACAAATTTATTGAAAAAGCTAGTGAAAATGGTATAGATATTTTCAGAATTTTTGATGCCTTAAATGATTCTAGAAATTTGGAAGCTTCTTTAAAAGCAGTAAAAAAATATGGAAAACAGGCTCAGTTGACTATTTGCTATACCATAAGTGAAGTACACAAAATAGAGTACTATACTCAACTAGCTAAAGAACTGGAAAAAATGGGTGCAGATTCAATTTGTATAAAAGATATGGCGGGTATATTAACACCATTTGTGGCAAAAGAACTTGTGCGTTCACTGAAAAGCGTTCTTACTGTACCACTTAGTTTGCACACTCATGCTACGAGTGGTATTTCGCAAATGACGTATTTAATGGCTGTTGAAGCTGGTGTAGATAGGATTGACACTGCTATTTCTCCTTTTTCAGAGGGAACCAGTCAACCACCTACTGAATCAATGGCTATTGCATTAAATGAGGGGTTTGCAACAACAAAGTTAAATCTCCAGTTATTGGAAGAAATTGCTGATTATTTTAAACCTATTCGAGATAAGTATCTAGCTAATCAGCAGTTAGATCCAAAAATGATGGCTGTGGATCCGAAAGCACTATTGTACCAAGTTCCTGGAGGGATGTTATCCAATCTGTACTCACAATTAAAACAAGCCAATGCAACTGAAAAGTATGAAGCTGTCTTGAAGGAAGTCCCGCAAGTTCGCAAGGATTTAGGTTATCCACCATTGGTAACTCCTATGAGTCAAATGGTTGGTACACAAGCAGTCTTTAACGTTCTAGCTGGAGAGCGTTACAAGATGGTTCCAAATGAAATCAAAGAGTATTTAAAGGGTTCCTATGGACGTTCCCCAATGCCAATCAGCGACGATTTCAGAAAGAAGATTATTCATAATGAATCAGTTATTACAAATCGACCAGCTGATCACCTTCAACCAGAGTTTGAACGTTTGAAAAAAGAGATAGGAAATAGTGCAAGAACGGATGAAGATGTATTAACGTATGCCTTATTCCCTCAAGTTGGAAAAGAATTTTTAATCAAAAAATACTCGGCTCAAAAGGTTGAACAAAAAAGAGAGGCAATAGATGAGGAACAAACCATTAGAATATCTGCCTATCTATAAAAAATGAGGTGAAAAAATGGAACGTTTTTCTTATTTGGATATAGTGGTGATTGCTGTGGTTGGGTTGTTAGTCTTATTTGTACTGCTTATTGTGTGGCAATTGTTCCGTCAGTTGATTCAATTGCAATCGAATCAACATAAAGTCAATCATCAAACAGAGACGACTGACCAAACAAACCAAGATTTTCCAGCGCTTGTTCAGGATGAAGATGAAGAAACTAAACTAATTGCAGTTTTAATGGCATTGATTTTAGCCAATGAGGATCAGCAAGATAAGAGCTATCAAGTAACAAAGATTGAGCGAATTCGATAAAGGGAGTGCGCTGATGAAAAATTATGAGATAACAGTAAATGGTAAAGTATATCAGGTTTCAATAAAGGAAATTGCAGGGGAACTGAACAAAAATAAAGAAAAGGAGCCCACAAGCTCTGCTAAAAGCAACGAGAATCAGTCGGATGAAGTAACGATTTCAGCTCCTATGCCAGGAAGAATTTTGTCTGTTAAGGTACAAGAAAATCAAACCGTAAATGCTGGAGAAACGGTCTGTCTATTAGAAGCAATGAAGATGGAGAATGAAATTGTAGCGTCGGTTGATGGTGTCGTCTCGCAAATAAAGGTTCACTCTAATCAAGCGGTAGAAGCTGGCGAAGTTTTGCTCTTAATTACTCCAAATTAAGGAGAAATTATTTCCGATTCAAATTCCTAGTGAGGGAGGAGATTTTTTGAGTACTTTTTTTTCTGGCTTATTATCCATTTCAATTGGACAAATCATTATGATGGCCATTGGGGCATGCTTAATGTACCTAGGCATTAAGAAAAAATTTGAACCGACTTTGCTGGTTCCTATGGGCATTGGAACACTGTTGGTTAATTTTCCGCAATCTGGGTTAATTACTCAACTAGTAAATAATCAAGAACAAGAAGGCATATTCGATGTTTTGTTTGATTTTGGTATTGCGACAGAATTATTTCCGCTGTTGATTTTTATTGGGATTGGAGCGATGATCGATTTTGGACCATTGCTGCAAAAACCGATTTTATTACTATTTGGAGCTTCTGCTCAATTTGGGATCTTTTTTACGATCTTAGTTGCGGTTATTTTTGGTTTTGATATTTTAGAAGCTGCTTCGATCGGCATTATCGGTGCGGCAGATGGACCTACCTCTATTTTTGTGGCGTTGCAGTTAGCCCCACAACTATTAGGGCCTATTACTGTAGCCGCTTATTCCTATATGGCTTTAGTACCGATTATCCAACCACTAGCAATCAAGGCTGTAACGACAAAGAAAGAACGTTTGATAAGGATGCATTATACCTCATCATCTATCTCTAAAACTGTTCGTATCCTTTTCCCCATCGTTGTTATCATTGTATCCGGATTTATAGCACCAGTTTCGCTACCATTAGTTGGTTTTTTGATGTTTGGGAACTTGCTAAGAGAATGTGGGGTCTTAGATCGATTAAGCCATACTGCTCAAAATGAGTTAGTAAACATTGTTAGTATTTTACTAGGGTTAACCATTTCAGTTAAAATGACGGCAGAATTATTTTTAACTATAGATTCTTTATTAATTATTGGGTTTGGATTGATTGCATTTATTATGGATACCGTTGCTGGGGTAATATTTGCCAAATTTATTAATCTATTTCGTAAAGAAAAAATTAATCCTATGATTGGTGCGGCGGGCATTTCTGCATTTCCGATGTCTGCTCGAGTTATCCAAAAATTGGCTCAAGAAGAAGACAAAGAGAATTTTGTCTTGATGCATGCGGCAGGAGCAAATGTTTCAGGACAGATAGCTTCAGTAATCGCCGGCGGTTTATTACTAGGATACTTTTCATGATATTATTAAGAAGAAAGTGGTGAAAAGATGTTTGATATTGACTATACAGCCTTACATCAAGGTTTGGAATTAATGGGGTATGGAATGGTTGGTATTTTTATGGTTTTGGGGCTTCTTTTCTTAGCTTGTACGGGTTTAGTCAAATGGTTGTCCAAGAAGAATTAAGGAAAGTAAAACAGAGTTCATCTTGAACTTTGTTTTGCTTTCTTAATTGTTCTTCGCTATACTTTTTTAGAAGAGTAAAAGCGAAAGGAGACAAAGAAATGAAACAATCAGCAGAAGAGTTAAAAAAATATTATGATCATTTAAAAGTAAGCTATGACAAATTTGTAGAACAACCGTTGAAGTTAAATATAAAAAGAGGTATACCGAGTAAGGAACAATTACAATTATCAGAACCTATGTTAGATGTATTTTCTTCCTCGTCAGATTTTATGAGTCAAGGTAACGTAGATATTCGCAATTATGGAGAATTAACGGGTATTTATGAAGCTAAAAAGTTGTTTTCTGAACTTTTAGAAACCAATTTAGATGAGATTCTGATTGGTGGAAACTCCAGTTTAAGTTTAATGCACTTAGCCATCGTATCTAATCTATTTTCCAGAAATAAAGGCACTCTTTCTAACGAAACCATTAAGTTTTTATGCCCCAGCCCAGGATATGATCGCCACTTTTCAATGACAGAAAACTTAGGCATTGAGATGATCTCGATTGAATTAAAAGAAGATGGTCCTGATATGGATGAAGTAGAAAGACTTGTAAAAGATGATGCAGCTATAAAAGGAATTTGGTGTGTTCCTACGTATAGTAATCCAACAGGCATAACTTACTCAGATGAAGTAGTTGATCGCTTAGCCAATATGAAGACAATGTCAGAGGATTTTATGGTTCTTTGGGATAATGCCTATCTTGTGCATCATTTGACGAACGATAAGCATGCAGCTAAAAATTTATTAAGTGCTTGTAAGGCTGCTGGGAATCCAGACCGCGCATGGATGTTCTGTTCAACATCAAAAATCACTTTTCCGGGTGCCGGTGTATCAGCTTTAGGAGCAAGTAAACGTAATATTGACTTAGTAGCAAAAGAACTTTCTTTTCAAACGATTGGATTTGATAAAATCAATCAAATGCGCCATGTGAAGTTTTTAAAAAATAAAAATCACATTGCTCAACATATGGACGACCATGCACGTATTTTAAAACCAAAATTTGATTTGATCAATCAGAAATTAACCGATTATTTTGCAGATAAAGATTATGTGGAGTGGACAGAACCAAAAGGCGGTTATTTTGTTCATTTGACGACCAAAAATGGATGTGCAACCGATATTGTTCATGCATTAGCTGAAATTGGCGTAGCCATAACAGAAGCAGGTGCAACTTATCCATACGGTGATAATCCTAAAGATAACAGTATACGTTTAGCACCAACTCCAGTATCACTAGAGGATTTAGATGCAGCAATGGACGCCATTTGTTTATGTATTGAATTTATTAGTTTGAAAAAAGAATGATCATTGTAAAACAATAAAGGGTAACTTTTGTTATATTGAATCTAAAAATGTAGAATGATAGTAGAAGTAATTGAAGTCTAAAGTTTTTTTATGGGAAACTTCATTTTTAGATTTATCATAGAAAGGAAGATGACAAATGTCAAAAGGAACATTTTTATTTGGAGCAGCAATAGGAGGAGCGGCAGCATATGTAGCAGCTTACTTATTTACACCTAAATCTGGAGAAGAGTATCAATTAGAACTAAGAGATAAAGCAGAAATGCTTAAAGAAACATCTAGCGATTATATGTCGATTGCTAAAGAACGTGGCGGAGATTTTAAAGCTATTGCAACAGATGCAGCAGTTGGCTTGAAAACAGATATGCAATTAGCCTCAAAACAATTAACAGAACAACTTAAAATGGACTCTCAAATTCTAAAAGCAGATTTGAAAGACGTTAAGGATGGCGTACCTGGAAGCAAAGAAACGTTAAAAGCTAATTTAAGTGAGGCCGTAAATGAAGCAAAATATACTGCTGTAAGTTTGAAAGATCAAGTCAGTCAAACAACTTCAGAAGCAAAAGATATTTCAAAAGCGGTTGTGGATGAAGCAAAAATGGAAATTAATGAAACCAAAGCAGAAAATAATCCAGTTGATACATTTTAAGGGATTGTTAGAAAAATGGAAAATCAACAACTAGTGTTGACAGAATAAAATAAATTTCTTCTGGAATGGACGATTTTGCTTATGGAGAGCCATGGAACCATCTGAAGCCAAGGACGTCTTCAGACTTTCAAGCCTCAAACAAAGCGTAATCGCTGAAGCGCTAACGCTTTATAGTTCGCATTGAATTCAATTCATGGCTACAAGCAATATCTATTCCTCTAGAAATTTCGTATAATTAATGTAAACAAGCTATCCACACTGAAAATTATTGAACCAAAATAATAAGGCACTTGCGATGAGAAACTTCATCGCAAGTGCCTTATTTTAATGTTGTCTAGTACCATCTTTTTTATAGATGATGACTTCAGAGTCTTTATTTGCAGCAATTTCATTAGCACGACTTATGGCATCATTTTTTTTATCAAATGTATCGCTAGCTCGTTTGGCTTCTTTTGTTTTGACCGACCAATGATCGTCTTCATAAAAGACTTCAACAGGATTGTCTAGTAACTTGGGATTAGCACTTGAAGTATCGTGCTGATCCTTTTTTTTAGGGTTCTTTTCTTTATCAAAAGCGTCTTTTTCATCTCTAGAAGCATCTTCCATCCACGATTTAGCTTGCGAGATCGCAATTGGAATCGCACGGTCATCTTCATACCCATTAGCTAAAAGAGCATTAGCAATTTCAATTGTTTTCTTTCGTAATAGTGGGTCAAAATTCTTTAATGAAGCAGGGTAGTCGTTCATATCCCATGGCATAATTATTAGCCTCCTTTTAAATGTTTATTTAAGTCTGTTATACCATTCTTCATGTAATCAAACAAATAAAAGGATTGTCTGATTATTTTTATAGTAACTATGAAATAATCGGTTAAAAATGGTATATTATTAGATGGGTATTTAAACAATGTACTGCATAAGAAAGTAAATACTATCTTACATGGAAGAAGGCTATATATGAAGAAAATAGAAGCAGCAGCATTGTTTATGAAAGAAAATAGTGAGTTGTTTCAGTGTCCAGTTTGTGAAGCAGTATTTAGCAAGACAGACGGAAATAGTTTGAGTTGTGTAAATGGACATCTTTTTGATATTTCAAAAAAAGGCACCCTTTATTTCTTATTAAAAGGGACAAAAAATGAGTATGATAAGGAAATGTTATCTTCACGATTTAACATTGCAACTGCAGGCTTATTTCATCCCTTATTAGATGATCTGTATCCAAGCATTGCTGAAAAAGAAAATGGGCATACTTTAGATGTTGGCTGCGGAGAAGGTTCTCAACTAGATTATTTAACAGAGTTAGGGTTAAAGGGTCAAAAAATTGGTTTTGATATCTCTAAAGATGCTATTCAATTAGCAGCAGCTCATTTTTCGAGTGCTTTTTGGTGTGTTGCGGATTTAGCGCAATCACCGTTTGCTACACAACAATACGATACGATATTAAATATTTTTTCACCTTCAAATTACAAAGAATTTAATCGTCTTTTAAAAAAAGGGGGACAAGTCATTAAAGTGGTTCCTGAGAAAGAGTATTTGATTGAGTTAAGACAATTATTTTACCGTGATCAAGAAGAAAAGCAAACTTATTCAAATGAAGTCGTGATTGCGAAATTTAAAGAACATTTTCCGTTGATGAAAATTGAAAAAATCAAGTATTCATTCGATTTAACGCCATCATTATTTGCAGACTTAATGAAGATGACTCCTTTAAGTTGGGGTGCCAGTCCAGAAGCCAAAGAATATGCCATAGAACATCCACTAAAAAAAATCACTATTGATGTTTGTGTCTTAATTGGACAAAAACAAGGTGCTTTGTGAACGAATTGTGAACTTTTTTGCTAATATATACCGGTTTCATGAATAATCTCAGCTATAGACACTTGCAACAATGCCACAGCGATGTTATATTACCTATAAGTTCTTAAACGTCATTCGTTTTTATCAGGAATCCATCAGATTTTGATAAAAGTTAATGAATTGTAACAGGCTTAACTAACGTATCGTTTCGCAGTGCTGGACACCGAAGCGATGCGTTTTTTTGTGTTTTTTTAGCTTGTTGGTCTATCTTTTGTCTCTTCGTCAAATGGTGTTGATAGAAGAAAATAACATTTCTTCTGGAATAGACGGGTTTGCTTGTGGAGAGCCATGGAATCCTTTGCATGATTACAAACAAACCTTATTCTTCAAGAAATTTCGTGCCATTAATTTAACTAAGCTATCAACACTAAAAAGTATAGAGCCTATCTTTTAGTGTAGTTGTATTTTTACGAAAGAATTTTTGTCTTTAAAGTGAAAATACGCTAAAATAGACGAGAAGATTGAGTTTATGGGAGTGAATCTTATGGTTGAAGAAGCAACTTCATTAAAAGAAAAAATTATTGAAGAAAGTAAACGAATCGGAATAGATAAAATTGGATTTACAACAGCCGATCCATTTGATGATTTAGAAGAAAAATTAGAGAAGCAGCAAGAACTGGGGCATCATTCTGGTTTTGAACATAAAGTCATTAAAGAACGGATTTACCCCGAGTTGATATTTAAAAGTCCTCGTTCGATTATTTCGATTGCTTTAGCTTATCCTACGAAAATGGATGCTCCCCCGCCTCGAGTGAAGGGAGAACGTCGTGGTGAATTTGCACGAGCTTCTTGGGGAACCGACTATCATGATATCTTACGAGATAAAATGAATCAATTGATTGCATATATCCGTCGTGAAGCGGGAGAAACTGTTACGTATAAACCTATGGTAGATACCGGAGAACTGGTGGATGTAGTAGTTGCGCAGCGTGCAGGGTTAGGTTTTATCGGAAGAAATGGCTTACTGATCACGGAAGAATTTGGTTCCTATGTTTATTTAGCAGAAATTATTACAAATCTTGATTTTTCATCAGATACTCTTGTCCCTTTTGGGTGCGGAGATTGTACGCGTTGTGTGGATGCTTGTCCTACCGGAGCGTTACTTGGGGATGGACGGATCAATGCCAAACAATGTCTCTCCTACCAAACCCAGACAAAAGGGATGATGGAAGAACAATTCAGACGGAAGATGGGACATGTTATTTACGGATGTGACATTTGTCAAATTGTTTGTCCATACAATAAAGGGAAAAATGTTCATTTCCATCCTGAGATGGAACCAGATCCTGAGAGTGTTATGCCAAAGCTCAAACCATTGCTGACGATTAGCAATCGAGATTTTAAAGAACAATTTGGCCATATGTCCGGTTCTTGGCGTGGGAAAAAACCACTGCAACGTAATGCTATTATTGCATTAGGCAACTACCGAGACAAATCAGCTTTACCAGATTTATTCCGCTGTATTGAAGAAGATATTCGTCCTGTAATCAGAGGAACAGCGGCTTGGTCAATAGCAAAAATCGTTTCTGCTAGAGATGAATTGGTCATTGAGTTTCTAGAAGAGGCATTAACAAAAGAAGAAGACAAAGAAGCCTATTATGAAATACAACAGGCGATTGAAACGATTAAAAGTAAAAAAGAGGAAAAAAGATAATTCATTTAAGCGTTATTTTAGGAGGAACTTGATTAACATGACAAACCACATTGCTTTATTTGAACCGCAAATACCTGCAAATACTGGAAATATAGCTCGAACGTGTGCAGCTACAAATACACAGTTGCATTTGATCGAACCTTTAGGATTTCAAACGGATGATAAACATTTAAAAAGAGCCGGATTGGATTATTGGAATGAAGTCCATATCACGTATCATAAAAATCTAGCAGCATTTATGGAAGTCGCTCAAAATGGTCAATTGCATTTGATCACAAAATTTGGTCATCGCGTCTATAGTGATGTTAATTATGCCGCAACTGAAGGCGATCATTATTTTCTATTTGGCAAAGAAACGACTGGTTTGCCAGAAGAATTTATGCGCGAACACGAAGAGGATTGTTTGCGTATACCAATGAATGACGAGCATGTACGGTCATTGAATTTATCCAATACAGCGGCTATTTTAATTTATGAGGCTCTTCGTCAACAAGGTTTTGAAGGTATGGAATTAGCCCATCATTACGATAACGACAAACTGGATTAATGCTAACCTTAAGAATCAAATTTATTTGATTCTTATTTGTTTAATAATGACAAATGTTATCTTAAAGGTAAAGCTTTTCTTAATATTGCTTAAATAGGGCAATGAGGTTTGATAATCTTTTTTGCAAGAATTATAATGAATAAGAATGCATCCCTATAAGTTAAGGAGAGGTTTAATTTATGCCAAGATTAAAAACTGAAGATCCCATTGTTATTGTTGGAGCAGCGCGTACACCAATTGGTGCTTATTTAGGTGGGTTAAAAACTATTCCTACTGGAGAACTAGGAGCGGTTGCGCTCAAAGAGGCTATTAAACGAGCTGGGTTAACGAATGAAGAGATAGATGAAGTCATAGCTGGTCAAGCAATGGGAACACAAGAGGAAAGCAATATTGGACGAGTTATCGGATTGAAGGCTGGCTTGAGACAGCAATCGACGGGCATGACAGTAAATAGGATTTGTGGTTCAGGTATTCAATCGGCTATTTCAGCGGTGCAAGAATTGATGACAATGGATGTCAATTTCATTGCTGCTGGTGGAGTGGAAAGTCTGTCTCGTTCAGAGTATTATTTACCTCTTGAATCGAGATGGGAAGGCTTTAAAGCCGGAAATTTTACTGTTATTGATGCAAACTTAGCACTTCATCAGCATGCTCAACCCAATGCACAATACCCTGAAGTTCATCACATGGGAGACACTGCAGAAAAAATTGCTGAAAAATATACAATTACTAGAGAAGAACAAGATGCTTATGCAATGGATAGCCAACGAAAAGCTGCCCAAGCCAGTGACAATGGGCGGCTTGCTCAAGAAATTGTTCCGATTGAAGTAAAAGGGCGCAAAGGAAGTATAACTGTCATTGATGCAGATGAACACCCTAGACCAGGAACAAATATGGAAAGCTTAGCTCGATTAAAACCGGCTTTTCGTAAAGATGGTAAAGGTACGATCACTGCTGGAAACGCTTCTGGGTTGAATGACGGGGCAGCTTTTGAGATTTTTACTAAAACTTCTGTTGCAAAAGAGCGTGGACTAGATGTAATGGCTAAAATTGTTGATTTTGCAATAGCTGGGTGTGATCCAAATGTAATGGGATTGGGCCCCGTTTATGCGATCAATAAAGTTTTGGCACAGTCTAATTTAACACTTGAAGATATTGATATTTTAGAAATCAATGAAGCTTTTTCCGCTCAAATACTGGGTTGTATGAAAGAATTAGGCATTGAACCTGGTTCAAAAATGTATAAACGCTTGAATCCAAATGGTGGAGCTGTAGCATTAGGTCATCCTTTAGGAATGTCAGGGGCTCGTATCATTACGTCAGTTTGTTATGAATTTAAAAATCACCCTGAAAAAAAATATGCCATTGCATCAGCTTGTATTGGTGGCGGTCAAGGAATCGCTTTATTATTAGAGAATGGATCTGTTTAAAAATGAATGAAAAAAGACCTGTTAAAA
The DNA here is from genome assembly GCF_900102725.1 of Carnobacterium viridans. Taxonomy (NCBI): domain Bacteria; kingdom Bacillati; phylum Bacillota; class Bacilli; order Lactobacillales; family Carnobacteriaceae; genus Carnobacterium; species Carnobacterium viridans. The sequence continues at coordinate 507,293 of NZ_FNJW01000008.1, read as the reverse complement.
GATGTCGCGAATCATTAGTGGTTCAAACGCATAGGATCTTCCCAAATCAATTGAACAATCACGGAACATTATTTGGAGGAGAACTTATGAGTATGTTGGATGTTGCAGCTTCGATAGCCGTGACCAGACACGCTCGATCGCAATCTGTAACAGCTTCAACGGATTCAGTAGATTTTTTGCATCCCATTCAACGAAATGATGCGATTACTATTGAAGCTTTTGTTTCAGGTGTTGGAAAATCATCTGTAGAAGTTTTTTGTAAAGTTATCGGAGAGAATTTGCTTACTGGAGAGCAATATTTAGCGGTCACAGCTTTTTTAACATTTGTAGCCTTTAAAACCGATAAAAGTAAAGCCATCGTACCTTTGATCGAACCTGAGACAGAAGAAGAATCGTTTATCTGCAATGGATACGAAGAGCGGAATAAAAACCGCTTTATTAAAAGAGAATTCAATAAACAATTTGCTCAAAAGATTACATTAACGAACTCTTGGATGGATGAAGACTAAAAAAATAAACAACAAAAAGGGATTAAGACGTTTTGTCTTAATCCCTTTTTGTGATTCTTCGTCAAAATGGTGTGGATAGAACAAAATAAAAATTCTTCTGGAATAGACGGGTTTGCTTGTGGAAAGCCATGGAATCGCCTGAAGCCTAAAGTTCATAGTCTTCAGAGCTTTCAAGCCTCAAATATAGCATAACTGCTAAAGCATTAACGCTATATAATTCGCATTGAATTCAATGCATGGCTACAAGCAAACCCTATTCCTCCAGAATTTTCGTGCCATTAATTTAACTAAGCTATCAAAACTAAAAAGTATAGAGCCTTTTTTGGTATCTATTACATTTGATCGGGTGCTTGAACACCTAATAATCTTAAATCTTCTTTCAAAATTGTTGCAACAGATTGAACAAGAGCTAAACGAGCAGGTTTTTGAGCATCATCAGCAAGTACTTTACTGTTTGCATAGTATTTATTGAATGCTTGAGCTAAATGGATAGCATGTTTAGCAATAACAGAAGGCTCAAATTTTTCATAAGCACGTTGAACATCATCTGGGTAGCTTTCTAGTAATTTGATAATTTCCCAGCTATAAGCATCATCTAAAGGATAGTCAACAGTTGTATCGATTCCAGCAATCCCAGACTTTCTTAAGATACTCATTGCACGGGCTCTTGTGTATTGCACATAAGGACCGGTTTCTCCTTCAAAACGAACAACTTCTTCGATAGTAAAGTCAAAATTATTTAAACGATCATTTTTTAGATCATGGAAGACAACAGCACCAATCCCAACTTGGTCAGCAATGACTTCTTTATTTGGCAGATCTGTATTTTTTTCTTCAATTTGTTCGAGTGCAGAAGCAACAGCATCATCTAAAACTTCCTCAAGTAAAACGATTTTTCCTTTACGAGTAGATAATTTTTTACCGCCTTGTGTGATCAGTCCGAATGGGATGTGGTGCATATTATCCGACCAGTCATAACTCATTTCTTTTAATACAGCTTTTAATTGTTTGAAATGGTTGCTTTGTTCATTACCAACAACATATAAAGACATTGCAAAATCATACGTCCGTTTACGATAAATGGCTGCAGCTAAATCACGCGTGATGTACAAAGTTGCGCCATCAGATTTTTTAATCAATGCTGGATTTAAGTTGTATTTTTCTAAATCGACGATAGTAGCACCGTCATTCACGGTCAATACATTTTTTTCTTCTAGTAATTCCATAACTTCTTGCATTTTGTCGTTATAGAAAGCTTCACCATTAAAAGAATCAAAAGTAATGTTTAAACGTTCGTAGACATGATTAAATTCTTTAAGAGATTCTTCACGGAACCATTTCCATAGTTGCTGAGCTTCTTGATCGCCATCTTCTAATTTTTTAAACCATTCACGAGCTTCGTCATCTAATTCAGGTTTTTCTTCTGCTTCTTCATGGAATTTTACATATAAGCGTAAAAGTTCGACAATCGGATCTTTTTTTACAGCTTCTTCGCTGCCCCAAAGTTTGTAACCAACGATCAATTTTCCAAATTGAGTTCCCCAGTCCCCAAGGTGATTGATTTTAATAGGATTGAAACCTACTTTTGTTAGAATATTTGCTAACGCATTTCCGATAACAGTTGAGCGTAAGTGGCCCATTGAAATGGGTTTGGCAATATTGGGTGAGGACATATCAATAGGAACATTTCTGTTTCCACCGATATCAGCATCTCCGTAGTGTGGGCCTTTTTCAAGGATCTCTTTTAATACGGCAGCACTAACTTCCTTTTTATTTAAAAAGAAGTTTAGATAAGGTCCAACAACCTCAATTTTTTCAACAATAGGTGAATGAACTGTTTCCCCTAATTCAGTTGCAATTTGTTGAGGTGCCTTGCGAAAAGCTTTTGCTAAAGCAAAGGCAGGGAAAGCAATATCACCATGTTCTGCAGATTTTGGATTTTCTAATAAACCGACGATTTTTTTAATTGGTAATGCATCACCAATTTGTTCTTTTAAAGCTTGTGCAACACCTAATTTATAATCCATTTTTTTCCTCCTAAGTGAACGTCTTTTGACGATCAGAATTTAGTATTTTAGACATAAAAAAAACGCCCAATTTTGATTCTATGCTAATCAAAAAAGAGACGAGGCTTTCCCGCGGTACCACTCTTGTTGCTTCGTCCAATGACGAAACCACTTGTTTTTAGATAACGGCAAACAAAACCGAATGAGCTGATGAATACAAGTGAACTGTATTTTAAACCAGCTTTATTCCCTCCGAAGTGCGTTTCCTGAAAGTTTACATTGTTGGCTTGCACCATCCCAACTCGCTTGAAATGTTTCTTAACAGTACTTTCTTCATCATAGAGCAGATATAGTTGAACTTTATTTATTATAGCAAATTGTCTAAGAGAATACCATTCTTTTTAGTTAATAGAATTTTTATTCACCTTTTTGTAAAAATATCACAAAATATAAGCGTATACATCATTTGTTTGGTATACTACAAAAGAAGAATCGTTAAATTAGAAGGAGGCCTTGCAGTATGAAAAAATCAAATCGACAATTAGCAATCAAACAAATTATCACAAATCACGACATTGCTACACAAGAAGAGTTGTTGCATTATCTCAAACAAGAAGGGGTTGAGGCTACACAAGCAACCATTTCAAGAGATATCAAAGAAATGCATTTAGTTAAAACAACATCATCCAATGGTAACGTTAAATATACGATATTCCAAAACAATCGTATGTCTAATGAGGAAAAGCTACAATCTACATTAGGAGATGTTGTGATTCGATTGACCCAAGTACAGTTTACGAATGTATTGATGACTATACCGGGTAATGCGCACGTGGTGGCTGCATTGTTAGATGCCATTGATTTTCCAGAAATGGTTGGTACTGTAGGCGGTAATGACACTTGTTTAATTATTTCAAAAGATGAAGAAGATGCTAAAAAAATGCATGAGTATTTAAAAAGATGGATCGAAGCGTGATTTTTAAAATGTTATAGGGAGTGGATTAATCATGAATTCTGAATTTAATTTAGCTTCGCTACAAAATGGATCTGACATTCGTGGGATAGCCTTGAAAACGTCAGACCATGATATAACCTTAACAGATGAAAGCATTGAGAAAATTGCTTATGGATATGCTGTATGGCTAAAAGAAGTAAAGCAATTAGCTATAGAAGATGAAAAGAAGCCAGTAATCGTTTCTGTAGGACATGACAGCCGATTATCAGCTGGACGGATTAAAGCAGTCTTCATAGAAGGATTGAATAATGCAGGAATAGATGTTGTAGATGTAGGACTTTCTACCACACCTGCAATGTTTATGTCTACACAATATGACTCATATAAATGTGATGGTGCTGTTATGATAACCGCTAGTCATTTGCCATTTGAGTATAATGGATTAAAATTTTTCACAAAAGATGGCGGTGCGGAACACGAAGATATCGACTTTATTCTGCAACAGTCCAACTGGGAAAATGTTACTTGGGAAAATAATCAAGGAAAAGTTTCAAAAGCTCCTTTGCTGAATGATTATGCGAAAGACTTGGTAACTAAAATTCGAATTGGAATTAATGATAGCAATCATTATGAAAAACCGTTAACCGGTCGCCACATTGTTGTTGATGCAGGAAATGGAGCTGGAGGTTTTTTTGCTGAAAAAGTATTAATTCCCTTAGGTGCTGATATCAGTGGCAGCCAATATTTAGATCCAGATGGCCATTTTCCTAATCATATTCCAAATCCTGATAATAAAGAAGCGATGAAGAGTATTCAAGCAGCTGTTTTGCAACACAATGCAGATATGGGTGTTATTTTTGATACAGATGTTGACCGTTCAGCCTTAGTGGACCGTAAAGGCGACACGTTGAACCGTAACAATTTAATTGCTGTTATTTCAGCTATTTTAATAAGAGAAAACCCAAATACGACAATTGTGACAAGTTCAGCTACTTCTGAACACCTGAAAACGTTTATCACGTCTCTAGGGGGCAAGCAAGATCGGTACATTACAGGATATCGGAATGTCATCAATCGTGCGATTCAGTTGAATAAAGAAGGCGTCCAAACCAGCTTGGCTATTGAGACAAGCGGGCATGCAGCACTTCAAGAAAACTATTTTCTAGATGATGGTGCATACTTAGTTGCAAAAATATTAATGGCCGATGCGAATTTGAAAAAAGAAGGAAAAGACTTCTCAGATTTAATCACAACTTTAAAACAACCTGTTGAAACGGATGAAGTACGGTTTAAAATTTTGCCAGAAGATATCCATGTGACTGGTAAGAAGATTATGGAAGATTTCAGTCGTTTTATTGAGAAAGAAACTGATCTGTCAATTGAACCTGCCAATTTAGAAGGTGTACGTGTAAACACTTCTGGACAGTATGGTGCTGGGTGGATGTTATTGCGTATGAGTTTGCATGAACCTTTACTAGTTTTGAATTTAGAGAGCGATCAAGCTGGAGCCATTAAAAAGTTAAGAGAAAAAATGAAAGACTTTTTTTATGAACAAGTTGACTTAGATTCGTCTCGCTTGTAAATTCCATTCAAAATGGTTTAAACTTATTAATGTAAAAATGATAGCGAAGGAAGTGTAGTAAATGGGTGAACCGTTAGTAGAAAGTATTGAATTATACAATGGAGTTAAAATTCCTAAATTGGGTTTAGGATTATTTTTAATGAAAAATGAAGCTGAATTAGTAGATGCTGTTAAATACGCCGTAGAAGTAGGCTACCGTCATTTTGATACAGCTAAAATTTACGGCAACGAAAAATATTTAGCTCGCGGATTAAAAGAAGCTGGGATCAACAGAGAAGAGGTTTTTATTACTTCTAAAGTATGGAATTACGATCAAGGTTATGAACAAACAAAAGCAGCATTTCAAGAAAGTCTAGATCGTTTAGACACTGATTATTTAGATTTGTATTTAATTCACTGGGCTGCTCCAAAATATGTTGAAACCTGGAAAGCCATTGTTGAATTGTATGAAGAAGGAAAAATCAAAGCTATTGGAGTATCTAACTTCCAAATTCATCACCTCGAAGAACTTAAAAATCAAGGGTTGATGCAACCAATGATCAACCAAATTGAAACACATCCTGAATTTCCACAGAATGAATTGCATGAATACATGAAGGCAAATGGCATCATTCATGAAGCATGGGGTCCTTTAGGCCAAGGGAAATCTGACCTACTAAACCATCCAATCCTATTGGAAATCGGTCAAAAATATTTCAAGACTCCTGCACAGGTGATTATCCGCTGGCATTTAGAACGTGGAGAAGTTGTTATTCCAAAATCAGTTCATGACAATCGTATTTTAGAAAATAGTAATGTATTCAACTTTTCTTTAACAACTGAAGAGATGGAACAAATTAAGTCATTGGAAACTGGAATAAGATATGGCAGTGATCCTGATGACCAAGAAAGATTGTTAGAAACATCCGTTAGACCAGTATAATAAAAAATGGAAATTCAACAAATAGTATTGATTGAATAAAATAAATTTCTTCTGGAATGGACGATTTTGCTTGTGGAGAGCCATGGAACCGTCTGAAGTTGCTCTATTTTAGAACGTGTTTCAAAAAGCAAACCTGACGTCCGCTTTGTCATGGCTGTAGTTGCTTTAGCTACGTACAGACATGATACACTTAGGCGCAAGCCTACAGTGCTTCTATTTAATGCTCGATGGTCAGTGAACATACTGCGCTTATTCGCTCCAGTTGCCCTAGCTCTCGCGGCTTTAGTCGCTTAGAGATAAGGTATGCGTTAGAAGTTTCAGGTCTAAACGCTTTTAGCCACACTCCCAATGAAGCTCCAACACCTTGTAATTCGCATTGAATTCAATGCATGGCTACAAGCAAAATTTATTCCTTTAGAAATTTCGTATCATTAATGTAGCTAAGTTAGCTACATTAAAAATTATTGAACCTAAAAATAGACGAAAGCAAAATCTGCTTTCGTCTATTTTTTACTTATGTTGATAGGATTATTTAGGTATTTCCGGATTCCAATACCAGCTAAAGCCGTCTTTTGCTAACAGGTCATCACTTTCTGTCGGACCCATAGAACCGCTTGGGTAACTTGTAAGGTCCGTTTTATTTTGATCCCATTCATTACGAATAACATCAACGAATTTCCAAGAAGAAGCTACTTCATCCCAGTGCGTAAAGTTCGTTGCGTCTCCATTTAAACAATCAAAAAGCAGCTTTTCATAAGCTTCAGGACTATTTGCAACTGTTTCAGCTGAATGGATATGTTTAAGATCAAAGGTTTCTGTTTCTAAACCAATACCAGCCTTTTTAGTATTTAATTGAAGAGAGAAACCTTCAGTTGGTTGAATGAAAATGGTCAGTACATTTGGTGGCAATTCTTCTTCAACATCTTCACTAAACAAGTTTAAAGGAACATTTTTAAAGACAACATTGATTTGGGTACCTTTTTCGGCCATTCGTTTACCTGTTCGAATATAGAAGGGAACACCTTTCCAACGGAATGTATCAATCAGAACTTTACCTGCAACAAATGTTTCTGTTTGAGAGTCTTCTGCAACATTCAATTCATTTTGGTACTTATTCAATAAACTATCGTTGTTCGTGCCAACATCATATTGAGCACGAACAAAATTTTCTTTCACTTCTTCAGGGTTGAAAAGGCGAACAGCTCGTAACGCTTTAATTTTTTCATTGCGAATATCTATGTCTGTAAGTTTTGCAGGGGGCTCCATTGCCAAAAGAGAGACAATTTGCAAGATATGATTTTGTACCATATCTCTTAAAGCACCGCTTTTATCATAATAACCACCACGTTCTTCAACGCCTAAAGATTCGCTTAACGTGATTTGAATATTATCGATGTAGCGATTATTCCACATAGACTCAATCATGTTATTTGCAAAGCGTACAGTAGATATATTTTGTACCATTTCTTTGCCAAGATAATGATCTATACGGAAAATTTGATTTTCATCAAATACCTCTCGGAGTTGTTCATTTAAAATAGAAGCACTCTCATAGTCATGACCAAACGGTTTTTCAATAATCAAACGATTGAATCCATTAGTTGATACCAATCCTTGTTGGTTTAATTGTTGAGTGATCGTGCCAAAAAAGTTAGGAGACATAGCTAAATAAAATAAACGATTGCCATTGATTTGATAACTGTCATCTAATTCTTCGGCTAATTTTTTTAAGTTAACGTAATGTTCCGCATCATTAACATTATGTGACTGATAGTAGAAGTGGCTGGCAAACTCAGTTGCAGTTTCTTCGGAAATAACTAGGTCACTTATCGTTTCTTTGATAATTTCTCGATAATAATCATTTGTCCATTCTCTTCTAGCGGTTCCAATCACAGCAAAATGTTCTTTCAAAAATCCTTTTTTATATAAGCGATAAAGAGATGGATACAATTTTCTCTTTGCTAAATCTCCGGTTCCTCCAAAGATTGTAAATAAAACATTCTGTTCAGTTGTCATCTATCTTTATACCCCTCTTCTAGAACAAAGACGTTCATCTTTTCTAAAACTATTGTACTGGTTTCCGCTTTTAGAATCAATCATTCGTTGATTCTTTCTTTTAAAAAGTAAGAGTTCTACCTAGAAAATTTAATTGGTTCAATCAATAGTATACAATAGTACACAAAAAATGACGAATTACTGGTTTAAAATGGTAGGAAAGTTCTTCTTAAACAGTAAAATAATGAGACACATTGCCAGCTAAAATATATTTAAGTAACGAATCCTTCATATTTATGGTATAATACAAAAGATGCAAAAGAGTATCAAGAGAAATGAGGCGATAAAATGGAACATACCTTTGAAAAGTTTGGGTTACAACCTTTTTTAATTGACGCAATAAATGAAATTGGTTTTAAAAAACCGACTGAAGTACAAGAAAAACTTATACCAGCTATTAAAAGTGGGAAAAGTGTTATTGGTCAATCACAAACGGGGTCAGGAAAAACTCATACATTTTTACTTCCATTACTAAACAAAATTGATCCATCACGCAAAGAAGTGCAAGTGGTGATCACTTCTCCTAGTAGAGAATTAGCAGAACAAATTTATCAAGCAGCACTTCAATTAGTTGAAAAAGCTCCTACTAAAATTATTGTACAAAATTTTGTAGGTGGAACAGATAAAAAACGACAAATGACTAAATTAGCTGGAGTTCAACCACATGTTGTAATTGGAACACCAGGAAGAATTTTAGATTTAGTATCTGAAAAAGCTTTATTGATTTATACATCTCCAGTTTTGGTTATTGACGAAGCAGATATGACGTTAGATATGGGATTCTTAACAGATGTTGATCAAATCGCAAGTAAGTTACCAGAAAAGTTGCAAATGCTTGTATTCTCAGCAACTATCCCAATTAAACTGCAACCGTTTTTGAAAAAGTATATGTCTAATCCATTATTTGAACAAATTCAGCCTAAAGAAATTATTTCGCCAACGATTGAAAATTGGCTTATTTCTACAAAAGGGAAAGACAGAATTGATGTTATTTATGAATTATTGACAATAGGACAACCATATTTGGTCATGATTTTTGCAAATACGAAAACTAAAGTTGATGAATTAGCGGATGGACTTAAATCTAGAGGAATCAAAGTAGCTAAGATTCATGGAGATATTCCTCCGCGTGAAAGAAAACGTGTAATGAAACAAGTACAAAATCTTGAATATCAATTTGTTGTTGCAACTGATTTAGCTGCACGTGGTATTGACATTGAAGGTGTTTCACATGTGATCAATGCTGAGATTCCAAGAGACCTTAGCTTCTTTATTCACCGTGTTGGTAGAACTGGAAGAAACAATCTTAAAGGAACAGCCATCACACTATATGCTCCAAGCGATGAAAATTTAATTGTAGATATTGAAAAATTAGGGATTCCTTTTGAACCAAAAATGATTCAAAAAGGTGAAATAGTAGATACGTATGACCGCAAACGTCGTACAACTCGTGAAAATACGGCTACTGATACCGTTGATCCTAGACTCAAAAGTATGATCAGTCAAACAAAGAAAAAAGTAAAACCAGGCTACAAGAAAAAAATGTCACGTGCGATTAAAGAAAGCAGCGACAAAAAACGTCGTGTTGAACGTCGTAGTCAAGCTAATGCTATTAAAAAAGCAAACAAGAAAAAATAAAAAAAAAAGGAGTTGAGAACGATTCTCAACTCCTTTTTTTTTTATTTTTAAGGCAAACGTTTCGTTTTAGGTAGTACTCGAATAGCTAAATAATAGATGAATAAAGTTACAAGTGTTTTGATTTCCAATTGAAAAGCAGGTATTAAATTAACACTATTTAATAGAGCCATGAATAGTGTTGGTAATGTAGAAGCAACCAATACGATTTTCCAATTGTCACCAAAATTCAATTTTCTTCCGGTAAGGATAGAGAGAATATTTGCAAATAATGTATATAGTAAAGTATACAAAAATGTAATAAAAAGAGTAGATACCCATACTAGAATAAATGTAATAAGTGGCAAATTAATACCAAATGCTTGAACATTTAAAATAAGATCAATAAACGTTTCACTTGTTAAGCCGTTTAACTGAGTATACGGCAATTGAATAGGGTAATCTGGAAGAACAAAATAAAGACTGTCTTCTAAAAAAGCAATTCCTAATAAGTTCGCAACTAAATCTTGTTCTACATCTTCAATGGTTCTTTCTCCGTTTGGATCAAAGGTGAAGATAATCGAATTCGTTTGATAGATATAACTTTTTACAGGTTCAGTTGTAACGATTTGATCATTTTCTATTTCAAAAGGTGGAATACTTTCCGCAATAATTTGTCCATCTCGACTAAAATCATTGATTATTTGATTGCTTTGGATCCAAGTTGGAATAGTTGCGATAAAAGCAATAATTAAAAAATAAAGAACAACTTTTCCTTTTTTTAATGTGATTGCTTGTGCTAACTTTTCTGGATGAATCATTGAATCTTTTATTAAAGTTATGAATTGAATAGTAATCTCTCCTGACTTGATAAAACGAATGATTTTTCTATTACATACTAAATAGTGCTTAATTTTATTGTAGCGGTTAATTTTACTAAACTCAATAGCCTACAGGTACTAAAAAGTAATTGTGTTATTTTTTCTAAAAATAACTATCTGAATACTTTGTGTTTTTTATTGAAAGGTGTTACATTTATTAGGGAACGCCTAAAAAAAGATAAATGGAGGAATTGATTATGACATACGAATTACCAAATTTACCTTATGCATATGATGCATTAGAACCACATATCGATCAAGCAACTATGGAGTTTCATCATGATAAACATCATGCAACCTATGTTGAAAAAACAAATGCTGCTCTTGAAAAATACCCAGAGTTAGCTGAAAAATCAATTGAAGAATTAGTAGCAGATTTAAATTCAGTTCCTGAAGAAATCCGCACAGCTATCCGTAACAATGGTGGCGGACATGCTAACCACAGCTTCTTCTGGGAAATTCTTTCACCAAATGGTGGCGGAGAACCAACTGGAGCGTTAAAAGAAGATATTGAAGCAACTTTTGGAAGCTTTGATAAATTCAAAGAAGCAATTGAAACTGCTGGAGCTGGCCAATTTGGTTCAGGTTGGGCTTGGTTAGTTCTTAATAACGGAAAATTAGAAGTAACTTCAACAGCTAATCAAGATTCTCCATTAACCGATGGAAAAACTCCACTTTTCGGAGTAGATGTTTGGGAACATGCATACTACTTAAATTACCAAAACAAACGCCCTGCTTATTTAAAAGCGGTATGGAATGTTGTTAACTGGAATGAAGTAGCAAAACGTTACGAAGCAGCTAAATAAATAGTTAAATTTAAAAAGACAAGCACTCATGTGTTTGTCTTTTTTTCTTTATAGAGTATTACGTTGCGATTTTTTGTAATCGATTCCATTTGTGGTAAAATTAAGATGTGAAAACAGGAACACCTTAATTAGTGAGGAGTGATGAAGTGAATAAACGGTTCATTGGTGTCTATCCGTCTATAGAGTTATTGATAAAAAAAGTAAATCAACTTTTAGGTGAGGGGCGCGCGATTAATCAAATGACACTTGTTACGAACAAAGACACAGAAGACATTTTACATGAATTCCAAATGATTGTTCCACTTTACGAAAATCGCCCAATTCTGTTAGAAAAGACAACTTGGCTGGTTCACAACACAGAATCTGATGATATTTTCTCATTAGAAAAATATGGACTATCTATTAAAGAAGAACAAGACCAATATAACCAAGCAATGTCTGATTTAACGTATGTTTTGTTGTTAGGTGAGAATTCAGATAAGGATTATTGGTATCCAAAAAAACGACTAGGTCAACCCATCACAGACATCAAAGGAAATAAAGAGTTTAATCATCAATCAGATTTTATCAACTCGGGGTCAGCAAATAGCAATATCAGTAGTCCACGATATAATGGCTCGTATAATAATCAACCATGGTTTGCACCGGATTCAGATGATGGTACAACCAGACGATGAAAAATTTTAATGTTTTCAAAAAATGTATTCGATTATAAAAGAAGACCCTGTTCCGTTTTTAGGAATAGGGTCTTCTTTGGCTAAATATTTTATTGTGTTGATAAATCAGTTAATGTGTAAAGGATTCAATGCGAAGTACAAAACGCTAACTCTTCAGTGATTCCGTTTTGTTTGAGGCTTAAAAGTCTGAAGACAAGACTATGGGTCTCAGGCTTGTGAAGGTCCCATAGCTCTTCACAGGCAACCCAGTCTATTTCAGAAAAAATTATACTGTATCGCACCAACATCATTTGTTAAACAACCACTTTTTCTTCATATTGTCCGTTTGTATTACTCAAAAATCATTAATCATAAGAAAAGGTTAGCTTGAAGCAAGTTTAAGATTATACAATTAAAATACCCAACATATTGGCAATAACCAGAGCCTGGTTAGCATTTAATTTGCAGCCTTTTACTAAATCAATGGATACAGATAAGTTTTCAAATTCAGAATCGCTAAAATTTAATCCATTAAGGTTTGTTTGCATTATAGATAATTGATTCAATTGACACCGTACAAAATCTAATTTTTTCCAAGTCACTTCAAAAAACTCACTTTCGACTAGTGAACAGTCTTGAAAACGAACTTGCTTCATTGAAGCATAATTGAAAGAACTGTAATTCCCGATGCAATGGTCAAATTGAGCGTCAACGATAGACGATTCAGCAAAATTGGTACCCAGAAATTTCGTATCTTTGAAAGTTGTACGATGGAAGATAGCACCAATCCATTCGTTGTTACTAATGTTGCATCCTTCAAATGTAACATCTAAACATTCAAAACGAGTAAATTGGCAATCTTCAAAGGTCACATTAACAAAAGAAACATGCTGGAAGCAGACATTTTCTAGCTGTTTACTAGATAGGGTACAGTTATGAAATTGACAATTAGTGTAATAAGACTCGTCATCAATCTCATCAAAATGCGAAGCTGTTAGGTTGCCAGGTATTCTAGGTTGAACTATTTTTATTGATGCATTCATTGGTTTCCACCTTTAAAGTTTTTTTGAAGAAAAGACTTGTAACGAAAATTAGCATTGCCGAAAGGATTGTTAAAATGGTTCCTTCAAAAAATAAAGGTGTCGTATAATTAAATTCAACAACGTGTTTACCTTCAGCAATAGGAATAACTAACAAACTGTCTAAAGCTTTCTTTGTTTGAGTAGGAACACCATCTACTTTAACAGACCAACCTTCATTATACGGAATAGTAGTCATTAAGACTTCTTGGTTTTGTTGAATGTCTACTGTGCCTTTAAAAGATGTATTACCATATTCCTCAATGGCTATGCCACCAGCTTTTAAAGTTTGGATAGCTGACTCAAATACGGTTGAATTCAAACGGTACAGTTGAAAGTCTTTTAAGCGTATCGTAGATTCTTCTAATTCAATTTTAAACGTAAGTGTATCTTCTTTATTTTGACTGGCAATATTTAAAACTAATTGATCTCTATATGTCTCATATTGAGTGAACGGTTCTCCATTTAAAAATAAGTTAACATCTTCTTCTTTAATATTAGGGCTAAGCGTTAAATAGTAGGAATCATTCGTTTCCGGTGTAAATTGAAAACTCACGGATGCATCGTTATTCAAAACTTGTTTCCGGTAAATCTTCTCGTTAAGAGCATCAGAAAGGGTCACATTTTGGTATACGGTACTGTCAAAATCGCTAGGCACAAAGAACTGCTCTGTAACTCGATTATCGGTCAAAGCTTGTAAAATCGCTTCTTGTAACTGAATCGGTTGATCCTCTATTAAAGAAACGTTTAGGATAGAATCAGAACTTCCGAAAGCAATTGGTAAAGCATTTGGATTTTCGTAAATAAACGTCTTATCCGTTTCGCCAATTTGTGTGTAAGAGCGTAAATCGGGTTTTGTCTGCATGTCATTAAGTTCGAATTCCTTTTTTTTAGCATTTGAAACAGAAGGGATCAGTAAAGAATCTATTAATGATGGTACTTGTTGCGTCCGGCTAAAAGATTCTTTCAATCGGGTACTTTTGACGCCTAAAGGTTGGTTGGTTTCCTCAAGATAGAAATCATTTTTTTCGCTCATGTAATATTGAATATCAAATAAAGCATCTGTTAACAGGGTTCCGTTAGAATAGGCAAGAAAACCATCTCCTACAGGAAAACCAAGACTGCCAAATAATGCAGGTATGGTTCGCTCAAAAGTCGAACTGAAATGAGTTACGCTAGGGTAGTTCGCTTGAAAACTATCATTTTTTGTTCGTAAAAATGTTTTTTCGACACGATAAAAATCATCATCCATGTCTTGAATCGCATCAATGCTAGCATCCATTCCAGTTTGGTAAACCGTGAAGCTGTCTTGATCAACATAACTCAAACGGGATAAATCAATCTGAGCATTTACACCCATTTCTACTGCAGTGAGAAGAAAGAGTGCAATAGGCAGCCAAGTGTATTGTTGTGGTTTGATAATGAAGAAAAAGATGATCATACAGGTAAAAAGAACTGTTAATATGATTTGTTCAGTATAGATAAAATCAAATTTCTCAGTGTAAACGTAAAAACTTACTAAGGCTGTCAGTAACATACTGACAAGTGTACTAATTGGTCTCATACCTTCATAATGCATAAAACTTCTAAATCCGTTGATTAACATAAAGAAGCAAACCACAAACGAAAAACGATAAGGGTACCAGATAGGATACTGCATAGCATGCCAGATTTTATTGAAGGCTTCTAAATTCATTGAAACAATAAATAGAATCATCAGTACTAAGGCGGTCAATCGCTCTTTTTTTGAAAAGTAACGGTTAAAGAAGTAACAAAGAAACGAAACCAGTGCTAAGCTGCCAATAAATAAATTAGGATAACCAGAAGGCATTTGGTCGAAATTAAAAGCACCAACAAATAATTTGGATACCATTTCTGGAAACGGATAGGCTAATTCCCAGTCAAATTCAAATTTTGTGTAACTGGCTTTACTTTCCATAAGAGAATGAAACGTTGGCAGCAGTAAAACCCCTGCTAATCCTGCTCCTAATAGAGAATGCCAGATGAATAATCCAATTGAAGTGAGTATGTTTGTAAATTTGGTTTTCCATCGAATTCCCTTTGGATAAGAAACACCGGTCAAACGAAAGATGAAATAACCTACTAGAAAAAGACAGATCATATAAGCAATGTAATAATTTGCGAACAACATTAGTCCAAGAAAAATAGAGTAAAGCAATCCTTTTTTTTCAGCAATCAATTGTTCAAGCCCCATCACAATAAGCGGCAGAAAAATAAGGCTGTCTAACCACATGATGTTTAATTGGTTAACAATCGTGTACCCCATTAAAGCGTAACTAATTGAAAAGGCAGCTAAGATAAAGCCTGTTCCACTGAATGATTTTTTTAATAAATAGCCAAAACTCAACCCTGCTAAACTAATTTTTAAAAGAGTCAAGCAAGTTACTGCTAACACGATTTGAGTATGCGGAAAGAGTAAAAATAATAAATTAAAAGGACTGGTCAAGTAATAGGCCCATAACCCCATCATATCTCCGCCGATAGCTTTAGAAAAAGAATAAAAAAATGTAGTTGGATCATCAAAAAAGGTTTGTCGATAATAGGAATAAAAATCAATGTATTGTTGTCCTAAGTCGACTGTTAGTAGAGAATCATTTCCAAAAGGATAAACGCCTTGAAAAATATAAATAAGCGCCATCGTAAAGAAAGGAACAAAAAAAGCCAACAACAAGGGCCATTGTTTCTGAATAAAGGTCTGCATTGTTTTTTGCATAAGTTTCAACTCCATTAACGAACTAGTAATTCTTCCAAGTACTAGAATAGCATAGAATGAGATGAAATAATTAAAGTTTTCTTTAATCAGTAGTTAATTCAAAACAAATTTGATACAATGGGACCAGTAATTTGAACAGGAAGGTGTCTTTTTTGAAAACAACTAAAAATAATAAGAAGAAAAAATCACATATTCCTTTTCGGTTGAATTTTTTATTCTTCACGGTCTTTCTACTATTTGCTATGTTAATTCTTAGATTGGGTTATTTGCAAATTGTTAAAGGTGAAGAATTTGAAACAGAAGTTCAGCGAACTGAGACTACCTTGGCAACTGGAACCGTTCCTCGAGGTGAAATTTACGATAGTCAGCATCGTAAATTAGTCGGAAATGAAGCTCTTCAAGCGATTACTTATACAAGAGGCCGAAGTGTTTCTAGTGAAGATATGGCTAAAATTGCTTTAAATCTAGCGAAGTACATCGAGATGCCGAATGTTACGGAATTTGAACAAGAGAGTGGTTTTGATTTGTCAAAACGAGACTTAAAAGATTTCTGGATTGCTCTGGACGAAAAAAAAAGTGAATAAACGCATAAGCGAGAAACAAAAGGAAACTTTAAGCGGTACAGAACTTTATCAACTTCAAGTTGATAGTGTGACTGATGAAGACATTCAATTTACAGTAGAAGAACAAGAAGCGGCAGCTATTTTTAAACGAATGAATGGCGGTTATGCTTTATCAACAATCAACATTAAAAGCGAAAATGTGACGAATGACGAAATCGCAAAAGTAAGTGAAAATCTCTTGGCATTACCAGGAATCGATACGGGTACGGATTGGGTCAGAACTTATCCTGAAAAAGATATGCTTAAAAGTATTTTAGGGAATGTTACAAGTGAATCTGAAGGTCTGCCTGAGAATAAGGCAGCAACTTATCTAGCACAAGGTTACGCTCGTAACGATCGAGTCGGAAAAAGTGACTTGGAATTGCAATATGAAGAAGTTTTAAGTGGTTCAAAGTCAAAATCAGAAACTGAAACGAATCAAAATGGTGATATCGTCAACACGATCCAAAGTTATGCAGGCGAAAAAGGCGATAACCTCGTTTTAACAATAGATATGGACTATCAAAAGATCGTTCAAGATATTGCAAAGCAATCTGTAGCAACTGAAAGTGAAGGGCTGAATAACAGTATATATGTTGTGGCAGCTGATCCAAACAATGGTGAAATATTAGCGATGACCGGTCAAAAACGAAATGCAAAAACTGGAGAAATTGAGGATGCCACATTAGATATTATTAATTCAAGTTTCCAAATGGGTTCCGTAGTCAAACCGGCAACTGTACTGGCTGGATATATGGATGGGGCTATCACACTGGCAGACAATACGTTAGTTGATGAACCATTACAGCTCGCAGGTGCTAAGCCTATCAGTTCAGTATTCAACCGCTCCGGTAGCATTGCGCTTAATGACATTACTGCATTGGAACGTTCTTCTAACGTGTATATGTCAAAAATTGCCTTGCGCATGGGTGGAGAGTACGATTACTATAAAAATATGGCTTTAGACATCGATTACAAAGCAGTTATAAAAAAAATGAGGAATTATTATGCTCAATTTGGATTAGGTGTGAAGACAGGAATTGACTTGCCAGGTGAAGGTTCTGGATTTTTAGGAACAGCAGATAATCCTGGTTTGGCTTTGCAATTTTCATTTGGTCAGTATGATACGTATACTCCAATCCAATTGTTGCAATA
Organism: Carnobacterium viridans; assembly: GCF_900102725.1. NCBI lineage: Bacteria > Bacillati > Bacillota > Bacilli > Lactobacillales > Carnobacteriaceae > Carnobacterium > Carnobacterium viridans. The sequence continues at coordinate 489,737 of NZ_FNJW01000008.1, read as the reverse complement.
TGTATCCACGATTGCAAATGGTGGAAAACGGATTGCACCTCGTTTGATAGATGAAATCAGATCAACAGATGCAAATGGAAATTTGGGCGCTGTTCAAACGCAGTTAGAAACAGAAGTTTTGAATATTATTGACGTTGGTGAAACAGAAATGGGTCGTGTCCAACAGGGGATGTACCAAGTAACGAATGGGGCGAATGGTTCAGCCACAAGTTACTTTAGAGGTGCTGAATATACAGTTGCCGGTAAAACCGGAACTGCCGAAGCGCCATACTACGGAGATCAAACTGACAGGATAGGAGAGCTTACCACCAACCGAACTTTTGTTGGTTATGCTCCTTATGATAATCCTGAAATAGCGGTATTTGTTATTGTTCCTTATCTGCCAAATACGAATACCAATCATGAAAATACAATTGTTGCTCGGAAAGTTTTAGATGCTTACTTCCAAGTTGGCGACTACAAAAATCTTTCGGGAGAAATTGCTGAAGAACATAATGAAGACACAGAAGAATAAGTGTTAGAATAAAAAGATTTTGCCTGATTTTTTTGGTAAAGTCTTTTTTTTATAGCGATCAGGAGTGTACTTAATAATTTTTGAATTTAAATGCTGTTTTTCCTAATTCGCTAATATACATTGCTAACTCATTAAATTATTAAGTTTATTTTACAAAGTATTTTTTTTAACTAAGGTATGTTAAACTTGAATTTGAGATTAAAAAGAAGAGGTGAATTTGATGGACTTATGGATAATTGTGATTATCTTATTAGTCATTGCGGTTGCGTTAATTGGCTGGTCATTTTATAAAAAAGATAATGGCGAGAAAATTAAAGAAGAATTTGAAGAATTGTCTCTGCAATTGCTACAAGACATTTATAGTTTGAAAAAACGTGTTTCAGTATTAGAGGAAGAGATGAATATCCAAGTAACAGAAACACCAACATCAGCTAAGATTCATGATGTTTTGAAGAAGCATGTCGTTAGTTTATATACACAAGGTGTAGCAGTTGAAGATATTGTTATGCAAACACGTTTATCTGAAGCAACTGTAAAAGTTGTTATCGATGAATATGTTAAAAATAATTAATCCCTAATAAAGGAGAATAAGAACATGAGTAAACCGGCATTACGCTACTTAGCATTAGGATTTTTAGTTTCTGCTATTGTTCTTGCAGGATATAGACTTTTCCTTTATGATGTTCAACCAATCGCCTCTGAAAATGAGAAAATTGAAGAAACTGTCCCAACTAAAGAAGAAATATCCTACAAAGAAAAGTATGAAGCTTTGTTAGCTGATAAAGAAGTTGCTGATTTAGAAAAAGAAACGGAAACAAGTGAATCTGCCGACGTTAAAGAAGAAGCAACAAGTGAATCAGCGGAGAGTGCCGAGTCAGAATCGTCTGAACCTAGCGAGAAAAAAATCACACTTATTATCAATGAAGGAGATCCAAGCAGTGTTGCTAGTAAGCAACTACAAGAGCAAGGATTAATTGAAGATGCTTTTGACTTTGATGAATTTTTAGAAGAGAATAGTTATGCTGCGCTTATTCGTCCGGGCTCTTATGAAGTATCAAGTGAGATGGATTATAATGAATTAGCCAGTGTATTGATGGATAATAATTAGTTTGAAATAAAGAGCGTAAAGTAAAAAAACTTTACATCCTCTAAAAAAATGCTAGCATGTTTATACAAAAAGTGATATGATATTTAAGTCAGAAGACAACAACTATGTCTTCAAATACTGTTTAATGCTTGGAGGGAAAATCATGCGTGTAAACATCACATTGGAATGTACAGAATGTAAAGAACGTAATTACATCTCAAAGAAAAACAAACGTAACAGTCCGGACCGTGTTGAATTCAAAAAATACTGCCCGCGCGAACGTGTTGTAACTTTACATCGTGAAACAAAATAACATTTTTGTTATTTCAATTCGCAAAAAATGAAATCTATATAGATAAAGCTGAAAGATTTTCTTTCAGCTTTTTTTATTTGGAGAAAATGAATTCGAAGAGCATAGCATTAGGTTCACCGACTTCTATTTGCTATACTAAAAGCAATAAATGAAGAGGTGGTTTTGAAGATGGATAAAAGTGAAGTACATTTAAGTAATGGAAAAACAGTAATTTTCAATAGTTCTGCTGAACAACTGCTAAATAAGGTAACTGATGAAGATGGAGAATTATTAGAAAGTTTTGTCTTATTAGAAGATGATAAAGGTGTTTCGTGCTATTTAAATCCAAGTCAAATCGTTACTATTTCAGTTCTTAAACCCAATAAGAATGAGAAACATCAAGATTCAAAAGGTAAACATACAAAAGAAAACTTAGATGCTATTAGCAATCTAAGCAAAGATATTGGAAATATGGAGTAAACTCATTTGTTGATGTGTTTATTGAAAAAAATACTGTTGAATTTTAGTTGATTAGCTAAATTTCAACAGTATTTTTATGTGTAAATTGATAAAAGGAAATTCAGTATTAGTGTTAAGAATAAGCAGCTTTATGCTATAATAAATAGTAGAGGTTATTTGATCAGTCTGATTTTTAACCGGTTTATTTAGTTATAGAATGGAGTTGATGATTTGGAATACAGTACCCAAATGAAATTAAAGCGTTTTTTTAGGAAGCCAGTCGTAACTTATGCTCTTTTGACTATTCAAATTTTAGCGTTTGTTTTAATGACGTTAGATGGTGGAAGTACTAACGTTGCTACATTAGTAAAATATGGAGCAAAGTTTAATCCGTATATTGTTTTAGGAGAATGGTGGAGATTAATTACACCCATGTTCTTGCATATTGGATTTATTCATTTATTAATGAATTCGGTGATTCTGTATTACTTAGGCGAACAATTAGAAGGGATGTTTGGTCATTTACGATTTGCTGGAATTTACTTGCTTAGCGGTATAGCTGGAAATCTTGCGAGTTTTGCATTTAGTGACGCATTATCCGCTGGTGCGAGCACTGCTTTATTTGGCTTATTTGGGTCGACTATTATGCTGGGGCAGACGTTTAAACACAATCCAGCAATCCAGCAAATGGCAAAAAGTTTTAGTATGTTGATTATTATTAATATCGTATTTGGAATATTTAGTTCCTCAATTGATATGGCAGGACATCTTGGGGGATTGTTAGGCGGTTTCTTACTTGCCACAGCAATCAGTGTGCCTAACCCGCTTAAAATATGGCGAAATGAGCGCTTGATATATGGTGGACTGTTTCTATTATTGGTTATTATTCTAGCTTATATTGGTTACCGAAGTACCGCTGTCTCTTTATTTGGACTTTGAGGAGTGAAGCAATGAGAACATTATATGATGTACAGCAATTGTTGAAACGTTTTGGGATTTATGTGTATATTGGAAAACGAATGTGGGATATTGAATTAATGATGGTCGAGTTAAAAAAATTGCATGAAAACGGGCTAATAGAAAATGATGAATATTTGCCCGCTTTACTGATTTTGAAGCAAGAGCATCGTAAAGAAGAAGAACAATCAAAAAAATAATAAGTTGAATGTGGAGGAAGAAGTATTATGACAAAAAAAATCATTGGAATCGATTTAGGTGGAACAACTGTAAAGTTTGCAATTCTAACAAGTGAAGGGGATATTCAACAGAAATGGAGTCTAGTAACAGACGCAAGGGAAAATGGATCAAAAATTGTTCCAGCAATTGTTGAATCTATCAATGAACAGCTTGAAAAATATCAATTAACTCCAAATGACTTCATTGGTATTGGAATGGGATCGCCTGGAACGGTCGATCGCAAAGCTGGAACCGTTATTGGTGCGTACAACTTGAATTGGAAAACAATCCAACCTGTTAAAAAAATGATCGAAGAAGGCACTGGAATTTCTTTTGCTATCGATAATGATGCAAATGTAGCGGCTCTTGGAGAACGCTGGAAGGGTGCTGGAGCGAATGAAGAAGATGTTGTCTTTATCACTTTAGGAACTGGTGTTGGTGGTGGAATTATTGCTGGCGGCCGTTTGATTCATGGTGTTGCTGGGGCAGCAGGAGAACTTGGACACATTACAGTTGATCCAGATGGGTACGACTGTACTTGTGGAAAGAAAGGTTGTCTAGAGACCGTAGCAAGTGCTACAGGAGTTGTACGTTTAGCTAGAGATTTTTCAGAAGATTATGCTGGCGAATCACAGTTGAAATACAATATTGACGATGGTCAATTAATAACTGCCAAAGACGTTTTTGATTTTGCAAAAGAAAATGATAAATTAGCTGTTCGAGTGGTAGAAAAAGTAGCTTACTTTTTAGGTTTAGCATGTGCGAGTGTTGCAAATACGTTAAATCCATCTACCATTGTAATTGGCGGAGGTGTTTCGAATGCTGGAGTATTTCTAGTTGATCAAATCAAAATGTATTTTGATCAGTTTACTTATCCAACCATTCGTGAAACGACAAAAATTAGATTAGCTCAATTAGGAAACAATGCAGGAGTAGTGGGAGCTAGTTCTCTAATCAAAGAACATTTAAATGGAACGCTTTAATTTAATCATCTCTTTAGCTGTTAAAAAAGTAAAGTTATGCGGAATAAAAAAGACGACATCGGTAAAGTACTGATGTTGTCTTTTTTTGTTCCGCTATCAGTGCGTTTTTGTATGGGATACATTCATTGATGCTGTTATATAAAGGATAATATGTGTTTAAACATATGTCGTATGTTATAATCAAGTGAGATGGTAAGAATACTTTCGTGAGGGAGAATCCTAAAAAATCAAAAATAAGGTGATTAGAATGAAAAGAAAAAAGAAAAAGCCTAATATTTTCAGCTTAGTTATTTTACTTTTTTCCGCGACCTTATTTTTAATAAGTTGCACTAAAAAACAACCAACTGAAGCTCCTGACCCAGAAATAAATCCTTTATCATATAAGGAAATTCCAATAGAGTATGAAAGTTTTAGAAAAGTAATTGGATGGATGTCAGATGAAGAGGTTTTGCTTCACACTGGTGAAATAAATAATGACAGCTTATCTATTTTTAATATTTTTACAGGTGAGATCAATCCTGTTTATGAAGCAGAGGGTATTATTTTAACTTCTGTTATTTCAGAAGATCAGCAACAAGTGTTGCTTCAAGTTGTTGGTGAAGATGGTGGAGAGTTAAGAATAGTTGACTTAAATGGAACGGTTATACAAAAATTACCATTAGTAACTAAAGGGATTGTTAACGTAAACTGGAACCCAGCAAATCAAAATCAGGTATTCATTTCTTATTATCAGTCAGAGCCAGAAATGGTTGTTGGCAATTGGAACGTTGAAACAAATGAAGTTGTTCCCGTTCCTTCTACTTCGCTGACTCCTGCCTGGTATTCTTCTAATTTGTATTTATATGTAGATAACAAAGATGATTTTTCTCTTGAAACGGGTGATCTTTATATGGGAGATACTCGAACGAACGAATCTTTACGATTAAAGAGTCAAGTTTCTAGTTTTTTTGTTCATGATGACACTTTTATTACCTATACACCTTCTGATTTTTCAGATGATGAATTGCTATTGAATTACCAATACCCTTTTATGGTAGATCAGTCATTTATGGAAATTCCTAAAGTAACCATGAACGAGCGTCTTGTTTTTCCTTATTTAAGTCAGGCTACAAGAAATACCCCCGTTTATGGAGTTTTTGCTAAAAAAGCGGTGAAATTAGAACTTGAAACAGGAGATTTTGAATTTGGGCAATTGGATTTTGATGAAAAGGCGGTTAAACCCATCCTAGATTTGCCGGATAACGCTCCGATTGCTGTGTCGAAAAATGGCAAGTATAGCTTATATGGATGGCGTTTTGAAAGTATTATAGATATAGAAGCGCAAAAGATCTACTCATTGATCAGTATGCCTCATTAAGTGCTAAATAAAGTCTGTAAAAAACGCTGGTAATAAAAAAAAGCTAGTAAAAGACCCCATTCTTGTGTACAATTACTCCTGTATAACGAGTTGAAAGGGGCAAGTGAGAATTGGATATAGGTCAATTGATTAATATCGTTTTATGGATCATCATTATTGTATGGGCAGGTTACGAAATTTATAGTTATTTCAGACGCAAAAATGCTTCAGTAGAATTGACAGAGGAAGAGTTTAAAAAAGATATGCGAAAAGTTCAGTTAATTGATGTTCGTGAGAAAAAAGATTATGATGCTGGACATATCTTAGGAGCTAGAAATATTCCTTATTCAACTTTAAAAACACGCATCGTTGAAATAAGAAAAGACCAACCTGTTTATCTTTATGATCATAATAAAGCTGTTAGTTTACGAGCAGCTGTTCGTTTGCGCAAAGAAGGTCACACGGACATTCACCATCTTAAAGGCGGTTATCGTGATTGGACAGGAAAAACGAAAGCAACACACTAAAGTATAAGAAAACGATTGAACTTAATAGTCAAAAAACTTCCGTTAATAGGTATTAGCGGAAGTTTTTTGTGCTTAATCTTCGTCTTTTATATCAATGTCTTCAGGAATAGGTTCGTTTAAATAATCTTGTAAGTCTTTTTTGTATTTTTCAATCTCCTGTAAATATAAATTAAATTGTTCTTTATAAATTAAAGTGGTTTCGCCATCTGATAAAGTGCGAATCTGTTTCTCACGAATAAGACGTGTAATATCGGTGATGGACAGATCTAAATATTCTGCGGTTTCTTCAATCGTTAAATACATCTTAATTCCTCCTTTTGACAGACTCTATTGTACGTTACTTTAGAGAAAAAGACGACTGTTTCATGCGATGAAATAGAGCTATCTATAGGGCATAGAATAGAAATATGCTATAATTATTAAGAATGTAAGCAATGGAGGGATCGTACGTTATGAACCATACGGAAATTATTGCTCATCGTGGAAGTAGAGGAACGCATCCAGAAAATACATTAGAAGCAATCGAAGAAGCTGTTCGAGTAGGAAGCGACGGCATTGAAATAGATGTGCATTTAAGTTTAGATAAGGAAATAATCGTTATCCATGATGAGACGGTTGATCGGACAACAAATGGAAAAGGCAGAGTTCAAGATTTAACGTTAACAGAACTAAAAAAATTGGATGCAGGCAGTTGGCTTGATCCTGAATACAGCAATTGTTGTATCCCCACTTTAAAGGAAGTTTTTAATTTTCTTGCAGAAGTTGATTACAAAGGATTAGTTAATATTGAGCTCAAAACGGATCGTTATTCATATCCTGGTATTGAGGAAAAAGTACTCGCTTTTGTAGCTGAAAATAGTTGGCCCTTTACTATAGAGTATGCTAGTTTTAATTATCAAACATTGATTCGACTAAAAGAAGTAGATCCTTCTTGTAAAATCGCACTATTATTTGAAAATAATGGTGAAAACCTCACTTTTTTAGATCCAGATATCCCAGTCAAGATGTGGCATCCTAAATTGAGTTGGTTCAAAAAAGAGAGTCTTTTTGGAACTTTTGAGATTCCAGTACGTGTCTGGACCGTCAATAAAAGTGAAGACATCCAATTTTGTTTAAGCAAGCAAGTAGCAGGTATCATTACTGATTACCCTCAGAAGGCTCTTGAGATCAGAAATAAGTGGTAGTATGAAGGAGAATAGCGTGAAAAAGAAAAAAATCATTATCATTGTAGGATCAACGGCTGTTGGAAAAACAAGTTTAAGCCTTTCGTTAGCTAAAGCTGTCAATGGTGAAATCATTAGTGGCGATTCTATGCAGATTTACCGCAACTTAACTATTGGAACAGCTAAAGTTTCCAAAGAAGAGCAACAAGAAATTCCGCATTACTTGATTGACGAAGTAGACGTCGAAACGAGTTATGCAGTATCTGACTTTCAAAAACGAGCACGGTTTTTGATTGAGGAAATCTCTGCAAGAGGGAAAGTGCCAATTATTGTGGGTGGTACGGGGTTATATATTGAATCGTTACTATATGATGTAACCTTTGGCGGAAGTGGCGAGAATGATCCAGCTTTTCGTGAAGCACAAGAAGCCATAGCTATAGAAAAAGGGAATCACTATTTATGGGAACAGTTAATCAAAGTGGACGCTAGTGCTGCTGAAAATATCCATTTTAATAATCGTCGGCGTGTCATTCGTGCTCTTGAAGTGTATCATGTAACTGGTCAACCCTTTTCTAGTTATCAAAGTGAGCGCAAAGAGAAAGAACTGCTCTATGATGCTAAAATTATTGGGTTAACGACTGATCGAGAAGAATTATATCAGCGAATCAATCTTCGTGTAGATCAGATGTTTGAAAAAGGGTTGATTCAAGAAGCTGATTGGCTTTATCAAAGACAATTACCAGATGCCCAAGCTTCAAGAGGAATCGGGTACAAAGAATTGGTTCCCTATTTTGAAAAAAAGGCTACTTTGCAAGAAGCAAAAGAAGCCATCCAACAGAACTCAAGAAGATATGCTAAACGTCAGCTTACGTGGTTTAAAAATCGATTAGAAAACGTAGTATGGTTTGACCTATTGGCTTCTCCTGAAAAAGAAGAACACATCAAAAAAGAAGTAAAAAGATTTTTAAGAGATTAAGTTTAGGCATTTCATTAAAATACTAGAATAGAAGGTGAGCGGAATGGAAACAAAAGAAACAGCTGAAACAGTAGAACGCGTCATCCTTGTAGGGGTACAAACAAGAGAAAGTGACCAAGATTTCCGTTATTCGTTGACAGAATTGGCACAATTAACAGAAACAGCTCTTGGAGAAGTAGTGGGGGAACTTACCCAAAAAAGAGATCGAGTCGATTCACGTACTTTTTTAGGCAAAGGGAAAATGGAAGAGTTGATCTCTTTAGTGGATGAACTAGAAGTAGACACTGTTATCTTTAATCAAGGTCTAACACCTGGACAAACAAGAAATATTCAAAAGCTTCTTTTGGATGATGTGAAAGTGATTGACCGTATTCAATTGATCTTAGATATCTTTGCTATGCGCGCTAAAAGTAAAGAAGGGAAATTACAAGTTGAGTTAGCTCAATTGCAATACTTGTTGCCACGATTAGCTGGTCAAGGAATCAACTTATCACGGTTAGGTGGAGGAATTGGAACACGTGGTCCGGGGGAAACAAAATTAGAAACGGATCGTCGTCATATTCGTGATCAAATTACTGATATCAAACGAGACCTTTCTGAAACTGAGAAGCACCGTAGTCGTACGCGTGAACAACGTAAGGAGAGTGGAACTTTCCAAATTGGTTTAATGGGGTATACAAATGCCGGAAAATCTACGTTGTTAAATAAATTGACTCAAGCAGATACGTACGAAGAAAATCAATTGTTCGCGACCTTAGATCCATTAACCCGTCAATTGTTATTGCCAAGTGGAATGACGGTGACCTTAACAGATACCGTTGGTTTTATTCAAGATTTGCCAACCCAATTGATTGAATCCTTTAAATCAACGTTAGAAGAAACGAAGGGTGTTGACCTGTTGCTGCATGTAGTAGATGCTTCTGCTGAAAATATGGCGGGACATGAACAGACAGTAGTTCAGTTGTTGAAAGAATTAGGTATGGAATCTATTCCAATGATCACTGTATACAACAAAAAAGATCTCGTTGAGGATGCATTTTATCCATCGCTTTTCCCTAATGTCTTTATCTCAGCGAATAATCCTGAAGATATTGATCAATTGCTATCTGAAATCATGAACAAAATGAAAGAATTGATGGTCCCTTACCGAATTGAAGTTGACGTTAGTCGTGGAGAGCAGTTGGTTCGATTAAAAAGAGAAACGTTGGTTGATTCCGAAGAATACGACGAAGAAAAAAATATTTATGTAGTAAAAGGCTATGCGAAAGCAGAGTCAAAATGGAATGGAGAGAATCAAACGTCATGAGTTGGAACAAACACTATGCCCCCGAATTAATAAAAAAAATTGAAACAGTAGAAGAAAAAATCAAGCCTATCCATGATCAGATCCATGAAATAGCAATGTTTAATCAAAATAAAGTTTTGCAAAGTTTTAGAAATAAAAAAATTACAGAACAACACTTTACTCCCACCACAGGATATGGGTACGATGATTATGGCAGAGACGCTTTAGAAGAAGTTTATGCTGAAGTCTTTGGAGCTGAAGCGGGTTTAGTTCGACCACAGATTATTTCTGGGACACATGCTATCTCAACGGCTTTATTTGGTGTGATGCGCCCAGGAGATGATTTGTTGTATATCACTGGGACACCTTATGATACACTGCTTGAAATCGTGGGGGTTACTGGAAATGGCATTGGATCATTTAAAGAATACCAAATGGGATTTGATCAGGTAGATTTATTGTCAGATGGAGCAGTGGATTTTGAAACAATAAAAGAAAAAATAAATACGAAAACAAAAATGGTTGCTATCCAACGTTCTAGGGGGTATGCAAGCAGACCGTCATTTACGATAAGCCAGATTGAAGAAATGATTCAATTTGTTAAAGGAATCAATCCAGAAATTGTTGTTTTTGTGGATAATTGTTATGGAGAATTCGTGGAAGAACAAGAACCAATCCAAGTTGGAGCAGACTTGATGGCTGGATCATTAATCAAGAATCCAGGTGGAGGTTTAGCTAAAACAGGTGGATACATTGTTGGAAGAACAGAACTGATTGATGCTTGCGGGTATCGCTTGACTACTCCTGGCATTGGTAGAGAAGCTGGGGCTTCTTTATACAGTTTGCAGGAAATGTATCAAGGCTTTTTTATGGCTCCTCATACAGTGGGTGAAGCGATAAAAGGCGCTGTCTATACAGCTGCCCTTTTAGATACTTGTGGTATTGAAAGTACGCCAAAATGGAATGACAAGCGGACGGATTTAATTCAAATGATTTCGTTGAATGACAAAGAAAAAATGGTTAAATTTGCACAGACGATTCAAAAATATTCTCCTATTAATGCCCATGTTTCTCCAATTGGTGCTTACATGCCTGGTTATGAAGATGATGTCATTATGGCGGCGGGTACCTTTATCCAGGGCTCAAGCATGGAATTAACAGCTGACGGTCCTATTCGAGCGCCGTATACTCTATATGTCCAAGGTGGTTTGACCTATGAGCATGTCAAGTTAGCCGTTAGTTCTGCTGTAGAAGAACTGTTTTTTTAATCTAAAAATGAGCTAAATGTTGAATATTTTTGAAAATGAGTTTGATAATGTAAATTTTTTTTGACATTTTTAAAAGAGATTGTTAATGTAGTAATAGGCTAGATGGGAGGATTCTCATGAAGGAGAAAGAGCTAAGGCGTTCCATGTCTGTATTTCCAATTGGGACAGTCATGACATTGACGGACTTATCTGCGCGTCAAATTCGTTATTACGAAGAACAAGAATTGATTTCTCCTGAACGTAATGAGGGGAACAGAAGGATGTATTCTTTAAATGATATAGATGTTCTTCTAGAAATCAAAGACTACTTAGCAGATGGCATCAATATGGCAGGAATAAAACGTATTTATGAATTAAAAGAAAAAGAAGTTGAAAACGAAGAGCAATCTGTTTTAACGGATGAAGACGTTCGTCGAATTCTACAAGATGAATTTTTAGCTCTACGCGGAATGAACCCCAAAGGTCCTTCACGCTTCTTTTAGTTTTTCATAGTGAAAAAATAAAAAAATTATTATAAAAGGGAGTAAAGATAAACAAAATGAAGAATTTTACGCGCAAAGAAATAGAAACTAGTGCCAAGGAACAAAATGTTCGTTATTTAAGATTGATGTTTACAGATATTGACGGAACCATCAAGAATGTTGAGGTTCCCATTAGTCAATTGGAAAAAGTTATGGAAAATAAAATGATGTTTGATGGTTCTTCCATTGATGGATTCGTAAGAATTGAAGAAAGTGATATGATTTTACGCCCTGATCTATCTACATGGTTGATTTTCCCATGGGAAGAAGTAAATGGAAAAGTTGCTCGTTTGATTTGTGATATTTATAATCCAGATGGCACGCCTTTCTCGGGAGATCCTAGAAATAATCTAAAACGCGTTCTAAAAGAAATGGAAGAAGAAGGTTATACAGAATTTAATTTAGGACCTGAACCGGAATTTTTCTTGTTTAAATTAGATGAGAATGGAAAACCAACAACTGAGTTAAATGATAATGGTGGCTACTTCGATTTTGCGCCAACAGATTTAGGTGAAAATTGTCGTCGTGACATTGTCTTACAACTTGAAGAATTAGGGTTTGAAATTGAAGCTAGCCATCATGAAACGGCTCCAGGTCAACATGAGATCGATTGGAAATACGCGAGTGCAGTAGAAGCTTGTGACAATATCCAAACCTTTAAGTTGATTGTTAAAACTGTTGCTCGTAAACATGGGCTACATGCTACCTTTATGCCAAAACCTTTATTTGGAGTAAGTGGTTCTGGAATGCATTTTAATATGTCTTTGTTTAACAAAGAAGGAAATGCTTTATGTGATGAATCGGATGAACTTGGTTTAAGTAAAACAGCTTATCATTTCTTAGCAGGTATCTTGGATCATGCTTTAGGCTATACAGCGATTTGTAACCCTACTGTAAATTCTTATAAGCGATTGATTCCTGGATACGAAGCGCCTGTATACATTGCATGGAGTGCTCGCAATCGTTCACCTCTAGTGCGTATTCCAAGTTCAAGAGGGATCTCTACAAGAATAGAGTTACGAAGCGTAGATCCTAGTGCAAATCCTTATTTAGCAGTAGCAGTATTATTGCAATCGGGATTAGATGGTGTGAAGAAAGAAAGCAAAGTTCCTCAACCAATCGACCGTAATATTTACCGTATGTCTTCAGAAGAAAGATATAAAAAAGGCATCAAAGATCTTCCGTCTACGTTGCACAATGCTGTAAAATACTTGCAAGAAGATAAAGTCGTGCAAAATGCATTAGGAGATCACATTTATAAAAGTTTTGTCAGTGCCAAACATATAGAATGGGCTGCATACCGTGAACAAGTGTCTGAATGGGAAAAAGATAAGTACCTAACATTGTATTGACCTCTTTACTAAAAATACGAAAAGAACCTGTGAATAAGCTATTCACAGGTTCTTTTTTTAGTTTTTTAAAATTGGTATAGTTCAATTGTTGGATTTTAATCGGAACGAATTATTTTTATTTAAATTAATTGTTCGGTATAACGTGTTAGGTTTTCTAACATTTGGTGCATTTTTTTGTTGACATCGAAAAAAAAGACTGATATTCTATAAAAGTAATCGAAAGGAGGTCTAGGATGAGTGAGAAAGAACTACGGCGTTCACGATCGGTATTTCCGATTGGTACAGTTATGAAGCTGACTGATTTATCTGCCCGACAGATACGTTATTACGAAGAGCAAGATTTGATTCATCCATTACGTAATGAAGGAAATCGTCGAATGTATTCTTTGAATGACATTGATGTTCTTCTTGAAATTAAAGATTATTTATCTGATGGAATCAATATGGCAGGCATCAAGCGAATATATGAATTGCAACAAAACAAAGAAAAAGCCAGAGAGCAAGAAATAACTAAAGTGATGACAGATGATGATGTTCGTAAAATACTGCATGATGAGTTTTTAGCTGTAAGTGGTTTGGGTGTTAAGACAGCACATTCATTTCTAGATCAAAATCGAATAGGATAAAATAAGATAGCGGAAACGCTAATCAAAAGGAGAGAAAAAGTCTATGGCTAAGTTCACGAGAAAAGAAGTAGAAGAAACATCAAAGAAAGAAAATGTCCGTTTCTTGAGACTGATGTTTACTGATATTTTAGGAGTTATTAAAAATGTTGAGGTACCCATTAGTCAATTAAAAAAAGTATTGGATAATGAATTGATGTTTGATGGCTCTTCAATTGAAGGATTTGTACGAATCGAAGAAAGCGATATGTACTTAAGACCCGATTTAGATACTTGGTTGATATTTCCATGGGAAACAACTGAAGGGTCTGGTAAAATCGCTCGATTGATCTGTGATGTCTACAATCCGGATGGTACTCCTTTTGCCGGAGACCCTCGTTCTAACTTAAAGCGTACACTAAAAGAAATGAAGGAATTAGGGTTCACAGATTTTAACTTAGGACCTGAACCTGAATTTTTCCTTTTTAAATTAGATGAAAAAGATGAACCGACTCTAGAGTTGAATGATGCTGGTGGCTATTTTGATTTAGCTCCAACAGATTTAGGTGAAAATTGTCGTCGCGATATCGTATTGCAATTAGAAGATTTAGGTTTTGAAATCGAAGCGAGTCATCATGAAGTTGCACCAGGACAACATGAAATCGATTGGAAATATGCTAGTGCAATAGAGGCGTGTGATAATATTCAAACGTTTAAATTGATTGTCAAAACAGTTGCGCGTAAACATGGATTACATGCTACTTTTATGCCTAAGCCACTATATGGTGTTAACGGATCAGGAATGCACTTTAATCTGTCACTATTCACTAAAGATGGAAATGCATTTTATGACAAAGATGGAGACATGGAACTAAGCGAGACAGCACGTCAATTCTTAGCTGGAATTTTAGATCATGCTAGAGCCTTTACAGCAATTGTGAATCCTACAGTGAATTCATATAAACGTCTTGTACCAGGCTATGAAGCACCAGTCTATATCGCTTGGAGCGGTCGCAATCGTTCGCCACTAATTCGTGTGCCACAATCAAGAGGGATGTCTACACGTGTGGAATTGCGCAGTGTTGATCCTAGTGCAAACCCATATCTAGCTATGGCTGTTCTATTAAAAGCAGGATTAGACGGCATCAAAAAGGAAATGAAAGCACCAGAACCTGTCAACCGTAATATCTATGCAATGAGTGAAAAAGATCGTCATGAAAATGGCATCCATGATCTTCCGGGAACATTGCAGGATGCATTAGGCTATTTGGCAAATGACAGCATTATAAAAGATGGATTAGGTGGACACATCTATGAAAACTTCATGAATGCGAAGAAAATTGAGTGGTCTGCATTCCGTGAGCAAGTCACTGAATGGGAAAGAGATCAGTACTTAAAAATGTATTAAAATAGAATAGGCAAAAGGAGCTAGGAAATTTTTCCTAGCTCCTTTTGCCTATATGGGTCTAAACGCTTTATGACAATACTCTAGAGGACAGCGACAGCCAAAGCTTGTTGAATGGTGGTAATGTGTTTATCATTTGTAAATTGTAATGTGATAGCTGGTTCGATGGCGCTAGAAATAAAAATTTTTAATTCAGCATCTAAATCAAAGTGTCCGGTTGTTTCGACTAAAAATCGACTGATCGATTTATAAGGTAAGGAATGATAAGTTGTTTTTTTACCCGTAACTCCTTGTTTATTAATAATGATTAGCCGTTTGTTTGTAAATATGATCAAATCACGGACTAGCTTAAAAGCTAAATCAATTTCTTCAGACTCTAAAATAATGCCATCTGATTTTTTTCTAGCTTCATTCTCACTGATATTTCCAGCATTTCCTAAAAGGCCACCAATTAATCCCATGAAAAACCCTCCTTGTCTTTTTCTATTAACTCATTGTAAACCGAGTTTTTTATAAATACAACTGATTAAAATAACGTTCTTTGTTAAAAATTAAATTAATTCGTAAAAAGTGTTGACTTTTTATTCATTATTACCTATAATTAATTTTGTTGCTAGTACATGTCTCAGTAGCTCAGTTGGATAGAGCATCCGCCTTCTAAGCGGACGGTCGGGAGTTCGAATCTCTCCTGAGACATCAAATGAAAAGTTAGAAAAGTTGAATAGTCAGCTTTTCTAACTTTTTTTCATGTAGAAATAAAAAATTAGGTCTTTTAAATTATTCACTAAATAATCGCTACTTTCATCTAGGCACTTCTAAAACGGTTTAAAAGAATTATTCAGAAAAATGTAAAAATATTCTATATTTTTTTGAAATTGGTAGATTAATGTACAGCCAAAAAAAAAAATTTCTCCTTTTATTTTTTCTTCACTTTTTTTTTAATGTGAAAAGTATACGAAACTGTTTTTGGATACAAATCTACTCAAGGTTCTTCTCGCTTTAATATTCACAAGCAATATTTTAGAACACTATATATAGAAAAAAATGAATATGTCAATAGGAAAACCACTATATATAGTGGTTTATTTATTTGCCAGTAGAGAGAAATAAGTGTAGAATACAACTAGAGAAATAGAAGAAAGATCATTAAAAAAGAAACCTAAAGGAGAATGTATGATGACTCAAAAAACGATTATTGTTTATTCTAAACCAAATTGTATGCAATGTAATTTCACTAAAAAATATTTAGAAGATAAAGGTGTATCTTACGAAGTAAAAGATATCTTTGAATCAGAAGAAGCGTTAAATGAAGTCAAAGAACTTGGGTTCAGCTCTGTTCCGGTTATTTCAGTTGAAGGACAGGATGCTTTTAATGGATTTCGCCCAGATCTCCTTGATCAATTAGTATGAAAGTTGTTTACATTAGTTTGACAGGCCAAACAAGAAAGTTTGTTAAAAAATTAGATATGGATTCGCTGGAATTAACGCCAACGAATCCATATCTTGCTTTAAATGAACCATTTATTATTATCACTCCTACCTATGATAAAGAAGCAACAGACCTATTAAATGATTTTATTGAAACAGCTGATAATAAAGACTACTTTAAAGGAGTAGCAGGTGGTGGGAATTTGAATTTTGGTAAGCTTTTCGCTTTTACAGCCAAAGATCTAGCCCATGATTATCAAGTTCCGCTACTACATACCTTTGAATTTCAAGGTAACGAAGAAGACGTTGCACAACTAAAGAAAGCGGTGAATGAAATTGGATAAACCTAAATTAGCATCAAAGCCAAAAGAAATTACGTATTTTAAGTTAAACAATGAACTGAATAGACCTGTAGATGGAAAAATCCCTTTGAATAAGGACCGTGAGGCTGTACGAGCTTATTTTTTAGAACACGTGAATCCAAATACAGTATTCTTTTACACTCTAGATGAAAAATTAAATTATTTAATTGAAGAAGACTATATAGAAGAAGAATTTTTATTAAAGTATGACAGAGCATTTGTGCGTGCATTGTTTGATGATATCTATAGCCGTAAATTTAGATTTCGTTCATTTATGTCCGCATTTAAATTTTATACTCAATATGCCCTTAAAACAAATGACGGAGAACGTTTCTTAGAACGCTACGAAGATCGAATCGTTTTCAATGCGTTATATTTAGCAGATGGAGACACAGAACTGGCGAGCAGGCTTGCGGATGAGATCGTAAACCAACGATACCAACCAGCTACACCAACCTTCCTAAATGCTGGACGCAAAAGACGTGGAGAATTGGTTTCTTGCTTCTTAATCCAAGCAACAGATGACATGAACAGTATTGGTCGTGTTGTGAATAGTGCATTGCAATTGTCTCGTATTGGAGGCGGAGTAGGAGTGAATTTATCTAATTTACGTGCTTCTGGTGATCCAATCAAAAAAATCGATAATGCTTCAAGTGGTGTTGTTCCAGTAATGAAATTACTAGAAGATAGTTTCAGTTATTCTAATCAACTTGGCCAACGTAATGGAGCAGGGGCTGTTTATTTAAATGTCTTCCATCCAGATATTGTTTCATTTCTTTCAACAAAAAAAGAGAATGCGGATGAAAAAATTCGTGTAAAAACTCTTTCTCTTGGACTAGTTGTACCGGATAAATTCTATGAATTAGCAGCACACGACGAACAGATGTATTTGTTTAGTCCATATGATGTTGAACGTATCTATGGAGAACCATTTGCTTATATCGATATTACTAAAGAATACGACAACATGGTGAACAATGAAGAAATACGCAAATCTAAAATTAGTGCCCGTGAATTAGAAAATGAAATTTCTAAACTGCAACAAGAATCTGGGTACCCTTATATTATTAACGTCGATACAGCAAATCGTGAAAACCCAGTTTATGGAACGATTACAATGAGTAACTTGTGTAGTGAGATTTTACAGATTCAAGAACCTTCAATGATCAATAACGATCAAACGTATGAGCATTTAGGAACAGATATCAGTTGTAATCTTGGTTCAACTAATATTGTAAACTTGATGAAGTCGTCTGATTTTGGAACTTCAATCGACACGATGGTTCGGGCTTTAACGATGGTTACCGATCAATCAAGTATTGATGCGGTACCGTCAATTGAAAATGGGAATGATAAGTACCATACGATTGGTCTTGGGGCAATGGGACTGCACACGTATTTAGCGTTGAATCAAATTCACTATGGTTCACCAGAATCCGTTGAATTTACGGATGTGTACTTTAAATTGTTAAATTACTATACGTTAGTATCCAGTAATAAAATAGCGAAAGAAAGAGGTACGACTTTTTATAATTTTGAAAAATCTACGTATGCGAATGGTACTTATTTTGATAAGTACATCAACGAAAACTTTGTTTTTTCAAGCGAAAAAGTTCAACACTTGTTCGATGGGATCCAAGTGCCTACTATAGAAGATTGGGCAGCTTTAAAAGAAGCGGTAATGAAAGATGGTTTATATCACCAAAACCGTTTAGCTGTAGCACCAACAGGTTCAATTAGTTACGTAAACGAAACATCATCTAGTTTACATCCAATCACACGTTTGATTGAAGAACGTCAAGAGAAAAAGACGGGGAAAACTTACTACCCAGCACCTTTCTTATCAAATGACACAATGCCTTATTATAAGTCCGCTTATGACATGGATATGCGTCAAGTGATTGATGTTTATGCAGCAGCCCAAAAACACATTGATCAAGGGATGAGCTTAACGCTCTTCTTACGTTCTGAAATTCCTGAAGGGTTGTATGAGTGGAAAAATGGACGCACAACCAAACAAACGACTCGTGATTTAAATATTTTACGTCATTATGCTTGGAAAAAAGGTGTGAAATCTATTTACTACGTTCGTACATTTACTGAAAATTCAGAAGAAATTGGTTCGAATGCTTGTGAGAGCTGCACCATTTAAAAGGAGAGAACTAGAATGACAACAAATTATACAGCCATTAACTGGAACAATATTGAAGACATGATTGATAAGTTAACATGGGAAAAATTAGTAGAACAATTTTGGACGGATACACGTATCCCATTATCGAATGATTTAGACGATTGGGCACGACTTCCTAAAATCGAAAAAGACATGGTTGGTAAAGTATTTGGCGGATTAACCTTATTGGATACTCTTCAATCACAAGATGGTGTTCAGTCGTTAAAACAATCCATCCGTACTCAACATGAAGAAGCGGTGTATAACAATATTCAATTTATGGAATCCATGCATGCGAAAAGCTACAGTGCGATTTTTAGTACGTTAAATAGCAAATTTGAAATTGATGAAATTTTTCAATGGACAAACACAGATGAGTTATTGCAATTAAAAGCATCCACCATTAATGATATTTACCATAATGGAACAGATTTGCAACGAAAAGTTGCTAGTGTCATGTTGGAATCTTTCTTATTTTATTCAGGTTTTTTTGCTCCGCTGCATTATTTAGGAAATAACAAGCTGCCAAATGTAGCAGAAATCATTAAATTGATCTTACGAGATGAATCCGTTCATGGAACGTATATTGGATATAAATTCCAAATTGCATTTAATCAGTTGCCTGATGATGAAAAAGAAGAAATAAAAAATTGGACATATGAATTGCTTTTTAAACTGTATCAAAATGAAGTGAAGTATGCAGAATATTTGTATGATGAAATTGGATGGACAGAACGTGTGAAAGTCTTTCTTAGATACAATGCAAATAAAGCATTGCAAAATCTTGGATTTGATCCGTTATTTCCGGATACAGCTAACGATGTAGATCCAGTTATTATGAACGGGATTTCTACGGGTACATCTAACCATGACTTTTTCTCACAAGTCGGGAATGGATATCTGCTTGGCATGGTTGAGTCAATGGAGACTGAAGACTACGAAAAATGGACTCTTTAAGAATAGTATAAGTTTTTATTTAGAATTTTTGTAATGAACAGATGTAAATAAAGAAGAGGCTGGGTTTTTATCCCAGCCTCTTCTTTATTTACGACTATTCGCTCCAGCGATTCAGGTTTAAACGCTTTTTATCTCACTCTCTGGAAATGAATAAAGACAATTATCTAAAGGTTAATAATTGTGAAGAAATAAAGTTTCAGTTATGATAAGATTGTTATTACATAGGTAAAAAGGAGGAAAAATAATGGAAAGACGTGAAATAAAAAGAACCGCAAAGAAATTATTAAAAGGAAATTGGAAAGTTGCTATTTTAAATTTAATTATTATTTCTGTTTTGACAGGCGCCATCAGCCAAGGTATTTTTACTTTGATTGGTTCTGGAAGCTCTTTTACAATGATTGATTCTGTCATGCAAGGTAATTTAGATAATTCAACAATGGCTGTTGAACCTACTATTACAGCTAGTTTATTAACGTCACTTGTTAGTATATTAGTCAGCTTCGTTTCTGGATTGTTGAATGCTGGTTATGCTTGGAATATTTTAGATATGGTGGATGGAGCAAAATTGACTATCGAAGGTATGTTTCAAACATTTAAAAAAGAACGTATCTTTAAAACAACCGGTTTGATTATTGTAACCACTATTTTGATTATGCTATGGTCATTATTATTTATCATACCAGGTATTATTAAAAGTTATAGCTACAGCCAAGCGTTGAACTTAATGAAAGATAATCCTTCTATTAGTATTATGGAGGCATTAGATCAAAGTCGAGAAATGATGAAAGGAAATAAATGGAAATTTTTCTTATTACAACTTTCATTCCTTTTGTGGTACATTGTACCGTTTGTTCTTTTTGGTTTATTTACATTAGGAAGTATTCAAACAATCACAGCAAGACTGGAAGCAAGTCCTAATGAGGGAATCTTTGTTATTTTAGGTTTCCTTCTGGCATTTTTAGCTATCTTGCTATTTGTTATTCTAATTTCTTTTTTCATCGAACCGTATAGAGTTACTTCTCAACAGGTCTTTTATCGCTCGTTAACGGATAGCGATGTGTACAATACTGAACGCAAAAAAGGTGACAATCAGTATAATGAGGATTATGAAGGCAAACAATTAGATGATGTCGACTTTTAAAAGAATCTTAACTAAACAGGTTTATTTTAAATAGAACATCCTGAAGATAAATTTAAAAGACTAGCAAGGAATGAATGTTGTGAACAGTCATTTCTTTGCTAGTCTTTTTTGCTCAATAGTAAAATGTTTGAATAGTCTGAAAATAATCATGCTATTTAGGAGTATATCTTTTTGTTATCAAAGAAAGATAGGATACAATAAAATTAAGCATAAAAGTCTACAAAGAGGTATTTATAAAAAATACACATCTGTTAGCTTTAAAATTTAAAAAGAATGGAGGAAAAGGTTAATTAGCTAAAAATCATTTCTTGATGCTACTCGGTACTTAAGAAAGGAGTAGAGAAAAAATGAAAAAGTTGGGATTTCTACTCATTTTAGTTGTTGTTTTGGTTGGATGCGATGTTGGTCAATTGGCAGATAAATTAACAGAAGAAATTATGTCTAATTCTGTAAGCAGTGAAAGCACTCAATCAACTGCTTCTAGTGGAGGAAATTCAGCTGTAATTGAAAGCTCTGTTGAAGACAATGAAGAGTTTCTGTCCGAGCAAACCTCATCAGATTCAACGGATAAAAAGAGTTCGATTGGATTAACCTTAGTTCCGCAAGATGCTGAAATCAGTAAAGGGTTAACTGTTGAAACAGATGCTACATTAGGTATGTTAGAGGATTATGTAAAAGAAAATCCGAATATGGGTTATGAAAATGACGTAACTATTATCTATACAGGAGAAACATATGGGGAATCACCCAATCTTGCAGGAATATTTTTTATTATCAATCGAACAACTAGCGCTATGAAAGATATTCATTTTACGTACACATTTGGTAAATCAGATAGTGAATTGATTTTTGATAAGCAGTCGTTTACATTAAAGGGAGATAGTTTTGGTACGCTAGAACCGAACACTGTTATGCCAATGTATCTAATGATTGATTCCTCTAAGGAAGCACTCTTAAAAGGGATGAACACAAGTCAATTGGTAGAAGAAATACACGTATTTGATTATACACATGCTGGTAAGTCAGATCAATCAACCCAATCTGAGGAATCAGCTGTTGAAACAAGCAAAGATGAATTGAGTCTTGTCATTCCGAAACAAAACACTGACAATGGTCAAACGTTTGATAATAATCCCTTGATGGCTGAATTTCAACAACTCGTAACGGAACATCCGGATATGGGATTTAATAATGATGTGACAGTTATGTATTCTGGATTGTATGATAATACTGAAGGAGACACAGCGGCTTACTTTTTTGTTATTAATAAAACGGATATTGAGATGAAAAATATCCGTTATCAACTGAGTTACGGAAATAAAGATGGGGAAATGGTTTGGGATAAAGAAGCTGTTATTTTGAGAGAAGATATATTTGGTCCGCTAAAACCAAATACCGTTCTCCCTTTAACGATGACAGTTCCAAAGGGGAAAACAGATTTATTTTTTTCTATTACAAATGAGAATCTTTCAATTAAGTTGGATGAATTTAATTTTGAAGAGTAAAAGAGTTCGAAATAATTAGTACTATAGGGTAGTAGGGTTAAAAAAGGGGAAGGATGATTAAAATGAAAAAAATAATAACGCTTTTTGGAGCAGTTGTTTTGTTGGCAGGTTGTGATTTTATTGGGGGAGGTAGCGAAACAACATCTTCTAGTGAAGCAAGTTCGATAGCAACGAGTGAAAGTATGATGAGTTCCGAAATGTCCTCAGAGTCTTCGGCAGTTGCTAGTTCTCAATCAAGTATTATTACTACAAAAGAATCTATGGTAGATTCTAGTGCAACAGGTGAAACAACTACAGATATGTCTATTCCACTTGTACCTCAAAAAATGGAGTTAGACCAAGGTTTAACGCTTGAAAGTGATTCTGTATTACAAGAAATAGAAATGAGAATGGCAGAATCAGAAGATATTGGTATTGAAAATGATGTAGCCATACATTTCACTGGTATGTATTTAGATGAAACTGGAGGGATGCAAGCTATATTTATTATCGTTAACAGAATGGATGTAGCCATGACAAATATCAATATCACGATAAGTTTTAGTACAGTCGATGGCGCTGTTATATTAGATAAAGCACCTTTCTATCTAACAGAAGAATCTTTTGGAGTATTAGAACCGGATACTGCGATGCCGATTTACTTAGATATTCCACCTGAAAATGAAGATGCATTTTTCAGTACTTCTGATATCAATAATTTAGTTTACACAATTGACAAGTTTGATTTCGAAGAAAAATAGTATACTGCTTTTAAACCAAAAGAGCCCGATGAAATGCAAAAATAGAGCATTTCATCAGGCTCTTATTTTTATTGACTAGAATTTTTTTTGAAACCATTCATAAAAGTGGTCTAAGCAGCAATAAAAGTGGTAGGATTAACATAATACATAAGCAGTTATGCTATGCGAGAGGTGATGTTAAATGAAACTACAAACAAAAGACTTTCTCACTCTTCCCAACATTTTATCGTATGTTCGTCTATTGCTCATCCCAGTCTTTATGGTGCAGTACTTGACAGCTACAGGTATAGGCGATTATTATATTGCTGGAATAATCATTGTTTTTTCAGGATTGACGGACTTACTAGATGGATACATTGCTCGAAAATTTAATCAAATCACAGAATTAGGAAAATTACTCGACCCGATTGCTGATAAGCTTACTCAAATAGCCGTCATTATTTGTTTATTCGTTCACTATAAAAAAATGTGGATCATTATTGCCTTGTTTGTAGCAAAAGAATTATTTATGGCTGTAAATGATTTTTTACTTTATCGACAAGGTAAGAAACTTGATGGTGCTAAATGGTTTGGGAAAGTATCTACTGCAGTATTCTATGCGTGTATGACATTTTTAGTGGCATTTCCTAGTATCCAAGCAACGACTGCAAATAGCTTAATGTTGATTACTGGTTTTTTCTTAACACTCTCATTTGTCTTATATGGGCGTGAATTCTTTACCATGTATCAAAAAAGTTCAAAGTAAATTTAACGTGTAAGTAAATCCTGAGAGGAGTACAAAATGAATAATGCAGAACGCTTTATTGCGAGTTTTAATCGTATCCATAATTTCTTAAGCTTTTCAGATAATGAAAAAGAATATAAAAAGCCTTTTTACCGTTTATTAGATGAAAATGAATACCGCAATCCTGCCGTAAAAAAATATAAGAATGATCTACAAATTTTTGCCGATCTTAGAAATGTTATGGTACACAAAAAATTAATTCCAAATAGTTATATTGCTCAACCGACAGATAAAGTAGTCAAACACATTGAACAAATTGAAGATGAAATAAAAAGTCCTGAAAAAGTTTATCCATTATTTAAACGTGATGTCGTTCAGTTTAATTTCGATAATTTATTTACACAAGTGTTAAAAACCATTAGTGAAAGAAAATTCACTCATTTTCCGGTGTATAAAGACAAGAAATTGATTGGTTTATTAACGGAAAAGGAATTACATTGTGGCTAGCGAATCAATTAGAAGACGAAACGATTTATTTGAAAAAAACGATGGTGGAAGAGATTGTTTTAGAAGATACAAGAAAAAATAATTATTTATTTATCAAAAAAAATATGTCTGTTGAGATTGCGGCAGATCTATTAAAAAATGATCGACGTTTGGATGCTTTACTTATAACAGAAAACGGTAAAGTATCAGAATCTCCTTTAGGTATTATTACTCCTTCAGATTTATAATAGTTCTTTAGGGATTAAGAAGAAAATAATTCATCTAAAATGATTTCGATTAAATCAAATTAGTTGCCGAATAAAACAGTTTGTACTATAGTCACTTTAAGTTAGTAAAGTAATTGTATTGATTTATTGCTAAGTAAGCTGCTAAGCTAAAAAACAAGGAGGAAGAAGTAAATGACAAAAATTGGAATCATTACAGGTAGTACGCGTCCAGGACGGAATAGCTTGCAAGTCGCTCAATGGGTAAAAGAATTAGCTGACAAACGCGGAGATGCAGAATATGAAATTGTAGACATTGCAGAATACAATCTGCCTTTATACAATGAACCGATTTCTGCAGCATATAGTCAAAACTATGTTACACCAGAAGCCATTCCATGGTCTAAAAAAATAGCTGAGTTAGATGGTTATGTCTTTATTACTCCTGAATACAATCACGGTATTACATCGGCGTTAAAAAATGCAATTGATTATCTTTATCCTGAATGGAACAATAAAGCGGCAGGAATCGTTAGTTATGGTTCATCTGGTGGAGTAAGAGCTGCTGAGGCTTTACGAGTTGTTTTAGCTGAACTACAAGTTGCAAGCGTTCGTACACACCCAGCAATGTCTTTATTCACTGATTTTGTAAATATGAATGAATTCAAACCAGCTGATTTGCATGTAGCTTCAGTAAACACTTTATTAGACCAAGTTGTTGCATGGTCAACAGCGCTACAACCTTTAAGAAATAAGGCCTAAATCCGAGTCCAAATTCATACTTTTTAAATAGTAAATTTCCAATCTTTAAAGTTGAAATTAAAGCGTTTTCTTGTTAATATAATGGTGTAAAGAAGGACAAGGTACAATGTCTTCTTTATTAGAGTCAATGAATTATCGACTCTAAAGTTAATAGTAGATTCACTGCTATTAACTCAACTTCATAGAGTGGCTAAGTTCCTGAAATAGAATAAGTCAAGACTGAAGTATCCAAACCCCACATGAAGGAAGTAGAGTTCATGTGCACAATACAATTTAATAGTTAAAGTATAGAAAAATAGAAGCAAAGATGGGAACTAGCTACAAAATGAAAAGAGAGTCTCTAATAAGAGGCTCTTTTTATTGCCTAAATTTTAGGCTTCATCAATTGACATGTTAGCGTTTACATGGTATATTCAATATGTAAAGAGAGACATGTATATAAAGAGAGCATGCCACTCTTTATAGAAGCTAGTGAAAGTAGCTTCGAGGACAAATAGTCGAGTAAAGCTATCTTGTCCAAGCTCATTTATTTAGTTGATTGCTAATGTATGACCTTTCTAAATGAAAACCAATCAGAAATACTAGATGAATGAGCGCTAATATAATCAGCATGTAGTTCTAGTTTAAATGAATTGAAACGATCAACCTTTGTAGAAGTTGATATCAGAGATTCACTAGAACCATGCTATAAGATTTAAGAAGGACGTCCTGATTTCTAGGATGTTCTTCTTTTTTACGTTCTTTAACCAATGATGTTGGTGGATAAAATAAAATTTCTTCTGGAGTAGACGGAAGTGCTTGTGGAGAGCCATAGTCTTCAGACGTTCAAGCCTCTAACAAAACGTTAACGTTTTGTTAGTCGTATTTAATCCTTTATCCAACTACCCCTCAACGTGTAGCTATATAGATTGACAATCCCATATTTTTAATGGTATATTTATCTCGAATTAAAGATAATTCTAGTCCTAATAAAAGTATTTAAAGATAAGTTCAAAATGGAAGGTGATCCGATAAAATGGAAGACTCAACTAAAGCACTAAAAGCGTTAACCGTATTGTTAAAATCTTCTTCAAGTGTTCTAGATGTTATAAAAAAAGATATGATAAAATATGGATTAAATCCGACCGAATTTTCAGTTTTGGAGCTTCTTTATAGTAAAGGAGATCAGCCAATTCAATATATTGGAAAAAAAATATTATTAGCCAGTAGTAGTATTACGTATGTTGTAGACAAGTTAGAAAATAAAGGTTTTATACAACGCTGTCCTTCAGCCAAAGATCGACGTGTAACAAACATTGCCATATCTGAAAAAGGAACTGCTTTTATGGAAAATGCTTTTCCAAAACACGAAGAGTTGATTTCTAGTATGTTTGATGTGCTCAATGAAGAAGAACTAACTACTTTAACTGAATTATTAAAAAAAGTAGGATACCATGCTAGTTCATTTAAATAAAAATAGCAGGTTACTAACGCAAAACTAGAATAGAATTTTCAAGGGGTACTATCAAATGTAAAGACTCTTGCGTACTAGTGCTTCATTTTATTGCTGAAATATGGTATAATCATTTTTAGCAGAACAATTTACTGGAATACGCTCAAATTAAGAACCAAAGAAATGAGGGGATTTACATGGGGAAAGTTATTACCGAAGAAATTCAATCTTTAGTTGAAGTTGAACTTCGAAAAGGTGCCAGCAAATCAAGAATTGCCACCCTTTTAGGCGTACCATATGACGAAGCAATCGTTATAATTGACGAAATAAAAGCTTCATTTAGACCAGATGTAGGAGATAGAATTATCTTTTCATTCCGAGATGAAAAAATGGCCGGAACAATTATTAAATTATTAAATAATAGTGCCGTTGTAGAAATCTATTGGGATAATTCTTCTCATAAAATGAAGGACATAATGGAAAGCAAAACCATTGTTAACTTTAAAGATATCGAAGAATTTGTATCTAGTGAAATAGAATAACAAAAGCAAAAAAAGAGTTGAGACAACGTGTCTCAACTCTTTTTTTGTTGACTACACCTAGGAAATAGTGTTGATAGAAGAAAATAAAATTTCTTCTGGAATAGACGGGTTTGCTTGTGGAGAGCCATGGAACCGCCTGAAGCCTAAAGTTCATAGTCTTCAGACTTTCAAGCCTTAAACAAAGCGTAAGCGCTGAAGCGTCAACGCTTTGTAATTCGCATTGAATTCTTTTCATGGCTACAAGCAAACCCTATTCCTCCAGAAATTTCGTGTTCTTAATTTAACTAAGCTATCAACACTAAAAAGTATAGAGCCTTTTTGTTTTGAATTCTTTTGAGATGATTTAATAATAAAGATTTTCTATGATTTCTTAAAAGAGGTTTTTTTTGTTTTTTTGGAGAATTACTTTGATAATCAAAATAAAATTAACGCTTATAAACATTGGTATTAAAAGGTTTTAATCGATAAGACAAAAATAATACTATAATTAATCTTGACACATTCACTAAAAAATAATATAGTTTGATGGTCAAACAATTTGATGTTCAAAGTAATTAAGTTAATTGCTAATTTGGAAGAACGGAGGAGTTGGTGTGGACGAATTAATTCCTGAAATTAATTCTTACTTGGTAACAATATTTAATGAAATTCTGATAATTGAAGAAGGTGCTCTTCAAAGCAGCACATTTAAAGATATCTCAATAAAAGAAATGCATACGATTGAAGCTATTGGCATGTATGGTGTTCATACGACAACGGAAGTTTCAAAAAAACTTTCGGTTACTGTAGGGACATTAACCGTTTCTGTTAATAACTTAGTGAAAAAAGGATACGTTGAACGCATACGAAATGATAATGATCGCAGAGTCGTTAAATTGGGCTTAACGAAAAAAGGTCGATTGCTTTATCGACTTCATGACAAGTTTCATCGAGATATGGTTAAAGAAACGTTAGAAGGCTTGAACCGAGAAGATGCAGAAATGTTGATCAAAGGCTTAGAGAATCTTCATATTTTCTTAGACCGCACAAAAAATAATTTATAAGAACAGAGTTGAATTCTAATGAAGGCAAAAATTATGGGTGCTGGAAGTTATGTTCCACATAAAGTAGTTTCAAATGCGATGCTAGAAAAAATGATGGATACCAATGATGAATGGATTAGAACTCGTACAGGCATAGAAACGCGTCACATTAGTGAGGGTGAAAATACTTCAGTACTTTGTGGTAAAGCCGCAATGGACATTCTTGAAAAAACAGGTATTTCTGCTAAAGAAATAGATTTTATTATTGTAGCGACAATGACCCCAGATGGGTTAAGTCCTTCAACTGCTTGTTTAGTACAAGATTATATAGGCGCAAAACCTATCATGGCTTTTGACGTGAATGCAGCATGTTCTGGTTTCATTTATGCTTTATCGATCGGTGAGAAGTTGATTCAAAGCGGTACTTTCCAATATGGATTAATTCTTGGCGGAGAAGTCATGTCAAAAATTATTGATTGGCAGGATCGAAGTACAGCAGTTCTGTTCGGTGATGGTGCTGGAGGCATATTGCTAAGCGCAACGGAAACAGAAAACAGCTTTTTAGGAGAAGATATCCATTCAGACGGAAGTCGTGGTGAGTCTCTTACAGCTGGCAGTCACTTGGTTACAAATTTCCATACAAAAGAAAATCTTGAAAATAGATTTCTTCAAATGGACGGAAGATCAATTTTCGATTTTGCTATTCGAAGTGTTCCTGAAAGTATTCGAACGGTTGTAGAATCTTCCAATTATACTCTTGGAGAGGTAGACTGTATTGTTGCTCATCAAGCAAATTACCGTATTTTACAAGCTATTGCAAAAAAACTAAAAATACCAGTTGAACTATTCGCAACAAATATTGCTAAATATGGCAATACTTCTGCTGCAAGTATTCCAATCTTGTTAGATGAACTTTTGACAAATGGAGATTTGGTTTTGGGAAGCAAGAAAAAAATCGTTCTTACTGGATTTGGTGGAGGACTCACATGGGGCTCCATGCTTATTCAACTTTAAAGAGGTTATACTAGCCCGCATAGGCTTAAAAAAATAAGCAAAAATAAAAACAACTATAATGGAGGAATTACAAAATGACATTCGAAAAAATTCAAGCAATCATCGTGGACCAATTAGACAAAGAGGAAGAAGAAGTACAATTAGAAACAAACTTCCGTGAAGATTTAGAAGCAGACAGCTTAGACTTATTCCAAATTATCAATGATATTGAAGACGAATTTGATATTAAAATTGAATCTGAAGAAGGTTTAACAACTGTTCAAGATATCGTAACTTTTGTTGAAGTTGAATTAGCTAAAAAATAAACACCCATAAGAAAGCAGGTACTGTATGCAGTCTGAATTAATTGAAAAACTTGGAATTAAATACCCTATTATACAAGGCGCAATGTCTTGGGTTGCTAATCCTAGTTTAGTGAGTGCAGTTTCAAATGCTGGCGGTCTAGGAATATTGGCTTGTGGATATGCTTCAGGTGAAATTGTGCGAGAACTGATTAGAGAAACAAAAAGTTTAACAGACAAACCTTTCGGTATCAACGTACTATTAACATCACCTAACGTAGATGATGTTGTAAAAGTTGTTTGTGAAGAACACATAAAAGTTGTAACGACTGGTGCTGGTAGCCCTGGAAGATATATGAATCAATTTAAAGATGCGGGTACAGTAGTTATTCCAGTAGTTGCTTCAGTTGCTTTAGCACGACGCATGGTAAATGAAGGAGCAGATGCAATTATTTGTGAAGGTATGGAAGCTGGTGGTCATATTGGTAAAACGACGACCATGAACTTAGTACCACAAGTGGTTGACAGTGTCTCTGTACCAGTTATTGCAGCAGGAGGTATTGCTGATGGACGAGGTGTTGCAGCTGCATTTATGTTAGGCGCTTCAGCTGTCCAATTAGGAACACGTTTTGTTGTTGCATATGAAAGTACTGTTCATCAAAACTTTAAAGATGCCATATTAAAAGCAAAAGATATTGATACTGTAGTTACTGGTCAAATCACTGGTCATCCAGTACGTGTCCTACGCAACAAATTAACTCGTCAATACTTAAAAGTTGAAAAAGACATCACAAGTGATGAAAAACCAGATTTCAATCGTTTAGAAGAACTTGGAAAAGGTGCTTTGAAACGAGCTGTCATAGATGGCGATAAGGAAACTGGATCATTTATGTCTGGTCAAAGTGCTGGATTAGTTAATAAAGAACAAAGTAGTCATGAAATCATCCAAGAATTAATGCATGAATATCAAGAAGTAATAAAAGAACAAGCCAACC
This sequence comes from Carnobacterium viridans, assembly GCF_900102725.1. Lineage (NCBI taxonomy): Bacteria > Bacillati > Bacillota > Bacilli > Lactobacillales > Carnobacteriaceae > Carnobacterium > Carnobacterium viridans. Next base: position 459,003 of record NZ_FNJW01000008.1, on the reverse strand, counting down.
TCATTTTAAAATAAGGTGAACTTAGGTAAAAAAATAACTAGAAAGCTAAAAGGAGGTCTTTTCGCTTCAGATAGTTTTTCTAGTTTTTTTTTGATTATTTCTCTTATTGATTGAATGTATGTGGCATGGATGATTTTTTTATAGACAAATTACAGTATTAAAGGAGAAGAGACCTTATGAAAACTGCCTTTGTGTATAGTGGACAAGGCGCTCAATACTTTGGTATGGGGCAAGACTTGTATGAAAAGTATAGTGTCGTTCGAGAAGTTTTTGATCAAGCTGAACAATCTTTAAATATCGATATGGCTGAGCTGTGCTTTAAAGAAAATGACTTGCTGAATCAAACAACTTATACTCAACCTGCTATCCTTACTGTAAGTTTGGCTATTGATGCATTGTTAAAAGAAAAAGGAATCCATCCTGATGTTGTAGCTGGTTTAAGTCTAGGAGAGTACAGCGCGTTTGTAAAAGCAAATGTCCTATCTTTTGAAGATGCCGTTAAGTTGGTTAAAAAAAGAGGGCAATACATGACTGATGCTGTTCCACTCGGTAAAGGTGCGATGAGTGCCATCATGGGATCGGATCGACAAACTATTCTTGAATCTTGTAATGAAGCGAGTGTGCTTGGTATTGTTTCTCCTGCTAACTATAATATGCCTGGACAGATCGCTATTGCTGGTCTTAAAGCAGCTGTAGAAAAGGCAGGAGAACTTCTTCTTGAAAGAGGAGCGAAACGAGTGGTTCCTTTACAAGTCAGTGGACCTTTTCATACACAGCTATTAGAGCCTGCCTCGATTCAGTTGGAAGAAGCGCTTAAATCCGTTTCGATTCATGATTCTGTACTGCCTGTCATTAGCAACACCATTGCTAAAGTTTTTGAAGATAAAGAGCAAATAAAAACAATGATGGTGAAACAAGTGATGTCTCCTGTTTACTGGGAAGACAGTATAAGAACGATGATTGATATGGGCGTTGATACCTTTATTGAAATAGGACCTGGTAAGACATTAAGTAGCTTTATTAAGAAAATCGATAAAACAGTGACTATTTTAAACGTTGAAAACGAAAACTCTTTAGAAAAAACGCTAGCTAAACTGGCTGAGCTGAACGCTCCAGCCTAGTATATTAAAAGGAATGAGCACATGACTTTAAAAAATCAAACCGTTATTGTTACAGGTAGTTCAAGAGGTATTGGAAAAGCTGTGGCTATAGAATTTGCAAAGGCTGGAGCAAACGTTGTATTAAATGGACGCAAACCTATCTCTGAAGAATTGATTAGCGAAATTGAAGGTTACGGTGTTAAAACGCATACTATTTTAGGTGACGTCAGTGATTTTGATTTTGCTAAACAACTGATTGAAGAAGCAAAAGAAGTTTTTGGAAGCGTTGATATCTTAGTAAACAATGCTGGTATCACAAACGATATGCTTTTAATGAGAATGTCAGAAGAAGACTTTGACCAAACGATTTCTGTTAACTTAAAAGGAACATTTAATACGATTCGTCATGCATCAAAAGTTATGTTAAAACAAAAAAGCGGAACGATTATTAACATGGCAAGCGTAGTTGGACTTGTTGGAAACGTTGGACAAGCAAACTATGCTGCAAGTAAAGCTGGTGTTGTAGGGTTAACAAAATCTGCTGCAAGAGAATTAGCTGCTAGAGGAATTACCGTAAATGCTATCGCTCCAGGTTTTATTGACACGGAAATGACCGATGTATTATCTGATAAGATGAAGGAACAAGCGGTTAGTCAGATACCTTTGAAACATTTAGGCAACGTAGAAGATGTTGCGAGAACAGCAGTGTTCTTAAGTGAAAATAAATACATTACAGGTCAAGTCATCAATGTAGATGGCGGAATGGTTATGAATGGTTAACAAGGAGGAAAAATAATGACGAATCGTGTAGTAATTACTGGAATGGGTGCTGTGACACCTTTAGGAAATACGGTTGATGAATTTTGGAATGGGCTTAAAGCTGGAAAAAACGGGATTGCTCCTATCACCAAATTTGATGCAACAGAGACAGGTATTACTGTTGCTGGTGAATTGAAAGACTTTGATGCAACAAATTATATGCAACGTAAAATTTCAAAACGTATGGACGAATTTTCAAGATATGGTGTCGCAGCAGCTGTACAAGCTGTAGAAGAAAGCGGCATTGATCGTGAAAAAACAGATATGAATCGTTTTGGTGTCATTGTTGGTTCTGGTATCGGCGGATTGAACGCTATGCAAGAGCAAATCATTAAGATGAATACAAAAGGACCTCAACGTGTAGCCCCTTTCTTTGTACCGATGGCAATCGGAAATATGGCCGCTGGAAATATTTCGATCGCTATTGGGACTAAAGGAATCAATACGTCTATCGTAACCGCTTGTGCTTCTGGAAATAATTCAATTGGAGAAGCTTACCGTAATATTAAGCATGGTTACTCAGACGTGATTCTTGCTGGAGGAGCAGAAGGGACGATCAACGAGATCGGTATTTCTGGTTTTGCTGCATTAACAGCTCTATCAACAAGTACAGATCCTGATCGTGCTTCAATTCCTTTCGACAAAGAACGTACGGGTTTTGTTATGGGGGAAGGCGCAGCTGTATTGATGCTTGAAAGTCTAGATCATGCTTTAGAACGTGGAGCAACAATCTACGCTGAAGTTGTTGGTTACGGTTCTACAGGTGATGGGTATCATATGACTGCACCAACACCAGACGGAAGTGGCGCAGGTCGTGCAATGCAAGACGCAATGGCTGAAGCCGGTATAACACCTGCTGATGTGGGTTATATCAATGCTCATGGAACGAGTACTGGAGCAAACGATTCTGCTGAAACAATGGCTATTAAATACGCATTTGGCGATGAGGCTAAAAATGTTGCGATTTCAAGTACGAAAAGTATGACAGGACATTTATTAGGTGCTGCTGGAGCAATTGAAGCAGTAGCATGTGTGAAAGCTCTTCAAGATGGTTTCTTACCTCCGACTATCGGACTTCAAGTGCCTGATGAAGCGTGCGATTTGGATTACATTCCTAACGTTGGACGTGAAGCAGATATTAAATACACACTAAACAATTCTTTAGGTTTTGGCGGACACAATGCCGTAACATGCTTTAAGAAATGGGAGGGGCAATAAAATGGATTTTGGTCAAGTGAAAGAAATTCTTGATCTAGTCAATCAATCAGAATTAACCGAATTTGATTTGCAAATGGATAACGTGACTTTACGTATGAGTAAAAATACATCTAGCCAAAAAATCAGCAATCAAACTGTTCTTACTGATTCAGAGACAAGATTTAACGAACCCGTTCGTAAAGAGAATATACAAACTTCTTCTCCTATTTTCGAAGAAGTATCCAAATCTGCTCCAATTGCTGAGCCTGTTGCCGATGGCGCACTAGTTCATTCTCCAATCGTTGGAGTAATTTACACTTCTCCTTCACCTGATCAACCAGCTTTCAAAAAAGTGGGAGATAAAGTAACCGTTGGGGAAACACTTTGTATTGTTGAAGCAATGAAATTAATGAATGAAATTAAAAGTGAAGTAGATGGAACGATTACTGAAATACTAATAGAAGATGAACAAGTTGTTGAATTCAATCAACCTTTGTTCAGAATTGCCTAGGAGGAAATACCAATGACAAAAATGAATATTAAAGAAATCCAAGAATTGATTCCGAACCGTTACCCAATTTACTTTATTGACCGTGTAGACGAAATGATTCCAGGTGAACATGTTGTAGCTCTTAAAAATGTAACAATCAATGAAGAAGTGTTCCAAGGTCACTTTCCAGGTGAACCCGTATTGCCAGGAGTATATATTTTAGAAGCACTAGCTCAAGCAGGATCGATTCCTCTATTGACGCTAGACCGCTTTAAAGGACAAACAGCTTACTTAGGTGGAATGAACAAAGTGAAATTCCGAAAAAAAGTTGTTCCTGGTGATCAATTGATGTTACAAGTTGACATTGTTAAATTGAAAGATTACGCTGGTATCGGAAAAGGTGTAGCATACGTAGATGGAAAAAAAGTTTGTGAAGCTGAATTAACTTTCATCATTGGTAGATAAGCCTATGTTTAAAAAAATATTAATTGCCAATCGAGGAGAAATTGCTGTTCGCATTATTCGAGCTTGTCGTGAAATGGGAATCAAAACAGTTGCTGTTTATTCTGAAGCGGATCGAGATGCTTTGCATATGCAATTAGCAGATGAAGCGATTTGTATTGGCCCAGCCAAAGCTGCAGATTCTTATTTGAATATGCAAAGTATTTTAAGTGCAGCGGTTGTGACGAATGCTCAAGCGATTCACCCAGGTTTTGGGTTCTTATCTGAAAATAGTACATTTGCGACCATGTGTAAGGAAATGAACGTTACATTCATTGGTCCAGATGCAGCTACTATTGATCAAATGGGAAACAAAGCGAATGCGCGTGCTCTTATGATTGAAGCAAATGTACCAGTCATTCCAGGAAGTGAAGGTTTCATTACCGATACTAATGAAGCTAAACAACTGGCAGATGAATTAGGTTATCCAGTAATGGTCAAAGCCGCAGCTGGCGGTGGTGGTAAAGGGATGCGTAAAGTCCTAAGAACCGAAGATTTAGCTGCTGCTTTCAACAGCGCCAAAAACGAAGCCAAAGCAGCTTTTGGTGACGACCAAATGTATATGGAAAAAATCATTGAACATGCACGACATATTGAAGTACAATTACTAGGCGATCATCATGGAAATGTGATCCATTTGGGAGAACGTGATTGTTCTTTGCAACGCAATAATCAAAAAGTTATTGAAGAGTCGCCTTCTGTTGCAATCAATGAGCAGCAACGAAAAAGTCTTGGAGAAATAGCTGTTCGTGCTGCAAAATATGTTGGATATAAAAATGCAGGCACAATTGAATTTTTATTAGACCAAAACGGCGAATTTTATTTCATGGAAATGAATACGCGTATTCAAGTTGAACATCCAGTAACTGAAATGGCTACAGAATTTGATATTGTGAAAGAACAATTGTTGATTGCAAGTGGAGCAGAGTTATCGATCCAACAAAGTGATGTTCGTTTAACTGGACACACGATTGAATGTCGAATCAATGCTGAGAATCCTGCTTTTAACTTTGCACCTTCTCCTGGAACGATTCAATACTTGATGATGCCCAGTGGCGGAAATGGATTGAGAGTTGATAGTGCCATGTTTGCTGGAGCAGATATTCCACCTTATTATGATGCAATGATCGCAAAAATCATTACGAAAGGTACCAATCGTGCTGAAGCCATTGCTAAAATGCAACGTGCTTTAGGTGAGATGGTTATCGACGGAATTATTAGCAACCAGTTTTTCCAAGAAGATTTATTAATGGATAAACGCTTTGTTAATGGCGAGTATGATACAAGCTTTTTACAAGATGTCTTTCTTAAAGAATGGAAACCTCGTATTGAATAAGTTTGTTTTGAATTAACAAAACCATCTTACTAAAAATGCAGTAAATAAAAGAGGTGACAACGTGCAGTTATTTAAAAAAAGAGCTTATATCCCAATTACAAAACACTCGCAAATCAGTGAAGAAACAGATAACCCTATGGTGCCGGATGGCATGTTCGCACAATGTCCAAGTTGTAAGAAAGCCATCTATACAAAAGATTTAGGCGCAGAAAAAATCTGTCCTGAATGTAGCTATACTTTTAGAATACGGGCACAAAAACGAATTGAATTAACACTTGATGAAGCTAGTTTTGAAGAATGGTATCACGATATCCCATTTGAAAATCCTTTGAATTTCCCGGACTATGATAAAAAAATAGAACAGGCTCAAAAAAAGACAGCTCTTCATGAAGCTGTTTTAACTGGAAAAGGAACGATCAATGGAATCGAAACAGCCATTTGTGTGATGGATTCTCATTTTATTATGGGAAGCATGGGGAAAATAGTTGGTGAAAAAATAACCAGAACATTTGAAAAAGCAATAGAAGAAAAACTACCTGTCATTATTTTTACTGCCTCAGGTGGAGCTCGTATGCAAGAAAGCATTTTGTCTCTTATGCAGATGGCTAAAATTAGTGGAGCGGTAGCTCGTCACAGTGATGCAGGTTTACTATACGTAACGGTCTTGACCGACCCGACTACTGGTGGCGTAACAGCTAGTTTTGCCATGCAGGGTGATATCATTTTATCTGAACCTCAAGCACTAGTTGGGTTTGCTGGCAGACGTGTGATTGAGCAAACGATAAATGAAGAACTTCCTGATGATTTTCAACTTGCTGAATCGGTTTTAGAAAATGGGTTTATTGATAAGATCGTGCCAAGAAAAGAAATGAAACAGCTTCTAAGCGATATCTTACGCATGCATCAGTAAAAATAGACAGGCAAGTATTTTATAAAGAAGGTGAACGAGTTGAAAGAAGCTATGGAAATCGTTGCTTTATCAAGAAAAACTTCACGATTAACGGCTATAGAAATAATGGAATCTGTTTTTGATGATTTTATTGAATTTCATGGCGATCGTTCTTTTCATGATGATAAAGCCATTGTTGGGGGCATAGCAACCTTAAATGGACAACCTGTAACGGTGATAGGCAATCAAAAAGGTCATGAAGTAAAAGAAAATATTATGCGCAATTTTGGATCACCACATCCAGAAGGCTATCGAAAAGCATTACGTCTAATGAAACAAGCTGAAAAATTTAATAGACCCGTGATCACCTTTGTGAATACAGCTGGTGCTTATTGTGGCGTTGAGGCTGAAAATAGAGGACAAGGTGAAGCTATTGCACGTAATCTAATCGAAATGAGTAAATTAAAAGTGCCGATTCTTTCTATTATTATTGGTGAAGGCGGTAGTGGAGGAGCTTTAGCTTTAGCTATGGGGAATCAAGTATGGATGATGGAACATACGATGTATTCTGTACTTTCACCTGAAGGGTTTTCTTCTATTTTATGGAAAGACGCAACAAGATCGAAGGAAGCCGCTGAATTGATGAAGCTAACTGCGCAAGATTTATTTGGACTTGATATCATTGACTTTATATTGTCAGAAACAAACGCGGAAGGTCCATTGTCCCAAGAGCAAATTTTGAAAAATCTGAAAGAAAATATAGGTTCGACAATAAAAGAGCTTTCTGCAAAAACACCGGATCAACTTATTGAAGAACGGTACAAAAGATTCAGGAAGTATTGAGTGCTATTTAAAAAACACCTAAAAAAAGAGCGAATCAGTTCATATCAACTGATTTGCTCTTTTTCTAGGTGTGGGAGATCGATTTTTGGTATTTTTACTGTAGAAGATTGATATAGATATTTGCTATCATTTGTCTCAATCAAAATACTGTAACGATGCTCGTCTAAAAGTAATTTACCAAGCATTTCTCTCGAATAAATTCGTCCTAACGGAAACCCCTCCGGTAATGTGACGGTCACTTTTTTCAATTCATAAAAACCTTTTGCAATCGTTTCCACAAAAATAATATTTGCTAGAGATTGTAACTCAGTTTGTTCTTCACTAGTGAGATCTTTTACAAAACCTTGGTTCATTGAAGGATCCTCCTTACAAGTTTTATTTGTTTTTTATATTAGCGCACAAAAAATAGTTTACCATATTTTAGATCGTGCAGTACATAAAATTTTGAAATTAAGGACATAATTTGTGAGCACGATGTAAGAGAAGATTAGTGAATTAAAATTCATTACTGTCTTCCACATAATCCACTTTAACGAACAAATGTATGCTAAAATAAAGTCTGAGTAAAAAAACAAAAATGACCTTCTTTTTATTGAATGAGATGAATGCGGGAGAGTGACAATATGGGAGAAACAGTACCCTTTCCAAAGAATTACGACTGGTATAAAAAAGAAGCGATGGACTATTTTTTATCAGGAAGAATGGAAGAAGCTATCCCATTTTTCGAGGAAGCTTACCGGTTAGAACAAGATGAATTATTAAATACAAATTATACAACTGCGTTATATCAAGTTGGAGAGTATCAAAAAGCCAAAGAGATAGCAGATGATAAATATTCTTTTTATGAACAGGAAGAGTCGTTGGCTCTTTTTTATACAGCCATTTTAATAAAATGTCATTTGTTTCTCCAAGCCGAACAAGCTATTGTATTTCGAAAGAAGAAATTTCCGTTAACAGATACTTCTGAAGAAAATTGGTCAGCTGTTCAAGAATTGTTAGAAGAAGAACAAACAAAAATTGAACTTGAGAAACAAAAAAAAATCGATTATTTGCTAAAAGAATCTTACTCTCTAGGAAATAAATCTTTTACAGAACAATCTGCTATTATGAAAGAATTAGAAGAGATTCCAATAGAACCTTTTCTCAAAGCTGTAAAACCATTATTATCTAATCCGTACGTGAATGGTATTATTAAGGCGACTGCAATCGAACGTTTAGCTATTGAAAAAGTAGCAGGGGAATTTGATATTTACTGGATGAAAGAAAAAAAAGTTGTCCGACCAGATTTATTAACCTCTATCAAAAATCATGCGATTGTTCAAGAAGTGTTGTCCCTATTATCTGAACGTGTTGAGCAATATGATCCAACTCTTTATCAAGCTATGGTTCAAGAAGTATCGCTTCATTTCTTTGTGCTGTATCCTTTTATTGATGACGTAATCACTTCACCAGTAGAATGGGTTGAACTGTATCAAAAGCGCTATGACAATTCTTTTGTAGAAACGACTGAACCTAGTTTGAACAGTAAAAGGATGGAAGAATGGATGCAGAGGATTGACCAAGAATTAATGGATTTAGTTTAACTAGTCGTTTATTAATTGAACGCGGCCTTAAACAGTCTGCAATCAGATTTATCTTTAATTCGTTGTTTTTATTTACAAATTTCAGCCTTTAGTGTACTATTAATGAGTATGCAATTGCTTTTTTATTGCGAAAAATAGAGTGTTTCGGAGGGAAATATAATATGACTGCAAAATGGGAAAAAAAAGGCACGAATGATGGTGTCTTAACATTTGAAATTTCAGAAGAAAAAATTAAAGAAGGTTTAAATACAGCTTTCAACAAAGTGAAATCTACTTTAAGTGTTCCAGGATTCCGTAAAGGGAAAGTTCCTCGTACAATCTTTAATAAACAATATGGAGAAGAAGCTTTGTATGAAGATGCACTAAATGCTGTATTACCTGAAGCATATGATGCTGCAGTAGCAGAAGCTGGTCTTGATCCAGTTGCACAACCAAAAATCGATGTTAAATCTATGGAAAAAGGCGAAGCTTGGGTTATTGAAGCTGAAGTTACTGTAAAACCTGAAGTTGAATTAGGGGAATACAAAGGCTTAACTGTTGAAAAACAAGATCGTGAAGTAACAGATGAAGACGTTGAAAAAAATATCGAAGAAAAACGTGCTGCACAAGCTGAATTAGTATTGAAAGAAGATGCTGCAGTTGAAGGCGATACTGTTGTTATCGATTATGAAGGATTTAAAGATGGCGTTGCTTTCGAAGGCGGAAAAGGCGAAAATCATTCATTAGAATTAGGTTCAAACTCGTTCATTCCAGGTTTTGAAGAAAAACTTGTAGGCGTTAAAGCTGAAGATGAATTAGATGTTGACTTAACTTTCCCTGAAGACTACCATGCTGAAGATTTAAAAGGTGCTGCTGTAACGTTTAAAGTTAAAGTACACGAAGTTAAGGCAAAAGAATTACCAGCTTTAGATGACGAATTTGCTAAAGATGTTGATGAAGAAGTTGAAACATTAGCAGAACTAAAAGAAAAAATTAAAACACAATTAACAGAAGCTAAAAATGCAGGTGCTGATGAAGCAGTTGAAGAATCAGCTATTCGTCAAGCTGTAGACAATGCTAAAATTGAAGATCTTCCATGGGCAATGGTCCATGATGAAGTTCACCGTCAAATGGATGTCTTCTTAAATGATATGCAACGTCAAGGTGTTTCACCTGAAATGTATTACCAAATCACTGGTACTACAGAACAAGATTTACACAAACAAATGGAAGCTGACGCTGATTTAAGAACTCGTACTAACTTAGTTCTTGAAGCAATTGTTGAAGCAGAAGCTTTTGAAACGACTGAAGAAGAAGTAAATGAAGAAATTAAAAACTTGGGCGAACAATACGGTATGGATGAAAAAGCTGTCCGTGCTGCATTGACTCCAGAAATGTTAAAACACGATATTGCAATGAAAAAAGCTATTGATCTAATTACTGAAACAGCTGAAGAAAAATAATCGCTGTTCCCTTAATGGTTAATAGTACTGATAAAAAGGAAGGACTTCAAAAAGGAACATCTTTTGAAGCTCCTTCTTTTTGTATGAAAGAGAAACAGTTTAAATTCTGGCATTAAAGGAAATATTATGCTATGCTATTTAAGATTTGAACGATTCTCATTGTAATATGAGTGACAAATCTGCTACTATTATAAGTGGTATGAATGAGAATAGAGGTGGACACGAATGTTTAATGATGAAGAAGCAAAAGGACCTGTGAGTTGCTCATTTTGTGGCAAATCACAAGACCAAGTAAAAAAAATTGTTGCTGGTCCAGGTGTATATATTTGTAACGAGTGCATTGATTTGTGTAAAGAGATTATTGACGAAGAGTTCAATGATGCAGGCTATGGTGAGTTTTTAGAAGTGCCTAAACCTCATGAAATCAGAGGAATATTAAATGATTATGTTATTGGACAAGAACAAGCGAAAAAATCGCTATCGGTAGCAGTATACAATCACTATAAACGTGTAAATCAAATGGGTGGCGAAGAAAAAGACGGTATCGAATTGCAAAAAAGTAACATTTGTTTGATTGGACCAACTGGTTCTGGGAAAACTTTCCTTGCTCAAAGTTTGGCTCGAATTTTAAATGTTCCATTTGCGATAGCAGATGCTACAAGCTTAACGGAAGCTGGCTATGTTGGAGAAGATGTTGAAAATATTCTTCTAAAACTAATGCAGGCAGCTGATTATGATGTAGAACGAGCTCAAAAAGGAATTATTTATATCGACGAGATTGATAAAATTGCGCGTAAAGGCGAAAATGTATCAATAACACGTGATGTAAGTGGTGAAGGCGTTCAACAAGCTTTGCTTAAGATCCTAGAAGGAACCGTAGCTAATGTTCCTCCACAAGGTGGAAGAAAACATCCTCATCAAGAATTCATTCAATTAGACACAAGCAATATCTTATTTATTGTAGGTGGTGCTTTTGATGGAATTGAAACGATCGTTAAAAATCGTATGGGAGAAAAAGTAATTGGTTTTGGTTCTGCTAAGAAAAAATTAGATGAAAGCCAAAGCGTTATGCAACAAATTATCCCAGAAGATTTATTGAAATTTGGTTTGATTCCAGAATTTATCGGACGTTTGCCAGTAATGGCTGCGTTAGAAAAATTGACTGAAGATGATTTGGTTCATATTTTAACAAAACCCAAAAATGCTCTTGTAAAACAATATAAGAAGTTGTTAGCTTTAGATGAAGTTGAACTAGAATTTGAAGAAGATTCTTTAACCGAAATCGCTAAAAAAGCTATTGAACGCAATACTGGTGCGCGTGGTTTACGTTCGATCATTGAATCAATCATGCTAGAAATTATGTTTGATTTGCCAAGTCGTCCGGAAATTGTTAAATGCGTAATCACAAAAGATACAGTAAGTGGTTCAGGAAATCCAGATTTCTTTAGTATTGAAGGCGAAAAAATCAGCTAATTTTAATCAATAATTGTTTCGAATCCGTTAAAAGTTATAGACGAAGTTGGGCATCGATCCTAGCTTCGTTTATTTTTTTAAATTTGTGTTCTATTTTAAGAATACCATTAGACTCTAGGGATAAAGTCAAGAAGGATTCAAATTTGGAATGTCATTGGGTGCTTTAATATGTTAGAATAGTAAAAGAATTTATAATTAGAGATGGAGATTAAATCATGAAAGTAAATAAAGCTGATATTGTCATAAGTGCGGTTTCGCCTGCTCAATATCCAAATACTGGACTTCCTGAAATTGCATTAGCTGGACGTTCAAACGTTGGGAAATCTTCTTTTATCAATACGATGATCAACCGAAAAGGTTTGGCCAGAACTTCAGGAAAACCCGGAAAAACACAAACACTGAATTACTACATAATAGAAGATGCTTTCTATTTTGTTGACGTTCCAGGATATGGTTACGCTAAGGTATCTAAAACAGAACGTGCCAAATGGGGACAAATGCTAGAAACTTATTTTACTCAAAGAGATACATTGAAAGCAGCTCTTTCTGTTGTAGACTTAAGACACCCGCCAACAGAAGATGATGTGCAAATGTATGAGTTTTTAAAATATCACTCTATCCCTGTGATTGTCATTGCTACAAAAGCTGATAAGATTCCAAGAAGCAAATGGAACAAACACATTAAAATTGTTAAAGATACATTGAACTTAAGAGAAGAAGACGAGTTTGTTCTTTTTTCATCTGAAACAGGAGAAGGAAAAGACAAAGCTTGGAGTTTGATCGAAAGCTACCTTAAAATTTAACATTTTTGACAGATGAAAATAATTTAAGTGATAAGTGAATCATAGAAGGGATAGGAAGGTAGTTTAGTTCTATCTTTTCATTTATTATCAGTTAGAACGATGAAGAATAAGAGGATGGTACTATTGAAAATCTTATTATACGGGGTTAGTCATAGAACAACGCCAATAGAAATTAGAGAGCACTACACAATTGAAGAAAATAAAATACCGGAACAACTTACTAATGTACTCTCTTTTCCAGGAGTTAAAGAAGCTGTCATTCTTTCAACATGCAATCGAACAGAATATTATCTTTACATTGACCAAAATGAATTTATGCATGGGGATATGCTTCGTTATCTTTCAAATCATACAGGATATGAAATAGCTGAAGTCATTTCAACAAGTTATGGAAAATCAAATCTAGATGCTGCGAAACATCTTTTTACTGTAGCAACGGGACTTGATTCATTGATCATTGGAGAGACTCAAATTCTTAGTCAAGTAAAACAGGCTCTTGCAACAGCCATTGAACAGGGCACGTCTGGTCCAATTTTAAATTCTTTATTTCATAAGTCTATTTCTTTTTCAAAAAAGATGCATACTAAAACAAATTTAGATCAACTATCTTATAACCCGGGATCAGCTGCAGTTAAACTCTTTAAAGAAGAGTGGGAAAGTATAGGAGATAAACGTTTTTTGCTAATTGGATCAGGAAAAATGATTCGATTAGCAGCAAAAATGTTATTTTACCAAGGCGCTACTCATATAACGCTAACTGGTCGAAATGAACAGAAAGTGAATGGTTTGGCCCATGAAATGAATGAATGGGCTAAAACGAAGTGCCACACGGGTATACTGAACCGTTGTTTCTATACCGCAGACTTCAACCATCTGCCAATGTCATTAGCTGTTGCTGACGGAGTTATCGTTGCTACCAAATCGCAACGTTATCTAGTTACAGAAAAAACGATGGAAGAAATGGCTATGATTCGTTTAACAAAGAAAAAACAACTTTTCATGGATTTAGCCGTTCCGCGAAATATCGAACCTAGTCTTCAATATATTGAAGGCATCCAAGTTTTTGATATGGATCAAATTAGTTTTCGGTTAGATGAGGTTGATTTAGATAAAGATAAAATTGTGAAAAAAATAACTTCCGATTTAGTTGAAGAAGTAATAGCCTTTGAACACTGGTATCAAGAAAGACAAGCAGTTCCCTATTTACGCGAGCTCCACGACCAGGTGATAGAGATAAAAGAAAAAGCACTCTCTAGCTTAGAAAGAAAATTACCTGACTTAACAGAACACCAGATACTTCTAATCGATAAGCACGTTCAAAGCATCATTAATCAAATGAAACGCAAACCAATCGAATCATTAAAAGATTTGGCGCGAAAAAAATCTTCAAGAGATTCAACAAAGGAATTAAGTTTTTTTGCTAAATCATTAGGCTTTTCGGTTGAATCTGAAAATGCAGAAGACACAACTGAAGTTCTTACAGCAGAAAGCGAGGAGAACGGCGTTGAGAATAACTAAACGATCTGAGGAGGCTTTTGAAAAAGCCGTCCATTTAATGCCAGGAGGAGTTAACAGTCCAGTCAGAGCATTTAAATCGGTTGACGTTCCTCCTGTATTTATTCAAAAAGGTAAGGGGAGTCACCTCCACGATATAGATGGCAATGAATACATTGATTATGTTTTAGGATGGGGCCCATTGATTTTAGGTCACGCAAATGATCATGTAATAAGCGAAATCCAACGTACAGCAAGTTTTGGAACTAGTTTTGGAATGCCGACTCTTTTAGAAAATCAATTAGCGGAATTGGTCATTCAACGCGTACCTTCTGTAGAAATGGTTCGTTTTGTAAACTCAGGAACTGAAGCGACAATGAGTGCATTACGTTTAGCAAGGGGTTTTACAAGCAGAGATAAGATAGTCAAACTAGAAGGAAGTTATCACGGTCATGATGATGCTCTATTAGTAAAAGTAGGTTCTGGAGTTGCAACACTAGGCTTACCAGATTCACCCGGAGTTCCAAAAAGTACGATATCAAACACTTTAGTTGCTCCCTATAACGATTTAGAAGCGATTAAAGCGTTGTTTCAAACTTATCCTGGTGAGATTGCGGCTGTGATCGTTGAACCTGTAGCGGGAAATATGGGCGTTATTCCACCCTTAAAAGGATTTTTAGAAGGACTACGTACACTCACAAAAGACGACGGAGCGTTGTTGATTTTTGATGAAGTCATGAGCGGATTTAGAGTAGGCTACTATAGTGCTCAAGGTTACTATAATGTATTACCAGATTTAACTTGTTTAGGGAAAGTGATTGGCGGCGGTGTACCTGTAGGAGCTTATGGTGGAAGAAAAGACATCATGGAACATATCGCTCCAGCAGGTAGCGTTTATCAAGCGGGTACCTTATCTGGAAATCCAATCGCAATGTCTGCTGGAGTAGCTACATTGTCTCAATTAACAGAAAAAGATTATCGTTACTTTGAGACTTTAGGGGATGCACTTGAAAAAGGAATTCTTTCATTAAGTGCCTTATATGATGTACCGGTTACGATCAATCGTGCAGGGAGTATGATAGGGCTATTCTTTAATGAAGGGCCAGTGACTAACTATGCGCAAAGTAAGGCAAGTGACACACTCTTTTTTGCTGACTATTATAAAGAAATGATTAATCGTGGAATATTGTTGCCTCCTTCTCAATTTGAAGGAATCTTTTTATCCACTACTCATACTCTAGAAGATATCGAACGAACTTTAGATGCTATGGAAGCGAGTTTTAAAGCATTGAAAAGCAGAAAATAGAAAGATTAAAGGAGTTATTTCAAGATGGAATTTAATGAATATCAAAAATTAGCCAGTCGGACTTTATATGGAAATGAACAGGTCTTAACTAATTGTGCTTTAGGTGTAGCCAGTGAAGCTGGTGAATTAGTCGATTTAGTTAAAAAGTATACCTTTCATGGTCATGATTTAGATAAAAAAGAATTAACCAAAGAACTAGGAGACGTTTTGTGGTATTTATCTCAAATTGCGGAGTGGGCTGATATTCCTTTTGAAGAAGCAGCAGTACAAAATATAGAAAAATTAAAACGCCGTTATCCAGATGGATTTTCTACAGAGCGAAGTCGCAATCGAATTGAATAAAAAAATAGAAATGCTGAAAGCACATGTGCTATTCAGCGTTTCTATTTTTTTTATCTAATGAACTTTTTTTCTTTTCATCATCTATCAATTGTTCCTTTTCAGGTGCTGGAAAAACAAGTTCGTCTTCAGGATCAATCGCAAATTTACTGAATAAATCATCTAAACTCGTTTCATTTTTATGAATTTGTCCCATAATAAACCTCCTTTTTCTGTAATCCTATAGTAGACCCAATCTGCAAATAAAACAACTCTTTCTTAGAAAAATCATTTTAGAAATTCATATATACATTTTAAATGTATATAATTAGACTAAAAGACTATAAAAGTAAATATTTGTAAAAAATATTGTATAAATATTCTTAATCTGTTATGATAATTTATAAGTCAAAATAAGAAGAGATTATTAGAAAAGAGGAAGAGATATGAAAAAGAATACATTTCATTTAATTATACTTAGTTTACTAACTGTAATTAGCCTATTCGTACCAGTTGAAACAGTATCAGCAGCAGATAACGCCTTAGATAAAATTCAAGAAAAAGGAACCTTAGTCATCGGAACGAGTGCTGATTTTCCACCTTATGAATTTCATAGTACAATCGATGGGAAAGACACAATCGTAGGAATGGATATTTCTATTGCTCAAAAAATTGCAGAGGATCTTGGTGTAGAGCTAAAGATTGAAGACATTGGTTTCGATAGCTTACTACCAGCATTAGAATCAGAAAAAGTCGATATGGTCATTTCAGGTATGAGTCCTACCGATGAGCGTAAACAAAGCGTTGATTTCTCCAATGTTTACTATACAGGAGGACAAAATATTGTTGTAAGAGAAGCGGATAAGGAGATTTATACGAGCGCTGATGATTTAACAGGAATGAAAGTTGGTGTTCAAACAGGTTCTCTACAGGAGATACTTGCTAAAGAACAAATGCCTGATTCAGAAATGTTGAGTTTAACAAAAACCACTGACCTGATTCTAGCGTTAAAAACAAACAAAATCGAAGCTATTTTAATGGAAAAACCTAGTGCGGAAGCTTATATAGGAAATGATGATCAATTAGTTACTTTTGATGGAGGTTTTCTTTTAGAAGATGGTGAGCAAGGTTCGGCAATCGCTTTTAAAAAAGGTGCACAATCTTTAGTGGAAGCTGTAAATACATCCTTAACAGAAATCAGTAATCAAGATTTAATTTCTGGTTATCTAGAAGAAGCTGGTACTTATCTTCAATCTGCTCAACAAGGAACGAATGGTGATGAAGAGAGCAGTAACAGTATTTTTAATTATTGGCAGTACTTTTTAAAAGGGACTGGATATACGATCCTTATTTCAGTAGTAAGTGTCTTTTTTGGTTCAATATTAGGAATTGGTTTATCCTTCATGAGAATGAGTGAAAATAAAATTATGCATTTTTCAGCAACAGCCTATGTCGAATTTGTTCGTGGAACACCCATGATGATTCAAGTAATGTTTATCTATTTTGCGGTAGGTTACCTTATCAATATTCCAGCATTAGCTTCTGGGATTATAGCCGTTTCTTTAAACAGCGCAGCCTATATTTGTGAAATTATCCGTTCTGGTCTAAACTCTGTTCCTAAAGGGCAAGCTGAAGCTGCAAGAAGTTTAGGCATGAGTAAAAATATTTCCATGCGTCAAATTATTTTCCCACAAGCGCTTAAGAACATTTGGCCAGCATTGGGGAATGAGTTTATAACTGTTATTAAAGAAAGTTCTATTGTATCAATTATCGGTGTAAGTGATTTGATCTTCCAGACAAAAGTTGTAACATCCGTTTCATACAGAGGAATCGCGCCATTAGTGGTTACCATGATCATCTACTTTATCTTAACATTTAGTTTGACTAAGTTATTAAATCACTATGAAGGGAAGATGAACCATGATTAAGATAGATCATTTGAAAAAAGTCTTTGGGAACAATGAAGTCTTGAAAGATATCAACCAAGAAGTAAAAAAAGGGGAAGTCGTGGTCATCATAGGTCCTTCTGGATCAGGTAAGAGCACATTGCTTCGTTGCTTAAATTTATTAGAAAAGCCGACCAGCGGTGAAATTATTTTTGAAGGAACTGCTTTAACAGGTCTAAATGAAACAAAATTAAATCAACTGCGTGAAAAAATGGGAATGGTTTTTCAAAGTTTTAATCTTTTCCCTCATATGACGGTCTTAGAAAACTTAAAAGTAGCACCAGTAAAAGTTAAAGGTGTCCCTGATGCAGAAGCTCAAAAACATGCTATTCGATTATTGGAACAAGTTGGTTTATCAGATAAAGCTGATGCTTACCCATCAAGTTTATCGGGTGGACAACAGCAAAGGGTAGCTATTGCACGAGCTTTAGCGATGGATCCAGATGTGATGCTTTTTGATGAACCAACTTCAGCATTAGATCCTGAAATGGTTGGTGAAGTACTTAAAGTCATGCAAGACTTAGTTGAAATGGGTATGACGATGGTTGTTGTAACACATGAAATGGGCTTCGCTAAAGAAATGGCAGACCGTGTAATCTTTATGGATGGCGGTTATATTGTGGAAGATGGCAAACCTGATCAAGTGTTTAATTATCCACAACATCAAAGAACACAAGATTTTTTAGCTAAAATATTGTAACTATATGGAACTGTAGTTATTAATTAAAACTAAACAAAAAGGAACTTACGATAAGTATATCGTAGGTTCCTTTTTGAGTAGACTATTATTTTATTCAATTGGCTCAACATGAACTTTTGTATCAAAGACACCAAACTCATCTGCTAATAACTGTTCGACCTGTTCTGTTAATTCATGGCTTCTTTTAACAGTCATTTCGGGGTTCGTTTTTATAATAACATCTACATGAATAATAGTTCCATAGGTTCTGCCTTTAATAGATTCTACTTCCAAAACTTCAGACAACGTGAGTATTGTTTGTTTGAATTCCTTTAAATCATTTTCATTGAATCCATCGGATAGTTCAAACGCACTTTCTCTAAAGATTTCAAATGCTGTCTTTAATATGATCAGCGAAACAATAATAGCCATAACACTATCCAACCAAGCCATATTAAAATTAGAAGCAAAAATAGCTATAGCAGTTGATAAACTGATTAAACTATCATTGAAAGTATCTTTAGATGCAGCTTGTAAAGATTTACTTTTTTGTTTTTTAGCGAGTTTGTTGTTATATAAATAAATGGCCATCAAGACAACGCTTGAAAAGAGACCTGCATACCCTGCAATTAAATCAGGTGAATTTCTTACTGGCACAAAAAGATGTTTTACTGCAGAAATAAGGACCTCTAACCCTACAGCTAGCATTATAAACGAAGTAACCATGCTTGCAACAGTTTCAGCTTTCCAATGCCCATAAGGATGATTATCATCTGGAGGTCGTCTAGCCAGCCTTAAACCGATCAAAACAGCAATCGAGGCTATTGTGTCAGTCGTATTGTTTAAACCATCGGCTCTTAATGCACTTGAACCAGAATACTTCGCGATAATTAATTTTAGTATAGCAATAAAAAGGTAAGTCACAATGCTCAGTACCGCTCCACGTTCAGCAAGTTTTAATTCCTCATAACGATCTTTTATCATCGTCAAAACGTTCGACGTCCTTTCAAAATGAAATTAAGTAATAGCGTTTAGTTTACCTAAAGTTAAGATGAATAGCAATTAGTTTTTGTTTGGACAAAAAAAGAGTGGGACAAAAAGCGTTTAGACCCGAATCACTGGAACGAATAAGCGCAGTATGGTCATCGACCATCGAGCATTATTCGTGAAGTGGACGTCGGGTCTGCTTTTCGGAGCACGTTTTAAAGTGAATAGTCGTATATAGAGAAGAGGCTGGGATTTTTGTCCCAGCCTCAGCAAGTGTAATCATTTTTTCAATGTAACTTTCAAAAAGTCATTTTATTTAAGCAATCCTTCAGCTGTAACAGGCTTTCTCCAAAGACCAAGAATAACTGCCGAAATGATTGTTCCAATAATTAAAGCTACTAAGAATAAGAACCAGTGATTTGAAAGAGCTACAACGAATATTCCACCATGTGGTGCGGGAATAGTAATGTTCCATAATTGAGTTAATCCACCAGCAATTGCTGCTCCCACAACCGAAGATCCGATTGTACGAAGTGGATCAGCTGCTGCAAAAGGAATAGCTCCTTCAGTAATAAATGATAATCCCATTACGTAGTTTGTAAGGGCAGATTTTTTTTCATCGTCGTTAAATTTGTTTTTAAAGATAGTGCTTGCTAAGGCGATTGCTAGAGGTGGTACCATCCCACCGGCCATAACTGCAGCCATTAAGCTTCCGTCTCCAGTATCAGTAAAGATTCCAATTGAAAAAGCATAAGCAGCTTTATTGAAGGGACCACCCATATCGATAGCCATCATTCCACCTAATAACGCACCTAAAAGAACTGCGTTAGCCGTACCTAAGTTTTCTAAGAAAGTAATCATTGCAAGATTAATTGTAGCAAAGATAGGTCCAACAATAAAGAACATAAGAGCACCAGTAATCAGCAATCCAAGAATAGGGTAGAAAAGAATTGCTTTCAAACCGTTAAGAGATTTTGGTAATCCATTAAATGCTTTTTTCAAAGCTAAAATCGTATAACCAGCTAAGAAACCAGCAGCAAGACCGCCTAGGAAACCAGCATTACTATTGACAGCAAGTAACCCACCAACCATACCAGGCATTAAACCAGGACGATCTGCAATGCTTAAAGCAATGTAACCAGCTAAAATAGGAATTAAGAAATTAAAGGCATTAGATCCAACAGTGTTTAAGAATAAGAAAAGAGCATTTGTATCACCTAAAAAGCTTTCAACTAAGAAAGAGATGGCCATCAATATTCCGCCACCGATAACAAATGGCAACATCGTAGATATTCCATTCATTAAATCTTTGTAGACACGATTGACCCATGTTCCTGATCCTTCATCACCAGTAGATTCATCTTTTTCTCCGTTAGAAGAAAAAATAGGTGCTTGTTTGTTCATTGCTTTTGTAATTAGTTCTTCTGATTTACGAATTCCATCACTAACAGGACGTTGCAGCATAGGTTTTCCATCAAAACGAGCTAATTCAACTTTTTTATCTGCGGCAATAATTACACCATCAGCTCTTTTAATATCTTCAGCAGTTAATTTATTTTTGATTCCGTCAGAACCGTTTGTTTCAACTTTAATTTCAACGCCCATTTCAGCGGCTTTTTTCTTCAATGCATCTTCAGCCATATAGGTGTGTGCAATTCCAGTTGGACAAGCTGTTACAGCTATAACAAAAGGTTTTTTAGCATCTGGAGCTACTTTTGGAGCTTTAGTTTCTTCAATTTCAGCTGCAGCTTCTTTTTCTTGTACGTCTTGAGCAGCTGCGAAAAGAGAACGAACTTCTTCAGCAGATTTTGCTTCTTTTAAAGATAGAACAAAGTCTGGGTGGATCAATAAACGAGAAAGATTTGCTAATGCTTGCAAATGAGTATCATTCGCGCCTTCTGGAGCTGCGATCATAAAGAACAAATGAGCAGGTTGGCCATCTAATGAATCGTAGTCAACACCATTTACACTTTTAGCGAATACTACAGTCGCGTCATTTACAGCAGTTGTTTTAGCGTGAGGCATAGCAATTCCATCTCCTAAACCTGTAGAGGTTAGAGATTCACGGTGCATGATTCCTTTCTTAAATAAATCAGCATCATTGATACGATTGTTTGCTTTTAAGCTTGCAATCATCTCATCTATAACGCCTTCTTTAGTTGTTGATTGTAAATCCATTATCATAACATCTTTAATCAATAAATCGTTGATATTCATAGTTGTTTTCCTCCCAAATCAATTTTATAAAGTTAGTTCTGTAATTGTAACCTTAGCTAATAAAGCTTCTATTTCCTTTTTAGTTGCTAGGTCATCTGAAAATGCTGTAGCACTTCCAGTAGCCACACTTTTTTGAAAAGCTTTTAACGGATCTTTTGTATCAACTAATGCCCCAACAAATCCAGCAATCATAGAGTCTCCAGCTCCTACAGAATTTTTTACAATTCCTTTAGGGACCGTCGCTTGGTAAACACGTTCATTTGTAAAGAATAAAGCTCCATCACCAGCCATAGAAACTAAGGCATATTGGGCACCTAAGTCAATTAGTTTTTTTCCATGAACGATAATATCTTCTAATGAGTGGAATGAAGTACCAAACAACTCGGCTAACTCATGATGGTTTGGTTTAACTAACAGCGGTTTATGAACTAAAGCGTTTAATAATTCAGAACCTGTTGTATCAATTACAAAATCTGCTTGTTTTAAAACAACTTTTGCAATTAAGTTTTGATAAAAATCCTCAGGTAGAGAAGGGGGCTTGTTTCCTGAAAGAATAATGATATCCTCAGCTGTTATTAAATCAATTTGGCTGATCAATTGATCTGATTCTGCTTGGGTAATAACCGGACCTGGAGCATTTAATTCTGTCTCAGTATCAGACTTCAATTTAACGTTGATACGTGTATCGCCTTTAATAGAAACAAACTGCGTGTGGACACCTTCTTTTTCTAGCCAATCAGCAATGAAACCACCTGTGAAGCCGCCTAAAAAACCTAAAGCCGTTGAGTGTTGATCAATGTGATTTAACACACGAGAAACATTGATTCCTTTGCCACCAGGAAGTTTTATATCCTTATCCATACGATTCAATTCACCTAATTGTACGGAAGGGACATGTACAATATAGTCGATTGATGGATTTAGTGTTACTGTATAAATCATAATTTTGCCTCCAATATTGTTGTATTAAAATAACTTTCATAATTCTTAGGAGATAAGTGATCTGTAATAATTAGTGCGTCATCAATAGTACATACCTTTACGAAAGTAACTTTATTAAATTTTGTTTCATCAGCAAGAATATACGTTTTTGAACTATTCATAAATGCTTGCTGTTTAACGTTAGCTTCTTCTGGATCAGGAGTGGTAAAGCCATAATCTTTATCGATACCATTCATTCCCAAGAAAGACTTATTAAAGCGATAACGAGATAATTGTTCAACGCTAGTAGTTCCAACAATCGCTTGGGTAGTATTTTTCAGCTTTCCGCCGATAAGTAAAACATCATTATTTTGATCTGCAAGCAACAGAGCATGTTGGACAGCGTTAGTTACAATACGTATATTTTTTTCTTTTAAAAAAGGAACCATAAAAAAAGTAGTAGATCCTGCGTCTAAGAAAATAGTATCTCCATCTTCAACCAAAGAAGCGGCTAATTCAGCAATTTTTTCTTTACTGCGAATGTTTTTGACTGATTTCTCAGTAAGAGACTGCTCTTGTTCAATCATGTAAACTCTTTTCGCGCCGCCGTGCACACGTACAAGTTTACCGTGTTCTTCAAGTGAAGCGAGGTCACGTCGTATAGTGGACTCTGAACAATCCATTTCTACCATCAGTTCTTGGGACTTAATCACTCCATACTGGTTTAATTTTTCTAATATGAAGTTGTAACGTTCTTCAGTAAGCATTATATCCCTCCAATAGCGCTACTTTACCACCAAAAACAGTCAAAAGCAATCAAAAATAAACCGATTTCATCATTTTTTAATTGCTTTACAAACAAGATAATGCCAAAAACAGATACAAGCAGCATATACCAAACAGAGCAATAAAAGTAAAAGCTGAGTGTTTTTTAAAATAGTAGCTTGTATACCAGTTCAACATAATCAAAATTAACTAAAAAAATAACGGTATGTAAAACTTGAGCGCAAAAAAAAAGAAATCATTTAGATTTCTTTCCTAATTTAATGACTGTTTAATTAGGATAACGACTAATCCTCTAATTTTCAGTCTATTACCTCAATAGATTCAATTTTAACCTCTTGCAAAGGCTTATCAAGTGAATCCGTTTCAACTTCGCTTATGGCGTCAATTACATCCATACCTTCAATTACTTGACCAAAAACGGTGTAATGTTGATCAAGGGAAGGATAGCCTCCTGAAGTATAGGCTTCTACTATATCATCAGGTGTTGTAGCAAGGTCAACCGACGCACTCACATCTACCGGATTTTGAACAATGTAAAATTGACTGCCTATTGAAACGGGAGCATTTGTTTTTGCCATTGCTAAAGCTCCACGAATATGGAATAACTGAGGGGATATTTCCGTTTCGAACGGTTCGCCCCAGATACTCTTTCCACCAGTACCGTCGCCTTTAGGGTCTCCGCCTTGAATCATAAAGTTAGCTAAAACTCGGTGGAAGGTTGTCTCATCATAGTAACCTTCATTACTGTGTGTAATGAAATTTTCCACTGCTTTTGGTGCCAAATCCGGAAATAGTTTAACCTTAATCAGACCAAGAGAGGTAGTGATATGAACTTCAATCTCATTTTCACTTACATCATTTGTCAGTTGTGGCAAGTCTAATGGATGGTCATTAGAAGAGGTGGATTGACTAAGAGAGCTTTCAGGATTAAACATAGTTGTGAAACTTGCTCCAGTACTCTTTGATAACGTATGAGTCCCAAAAATCATCAAACCTATTGCAATGATAAATAAAGTGGATCCGATAATGAAACTTTTTTTTCTTTTCATGGTGCACGTCCTTTTAGTCTTTAAGCCGTTTCGCTTAATAGTAAGAATTCACTTTTCTGTCTAAATAAGTATTCAGATAGAAAACGTCCTAATGAATCATACTACAAATGAGAGAATAATTAAATAGTTAAAATAAAATGATGGTATAATGAGTGAATATAAAAATGAATAATTTCAGTTTGAGTTATATAGAAGTAAATCTGGCAGTATCCTCATTTAAAAATAGACAAAATCATCAAATAGACGTACAATAGATAATGGACTAAAATTGGGTATACTGAACGTATTTCATTTTTAGAGGATATGTGATAATTGGCTTTCTTGTTTACATCTTGGAACAAATGTAATATTAAGATGCAGCGCCAGATCCATTGTGTAACCTAGAAAATAACTAAATCTCATACACTTAAAAATGAGGAGGAAAATAAAAATGTCAATGTTTTTAGATCAAGTAACAATTAACGTAAAAGCCGGAAATGGCGGAAATGGAATGGTAGCTTTCCGCCGTGAAAAATTTGTGCCCGATGGAGGCCCAGCTGGTGGAGATGGTGGTAAAGGTGGGGATGTCGTTTTTATTGTAGACGAAGGTTTACGTACATTAATGGATTTCCGATTTAACCGTCATTTTAAAGCAGAAGATGGCGAAAATGGTATGAGTAAAAACATGCATGGTCGTGGAGCAGGAGACAATGTCATCAAAGTTCCACCTGGTACAACAGTTAAAGAAGCAGAAACAGGCAAAATTTTAGGCGATCTAGTTCACCATGGACACAAACTTGTGGTAGCTAAAGGTGGACGTGGTGGACGTGGGAACAGCCGTTTTGCTACTCCTAGAAACCCAGCTCCTGAAATCGCTGAAAACGGTGAACCCGGAGAAGAGTATAAAATTGAAATGGAATTAAAGGTTTTAGCTGATGTAGGATTAGTTGGTTTCCCTTCTGTTGGAAAATCAACACTGCTATCCGTTGTTTCAGCTGCTCGTCCTAAGATTGGTGCTTACCATTTCACGACTTTAGTGCCCAACTTAGGAATGGTTCAAACGCCAGACGGACGTAGTTTTGTTATGGCAGATTTACCAGGATTAATTGAAGGAGCTTCTCAAGGAATTGGTTTAGGAACACAATTCTTGCGCCATATAGAACGGACTCGTGTTATTTTACATGTTATCGATATGAGTGGTAGTGAAGGCCGTGATCCTTACGACGATTACGTTGCCATTAACAAAGAATTAGAAACACATAATCTACGTTTAATGGAGCGTCCACAGATTATTGTTGCTAATAAAATGGATATGCCTGGAGCAGAAGAACATTTAATTGAATTTAAAGAAAAAATTAAAGCTCTTAAGAAAGATGAATATGAAGAAGATCTTCAAGTATTTGCTATTTCAGCTATTACGCATAAAGGAACACAAAACTTACTAAACGCAACAGCTGATATATTAGATGTAACACCAGAATTTCCTTTATATGAATTGGATCAAGAAGAAGATACCGTTATGTATAAACATACTCCTGAAGAAAAAGGTTATGCTATTACAAGAGACCCTGATGCTACATGGGTATTAAGCGGAGACAAACTTGAAAAATTATTCAAGATGACCAATTTTGATCACGATGCTTCTGTTTTACGATTTGCTCGTCAGTTAAGAACGATGGGAATTGATGAAGAGATGCGCGAACGTGGAGCAAAAGATGGAGACTTAGTCCGTATCCTGAAATACGAATTTGAATTTGTTGAATAAAAATCAAACTGAAACGACCAAGCAATCAACAAGTTGATTGCTTGGTCGTTTCTTTTCACCTCATTATCGCTTATTTAAGAAAAGTTTGGTAAAATATGTCGAACGGTCAAGTACAATTTTGAGGTTAAATGAACGATACTTTAATGGTTAGGATAGGATGAAATGGAATTATTATTTTTAGGTACCGGTGCAGGTGTACCCGCAAAGCAACGAAATGTTACTAGTATTGCACTGAAATTATTAGAAGAACGAAACTCAATTTGGCTTTTTGATTGTGGAGAAGCAACACAGCAACAAATTTTACACACCACTTTAAAGCCGCGGAAAGTCGATAAGATTTTTATTACACATTTACATGGAGACCATATTTTTGGACTTCCTGGTTTTTTAAGCAGTCGTTCTTTTCAAGGAGGAGATGGCCCATTAACTATTTATGGTCCTGTAGGAATTAAAAATTATGTCCAAGTGTGCTTAAAAACTTCAGGAACTATTTTGAAGTACCCGCTGCATATTCATGAAATTACCGAAGAAGGAGTGATTTTTGAAGATCAGAAATTCAAAGTCATTTGCCGCAAATTAAAACATGGCATCCAGTCTTTTGGCTATCGCATTGAAGAGGCAGATCATCCGGGAATGTTACAAGCAGATAAGGTAAAAGAAGCCGGTATTCCTTTTGGTCCAATGTACGGAAAGTTAAAACAAGGTGAAACAGTCACTTTAGTAAATGGTCGGACATTTAACGGGAAGGATTTCATCGGTGAAACTCAAAAGGGTCGTATTGTGACCATTTTAGGCGATACTAAAAAAACAAAAAATAACGTATTGCTCGCTGAAAACGCCTCTGTTCTGGTTCATGAAAGCACATTTGACGGGGCAAGTCGTAAAATGGCAAGAGACTATAACCATTCTACAAATTTAGATGCTGCAGAAGTTGCTAAAGAAGCACATGTCGCTAAATTAGTGTTGACTCACATTAGCGCTCGCTATTTAGGTAGAGACCTTTATTTACTAGAAAAGGAAGCCCGAAAAGTATTTCCTAATACTCAAGTTGCGAATGATTTTGATGAAATTGATATCCCACCTATTAGAACAGATAAATAGACATGAAAAGGAGCTTATGATGAGAAAAAAGACCGATACACTTAAAAATAAAGTTGTTTTTATTACAGGCGCTTCAACTGGATTAGGCGAAAAAATCGCTTATGAAGCTGCAAAAAAAGGGGCTATTGTGGTTGTTAGTGCTAGAAGAGAAGACTTGCTTTTACAAGTTAAGGAAAAATGTGAACAACTATCCAGTAAACCAGCTTTTGCTTTTGGGTTAGATGTTTCAGATCCCGAACAAGTAAAAAAAGTTATTACTGAAATTTATCAGACCGTAGGAACAGTAGATGTTCTGGTCAATAACGCAGGATTTGGTCACTTTGAAGAAGCCTTAACTTTTGATATGGACGTAGCAGAAAGAATGTTTCGTGTAAATGTTTTAGGTCTGATGTATGTAACTCAATTAGTTGCAATTGAAATGGCTGAAAGACACCAAGGTCACATTATTAATATTGCTTCTCAAGCTGGAAAAATGGCTACACCTAAATCAACTATTTATTCGGCAAGTAAATTTGCAGTTATTGGTTATTCTAATGCATTGCGTCTAGAATTAAAACCATTAAATATTTTTGTGACAACAGTCAACCCAGGTCCTATTGAAACAAACTTTTTTGATATTGCAGATGAAAGTGGAACTTATTTAGAAAAAGTGGGACATATGGTATTAAATGCTGAAGTTGTTGCTGGCCGTATAGTTTCTTTGATGGGTACACCTAGAAGAGAACTAAACATGCCTGCACTATTAGAAATTGCTGGAAAATTCTATACTCTCTTTCCACGTATTGGAGATTACTTAGCTGGCGATTTGTTTAACAATAAATAAAGAGCGCAAGCCTTTTCGTAGTGTTTTTATGAGCTATTGTGCTAAAATAACACCATACAATAGAACGAATGAATCTATTTGAAAGGGGATATACACTCTATGAAAAAGCAATGGGGAACAATTGTAGCACTTATACTTATTGTAATTGTAGCGTTATTTGCTGTTTTAAATGTCGAGTCAGTTCCAGTTAATTTTGGCTTTACAGAAGTAACTTGGCCTTTGATTATGATTATTTTAGGTTCCTTATTTATCGGAGCTTTAACAACTGTTCTAATTTCTACAAGTACAGCCTATAGAAACAAAAAAGAGTTGAAGAATAACAAAAAAGAATTAGAGAATGCAGAAAACAAAAAAGAAGAAGCTGTTGCTCGAGTCAGAGCAGAATATGAAGATAAACTAACTCAAAAAGATTTTATTATTAGTGAGAAAACAAATAAAATCAGCAGTTTAGAAAGAGAATTGGTCAATCGAATGACCCAATCTACAGTTACCTCTTCAAACGGACCAATTGATTCAGTACCAAAATAATAAAAATAAAATTATTTCGAAAAAAAAATAAACTTTAGTGTTTATTTTTTTTGTGCTGAATTTATTTTTTAACTCAGCAATCTAGTATGGGAAACTAGTTTGTCTAGTGAAAACAATTGTGTTAAACTATTACTAACAGAAATGAGATAAAAAGGTGATTATATGCAGAAAATTGAGGAAGATTTATTAGAGTGGTCAAATGAAATAAGCCAATATACTTTTCCAAGATGGGAAGAATTACCTGATTTTGATCTTTATATGGACCAAGTGTTAAATCTAATTGAACGCTATCTAGCTATTTTTAAAGTGAGTGACCAAAAACAAATTATTACTTCATCAATGATTAATAATTATGTTAAATTAGGGTTGATTCCTCCTCCAGTAAAGAAACGATACACAAAAAAACATTTAGCCTATTTAATTGCTATTTCGATTTTAAAACAAGTGGTCACGATTCCAGATGTAAAAGAAGGAATCTTATATCAAGCATCCATAAGCGGGATCAGAGAAGCGTATGATTTATTTTGTACCGAGCAAGAGTATGCATTAAGAGCTGTTGCTTCTCATATCAAGCAAACGGATAAGAAACCGTTATTGCCAGATAGTACAGATAATACTACTCTAATCGTTCGAACAGCCACAATAGCTGTTGCTACAAAAATTGTCACTGAAAAAGTTCTCTATTTAGCTCATATACAGCAAGAAGAGAGTGAGAAGAAGAAAAATAAAACCAAAAAGTTGGAGGAATAAACATGAACAAACAAAAAATAGGGTTCTTAGTTGATTCAGGTTCGGATGTTCCTATAGAGGTTGTCAATAAAGCCGATATGAAAGTCATTCCTTTAAAAATTATCTATAAAGATAAAGAATATACTGATAAGGTAAATATTCATGCGCAAGATGTATACGATCGTTTAGAACAAGAAATACCAAAAACTTCTTTACCCAGTGGTGAAGTGATTAGTGAAATGTTACAAGAATTTAAAAATGAAGGTTATGAAAAAGTTATTGCCGTTACCATTTCAAGCGGACTAAGTGGTACAAATAACATGGTTCGTTTAATGGCTGAAAATATTGAAGGTTTAGATGTCTTTACTCTAGACACTAAGAATATTGGAATCGGTAGTGGTTTTTTGGCTATTCAGGCTGCAGAGTATGTTGAAAAAGAACTGAAATGGGAAGTTATTAAAGAAAGATTAAAGCAGGACGTAAAAAAATCTAAAATATTCTTCCATGTGCCAACTTTAGACTATTTGCAAAAAGGTGGACGCATCGGATTAGTATCTTCTATTTTAGGGAATGTTTTAAATTTAAAACCAGTTATTTCTTGTAATGATAATGGAATCTATTATACGGTTGCTAAAGTGCGCGGAAATAAAAAGAGTATCCAAAGAGCTATTGATTTAGCTACTGAATTTGCAGGGGATGCAAAAAAATATCATTTAGCAATCGCTTATGGTGGCAAGACAGCTGAGGTCCAAGTTGATGACATTCGACTAGAACTTAAAAAGAAATTGCCAAACTTTGTTACCATATTTGAAGATCAAATCAGTCCAGCTCTAGGAGTGCATACGGGTCCAGGATTAATTGGAATCGGTGTTCATATTATAGAAGATTAACAACGAGTTAGATGAGTCAATTAAAAAGACTATTCGTCAAATGATGTTGATAGAAGAAAATAACATTTCTTCTGGAATAGACGGTTTTGCTTGTGAGAAGAGCCATGGGAACGTCTGAAGCCTGTATTCTTCAGAGCTTTCAAGCTTCAAATAAAGCATAATCGCTGAAGCGCTAACGCTTTATCATTCGCATTGAATCCAATGCATGGCTACAAGCAAACCCTATTCTTCCAGAAATATCCTGTAACCAATTTAACTAAGCTATCAACACTAAAAAGTATAGAGCCATTAAGAGATCGTGACAACCTGTCCGATCTTTTTTTGTTGTTCCAGTAATGATTCATCAGGTAGTTGGGCTAAGTTAAGTTTTTTGAATGACAATTCATTCATTTTAAAAGGAAGAAATACTATATCTATACCTATTATTTTTGATATAATGGTGCAGTTAGGAGTGAGGTAATTTGTTGAAGTCTCGTACAAAATGGAAATTAAAAGAAGGAAACACGAATACTGAAATTGCAGCAGATTTAAGTAAAACATTAAACTTATCTTCTTTGTTTATTGAATTGTGTTTACAAAGAGGCCTAGATTCTAGAGAAAAAATAGAACGATTTATCAAACCTGATGAATCATGGATTTATGACCCTTATTTGATGTATGACATGGAAAGTGCAGTTTCTAGGATCACAAATGCGGTTGAACAAGGAGAACAGATAACGATTTATGGCGACTATGATGCAGGTGCGATACGTTCACAAGTGAAAAGTTTGTGCACATGTCTTTAGTTGTACTAAGATATGGAGAACTGATCTAATGAGAGTTGGAATGAGAGAGTAACGTCTTGAAACGACTCCCCTAATCCTCCGATATGCTTTTGGGCAGGTAAAAAACTCGAAAGTATAAAGCTCGGTGAAGTCAGCTGAAAAAAGCCGTAAGTAGGGTATGTTCCTTACACGAAAAAAATCCAGAGGTGGATTTTGTTTTTGATAGGCTGGGGGTCTTAGAAATTATCTATGGTTAGAATGTTTCTTAAAAGAAACTGACGAATCTTTGAATGTACGAGTCGATACGTAAGCGATGTAGAAATGCAGCGCTAGGATTGCGCCTTGAGTCAATCTTATTGCATGTGGTAGAGTAAAAATCTGACGTTATGAAATACCATATTATCTTAAAGGGATAATCAAGTGCAACGGCCCATAGAAGAAACCTAAGGATATATAGAACAAGATAATTGGATTGGAACGTATGAAGCTTAGGATGTGGATGCTTTTACCAGCAAACGAAGCAGTTTAGACGAAAATCTCGTAAGAGAAAAATAAGCTAATTTGTCTAAGTGAAAGTAGAGCCATAGTACCGATGAAGCTATGATAACAAATAGTGGAGGGAGGGGCTCGAATCGATTTAGATTATTTTAATAAACTAGAGTTGCACAGTGATTAGATAAATTTTTTTCTAACCATAAGCATAAAGCAATGATACTTTTTATTTAATTTGCTATAGGCAACTTTAAGTCGGGATGGTCTAGAACGATGGAACGCCGTGTGAGGTGAAAGTCTCACGCACGGTGTGGAGTGGGGGAAAACCTGGAGAATGATTCAAGAGGTTACCTATCACTATATGGCGTCACAAGTACAGCCGTTTTAAAAGAAACGATTGAAATGATTGGTGGAGAAGTCAACTACTATATTCCAAATCGATTTACTGATGGATATGGACCCAATGTAGCAGCTTTCGAACGTTTAATCGAACAAGGTACACAATTGATTGTCACTTGTGACAATGGTGTTGCTGGACATGATGCCATTAATCGAGCAAAAGCGTTAGGAATAGATGTCATTGTTACGGATCACCATGAATTACCAAGTACATTGCCCTCGGCTTATGCTGTCATTCATCCCAGACACCCAAAAGGTTCGTACCCGTTTGGAGAGTTATCTGGAGTGGGAGTTGCTTTTAAATTAGCAACGGCATTATTAGGAGAAATACCGGTAGAGTTGTTAGATTTGGTTGCTTTAGGAACGATAGCCGATCTAGTTTCGTTAACGAATGAAAATCGTGCTTTAGTGATGCAAGGATTGGCTGTATTACAAAATACCCAACGCGTCGGTTTATCCGCTTTATTTCAATTAGCAAAAATAAAAAGGGAAGAAATTGATGAAGAAACTGTTGGATTTATTATAGGACCGCGTCTGAATGCTGTTGGACGATTAGGAGATGCCTCTCCAGCCGTCGAATTGTTGACGACTTTTGATGATGAAGAAGCAGCTTCTTTAGCACAGTTGGTCCAAGAAAAAAATACTGAACGTCAAGCTTATGTTTCAACGATAACGAATGAAGCATTTGATATGATTGAAAAAAGTGATGTAGATTCAGATGTTTATGTTCTAGCAAAAGAAGACTGGCATGAAGGTGTCTTAGGTATCGTAGCTAGTAAAATTGTAGGCAAAACTGGAAAACCAGCTTTAGTGATGAACATTGATCCAGCTAAAGGTTTGGCTAAAGGTTCTGGTAGGAGTATACCGGCATTTAATCTGTATAATGCGTTAGATGCTGTTCGAGAATTTACTACTACATTTGGTGGGCATCATATGGCCGCTGGTTTAACTGTTCCTTTAGAAAATATCGAACGTATCCAAAATGAACTCAATCAATATGCTGTTGAAAATGGTGCAGCACAAGAATTGGGTGAAGAAACACAAATAGACAGCCAGTTGACCATCGAAGAAGCAACTGTGGAAGTAGTGGAAGAATTGAACCGTTTAGCTCCATTTGGTACAGACAATCTTAAACCGACTTTCCTTTTTAAACATCTTGAGTCTCAAGATGTTCGTCAAATTGGCGGAGACCAAGCTCATCTAAAAATGAAACTGGCAGAAGGAAACGTTTTTCTAGATGTGATTGGTTTTCAATTTGGACCTGTTGCGGAAGAAATAGGATTACACTCAACTGTTTCTGTAGTTGGGAAGTTAGCTATCAATGAATGGAATGGTTCACGCAAAACACAATTGATGTTAGAAGATTTAGCTATTGAAGGCGTACAAGTCTTTGATTCTAGAAGTACTCAGATACCTTCATCGTTATGGAAAATTGAAGAAGCAGACTTTGTCTTTTTTGATCAACAAAATAGTGAACAGTATGCACATCTTTTATCAGAGAATAGCTATCGTCATGTATTAACGACTCCTGATTCTTTTTCGCAATTTGAAATGAGAACGACTCAATTGATTTTTGTCGATTGCCCTTCTGATATTGATTCGGTCAAAGAGCTCTTAGCTCAATCAAGTCCCGAAAAAATTATTGCTTGTTTTTATAGTCGAGAAGATTTGTATTTAAATGGGATGCCAAATCGAAGTCAATTTGGACAAGTCTTTAAGTATACGGCAACACATGTCGATATTGATGTTCGGAACAAACTGAAATTATTAGCTGCTCATTTAAAAATAAAGGAAAATAATTTAATTTTTATTATTTCAGTGTTTTTAGAGATAGGATTTGTTACAATAACAAATGGTGTTATGAATGTCGTTAAAGACGTTCAGAAAAAAGAATTAGAGCAAGCAGCAGCTTATCAAAAACGACTAAAACAAATTCAATCTGAAAACTTTTTTGTTTACAGTCATTTTTCTGAGTTGGAGAATTGGATGAAACAACAAATAAAAGCAACACCTTAAAATTGAATGGAGGAAAAGTTTCAATGGATTTAAAAAAATATATTGCAGATGTCCCTGATTTTCCTGAAAAGGGAATTGTTTTTCGCGACATTTCCCCTTTAATGGCGGATGGGGAAGCTTACCGCTTTGCTACGAACGAAATTGTGACATACGCAAAAGACAAAGGCGTTGAAATGATTGTTGGACCTGAAGCGCGTGGCTTTATTGTGGGTTGCCCAGTAGCTTATGAAATGGGAATCGGCTTCGCTCCTGCACGCAAAAAAGGGAAGTTACCTCGTGAAACGATTGAAGTTACGTATGGTTTAGAATACGGAAAAGATACCTTACAGATTCATCAAGATGCCATCAAACCTGGGCAAAAAGTTCTTGTCTGTGACGATTTATTAGCTACTGGTGGAACAATTGCTGCAACAATCGAGTTGATTGAAAAACTTGGTGGAATAGTTGTTGGGACTGCTTTTCTAGTTGAATTAAAAGACTTGAATGGTCGTGACAAAATCAAAGGGTACGATATTTTAGCTTTAATGGAGTATTAATGCTATTTAATAAAAAGAAGAGGTTGGGATAAAAATTCCAGCCTCTTCTTTTTATACGACTATTTATTCTAAAACATGCTCCAAAGCAAACCCGACGTCCACTTTGTCATGGATGTAGTTGCTTTAGCTACGTACAGACATGATACACTTAGGTACAAGCCTACAGTGCTTCTGTTTAATGCTCGATGGTCGATGACCATACTGCGCTTATTCGTTCCAGTGATTCGGGTCTAAACGCTTTTTCTCCCACTCTCTTTTTTTGTGCCATTTTTTTAAAAAAGGCTCTGTTAAAGGTAGTTGTTGATAATTTGACCAAACGGAACGGATGTTCTATAATGGGTGTATCATTATAGAAGTTGGTGATGACCGTGAGAGCAACCGATATACTAAAAGCCATCCAAAAACTAAATCCAGCAGAGAAACATCGACTACGAGAGTATTTAATTGATGCACTTACTGCATCTTCTTCGACAGGAACTGTTCTTCAAGAAATATCTGAGCGTAAAAATAAGAATGGTTATCGATGTCCAGATTGTGAATCGGAGCATATCGTCCGTTTCGGAACATATTCGACTATTGTTGAAGGAGAAGAAGTGAAAAAGCAACGCTATCGCTGTAAAGCGTGTAAAAAGACATTTACTGACCTTACAAATACAGCTCTATATCGAACACGTCGTCTCAACCAATGGATAAAATTTATCGAGTGTATGATAGAGGGCTATTCTTTGCGAAAATCTGCTGAATTAGTTGGTAATGTTACTCACGTCACTCTGTTCTACTGGAGAAACAAGCTCTTAGCATCATTAAAACAGATAGAAATCCCAAACTTCGAAGGTATCGTTGAAATGGACGAGACCTATTTCCTATACTCTGAAAAAGGGCAAAGAAAGATAAAAGATAGAAAATCACGTAAGCGTGGTGGTTCTGCCAAGAAACGTGGTATCAGCAATGAACAAGTATGTGTATTAGTTGCAAGGGACCGTGACAAGATGACTTTCTCGCAAGTATTAGGAATGGGAAGATTAACAAAAGAGCAACTGGATAAAGCAATCGGTCATAAACTATCAAGTGATAATATATTATGTACTGATTCTTGGCGTGCCTTTAAGACCTATGCTGCCGAAAAGGGTATGGATATTTACCAATTTAAATCAGATGGAATGGTTCGAACGAAAGGGCTATACCACATTCAGAACGTTAACAATTACCATCGTAGACTTAAAGCGTGGATTCAACGATTTAATGGTGTTGCCACTAAGTATCTGAACAATTATCTTGCTTGGTTTCAGGTGTTAGAAAGCATTCAACATCAAAGAAATGAAGTAACTATGAACGACTTAATTATTCGGGGTAATCTAATACAAAATTCGGAAACTTATGATACAATTAGAATAACTAAATTTGCGATATAACATATCTTATTCAACTAACGGGGCAGGTTGGTTGAATAAGGTAAGAGAAGGATAAACATCCTTTGTTGTTGAATTTACTAAACGGAGAGTTTAGTTGGATAAGAATTTACAGAATTGTGGGGGAACCTATATGAACGTGACAATAGAAAAAGCAAAAGACCTTGATGAATTAAGTGCTTTTTTATCTGAAGTAAACAAACGTAAAAGATCACATATAGGTTATTGTGGTGAAAAGGCAGAGGGAATCCATCAATCATTAAAGGAAGATTTTGTTGCCAGTGATAGTGATATAAAATTTATTATTGCAAGAAATAGTACAGGGGAAATTATAGCAGGAATTGGGTTTGACATAGATGAAACGAGTGCGGAAGTATGGGGGCCCTTTAATAAAACATCTTCTGTTAAGTTACAATATCAATTATGGGAACAGTTAGTGAATGAGAATCCAGCAGTTCAAACCTTTTATTTCTTTATCAATAAAGAGAACATACAGCAACGAACGTTTATGGATGAAATAAAGGCAAAAAATACTGGTGAACACCTTATCCTAGAAATTAAAGAACAAGATTTTGAGAGAGTTAGTGGTAAGTTGAAAAGTGTTCCATTTATACAAAGTGATTTTAATGCTTTTGAAAAATTACATAACGAAACCTTTCCAAACACTTACTATGATGCTAGAACGATTACAGAGAGACTTGGAAATGGAAATAATCTAAGAGTTATTAAAACCGAAACTAATGAATTGCTAGGCTATGTATATTTTGAAATAGATACTGAAATATCAGATGCCTCACTAGAATATATTGGTGTTTCCTCAAAAGCTCGAAATCAAGGGTTAGGTACAATAATGATGAAAGAAGCACTTACAGAGATGTTTTCATATCCACAAATTAAAGAAATAAAATTAACGGTAGAAAATACGAACAGCCAAGCAAATCACGTATATAGGAAAGCTGGATTCGAAACTAAAGATACTTTAATAAGCTATACTCTTAAACTATATGGTGCTTTAGTTGAAGAAGAAGAAGACTATATTACGCAATAGAACTTCCATATATTTGGAAGTTCTAATTTTTTATATAATATCAACATTAAACTTTAACAGAGCCTTAAAAAAAGTTATTCTCTTTTCAATGCGGAAGTTACCTAAAGAGTATCAGCGTTTTGCAATGAATAAGGAGAGTGTGACATGCAAACAACAAATCTAAACCAGATGCTATTTCATTTAACTTTATGTAAAGGGATCGGTGCAACGAGCCGGATTCGTATGCTCTCAGCCTTAATAGATAACCCCAATCTAACCGCTTATGAGCTAGCTAGATATGCTCAATTGAATTCAACCAATACAAGATTATTTATGGATAGTTTTGTTTCTGTTGATTTAGAAAAGAGCTTGAACGAGTACGATAGTAAGCAAATTAAATGGATTTCTATTTTGGATAAAACCTACCCTGAATACTTAAAGCACATCTATAATCCACCGGCGTTGTTATTCTACCAAGGAGATCTTTCATTGTTCAATCAACAATTGCTTGCCATTGTTGGATCGCGTTTGACCAGTTCATATGGCGAGAAAGCTTTAACACTTTTATTGCCTGAGTTGATTAGTCATGAGATTGCAACGGTAAGCGGGTTAGCTAAAGGAATAGATAAAGAAGTTCATCAGAAAACTATTGAACTAGGCGGACGGACGATTGGCATTATAGGGACGGGGTTGGATTATTTCTATCCATTTGAAAATGAATCTTTACAAAGAGATATTGCTAGGAACCACTTGCTAATTTCTGAATACCCCTTAGGAACTAAACCGTTGAAACACCATTTTCCTATGCGCAATCGAATTATTGCGGGCCTTTCATTAGGTACTTTGGTCATTGAAGCTAAATATCGCAGCGGTAGTTTGATTACAGCTAATCTAGCCCTGCAAGAAGGGCGTGAAGTTTTTGCTGTACCTGGAAATATTACAAATCCTTATTCAGAAGGTACCAATGATCTAATCCTACATGGCGCAAAATGTGTCTTATCGCCACAGCATATTTTAGAAGAACTAAATAGATAAAAAAAGGCTTCAAAAAAACAGCGCATCTGTTTTTTTGAAGTTTTTTTAATACTAAGAATAAAAGTGTGAAATGATAAAAAGGAAAGGTTTTCAAAGGGAGAAAACTGTTTTTTTCTTCTATTATATACTATCTATTTTCACAAATATAAATAAGGATGGTTGACAAAGTGCCTAAAGATAGCATAAGATGATTAACGATTTCAATTATAGATTAGAGAACGACTGAACTAGTAAAAAATTACGCACATTTGAGAGGAGCATTTCATTGGCATATAAATATCTGGTGATTGTAGAATCACCTGCTAAAGCAAAAACAATTGAAAAATATTTAGGTCGAAATTATAAAGTTGTTGCTAGCCTAGGACATATTCGTGATCTTCCAAAAAGTCGTATGGCAGTCGATGTTGAAAATAATTACCAGCCTGAGTACATTTCTATACGAGGCAAAGGTCCTTTAATCAAGGAACTAAAAAGATATGCAAAAAAAGCTGAAAAAGTTTTTCTCGCAGCTGACCCGGATAGAGAAGGAGAAGCAATTGCATGGCATCTAAGCTTTTTATTAGGACTTGATGTAACGGATAAAAATCGTGTGGTTTTTAATGAAATTACAAAAGACGCTGTAAAGAACGCCTTTAAAGAACCACGTTCCATTAATATGGATTTGGTGAATTCACAACAAGCTCGAAGAATACTAGACCGACTTGTTGGATATACCATTAGTCCAATTTTGTGGAAAAAAGTTAAAAAAGGCTTAAGTGCAGGAAGAGTACAATCTGTAGCGTTAAAGCTGATTTGTGAGCGAGAAGATGAAATCAATCGATTTGAACCGGAAGAGTATTGGTCGATCGGTGCTAATTTCAAAAAAGACAAAAAGAAATTTAAAGCTAATTTTTATGGTATAAAAGGAAAGAAACAAGCTTTGGGTAATGCTGAAGATGTCCAAAAAATTATTAAAGAACTAGATGGCGATCAATTTGAAGTCCTGTCTGTTACGAAAAAAGAACGGTTAAGAAATCCGGCCCTTCCATTTAAGACAAGTAGTCTACAACAAGAAGCCGCAAGAAAACTAAATTTCAGAACACGTAAAACCATGATGGTTGCGCAACAGCTTTATGAAGGAATCTCATTGGGTCGTGGCGGGGCTGTCGGTTTGATTACGTATATGCGTACGGATTCCACCAGGATTGCTCTTTCAGCTAAAAATGAAGCCGCGGAATACATTATCAAAGAATTTGGACCAGAATACGCAGCTTCTAAACCTCGAATAGGGAAAAAAGCTGAAGGCGACCAAGATGCTCATGAAGGGATTCGTCCTTCCAGTGTGTTACGAACTCCAAAAGAAGTTGAAAAGTACCTGACAAAAGACCAGTATAAATTATACAATCTGATCTGGTCACGATTGGTAGCCAGTCAAATGACTCCTGCTGTATTCGATACAATGAAGGTCGATATTGCTCAAAAAGATATTTATTTTAGAGCAAATGGCTCTAAAGTGAAATTCCCTGGTTACCAAAAAGTTTATATTGAAGGCAATGATGAAGGTAAAGAAGAAAAAGAAAATGTATTGCCCGAAATGGAAAAAGGCGATAAAGTTACGTCAATCGATATCGAACCAAAACAACATTTCACTCAACCACCTGCTCGTTTCTCTGAATCGACATTGATTCGTGTGTTGGAAGATAACGGTGTAGGTCGTCCTTCTACGTATGCTCCAACTTTGGAAACCATTCAACGTAGGTATTACGTTAAACTCCAAAACAAACGTTTTGAAGTAACTGAACTAGGGGCAATTGTGAATGGACTCATCAATGAGTTTTTCCCTCAGATCGTAGACGTTCACTTTACTGCAGATATGGAAAAAAATCTGGATGAAGTGGAAGAAGGCAATAAAGAATGGGAAAAAGTTATCGATCAATTCTATCAACCATTTGCTGTAGAAGTCGAAAAAGCGGAAGAGAATATGGAAAAAATTCAAATCAAAGACGAACCAGCTGGATTTGACTGTGAGCTTTGCGGACATCCAATGGTGATCAAGTTGGGTCGCTATGGAAAATTCTATGCATGTAGCAATTTTCCGGATTGCCGAAATACCAAACCAATTGTAAAAGAAATCGGTGTTGCTTGCCCTGTGTGTGGTGAAGGACATGTCATTGAACGAAAATCGAAAAAAAATCGTATTTTTTATGGTTGTGATCGTTACCCTACGTGTGAATTTGTATCATGGGATAAACCAGTTGGACGCAACTGTCCGAAATGCGAACATTATTTAGTAGAGAAAAAAGCAAAAGGCAGCAAGCAAGTCATCTGCAGCAATTGTGATTATAAAGAAGAAGTGCAAAAATAATACGCTAACTAAAATAAATACTAGTTAAGTTCGAGAAGAAACGGCTCTCGCTTAACTAGTATTTTTGCATCTAAGTCAAGAGTCTTTCATAAATTCAGCCAAATTTAATAACGGTTGTTTAGAAATAGTTGAATTGTTTTAAAATTCAATTAATTTAAATCTTAATCGATTGTAATCTAAATAGTTGTATGATAAAGTAACTTTGTTGTAGGAGTGGAGGGATTATTCTTGGTAGATCAAACGATTAAAAAGACTTTCTTACAGTATTTGATCACTGAAAGACATTATTCTGAGCTGACTAAAAAAGCGTATCAAGAAGATATTACTCACTTTGAATTATTTTTAGATCAAACAGGGGATACAGATTTTAATAATGTCACTCTTCAAGATGTACGTATCTATTTAGGTGAATTAAATGAACAAGGACTAAGTCGGAACAGTGTTTCAAGAAAAATTTCGAGCTTACGTGCATTTTATCAATTCTTATTAAAAAATCAGTTGGTTAAAGATAATCCGTTTTCTTATGTGCATCTCAAAAAGAAAACGCTTCGTTTGCCTAAGTTTTTTTATGAAAAAGAAATGGATGCTTTATTTGAAGCAGTAAAAGGAGAAAGACCACTAGATTTCCGCAATGAAGCTATACTCGAGGTATTGTATGGTACTGGTATACGAGTGAGCGAATGTAGTGGAATTAGGCTAAAAGACATTGATTTTGAATTAAGTGTCTTATTGATTCACGGTAAGGGCAATAAAGAGCGGTATGTTCCATTTGGCCATTATGCCGCTATTGCTATCCGCGATTATATGGAAAAAAGTCGTACCCCTTTA
Source organism: Carnobacterium viridans (assembly GCF_900102725.1). NCBI lineage: Bacteria > Bacillati > Bacillota > Bacilli > Lactobacillales > Carnobacteriaceae > Carnobacterium > Carnobacterium viridans. The sequence continues at coordinate 418,159 of NZ_FNJW01000008.1, read as the reverse complement.
ATGAAAAAACACAAACGAATTCATGATTATTTATTTGTTAATCATCACGGTGACCCTATTACAGCTACTGGAATCGAATATGTATTAAACCAAGTCATAAAAAAAAGCAGCTTAACGTCCGATATCCATCCACATATGTTACGTCATTCCTTTGCGACTCATTTACTGAATAATGGGGCTGACATGCGGACTGTGCAAGAACTATTGGGTCATGCGAGTTTATCTTCAACTCAGATATATGCTCATGTAACTAAGGATTTATTACAAAAAAATTATCGCCAATTTCATCCAAGAGCTTAAGTTTGGATAATTGACTGGAGGAAAAAAAAATGACAGAATTTCATGCAACAACGATTTTTGCTATTCAGCATAATGGGAAATGTGCCATGGCCGGAGATGGTCAAGTAACGATGGGTGAACAAGTCATCATGAAAGGTACTGCTCGTAAAGTTCGACGTATTTACAACGATGAAGTGTTGGTCGGATTTGCTGGAAGTGTGGCAGATGCTTTTACTCTGGAAGAAAAATTTGAAGCTAAATTACATGAGTACAAAGGAAATCTAACTCGTGCAGCTGTAGAATTGGCTCAAGAATGGCGTTCAGATCGTGCTATGCAAAAACTTGAAGCATTGCTGATTGTAATGAACAAAGAAGAGATGTTGATGGTATCGGGTGGAGGGGAAGTTATCCAACCAGATGATGGCATCTTAGCTATTGGTTCGGGTGGGAACTTTGCTCTTGCTGCTGGACGAGCATTAAAAAAACTTGGGAAAGATTTAACAGCAGCTCAAATTGCCCAAGAAAGCTTAACAACTGCTGCAGACATCTGCGTATTTACAAATCACAATATTATTGTTGAAGAACTATAAGGAGTGAACAAGATGATGACTAAAGAAGATATGACTCCCAGAGAGATCGTCGCTGAGTTAGATAAATACATTATTGGACAAACAATGGCTAAAAAGTCTGTGGCTGTTGCCTTACGCAACCGACAAAGACGTTTGAAATTAGATGAAGCTATGCAAAAAGAAATCACACCTAAAAATTTGTTAATGATTGGTGCAACTGGGGTTGGTAAAACAGAGATTGCGCGACGTTTAGCTACCATTGTTCAAGCGCCATTTGTAAAAGTGGAAGCCACTAAATTTACAGAAGTCGGATATATTGGACGAGATGTTGAATCTATGGTGCGCGATTTAGTAGAAGCGTCGATTCAAATTGTAGAAAAACAACAGTACTCACAAGTCTATTCTCGAGCGGAAAAAAATGCCATTGAGCGTGTTGTAAAACTATTGATACCGGGAATAAAAAAAGAAAATCGACAAAGTACAAGTAGCAACCCTTTTGAATCGATGTTTAAAAACATGGGTGTAGATCCCAATCAATTAGCTCCACAAGCTGAAGAAGAGGAAGAAGAAATAACGGAAGCCATTTCAACAGACCGAAAAAAAATGAAACAACAAATTCGTAATGGGCTTTTAGATGAAAGAGAATTGACGATACAAGTAGAAAGTCAAAAAAAATCAATGAATTCTCCTATGGGTGCCGGATTGGAACAAATGGGAATTGATTTAAATGAAACATTAGGTGCTTTACGTCCGAAATCTAAAGTTAAACGAACGGTTACTGTAAAGAAAGCGATTGAATTGTTTACGCAAGAAGAATCGGCTAAATTAGTCAATCAAGAAGACATCCAATCGATGGCTGTAGATCTTGCACAAAATGCCGGTATTATCTTCATAGACGAGTTTGATAAAATTACCTCTAAAAATGAAAATAGTGGAACTGTCTCTCGAGAAGGTGTCCAACGAGACATATTGCCAATCGTTGAGGGATCGCAAGTTAGCACGAAATATGGTCCAATTCAAACTGACCATATCTTATTTATTGCTTCTGGAGCATTTCATGTTTCCAAACCAAGTGATTTGATTCCAGAATTACAAGGAAGATTTCCTATTCGTGTAGAGTTAGATGATTTAACCAAGGAAGATTTTGTAAAAATTCTAACAGAACCCAATAATGCGTTACTCAAACAATATATTGCAATGTTAGGAACTGAAAATGTCAATATCACTTTTACGTATGAATCGATTGAACGCTTAGCCGCAATTGCGTATCAAGTCAATCATGAAACGGATAACATCGGAGCCAGACGGTTGCATACGATTTTAGAAAAATTATTAGAAGATCTATTATTTGAAGCCCCGGATATGCAAATGGGAGACATTACCATTACTGAAAATTATGTCAATGAAAAAATTGAACACATTGTAGAGGACAAAGATTTAAGTCGCTACATTTTATAAAAAAATGATGGAGGCTTCTCATGAATGATTTACTGCAAAAAATGCGAAAAATTAATTACCTATTACAAACAAAGGGTGGCGTAGTAAAGACGGATTCTTCACCGGATGGAGAATTAGCTTTCACTGATATGGCGATTGTATTAGGCGATATTCTGAATGCAAACACGTATTTGATTGATGATGCTGGAAACTTACTCGGCTATCATGAAAAGCATGAAATCAATAACGAACGTGTGAAACAAATGTTAGTGGATGAAATGTTTCCCGAAAAATACACTCGCAGCATGTTAGAAATTTATGAAACAAGAGCCAATATTGATATTGAAAGTGATTATACCGTCTTCCCAATTGAAACAAGAGACATGTTTGTAGAAGGCTTGACAACTGTCATTCCTGTTTTTGTAGCAGGGCAGCGATTAGGGACACTTTTACTCGCACGTTTGCAGCCCGTGTTTGACGATACTGATTTAATCTTAGGTGAGCATGCGGCAACGGTTGTTGGAATAGAGATTTTGTTTAAGAAATCGACTCAAATCGCTGAATCTGCTCGTAATACGGCAACTGTGCAGATGGCAATCAAGACGCTGTCTTATAGTGAACTAAAGGCTATCAAGGCCATTTTTGAAGAATTAGATGGAACTGAAGGTCGCATAACAGCTTCTAATGTAGCGGATAAAGTCGGTATCACCCGTTCGGTCATTGTTAATGCCTTGCGGAAGTTAGAATCTGGCGGCATTATCGAATCCAGATCATTAGGAATGAAAGGCACCTACATTAAAATACAAAATGAAAAATTTATTGATGCATTGGAGAAAGAATCGATTTATTGATGATTTTAACCTCTACTAAGTAATCCTTTAGCTTACCATTAGTAAAGGATTGCTTTTTTACATCCGTATATTTCGTAAAAATAGATTGAGTTGCAAATGAGGAGGCAAACAAAAGTGATTACATTAAAAAATGATCTGTTAACGGTATCGATTTCTCCAAAAGGTGCTGAACTTCAAAGTATCAAACGTACAGATGAAGGATTAGAATACTTATGGCAAGGTGATCCAACTTTTTGGGGTAGAAAAGCGCCTGTTTTATTTCCAATCGTTGGGCGGTTAAAAAATGATGAATACCGGTACAATGGAAAGACATACCCATTAAATCAACATGGATTTGCAAGAGATAGCGACTTTCACGTCGAAGAACAAACAGAGACAACTGTGCGGTTAACGACCACATCTTCATTGCAGACAAAAGAACACTACCCATTTGATTTTCAATTGTCGTTAACGTATACACTAGAAAAAAACACGGTTACTGTCAGCTATTTTGTAAAAAATACACATGAAACTGAAACAATGTATTTTTCTATTGGAGGCCATCCTGGTTTCAATGTTCCACTTGCCAGTGATACCACGTTTGAAGATTACTATTTAACGTTCTTACCTAGACGATCTCGTCGTCAAATTCCATTAGTCGGTTCATACTTAGATTTAGAAAGCACCACTTTAGCTCAAACCAATACAGAGATCGACTTAAAAAGATCCTTATTTGATAATGATGCTCTGATTTATGAAACAAAAGGGAAAAATACTTTTTCAATCCATTCTGAAAAAACGACTCGTTCCGTATCAATCGCTTTTGAAGGTTTCCCTTATACAGGTATCTGGTCTCCTCCTAAAAAAGAGGCTCCTTTTGTTTGTATTGAACCTTGGTATGGGATTGCAGATTCGAGTGAGTTTACAGGAGAGTTGAATGACAAACTTGGTATACAACAACTAGAGGGCACAGAGTCCTTTTCTGCAAACTATACGATTTCTCTAACTTAAATGCAGACAAAAAGGAACTGAGATATACTGTCTCAGTTCCTTTGATGTTATGTGCGATTAAAAAGAATCTTTATCGTCTTTTTTATACCCTAAACCAAATGGAACTTTACTTTCTGTACCGTTCCGAATCCGTTTAATATTTTCTCGGTGTCTATAAATAATAAAGAGGGTTAAGATAAACGCAATGGTTGTTAAAATCCAATCCCCAATAAATAAACTCGAAAGGGTAATAAGTGGTAATGAAATCATACTGGACAGACTTACCATTCTGGTTAAGAATAACAAGACTAAGAATAAACAGACACTATAAATAAAGAATGGTGGGTTGTAAGCTAACAAAACACCTGCACTTGTAGCAACGGCCTTTCCACCCTTAAATTGAGCAAATAGAGGGTAAGTATGGCCCAGTATAGCTCCTAAACCGATAACCATTGGGTTGATTGGCACTTGAAACAATAAAGGCAAACAAGCAGCCAGTGTTCCTTTTAATACATCAGCCAACAATACCACCGTGCCGGCAGTTTTTCCTAGTACTCTAAATGTATTCGTTGTTCCAGAGTTTCCACTACCGAACTGACGGATATCTTTTCCGTAAATCTTTTTCCCGACCCAAACACCTGAAGGGATTGAGCCTAATAAATAAGCAATAATAAACATGAGTGTGATTTTAATCAACAAATTTCTCTCCTTGAAGTGCAGTATACATCGTTAGAATAATGCATTCATTATTTTACCATTTATCGTATTAGAAGGCTAGATAAAACCGTTTTATTCACAAACCCCAACCAAGACTAACCAAGGATTATTTCTGGTTTCATGGCTTTCCACAAGCAAAATCGTCCATTCCAGAAGAAATTTATTTTATTCTGTCAGCACTAGTTGTTAAATTTTCTTATTTCTTCGTTAACTTGCAATTCAAAAAAAAAAATAGTTTAATGAGAAGAGAATTCTTCTTGTTTTAAGGCGAACGTATTTTCGGTTTTTATAAAAGAAACTACTGTTTAGTGCTTTCTATTCCTTAAAATATAGAGTATGATTAAAAAGGTGCTTCATTAAAATGAAGCAGTTGATTGATGCTGGCATGGATTAACCTTGCTAGAGAAATAAAAAGAGATTAGAGAAAACTTTAAGCTAAAGCAGGAAACTACTTGTGTCCAGTTAAAAATAAGACCCATTTTTTTGTTGAACAGATAAGTAGGAATCACTTTATGTTTAAAGCCTTAAGGAGTTTTAGAATGCCAAAAGAGTTGAATAAAGATTACAATGATGATTCGATCCAAGTATTAGAAGGATTAGAAGCGGTACGAAAAAGACCAGGTATGTATATCGGGTCTACGGATGCTCGTGGGTTACACCATTTAGTTTACGAGATAGTGGATAATTCAGTTGATGAAGCGCTATCCGGTTTTGGAACTGAGATAGATGTCACTTTACACAAAGACAACAGCATCAGTGTCAAAGACAATGGACGCGGTATGCCAATTGGAATGCATTCATCTGGAATCCCTACTGTCCAAGTTATTTTTACAGTATTGCATGCAGGTGGTAAATTTGGTCAAGGCGGTTATAAGACTTCAGGAGGCCTGCATGGTGTGGGAGCAAGTGTGGTTAATGCACTATCTGAATGGCTTACGGTTACCATTATTCGTGAAGGCATCCATTACCAACAAAAATTTGTTGAAGGTGGAAAAGCTAAAGGATCGCTAAAGAAAATCAAAACCAATAATGAAAAAAATGGCACCATTGTCCATTTCAAACCTGATCCTACGATTTTTACCACGACAAATTTATCGTACGATGTGTTAGCAGAACGTTTACGAGAATCAGCTTTCTTATTAAAGGGGTTGCGTATAACCTTAACTGATGAACGAAGCGAACAAGCAGAAGTTTTTTATTACGAAGAAGGGATTAAAGAATTTGTCAGTTATTTGAATGAAGACAAAGACAATCTAACTCCTGTAGCTTATTTTGAAGGTGAAAATAACGAGATTGAAGTTGAGTTTTCTTTTCAATACAATGACGGTTATTCTGAAACGATTTTATCTTTTGTTAATAACGTACGGACAAAAGATGGTGGTACCCATGAAGCGGGTATGAAGACAGCCATCACGAAGACGTTTAATGATTATGCGCGTAAAGTTAATTTACTGAAAGAAAAAGATAAAAACTTAGAGGGTACAGATTTTAGAGAAGGATTAGCAGCCGTTATTTCCATTCGTATACCAGAGAATCTTTTGCAATTTGAAGGTCAAACGAAAAGTAAATTGGGTACTCCGCAAGCAAGATCTGCTGTAGAGACAGTTGTCAGTGATCAATTAGGCTTTTATTTGATTGAAAATGGCGATCTTAGCCAACAATTGATCCGTAAGGCTTTAAAAGCAAGAGAAGCGCGTGATGCGGCTAGAAAAGCGCGTGAAGAAAGTCGTAATGGAAAAAAACGCAAAAAAAATGACACCCTCTTGTCTGGTAAATTAACACCAGCTCAAAGTAAAAATGCAAAACGGAATGAATTGTACTTGGTAGAGGGAGATTCAGCTGGTGGTTCGGCAAAGCAAGGACGAGACCGTAAATTTCAAGCCATCCTACCTCTTCGTGGAAAAGTAATCAACACGGAAAAAGCTAAATTACAAGACGTGATGAAAAATGAAGAAATCAGCACGATGATCTATACGATTGGTGCCGGTGTTGGGCCAGAATTTGATATTGCAGACTGCAACTACGATAAAATCATCATCATGACGGATGCGGATACCGATGGAGCGCATATTCAAACACTATTGCTAACGTTCTTTTATCGATACATGAAACCTCTTTTTGAAGCGGGAAAAGTTTATTTAGCTTTACCGCCATTATACAAATTATCTAGGGGTATTGGGAAAAAAGAAAAGATTGCTTATGCATGGACAGATGACGAATTGGTTCAAGTCACAAAAGACTTTGGCAAAAATTATATTTTGCAACGCTACAAAGGGCTGGGTGAAATGAATGCAGACCAACTGTGGGATACAACAATGAACCCAGATACGCGCACATTGATTCGAGTGAAAATCGATGATGCTGCCCAAGCTGAAAAACGTGTCTCTGTCTTAATGGGAGATAAAGTTGAACCTAGACGTAAGTGGATCGAATCTCATGTAGAGTTTACGTTCGAAGAAGGCGGCAGCATTTTAGAAAACAGTCAAATTATGGATCAAATTGAAACAGTAGATGAAGGAAGTGTCGAAGATGGAGAATAGAGCGGATATTCAGGAGTTGACCCTGGAAGAAGTAATGGGAGATCGTTTTGGACGCTATTCAAAATATATTATTCAAGAACGAGCTTTACCAGATATTCGGGATGGTTTAAAACCAGTTCAACGCCGTATTTTATATGCCATGAACGTAGAAGGCAATACGGCAGACAAAGGCTTTAGAAAGTCGGCTAAGACAGTCGGAAATGTAATCGGGAATTATCACCCACATGGGGACAGCAGTGTTTATGAGGCGATGGTTCGATTAAGTCAAGATTGGAAACAACGAGAAGTTTTGATTGAAATGCACGGAAATAATGGGAGTATGGATGGAGATCCACCAGCAGCTATGCGGTATACTGAAGCACGTTTGTCAAAAATATCTGCTGAGTTAGTAAGAGATATCGACAAAGAAACCGTTGATTTTGTTCTAAACTTTGATGATACAGATGAAGAACCAACCGTGTTTCCAGCTAGCTACCCTAATTTACTTGTAAATGGGGCTACAGGAATCTCTGCGGGTTACGCAACAGATATCCCTCCTCATAATTTAGGAGAGGTGATTGATGCGACGATTCACTTAATTGATCATCCAGATGCATCTGTAACAGATTTAATGCAGCACATTAAAGGACCTGATTTTCCAACTGGAGCTATTCTACAAGGTGTAGCTGGAATAAAACAAGCTTATGAAACTGGAAAAGGAAAAATCGTTGTCCGTTCTAAAACCCGAATCGAGGAAGTTAGAGGCGGTAAAGAACAAATCGTAATCAATGAAATTCCATATGAAGTAAATAAAGCTGTTTTAGTTCGTAAAATGGATGAGATTCGGTTGAATAAAAAAGTCGACGGCATTGCTGAAGTCCGTGATGAATCTGATCGTAACGGTCTTCAAATTGTCATTGAATTAAAAAAAGAAGCAAACGCAAAAGGAATTTTAAATTATTTATTGAAAAATACTGATTTACAAGTTGCTTACAATTTTAATATGGTTGCGATTGATAAACAAAGACCTAAACAATCTGGAATCAATAGAATGCTTGAGGCTTATTTAGAGCATAAACGAGAAGTGCTTACCAGAAGAACAAATTACAATCTTCGTAAAGCTGAAAGTAGACAACACATCGTTGCTGGTTTAATTAAAGCTTTATCTATTCTAGATCAAGTAATTGATGCTATTCGTAGCAGTAAAGATAAGAAAAATGCAAAAGAAAATCTGATTGAACGGTTTGATTTCACTGAAATCCAAGCTGAAGCGATTGTTTCTTTGCAACTGTATCGATTAACGAATACGGATATTACAGCATTAGAAAATGAAGCCGCTGCTTTAGATAAAGCAATCGCATCTTATAACAAAATTTTATCCAGTTCTAAAGAACTAGATAAAGTGATGAAAAAAGAATTAGCCGAAGTGAAGAAAAATTATGCTTCACCTCGATTGACCATTATTCAGGATCAAATTGAAGAATTGAAAATTGATACTGAAGTTCTGATTGCATCTGAAGAGGTTATGGTTTCTGTTACAAAAGAAGGATACATTAAGAGAACCAGCCTACGTTCATACGGTGCTTCTAAACCTAATGAAATAGGAATTAAAGAAGGCGATTATCCACTCTACATTCAACAGCTGAATACATTGAATTATCTTTTGATCTTTACCAGCAAAGGGAATATCATTTATCGTCCAGTTAATGAAATTTCTGATTTGAGATGGAAGGACATGGGAGAGCATTTATCACAAAATATTGCTTTTTCTGGCGATGAAACAGTTGTGAATGTTTTTGGTATTACACAGCAATTACCTCAAGCGACCTTTACCTTCATTACTAAAGAAGGGTACATTAAACAGACAGCTGTTTCAGAGTACGTTATTGGACGCAACTATAAGAATAAATCATTTTCAGCGATCAAACTTAAAACAAGTACCGATGAACTGATAAACATTATTTATACAGAAAATCCAGTGTTAAAAGATGTCTTTTTAGTCACTCATAGAGGATTTGGTTTACGTTATTCTTTAGAAGAAGTTCCGGTTGTCGGTTCAAAAGCAGCAGGTGTAAAATCAATCAATCTTAAAGAAGGCGACTACGTTGTAAATGGCGTTTTAATAGATGTTGAAGCTGCTAAAAAAGAACTAATGATTTTAACGCATCGTGGATCGATAAAAAAAATGAACATTCTTGATTTTGAATCATTAGGCAGAGCTAAACGAGGGTTATTACTCTTAAGAGAATTAAAGAAAAATCCTCATCGTGTAGCTTTTTCTTTTGAAGCGACTAAAGAAGACCATTTTGTTATCTTAACTTCGAAAGGGAAAGAAATACCACTATCTAGTACTTCTTACGCTATAAGTGACCGTTATTCAAACGGATCATTTATTTTAGATGAAGTGGCAGATGGAACACCTATCGAAATCAAAAAAGATTTATTAATTAATGAACCGAAATAGAGTAAAGGTGTAGCTTAACAGCTACGCCTTTTTTTGTCTGTTTTATAAATTAGTAGTACAGTTTGTGTTTTATTTAAATTTGTATAATAATTCACAGATAATGAAATATATTTTAAAATTTTAAACCTCTTTAAATTAATGTTTCATCTGGATTAAATATAATTTTAATCACCGAAATTAATTGATTTGTTTTAAGTTCGTGTTATAATGAGCATGAAGAATCTGTTAGATTGATCTAACAGATAAAAAGGAGGAAAATTGACTATGGAACAATGGAAAGGCTTTAAAGGAAGAGTGTGGCAAGAAGAAATCAATGTACGTGACTTTATTCAACAGAATTACAAACCTTATGAGGGGACAGATGAATTTTTAGAAGATCCTACAGAAGCTACTGAATTATTATGGAAACAAGTAATGGAATTGAATACTAAAGAACGTGATGCAGGCGGAGTATTAGATATGGATACTAAAGTTGTTTCCACTATAACTTCTCATGAATCCGCTTACTTAAATAAAGAATTAGAACGTATTACTGGATTCCAAACTGATAAACCATTTAAACGTGGGCTACAACCTTTTGGCGGTATCCGAATGAGCGAGCTAGCAGCAGAATCATATGGATATGAAATCGATCCGGAAGTTTCTCATATTTTTAGAGAGTACCGTAAAACACATAATCAAGGTGTATTCGATGCTTACACACCTGAAATCCGTGCCGCAAGACGTAGTGGTGTCATTACTGGATTGCCAGATGCTTATGGACGTGGACGTATCATTGGTGATTATAGACGCGTTGCTTTATATGGTGTCAATCGTTTGATTGAAGAAAAGAAAAAAGATTTAGCCAATAAAGGTTACGGTACTATGAGTGAGGATATCATACGCGATCGTGAAGAATTAAATGAACAGACACGCGCTTTGAATGAATTGAATGAGTTAGGAAGGATTTACGGATTTGATATTTCACGACCAGCTCAAACGGCACAAGAAGCCTTCCAATGGTTGTATCTTGGTTATTTAGCTGCAGTTAAAGAACAAAATGGGGCTGCTATGTCTTTAGGACGTACTTCTACATTTTTAGATATCTACATTGAACGTGATCTAGCACAAGGCATCCTTACAGAAGCTGAAGCACAAGAGATCACAGACCATTTTATTATGAAATTACGTTTAGTAAAATTTGCACGTACTCCAGAATACAATGATTTATTCTCTGGTGACCCTACATGGGTAACAGAAGCCATTGCAGGAGTAGGTGACGATGGAAGGCATTTGGTAACAAAAAATAGTTACCGTTTCTTACACACTCTCTCTAACTTAGGTCCTGCTCCAGAACCGAACTTAACGGTATTATGGTCTACAAGACTTCCAGAGAACTTTAAAAAGTTTTGTGCAAAAGCTTCTATTGCGTCAAGTGCAATTCAATATGAAAATGATGATATCATGCGCTTAGAATGGGGCGATGATTACGGGATTGCTTGTTGTGTTTCAGCTATGCGTATTGGGAAACAAATGCAGTTCTTTGGAGCACGTGCTAATTTAGCTAAAACGCTCTTGTATGCAATCAACGGTGGAGTAGATGAAAAAACGAAGGATCAAGTTGCTCCAAAATACCAACCTATTACTTCAGAATACTTAGATTATGACGAAGTAATGGAAAAATACGATGTATTATTAGAATGGATTGCCGGATTATATTTAAATACTTTAAATATCATTCACTTTATGCATGATAAATATTCATATGAACGCATTGAAATGGCATTACACGATAGTGATATCATGAGAACAATGGCTACAGGTATTGCAGGATTCTCCGTAGCAGCCGACTCGTTATCTGCAATCAAACACGCAAAAGTAAAAACGATTCGTGATGAAAATGGATTGGTAGTCGATTATGAAATTGAAGGCGATTATCCTAAATTTGGGAACAATGATGACCGTGTAGATGATATTGGAATCTGGTTGTTAAAAACATTTATGTCAAAAGTGAAAAAACATCCAGCATACCGTAATGCTGTTCATACTACTTCAATTTTAACGATTACATCTAATGTAGTTTATGGTAAAAAGACAGGAAATACACCAGATGGACGTCGTTCTGGAGAACCATTTGCACCTGGTGCGAATCCAATGCATGGCAGAGATACACATGGAGCTTTAGCAAGCTTAACTTCTGTTGCTAAGATCCCTTATAAATATTCATTAGACGGTATTTCAAATACGTTCTCTATTATTCCTAAAGCATTGGGCAAAGAAGACAACATTCAACAAGAAAATTTAGCTAGTCTATTAGATGGTTATGCTAAAAAAGGCGGTCACCATTTAAATGTTAATGTCTTTAACCGCGAAACTTTAGTTGACGCGATGGATCATCCGGAAAATTATCCGCAATTAACGATCCGTGTATCAGGCTATGCCGTTAACTTCATTAAATTAACACGTGAACAACAATTAGATGTTATTAATCGTACCATGCACGATAGCATGTAACGTTTAAAAATGAAAGAAGGAGTCATCGATATGACTGAGCCAGTAATTGGGTACGTCCATTCAACTGAAAGTTTTGGATCGGTTGATGGACCAGGTATTCGTTTTGTAACCTTTATGCAAGGATGTCGTATGAGGTGCGAGTTTTGCCATAATCCTGATACATGGAACATGGGAGGCGGAACACCTTATACAGCAGATCAATTATTAGAAGAAGCATTATCCTATAAAGATTATTGGGGCAAAAAGGGTGGTATTACAGTAAGTGGCGGAGAGCCGCTCTTGCATATCGATTTTCTTATTGAGTACTTTAGAAAAGCCAAAGAAGAGGGGATACACACAACTTTAGATACTTGCGGACAACCGTTCACCTATGACGAACCTTTTTTTAGCCGTTTTGAAGAACTCATGAAATATACTGATCTGCTTTTATTTGATATCAAACACATTGACAATGAAAAACATAAACGTTTAACGATGCACGGTAATGAAAATATTTTAAATATGTCTAGTTATTTATCAAAAATAAATAAACCCGTTTGGATCCGTCATGTATTGGTTCCTGAGCGTTCAGATGATGATGATGACTTGATCCGTTTAAGCGATTTTATTTGTTCTTTGGGAAATGTCTATAAAGTTGAAATATTGCCTTACCATAAACTTGGTGTTTATAAATATGCTGCTTTAAATATTCCTTATAAGTTAAAAGATATTGAGCCACCAACTCTTGAACGTGTAGAAAATGCGAATCGACTACTACGTGTACACGAGTATACAGGCTATCAAACACTATAGAGACAAAGAGAAGAAATAGGCTGATGCTTTTCAGTTTTATTTCTTCTTTTTCATTTTTTTATGAAAATAAACATAATACTAGCTAAACTCGCTCATTTGAGATAAAATTTTAATGTTAGTTATAGTTTAAAGGAGAGATAATAATATGAGTAAAGTTTTAGTTTTTGGTCATAAAAATCCAGATACAGATGCGATTACATCTGCAATTTCATTTGCTTACCTGCAAAAACAACTAGGTTTTGAAATAGAAGCCGTCGCATTAGGAGAAGTAGGTGAGGAGACACAATATGCTTTAGATTATTTTAAAGTTGACGCTCCACGTGTTGTAGAGACAGTTGCAAATGAAACGGATAAAGTTATGCTTGTAGATCACAACGAATTTCAACAAAGTGTAAATGACATTGCAGATGTGGAAGTTTTATCTGTCGTCGATCATCATCGTATTACTAATTTCGAAACAGCAAATCCATTGTATTATCGTGCAGAACCTGTAGGATGTACAAATACAATCATTGCTAAATTATTTAAAGAAAAAGACATCACAATTCCTAAAGACATTGCTGGATTAATGTTATCTGCCATTGTTTCAGATACATTACTATTCAAATCACCAACATGTACAGATGAAGATATTTCTATTGCAAAAGAACTTGCAGTTATTGCTGATGTTGACATTGACACATATGGCTTAGAAATGTTGAAAGCTGGAACAAACTTAAGCGATAAGTCAGCAGCAGAATTATTAGATATGGATGCTAAAAGTTTCCCAATGGCTGATAAAAATGTTCGTATTGCACAAATTAATGTAGTAGATGTGAATGATGTTCTTTCAATCCAATCAGAGTTGGAACAAGAGATGTTAAACGAAAATCAAGCTAAAAATTATGATTTATTTATTTTAGTTGTGACAAACATCTTAGACAGTGATTCAGTAATCTTAGCATTAGGAAATCCAATCAATGCAGTAGAAGAAGCTTTTAATATTTCTTTAGAAAATAATCGTGCTTTATTAAAAGGTGTGGTTTCACGGAAAAAACAAGTTGTGCCACAATTAACTGAAGCATTAACAAAATAATAAAAGAAAAGCTAATTCATGACTAATTTAGTTATGAGTTAGCTTTTTTCGTTTTATAAAGGAAGAAACATACTTAAACGGTTTGTGTATTAAAAGAATAAGAACTAAAAGTCATTTAAAAGCAATTAACGGACAATAATCAACAAAAGAATGCTAATGAGTCTTAAAAGTGCTCAAAATCGACACGGAAATAGGCTGAATCTTAAATTTAAACCAAATACCTACTTTGTATAATATATATTATGTAAACTAGAAAAAAGATAAAATTAGCAAAATGATTAGCAGTCCAATTATTCTAGTTCTTCTCTCTTTTAGTCATAAACAATCCTTTTTATAAAAACCGAATTCAAATTAGTCCAAAAATGAATTTGGTTTTTATAATACTTGGATAAACAAACTTATGCTAACGAGAAAAATGTTGCAAACAACTTTCTCTTTACTTAAAACTTTAGACAGCTTTAAATTTACTTCAATTTAGCTACAGACTGATTCCTGTAGTTTTAAATCTTTTTATAATTTGCTGACTTAGGTTTACGTTTTAGTATTGAAATTAATTTTGATAGATTTACGAACTTCAAGAAATAGTAAAACGGCTAATTATTCTTTGGATAAGCTTATCTAGATTAAACTGTTATAAAAAGCTATAAATATCAATTTATTTTTAGCTTTCTTTATGGCTTTTTATTCAGGAACTATCAACTCTAATTTGATTCTATCTGGATCTTCAAGGAAAACAGCCTAATAATTTGTTCCTCCTGCAAATGGGTGTTTTTTAGGATACAGAATTATTATGCCTTTTTCTTCCAGTTTTTTGTCATTTTATCGATCTAAAGCCGTGATTTTGTATGGAAAGCCAAATGATTAAGATCGACTTTACTACAATGATATGGAACATCTGAAAATCGGTCTTCTGTTTGTACAATAACGATAAGACTCCTTAATTAGTGATGCTCTCGCCTATTATTCGACGTAAAAAGAGAGGAGAAATAGCCTTCTCTCCTCTCTCCCCTTACTTTCATCTAACTTTTATGCTTGTTTTTATTTCAGTAACTAATAGACACTCTTTTATTAATACAGTTCGTATACCTTATCAAATAAGTCTTTTTCAATTTCGATTTGGGCCTTATTCCCTATTACGACCACCGTGCTCTCTTCCAACACACTGTTTAGACCCTTATTAAGCATCTGTAAGGCATTTGAATCAACTGCTAGAATCTCTTCCTTCAAATGAACCAACTCTTCACGAGTCACGCCTGTTTTTAGACGATTGAATGCAGTTAAACCTTTGCTGAAAGCTGATTTCGGCTGTTCCATGGGACTGATCGTGCCAATAATGTATTTTAATAACTCGCTGTCAGACAACTCCATTTGTGCTACATAGTTAGGCAAACCTTTATATGTTTCCAACGTTTTACGGATATTGGGGTCACGATAAGAACTCAAGGCAAATTGACCAGTTCGTTGATGGTTATAAAGCGAACCATAAGCACCACCTTTGACACGGATCTCATTCCACAAGTAACTGTAACGAATAGCTGTTGCCAATACTTTCGCCGCACCAGTGTAGTCAAATTTATCGTTGGCATTTGAAGCAACAGCTACATAGTTCACGTCTTGAGCAGTGACATAAGCTTCATGTTGCTTTGCACCCGGCTTAATAACGGCTGGTTCACCTAATTCAGCACTAGTCAACTCAGAAAATGCTGCTTGTAATTTTTCTTTGACCACTACTCCTCGATCTTTCTCACCAACGTATAAAATGTTCAAGCGCTTTTTATTCAGCAAACCGTTTACTGTCTGCATGATACGCTCTGTTACCTCTTTTGACTTATCGGATTGCAAATCAGCACGAATGTCTTTCAAAAATTGGAATTGATCCATTCCACTGATCCGTTCATTTAATTTGGCCGAAGATTTTACTTGACTCAATGCTCGATTTGCAGCTAAAGCATGGGAACTGGAATTAATGCGTCGTTCGAAATTAGAAATCAGCTGTTGAGTGATTTTCAAAATCTCATCTTTATTATCAAATTGCGTGTGGCACACGATTTCATGCAGCAATGAAACCAACTCCTCAAAAGAAGATTCCAAAGATTTTCCACGTAAAATAAAATAAGGCTGCAACTGTCCTGCTTTATCTTCATAAATGTCTATCTTTCCGTAAATGCCGCCTGTGTACAGATCTTTTTGACGCTGCAAAGTTGCGACATCATATTTCTCAGTGGCTAGCTTACCCAGCAGATGACTCAATAAACTCAACCATTGATATTCTTCAGCTGCAACATCTTTCAAATCAATGTACAAGCTAAGGTAGTCAATGCCGGAAGTGAATTGTTCAGCCTGATAAAAATGAGTTCCTTCATTAAAAGGAATTACTGTTAGTGGATATTCTTCTACCTGTGTGCTTAAATCTTCTTTCGTCAGTGTTGGAATCTTTGCTAGATCTTCCGGTTTATCCGGCGCTTCTTGACGCTTGATCAACTCTTGTGTTTGAGCTACCATTTTGTCGATTTCTTCTTTTGATAGATTAGCTTTATATTCTTGCAATTGCTGATGAGATTCTGCTTCCAATTGATCGCTTTTACCCGGCTCAGCTTTTAAAATCACTGCAGTACGCAAAGGATTGTTTACTAGTTTTTCTTTGATCAGGTGCTCAAAATACCCCTTACCTGCCAATTCTCCTAGTTCTTTCAAATAGCCCGAGAATTGCAAGTTCACATAAGGACTCTTGTCATACAACCAAGATTGATAAGCATTGATGGCATAAATGACTCCACGTGGGTTGTCTTCCGAAATAGCCGCTTCTTTCGTTTGAAAAGTTATTTTATTCAACGCTGCATCAATCAGCCCTTCATCGATCCCTTCAGTCATTAACTGTTTTAAAGTCTCTTGAACAACTTCTTTGAATCGAGTCATCTTAGAAGCATCAGAATATTTAGCAGTAATCATAAATCCCGTTGGATAACCAAAATCAGCAACGCCACCTATTATGTCCCCACCTATATCCGCATCCAACAAAGCTTTTTTAAGCGGTGATTGATTATTGCCAAATAAAATCTTTTCCAAAACCTCTAGTCCATACATATCCAGTACATCATTCGGTTCAGACACATGCCACCCTAAAGCCAAATAATCTTTTCCTTCAGGGTTATCCCCTGCAGTTATTGAGTAAGTATCTTCAAATACAGCATCATCAGGAACAGTTGGTTCAAAAGATAAGTTGACTTTTTCACTCTGTTTGCCTGCGCCACTGAAATAGTCCTCTAATGCAGCAAAAGTTTCTTTTTCCTCAATGTCTCCATATAAGACAGTCAGAGAATTACTTGGGTGGTAACAAGTTTGATGGAAAGCAACGAATTCCTCTTGTGTTAAACTAGGGATGGCTTTTGGACTTCCACCAGATTCATGACGATAAATACTGTTGGGGTACAACTGATGAGTCAAATGCTGTTGAACTTGTCTTTCAGGAGAGGCTGTCGCCCCTTTCATTTCATTGTAAACAACGCCTTTATAAATCAGGTCATCTTCTGCTGACTCTAAATGATGATGCCAACCTTCTTGCGCTAATATTTGTGCATTATCGTAAAAGTTCGGCTTAAACACAGCATCTAAATAAACACTCATTAAATGCATAAAGTCTTTTTTATTCGTAGAAGCAACTGGATAAATTGTCTTATCTGAAAAAGTCATTGCATTGACGAACGTATTCAATGACCCTTTGACTAATTCAACAAATGGTTCTTTTGAAGGGTATTTTTCAGATCCATTTAAAACGGAATGCTCTATGATATGAGCAATTCCGTTATCGTTATACGGAGGTGTCTTAAACCCTATCGTAAATGCCTTATTGGAATCGTCATTTGCTAGATAAAGAACCTTTGCTCCTGTCTCAACGTGTTCATAAATGGTTCCCACGGATTGAATATCCGGTAACTCTTGTGTCTCAATTTGTTTAAATACCATAGAATTCTCCTTTTCCTTATGCATAATAACTTTATTCTACACCTTGTCCTTATAGTTTATAATACATAAGGGAACAAAAGCTACCTTGATTATTTAAATACCTATTCCAGAGTCCAATAATTCAACATCAAACGAATCTCATCAATTAATTCCTTTACAGTTGCATCATCAGAAAATAAAAAAGTAACTGACGATAATCAACAAAGTGCTCAATAAGGTTCCCAGTAAATAGTATTCCGCAAACTGAGGATTTTCTGAAATTTTATTGTACCGAGCAATAGACTTCGCTGTCAGAACAAATCCAATAGCAGTAAATTGATTAGCATACAGCATCAGCAAAATAAAGAAACGTTCAAAAATACCTATCAATGCTCCCGCACTTGGGATTCCCTCATCTACTTGTTCTTCATTGGTTGGACGATAGTGATTCAATACTTTTTTTATTGTGATGCTGCATGGCCGGATCATCACCAATAGAATCAGTATCCAGGATAAAATAGTGTTCATATCCAAACCTAAACTGCTCGACAAGGTTTCTAATCCTAGCATATATTCAATCTTTATAGAAGATACTGTGATAGAAACAACTGCCGCAAGTAACACAAGGATGTGTAACCCTTGGTCTACTAGAAAGATAATCGTATCTTTATTATTATGAATGAAAAAGCAATTCGTTATCACAAATTTTAGACCATCAATCATGAAATGCAGCACTGAAATTCCTATGACCACTTTTAATAAAGGCCAACTAAAAATAGGAATAATCACCCCTACCATAGTGATCAAATAGATAAAACAATGGAGCACTAATTTCTTACCAGATGCTTCCTTTTCTCTAGCTAACGCAGACGTTTGGAAATAAAAGTCTCCCAAGATATGTCCGATAAATAATACTATCCATACGACTTGATTCAACTACTCATCATCCTCAATATCCTGTATTAAAAAGTGGCTAGCGTGTATCAAAGCTGTTTTATAGGTATAGTATTTCGCTGTATTCAGAGCTTTGTTAACGCTAGATTGGCCAATCCCTAATTCTTCAGCTGTCTTATATTGATTTTCTCCATGCGTGAAATAAACATACATAACTTCTTTTTGTCTAGCAGACCACTTTGATTTCAATGCTGTGGCCAGTGACAGAATAGTATTCAATAGCTGATCTGTTTGTTGGTAGCTTTCTCCGGAACAAATCATCATATTGGTCTCGCTTGTGGTATATTTATTTTCATTTCCCTCAATGGTTTCAATCATTTGCCTTGCGCGGTGGTAGGCTGTGCCATCCATCTCCATAGAATTATCTCGTTGGATCATTGTACTGATATTGCCTAAGCCAATGCCAAATCGTAATTCAATGGGAGCCATGGCCAATTCGATTTCAAAAATAATACTTAAAATCACTTGTTTATTTTTTAGTAATCCTTGGAAGCTGTCTCCTAAAGTAATAATGAAATTAGAAGCAATGTCCTCTGCATATTTCTCATTTATTATTTGTAAAATAGAATAAAATTGTTCTTGTACTTCTTTTCGATTCGAAATTTTACGAGAGTCTTTAATATCTCCTATAATGGCTGCATATGGAGTCCCCACAGTTTGTCTGGTCATCTAATCACCTCTTTTTTTGATTATACCATAAGATTCACTTCAAAATGAATCTTTATATAACATTCATCTAAGACTGCATCTTTAGAGTAGATTTTATTAATTAGTGATAAATTATTCAACTTAGTTAACATAATTAAATTATGGTTAACTACATATATGCTGAGTTTACGTTAAATAAGCGTAAGAATGCTTTGGAAAATTTTAAATACCGTTCAATATACCGCTGAATTAGTATAATTAAAGAAAAAACCAAAATAATTATTTTGGTTTTAAAGTATTTTTGCTATTTTTTTAACTTAAGACAAAATGTATTTATGAATCATTTTAAGATTTTTTTCGCTTGGTTAACCTTTTAAATTTACTTAAAAAATGATTTTTTTTTACATCGCCTAATTCTAAGTTTTCTTTTGACAAATCAGTTGTTAAATCAAGGTTTTTATTGATTTTAGCGCCTTTTTTAAGACGTGCTTGGAATTTTTCTTTCATTAATTTTTCAATATTTTTAAGATCTGGGTATTTTCCATCTTTTTCTCCGGCAGCTATGATTGCTAACACCTCGATATAACTCATAGAAAGAGCTGTAGTCATGATTGCTGCTGTTGAACCGCTAATGAGTCCTCCAACAACTGTACCAGCTCCAGGAATCAATTTTATCACATTTGAAACGATGTACCTTCCAGCAAAAGTAGCTCCCCCAGTCCCTCCTATTGCTGCTACAAGACTTGCAATAGTGGCTTTGTCCATTGAAATACCAAAGATAGCCGTAATATGAGCCAATAATGTTACTTGCATAGGTACAAGAACAGATGCGTCAGAAAAAGGAATCGGTAAAAATCCTACTCCAAATGAAGTAGCAATATATCTCGTTGCCCAACTGCGAGCAGAGTTCGCTTTTCGTGCAATATCTACTTGTTGGGCATTGTTAAAAGCCTTTTTTGCTTCTTCTGGTATGATTTCAAAACTTAATTCAAGCAATTCTTTTAATCCAAATGCTGGTATCGACATTTCTTCCGTTAATTTGAAATTTTCGGCCATAAGAGATACTACCCCATAAATCGGCAAATTAAGATTTTCAATATATGTTTTAAATGTTGCTGCCGGTTCACCAATTGATTGTGTTAAAACAATGACAACTGGAAGTTTTTCACTCAATTCGCTGATTAATTCAAGTTCTGTTGATTCTATACGTGAAGAATTTGCATTTATACAGTAGTAAGCAAGGTGTATTTCTCCTTGGATGCCTAGTTTTTTATTTTCTTTAATCGTGTCAAATATCTCGCTTTTGATTTCTTTTTGTACTTCAAGACTTAATTCCAGTCCTCTAGTATCATATAACACTAATGGGACTCCTTCTTTAGAAATACGCCTTAAGTGTTTCGTAATCGGTCTTCCGATACCGGTTAATGCAAGGTTTTCTCTAAATAAATTATTGATTAAGGTACTCTTGCCTACCCCAGTCTTTCCTACTACCATAATATTGACTGGGTTCATTTTTTTTAATTCTTCTTCTGTTTTATTTAAGATGTCTTGTACCATATTAAAATTCTTATCTAAATTTTTCATCTTAACCTCCCTAGTTTGACTTTACACTGAAATTTAGAATTTTTTTATGGAAGTTTAAATTTAGCATTTCCGTCAAATGTATCTCCATCTTCTAAATTACCAGATTCAAATCCGCGTTCAAACCAATACATTCTTTGCTCAGAAGTACCATGAGTAAAACTTTCAGGAACAACGTATCCTTGTGCTTGTTGTTGAAGACGATCATCTCCTACTGCACCTGCAGCGTTAATAGCTTCTTCGTAGTCTCCTTCTTCTAGGTAGCCTAACCCTTGAGCATAGTTTGACCAAACTCCTGCAAAATAATCTGCTTGTAGCTCAAAACGAACTTGGTATTTATTAAATTCTGTTTCACTTAACTCGTTTCGTAAGATATTTAGTTGCTCTGTCAGTCCTAACTGCGTTTGAACATGATGACCTACTTCATGAGCAATGACATAAGCCATTGCAAAATCTCCTGGAGCGTTGAACTGTTGGCTTAATTCATCATAAAAGCTTAAATCAATATACAAATTAGCATCTCCTGGACAATAAAACGGACCGGTTGAAGAACCTGCGACACCACACGCTGACTGAACTGATCCAGAAAAAAGCACTAAAGTTGGTTCTTGATACTCATATCCATACTCTTGAAAAACATCCGTCCAAACCTCTTCTGTATCTGCTAGGACTACCGAAACAAAATCAGCTCGCTCAGATTCTGTTTCGGTTTCTTGATAGGAAATGGTCGCTGTATTTCCACCAGGATCCGATACAACGGAATTTAAAAAATCACCAAAATTTCCGCCGCTTAAAAATGTGAACGCCAACAGAATAAGGACCCCGCCTATTCCACCCCCAACTAACGTCTTACCACCAGTACTTTTTCCTCTACGATCTTCTACATGATTGCTTTTTCTTCTATCTTTCCAGCGCATAGTCTCATTCCTCCCATACATTTAAGTTATCGATACTTGAGACTATCATATCATTTTTTCTACTCAGAACAGAAATAAAAAGCGCTTGTTAAGCTTCTTATTATCCCTATTCAATAGATCAGATTAAAATACACGAAAAAAAAGCTGGTACTAAGCAATCATTCGCTTTAATACCAGCTTTTAAATTTATTGTTTATCATTTTGTTTTAGTTGTTCTACTTTTGTTGGCTGCCATCCTTGATTATCTACCCAACTCAAGTAAACACGGTACGTTTTTGTTTGGCTACTATCTGAAACAGTCGCTACTACTTGCTCTGCCCCACCATTTTCAACCCACCATTCAATCATATCTGATTCATTTAAACCTGTTGCAACTGAAGCAGCTTTTTTGATTTCAATACGATCTTGAGAACCATTACTAAAATCTGTCGTATGATCTCCTTGTTGTTCTGTTGCTACCGGTTTCCAGTCACCTGTGTATGCTTCTGATACATTATCGTCTGAAGGTTCTGTTTCATTTGTTTCAACCGACTCTGAATCAGATTCTTCACTTTCTTCTGACTCGCTCGATTCACTTTCGGATGATTCTGATTCAGAGCTACTTTCAGAACTGCTCTCAGAACTTTGAGATTCATTTTGGGTTGATTCGACGCTGTCTTTAATTATTAAGCTGGAACTTTCAGTTGCACTTTCTTGAGGTTCATCTCCCCCACTAAAAAGTGACATAACGATTAGTAATACTACTACCAATGCAGCAATCACAACTGCAAAAGTTAATATTTTTATCGTCTTTCTTTCCTTATCGTATTTATTTGAACGAGTATTTTTTTTGTTTTCTTTAGAGTCCTTCATACTTATTTCCCCAATCTTTGAAATGATTTACTTTGTCTTCGTTTTTGAAAACTACTTAAGTAGTATACCATTGAAATGGATTAAATACGTTAAGCTAGTATTACTATTCTGTTTCGTTTGTAATTTTTAATTTATTTGTAATAAGGTTAAAATAGTGATTTCATTTGAAAAAGCCAACAAACCATGCTAAATTATACATGAAAAGAGAGATATGCATCAACATACCCCTCTTTAGAATAGAACCGTTAAAGACGGCAGCTACTATAGAACATCATACAAAAGTAATCGTCCTACTCGCTAAAGCTTAGACGGTTACTTTTTTTGTTTGACGAGATTTTTAAAACAAGAGTTGCAATAGCTAATGCAAACATCAGTGCTTCATATTTTTAATTCCTTTATTGGAATATGGTTTAATATCTATTATACTAAAAAGTGAACGACAACATTTCAACTATAGATTGGAGATAACTGACATGACTCAAAAAATTCGAATTGGTTTAGTCGGCTACGGCAATATTGGTAGAGGGGTTGAACTAGCCATTAGTCAATTTAAAGATATGGAAGGTGTTGCGGTCTTTACTAGACGTAATCCTGCAGATGTAGACTCAAACTTGCCTACAGTAAGTATAGACGATATTTTAGATTACAAAGATGCGATTGATGTTTTACTATTATGCGGCGGATCAGCCACTGACTTGCCGCAACAAGGACCAGAACTGGCAAAACATTTTTCGACCATTGATAGTTATGATAATCATGGGGAAATTCCAGCATATTTTGATGCAATAGATCTTGCTGCTAATAGCGGTCAAAATATTAGCATTATTTCAGTAGGTTGGGACCCAGGTTTATTTTCGCTTAACCGTGCATTATTTGAAGCAGTTCTACCCGTTGGACAAACGTATACTTTCTGGGGAAAAGGCCTTAGTCAAGGACATTCAGATGCTATTCGTCGTATTGCTGGAGTAAATAAAGGGGTTCAATATACTGTTCCTCTTGATCAAGCTTTAAACGAAGTCCGTAAAGGTGAAAATCCTGAACTTACCACTCGAGAAAAACATATGCGGATTTGTTACATCGTTTCTGACGAAGGAGCAAATCAATCAGAGATCGAGCATACAATTAAAACCATGCCAAATTATTTTGAACCTTACGAAACAGTTGTCCATTTTATTACCGAAGAACAATTTGAACAAGACCACCAAAAAATGCCTCATGGTGGATTTGTTATTCGAACTGGAGAATCTGAGACCGGAAGTAAGCAAAAAGCTGAATTCCAACTTGAATTAGAAAGTAACCCTGAATTTACTTCTTCTATCTTGGTGGCTTATGCAAGAGCCGCAGTTAAGTTTAAGCAAGAAGGAAAAACGGGCGCTTTTAGTGTATTGGATGTTCCAATGACTTACCTATCAGATAAATCTCCTGCACAATTAAGAAAAGAATTACTCTAATAGAAAAAAAACCGTAGAAGATTTTATCTCTTCTACGGTTTTTTTAAATTTTGCATACTAAATTTCTTTAAAGGACGTGCGATAATAGGTGCAATAACAGCAGCAGCTATCGCTTCGCCTACTCCATTTGTTAACACAACTGTCCCTAAAACTCCCAGCAAATTTGAATAGTCTACTTCTAACAGTGAAGCATAAGTCTCACCATAGATAACATAAATCAATCCTAATACCATTATTGTATTTGTTAATGAAGCTAAGATAGAAGAAATAATCATTGCTGTTGAATCTTTAGCTACTCTTTTTTTTAATACATTATACGTGTACCCAGCTACAAAACCAACAAGAATACGCGGAAGGATCGCAATAATAGGATTCCTCCATAAAAAATAATCAAACGGTGAAGCTGGCATCGTAAAGGCTTTAATCATACGCGTAATTCCCCAAACAGACCCAATAATCATTCCATCTTTTGTTCCAAGTGTAATGGATACTACAATAACCGTAATATGAATGATTGTAGGATTTAAGGGAGGAATAGGAATGTATCCTAATAATGGTACAAAATTTTGAATAATAATAATAGCTGTAAGAATACCTAAGATAGCTGTTCGATAAGCGCTCCTATTTTTTTGGTACATCTTAACCCTTCTTTCTTTGGAAAAACCGATATTCTGTGTATATACTGTTATTTTACATTATTTGGTAAATAATATCATTATAAATCTCTCTAGTTTTCAACTCATTTAAAGAATGAGTTATTCCCTATCTGAGTATGATTTAACTATTCATTTCTGCCGTTAATATTACTCTTTTATTAAGCAAACAATGTCTTTGCGCATACAAAAAGAGAAAAGTCCTAATGTATTGAGCTTCAAAATTAAGCATTTGCTTATATTTTTGAAGCATAAATCTAGGAACTTTTCCCATTTTATTAAAAAATTATTTTTTTATTTTTATTTACTTAGCTGGCTCAAATGCTGGCTCTAAATGTCCGATTTTTGATAATTCATCCAAGTAATCGTAAACTTCTTGAGATGTAAAAGCTTCGAGCAACGCTTGAATTTCAGCAGAATCTTGATTGTCTTCACGTGCAATCAATTGTAGCGCAAAGGTATATTCATCATCATCTTCTAATAAAACAGCATCTTCTGTTTTCAATCCAATACTGTCAATGTAAGTTGGGTAGTTAAAGACCAGTTCTACTCCATCTTCATATGCACCTGTTAAGTTTAATAAATCAATGTGTGTAAATGTTAAATTCTTAGGATTTTCTGTAATATCTTCTACAGTCGCTTCATGGTTGTCTATTTCAGGATCCAGTGTAATCACTTCGTAGTGATCTAATATAGACAAAGCTCTAGCTTCATTAGAAACATCGCTAGGAATCGCTACCTCAGCTCCATCTTCAAGTTCTTCGATTGTATCGTAAACAGGAGAATAAAAACCTACAACTGGATTATAAATCGTTTGAAGAGCCACCAAATTTCCTTCACGTTCAGTATTGAATTTTTCCATAAATGGTTTATGCTGTGCAAAGTTGGCATCTACCTCATCATTAAGTAAAGCTTCATTGTATTGGATATTATCGGATACTTCGACTAAATCCACTTTATAGGGTTCAGCAATAACCTCTCCAGCTATTTCAACAATGTCTGTCATCGGTGGCAAATGTGATGCTACTTTAATGACGATTTCTTCTTGTTCAGCCGATCCATCAGTAGTAACAACCTCTGATGAACTATTTGAATCTGAATTCCCTGTACCGCATGCTGCTAGAACTAATGCCAAACTACTTAAAAATAAACCTTTTTTTATCATTAAACTCTCTCCTTTTGAAAATAAATTTTGTTACCTCTTATCGATCTTGTGCGCAATTTTTAGTCCTAACCATTGCACTAAGACGACAAAAATAATAATAATGATGATTGCTGTATACATAATATCGGTTTCATATCGTTGATAGCCATAGCGAATCGCAAAATCTCCAATTCCCCCTCCCCCAACAACTCCCATAATAGTAGAATAGGAAATAAAACTAACAAAAGCTGTAGTGAACCCAATCAATAATGAACTCCGTGCTTCTACATATAAAAATTTCCAAACCAGTTGAGGGATAGTTGCGCCCATAGACTGAGCCGTTTCTATTACGCCTTTAGGCACATCAAGCAGGGACTGCTCAACAAAACGTGCATAAAGTACGATTGCAATAAGCATCATTGGAAATGATGCAGCAATTGGATCTCCTGTTGCACGTCCATAGAAGTGACGAATAGCTGGCTGCATGGCAATCACTAATAATAAAAAGGGAAATGAACGGATAATATTGACAAAAATATTGGCTAATTGATAGAGCCAATTATTTTCCATTGGTTTTCCTTTTGCCGTTAAAAAGAGCAAGGTTCCCAAAGGCAGTCCTAAAAGAATAGCAGCAACCATAGAAAATCCCATCATAATGGCGGTTTCATAGAGGCTTTCTATCAAATTTGGAGCATGATCAATCACGCGCTCAAAATAAATTTCCAACGAATCAGACATTACCTAACACCTCCAACGCCCGTTGGTGATATGACTTAAAGATTTTCTGCTCATTTTTACGGGTTACTTGAATAGTATCAATCAATCGTCCCTTTTCGATCACTGCAGCACGTGAGCATAATTCTTTAATCACTTCTAACTCATGCGTCACAATTACTACAGTCATTCCGAATTCTTGATGAGCTCTTTTTAGCACATCGACGATTTCCTTCGTTGTTCCCTGGTCTAAAGCAGAAGTTGGTTCATCACAAAGCAGGATTGTCGGCCGTGTAATCAATGCACGCGCGATACCGACACGCTGCTTTTGTCCACCAGAAAGCTCAGCAGGGTAACTGGTGCGTTTATCATTCAATCCGACAAAATCCAATACGGTTTCAATCGGTAAAGTCTGTTTGTAATCATATAATTCTAACGGCAACAGGATGTTTTCTTCAACCGTTTTATTGCTGAGTAAATTAAATTGTTGAAAAATCATACTAATTTTTTTTTGATAGAGTCGCAATTCTTTTTTAGATAGTTGCTGAACATCTACATTGTCAACAATTATCCGTCCCTCGTCCGGCTGTTCTAGAGCATTAATAAAGCGCAATAGGGTTGACTTTCCTGCTCCGCTTTCTCCAATAACACCAAAAAGTTCATTTTTTTCAATAGACAAACTCACCTGATCAACGGCTTTGAATGCACCATTTTGTCCAATGAACCCTTTTGAGACCCCTTTTAATTCAATCAATTCAGAAACGCCTCCTATTGTTATGAAATTGTTCCTGTTCATTAAGATAGATAACTAGCGCAAGAGTCATTTCATCTCGTTAAACTAGAGAACTTAAGTAGCATTCTGTTCTTTCACACAAAAATTAGTATAGTTTTTTTTAAAATTAGAAGCAATAAAAGGATTAATTATTTAAATGGATAAAAAAACATAATTTAGTAAAACTTGAAACAGAGCGTTTTTGTGGAGTTTGTTTTTCTAAAAGAAGATTTAATAAAAACAATATTGTTTTTATATATTTTTTAAAGTACTAATGCTTAGTGTAGAGTAAATAAAGAATACTAATGCTTTAGTAAATTGGATTCAGTTTTTCTTATTATTACATAATCTAGGGCACTAAAAAAACTCAATAGAAAAAGGAACATGACGCTTTGTCAGGTTCCTTTTTCTATTGAGTTCGTTTATTCAAATGATGCAATATACTGTTTCATGTAGTCAGGAAGATCTGGTGGTCTGCGACTTGAAACGATATGTCCGTCTGTAATAGCTGGTGTATCATGCCAAATAGCTCCAGCATTGGTCATATCGTCTTTAATTCCAGGAGTACTCGTAACATTGACTCCATTAAGAATTCCAGCTGAGATCAATACCCAACCAGCGTGACAAATTTGTCCGATAGGTTTCTTTTGTTGATCAAAATATTGAACAAATTCAATAACTTTTGGAAAACGTCTTAATTTATCTGGCGACCATCCTCCAGGAACTAAAATGCCATCGTATTCCTCTTTAATAATCTCTTCAAAACTATAATCAGACGTTACCGGCACTCCATACTTCCCATGATAAACGGTATCTTTATTCTCGCTTACTAAATGAACGACGGCTCCAGCTTCTCTTAAACGAAGGACAGGATACCATAATTCTAAATCTTCGAAATCATCACTGACTAAAGCAATAATCTTTTTGTTTTCTACAGACATCTCTTTATTCCTCCTCAACAATTCAATATATGACTAGCACTAGTTTATCAATTCTACTAAAGGAGTGCAAATCTTGGATAACTTAAATCTGATCTTCAATAAACTCTTCCGTTAATTCCCGAACGGGTTCGCTTCCATAATCGTTGATAAAATCTTCTAAGATACCTAAAAAGATGCTTCCTTTTTTAGCTGTTCCTTCACTTTCATCTTCAAAAAAGCGAATAAAATAATTTTGATAATTTTTGTATCCATCTACAAATCCTAAACTTTTTATAAATCGATTTTCTTCTACTTCGGCTTCTAAATGAATATCTTGCTCTTTCAGCTCTTCACTCTGACTGATGATAAGTTCTATCAATTCATCTTTCGATAAACCATTAAGTGTTTTTGGATCCATGTATTCGTCTCCTTTGGTTTCATACTTCATTCATAATTGTAACTGCTTTTGAGTGAATTGCAAAAATCTTCTACTTTTCTACTTGGAAAGATTGAATGCTTCGATTGACCCTGCCCATTAAAACAAGTAAGAGTTGTTTTTCATCATCAGGCCAACTTTTAAAAATAGTACTGTATGCTTTCTCAAGTTCAAATGAAACCATTAAAAGCAATTGTCGTGCTTCAGGAGTTACTGAGAGTTGGCTAACTCTTTTGTCGGTTCCTTGTTCTTTTAAAATAAACCCCTTTTTTTCTAATGCTTTAATTTGACGACTTAAAGTTGATTTATCTAATTCAGAATGGTTGGTCAATTCATTTAAAGTTATTTTTTCATCTTTTATAAAAGATATAATCAAGAATCCTGATTTAGTTATCTTATGTTTAGCAAGTAATTGTTTTTCTAATTTGACATAATTTTGACTAAATTCCGTGAAACGGTGAATCAACGAATGTATCGGTATTTCAGGATGATTATCCATCTAAACGCTCCTATCTAGGGTCAATTGTATCATACAACTAATATATGTGTATTATACAACTATCGATTAAATTTGTACAATAAAACAAAATAGTCCAAGACAATTGTCTTGGACTATTTGTTATCCTTATATTTTTGGTAGTGTCAATTGTTTAACGACTTAATAAAAGCTCATCCGATAATTGACTGTTAGAGTCTGTGGCTGTTTGAAAAAGAACCAGTACATCTGGAACTGTTAAGTTCTTCTTTTCTTCTCCAGATAAATCAACAATCACTTTTCCACCATCGAGCATGATCAATCGATTGCCATATTTTAACGCATCGTTCATATTATGTGTGATCATCAGAGCTGTCAACTCTTCTTGTTCAATTCGTCTTTTAGTCAGTTCTAAAACGACTTTTGCTGTTTTAGGATCTAACGCTGCTGTATGCTCATCTAATAATAAAAGTTCTGGTTTATTCATCGTTGCCATTAACAGTGCAATAGATTGACGTTGACCACCAGACAACAATCCCATTTCGCTATCCAAACGGTTTTCTAAACCTAAGCCTAATTCAGCTAAGACCTGTTTAAAGTACTCCCGCTCTTTATCCGATGTTCCTTTTCGAAGAGAACGTTTCTTTCCTCTACGATAGGCAATAGCTAAATTTTCACCTACAGTCATTCGAGGAGCGGTTCCCATAACTGGGTCTTGAAAGACACGACCAATTGATCCCGCACGTTTTTCTTCTTTCAAAGGAGTTAAATCTTTCTCTCCCAACAGGATAGAACCTTTATCGATCATAAAATTGCCAGCAATGCTGTTTAGCAATGTCGATTTCCCAGCTCCGTTTCCACCAATAATCGTAATGAAATCACCTTTTTTTACTTCTAAGGTTAAATCATTTAATACGGTATTTTGATTTGGCGTTCCTTTATTGAATTGTTTCGTTAGTCCTTTTAATGATAAAACTGGTGTACTAGTAGTCATCTTACAACAACTCCTTTTTTTGGAAGAAATTCAAATTATATTTTGCACGTATACTTGGTAATGCTAAACAGAAAGCTAAAATGACTGCTGAAATAAGTTTCAAATCATTTGGCTGTAATCCGACCAGTAAGACGAACATGATGATAAAACGATAAATAATCGCTCCTAAAATGACACAAATCAGACGGTTAACAAAAGATAAGTTTCCAAAGATCACTTCACCAATAATAACTGATGCTAGACCGATAACGATAGTCCCAATACCCATACTGATATCAGCATAGCCATTGTCTTGAGCAATAAGTGCTCCTGCAGCGGAAACCAGTCCATTTGAAAGCATAAGTCCGAGTATTTTAGTTTGATTGGTAGAAATTCCTAATGAACGTGCCATTTTTTCATTATCACCGGTTGCAATAACAGCTTGACCCAATTCTGTTTTGAAAAATAAGACCAATAATGTAATCACGATACAAACAAGAATGATTCCTAAGAAAATCGTATCAAATTGGCTAGGTAGATTAAATCTAGTAAAGAAATCCGTTAATCTAGCCTCTCCAAGTAAACTCAAGTTAGCTCGTTGCATAATACGCAAATTAATAGAATATAAACCAGTCATCGTTAAAATTCCTGCTAATAATCCAGGAATATGAGCTTTTGTAATAAGAAACCCGGTAACTGCACCAGCCAAAGCTCCTATGACGAAGGCAATGGCGGTTGCAGTTAAAGGATGAACGCCTGAAATAATCAGTTGAGCACATACTGCAGCTCCTAAAGGAAAGGAACCCTCTGCTGTCATATCTGGTAAATCTAAAATACGATAAGTAATAAATATGCCTAAAGCCATCATGCCCCACAATAATCCTTGTGCTGTTGCTGTAACAATTAAATCCATTTGATTTCCCCCATTCTAGTTAAGTAAGCTATTCTTTAGCTTTTTCCAATACCTGAGTTGGAATAGTAATACCAAGCTGTTCAGCTTTTTCTTCATTGATAATGATATTCCCTTGATCGAGATAGCGAATAGGAGTCGTTGAAGGATCTGCATCACCATTTAAAATAGCTACTACCATTTCACCGGTCAAACGACCTAATTCGTATTGATCTAATCCAACAGTTGCTAAACCGCCTTCTTCTACCATAGTATCTACAGCTGGAAAAACTGGGATCAGATTTGAATCTGCAGCGGACACTAATGTGTTCATTGCACTAGCTATCGTATTATCGGTAGGTACCCATATAGCGTCAACTTGTGCAGCTAAGGTAGATGCTACCTGAGCAACATCGTTCGTTGAAGAAACCGTCATGACTTGAGTATCCAATCCCATTTCTTCAGCAATCTCAATGGCTTGATCAGCTTGTACAATGGAATTGTCTTCACTTGATGAATATAAAATACCGATTGTTTGAGCTTCTGGTAAAATTTCTTTGATCAAAGAAAATTGTTCTTTAATGGGTGTTAAGTCACTCACCCCCGTAATATTCCCACCAGGAGCTTCATTGCTTTTAACTAATCCAGACCCCTCAGGATCTGTAACAGCACCTAATACGATAGGAATATCTTGAGAGCTGTTCGCTAATGCTTGAGCTGAAGGAGTTGCTATACCGACCATCACATCAGCTCCTCTACTAACAAATCGAGTACTCATCGAATTTAAGTTGCTTTGGTCCCCTTGAGCATTTTGAAAATCCAATGTCATTGTTTCCCCGTCAATATAACCCGCATCATTTAGCTCATCTACAATTCCTTTATAAATGAGGTCAAGAGCTGGATGACTTGTCAGTTGTAGAATACCAACCATCGGTTTTTCCTTTTTTGTAACTGTCTCAGTTTTAGTAGTAAAAAAGGCAACAGTTAAAAGTGCTACTAAACATATAATGAAGCCAAACATTTTTTTCATATCCTTCATCCCCCAATAGTGATTAAATTTTATTTAGCCTTACAACAAAGTCGCCATCGTTTCTTTTCCATTGTACACACCCCAGTAATCAAAATAAAAAAAACAGCTGCCACAAATAATTCGTGGAAGCTGTTTTTATGCAAAACAAAATCCACATAGAAATAGAATTAAATATTCTCTCTATGTGGATTGGAAGTCTAGCTTGTCTTCAAATAAACCAACATAGATACATACATTCAGTACACTGAAGGTTGCATCTATGAGCGTTCTCATGGATCAACCTATCTATCTTGGCTTTGCCAACTGCTATTCAATTGTCCATTATAAGATAAGTTATTTAGCATCTTGAGAACTCCTTTGCTGTTTTTCTATTATGACAATCTTACTAGTTGTCTTCTAACGTGTCAAGCAATAAAATGAGAATTACATGAACCATTAACAATCTGATAAGTAAATTGGTCGGCCTGATCTAGGTTGTAGTGGTCTATTTGTTTTCCCAACATTTCGTTTAAAGGCTTGAAGTAAACCTTGTCTCATATATGTTTGGTGCCGGAATACGATCCACTCTACTGGACCTGACGTTGGAGGCGTAGTTAATGATCCAGTATAATGGTAAAACTGTTTTTTTTCTGGCAACAGACGTTTTAATTCGATTGGAACGGTCAAACCTCTTTCTGCGATACGCGGATGCAAAGCCTTCTCATCTATTACTGCTAATACAGTATTCATCGGGCGTTCTGAAGGCAGTACAGTGACTCCTACAACGAGAAGATCATTTTTCACAGAACGGTGCACCAAATGAAATTCTAATGGAAAAGATTCTTGATTGATTTCATGCTCACTCGGTAAATGGAAATGTAAATCTTCTAAAAAATATTTTTTATGGTTAAAGGTAACAAAGTTTACTTTTTCATTTGTTTTTGGCGATAAATGAACCGTATGGTTAAAAAACGACGATTCAAATAACGTTCTATTGTAATCAAATCTCAGTGAATGCTGTGAGCTCGTTAAGTTTGTTTGATTATCATCTAATGCGATTGGCGATTGCAAACTTTCTGTTTCTGCTTGATAAAAGGCCGAACAAATGGTTTTCCAATTGTCTGGACCTCTATCTCCTTGGTAATTCCATTCCATTTGTTTTCCCTCCTAGAGTTTCCAATAGTTATTGTATCTTTTTTTATTCTTACTATGCAACTATTTGCATCCGAATTTCTACTAACCATTTTTAATAAAAAAATGGTATACTGATAAATACAGCACGATTAAGTTTGCTTTACTTATAAAGTTAAATAGAATCAGTTCACCTAATTGATTATGAAAGAAAGAAGGGAAATACATGTCATTTGATGGTATTTTTACCCATGCGATGGTAAATGAGTTAAGCGAAGCATTAAAAAACGGACGAGTTTCAAAAATCCATCAACCTTATCCAAACGAAATAATTGTTGTTATGCGAGCAAATGGGAAAAATCACAAATTACTCTTATCAGCTCACCCAAGCTATGCGCGTATTCAACTAACAGAGATTCCTTATGAGAATCCTAGCTCTCCTTCAAATTTTTGTATGATTATGAGAAAACATCTTGAAGGTGCAATCCTAGAAGATATTCAACAAGTAAGCAATGACCGTGTCATTCATTTCAGGTTCAAGAGCCGTGATGAAATTGGCGATGTTCAAAATGTTATCTTGATTGTAGAATTGATGGGCCGGCACAGTAATATTCTTCTAATAGAGCAAGATACACAGCGTATATTAGATACGATTAAACATGTACCAACGAGTCAAAATTCATATCGTTTTATTATGCCTGGTGCTACTTACCAATCTCCACCTCACCAAGATAAGTTGAATCCATTTGAAACAAGCAGTTCTGAATTAACTGAATTATTGACTTCTTTTGAAGATCCTAATTCGCCGTATGAAAACAGATTGCAGCATGTTTACCAAGGGATTGGTGCGGATACGGCTAAAGAACTCTTTTACCGTAGTGAAAATAATGTGGAAAATTTATCAGTTTTATTTGATTCATTTATTGATACTGTGCGCAGTGGAACCATCTCTCCGACCTTAACAATCGGTTCTAAAAAAGAATTCTTCACTCCGCTTCCTTATTTAAGTATCGAAGGAGAACATGTGGGTTATCCTACATTGAGTGAACTGTTAGATAAGTATTATGAGAGCAAAGCGGACAGAGACCGGGTTAAACAACAAGGTTCTGATCTTATTCATTTGATTCAAACGGAGCTTCAACGCAATAAGAAAAAGATGAAAAAACTCAAAAACACATTGGACGAAACCGAACTGGCCGATGATTACAGAGTTCGAGGCGAATTGCTAACAGCTTACCTTTATACAATGACTAAAGGACAAAAAGAAGTCACCTTAACCAATTTTTATGATGAGGAAAACCCAATGACTATTCCTCTTGACACTAGAAAAACACCTTCTCAAAATGCCCAAAAATATTTTTCGAAATACCAAAAATTAAAAAATGCTATTGCCTATGTCAATGAGCAGATGCGCTTAACTAAAGAAGAAATCGATTATTTGGAGTCTGTCTCAACACAACTAGAATTAGCTACTCCAAAAGATATTGCGGACATTAAAGAAGAATTGGTCCAACAAGGCTATATGAAGAAAAAGAAATCCAAGAAAAAACAAAAACAAGCTAAATTAAGTCAACCGGATCTTTACCGTTCTTCCGATGGCACACCAATTTTAGTAGGAAAAAATAATTTGCAAAATGATCAATTAACCCTTAAAACTGCACGGAAATCAGATGTTTGGTTGCACACAAAAAACATTCCCGGTTCGCATGTGATTATTCAGTCTGCTAATCCTAGCGAAGAAACAATTTTAGAAGCGGCTAATATTGCTGCTTACTTCTCAAAATCGCAGCTGTCTGCATCTGTTCCGGTAGATTATGTCGACGTGAAAAAAATTCGGAAACCGAATGGAGCAAAACCTGGATTTGTGATTTATGAAGGTCAACGTACAGTCTATGTTACCCCAGATAAAGAGTTAGTTAATCGCTTAAAAGTATAATACTAAAGTAACGCATGCCTAATTTATATTAGACGTGCGTTACTTTTTTTGTCCTATAACTTTTCGTTTATAGGTGTTAGAATGTGTTTTAAAACTAGGCCGCCAAGAGAAAAAAGGTGCATTAGTTCAACTCAAAATAAAATTCCAGAATGAATTTTATTTTGAAGAAGAAACGCTATTAGTTAAACAGCTCTTTATTACTTATTCAACCAATTCACTGGATCCTTTTTCCATTCTTTTAAAAGGTCTCTTTCTGATTCATCAATGATTCCTTTTTCTAATGCTATTTCAATCAAAGAAGAATAGTTAGTCAGTGTCGTTAATTTTATCTTGTTCTCGGTAAAATTATATTTTCCTTGTGGCAGTTCATAACTAAAGATGGCTGCAACTCCTAAAACTTGAGCTCCTTCACTAGTTGCTGCTTGTGCAGCTTCGATGACACTTCCACCGGTAGAAATCAAATCTTCGATTACAACCATTTTTTGATTCCCTGATAGTCGACCTTCGATTTGATTTCCTTTACCGTGATCTTTTGCCTTACTACGAATGTACACCATTGGTAAATCAAGCAAGTCAGCTACCCATGCAGCATGTGGAATGCCTGCAGTAGCTGTTCCGGCAATGACTTCTACTTCTGGATAATGGGTAGTAATCATTTCAGCTAATCCTTGCGCTATTTCTCGTCTTACGGCTGGATAACTCATCGTAATACGATTGTCACAATAAATCGGACTTTTCAGTCCACTAGCCCAGGTAAAAGGATCTGTTGGATTTAAGCTTACTGCATCAATCGATAGTAGTTGTTCAGCAATACGTTTTTCTCTAGTCATGATTCTTATTGCCTCCTTGCCATTGTTCTTTAATCACATGATAGGCAGCAACCGGGTCCTCTGCTTGTGTAATAGGACGGCCAACAACGATCATAGATGAACCACTTTCTCTAGCACTCGCTGGCGTAGCAATTCGTTTTTGATCGCCAACAGTTGATCCAGCTAAACGGATACCAGGCGTGACACATAAAAATTCGTTTCCAGTAACTTCCTTGATACTTTTTGCCTCTAGTGCCGAACAAACCACTCCGTCTAAGCCAGCTGACTGAGTTAATTTAGCGTAATGAAGAACACTTTCCATTAAGGATACAGGAATTAACTGGTCTTGCTGCATCATAGTTTGTGTTGTAGAAGTTAATTGAGTGACTGCAATCATTTTAGGCGGTTGATGCCCTGTTGGAGTGCCAGAAAGTAAACCCTCTATTGCAGCTTCCATCATATTTTTTCCGCCAGCAGCATGGACATTGATCATATCAACACCCATAGCTGCTAGTCCTTTCATTGATCGTTGAACAGTATTCGGAATATCGTGCAGCTTTAGATCTAAAAAAACATCATGGTCTAATTGTTTAAGACTCGTTACAATTTCAGGACCATTTTGGTAAAACAGTTCCATACCGACTTTAACAAATAACGATTCACCCTTAAACTGGTCTAAGAATCGAGTTACTTGAGACAGAGTCGAGAAATCTAAGGCAATGATTGGTCTACTTTCCATCTATTTGCCTCTCCTTTACTTCTTTCATTAGTGATTCAATCGATTCAATACCGAGTTCATCCATTCGTTTAGGCAACGCTTCAATCAGTTCTTTGCAAATCATTGGATTAGCATAATTAGCTGTACCGATTGCAACTGCGCTAGCACCAGCCATAAACATCTCAAGCACGTCATCAACGGTTGAAATACCGCCCATTCCAATTATTGGAATGGAAACTGCACGAGATACTTGATACACCATACGGATAGCGATTGGTTTTACTGCTGGACCGGAAAGTCCGCCTGTTTTATTTGCTAAAATCGGTCTTTTTGTCTCAACATCAATGCTCATTCCCAATAAAGTATTGATCATGCTGATGCCGTCTGCTCCGCCTTTTTCGGCAGCTTGAGCGATTTCAACAATGTTAGTTACATTCGGTGTCAGTTTAATATAAACCGGAACCGTAGAAACAGCTTTTACTGCTTTTGTGATGTCATATACTGATTCAGGTTTAGAACCAAATGTTAACCCACCCTCCTTGACATTGGGGCAGGATACATTGATTTCAAGTGCACGAACGATTGGTGATTGACATAGTTTTTTTGTAACTTCAATATATTCTTCAATTGTTGTACCGGCCACACTCGCAATCACAGGTGTATCAAATTTAGCTAACAGCGGTAATTTCTCAGCTACGATCACATCCACTCCTGGATTTTTTAAGCCTACCGCATTTAAAACGCCATTTTTCAAGTGATGATAACGTGGATTCGCATTTCCTTCTCGTGCATCAACTGTCGTTGACTTGATGACAATGGCTCCTAATACAGTGTAATCATATTGATCTAAATAGATGTCCCCAAACCCAAATGTTCCACTGGCCGGCATAATAGGGTTTTTCAAATCTAACCCTGGTAGTTTTACTGCTAAGCGATTCATTTTCTAACCCCCGTTTAGTTGTTTTTATCCTTGTTCAAAAAATGCTTACTTTATAGTGGACTAGTCATAAAATTACGCGATTCAAGCACATTAAGAATGGCCGATACAGTATCGAGTGACGTCAGCAAGGGAATGCCTTGTTCAATGGCTGTTTTCCGAATGATTTCCCCATCGTTGACCACTCCAATTCCGGTAGTCATCGTATTGATCACTACTTGAATAACGTTACCTTGAATGAGGTCCAACACTGTTTCTTCTGAATCTTGCTGTAGCTTAGCCACGATTTGAACCGGCAGATGGTGTTCGGAAAAAAACTGTCCTGTTCCTTCTGTTGTCACAATCGTATAGCCAATGTCATAAAATCGCTTAGCTAAAATTAAAGACTCTTCTTTGTCTTCATCGGAAATCGTAAATAATACCGTTCCGTGATCATGCAGATGCATGTAGCTTCCTTCAAAGGCCTTATAAAGTGCCTTTTCCATCGTTGTATCACTTCCCATGACTTCTCCTGTAGATTTCATCTCTGGCCCTAATAAGGCATCTACTTTTTGCAGTTTCGTAAACGAGAACACTGGAGCTTTCACGTGAATCAAAGCCGACTCTTTATATAACCCATTAGTGTAGCCTTGTTCCTTAAGAGATTGACCTAAAATAGCTTTAGTTGCGACTTGAGCCATTGGAATCCCTGTGACCTTACTTAAAAATGGCACAGTCCGACTTGCCCGAGGGTTAACTTCTATAACGTAAACAGTGGTATCATGAAGGACAAATTGAACATTCATCATGCCAATACAATTCAAACCGAGTGCCAAACGAGTGGTGTAATCCACAATCGTATCTTGTATTTCTTTTGATAAGGACTGTGGAGGGTACACCGCCATCGAATCTCCCGAGTGGACACCTGAACGTTCGATGTGTTCCATGATTCCAGGGATAAGAACAGATTCGCCATCACAGATAGCATCTACTTCAACTTCTTTTCCTACTAAGTAGCGATCGATTAGTACTGGGTGTTCTGGAGAAGCTTTTACCGCATTTCGCATATAATTTTCTAAATCTGGCTGAGTACCTACAATTTGCATACCTCGACCGCCTAAAACGTAACTTGGACGAACTAAAACGGGATATCCAATCCGATCCGCAATGACTACTGCTTCACTTTCGGTTGTAGCCGTATCCCCCAGAGGCTGAGGTACTTGTAGTTCATTCATTGCTTGTTCAAATAGATTTCTGTTTTCTGCACGATCTAAATCTTCTACACTCGTTCCTAACAATGTAATCCCCATTTTCGTTAGAGGTTCTGCCAGATTAATAGCTGTTTGGCCTCCGAATTGAACAATAACTCCTATCGGCTGCTCTAAACGAATGACATGCATAACATCTTCTAGTGTCAAAGGTTCAAAATAGAGTTTGTCTGAAATGGAGAAGTCCGTTGAAACGGTTTCTGGATTGCTGTTCATGATAATCGCTTCATATCCTGCTTGTTGAATGGCTTTAACAGAATGGACCGTAGCATAATCAAATTCAACTCCTTGCCCGATTCGAATGGGGCCTGACCCTAGTACTAAAACAGATTTTTTATCTGAAACAATACTTTCATTTTCTTCTTCATAAGTACTATAAAAATAAGGCGTATTGGAATCGAACTCTGCAGCACAAGTATCGACTGTTTTATAAACAGGGACGATGTCGTTTTCGTAGCGCAACTCCATTACCTCACGCTCATCTGTATTCCATAACTGTGCGATAGCCTTATCTGAGAAACCGTACTCTTTTGCTGTAGACAGAGTATCAATAGTGTATTTATTTTCTTTTAGTTCATTTTCCAACTCCACAATATGAAGCATTTTATCTAAGAAAAACAAATCAATTTTAGTTAAATTGGCCAAGTCTTCAATTGTGTACCCACGTCGTATGCCTTCTGCTAAATAGAATAAGCGATCATCATCAGCTTTGATGGTTTTTTCAATCAATACTTCGTCCGTTGCTAACGAAGCTTCTTCCAACAAGATATGAGAGACTCCTATTTCGAGTGAACGAACCGCCTTTAATAAAGCTTCTTCAATTGTCCGGCCAATTGCCATGACCTCTCCTGTAGCTTTCATTTGAGTGCCTAATCTTCTGTCACCTTGTTCGAACTTATCAAATGGCCAACGCGGAATTTTTGCGACAACGTAATCTAAAGCTGGCTCGAATTCAGCATATGTTGTTCCGGTCACTGGGTTTTTCATTTCATCCAGAGTTAAACCAACAGCGATTTTTGCGGCCAGCTTAGCAATTGGGTAGCCTGTTGCTTTACTCGCTAAAGCTGATGAACGACTGACACGTGGATTTACTTCAATGATGTAGTAGTTAAAACTATCTGGATCAAGTGCTAGTTGAACATTGCACCCTCCTTCAATACCTAAAGCACGAATGATTTTTAATGAGGAGTCACGCAACATTTGGTGCTCTTTATCGGTTAAGGTCTGTGTCGGAGCAAATACGATGGAGTCTCCTGTATGAATCCCAACAGGGTCAAAGTTTTCCATGTTGCAGACAACGATTGCATTGTCATTTTTATCTCGCATCACTTCGTACTCGATTTCTTTGTATCCCGCAATACTAATCTCAACTAGACATTGGTTTACTGGCGATAATTTCAAGCCATTCTTAACGATTTCTTTCAATTCTTCCTCGTTATCACAAATTCCTCCACCTGTTCCGCCCATTGTAAATGCCGGACGAACGATTAAGGGGAAGCCGATTTGTTCAGCGAAAGTCAGTGCTTCTGCAACGGTATGAACAATCTCACTTTCAGGAACGGGTTCATTCAATTCTTTCATCAATGTCCGAAACAAATCTCTGTCTTCGGCTTGATCGATAGCACTTAATTTTGTTCCCAGCAATTCGATGCCCAACTCTTCTAGTATGCCAGAATTGGATAACTCCATAGCCATATTCAGTCCTGTTTGACCACCTAATGTTGGAACAATGGCATCTGGTCGTTCCTTACGCAGGATTTGTGAAACAAATTCTAATGTGATGGGTTCGATATACACTTTGTCAGCAATTTCTTTATCCGTCATAATGGTTGCTGGATTTGAGTTGACCAATATAACTTCGTAACCTTCTTCTTTTAATGCTAGACACGCTTGAGTACCTGCGTAATCAAATTCAGCTGCTTGACCAATAACGATCGGTCCGGAACCAATAACCATGATTTTAGTTAAGTCTATTCGTTTAGGCATTCTTTTTTGTCTCCTTCCAAGCATCCATTAATTCCATAAATTGATCAAATAAGTGAGCTGCATCATGTGGCCCAGGTGCTGCATCTGGATGATATTGGACACTGAAGACTGGATGATAGCGGTGCTTGACGCCTTCTACTGTTCCGTCATTCAATTCGATATGTGTCACAAGTAGTTTTTCTTTATCAATCGATGCTGCATCAACAGCATAGCCATGATTTTGTGACGTGAAATCAATTCTTCCTGTTGCAATCTCTTTCACCGGATGATTAAATCCACGGTGGCCAAACTTCATTTTAAATGTACTGGCTCCATTTGCTAAAGCAATCAATTGGTGACCTAAACAAATCCCGAAAACCGGGAATTTTTTTTGAATTTCCTGAATCATGGTCAATACATGCGGCAATGATGTAGGATCTCCTGGTCCATTAGTCAACATGACTCCATCTGGTTGTAAACTTATTATAGTTTCAGCACTCGTGTTGTATGGTAAAACCGTTACGTGACAATCCCGTTGGTTTAATTCGTTCAATATACTGTGCTTCAGTCCAAAATCGATGACAACGACGTTTTTCCCCTTTCCAGGGCTGACATAAGAATGAGTGGTCGAGACTTGAGCAACTTGATTAACGGGCAGCACAGTGGCTTTTAATTGATCAAAAGCATGTCCAAGATCATCTTCTGCATCAATAATCATGCCGCGCATAGTGCCGTGTTCTCGGATGATTCGTGTCAGCTTCCTTGTATCTACACCAGCTAAACCAGGAATTTTTTTATTTTTTAAAAATTCATCTAAACTCATTTGGCTTCTCCAGTTTGAAGGAACGCGGGCAAATTCTTTAACGATGACTGCTTTTGTAGTGGGATCAATGGATTCATAATCATCACGATTAATTCCTGCGTTTCCAATCAATGGATAAGTGAAGACCAACATTTGGCCATTATATGACTGATCCGTGATCGATTCTTGGTAACCGGTCATTCCGGTTGAAAAAACGACTTCTCCAGTTGCGTCACTTGCAGCCCCAAATCCTCTTCCTTTGAAAATACTTCCGTCTTCTAGCAGCAATAATCGATTCATTGTACGGAACCCTCCTGGTAAACTAATTTTCCATCAACGAATGTCATTGTGGTCGTTCCTTTAACACGCCATCCTATAAAAGGTGTGTTCGTAGCCAAAGAATGAAAGTCTTTAGCTACTATCTCTTTAGGCGTTGAGAGATCGAAAAAGGCTAAGTCGGCTTTTTGACCAACTGCAATCGTTCCTCCATCTAAGTTAAAAAGTCTTGCTGGTTTATAGGCCATCCATTCAATGAGTTGAGTAAGTGATACGATTCCTTTTTCTACCAGGTGTGTGTAGAGTAAAGAAAAGGCTGTTTCACTTCCTACTATTCCAAACGGAGAATCCATCATTCCACCAGCTTTTTCTTCTTTGCTATGTGGAGCATGATCGGTTGCGATTATATCGATCGTGCCATCCAACAAACCGTCGAGCAATGCTTGGCGGTCTTCTTTCCCTCTTAATGGAGGATTCATTTTATAGATACTAGTGTCATTTGGAATGTCATCTTCTGTCAATAATAAATGGTGGGGTGAAACTTCAGCCGTTACATGAATACCCGCACGTTTTGCATCACGAATGACTCTTACGCTTTCTTTTGTTGAGACATGACAGATGTGGTAATGAGCACCGGTTGCTTCACTAAGCAATACATCACGTGCAATTTGACTCGCTTCAGCAACATTTAAGATTCCTGGCATTCCTAATGTTTGATTGCGTGTGCCTTCGTGCATGACACCACCAAATAGTAAGGAATCATCTTCGGTATGTGCCACAATGATAGTGTTATTTTTTGCGGCTTCTTTCATAGCTAGATACATCGTACCGGCTGTCTGCACACCCACTCCATCATTGGTAAATGCAAATGCTCCAGCTTCTAATAACTCTTTTTGATTGGTTAATGTTTCACTACGTAGACCCATTGTGATTGGTGCATACTGTTTGACTTTTACCACAGCATCTCGAGCAATCTTTGCTTGAAGAGTTTGCATTTTCTCAGCTGTATCCGGTTCTGGTTGAACATTGGGCATAGCACAAACTGTAGTAAATCCGCCACGTGCGGCTGCCATCGTTCCAGTCTTAATGGTTTCTTTATGTGAAAATCCTGGTTCTCTTAAATGAACATGTACATCAATCAAGCCGGGAGCGACTAATGCTCCGCGAGCATCGATGACTTCATCCGTATCTTGGATAAGCGGTGTTAAATCTGATCCGATAGCTTGGATTTGTTCTCCATTGATTAGAAGTTCAATGGGTTGATAGTCTTCTTTTTTAGTTAATATAATGGCATTTTTAATCCAGATCGTCATGGCTTCATCTCCTGAGGTAAATTTATAAAGTTGTTTTATTTTTTGTTCTTCCGGCTATGATGGCTTCTAAAATCGCCATTCTGGCG
Organism: Carnobacterium viridans; assembly: GCF_900102725.1. Classification (NCBI taxonomy): domain Bacteria; kingdom Bacillati; phylum Bacillota; class Bacilli; order Lactobacillales; family Carnobacteriaceae; genus Carnobacterium; species Carnobacterium viridans. The sequence goes on along the minus strand of NZ_FNJW01000008.1, from coordinate 374,444 downwards.
AAGACACCATTCGACATTTGAGCCACGATTCTTGATCGTTCGCACTCGACCAGTGAGCTTTGTAACTCTACATCACGATTGACTGGTGCAGGATGCATCAAAATTGCGGAAGGTTTCATATTTTTTTCACGTAATTCATTAATGCCGTATTGATCTAGGTAGCTGGTGATCAGAGCATCATTATAAGATTCATGACGTTCATGTTGTACACGTAAGAGCATAATCACGTCGGCTTCATAAACAAGGTCATCCAATGCCGCATATCGGCCGTACTCTGTAAAAGAATCATCCATCCATTCAGTCGGACCAGAGAAAAGAACCTCAGCACCCAATCGTTTTAGCATATGCATGTTTGATTTAGCTACTCTGGAATGCTTTAAGTCTCCAATGATAGCGACTTTTAAGCCATCAAAATGGCCGTATTCTTCGTAAATGGTCATTAAGTCCAATAAACATTGGCTAGGGTGTTGTCCTGTTCCGTCTCCGCCGTTAATAATGGAACATTTAATGGATGGGCTATTGATCAGTTCCGTATAAAAAGCTTCTTTACTGTCACGAATAACGGCAATTTCCGTTCCAAGTGCTGACATGGTTAATACCGTGTCGTAAAGGCTCTCTCCTTTTTTGATGCTGCTTGTAGAAGGTTCAAAGTCAATGATTTCGATGCCCAATTTTTTTTCAGCCATTTCAAAACTTTTGTGAGTGCGTGTACTATTCTCAAAGAATAAATTCACCGCATAGAGTGGTTCCATCACTTGAGCAGAGATCGTTCCTTTTTTAAATTGTGAGGCCCGTTTAATCAACGTTAGAACCTCTTCATTTGTTAGATCTTCTACTGAGACAAAATGGTCTAAAGCAATTGTTGCAGCAATTTTTTGCATTGTCTTTTCCTCCTTGTCATTTTTTTAAGTTTAGTGTGTTAGAAATTCGTATAAAAAAAGAACCTAAAGTTTTGTGGAGAACTTTAGGTTCTAGAATAATCTCCCTTCTGCTTGAGCAGTTCTTCCAGTATGGAATCAAGGTACGATTATAGTAGTGACCTTATTAGTCTCACAGGACCAATTTAAAGTTTCACTTAGTTTTATTTAGTTTATTTTTGGATGAGCACATGATCTTCGCCATCTAGTTCTTGAACACCAACTTTAATTTGTTCCTCTAAGGAAGTTGGAATATTTTTCCCAACGAAATCGGCACGAATTGGCAATTCTCTATGCCCTCTGTCAACTAATACGGCTACAGAGATTTTACTCGGGCGACCAATGTCCATCAGCGCATCTAGCGCAGCCCGAATCGTCCGGCCAGTAAACAATACGTCATCAACTAAAATGACTTGCTTGCCTTCGATTGAAACTGGAATATTCGATCCTTTTATCATCGGTTCATTACTGCTGTTCGCCTCATGGACATCATCTCTATAAAGTGAAATATCTAATTCACCCACTGGAATCTCCACATTTTCCAACTGTTTCATGCGTTCAGCAATTCGTCTTGCAAGATAAATGCCGCGAGTTTTGATTCCAATTAGAACCAAATCTTCAATTCCTTTGTTTCTTTCAATGATTTCATAAGTGATTCGAGTCAACGCGCGTTTGACAGCAGCTTGATCGACTACTTCTACTTCAGATTTGATTGACATGTCTTCCCCTCCAATTTTTCATATCGCTTTAATAGGATTGGCCAATAAAAAATGCCCTCCTAACCTTTAATGGTCAAAGAGGGCATATTACTGTTGAGTAAGTGTAAGAGAAGGTACGTTTGCCTTTTCTTACTATGCTCCTTCTTAGTCTCACTGGACTAGGATTAAAGGATAAGTTTATTTTTCTGTCACTTATGACTATATAGAATGTCTTTAAAAAAGTCAAACAAAAACATTACATATTTCTTAAGTTATTTAATGTATCTTCAAACAACTTCGGTAATGGTGCTTCAAAAGTAAGGAATTCACCAGACGTTGGGTGTTTAAAACCTAATGTCGTTGCATGCAAGAATTGACCCTTGCCTTCTAGTGTTTTTCTTGGTCCGTATATTGGATCTCCTGCTAAAGGATAACCAATATATTTCATGTGCACACGAATTTGATGTGTTCTACCCGTTTCTAATTTTAATGAAACCAATGTAAAATCTTTAAAGCGTTCAAGAACAGTAAAATGTGTTACGGCTGATCTTCCTCCATCAATGATATCTTGTTTTTTGCGGTCTTGTTTTGAACGGCCAAGTGGAGCATCGATTGTTCCTTTTTCATGAGGAATCACACCATGAACTAAAGCAATGTATTCTCTTAAAGACGTTTTGTCTTTTAATTGAGCAGCTAATTTTTCATGTGCAGCATCATTTTTAGCAACCATTAGTAAACCTGAAGTATCCTTATCGATACGATGAACGATTCCAGGACGTATTGTTCCGTTGATACCAGACAAATCAGTGATGTGGTACATCAATGCGTTTACTAATGTTCCTGTTTGATGACCAGCAGAAGGATGAACGACCATTCCTTGTGGTTTATTTACGACTACAACATCTTCATCTTGATAAACGATTTCAATTGGAATATTTTCTGCAAGTACCTCTAAAGAAACAAGTTCTGGTTCAATGATAGCAATCTCGTCTCCTTGTTGTACTTTGTAATTGGCTTTCAATTTTTCTCCATTGACAGACACATTTCCCTCTTTGATCCATTGTTGGATGTGTGAACGTGTAATAGACGGCAATAAGTCTGTTAAGACCTTATCTAAGCGACCTGATTCTTCATTGATAATAAAGTTGTGTTCTTGTAACATGATTGATCTCCTTCTTTAAACCCTTAATTTATCTTTAACTAATGTTTTAGTGTTTCTTTTTTTCATTTCTTTCGTCTATGAAAACAAAAATAATCATTAAGAATACTCCGATACTTAAAGACATATCGGCTACATTGAAAATCGGAAAATTAATAAATTCCAATCGAACCATGTCGATAACATATTCCAATCGAATACGATCAATAAAATTCCCTATTGAACCAGCTAAAATAAGTGCTAAAGCAATTGAAAATAACCGACTTTGTTTGCCATATTTTTGCAAATAATAAACAACCACGCCAATCACAATAATCGTTATAATATAAAAGAACCACATTTGGCCTTCTAAAATACTCCAAGCAGCTCCGTCATTTTGAATGTACATCCACGATAAGACATTTGGAACAACTTCTACAATTTCATATAAGTCAATATTTTGCACGGTTAAAAATTTAGTAAACTGATCAACGGCCACAATGATGGCTGCCAAGATATAATATATGAACATATTAGCCCTCTCTTTATTTCATTCTGTTTTTCACTTACTTATCTATTTTACATGATTCTATACCTAAGAGATAGTTTTTTCTTTTTTCCTGTTTAATATTAAATAACTGGTCATATTGCTTTAGAAAGTGGGAAGCGTTTGCTATACTAGTTAGGGTTATTGATTAAATGGAAATGAAAAAAATGTGCTTTTTCGTTTGTTTTTTCTTTACTTTAGTATAGTCTAAATTAAAAAGGAGTTTTCGTACAATGAAAAAAAGATATTTAGTCACAAATTTGTTTGCTGTTTCATTATTTTTGACAGCTTGCGGCAACGATGACGTTGCAAAAGCATTGGAAACCACCACATCTGTTGAGACTCAAAATGAACAGATTGTAAATGACTTAAATGCCATTTCAGAACAAGAAAAAGGTTTACAGAGTACGTTTGAAACGACGCTTTCTGAAGACGACACATTAAGTACTTTAGCAGATAAGTCTTCTGCTGTTTTTGAAAATATTGAGACCCGTTCCACTTCTCTTTCCGAACTAAAAGAAACGATTTCTACTATGAAAGAAAAACAAGTTCTCTTAGAAGAAGAAACAAGTGATAAACTGCCGCAAGAAGAACTAACGGCTCTATCAACAAACATAGAAGAACTGACTGCTAACTTAGAGAAGTACATCGCTCATTATAAAACAGTGTTAGACGAACAGGAAACCTATTTTTCAGATTTAGGAAAAGAAGATGCCACATATGAAACCCTTACTGCAGGTATAGAAACTATTAATAACTCTGATACTGAAACAAAAGCATTGTTGACTAAACTTGATCAACAACTTGTTGCCGTACAGGATGCTCAAGCTAAATCTACAGCGTCTCTTAACGAATTAAACGAATCATCTAAATAAGCACATAATAAAGGAGTCTATAAAAATGAAAACAATTCTTTTAGGAGTATCTCTTATGAGTGCTCTTATTTTAAGCGGCTGTCAAACTTCTGATCCGTCAGCTGACAATTCAAGCACTTCTTCGCTTGCTTCTAACACAAGCGAGTCTCAATCGAGTAGTACAGAAGAATCTTTTACAAGTGAAGAAAGTAGTGAAGTTCAAAGTTCAGTAGAGTCTTCTGATAAGCAAGAAGCATTTCGGTATCATATCAACCCAACTACCTCAGTCGTAGAACCGAACGATGAGGCCACTGATTCTAAAGTAGCTCTTTTGACTTTTGACGATTCTCCTGATCAACATGCCGTAGAAATAGCTGAGCAATTGAAAGCAATCAATGCACCTGCCATCTTCTTTGTTAACGGTATGTACATAGAATCAGATGAAGGTAAAGCTAAACTGAAACAAATTTATGATATGGGATTTGAAATTGGAAATCATACCCAAACACACCCAAACTTAAGTACCATCAGTTCAGAAGAACAACGGGAAGAAATTTTACAGACCAATCAATTGATTTATGAAGTAACTGGTGAAAAACCACGTTTCTTTCGTGCCCCTCATGGTGTAACAACGGAAACATCTGATGCTGTTATAGCCCAAGAAGATATGGTTTCAATGAATTGGACGTATGGATACGATTGGGAAGCAGATTACCAAACAAGTGAAGCTTTATCCGATATTATGTTAAACACGGAGTACCTAAACAATGGAGCTAACCTATTGATGCATGATCGTTCATGGACGAATGAAGCGGTTATTTCTATTGCTGAAGGCTTAATCGAAAAAGGGTATACCCTAGTTGACCCTAATCTTATTGAATCACCTGAAAGAGAGGAATAAAAAGTATGAAAAAAAGTGCATCATTTTGGCTTGGGTTACTAGCAACGGCGAGTATTGGTTTCGCTCCTCTTGCAGCATCAGCCGAAGAAAATTCTGAATCAAGTTTATTAGAAATCAACCCAGAACCTATCCTTAGTACACCCGCTGAGTTCCCTTCACAGTTCACTTACAATAGTGGCATCACTATTGAGTATCCTGAGAACGGCGTAAAGGGAATTTACGTAACAGCTTATTCAGCTGGTGGAACAGATAAAATGAAAGATTTGATTCAATTTGTTAATACCAATGGACTAAATGCTATGGTCATCGATGTCAAAGACGATGTTGGAAAAATGACAATGGATCTTCAATCTGAAAATGAGATTGTCCAAAAAAGTACTGAAGAGTTTGTGACTGATCCAGCAGCAATGATGAAACAATTGGAAGAAAATAAAGTTTACCCTATCGCTCGTGTTGTTGTCTTTAAAGACACTTTATTAGCTGAAGCTAGACCAGAACTTTCTTTCAAAAAAGCGGATGGCAGTGTTTGGAAAAATGGCAATGGCGATGCTTTTGTTAATCCTTTTTCTAAAGACGTTTGGGACTATAACGTTGAAGTGGCCAAGCAAGCTGCAAAAATGGGTTTCAAGGAAATTCAATTCGACTATGTTCGTTTCCCAGAAGGTTTTGAAAATGAAAGTGATTCATTGACCTATACACGCGGAGATTATGAAACAAGTGAATTAGACGATGTTCAACAACGCGTTGAAGCAGTAACTGATTTTGTTGAATACGCTCGCGAAGAGTTAAAACCGTATGGCGTTGAAGTATCTGTAGATATTTTTGGTTATGCAGCTACAGTTCCCGAAGCTCCTGGTATTGGGCAAAACTTTGCTAAAATATCAGAAAATGTTGATGTCATTTCATCTATGATCTATCCAAGTCACTGGAATTCTTACTTTGGTATCAGCAAACCTGATTTAGAACCTTATAAATTAGTGGCTGAATACATGAAAGTAGAAAACAACTTGTTAGCAGGCTTAGATACGCCTCCTCAATCTAGACCTTGGATACAAGATTTCACAGCTTCATACTTAGGCGCGGGAAACTACCAAAACTATGGTGCCCCACAAGTCGAAGACCAAATTAGAGCTTTACATGATGCTGGCGTAAATGAATTTTTACTATGGGATGCATCTAACACCTATACTGAAGGCGTTAATTACAATATGGAATAAAATGAATGACAGATTTCTATCTTTCTTGAATAGGTAAACAAAGAACCTCCTCTTATTGTAGAGGGGGTTCTTTGTTTATTGATTATAGTTACGGTAACATTAATTTAAATGATAATTAAAAATTAGTGTTTTGTTTTATTTCTTTTTTTGACTCTTAAAAGTTCAATTATAGTAAGTGCTATAGCAGTGTATAATGCTCCACCGATAAAGTCTTGATTTACTATATACTCTATTGAAATACCAATAAAACTAGTAATCACCATTATTAAACTGACATAAGCATACGGGTGCTTTTCTGTAAACACTTTAGATTTCTTAAACATAAATTCACCTCTAACTTATTTAGATACTCCGTTTATATTTTAGTTACAATTACTTTTCAACGTTTGTTTCTATTCTTACCATTGTGGCAGATAAATAGTTTATGGAACTCAATCATAGATTAAAATAAGCAACCTCAAACGAAAAAAGAGGACCCCAGTCTGATAACCCCAAAATCCTCGGTCTTTTCTTCCCTCGTCTTTAAACAGCTTCTAATAGCTAGTTTAGAAAATCTTTTAATTCAAAGTAAGAACACGAATAACTAATCAAAATATACTTTTGTACTAGTAGACAATTTAATTAATTGTTCTTTAGTTGTTCTATCTAAAGATAACGAAGGTAAGTTATCTAACGTAAAAAAATCCATATCAGATGTTTCTATATTTTCTTTGAATAATCCGTCATCATTGACAATACAATTAAAAACTAATTTATAATACTGAAACATTTGAGGAATATCTTTTCTCAAATTGGTATCGAATACCGCTATCAACTCACATGATTCAACAATTAAACCAGTTTCTTCCAATACTTCTTTTATAACATTTTCTTTAGGAGATAACCCTACTTCGGCATAACCACCCGGCATAGCCCACTTTTTTGTCTTAGCATCTTCTACAAGTAATATTTTATCATTCTTTTTAATATAACCTCTAACATCTATTTTAGGAGTAGGATATCCTTCATTAGAGTCAACAATATTTTTCAATTTTTTAATCGGTTCATTGCTCAAATTGCTTATTAACTTCAATGATAATTCTTGTAATTCTTCATATCGTTCTTTATCAAATAAATCTTCCCCATAAAACAGCCCTGCTTCAGCTATTGAAAGTAATCTTCTATAGTGCTCTAAGTAACTATCTATCACGTTATTTCAGTCCTTTCATAGTGTTCCTAATGCTAACGAAAGAGAGCTTTTAAATCAACCAATACAACGTTTTGTTATTTTCTCTCTGCTGTAACTAAATATTCCCATCAGTGTAGCCACGTCTTTATTTTTTTTGTAATAGAGCCGATAGCCAAATATCTTACGCAGCGTATGCTTACCGATATCATCTCTTCTTAACAGCTTAGCACCCTTTTGAAATATCTGATAGACCGTATTGGCTTCTAAATGACCGCCATTGGTACTGGAAAGCAAATCATCCTTTAGCTTTACGTCTTTCATATATTCCTGGATCAAGTCCTGAAAACTACTCAAATACAAAATTCATGTCTTTCCAATCTTTCCAATTTTTTTCGACAATTCGGGGATTTTTTGAGGCAACATCATTTTCTTGTTGAGTTCCTAATGACTGAGGGTTATCACTCATTCTGCACGAAGTAATTGCTGCTCTTCTTTTTCAGCAATCGTTAAACCCTCTTCACGTTGTTTTTTTTGCTAATTCATTGATTCTCGGTAATGAGGCAATTATGTTTTTTCACCATCCTTACTAGTTTCGTTTTTATTCTATGATTTCAGTATGAAAACAACGTTTCATATGATTAGTCATCGTTTCTCCAAGATCAGTAAACGTTGCTATACCTTGTTTATGGATAGCTGTTTTGAAACCTTCTGCATCAGCTCCTGAAACGGTTAAAAAGACACAAATATCCGTGGTTACGCCAACAGTATGAACTTTTTTTATTTCTGATTTTTTTAACGTCTCAGCTAGATCCGTTTGAAAAAATGCATTATAGTTCGTTTTAGATTTATAAACCAAGTTTTTATGGTTCTTGTTGTCTTGAAACCAATCATATAAAGCTCCATACAATTGTTGCCCTTCTGTTTCCACAATATTGTGTGGTGGCCATAATTCAAAATGTGAGTCATTCTTTTGGTGTGCATCCATTGATACGATAACTAGGTTTCTCTCTGCTAGAAATCTTGTTGCCAAAGCAGTAATATAAGGGACTATTTCTTGTGCTGGATTACCAACCGTTAATGTTCCATTATCAGCTACAAAATCATTACTCATATCAACAATTAATAAAGCTTCTCTTACCATTTTAAATCAACTCCCCAAATTCATTAAAACTAACTTTTTTTAAATAATAAATCATATTTCACCACTAGTGATATTTTGATACTTATTTTTTGTCGTCTTCAGTGTCATTATCATCTTTCACGCCTTGATTAACCCAGTATTCGGCTATACCGCCCATTTTTGACCAACTCCATCCAAAAATACATAAGCCAATGATAGCTAAAAGTAGTATCAACATTTTATCTCCTCCTGGTACACATTTATTCTATGTTATCCTTATGTGTTTACTTTAACAATAATTGTGTTGAAATGATACAGAGAACGATTACATAATAAAAAAACGTTGATAATGATGTATATAACTAAGACTGATATGGCATTTTTTGCATTAGGTTATTTATTTGGTTTGAGCATAATGTCTGTTTTTAAAGTAAAAAAGTGAGCAAATTTTTAATAGAAGAAAACAACATTTCTTCTGGAATAGACAGGTTTATTTGTGGAGAGCCATGGAATCGTCTGAAGCCTTAAACAAAGCGTAAGCGCCGAAGAGCCAAATAAATTTGTAAACGATTATTGAAAATGTACTTGTCGTCTCAGGTACACTGATGAGTAAAGAATATTAATAAAATAAGGATTCTACTGCCTTTAAGCGATAGAATCCTTATTTAGTAAGTTACAAATTAATTAGAGTGATACAGTTATCGCTTAGCTAGTCTTTAACATTCGTAGTCCATTTAGTATGACAACCAAGGTACTTCCTTCATGAACAATCACACTAATGGCTATATCCGTTAATCCTACTAAGCTTACGACAATTAGAAAAGCTGCGACTATCATTGAGAAAATAATATTTTGCCAAATAACTCGATTCATGTTTAAAGAGATTTCGTGAGCTTTTACCAATTTTGATAAGTCATTTTTCATTAACACTAAATCAGATACATCTACTGCAACATCCGTACCATCTCCCATAGCAATTCCGACATCTGCTTTTACAAGAGCAGGCGCGTCATTTACACCATCTCCCACCATAGCGGTTGTACCATAGAGTTCCTTTTGATCATTAATAATGTTAGATTTATCTTCTGGCATGACATTAGCAATTATTTGGTCTATTCCTAATTGTTTACCAACAGCTCGTCCTGTCATTTCAGAGTCCCCAGTAATTAAAGTGGTATGGATACCACACTTTTTAAAGTACTCTATTGTTGTCTTTGCATGTTCACTTGGAATATCCATTAATGCGATCAGACCAATTACTTTTTCATTTTCTGATACGTACACAACTGTATTACCTTCTGAAGCCCATTCTTTATTCAAACGTGTATAGTCATCCGACACAGCTTCAAATGAAGTTGGTCTGCCTATACGATAGGTTTTTCCATTATAATCACCTATTATCCCTTTTCCAATCTGATTTTCCACTTCAATAATTAATTTATTTTGGGATTCAAATTTGTCTAAAATAGCAGTTGCTAAGGGATGATTCGATTCTTTTTCAAGAGCCACAACGATATCAATCATATTTTCTTCGTTTACAGAATCAGAAAAATAGTAATTTGTTACTTCTGGTTTCCCTTTCGTTAATGTCCCAGTTTTATCAAAAGCAATGGTTTGAATATCAGCTAATTGTGACAAATAGGCACTTCCTTTTGAAAGTACGCCTTTTTTCGCTAAATTAGAAGTGGCTGATAACGTTACCGATACGGTAGCTGCTGCTAAAGCACATGGAGAAGCTGCTACTAAAAGGACTAATCCTCTATAAATACTTTGTGACCACGTCAAATTAAAAACCATAGGAGCAAGTAAAATGACGATTGGGATTGCAATTAAAACAAATTTAACATACTTAGGCTCAAACTTTTGGATAATACTAGACGCTTTTGTTTGATTCTCTTGATTTTGATTTACTAGTTTTAAAATCTTTGAAAAGACAGTATCATTATTTTCTTTTGTAACTTCCATAGTAAAAGTACCAGTTCCATTAATTGTACTTCCAAAAACTCCGTCTCCCTTTGACTTCTCTTTAGGCATACTCTCACCATTGATAGAAGACTCGTCGATTGACGTAGAGCCAGATACTATCACTCCGTCAATTGGTACTTGGTCACCATTTAAAACTTGAAGTTTATCTCCTATTTTCAACTCACTAACACCAACAATTTTTGTGTTGCCATCTAGCATGATTAGACGAGCCGTTGTTGGATTCATTTCTAGCAACTTAGTAATTTCTCTTTTACTTCTTCCTTCAGCATAATCTTCAAGAAAGTGTGCTCCAGAAAATATAAGAATTAATAATGTTCCTTCCCAAAAATTCCCTATCAGAGAAGCACCTATTGCAGCTACTCCCATTAAAATATGAGAATTAGGGGTAAATTTTTGTTGAACACGAGAATTCTCAATCGTTTCTCCAAGTCCTTCAATAACAATAACATGATAACCAGCACTAATTGAAGCCAGGGAAAACAAACTATTTTGGAACAAGCTATTTTCTCCGGTTAAAACTAACGCAACAAGCGACAATGCTAAACCAATAAAGTACAAAGTAATTGGCCTATTTCCATGATCATGATTGTGACTATGATTTTCGTGTAAGTGTTCTGACTGAATCTCTTTCATTTCTATCACCCTTCTTAATCAAACTATTATTTTTGGAATCGTAACGTTTACGAATTACACTTGAATGAGTATTCATATGTTTATATGTTCATTATATGCCACTCTATCTGAATTGTCAAAAAAATGTTACCTTATTTACCTGGTTAAGCCATCTGACTATACAGCAGCTCTTCTTATATAAAAAAACTTGCTTTATAAAGTTCTTGTGATAATCTAAATATGAACGAACACGCATATGAAGGAGAGAAAATTTTATGAAACCATCATCGACTTCTCCATTAACAAATGAATCTATCCAAGAGGTCAGTAAGATATTTAAAATGATTAGTGACCCTACACGACTTTCCATTTTATTTCTTTTACAGAAAGAAGAACTTAGTGTTGGAGCTATTGCGCAGTCTTTAGGTATGGAACAATCAGCAATTTCTCACCAGTTAAAAACTTTAAAGTCTTCAAGATTAGTAAAATCAAAAAGAGCTGGCAAAAATATGATTTATGGCCTTGATGATCTTCATATTTTTAGTATTCTTGAACAAGTTTTAACTCATATCGAAGAACAAGAGCAAGAAAAATAAAAACAAAAGACTCTTCGTTAAATAGTTCAAAAAAGACAGCGAGATTTTAACTCGCTGTCTTTTTTTACCTTCACTACCGTAGTAGTTTATATAAAATTTAAAAGCATTTGAATCGTACCATTTTCAATCAATATGTAAATTCCTAAACCAATAAATACAATAGGAACAATGATTCGTTCATATTTTTCTAACGTTTCGGAAACAAAGGAAATTTTGGCTAATTTGTAACTGATAGAGCAAAGAATAGCAACAGAAAGCGTGAATAAAATTAAAGCAATACTAATTTCTGAAACAGCTAAAAAGGTAAAGTATGGAATATAAATACCTAAATTATCGCCACCAGAAGCAATTGTTAATAAGGCTACTATCCAAAATAAGCGGTTCATTCCTCTAGATTCAAGCTTTTCAACGACTTCTTCTTCGTCCTCTTCACCAATCAATGCCACTCTGATTCCTAAAACAATCGGAATTAGACCAAGAAGCCCAATAATCCCATCTTGCGGAATGAAATTCAGCACATATGCAGCAAATAAACTTACAGCTACTAAGAGACCAGTTCCAAGGTATTGACCCAAATAAACCTGACAGATTCCCTTTTTTGTATGAATTTGAGAAAAAAGAATTAGCAAGATAACTAAATAATCAATGCTGGTAGAAATATAAACAGCGAGTGCTGAAAAAATGATTTGTGACAAAATAACTTCCTCCAAACTAAGAGCTCATACACAAATATTCTGATAACTTCAGATATACTGACCTACTGTTGTTGACGTCAATATATAAGACTTTACAAAAGCATACATTTAAAAAAATGTATAATTGAAGTAATTCAAGTTGTTAGTTATTATTGGAAAAAGAGATAAAGAAATCGTATAAACATCTTAAATCGTTTTTAACGAAGTTGGGTGGTTATTTTGTCATTTCATAACTTGTATCAATCAAACTATATATTTCTTTATCCGAAACGGTTCCATTTAAAATAATGGTCAACCAGTGTTCTTTATTCATATGGTATGCACGGGAAAATCCTTCTCGTGATGACAAGGGCACAACCAACTCAGGTTCACACTTTATGTCTAATATGTCAATAACTTCATCACCTTCTAAACCAACTTTATTTTTAGGCACAGACATGATAATAGCGTACCATTTTTTATTATGCTTATGTCTCAACACTTCATAATTTGGATATCTAGTCCACAAATGCTCTGAAATAGTTTTATAGTTTTCTTCTGCGTATCCTAGTATATCTGAACGAGTAACCATTATTACCTCCCACAAATTTAATGATATAATGTATAACATATTATCAAACGCGCATCGTTTTTAATAAATTTCAACATAGAAAATCCACTCAACTTCTACGCGAATAAGCTGAGCAACAAGTCTGCTACATATGTTTCTAAAAATGCAGCAATAATCATCATCGGGAGAACTAGTATCAGGTTACTTCACTTTCGAAAAAAAGAAACCTGATCCATTTTCTTGTTGAATAAATCCTGATAATTTCGTTGAATTTTCTACTTTATTTTGTTCTTCTGCAGTTATAACTGTAACTTCATCTCTATTACTAACATTAATGGGCTCTTTCGCTGATACATTCTTAAAGCCTATCATCGATAATGTAAGAATTCCCATGACTCCTAAAACTAAAACTGATTTTTTCTTCATTTTAAATTCCTCCATCTGTTATTATTTCATTTAATTGTATCACTTTGTAAATCCACTTACGATGTATATAATCTAGTTGCCTAATTTATTTTATTTTTCCATATCGAATTTCACAAATCGATATAGTTTAATATAGAAATTGTAAATGAGTCCAATTCTGAATTTATAAGACATATAACTATTACTCGTTTTTAAAGTAAATCATTTTTGTATCTGAAGAACTAAAACCATTTATTTCAATTTTTTTTATCTCATCTGGAAAATCTACATGTTCCAATAAATCCATAAGTATCGTTACCATTTCTTGCTTAAGGTTTTGATTTAAATTCGCCTTCAACCTTCGATCTCCAACCGTGTATATCTTTAAAATTAGACAGGATTATAATTCCATGTGTCTATAAAAAAATCATAAAACCATCATTATGCCTTTGTTACTAGTGAACATTATCATAAAATTCACTACCTACTTTAGTTTGTTTTTGCCCTTGAAAAAAATAATTTCAGAAAAAACTATACCAAAAGAGATACCGAAACTATTAGTAAAAATTTTAAATAAATCTATTTTAGAAGGTCTTATTATGTAACCAAAAAAGTAGTTCAAAGTACTGAATAAAATAAAAATGGTAATAAACTTAACTATTCTTTTTCTTATATAAACCCATTTAAAATTCTTTATATTTACAATGGTTATGAAAGAAACATATATCAGCATGAAGAAAGAAAAAAAGAAATACCCCATTAAAAAATTAAAAGAAATAGCGTTGTCTATATTTTTATAAACAATAAAAACAGCTATTGTAGTTGCCGATAGAAATAAACCATAAAGAATTTTTGTAAAAAATATTGTTTTATTCTTTTTCATTTTGTCCGCCTCTCAATGCAATTGGTTAGTTATTTCATATATTATAGCACTTTAACTTTGGTTCCTTACCTATATTAAGCACAAAAAATCTCCCACACTCCTTTGTTGAAATAGAGTCTAGGAGATTTTTTTAGTTGTCGTTTCTTATACAGGATTGTCGTTCAATGATTTGATGTGGCAAAATGATTTTGACTGCTAGCGTTTGTTTTCCTACCATCAACTCGATCAATTGATAAACGGTCTGAGAAGTCAATGAATCTGTATGCAGATCAATCGAGGTTAATTCAGGACGGAACTTTTCAGCAAAAATCGAATTATTGAATCCGATGATTGAAACATCTGTTGGTATTTTCAAACCGAATCCACTAAGTAAATAACTCATATTCAAAGCAATCAAATCATCGCTGGCTACGATACCCGTTGGAAAATCGCCGTTCCCAAAAAGCTGCTTTATTTTTCTTTGATAAGCTGCTTCAGGGAGTGTGACATCCAGAATCAACTCTTCATCTATTTGGATTCCGGCATCTTCTAAAGCTTGTGTATAGCCTTTTAACCGCTCTCGGATGACCATTTGTTTGGCATCTTCTCCAATGAATGCAATTTTTTTGTGTCCCAATTGTAATAAATAATTTGCAGCATCTTTTCCAGCAACGACATTGTCATTGTCTACGTAGAGCATTTCATTTTCGTATTTATACGGTTTTCCAATCATAGCATAAGGTACTTTTTCTTGATGCAGGTATTCAATGATTGGGTCGTCTTTTTTGGAATACAAGACGATAAAACCATCGACACGACCACCTTCAGCCATTGTTTGGATACTTTCCAGCAACTCTGCCTCTGTTGTTCCAGAAGCAAGCGACACCATATATTTCTTTTCATTGCATGCTTTACTAATTCCTCGAATCATACTGAGGAAAAAGGTGTTTTGAAAACCTTGCCCTTGAGATACTGGTAAAATGACTCCAATTGTTTGAGTAGTCTGTTTAACCAACCCGCGTGCCGTCAAATTTGGACGGTATCCGATTTCTTTCATCACACGTCGAACATTTTGTTTTGTTTTCTCACTTATACTAGAAGAATCTTGAATGGTACGCGATACAGTTGAAGTGGCTACTCCAGCTTTTTTGGCTACATCTTTGATTGTGACTGACATCTGCGCACATCCTTTCTATCTTCATCTTAAGCTATACTTATTGAGTTGTAAATAGGTACTTTGTCCAATAGCGATAGGTCTTTTCAGGTTCGATGACAATGGAGCAGAACTCAGAATGATTTACTGCATCAGGTAGCTCTTGTGTTTCCAATGCTATTCCTCGATGACTGCTCATTTTTTCATCGTCTACTAAGTAATCTTCTTCCATGCCTGTTGTCGAAAAAACGACTACCGCTTCTCGATCTGTTTCCATTACTAACGTACGACCACTATCTGGATCATGAAGTTGAATCGTTTTATCCCCAGATAATTTGAAAGGAGTATCAAATCCTTTAGGTCGTTCTTTGATCGCTGTTTTCATTTTTTTAGGCTTTCTAAAATCAAAAGCTGTATTCGCAACCGGCAGTAAGCGCCCGGTCGGCAATTTAGACTCATTTATTTCCGCATAATTTCGTGCATTCATTTGAAGAGTGTGGTTCAATATGTCTCTTTTTGTATGCCCACTCAAATTAAAATACGTATGATTGGTTGGATTAAATATGGTTACTTGATCTGTTTCCGCAGTAACCAACATCTCCCAAACGTTCTCATTGGTCCAGAAGTAAGTTACTGTCACATGAAGGTTTCCCGGGTATCCATTGTCTCCATCTGGACTGACAAGCGAAAAAGCAACACCGATTTTATCTTGTTCTTTCACCACTCGACTTTCCCAAACACGTTGACTGAAAGTATGATTTCCCCCATGAATATGGTGCTGTCCTTCGTTTTTAGTTAGTTGATAATCAGACCATGCACCGTCAGCAATACGCCCTGCTACTCTTCCGACAACAGCACCAAAATAAGGCGAATCATTTACATAATCTTCAAACTGTTTAAAGCCGAGCACGACATTTTCTATTTTCCCAAACTGATCAGGTACTTCAATCCCTGTTACTACTGCTCCATAATCGATACAACGAAAAACAGCTTGGCGATCATTGGTAAGGACGTATTCAAAAACTTCTTGTTCTTCATACCAACCGTAATGTTGTTTACGCGCGTCCAATCGTTTCACTCCATACATCTTCTAATAATCCTGCTGTCAAATCTGCAGTACTTGGTACAACTTTTGTAGCTTTGCCTAGATTCTTAGCTTCGCCAACACCAATAGAAACCATATTTGCTGCATTGATAGAGTCCACGCCAGCAGCCGCATCTTCTACGCCTACACATTCGCTAACATTAACACCAAGTTGTTGAGCACCAGTCACAAAAATTTCGGGATCTGGTTTGCCCGCTTTTAATTTGGCGGGATCAACAATTTCATTAAAGTAATTAGTAATTTGTAATTTATCTAAGATTACAGGTCCGTTTTGGCTAGCAGAAGCTAACCCAATCAAGATATCCTTTGCTTTTAGTTCATCTAGCAAGTTTTTGATCCCTGGCAACAAATCTGCTGGAGACATTTTTTCAATCAATGTTTTGTATAGATCATTTTTTTCAGTAGCCATCGCTGTTTTTTCTGCTTCTGTATAGGCGTTTTGTTTGTTCCCTTTTTCTAAAATCAGATTCAGCGAGTCCGTACGACTAACACCTTTTAGTTGTTCATTGAACTCTTCGTCGATATCGATGCCAATCTTAGTTCCTAATGCTTTCCATGCTTCATAATGGTAAACAGCTGTATCTGTGATGACGCCATCTAAATCAAATAGTACTGCTTTCATATTTTATCTTCCTCTCTGTTAGTTAGTAACCTTTTTAGGTGTTTTGGTGGCAGAAGTGTATACGTCATTTAATACCACTGATTCATCATATACCGATAATTTTAACACTTCACCTTCCAGTAACACGATTGATACTTCTTCACTTGTTACAGAAATCTTCAGTAAACGTCCGCGGTAGTTGATGTGGAAAGCATAATTTGTCCAGTTCTTTGGCAAATAAGGTCTAAACGATAACTGTCCGTTAACGGTCTGCATTCCGGCAAATCCTTGAACAATCGTCAACCAGCTGCCTGTCATGGATGTGATATGCAATCCATCTTCTGTATCATTATTGTAGTTGTCCAGATCTAAACGAGCTGTGCGAGCATAAAACTCTACTGCTTTATCCATTTTACCAATATCAGCTGCTAAAATCGCATGGATACTTGGAGACAGACTAGATTCATGTACTGTCATCGGTTCGTAAAAATCAAAGTTGCGTTCAATTTCTTCCAAAGTATACATTTCTTTAAAGAAATAGATTCCTTGTAAGACATCTGCTTGTTTGATAAATGGCGAACGTAGGATTTTATCCCATGACCATTTCTGGTTCAATGGCAGATCAACTGGATTCAATTCAGAAACTGGGCGCAATTCTTTATCTAAGAATGTATCGTGTTGAACAAAAACTTGCTCTTCTTCATCATAAGGGTAGTACATTTTCTCCATGATATCTTGCCATTTTGCTGTTTCTTGATCTGTTACTTGTAAACTATCTTTTTTGTCTGCTGATAACTGTAAAGATTCTAAGGTATACTTCAATGTCCAAACAGCCAACTTGTTTGTATACCAGTTGTTGTTTACATTATTTTCATATTCATTCGGTCCAGTCACACCATGCATCATGTATTGATCTTTTCTGCGATTGTAATGTACGCGGTCTGCCCAGAAACGACTGATGCCTACTAAAACATCTAATCCTTTTTCTTTCAGGTAGCTTTCATCCCCCGTGTAGTTCGTATAGTTGTAAATGGCATAAGCCATCGCACCGTTCCGATGGATTTCTTCAAATGTGATTTCCCACTCATTATGACACTCCACTCCTGTAAAAGTCACCATTGGATACAATGCACCTTTTAAACCTTGTTGACGTGCGTTGTGCTCTGCTTGAGGCAATTGATCATGACGATACGTCAATAAATTTTCTGTTACTTTTGGATCCGCTAATGCTAAATACAAAGGTACGGCATAAGCCTCAGTATCCCAATAGGTTGCTCCACCATACTTTTCACCCGTAAAACCTTTAGGCCCAATATTCAATCGGGTATCCTCACCATAATAAGTAGAGAACAATTGGAATAAGTTAAACCGAATTCCTTGTTGAGCTGCAGGATCTCCTCCGATTTCAATATCCGCTTTTTTCCAGCGTTCCAACCAAAGAGATTCATGACGCATGCGTAATTCTTCAAATGAAAGTTGATCAACTTGTTTACTGATCGTCTGACTTTGCTTTTCCACATCTGTTTTGCTGTAATCACGTGAAGTCGTCAAAACAATCCGCTTTTCAATAACTGCTTTTTCTCCAATTGCTAAGATTCCTGTATACGTTTCTGAAACTGTCATCTCAGATACTTCATCAGCGGTTTTCTCAACGTTTGTAACGTGATTCGACATTACTGCGCCGACTGTAAATTGGTCAATTCCAAAATTATTTGGTTTTGTCTCGATTATTAAACGATTCGTTCCCTGAGAAACAGGAAGCCAGAATTTTTCATCATAGTTAGAATCTTCATTGGTAACATTTCCATCAAGAACTGGGATTAATTCTACTTTCACTTCATCTGATAGACTGGTGACTTCCATTTTGATGGCACACAGTTCTTTTTGATCCAAACTGACAAATCTTTCTACAACAACTTGTACTGCTTTACCGGCTTTTTCTATTACATAACTTCTTTTCAAAATTCCGTGCTGCATATCCAATTCCATTTCAAAATCAGATACTTTGTCTCTATATAAATCAACTTTTTCTCCATCTACCAATAAATCTAATTGAATAAAGTTCATCGTATTGATCACTTTACCAAAATATTCTGGGTAACCGTTTTTCCACCAACCGACACGCGTTTTGTCTGGATACCAGACGCCTCCAATGTAACTTCCTTGATGGTGATCTCCTGAATAAGTTTCTTCAAAATTACCACGCATCCCCATATAACCGTTTCCAATACTTGTTAAGCTTTCTTGTAATCGGCGCTCGTCTTTGTTCAGTTTAGTTGTTTTAACTTTCCATTCATCTATTTCAAATAATCGTGTATGTGACATTTTTTTCCTCCTGACGCAGAAATTGCTTAAAAATAGCTTAGTGCAAACCCTGCTTTCTTTAGTAGCTACCGCAAGTTTAAACGCAAACGATTGCATTGTCAATTTGAAACCATTTATTTTTATTTCTCTAAGAGTTGAAATAGGAAATATGCTTGATATAAAGGAGTTTCGAAAAAATGTTACCGATAACAACTTTTCGAATTCATAAAACGCTTGCATTTTTTAAAAGCAAGCCGTATATTTAAAGCAATCGTTTGCATTAACGAATTTGTATTCATAAGGAGGATTTAAAATGAAACAATTATTTTCATTTGATTTTTGGCAAAAACTAGGTAAAGCGTTAATGGTCGTTGTGGCTGTTATGCCTGCCGCCGGATTAATGATTAGTATTGGAAAAATGATTGTCATGTTCAGCGGAGATATCACTCTCGTCTTAACCATTGGTAGTGTTATGGAAAATTTAGGTTGGGCTATTATTAACAACCTCCATATTTTATTTGCAGTTGCTATTGGAGGTTCGTGGGCTAAAGAACGTGCCGGTGGAGCTTTCGCTGCTCTTTTAGCTTTTATTTTAATTAATATGACTTCAGGTGCTATCTTCGGAGTTACTTCAGATATGTTAGTAACTGAAGGCGCTACAACAGCCACTTTATTCGGACAAATAATCCCTGTAGATGGTTACTTCACTTCTGTTCTAGGCGCGCCTGCTTTGAATATGGGTGTGTTCGTCGGAATTATTTCTGGATTTGTGGGAGCGGTTATTTTCAACAAGTATTATAACTACCGCAAATTACCGGAAGCCCTTTCTTTTTTTAATGGAAAGCGTTTTGTACCTTTCGTAGTTATTTTATGGTCTGTAATTATTTCAGTAGGATTGGCTCTTGTATGGCCGGTCATTCAAACAGGAATCAACAACTTTGGGCAATGGATCGCAACTTCTAGCGAAACTGCACCCGTATTCGCACCATTTGTTTACGGAACATTAGAACGTCTATTGCTTCCATTTGGTTTACACCATATGTTGACGATTCCAATAAACTATACTGCTCTTGGCGGTACTTACACTGTCTTAACTGGTTCTGGTGCTGGTGGACAAGTATTTGGACAAGATCCATTGTGGTTGGCTTGGGTCAGTGACTTAGTGAACTTGAAAAACGCTGGCGATACTGCTGCATATAATGACTTATTGACTACAATTACACCTGCTCGTTTCAAAGTAGGGCAAATGATTGGTGCTGCTGGTACATTATTGGGAATTGCCTTTGCAATGTATCGTCGTACGGATAAAGACAAACGTTCTAAATACAAATCGATGTTTCTTTCTGCTGGTTTAGCTGTTTTCTTAACAGGCGTTACTGAGCCGCTTGAATTTATGTTTATGTTTGTTGCTCCTGCTTTATATGGTGTCTATGCAATTCTTCAAGGAATTTCATTTGCATTGGCAGATATCATTGCCTTACGTGTTCACTCTTTTGGTTTCCTTGAATTCTTGACACGTATCCCAATGTCTATCAATGCTGGACTAGTTTGGGATGTCGTTAACTTTATCATTTCTTGTGTGGTCTTCTTCTTCTTGGCTTACTTTGTTTCTTATTGGATGATTGGCAAGTTCAAAATTGCTACTCCAGGTCGCCTAGGTAATTATATTGAAGAAAGTGCTACCGAAGATGGTGTTGCAACTGAAGGAGCTCCTGTTATAGCAACCGGTACTGCTGATGCACAAGTCAATGGCATCATTTCTGCTTTAGGCGGAAAAGAGAATATTTCTGATGTAGATGCTTGTATGACACGTTTGCGTGTAACAGTTAAAGATCCTGATGCAGTTAAAGACGAATCTGATTGGAAAAAATTGGGTGCTTTAGGCTTAGTAAAAAAAGGAACAGGCATTCAAGCTATTTACGGACCAAAAGCAGATGTGTTAAAATCAGATATAAATGATGTATTAGGAGTGTAATTTTTGAAGTTTTTAACGCTAAACACACACAGTTGGATGGAAGATGATCCTTTAACAAAACTGGAAGACTTATGCAGTGCAATCAGTCATCATTTATTTGACGTGATTGCACTGCAAGAAGTCAATCAGCTGATGTCAGCTCCTACAGTACACCAAGCGTTATTGGTTGATTTTTCTTCTACCAACAACGAATACCCTGTCAGAGAAGACAACTTTGCTTTCTTATTGCAAAAAAAACTTCAGGAAAAAGGAATAAACTACTATTGGACATGGGAACCTTCTCATATTGGCTATAACTCTTATGATGAAGGCTTGGCCATTTTAAGCTTGAAGCCAATCCAAGAAACTCGTTCTTTCTTTGCTTCAAAAAATACGGCTTATGATGACTATAAGAGTCGAAAAGTTATTGGAATCAAAACAGCAGATCAGTGGTTTTTCAATATGCATTTGGGTTGGTGGCAAGATGGGCATGATCCTTTTTCAGATCAATGGGAAAAATGTACAGCACTTTTCAATACTTTAGAAGAACCGATTTTTTTACTGGGTGATTTTAATAACCCAGCTCACATCAAAAACGAAGGTTATGAACTAGTCACAAAAAATTGGTTCGATACCTACTATTTGGCAGAACAAAAAGACAATGGTTTTACAGTTGCAGAAGCTATCGATGGATGGGCTGAAAATAAAAGCGGATTACGAATCGATTATATTTTTTCCAGTCAACCAGTAAAAACAGTTTCTTCTCGAGTTATTTTTAATGACATCAATGAACCCATCGTTTCTGATCACTTCGGTGTTGTCGTTGAAATAGCCTCATATACTTAAAAAAAGTTTCCCTAACTCCCCCTACCATGATACCTAATCTTTAATTTTTGGCTCTATACTTTTTAGGGCTGATAGCCTAGTTAAATTAATGGCACGAAATTTTTGAAGGAATAGGGTTTGCTTGTAGCCATGCATAGAATTCAATGCGAATTATAAAGCGTTGGTGCTTCATTGGGAGTGTGACTAAAAGCGTTTAGACCCGAATCACTGGAGCGAATAAGCGCAGTATGGTCACCGACCATCGAGCATTATTCGTGAAGTGGACGTCGGGTCTGCTTTGAAACACGTTCTAGAATAGAGCAGCTTCAGGCGGTCTCATGGCTCTCCACAAGCAAACCCGTCTATTCCAGAAGAAATTTTAGTTTCTTCTATACAACACCATTTAACGAAGAGTCTAATTTTTAGTCTTGAATAACGATAAAAAGACTGATTCACCGGTCGAGTACTCCTCGACTTTTGAATCAGTCTTTTTTTTATTGTTTATAGAGAGTCATCTGAATCTTGTTTATGATGGAACAGATATGATTTCTCCTGTATCTAGTAGACACAGATACGTTTCAGTAACTTTTTTATCTAAAATAGATTCTAATGCAGAGCGGTATAAATTCATTTGACCTTTATATTTCTCTAACATCTTCTCACCTGATTGTGGTCCGTAATGACTGACTCTATCTGTTTTGTAGTCAAATAGAACAATGTGATCCTCGAAGTCGATATAGCCGTCAATAATACCATGAATCAATATTTTATCTTCAGCATCACCATTCATATCTGTAAACAGTTTTTCAGCTTCTAATAAGAGTGAGAAAGGTTCTTCACGATGAACCTCTTTTGAAAATTCAATAATCAATTTCCCTAACGACGTTGCAAAGAACTCCACCACTTGTTCGATATTAACTTTTGCAGCAACGTCTTCTTTTAAAACGCCATTTTTGATCAATGAAGCAATCAGAGCTTCAAGTGTTTCTATGGTAGGAGCTGTGCTTAAATCAACAGCTTGCATCACGGAATGCGTGGCCGTTCCTATTTCTGCATTTGAAGGAGCGGTTAATTCAGCCATAAACAGTGGTCGATCTAAGGTTTCTTCAACATACCGATTTCGATTTCTCGGTTGATTGATATCGATTTTAACCATTTGATCGCTGTCTGGCTCTTCAAATAGGCGTTTGATTTCTGAAACCGATTGATAACTGGTTGTATGAGAAGCTCCTTCATGCTCGTAAATGTAATTCATCAATTCTAACGCTTTTTGAACGGTGCGTTGTTTGGGTTCAGTCTCAGAGAGTGTATCTTGCAACTGATTCAACTTCTCTAACCAATTTTCATCCGTTCCAGTATCCGTTGATACCAATTGTTCTTGAATCGCACTTTCATCATAAAAGTGGATACTAAAATGGGCAGAATGGTTGGTAATGGCACCATTTCTGGCACTGACAGAAATTCCCTCATTTTGACTTGAAGGATGACGAACAAGGGATAACCCGATCCACTTCATTAAACTACTAGCGGTAAACCGGATATCGGCTGGCAAAATAGTCGGATTATGGGAACTAACGACACCCCATTCTTTCCATGCGGCTGCTTCATCTTTATATGAACCCACTAAAAATAATTTTTCTTCTGCACGTGTCAACGCTACATATAATTTCCGCATTTCTTCAGATAACAATTTCGTTTTCTTTTCCACTTTTAAAGCAATTTCCGGTAAAGACGGGTATCGAATACGACGGTCTAAATCTTTAAAGTCCGTCCCCACTCCATATTGTTCATTAAAAATATAGCTTTTTTTTATGTCTTGCAAATTAAATTTTTTTGTTAAGTCTAATACAAAAACGACCGGAAACTCTAATCCTTTACTTGCATGGATCGTCATCACTCGAACAGCATTCTCATCTTCAGATATAGCTGTAGGCTCTGCCAGATCTTTATCTTTCTCTTGCATTTTTTCAATGAATCGTACAAATTGAAACAATCCTTTAAAACTTGTTTTTTCATAGCTGGCTGCACGTTCATATAAAGCATGCAAATTAGCTTTGCGCTGTTTACCCGAACTCATTCCTCCAACATAGTCTAAAAAACTTGTATCCTCATAAATCATCCATATTAGTGCGACTAAATGGTCTCGCCGAGCAAGTTCACGCCATTTATTCAACCGTTTTAAAAACATGTCGACTTTTCCATATAAATGTGATGTAAAACGGCTCGCTTTTTCTACGCCTGGGTAAGTTTGATAAAACGTTTTTAAGGCATCAAAGTAATCCCCTGTTTTTTGGCTGATCCTAATTGAGGCCAATTCATTCTCA
Source organism: Carnobacterium viridans (assembly GCF_900102725.1). Taxonomy (NCBI): domain Bacteria; kingdom Bacillati; phylum Bacillota; class Bacilli; order Lactobacillales; family Carnobacteriaceae; genus Carnobacterium; species Carnobacterium viridans. Next base: position 349,912 of record NZ_FNJW01000008.1, on the reverse strand, counting down.
TCTAATCCAACAAGTGGCGAACGCAACACTGCAGCCAAAGGAATGTCTTGATATGGGTTATCAATGACTTTCAGCAAAGACATCATAATCGTGATCTCAGTCGTTTGAAAGTAATTCTGTGTATCATTTACTTGAAGCGGAATAGCCAGTCGTTTGAACATTTCCATTAATACCAAGTTATTTTTTTTAGTGGGTGTCAACAAAACAATGTCTCGATAATTGATTGGCCGTGTTGTTTTAGCCCGTTTATCATAAATTGGAAATTGCGTTTGGATCAACTCTTGGATTTTTTGGCCGACCATCAACAATTCGCCTTCCGTTTTATCTTCAATCCGCATATCCCAATTAACCGATTCTGTTTCTTCTTCCTCATCTTCGGTGTCATTGGTACCTTTTTCATAAATCAACAGTTCCGGTTGGTGTTTTTGCAATTCTGGAAAACCTGTAAAACCTTGCACGAGTTTAGCTGCTTCATCATAATCCATTTGTCCAACTGCTTTATCCATTAGTTGTTCAAAGACTAAATTAGTGAATTGCAACACTTCACCACGTGAACGAAAATTTTCAGCCAGTATAATTCGTTCACCTAATTCGTGATGTGCATACTGTTCATACTTTTTTAAAAATAATCCTGGATCAGCTAAACGAAATGAATAAATGGATTGCTTCACATCCCCTACCATGAACAAGTTTCCTTGATCTGATTGGTCATGGGCTAACCAACGCAATATATTTTCTTGAAGTTGGTTGATGTCTTGGTATTCATCAACCATGACTTCTTTAAATTTGTCTCGATAATGCATCGAAGCTTCAGTTGGAACCCAGTCTTCTTCATTGAACTGAGCCAGAATTTGGAGAGTCAAATGTTCTAAATCATTAAAATCTAACAGGTTTCGTTCATCCTTGCGTTGACGAAAAGCTTCCGTGAAAAGTTGTGTCACACGTGCCATTTCTTCAACCAAGGGAGCAGCACTTAACATTAAATCAATTTGTTCTTGAGGAGAAGCAGAGAAATAATCATTCGCTAGTTCTTTAAAACGAGCTTTATACTGGTCACGTAACCCTTTCATTTCCTCAGCTGTTTCTTTTATTGCTTCATCGGTTCCCTTTTTGATTGCTTTCCAGCGAGCAAATTCAAAGTTTTTACAGCCATTATACGCTGCTTGATAATTGTGTTCGTTGATGTACGTTTGAATTTCTTGCAACGCAATCCATTCTCCGCGAACCAAATCGGTTTGATTTTTTAGTTCTTCAGTACCTTCACCTAGCTGAGCTGCCACTTGAGAAAGCTCGACCAGACTGTCTAATACTGATAAAATCTGAGGTTTTAACAGTTCTTTAAATAATACACCAGTCGTTAAATCATTTTCTTCTACTTGGTATAAATAAGATAATTGTTCTAACCAAACAGCAGGTCTAGGGTTAGCTCTTGAAAATTCATACAAAGAGAAAACCAAGTCTGTTAACCCCGCATCGCTACGATCATTGGAATACGAAGCGGTCAAATCTTTAAAAAGGGTGTCTTCTTCTCCGTATAACTCTTCTCTTACTTCTTCCCAGACACTTTCCTTAAGTAAAAGAATCTCTGTTTCATCCGTCAATAGTCTAAAAATAGGATCTAAGTTGATCAAATAATAATAACGACGGATCACTTGAAGGCAAAAAGCATGTAGCGTGCTGATTGACGCTTGATGAATCAAAGTTACTTGTCGAGTAAGGTGTCTTTTTAATTCCATATTGCTTTCAGATGTGACGGCTTCTTGGATTGCAACTTGGATTCGAGCTTTCATTTCTTTTGCGGCTGCTTCTGTATAAGTTACGATCAGCATCTCATCAACATTGGTCCCAGATTTTATTTTTTCAATCACACGTTGGACAAGAACTGTTGTTTTACCTGAACCTGCTGAAGCAGACACCAGTATATTGTGGCCTTCTTCATAGATCGCCTGCCATTGTCCATCGGTAAAATGACTGTTTTCGGGTTTTAGCGGAAGTGGGTTCATCATTCTTCATCTTCCTCCTCTTCTTGCATTTTCTTAAGAATATCTTCTCTTTTTAACGATTCCATCCGACGATAATTGTTTTCAGGCAACATTGCATCAAATTGCGAAACTGCACGCAATGGTCCATTAACAGTCGGAATAAATTGCCTTTTTTCATAGAAAGGATTTAATGTATTTACTCCTTCGACGATTTTATTTCCAGCATCAACAATCAGTTTTTGATTGTGTTGGCGTAACGCAGTCATTTCATCTAGTGTGACAAATTTGTTCGATTTTAAAGCTTCACTTTTCAATTGATTAAAAGGATACACAAGTGAAGCTTTTGTCGGCTCAATCGTTGGATCTAGTGATAAGAGCATGTCTTCATCTTCAAGCAACAATCCATCCATTTTATAGGATTTTAACAACTCATTGATATACGCATCTTCATCTAAAAACGTTCCTTTTTTCATAAACGGATTGGATACATGCAAATAAAACGCGCCTGCAGGTTTAGCTTCATGTCCAATCAATCCAACAGCATTTTGAAGAGCCGTATCCAAGTACGTGATCATTTGCATGGCTAGACCATAATAAGCATCCTGGTAATTGAATTTATGTGCGCTTGACTTGTAATCCACTACACTCAGGTAATAATCGTCACCTAAGTTCATAGCATCCACTCGATCGATTTTCCCACGTAAATGTAGGGTTCCACCATTATTAAGTGGAAAAGATAATCCTTCAATGCCGGTTTGATTTGCGACTTGGCCAAATAAAACTTCTGTTTGAATATTTTTCATATTTGTCCGTCGGCTTTGATTGCCGATGACCCACACCATTTTTTTAATCGTTTGGCCTAGTTGGTCACGAATATACTTCATACGATTCGATGCACTTAAAATGGAGAATTTTGGCTTACCGTAAAGTTCTGTTAAAACTTCTGCAGTCAATTGTTCCAGCATATCTTCCGTTAATTGATCAAAGCTGAGGTTCTTTTGAATAACCTGTTTGAACAAGTGATCCAGCGCATCATGAAAGAATTCTCCCGTACCGGCTGGAGACAGCTCAAAAACGTCTCGTTCTTGTAATTTCAATCCATATGTCAAGAAATGACCATAATGATCTGCATAAAAAGCTTCTAAACGAGAAACAGATAAATAAAGATCTTTGCCATATAAGTCTGTTGCAATGGTACTTCTCAAGGGTACTGGCAGATTTTTCTTAACTAAACTAACAAGTAAATGGTTAAAATCGCGCGCCACTTGTTTATCTCGTTTAAAGAAACTATAAAGGTTTTGCCAAAATACACTTAACTGACCTTTTTGGTCTTGCTCTTTGCGTAAAATCATCAATAGCTGACTGATCGTCGTTTTTTTCGTTCCAACAAAATCCAGTAATTCTTTATCGGATGGATTTTCTAGTGATGTGACACCCATCAGTTTGGCTTGGATTGGAAGATGAAACGCTTTTGCTATTCTATCCACATAAGGCGATAATTTCGGACCATTCTTTGTTTCATCACTGGTTGGGTAACTAAAAATCAATTTCTCAGAAGAATCTAAAAAGGCTTGATAAGCAATAAACGGTTCAGAAGCCATAACCGCTTCAACAGTTGGTTTTAAATATTTTGTATCGTCTAGGAATTGTGAAAAGAAATCCCGGTCTTCTTCAGTTAAAATACTTTTATTTTCTGTTTTAGCCGGCAAATGGGCATCGGTTACTCCCAGCATAAAGGTAACTTTTGCTGTTCCGATACGTGTTCCTTCAATACCTGAAAACGTTACTTGATCAATACTTGGTGGAACCATGCTGTAAGTCGCATTATCAAATCCAGTCATTAAGATTGCATAGAAACTATCCAAGTTGAACGGTTCCTCTCCCAATACTTCTACATATTCATCTAAAAGCTGCAAAAATGTTTGCCATGTTTGTTCGTGTTTGCGAGCTTCTTCAAGATCATTGTCTTCAATCGCTTGATCTCTCCAAAAGCCTATTTGGTCTTTAACTCCAATAGTTTCCATAAATACATACAGTTCTTTTGCAGCATCTTTACTGGTTTGCGCTTTTTCTAATCGGTTGAAAAATGGAATCAACAGTCCTGTCAGATCCGTTTTAATGGAATTGGCAATCTGTTCAATCCGTTGATCATTGTCCGATTGAAACTCGGCATCTTCATAGAAGTAGCGCGTGTAGTGCCAAGGATCTGATTTAATCCATTGATACCCCTCATAACCATAAGACAATAACACATTTTCCGTTACATCCACTCGTTCTCTAAACTGTCGTGCACGTTGCACATGCTGATTCACCCGTTGTGCGCGTTCTTTTGAAAGAGCTTCTTCCCCTTCGCTTATTGGAATCACTAACTCCGTTCTAAGTAGCCGCATCACATCTGCGTATCGCCAATTGCGTTTGTAAATGCTGACTAAAGAGTCAATCACTTCAATAAGCGGATGTTGATTCATTAGTTCTGCACTATCAACGAATAACTCTATCTTGTGACTACTAAATAACGGCTCTATGATGGCTAAATAATCATCCATATTGCGAGTCAAGACTAAAATATCCTTATAACGGTAATCACCAGTGGCAACCAATTTGCGAATTTCTTTAGCCACATGTGTGATTTCTGCTTGTTTATTTTCCGCTGCCCATATCTCGATGCAATTGCCCATCGTATCAATATTGTCTAACAGCTCATTGTTTGTTGAGGTGATTTGGCTCGTTTCTACCCAAAATTCTTCCAGTTGATTTAATTCCCCACAATAGGCCTCATCAATCTCTTGGATCAGTTTGTCTTTGTAGACTGGAACATTATTTTGGCGTGCCAGTTGATACAATTTATAATAAGTTGCTCCAGATGTCTGAAACAAGTTATGCATTTCCGGTTTTTCAACAGCGTATGCTTTATCTGATGTCAGCGCAATCGTCACTTTTTTTGCAGCTTTCATTAATGCTAAAATAAGCGCTTGTTCTTGAGCTGTAAATTGATAATAACTTTCGATGTAAAATGTGGTTTTAGATAAATCCAACTCTTCCACTTTTTGAATCAATGCGGACACAATATCCTCAGACTCAATATATTTATTCAGTAATGCTGCATCAAAAGCTTGATAAATCAAAGATAAATCCTGTAACTTCAATTTAAAATCGGCTTCCTTAGGTGAAGTACCTAGACTAAACATCATATGATCTAAATCTGTTTGTGCAATCCGACCGCTGCGTAATTCTAAAAATAAATCTGTCATTTGCTGAACAAAGCCATCTTTTCGAACTTCACCACGATAGATGGTCAACTCTTCTTCATGTTCAATCAGTAATTTGCGAATCAGCATCGATAAGCCAGTTGTGGTTAATTGTGGCTTAGCGTAAATAGCGGTATCTTTTAACCAGTACCATGCTAATCGTGTAAAACTGAATACTTGTAAATGCATCATGCCCATAATCGGCTTCTTTTCAAACTGCGAATAATGGCTAAGGTTTTCTAAAACAGTCATTTCAGCCTGAAACTTAATATGGTCTGGAACTAAATAAAAAATAGACTCTTCCGTTTTTTTCGTCAGGCTTTCTGCTATCTCATCCAATAGTACCGAACGCTTGTCACGATTCGCACGACCTAATACAAATTGCAATCCCATCTTATTTTGCACATCCTCTCATTCAACTTCTCTACCTCTCATTTTAACATACGAAAAAAAATAACGAGAGAAGAAACTTAGCCTAACTTCAACATTCATTTTTACTTTTCATGGAAGAGCGACACCAATTTTATGCTCCACTCTTCCATGAACAAACTGTTTGTCGCCGAATTTATCATTACTAACCATCTCTAGTCTACTTTTCTAGACGAAAAAAGGCTGAGACAACTGTCCCAACCCACTATTTATTATCGATTAACATATACTAATAAGAAAATAGCAAAGACCGTTCCTAAAGTATAAATCATCTTAAATGATCGTTTCATCGTTTTATGTCGAAATGCTTTCATGCTTATCAAACCACCAAAGCCGCCACCAATGAGACCTAGAAATAACAGTGTTTTTTCAGGAATTCTCCATTGTCTTTTTACGGCTTTTTGTTTATCAACATACATTAGAACAAACAAAAGGCTATTGCATATAAGCAGATAACTCATTACAAAAATCATTCTTAAGCTCCTTTTAAAGCATTCAAGCGTGCGATTTCTACGATTACTGCGGTAGCTTTCTCCATGCTTTCAACAGCTACAAATTCATACCGGCCATGGAAGTTTTCTCCGCCAGCAAAAATATTGGGCGTTGGCAGTCCCATAAAGGAAATCTTAGAACCATCTGTACCGCCACGAATGGGTTCAATGATTGGTTCGATAGATAGATTTTTCATCGCTTCTTCAGCTAGATCCACTACAGTCATATCTTTTTCAATGATCTCACCCATATTGTAGTAAGAATCATTTAAATCAATTGTGATTCGTTCGCTGCCATATTCTTTATTTAATTTTGCAGCTTGTTCTAGCATAAAGGCTTTACGCGCTTCGAATTTTTCACGGTCATGGTCTCGAATAATATAAGTCAACGTTGCTTCATCTACTTCACCGGTTATTCCAACTAGATGGTAGAATCCTTCACGGCCTTCAGTTTTTTCTGGAACTTCATCTTGAGGCAATAATGCATCAAAAGCCATGCCAATTTTCACTGCATTTACCATTGTATTTTTTGCAGTACCTGGGTGAACATTTTTTCCTTGAATCTTAACGATCGCTGAAGCAGCATTAAAACTTTCAAATTCTAATTCTCCAATAGGACCACCATCCATTGTATAAGCAAATGTGGCTTTGAATCCTGGAACGTCAAAACGATCTGCTCCGATTCCGATTTCTTCATCTGGACCGAAACCAACACGAATATCGCCATGTTCAATTGAATCATCATTGATCAAAATTTCCATAGCTGTCATAATTTCGGCAATTCCTGCTTTATCGTCAGCTCCTAATAACGTTGTACCATCCGTTGTAATCAACGTTTGGCCAATGTAATTTTTCAGGTTAGGAAACTCTTTAGGATCTAAAACTACGTGTTGTTCTTCGTTTAGAACGAGCACTTCCCCATTGTATTGCTCATGGAATTGCGGGTTTACATTTTTCGCATTAAAATCAGCTGTATCCATATGAGCAATAAACCCAACAGTTGGCACTTTTTTAGCTGTGTTACTTGGCAATGTTGCTGTCACATAACCATTGCTTTCATTATAAGAAATATCACTTAAACCAATATTTTCTAATTCTTTCATTAATGTCTTAGCAAACGCCACTTGGCTTTGCGTTGATGGAATAGTGGTACTATTTTCATCAGAACGTGTTTCTGTTTTCACATAACGAATAAAACGAGGGACTAGATTTTCATACATAAGAGATAACTTCCTTTCAACATCGTTTTTTAGATAAATTTATATGGATCTGTATTTAATTCTGATTGGATGATATCAAAATCCCATTCAAGATCAGATTTCCACTCCGTAAATAATTCAACCAACTTCGGTTTACAAATACTTTCAATATGATGACCAGGATCAATAACGCTTAATCCGTCAGCTAACATATCATGAGCTGTATGGTAATAAACATCTCCAGTGATAAACACATCTGCTTTTTTGTTTAAGGCATCAGGGTAATAGCTCCCTGCATCCCCACCACAAACGGCAACACGTTGAATCAGTTTATCTTTATCCGGCGTTACGTAGCGTAAGCCCGATACTCCAAAAGTTTCTTTAACCTTTTGAGCAAACTCCTGAACAGAAATAGGTTCAGCTAAATTCCCTATTCTTCCAAGACCATATTCATCAACAAAATTCTCAATTGTATACAAATCATACGGCGGCTCTTCATAAGGATGAGCTTCAAATAAGGCTTTTTCAATTGTTTGCGTTAGGTGTTCTGGGAAAACAACTTCAATTCGTACTTCCGCTACATGTTCAGGTTCATCAATTTCTCCAATGGTCGGATTAGCCTGATTAATTGGCGTGAAGCGCCCAACGCCTTCAAACGTATACGTACAATCTTTGTAATTTGGACCGATTTGGCCCGCTCCTGCAGCGGTTAGCGCTTTTCGAACTTCTTCTTCATTTTCTTTTGGAACAAAGACTGCAATCTTTTTATAGGCCAGTCTTTTCGTGACATGTAAAATCTCTGTTTCTGTTAAGTTCAACTCATCTGCTAACCATGTGTTCATCCCATTTGTAGCCACATCTAAATTTGTATGCGCAGCATAAACAGTTATATCATTTTTCAAAAGATCCGCATACATTTTCGTTTGTGCATCATCTGTGGCTAAATTTTTAAGCGGGCGAAAAATAGGAGGATGGTGTGCAAAGATAAAGTCAACGTGTTGTTCAATGGCTTCTTGCACCACTTCTGGACGAACATCTAACGTCACCATCATTTTTTTTATGGGCTTCTTTAACGTTCCAACCGCTAAACCAACCGGGTCTCCAGCTTCAGCTAAATATTTTGGAGCAAATGATTCAAATTTTTGGATAAATTCACTTCCATAAGTCTCAGTCATTTTAGCACCTCTTCTATTTTTTGAATTTCTGCTTGGATTTTTTGGATTTTAGTTGTTTGATCTGCACTTGAATGCGTTAAACTATCTAAAATATAACGGTTTTTTTCAAGTTCTTTTTGCCATTTCTTTTTAAAGATAGCAGAATGTTCCTCTTTTAAATGAAAACCAAACATTAGGTAAGATTCCGTTACAGTTTGTTTTAGTAAAGGATCTTTCACGGCCACCATCATTTCATAAATTTTATTGTTTTCTTCAATTATTTCTTCAGCTGTAATCGTGTACTCATGATCGACCAACCATTCACGCAAGGTTCTTTCTCCTACGTTCGGCTGCAAGATCAAGCGTTCCTTGCCTGTCAAATGGCCTTTTTTAAATCCATTGTCCAAGATAGAAGCAATTAAGGAGCCTCCCATGCCGCATATAGTAATCGCAGTTACATCATCTTCAGGAGATACAACTTCTAATCCATCCCCCAAACGTACATTGATTTGGTCTGTTAAACCAAGACGTCGCACTTGGTTTTTTGCTGCTTGGAAAGGGCCTTCGACAACTTCTCCTGCAATAGCAAACGTAATGTGATTGTTACTCGCTAAAGCACAAGGTAAATAAGCGTGGTCAGAACCGATATCGGCTAAACGATCCCCCGGTTCGACATAAGACGCCGCTCTGCTTAAACGCAGCGATAATTGACTTTCGTCCATACTCATCACTTCTTTCTTTTCATGATTCTTGTTTAGCCTTGGAAGAACTCTTCATCCATTAAATAACCTTCTGCAGCATCTTTTGAATGAAAAACTCCTTCAACTTGATCGTTCGGTAAGGTAACGACCCATGTCGGATTATCATAGACTAAACGCAAAACGTCGCCATTATTGTCAAACCATAATTCAGAATAGCCTTCTTCATATCCGTCAGCTGTTTTCTTTAAATGAGCAATCGCTTGATCCACTAAAGAACGAATCGTTGCTTCATCTTCATCTCTTACAGAAATGTAGCCCTTATCTGTTTCTTCTTTAGGCAAATAGCCTGCATAAATCAAAGCATTTCCATTCGGGTGAAGGAAACGCACAGCCATTGTTTTAGGTACTGCACTATCTTTAAAATGGTAATTCAAACGATTCATTGATACTTTTGTTGCCGTTAATTCTTCGTAGCTATCAAAAATAGCCTTTTTTTCTTCAAATGATAACATGTCATTCATCCCTTCATTCCTACATCGTCTATTATTATACCAGTTTTTTCTTTCATTCGTTGAATTTTATCTCACAATACGAAAGAAGGCCGTCCAAATAATGTTGATTTTGGACGACCTTCATCTATTTTTATTCTACTCTATACTTTTAGTGTTGATAGCTTAGATACATGAATGACACTAAATTTCTAGAGGAATAGGGTTTGCTTGTAGCCATGCATTGGATTCAATGCGAATTATAAAGCGTTAGCGCTTCATTGGGAGTGTGACTAAAAGCGTTTAGACTCGAATCACTGGAGCGAATAAGCGCAGTATGGTCACCGACCATCGAGCATTATTCGTGAAGTGGACGTCGGGGCTGCTTTTAAAAACAAGTTCTAGAATAGAGCAGCTTCAGACGTTCCCATGGCTCTCCACAAGCAAAACCGTCTATTCCAGAAGAAATGTTATTTTCTTCTATCCACACCATTTTGATGAAGAGTCTTTTATTCTAAGAAGTCTTTTAATTGTTTTGAACGGCTAGGGTGACGTAATTTACGAAGTGCTTTAGCTTCGATTTGACGAATACGCTCGCGTGTTACGCCAAATACTTTACCCACATCTTCAAGAGTACGGTTACGTCCATCATCTAAACCGAAACGCAAACGGAGTACATTTTCTTCACGATCTGTAAGTGTATCTAGTACATCCTCTAATTGTTCTTTTAACAATTCATAAGCAGCGTTTTCAGCTGGACTTGTCGCATCATGGTCTTCAATAAAGTCGCCTAAATGAGAATCATCTTCTTCTCCAATAGGTGTTTCTAAAGAAACTGGCTCTTGTGCAATTTTTAGAATCTCACGAACTTTTTCAGTTGGAAGATCCATTTCTGCTCCAATTTCTTCAGGAGTTGGTTCGCGGCCTAAATCTTGCAGCAATTGACGTTGGATACGAATCAATTTATTGATTGTTTCAACCATGTGCACCGGAATACGAATTGTACGTGCTTGGTCGGCAATCGCACGCGTAATTGCTTGACGAATCCACCAAGTCGCATACGTTGAGAATTTAAATCCTTTTTTATAGTCGAATTTTTCAACAGCTTTCATTAATCCCATGTTTCCTTCTTGGATCAAATCTAAGAACTGCATTCCACGCCCAACATAACGTTTGGCAATACTAACAACTAAACGTAAGTTAGCTTCTGCAAGACGTTGACGTGCTTCTTGGTCGCCTTCTTCTATTTTTATCGCTAGTTCGACTTCTTCAGCTGCCGTTAATAAATTCACCCGTCCAATTTCTTTCAAGTACATTCTAACGGGATCGTTGATTTTAACTCCAGGAGGAGCCGTTAAGTCTTCTGGTTTTTCTGCTTCTCTTTCAGCTTTCATTTCTTTGAGTTTCAGTTGTCGAGCTGTTGGACCACCATCGTCTCCAACTACTCCAACACCTGCATCTTCAACCGTTTGGATCAATTGATCCATTTTTTCAGCATTTAAAGAAAAAGGAGTTGCTATTTTATTTGTTAACACATCGTAATGAATAGTTCCTGCTGCTTTATACTCTTTGATCAAACTCTTTACTTCACTATCATACGCCTTTTTTGTTGTCAGTTTTTTTTCAGCCATTAAAAAGCCTCCTCTTTCAATCTTACTCGTACACATTATGAATCATTTTTATTTATTTTTCAATAAACGAGATAAATTAACTACTTCAATCATCAACACACGAAGCTGCTCTTTATCGCCTCGTCTGGATGCTTCTTTCAAAGCATCTTGTTTTTCTTTCAATTGCAGTTGAAGACCAGATTTTCTAGAGATTACATCTAAGTAATCTTCTATTTCTCTTGTTGAAACCTCATTGCTTATCGATAACAATTCAATTTCAACAATTAAGTTTTTCAGTTCTGGTTCTTTTACAAAATCAATAAATGCATCAATTGTACCTTCATTAGCCGTGTGTTCACGGAAGCTTTCGTACAAAATAAAGACCATTTGATACTCATCGTGTACAAAATGAAAATCATCTGCAGCATTCTTCAAAATAATCCAAGCTTCTTCAAAATGAAATAACCGATTTAATAACAACCGCTCTGCGTGTTCAATATTAGTCGGTTTCCTTTTCTGGGTCTGCACTTGTGAATAATTTGCTTCAGCAGGATGATTCTGCTGACTTTGCTGTTGTTTTTCTTTTGTTCGCTTATTACGAGACTCATGAAATTTCTGTTGAAACTGTTCTTTTAAAGAATCGATTGAGAGGTCAAATTCCGTTGCTAATTGCTTAAAATAAAGTTCACGTTCAACAGCTGAAGTGACGGAAAGCAGTTCGGATAATATCTTTTCAATGTATCCAAGTCTTTCACTCTCATTTGATAAATTGAGCGACTTACGGTAATAAGACATCTTGAACCCAAAAAGCGTTTCTCTTCCATGAGCGATCAGTTCTTTAAAAGCATCTGCACCATTTTTTTTAATGTATTCATCCGGGTCCATACCTTCAGCGAATCGAATAATATCAATATCAAAATTGGTCTCTGCTGCTAAAAGATCACTAGCTCGTTTGGTCGCTTCAATTCCAGCAGAATCTCCATCATAAGCAATTATGACATGATCTGTAGTTCGGTCAATCAAATGTATTTGTTCGTTGGTAAGACTGGTTCCCATTGAAGCAATTCCATTGGTTATACCGGCTTTCCAAGCTCCAATAACATCCATAAATCCTTCAAACAAAATAACTTCTTTTTCTCTTCTAATCGAAGGACGTGCAAGATCAAAATTAAACAGAACGGTTCGTTTATTGAATAATTGGGTCTCCGGACTATTTAAATATTTTGGTGCACTATCATCAGCATCTTGCTGAAAGATCCGACCTGAAAAAGCCACGGTTTTTCCTTGTTGATTGCGAATGGGAAAGATAATTCGATTATAAAATCGATCAAGCAGTTCCCCACTATCCTTTTCAACAAACAAGCCCGTTTTTTTTAATAATTCTTGCTCATAATTTTTTCCAACTAAATATTGATGAAGCATGGTTCGTTCTCGTGGAGCAAACCCGATATTAAACGTATCAATTACTTCACGGGTCAATCCTCTTTGCGTTAAATACTCTAAAGCTTCTTCTCCTATTGTGGTATTCAATAGAATATGATGAAATAATTCTGCACTTTCTTCATGGACACGGATCAGTTTTTCTTTAGCTGAGTCATTTGGCTGGTTTTTATGATCGAGGTCTTGTACCAAGGATTCATCTAATTCAAATTGACTCAATTCAGCTGTTTTAATGACGGCTTCTGGGAAAGTTAACCCATCGACTTCCATTAAAAAAGTAAAAACATTCCCACCACGTCCACAACTAAAACAGTGAAAAATTTGTTTCTCTTCTGTTACAGAAAATGACGGAGTTCGCTCTTCATGAAAAGGACAAAAACCAAAAAGATTTTTTCCTTTCTTTTTTAATTGAACATACTGACTGACAACATCCACTATATTGGTTTCTTGTCGTACTTTATTGACCGTTTCTTCTGGAATCATTATCGCCAAGCTGTTCACCTCTTAATCAAAAAAATAAAGAACGTTAGGTTCTATTCAGAAATTACATTTAGTCTCTAAAAGTCGCACTCAAATACTAGTGCGACTTTACTCTCGAAATCTATTCTCAGACAGAACTATACATGATTTATAATAGCATACTCTCTATAAGAAAACAAATCTTTAAATTGGTTAACTAAATAGTTCAGTATTGCCTATAAGCAGGTTTTATTGCAAATAATAATAAAAGTTATTTATTTTATCCTAACCTTCTTTACCATCATCTTTTTTTATCCTAGACAAACGTAAAATAAAAACAATTAATTTGGAACAGTGCATAGCGCATTGTTCCAAATTAATTGTTCACTTCAGTGATTTTTTATTTTAATTTTGCTACTGTTGCCGAGAATGTCGAGCGACTCATTAAAGATTTCCATACAATATGTGCAAGTGTGAAATCAATCATGCTGTGAACAATCGTACCTGCTCCCACCAATAAGAAAACCGATTGTAAGAAACCTTGCGTATAATACGCAGTAGTCATCTCACCACCAAAATAAAAAACAGAAACTACAGCAACTTCAGAAACGGCATGTAACAAGCCGATTAAAAATGAAAAGAGTTGCGTTTTAGCGGTCGATTGTAAGATAGCAGGTTTTTTAAACAGAATATAAGATCCGACTCCCGCAAAAACAACATGAGTCAAAGCTCTCAAGGCGATAACAATTGGAAAACCACCAAGCAAAAATCCAAGAGCCGTTCCCAAAGCCACAGTTACTGCAATCATAGGCGAGATAAACATCGCAATAAAAATCGCCACATGACTAGCTAGTGTAAAAGATGCTGGTTCCAACATTAATTTAACTGGTGAAACCATTGGAATTAAAATACCTACAGCTACCAACAAAGCTGCAATCGTTAATTTATGAACTCTATTTGTTTTCATTTCAACAACTCCTATCTTCAAATGTGCAATTACACGTGTCAAGACACGCTAGCAAATTTAATTATAAGTGTTTTCGAAAAGATGTCAAGACACCTTTTAATTTTTATATAAAAGCCCCAAGATATTCAGTTCTTTTTTTATTCGATCAAATGTTTTTTTGTCTGGACACGCTATTGTATGCAAATGAACGCCACCGGTTAATTCAGATAGTAAGTTGGCTTGTTTATTTTCGATTGCTTCCATAAATTGATCTGCATCATATCGTGAAGAGATCATTAAACGTCCTTTTAATTCTCCGTATATCGGGTGTTCAACAATAACATCAACCACTTCTCCCCCATTATCGACTACCGCATACAATTCAGTTTTTGTTTCTGCTGCATTATGAGAACTAGCTAGTTGACCAAGATATTTGTTCGTCATAGAAGCAGATTCCAATACGTATCCTTTTGGAGTAGCAATGACATCGACTCCACTCGCTCTTAACAAAGCCACGTCGCCCACAATTATTTGGCGACTCACATTTAATCGCGCAGCTAGATTTCTTGCACTTATGGGTCTATTTTCTTGTGATAAAATTGAAATAATGCTGTCCCTTCTTTTCGTTGCCTCCATAAAAATCAGTCCTTTTCCATTATTGCGCTCGTTTTAATCTTATTATACCTTAATTGACCACGTTTGAAGCTTTTAAACAAAACTTCTTATGTGTAGGAAGTATTTCTAAATATGCTATACTTTAAAAAACGATGTCAGTTAGGAGGTTCCAATGAAACTATTTAAACTCAGTTTACTTATCTTGATCAGTTTAATACTCCCTTTTTGTTTATATGGTTACTATCAAAATCGCTCGTTAGATGTTGAGTACCAAACGATTACACTCGATGATCTACCCTCAGAACTAGATCAATTAAAAATCGTCCACGTATCAGATACCCATTTTGAAAGAAATCGCATCTCAATTGAAACATTGCTTTCTGAAATAGAACAAGCTCAACCAGATCTGATTTTTTTAACAGGAGATTTAATTGATCGCACAGCCGACTTAAGCAATATACCTTTAGAAGAATTCGGCCACTCCTTGAGCGCTCTTGCGCCAACTTACGCTGTATCGGGAAACCATGAAACAAGCAGCGGTCAATTAAATGAATGGGATCAAGAAATCAATCAAAGCGGAGTTACGTTATTAAACAATGAACAGATCACTATAGATTTCAACGGCGCTCAGTTAGCTTTAGTAGGTGTTAAAGATGAAGATTATCCTATTGATGTACCTATGATAAATTTTATAACAGACATGCCTGTATTGTTACTCGCTCATCATCCTGAATATTTTGAAGATTATCTAACTTCTAACCCTCTTATTGAACCAGATATCACATTTAGCGGTCATGCTCATGGCGGCCAAATAAGACTCCCTCTTATAGGTCCGTTGTACGCTCCTGGTCAGGGCTTCTTTCCTAAATACACCACAGGAATCTATACTAGTGAAGTAGACCCCTCAAAAAAATTAGTCGTAAGTCGAGGAATCGGAAATAGCCTATTTCCATTTCGAATCAATAATAAACCCCATTTGTTAGTAATCACTCTTGAACGCACTAAATAAACTAAACCACTTATGAGAAATCTTTTTCTTTCCTCATAAGTGGTTTAGTTATATCTATGTTATTGACTAAATTGGGCCTCATACAGTCTTTTATATGGCCCATTTTTTGCTAATAATTCTTCGTGACTGCCTTCTTCCGTAATCCCTTCTTCATTTACCACGATGATACGTGTAGCATGCTTGATTGTCGCTAAACGATGCGCAATGATCAATGTCGTGCGACCTTCGGCTAATGAGTTTAAAGATTCTTGAATCACTTGTTCTGTTTCAGTGTCCAAAGCAGAGGTTGCTTCATCTAAAATCAAGATCGGAGGATTCTTTAAAAACATACGAGCAATCGATAAGCGTTGTTTTTGTCCGCCTGATAATTTTACGCCTCGCTCACCAATAATCGTATCCAATCCTTCTGGCATCTCATCAACAACTTTTTCCAAATGCGCTAATTGAACTGCTTTACGGATCTCTTCTTCACTAGCATCTAGTTTCCCATAGGCCACGTTTTCTCTGATGCTCCCTGGAAAAAGGTACACATCTTGTTGGACAACACCAACTTGATCCCGCAATGACTGCATTGTCATATCTTGAATGTTGATTCCATCGATGGTTACTTCTCCTTCACTGACCTCATAAAAACGAGGCAGCAAATTACAGATAGTCGTCTTCCCTGCGCCACTAGGTCCAACAAATGCTACCGTTTCACCTGCACGAATCGATAAATTAATTTTGTCCAACACTTTTTTGGATGAGTCGTACCAAAAAGAAACTTGTTTGTATTCAATATCCCCTTTTAAACGGTCGACTACAATCGCCTGTTCTTTATCTTGAATAGTAGGTTTTTTATCTAGTTCTTCTGTTAATCTCTTAAATCCTGCAATTCCTTTAGGGTAACTCTCAATCATCGTGTTCACTTTTTCAATCGGACGAACAAATACATTAGATAATAAGATAAATCCTACAAAATCACCATAACTAATTTCACCTTGGATTGTATAATATGCTCCAAAAAATAAGGCAAATAAGTTAATTAAACGAATCAGTAAATAATTATAGGAAGAGCTGATGGCCATCATCTTATAGAATAAAATTTTGGATGATCGGTAAGCTTGATTCAGTAACTCAAATCTTCCGGCTTCGTGTTCTTCATTTGCAAAGGCTTGAACCACACGTATTCCACTAACAGACGACTCTATACCTGCACTAAATTCGCCTAAATCATTAAAGATTTTTGTATTTATTTTGGTCATGCGTTTATTGAAAAATACTAATGCAATAGTAATAAAAGGAATCATCACGAATGTTGCCAAAGCTAATTGAACGTGTACAGTCAACATCAATAAAAATGCCCCACCTAAAGTAATGATGGTGATAAACACATCTTCGGGACCATGGTGAGCAACTTCCGATATTTCGAATAAGTCCGTTGTCAAGCGCGTCATTAACTTCCCTGTCTTTTGATTGTCATAATAACTGAACGGCTGCTCTTGCAAGTGGCCATACAATTCACGACGCATATCTGTTTCGATATTCACCCCCAGTTTGTGTCCAAAATAAACGACTACATACTGCAAATAAGTGTTGACTACATACAAAAACAATAACGATAGTGAAACTGTTACAATCAATGACCAATTTGCTGAAGGCAATAGGTCATCAATAACTTGATTTACTACCAACGGAAACGACAATTCTAAAACAGCTGCGAGTATCGCACAGCCAAAATCTAAAATAAATAATTTTTTATACGGCTTATAATAACTAAAAAAACGTTTTAACATAGGATCCTCCAATCTGATTTAGCCAATTTAATGAACAAAAATTTTTTATGTACCTTATTTAGTTTGAACGTACTCCATCAAGATGACCACATGATTGTATTGTTCATCTTTGGCAGCATAGATAAACGTCACCGGAGTGTATTGCAATTGCTCAAAAATATGTTGTTTAAATTTTTCCGCGTGTGGATTGGCTTCTAATTCAGCCCAATAAGCTTGTTTAAACGCATTAAATTTTTGTGGTTGATGGTTAAATGCTTGGCGAATCGTTGGAGTTGGAGCAATTTCTTTTGCCCATTCTTTTATATCGGCTTTTTCTTTTGCTACTCCTCTTGGCCACAGTCGATCCACTAAAATACGGTAGCCATCTTCTTTTTCTACTTTTTCATAAACTCGTTTCATGGTTAAGGGATGTTTAAGCATAGTTGTCCACTCCTTTATCCAATTAAATAAAAACCCCACTAAGGAAAATTTTATCCTTAATGGAGCATAAAGTAAACCTATTTGCTAAAGGCTATTTAACAACTAATTTATCTACACTTGCAAAAGACAACACAAAATCAGAAATCTGCATCAACAACGCTAAACGATTATTTCGAACAGCTTCATTGTCTGCCATAACCATATTTTCATTGAAAAAGGCTTCAATCAATGGTTGTAGCTGTTCAAAAGCTTCATAGCTCTGACTGCTGTTTTCTTGGCTAGACTCTGTTGCAATTGTAGCAAATGATTCATACAAGTTTTGTTCAGATGGTGTTTCAAATAAAGCAGGATTTACTGAAGCTTGTGTTTGAGCAAGGAGTTCTTCTCCTTTAGCAGCTAAATTTAAAACACGAGTCAGCGCTTCGATGGTTGGTTTAAAAACAGCATCTGATAAATGACCATTAATGATTCGACTAGCTTCGATCAATTTCAGTACATTATCTTGACGAGAATTTAAAGCTGCATCAATAACATCATGACGAATGCTCTCTGCCATTAATAATTGACGTACACGTGCTTTAATAAAATCAATGACTTGTGGAGTGCTTGATTGGTAACCTTCTACCAAAGCGCTCTGTGTAATCACAGGAGCAGCTAAAATACTTTCCTTAAGTGAGTCCATAGGGAAAACCCAATTTTTTGATTCAATAATGCGTACAATACCGTATGTCTGACGTCTCAAGGCATATGGATCATTAGATCCAGTTGGAATCCTTCCGACTGCGAAGAAACTCAAGACACTTTCCAATTTATCGGCGATAGCTAATACTGCTCCAACAGACGATTGTGGAAGTTCTCCCTCACTTGAGATCGGCATATAGTGTTCTCTGATAGCTGCAGCTACAGCTGGGTTCTCACCTTGCATCAAGGCATACTTTTCACCCATGATTCCTTGCAATTCAGGAAATTCTCCTACCATATTGGTTACCAAATCAAATTTATAGATTTCAGAGGCACGTTTTAAATCTGTTAACTCAGTCGTCGTTAAGCCAACTTGTTTCCCAATCAATTGAGCAATAGCTTGTACTCGGTTCATTTTTTCATAGATTGAACCGATTTTCTCATGAAATGTCACTTGTTTTAAACGATCGACACAAGAAGCAATCGTTAATTTTTGGTCTTCTTCAAAGAAGAATTGGCCATCATCTAAACGGGCAGTCAATACTTTTTCATTTCCTTTTGCAACTGTCTCAATGTGTTCAGCATTTCCATTACGAACAGAGATAAAGTAAGGTAAAATACTCCCCTCGCTATCTTTCACTCCAAAATAACGCTGATGGTCTTTCATGGATGTGATCAATACTTCTTCTGGTAAATCGAGGTATTTTTTATCAAATGAACCATAAAAAGCAGTTGGGTATTCAATCAAGTTGTTTACTTCTTCTAGTAATGTTTCATCAAATGTAACAGACCATTGATTTGCTTCCATCAACTCTTCAATTTGATTCACGATCATTTGTTTACGTTTAGCACTGTCCGCAATCACATAAACATTTTCTAACGTTTTTTCATAGTCTAATGCATGAGTAAACGTAACATCATGTCCTAAAAAGCGGTGTCCGCGAGAGGTATTTGATGTTTGAATATCCAGTATTTTAAAAGGAATCACTTCATCATCTAATAGTGCTGTCAGCCAATGAAATGGGCGGATGTATTTGAAAGAGTGGTTGCCCCAATGCATGCTTACTGGGAAAGTCATAGACGTGATCACTTCATCTAAACCAACTAGAATTTCTTTAGCGGTTTTACCTGAAATAAATTTATCTACATAAACATACTCAACGTCTTTAATTGATTTAAAATAAATATCCTCAGTCGTTGCTCCTTGACCACGCGCAAATCCTATAGCTGCTTTACTCCAATTTCCCTCAGCATCTTGAGCTATTTTTTTTGCAGGGCCTTTTACAGATTCTTCGATATCTTCTTGTTTTTCAGCAATATCCTTCACAATGACCGCTAGACGACGTGGCGTTGAAAAAGGAATCACTTCTCCATGTGCTAACCTATTTTCTTTTAAAAAGGCAGCTACTTTTTGTGTTAATTGTTTGCTGCTTGGGGTAACGATATGAGCGGGTACTTCTTCTAAACCGATTTCTAATAACAGATTTTTAGTCATATTATTTTGCCTCCTTGTTTTCGATAGATTGACCTTGAAGCAAAGGGAATCCTAATTTTTCGCGTTCGGTAACAAAAGCTTTTGCAATCGAACGAGCCATTTTACGAATACGAGCCAGATATCCGGCACGTTCAGTAACCGAAACGGCCCCTCTTGCGTCTAACAAATTAAAGGTGTGGCTACATTTTAAAACATAATCATAAGCTGGATGAACCAACCCGGCTTCAATTTGAGTAGTCGCTTCTTTTTCATATTCATTAAATAACATTAAAAGCATCTCTTGATTGCTGTTTTCAAAAGCGTATTTTGAATGTTCGTATTCAGGCTGAATAAAAATTTCACCATATTTTACGCCTTTTGTCCATTCAATATCATACACACTGTCGACATCTTGAATGTAAGAAGCTAAACGTTCTAAACCAAATGTGATCTCACTGGTTACAGGATTGCATTCTAACCCACCAACTTGTTGGAAATACGTAAATTGAGTGATTTCCATTCCATCTAACCAAACTTCCCAACCTAGACCTGCACAGCCCATAGAAGGATTTTCCCAGTTGTCTTCCACGAAACGAATATCGTGTTCTAAAGGATCAATGCCTAGTAAGCGAAGACTTTCTAAATAAAGTTCTTGGATGTTATCTGGTGAAGGTTTCATAACGACTTGAAATTGGTGGTGTTGGAATAAACGGTTTGGATTTTCACCATAACGACCATCTGCTGGACGTCTTGAAGGTTCTACATAAGCTGCATTCCATGGTTCAGGCCCAATAGCACGTAAAAACGTATAAGGACTCATTGTTCCTGCTCCTTTTTCTGTATCATAGGACTGGAGCAACAGGCACCCTTGATCAGACCAATAGTTTTGTAAAGTCAATATAATTTCTTGAAACGTTAAACTGTTTTCTTTCATTACGCATTCTCCTTTTCATTTCAAATCCTAATGGGTAACTAAAAAATACTCTTCGTCAAATGGTGTTGATAGAAGAAAATAACATTTCTTCTGGAATAGACGGGTTTGCTTGTGGAGAGCTATGGAATCCAATGCAAGCTACAAGCCAAACCCTATTCCTCCAGAAATATCCTGCAACTAATTTAACTAAGCTATCAACACTAAAAAATATAGAGCCCTAAAAAATAAGACAAAAAAAGTCCCTATGCTGATATTGATCAGCATAGGGACGATAGTACAATCGCGGTTCCACCCTAATTCTAGTTTGTATAAAACTAGCATCTCTTTTAGTAAACAGCTCCAGAAGGCCTTTCAAAATTTTTTCTATACTTGGCTTTCACTAACCCAAATTCGCTTTTATAGAGGTAAAATTTTTACTCTTTTCTTTCATCGCTGGTTATTCAGTTGTTACTATCATAGCTTGTCATAAGAACTTTTGTCAATCATTACTTTCATTCTTATCTGGTGCTTCATTCGGAGGAACTCTTTTATCTATTAGGAGGTTACCCCAGGTATACATTTGGTCGATAAATTTTTTACTTTTCAACTTGATTCCAACGGACTCTTCATAGATAAGATCAATCAACGTTCTGATTTCTCGTTTTGTTTCTTCTTTAACTGTAATAGTACCTAGTTGATCCAATGAGACTACTGAAAACAAACGAACAAAATGAATTGCTCTTCTGCTTGCATGGTAACGATGGCGATCTAAATGCCAATGATTTTGGCATAACAATCCACCATAACTGCCTGAGTAATCAAAAGGTCCCTCTGTATTTCCGCATACACGGCAGCCTCTTAATTCAGGCGAAACACCAAAGTATGGGAGAATTTGGATTTCAAATATATTTACCACGATTTCAGGATCCGTTTCTTCATCAATTTCGGTTAAACACCGGTCTATTTTATGAAATAACGTACTATCCACAATTCCATCGTCTAAAGCTGCATCAGCTAAATTTAAAATATACGTTGCATAAGCATTTAAAAAAATATCGGTTTGCATACTTTTATACTGATCAACTTCTTTTGCATCTCTTATAAAACAAAGTCCAGTATCACGAATATCCGCAATATACGTCGCTTTCGTAAATGGCAATACCGCGGTTCTAAGTTTGTTCTTTTGTTTCCTGGTTCCTTTAACAAAAAACATTCTCTTGCCAAAGCGATTCGTAAATAATTTAACTAATTGATCATTTTCGCGATGATTTCGCACAGATAACACAATGCCTTCTACTTCTTCTACTTGAGCCATTTAGAATCCTCCTACGAGTTACAATCTCCGCTTAAAAAAACAAACCATAAAAATATGGTTTGTTTTTTTAGTTGGTTCATGCTACTTAATAATCATCTTTGCGGTAACCATAGTCTTGTAAATTCGTTTGACGATCGCGCCAATCTTTTTGAACTTTTACCCAAAGATCAAGGTAAATTTTGTCTCCCAACAATACTTCGATATCTCTTCTCGCACGGATGCCAATATCTTTCAGCATTTTTCCGCCTTTGCCAATAATAATCCCTTTTTGACTTGAACGTTCTACAATGATCGCTGCATGAACTTGAACTTTCCCCAGTTCGTTGCGTTGCATACTTTCTACTACTACCGCCACAGAATGAGGAACTTCTTCTCTAGTCAACTCTAAAACTTTCTCACGAATCAATTCAGAAACGATAAAGTATTCGGGATGATCGGTCACTTGATCTTCCGGGTAGAATTGAGGTCCAGTTGGTAGATATTTTGTAATTTCCTCTAACAGTGTATCTACATTGTTTCCTTCAGAGGCTGAAATCGGAATAACTTGTGCAAAATCTACTAATGAACGGTAATCTTCGATAATCGGCAGTAATTGATCTGGATGTATTTTATCAATTTTATTCAAAACTAAAAACACGGGACTTTTTACTGTTTTTAGTTTTTCCATGATAAAGTTATCTCCAGGACCGCGTTTTTCTGCAATATTCACCATAAATAAAATCACATCAACTTCTCTAAAAGCACTAAAAGCTGAATCTACCATGAAATCCCCTAGACGATGTTTGGGTTTATGAATACCAGGAGTATCAATAAATACGATTTGCGATTCTGGAGTCGTGTAGATCCCTTGAATTTTATTTCTTGTTGTTTGAGCTTTATCACTCATGATTGCTATTTTTTGTCCTACTATTCTATTTAACAACGTTGATTTACCAACATTTGGACGTCCCACTATAGAAACAAAACCCGATTTGTGCTCATTTGTATTTTTCATTAAACCATATCCTCCGATTTAAAAGCTCCGGGTAGCAATTCGCTAACCGTTGTTATCTGTTTATTTCCTTTATTGTTCGTTAGTAAGACAGGCATATCGGGACCACAAAATTCTGCTAGTACTTGTCTGCAAGCCCCACAAGGTGAGATAGGTCCATCTGTATCGCCGGTAACCACCAAATATTCAAACTCTTTTTTCCCTTCAGAAACTGCTTTAAAAATCGCTGTACGTTCAGCACAATTGGTTAAACCAAAAGAGGCGTTCTCAATATTACATCCTGAAAATACTTCTCCCTCTTTCGTTAAAAGAGCTGCTCCAACTGGAAATTTAGAATAAGGAACATAAGCTTTGTCTAACATGTCCGTTGCTTTTTGAATTAAATCTTCGACTTTTTGTTCTTCAATGTGCATAAATGTTGATCTCCTTTAAAATAATTTTTGCCATAATTTAGGTAATATAATAATAGCTGCTACTACAACAGAAAATCCCGCTGTCATCAGAACAGCTGCTGCAGCCATGTCTTTCGCTTTCTTTGCCAAAGGGTGGTACCGTTCTCCAGCAGCTAAATCAACCACATTTTCAATGACTGTATTCCAAACTTCCATTATGATCACTAGAGATATACTAAAAATAACCCATAACCATTCATTGACAGCTAAATTAAGGAACAGGCACAACACTAAGACGATTGAACCAATCACAATATGAGAACGCATATTCCGCTCTTCTTGAAATACAGTTAGAACTCCTTTAAATGCAAATTTAAAGGAATCTAAAAATCTAGAGTTTTTCACTACTTCCTGTTTATCTTTTAAGTCCATAGGCTTCCAATATCTCTTTCTGCAATCCAAACATTTCTTTTTCATCTTCGGGGGTCATGTGATCGTACCCATTCAAATGCAAGAATCCATGTAAGGCCAAAAATCCTAATTCTCGATCAAAAGAATGTCCATATTCATCGGCTTGGCTTGCGGTTTTATCAACAGAAATAATAATATCGCCAATATTTCTTGGCATTGGCTCTTCTAAAGTATCAAAGTTGATCATTAATTCGTCTTCTACTTCATCTTCAATAGCAAAACTGATGACGTCAGTCGGTTGATCTTTTCCACGATAGGTCTTATTGATTTTTTGACTGTTTTCATCATCAACAAATGTCACTGACATCTCAGTATCCCTTGGCAATTCTAAATGATTTCCAGCAAATTCCAATAACGACTGGATTAATTCATTTTGTTCAGTAGTAATTTTATTGGTTTCATCATATAAATCTAACTCCATAAGTCCTATCTCACTCCTTTTTTATCCCACAATTGTACCCCTCACCTGGTATTACTTAGTCAATGTAGGGTATTCAATCCTCGAATGGAACGTACCATTCAATCCTTCACAAATCGCTTTTTCAACTACTTTCAATTCACGTAAAGAAATCGAACATTCATCAAATTGACCATCTGTGATTCTTCCATTAATTAAATGATGAACGAACTTTTCAATCGATTCTTTAGTCGGATGCGACATAGACCTTACAGCTGCCTCAGCACTATCTGCAATATTGATGACAGCTGCTTCTTTTGTTTGCGGTTTTGGTCCTGGATACCTAAAGTCACTTTCAAGTACAGATTCATCTTTCTCTTTAGCCGTAACATAAAAATATTTCATAAGGGTTGTCCCATGATGCTGAGCACAGATATCAATAATCGATTGAGGCATTTTAGCCGCTTTAAGCATTTTGACTCCTTCACTAACATGTCCAAAAATAATTTCTTTGCTTTCAAAAGGGGTTAATAAATTGTGTGGATTTTCCATCCCAGGCGGCAAATTTTCCACAAAAAAGATTGAATGACGCAATTTGCCAACATCATGATAGTAACAAGCTACTCGAGCAAATAAGGAATCTCCTCCTATAGCCCCGACTGCATTTGCGCTTAAGTTCGCTACCATCAAACTATGATGATAGGTCCCCGGAGCTTTTGTCAGCAGTTCTTTTAGCAAGGGGCTATTCGGATTAGACAATTCAGTTAACGTCAATACGGCATTCTCTTCAAATAAAACCTCAATATACGGCGATAGAAGTACAGCTAGTAAGTAAGAAATGACTCCACTCAAGAGAGCATAGAAAATCATTAGAAAAACTTGTTGCGACCAAAAGTGCATATTTAAGTATAAAATAAATGAACTGATAAACAAAGCATTGAATACAGTGACCCAAATAAAACTAGACCAGAATTGGTTGGTAATTTTAGTTCGTGTAATCATTGTCCCCATCATACCGCTCAATAGGTAGAACAGGACTAATATGATGCTGAAACTAGTGCCTGATTCTGGGCTGAAAATAAAGATAGAAAATGCAGCTGTAAATCCATTGGCCAATATTCCAAAACGACGTGACCCAAATGCCGTCAATAACGTTGAAGCTAAAGCAGCTGGATACAATAAACCGATGTAATCGATATCTGAACTTTGAAGCAGCTGCAAGCTTTTCATCAGCACTAACGAAACGATCATAATAATAGAATAAAACGTAATTTGACGTCCATGTTCGATTCTGTCAATTTTTCTAGATTTACCTAAATAATATAAAAGCAACGCTTGCGTAAAGATCAAGACGATCAAACCATATAAAGATTGCTTTGAAAAAGAATTGTCTAGAACACCTAATAATTCAAGCTGATGCATATCATTGCTGTCAACAACATGTCCTTCTTGAACGATTACCTGCCCTTGCAAAATTAGCGAAGGAGGAACATTCGCCATTTCTTCAATTTTCTTTTGCTCGGTAGCATTTGCATTATAGGTATTATTTTCAACAATGGCATTATCGATGATTAGGCTTGCGATGCGTTGGTTATTTGAGTCTAAATCAGAATAATCCAAGCTGTTATTGGCTTCTACTTTAATTTCACTTACTTCTTCACTTTTAATAGGGTGAGTCATGAATTGTGATATCACAGAAATAATTGATTCTCTCATACCTGATAAGGTTGCTTCATTCGTAGACAACAAATCTGAAACAGCCCAATCTGGAAGCATATCAATAAATTCTTTTGTAGCATCGTCTAAATTAGATAATTTTTCTTTAAATAACCTCAGCATCTCTTCTTCTGATAATTCAGATACCTTTATCTCTGACAATTTCTCAGCACTTATCTCAGGATCGCCTTCGGTAGCTTTTTTTCTTGCTTCTTTTAGGTCAGCATCATATTTTTTATCTGATTCTTGAATCACTTCATCTATCGTAGCAAATAAAATTTCTACTTTTGATGTTTGAATATCCTTCAAGTCTGGGTTATATGTGTATACGGGAGAAACTGTTGATGCGACAGTTTCTTTATTTTCTTTTGTCTTTTCTGTATCTTCTACAGTTGCATTGGCACGTATGGTCTCATCTGCCACTTGAAACAACTCAATATCTAAAGCAGTGGGTTTAACAGTGCTGTACATGATAAAAAATAAAATCACAGAAGTAAGCAAAAGAATAGAAGGAATATATAGCTTGCCCAATTTTTTCTGAAGGCGTATTAAGTTTCTTCGCATTCATTCACTTCCTATTCTTTTTTTCAGAACTCAGTTTTTCGGTTTCATCTTTTTTGATTTCGCCCATTGTTTTTTCTTCGCTATAAGCATTTATAATGCTTGCAACTACTGGATGACGCACGACATCATTCGAATCAAATTGCACAAAATCAATCCCTTTAACTTTGTGCAATACTTTTTCAGCATGGACCAATCCGCTGATAGCTCCTCTAGGCAAATCTATCTGAGTAACATCTCCATTTACAATCATTTTAGAACCAAAACCAAGACGAGTCAAAAACATTTTCATTTGAGCTTTTGTCGTATTTTGTGCTTCATCTAATATAACAAAAGAATCTTCCAAGGTACGTCCTCTCATATAGGCTAATGGAGCAATTTCAATAACATTGCGATCCATCAAACGAGTAGTGTGCTCCAAGCCAAACACACTATATAATGCATCATAGATTGGGCGCAGATACGGATCAACTTTTTCCTTTAAGTCTCCAGGTAAAAAACCAAGATTTTCGCCTGCTTCAACAGCCGGACGAGTCAAAACGATTTTTTTCACTTCCCCTTTTTTCATAGCAGCAACTGCCATGACAACAGCTAAATAAGTTTTACCTGTCCCAGCTGGGCCGATACCAAAAGTAATATCATTTTTTTTAATGGATTGAATATATTGACGTTGACCAAATGTTTTTGCTCGTATTGGTTTGCCGCCATGATCTTTCCCAATTTCTTCTTCATACATGCTGATAAAAAACTGCAATGTATTCTTTTTAGCCATCTTGATGGCAGTAATCACATCTGATGGTCCAATTTGAATGGAGCGTTTGATCAACTCTTCTAATTGATTAAGAATTTCCTCAACTATAGCTGTGTTTTCTTCAGAGCCAATAATTTCCAGATGGCTTCCACGGCTGTTAATGATAACTTCCATTGATTCTTCTAATAACGTTAAATGTTTATCTTGAGTACCAAATAGAATAGCTGTAGCATTTTCATTTTTCAAATTTACTAAACGTGTTTCATTCGTCAAGTTAGTCAACCAAACAACACTCTCCTTCTTCTTTCTATCATTTAAAGAATAGCACATTTTTTGTTTAAAATGAAGCTTTCCTTCTTAGATAAAGATTCAGCTGTATACTTTTTTAGTATTGATAGCTCAGTTAATTTAGTTATAAGATATTTCTGGAGGAATAAGGTTTGCTTGTAGCTTGCATTGGATTCAATGCGAATTACAAAGCGTTAGCGCGTTGGCGATTACGCTTTGTTTAAGGCTTGAAAGCTCTGAAGACTACTGGCTTCAGACGTTCCCTTGGCTCTCCACAAGCAAACCCGTCTATTCCAGAAGAAATTTTATTTTATTCTATCAACACCATATTTAACGAAGAGCTAAAAATTCACATCTTAAACCTTAAGAGCAAAAAAAAAGATAAAGTTAAGAATTATCTTAACTTTATCTTTTTTAACGGATAATCGCTTATCCTTTATGCATTCAAAAGTTCTTTTACTAATCGATTGACTTCGTTACCGTCTGCTTTACCTTTTGTTAAAGGCACAACAACTCCCATAACTTTTCCAAAATCTTTCATAGACTTAGCATCTACTTTAGTAATAGCTTCTTGAATAATCGCTTTAAGTTCGTTTATAGAAAGTTGCTGAGGTAAATAGTTACCAACGAGGTGCATAGCTGCTTCAGTTTGTTCCACTAAGTCTTCTCGACCAGCTTCTTTAAACTCCGCAAGAGATTCACGACGTTGTTTCATTTCGCGAGAAAGAACTGTTAACTCTTCATCCTCACTTAATTCATTACCTTTGCTGATTTGATCATTTTGCAATGCAGCTTTTAACATACGTAGAACAGCTAAAGATTCTTTATCTTTGGCTTTCATCGCAGTTTTAATGTCGTCATTAATGGTTTCTAAAAGTGACAAGACTTTCCCACCCTCAATTCTAAAAGCTTTTTTTACTAGAATTTACGTTTTCTAGCAGCTTCAGATTTTTTCTTACGTTTCACACTTGGTTTTTCATAGAATTCGCGTTTGCGAGCTTCTTGTAAAGTACCTGTTTTTGAAACGGAACGTTTAAAGCGACGAAGAGCATCATCAAGAGATTCATTTTTCTTAATAACTGTTTTTGACATATAAATTCCCTCCCTCCGTGCTTGAAAAAGTAACTGTTATTTTAGAACACATTAATAAAATTACTGTATTCTTAAACACTGTCCTTCCTTATTATATCGAATGTATTTTTTTACGTCAATACAACATTTCCATATTTTAATAAAAAATAAGCAGTTTTTTGCTTTTAATACCATTTATTAAGAACAATTTTCACATTTTCCAAAAATTTCAAATCGATGGGATTCAATCTGGCACCCGTTTAGTTGAGTTTCAAAGAAATTCATTGGGCACATTTCGATTTGTTTTGTTTTTCCACAATTTGTACAAATAAAATGATGATGGTGTCCAGTGTGTTTACACCCAAAACGGAACATTTTTTCTCCGTTTAATTCAGTTTCTTCAAGTACCTCTAATTCTACAAAGGTATAAATGTTTCGATAAATCGTATCGTAACTGATAGAAGGGTATCTTTCTTTCAAACCAAGTTGTACTTCTTTTGCAGTTAGATATCGATTTTCAGCTGCAAATACGGATAACATGTTTTCACGTTTATCTGTATATTTATATCCGTGTTCTTTCAACGTTTTAATTGCTTGTTCAACTGCTGTCATATAAGTGGTCGCCTCCTTTACATGATCCAATTACCATCACATAGTATAACGCATTTGCTACAGCTTAATCAAGTTCTTGATTTCATCATTTTTTAAGTGATTTATTGTTGTTTAGTTGAGGGTTCTTGTATACTATTAATGAAGTAAGCAGATATAAAAAGGAGGAATAACATGTCTTCAAACTCAACGATTAATGTTTATATCATCTCCGATTCAGTAGGCGGAACAGCTAGTCAACTTGGACAAGCTGCTATGACTCAGTTTCCTGATGCAGATATTAAAGTTTCAGCCTACCCTTTCATTCGCGGATCAGATACTCTTTTATCTATTTTAGAAAAAGCAGAAATGGATAATGCAATCGTTCTTCATACATTGGTAGATAAAGCTTTAAATGAAACAGCTAAAACGTTTTGTCAATCGCATGAATTGATTTTTTTTGATCCACTTTCTCCAATCATAAGTGAACTTGAAAAACGTTCTGAAATGGCCCCTATACAAAAACCAGGAGCTTTACACCTTTTAGATGAAACTTATTTTAATCGAATTAAGGCAATTGAATTTGCTGTTAAATTTGATGATGGTCGTGATCCTAAAGGATTTTTAGAAGCTGACATTGTATTGCTGGGAATTTCTAGAACATCAAAAACACCTTTAAGTATGTTTTTAGCTAATCAGAATTATAAAGTGGCTAACTTGCCTCTTATTCCTGAAGCACATATACCCGAACAAATATGGGAAGTAGATCCGAAAAAAATCGTTGGACTAACTAGTGATCGTGAAGCGCTGAACTCCATTCGTCGTGAACGAATGATTACTTATGGAATGAATCCAGATACGGAATATTCTAAATTAGACCGAATTGATAAAGAACTCGTTTTCGCAAAAGACTTGTATGATAAATTAGGATGTTTGGTGATCAATGTTTCAAAAAAATCGATTGAAGAGACAGCTGCAATCATTATCAATACTTTACAAATCGAACATAAGAAATTCGAACAAAACTAATTGGAGCTTAGTTCTAACTGAATAGACCATGTAATCTTTCTATTTGTCGCAAAAAAATAAACCTAAAGAATTAAAGCTTTTAAGCTATAGTTCTTTAGGTTTATTCTTTCTATTTTGAAAGACCAGTCCACTATCTAGAGAAGCTTTAGCTAAAGTTAGTAGTGGTAATCCGGTAAATCGTCTAATTAGTCATAATAAACTTCATCTAGGAACAATCCTTGAGAAGGTACTGTCATGCCGGCATCGCTTCTGATTCCATTCTTAAAGACAGCATCTATAGATGATGGATCTGCCATACCAGACCCAATTTCCAAGAGCGTTCCCATAATGATGCGAATCATTTTATATAGAAAGCCTTCACCTGTGAATGTAAAGTGAAGCAGATCTCCTTCTTTGTGGATCTTGATTTCATCAATCGTTCTAACCGTCGATTTTTTAGATTTTTTGAGTGAAGAGAAACCTATGAAATCATGTGTTCCAACAAGCTTATTGCAAGCCTCGTTCATTTTTTTAAAATCAAGTTCTCCAGGAAAATCATAGCTGAAATTACGTTCAAAAACAGAAGGGACACTATTATTCCAAACATAATAGCTGTATTTTTTCCCACTAGCATTATACCTTGCATGGAATCTTTCAGGTACTTCCTCAAGTTTCTTCACGACAATATCACGTGGGAGATAACGGTTCAAATGATCCAACATCGCTGGAAATTCCATGGTAGATGTTGTTTTGAAATTGGCTACCTGCCCTTTAGCATGAGCTCCGGCATCCGTGCGCCCTGATCCGATTATTTCAGTTTTTGTTCCTGTCATTGCGGTCAAAATATTTTCTATTTTTCCTTGAATGGTTTTGTCTGAATCACTGAGCCTTTGCCAGCCTAAATACCTACCGCCATCATACTCAATCGTCATTTTAATGTTTCTCATTATATCCCTCTTAATCATCTGATTTTGCCCTATTTCCATGTCGTCTACTTCTCTATTAGACCTATAATTGTTTATTAGATTAGACATTAACAGTACTTGTTATTAAATTACTTGTTTATTTATGCCCCTCTATACGATAGGGGC
Organism: Carnobacterium viridans; assembly: GCF_900102725.1. Classification (NCBI taxonomy): domain Bacteria; kingdom Bacillati; phylum Bacillota; class Bacilli; order Lactobacillales; family Carnobacteriaceae; genus Carnobacterium; species Carnobacterium viridans. The sequence continues at coordinate 318,238 of NZ_FNJW01000008.1, read as the reverse complement.
ATTTAAGATTTTTTACTACTGATTTAGTTCAAAGAGCTTGGCTATATTTTAGAAACCTCGGCTTGATCCTCCACCACCGGATGATCCGCCGCCGCCAAAGCCGCCTCCACCACCGAAACCGCCGCCGCCAAAACCACCACCGCCTCCACGGTAACGACTTCCGCCGGACATTCCAAGTAAGAAAGGCCACATGCTGCTTCCTCTTCCTCTTCCACCACCTGATCCGCCGCCGCCAAAAAAGCTGCTGATAACAAAGAAGATAAGCACCACTATCAGAATAGCTGGAAAGTCTCCTGAGTCGTCTTCATAATCTTCGGCATTGACGTCGTAGCCAGAAAAAATCGTATCATTATCAAACTGATATTCTTCATTAACTCTTATCGCTGTTTCAGTAAAAATACTTTTCAGTGCTGTATTGTAATCATCATTGGATAAAGCTTCAAGATTTCGATCTAAAATCGCTCCAGTTCCACTATCTGTCAGAGCGCCTTCTAATCCATAGCCAATTTCAAAACGGATTTCACGTTCCTCAGCAGATAAAAGAATCAAGACTCCATTATCTGACTCAGCATTACCAATTCCCCACTTTTCAAACAGTTCTACCGTGTATTCTTCGATTGTCACACCTTGCAAACTGTTTACAGTAGCTACAATTATTTGCGGCTTCTCTTGGGTATCTTCATAATGTTTATTGACATCTATAATAAATTTTTCTGTTTCGTCAGAAAGTAAGTTTGCTTCATCATAAACATAAAATTCAGTAGAAGGTTCTGGATAATCAACAGCCGCCTCAGCAGTTAAAGGAAATAGAAACATAAGCAACAATCCGAAAGAAATCGAGAAAAAACTTAAAATTGAAAAACGGTCAATTTTTCTCACTAAATTTCCTCCTAACACATAAATCCTTATGATTATTCCTCATCATTATCAAAATTCACTTCAGGAGCTATTTCTGCACCTTCAACTGCTTCAAAGTATGGTTTTTCTGAGAAGCCAGTCATATTTGCAATAATTGAACCCGGGAATCGTTTCACACGATTGTTGTATCCTTGCACTGTCTCATTGTAACGTTGTCTTTCAACGGCAATTCGATTTTCTGTACCTGCTAATTCATCCATTAAAGCTGTTACATTTTCATTAGATTTTAGTTCTGGGTAACTTTCAACTACTACTAATAATCTTGATAAAGCTGAATTCATTTCGTTATTTGCTTCTACTTCTTCTTCCATCGAACCCGCTCCACTTAATGAAGCACGTGCATCTGCTATGGCTGTAAATACTTCTTCTTCTTGATCCATTGCGCCTTGAACGGAATTAACCAAGTTCGGAATCAAGTCATTTCTACGTTGCAATTGTGATTCAACTTGTGACCACGCAAGATCTACGTTACTTTCTTCTTTGATCAATCCGTTGTACGAACTAATTAACGGAATGGCTATAATCACTACAGCTACGATAATTCCTATAATTATTTTTGTGCCGTTTTTCATATTTTTCATTTTGTCATCCTTCTTTCTTAATATTGTTCTAACGATTTAATTATACTGTAAATTTTTGATTGATGCATCCGCCTTAAGGATGAAAGCCTTATATTTAACCTTAAAACAACAAATTATTTCGCAAATCCAACAAATAGTGTTGACAGTATAAAATAAATCTCTTCTGGAATAGACGATTTTAATTGTGGAGAGACATGGAACCTTTATTTCCCTATACTGTTATGAACGTATTAATTATGTCATAAATTTCATTATTTAGGAAATAATAAAGTTAAGAAAAGAGAAAAAGAAAGGAATCTTTCTTTTTCTCTTTAGAGTACTACTTGCGTGATTAATAACCTACTTGATTTAAAATGTCCTCTAATAAATTAGGATTAAAAGTCTGTTCTTTTAGCATTTTGATTTCATAGCCATATGGTGCTTTTTTATCTTTTTTGTCTTCTCCCACATAGGGTGTTTCCAATATTTTAGGTAGATGAATCAATTGAGGATGGTGTACCACTTTGTTTAAAGCGTCAAATCCGATCGTTCCAAAACCAATATTTGCATGGCGGTCTTTATGACTGCCTTGTGGATTTTTTGAATCATTCACATGTACCACTTTAAGACGTTCCAATCCTACAATTTTATCAAACTCATTTAAAACACCATCAAAGTCCTCCTTCACGTTATATCCGGCATCATTTATATGACACGTATCCATTGTGACAGACAGTTTGTCGTTTAACGTTACACCGTCAATAATTTTAGCGATTTCTTCAAAATTACGTCCAACTTCAGTTCCTTTTCCAGCCATTGTTTCTAAAGCAATCTGTGCTAGCTGATCTTTATGCAAAACTTCATTCAATCCTTTAATAATTTGAGCAATACCCGCTTCTGAACCAGCACCTACATGCGCGCCTGGATGCATAGTAATTTGTCTAGCTCCTAATGCTTCAGCCCTTAAAATTTCTGCTCTTAAAAACTCAATCGCAAATGTGAAATTTTCAGGTTTAATGGTATTTCCTAGATTAATAATATATGGCGCATGAACAACCATATTAGACAGATTATTTTCTTCCATATAGGAAGTGCCTATCGGAATATTCATATCTTCAATTGCTTTGCGTCGCGTGTTTTGTGGAGCTCCAGTATAAATCATGAACGTTGTAGCGTTGTAGCTGCTCGCTTCTTCAGCTGAACCCAGCAACATCTTTTTTCCACTCATTGAAACATGTGAACCTAATAAAACCATCTTTTTTTCTCCTAACATTAACTGCATTTTCTTTTATTCTAAGCTAGTTATTTCAAAAGAACAACCAAACTTGAACTTGTTCTTCTATTTTTATTGCTTCTCAAATGACATCTGGTTTGCCCGAATTAAGTTTTCAGAGACAACAGATGTATCACTGAAAAAATCACCTAAATGTTGTTTTTCTTGTGTGAACAACACCATAAGATAGATAAATGGAAATGTTTTTAAAATATAGCGACTAAAGCATTCTCGGATAATGACTGTTGCCCAGCTTAGTTTTTCTTCTTTAAAACTAACTACTCGAATCCCAAAAATAATTTTTCCAATTGTTTGTCCATTCGTTAATTTTGTTGCTAATACAAAATAGAGTAAGTAGATAACCAATTTACTTAACGAAAACGCTGAGAATGCATCATCATTTAATGGATGCCTTAATAACAAGAATAGCGGCTGAACAATTAATCGATTGATACTTGAGATGACGAGTAAATCAACTAAAAAAGCAAAAAATCTGAACCAAAATCCTGTATAGAAAAATGCAGGATAACTGTGAAATGGTTTGCGCATACGCTCTTCTTGTTTTTGTTTTTCTTGCCAATACTTTCGTCTAGCATCTCGAAGATCTTGTGAACTCATTTTGTCTGTTGATTTATTTTGAAATTCTTGTGAAACTGGATTAACAGCAGAATCTTCCTTAATGATCGTTGCTTTCTGTTGTTCTAAACGTTTTAATCGTTTTGCTCGTTCAAGTTCTGCTTCTTCACTAGCTAACGCTTTTTTTAACGCACTTACATCCAGCTCTTTTGTATCGCCTTTTTTTGCTTGGGTCGATTCTTTCAAGTGGTCGTGCTCATGATTATTGGAAGGTGTGCTCATTCTATTCACCTCCATAGTAATACATCATCTTAGGAGAATCAGGTGTTCCAATTGCTGTCATCAGTTTATCGATATCTGAGTTCATTGACTCACCTGATTGAAATAAACTACTGACTTTAGAACTAAACAATGAAGAAAATGACATGGAAGGACCTTGATAGGTAAAGAGTTCTGCATCTTCTAAATCGTAATCTTTTTTAATCGCCTCAAGTACATCTTCTTGATAACCTATTTCATCGACCAAACCATTTGAAACAGCTTGTGCACCATCGTAAATACGTCCATCAGCTATTGCCCTGACCACTTCTTCATCCATTCCACGCCCTTCAACAATAACGTCTACAAAACGATCAAACGACGTATTTACCATCGTTTGTAAAATTTCTGCATCCTCTTCAGTCATTGTCCGAGTTGAGGATCCAATATCCTTGAACTCGCCACTTTTGATAGTTGTATCATCAACCCCGATCTTTTCAAGCAAGTCGCTAAAATTCGTTCCGGACATAATGACACCAATTGATCCTGTTAAAGTCTCTTCAGAAGCAAATATTTTTTCTGCGGAAGCAGAGATATAGTACCCGCCGCTAGCAGCCATACTTCCCATTGAAACATAAATAGGTTTTTCAGTTGTTTCTTGAATCTCTACTAATTTGTCTTTGATTTGAGCACTTTCATATGTACCACCGCCTGGAGTATTGACGGATAAAACAATGGCTTTAATCGTATCGTCTACTAATACTTGTTCCAACTGTTGTAAAAACAAGTCATGATCGTACACTGAATCTCCTGTAAAGCCAGATGTTTGACCGTCTAAAATTGTTCCGTCTACCGACAACAAAACGATTCGTTTAGAAGCATCCCCAGCTTCTACTAAACTTTCTTCCAATACAGTAGTACCTAAAAAGCCTAATAAATTATCACTTAATGATTCAGTTGCTTCTTGTTTTTCGACAATATAAGAAAAATAATGACTGAAAAATAGTGAGAAAATAAAAATCCCTAGTGCAACACCAATTGCACTCCATCTTTTTGCATTCATCTATAAACCTCCCAAATTTTGTTTCCTTAATCTATTTTGACAAAATTGACTATGAATAACAAGCTAAATCTTAATTCATTTCTGCTAAGTTATTTTCAGTGAACAAAAAAACGTGAGCAATATTCGTTTGCTCACGTTTTTTACTGTCAAAGAAAAGATTACAATTTAATCTTCAATTTTTGTTGTGTGAATTGATAATTCATCTAATTGCGCTTCACTGACTAAACTAGGTGCTGAAGTTAATGGATCTGTCGCTTTTCCATTTTTAGGGAAAGCAATCACTTCACGAATATTTTCTTTGCCGGCCAACAGCATAGCAAAGCGGTCAAGTCCTAAGGCAATTCCACCATGTGGAGGGAAACCATAGTCAAGTGCTTCTAACAAGAACCCAAATTGTTCTTCTGCTTCTTCTTTTGAAAATCCTAAAGCTGCAAACATTTTTTCTTGTAAGTCGCGAGTATGAATTCTAATTGAACCTCCACCTAATTCGTAGCCATTTAAGACAATATCATAGGCTTGAGCGTAAACTTTTCCAGGATCTGTTTCAAGTAAACCAATATCAGACTCTTTTGGCATTGTGAACGGGTGATGAGCCGCTGAGTAGCGTCCTGCTTCTTCATCGTACTCCAATAATGGCCAGTCTACGATCCACATAAAAGCATAAATAGATTCATCAATCAATTCTAATTCTTTTCCTAATTTCGAACGCAATGCACCTAATGAATCATGGACAACGGATTTTTTATCCGCTACAAACAACAACAAATCGCCTGTTTTAGCATCCATTTTTTCAATCAATGCTTCTGCATCTTCTTTAAAGAATTTAGCGATTGGTCCTTTTAGACCATCATCTTCAACTTTTAACCACGCTAGACCTTTAGCTCCATAGACAGAAACAAATTCGCCTAAAGCATCAATCTCTTTTCGAGAGTAGTTGCCGGCAGCTCCTTTAGCGTTGATGGCTTTAACAGCTCCACCATTTTCAATAGCTCCACTAAAGACTTTGAAACTAGAATCTTTCACTAAATCACTGACATCTACTAATTCTAATCCAAAACGAACATCTGGTTTATCACTACCGTAACGACTAATTGCTTCGTCATATCCCATACGCGGGAATGGTAACGTCAATTCAACGTCTTTTGTATCTTTTAATACTTTAGCTAATAATTCTTCAGTAAATGATTGAATCTCTTCAGGTTCCAAAAAACTGGTCTCAATATCGACTTGAGTAAACTCCGGTTGACGGTCTCCACGTAAATCTTCATCTCTAAAACAACGCACGATTTGATAATAGCGATCAAATCCAGCTCCCATTAAGAGTTGTTTGAATAATTGTGGCGATTGAGGCAATGCATAAAAATGACCTGGATGAACTCGGGATGGCACCAAATAGTCTCGTGCACCTTCTGGAGTTGATTTTGTTAAATAAGGTGTTTCAGTATCAATAAAATTATGATCATCTAAATAATGACGAATCGATTTTGTCATCTGGTGACGTAAGATCATATTCTGAGTCATCTCTGGACGTCTTAAATCAAGGTAACGGTATTGCATTCTTTTATCATCTGATACAGCTACACCATCTTCAATATAAAACGGTGTTGTTTTTGAAGCATTAAGAACTTTCACATCGTATACTTCGACTTCTAATTCTCCTGTTGAGATTTTCTTATTTACAACAGCTTCTTTTCTTTCAACAACTTTCCCTTTAACTTCAAGGACATATTCACTACGTACGTCTTCAGCGATAGCTAATGCTTCTTTTGAAAATGTCGGGTTGAAAACGATTTGAACAATTCCTTCTCGGTCTCTTAAATCAATAAAAATCAAATCCCCTAAATCTCTTCTTTTTTGTACCCATCCTTTTAAGATTACTTCTTGTCCTAATAAATCACGCGAGATTTTCCCGCAATATTCCGTTCTTTTTCCCATTTGCTCCAGCTCCTATCACTAGTTGTTCCTATTTAATCTTCTTTATTGAAAAAGTCATTGAAAGCTGTCATATCTGCTACTTTTAAATTAAATAATTTTTCAAAATCTTTGTAGACCTCTTTTAACGGAACTTTTGATTCATTTCCAGTCTTCATGACTTTAAAATTCACTTCTTTTTGTTCTAGTTCTGCATCACCTAAAGTAATGACCACTTTGGCATTTAGTTTTGAAGCTGTTTTAAACTGGCCTTTTATTTTACGATTCATGTAATCCCGTTCAGCAGACAACCCCGCTTTTCGAGCAGCTTGAACGATTTTAAGTGATTCAAGATTTGTTGCTTCTCCTAAACCAATAACATAGACATCTACTTCATGCAAATCCGGTATATCAATTTCTTCTGCTTCTAATGTCATCATTAAACGTTCTAATCCTAACGCGAAACCAAAACCAGGAGTGGCAGGACCACCGACTTCTTCTACTAATCCATCATAACGGCCACCGGCACAAATTGTTGTGATTGCACCAAATCCAGGAGCATCACTCATCACTTCAAAAATTGTGTGTGTATAGTAGTCTAATCCCCTAACCATATTGCTATCGATCACAAAAGGAATCTCTAAAGCTGTTAACATTTCTTTAACGGCTTCAAAGTGTTTTGCTGAATCTTCGCTTAAATAATCTAGAATAGATGGAGCATTTTGGACGATTGCTTTATCTTTTTTATCTTTACTGTCTAATACACGTAAAGGATTTTTGTGCAAACGTGTTTGCGAATCGGCACTTAACTCTTCGAAATGAGGTTCTAGATAAGCAATTAAAGCTTCTCTATAAGCTACACGACTTTGGGAATCCCCTAGTGAATTGATCACTAAAGTCAATTTTTCTAGCCCAAGTTCTTCAAACAAAGCCATAGCAAGAGCCATTGACTCGACATCTGTTGCCGGGTTCGTACTGCCAAAAACTTCAACACCTAATTGGTGGAATTGTCTCATTCTACCGCCTTGAGGACGTTCATAGCGGAACATTGGACCTTTATAATAAACTTTGTATGGTTTATTGTGTTCAGGTCCGAATAGTTTGTTTTCAACAAATGCACGAACAACTGGCGCTGTTCCTTCTGGACGAAGCGACATATGACGTTTGCCTTTATCATAAAAATCATACATTTCTTTTGAAACGATATCGCTTGTTTCTCCTACACCGCGAGAAAATAAATCATAGCTCTCAAAAATAGGAGTTCTTATTTCTCCAAATTGATAATCAGCCAAGACCATATTTAAAATTTCTTCAACATATTGCCATTTCCTTGAATCTTCGGGTAATAAATCTGCTGTCCCTTTAGGTTTTTGAATAGCCATTAATCAACACTCCTTATTTTTTACAATTATTCTAAAAAAATACAAAAAAACGTCCTTATTCTAATTAGAATAAGGACGAATGATTAGTTATTATCGTGGTACCACCTTTGTTTGAAAGCCTAAGCTTTCCTCAACGATTAACGCTCGTAACGTAACAGCTTTTCACTGCTAACCCTCAAGAATGTCTTTCAATTAACTCTACGGGAATTTCTTTCAGCCAAGGAAATTCTCTCTATTCACACGTCAGAACTACTTACTTTTTCTCTCATTGGGTGTTATATACAATAATGTAAGATTACAAGAAAGGATAAATAATGTCAAGACTAGAATGCAAAAAGGTCTTGTTCTATTCATTTGTAAAAAAAACAAAAGAATATTAGGATTTAATTGCATATTAAAGCGCATCATTGCTATAATTGAAAAGTACATATAATCTATAGTTGGTTGCGTTACCGCCATTAAGAAAGTAGTGAAACTATCAGTGGAAAATAAATTGACATTAAAAAAGCCAAAAAAGATTGTTACATTGTTCATCATTGCATTGTTTATCGGATTAACTGCTTTCGCCACTGTCGTTCTGGCTAATCAAGGAACCATAAAAGTAGACGCAAGTGTTGTCAATGTCCGAACGGGTCCAGGACTATCTTACGACATTATGACACAAGTTACTGGTGGAGAAAAAGTAACCATGTTAACCGAGGAAAATGAATGGTATAAAGTGCGTTTAAGTAATGATCAGATCGGCTGGATTGCCAGCTGGCTTATTGAAAATACCGAAGTGAGTGCTGCAACCAATAAAATGGGTGTGGTTACTGGAGACGAAGTAAATATACGTAGTGAAAGCAATGCGGACTCTACTATTCTGGGAAAAGTAGTCAATGGAACAGAGCTAACTGTACTGTTCCAGCAAGAAGGCTGGACACAAGTTCAATACTATGGACAAGTTGCTTGGATCAGTTCAGAGTTAATTGATATCACTGAATCATCTACTGAAACAACCACTGTTGCAGTAGCAGAAGAAAATTCAGCACCTATACAAACCGTTACAACTCGTAGTGCTGGTACGAATATTCGTACCAGCCCTTCTGTTGAAAGTAGTGTTGTGGCAACGGCTGAAAAAGGAGAAAGTTTCACCTATCTCTCTACTAAAGGCGACTGGTATCAAATAGAGTTAGCAAGTGGTGAAACGGGTTATGTAGCAAACTGGGTGGTAGACTTATCTGGCAGTCAAACACCTGCACCAACTGCCAATATTACTTCCTTAGCTGAAGCAACGATTGTAATCGATGCCGGACATGGTGGAGATGATCCTGGTGCCTTAGCACATTCATTTTATGAAAAAGAGGTTACGTTAGATACAGCTAAGCTCGTGGCTAATCGGTTGCGTGATGCTGGAGCAAATGTTATCTTGACGCGATCAGATGATGAATTTGTCAGTTTAGATGAGCGGACGGTTATCAGTAATCAATCAAATGCAGATGTATTCATTAGTTTACATTACGATTCAACTGAAACCGCTAATGAAATCAGTGGTACAACAACGTACTATTATCATGACAAAGATATGCCGTTAGCTGAAATCGTAAATGCTAATTTGAAACAAAATGGCTTATTGCCAAACAACGGTGTGCGATTTGGAAATTTCTACGTCACAAGAGAAAATACACAACCTGCTATCCTGCTTGAATTGGGCTATCTAAATAATGATGTAGATCAAGATACAGTCAACTCCGCATCTTATCAATCTTCTATTGCAGAGATACTTTATCAATCATTGAATCAATACTTTATTCCGTAAATAAAAAACTGACCATACAAGGAAATTTCCTTGTATGGTCAGTTTTTTTAGGTTGTATGACAAATAGTGTTGGTGCATCAAACTAAAATTTCTTCTGGAATGAACGGGTTTGCTTGTATAGAGCCATGAGACCGCCTGAAGCTTATAATCTTCAGGCTTTAAAGCCTCAAACAAAGCGTAACCGCTGAAGCGTCAACGCTCTGTAATTCGCATTGAATCCAATGCACGGCTACAAGCAACCCCTATTCCTCCAAAAATTTTGTATAATTAATTTTAGAAATCTACCAACACTAAAAATTATAGACCCTTTTTTTAACGTTGTTTACTATCTATGATTATAGTTACGGGACCATCATTTACAAGCGAAACTTGCATGTCTGCACCAAAGGTTCCTGTTTGAACCGTTATACCGGACGCTCTTAACTGATTATTGAATGCATCATATATTGGAATAGCTATGTCTGGTTTTGCTGCTTTAATAAAGCTTGGGCGATTCCCTTTTTTAGTGTCAGCATGTAGTGTAAATTGAGAAATGGAAAGAATCTCTCCACCAACATCCTCTATACTTAAATTCATTTTCCCTTGTGTATCTTCAAAAATACGCATTTTGCTGATTTTACGTACAAGGTAGTCGATATCCTCTTGTTGATCCTCTTCTTCTATTCCAACCAATAGAACGAATCCGTGAGTGATCTCTCCTACAGTCGATTCTTCAATGCTGACACTTGCTTGCTTTGTTCTTTGTATGATAACTCTCATCTTGGACCACCTTTTTACTTTCTAAGAATTTTTACTTGTCTATCTTCTTGTTTAATAATTGTATCGGACCTGGTATTAATTTGAAAGATAAGATTACTTCTATTCTAAAAGAAATATCCTTTAGGGCATCTCAACAATTGTAAAAGAACCCATAAAAAAGCAGAAATATCCTATAAGCTAGGTAATTTCTACTTTCTTTATTTACTATTAAGAAGACATTCTTCTCACACTGTATACATCAGGAATCGATTTTATTTTTTCAACAATTTTGTCTAATTGTTGAATATTTTGAATGCCCACTGTTAATGTAATAGTAGCCATTTTATTATTGTCTACTTTTCCATTCACATTGTTTAAATTTTTGGTCATACTGTTTACAACTTGCAATACTTCATTCAACAAACCGGAACGGTTATAGCCAATAATCTGTAATTCTGCATTGTATTCTTGACTCTTAGATGTCGTATCTTCCCACTCAACATCAATTAATCGATTCTCAGCATCTTTTGCTGCTAAAACATTCGGACACGTTTTTCGATGAATCGAAACGCCACGACCTTTCGTAATATACCCAACAATTTCATCACCCGGAACAGGATTGCAACATCGACTGATACGAATCAATAAATTATCTATTCCTTGAATGACTATGCCGCCCTCATGTTTTATTTTAATTTTTTCAGGCTCTTTTTTAGTTTTCATTTCTATTGACGTAGTATCTTGTATTTTCTTTTCAAGATCTCGCTCTCTGCGCTCTTTTTCCGTTAAGCGATTGGCTACTACAAGAGCTGTTAATTCACCATATCCTACGGCAGCGTATAAATCATCTTCTGAAGTGAAATTAAATCTTTCTAAAAGCATTTTGATATTATTTTTCGTCAAGAAATTTTTCGGCAGAAACTGCATATCCGTTAACTGTTTTTCAACCATTTCGCGACCTTTTATAACATTAACTTCACGATCTTGTAGTTTAAAGAAACGTTTTATTTTATTTTTAGCTTTGCTGGTTGATACTAAATTAATCCAATCACGACTTGGTCCATAAGAATTTGGAGAAGTCAATATTTCAATAATGTCGCCCGTTTTTAATTTGTAATTTAATGGAACGATCTTTCCATTAACTTTAGCACCAGTGGTCTTACTCCCTATTTCAGTATGAATATTAAATGCAAAGTCTAACGGACCAGCACCAGAAGGCAATTCACTTACATCGCCTTTTGGCGTAAAGACGTAAACTTTATCTTTAAAAATATCTTCTTTGACACTTTCCATAAAGTCGCTTGCATCACTAGATTCATCTTGTAATTCAATAATATCTCTAAACCAAGAGATTTTATTACCATCTGAATCATCTTCAACTTTTCTGGTAATGCCTTCTTTGTATGCCCAGTGAGCTGCAACTCCATATTCTGCAACTGCATGCATTTCTTTTGTGCGGATTTGAACTTCTATAGGTTTGCCAAATTCCCCTATAACGGTAGTATGGATGGACTGATACATGTTCGATTTTGGCATGGCAATATAATCTTTAAATCTACCCGGCATCGGTTTCCAACGTGTATGAATTGCACCTAACACTGCATAACAATCTTTAATCGAGTCTACAATAACGCGTATAGCTAATAGATCGTAAATTTGATCAAATTGTTTCTTCTGGTCACGCATTTTACGGTAAATGGAATAAATGTGTTTTGGTCTGCCTGTAATATCTGCAGATATATTTAATTCCTCTACAGACTCTTCAATTTTTGAAATAGAATCCGTGATATATTTTTCTCGTTCTTCTCTTTTAGAATTCATTAAATGAACAATACGATAATATTGTTGAGGATTTAGGTAACGCAAAGAAGTGTCTTCTAATTCCCATTTAATTAAATTGATCCCTAATCGATGAGCTAGCGGAGCATAGACTTCAAGTGTTTCATTTGCAATGCGTCTTTGCTTTTCAGGCCTATGAAACTTTAGTGTGCGTAAATTGTGCAAACGGTCAGCTAACTTAACCATGATAACTCTTAAGTCTTTTGCCATTGCCAGCAACATTTTACGGTGATTTTCTGCTTGTTGTTCTTCATGTGATTTGTATTTTATTTTCCCTAATTTTGTTACACCATCTACAAGCATAGCCACTTCAGGAGTAAATTCTCTTGAAATATCTTCAAAAGTATATTCAGTATCTTCAACAACATCGTGAAGAAACCCAGTCGCTACTGTTACAGGATCCATTTTTAATTCTGCTAAAATCCCGGCAACTTGTATTGGATGAATAATATATGGCTCACCAGATTTTCTATACTGATCTTTATGAGCATTTGTGGCAAAGTCGCATGCCTTTTTGACAAAAGCTACATGATTGCTATTCATATAAGTAACCGTTAAAGCAATTACTTCTTGTGCAGTATAATCTTTACTTTTGGGCATCTTGCCACCTTCTTTTCGTTTATCACTAGTTTATAAGTACTGACCTTGCTTTTCATACAACAAGATTAATACAAAATAAGCACTCCAAATGAGTGCTTTACCACATGTATTTACAGTATATTATACCCGTAATACACCCTTATTTCAATATAAACACAAAAATCAAATAAAACAGTCTTTATTTTTTTAATCAGAAAAATAGAATACGAGCCGTACTTGAGACTCATATTCTATCAGATAGTTTATTCACTTTTTAATTCATCTAACTGCTGTCAGACTATCCTTTTACGATTGCTAAACCATTTGAAGATCCTAAACGTGTAGCTCCTGCTTCAATAAATTGGTGTGCATCTTCAGTCGTACGAACGCCACCGCTTGCTTTAACGCCCATTTCTGGTCCTACAGTTGCACGCATCAATTTAATGTCTTCAAGTGTAGCTCCACCCGTTGAAAATCCAGTAGAAGTTTTAACAAAATCAGCTCCTGCTTTTTTAGCAAGTTCACATGCACGTACTTTTTCTTCATTTGTCAATAGAGCTGTTTCGATAATAACTTTTGATAAAGCTTTTCCTTTTGAAACATTTACGACACTTTCAATATCACGTTGAACTAAAGCGTCATCTCCGCCTTTAAGTGCGCCAATATTGATGACCATATCTACTTCTGTTGCGCCATTTTGGATTGCATTTTCTGCTTCAAAAGCTTTAACTTCCGGTGTGTTAGCTCCTAAAGGAAAACCAATAACTGTACATACTTTTACATCTGTACCCTTAAGCAATTCAGCGGATTTTTTTACCCATGTTGGATTGACACATACAGACATAAAGTTATACTCTGCAGCTTCTTCACAAAGTGTGATAATTTGTGTTTCCGTTGCTTCTGGTTTTAATATCGTGTGATCAATTGTTTTGTTTAATTCTATTGTCATATTATATCCCTCTTTCTCATACTAATGATAGCATTTCCATTATACCTGACTTTTTATTTTGGAACAAAAAGAAAGTTCTCATTTATGCAGCAATTCATAATGATACGAGATAGCAGATAATGCATATAACGGAGCAGTTTCCGTTCTTAAAATTCTAGGACCTAATGCGCAAGGTAAAAAACCATGTTGAAGAAAAACAGTGATTTCTTCTTTTGACAACCCACCTTCTGGACCAAAAACTATCAACAGCTTTCCACCAACCGGAACCTGTTTCAATCCTTTAACGAAATTTTGGTCTTCTCCCACTTTAGCACTTTCTTCATAAGCTACTAAGCAAACATCAAAATTTCCTTTCATTTCTACCAACTGTTTTACCGAAGAGAGCGTCTCAATGGTTGGGATTTTTGTACGATGAGATTGTTCAGCTGCTTCTTGCGCAATTTTTTGTAACCGTTCAATTTTTTTAGCCGCTTTTTTTGCGTCCCATTTTGTGATTGAAAAAGAACCTGCAAAAGGAATAAAGGCACTTGCACCCAATTCTGTTCCCTTTTGAATGATTAAATCCAATTTATCGCCTTTAGGAAGTCCACTTGCAATCGTTACTTCAATAGGCATTTCTTGTTGCCTTAGGTCATCTTCTACCCAATTTAACTGAACTTCTTTCTCTTCTATGGCAGTGATTCTAGCAATGAAAGCTTTTTGATCTTTTGTGACAAGGTATACACGATGATCAACTTTCATGCGCATAACTTTTACCATATGATGGAAAGCATCTCCGCTGATTGAAATGGGTTGGTTTTGGTAATCTGTTAAATCCTCTTTCAAAAAATAACGTTGCATTTATTCATCCTCCGCCAACGGTTTTTTAGCGACAATACTACACCAATCTTTCATTTGTTGCACTTGAATAATTGTGAAACCTTGTTTCTTTTGTTCAGAAAGAATGAGTTCTTTTTTATCTTCAATAATTCCAGATGTTAAAAATAGACCACCTGGCTTCAAAACAGCATAAGCTTCTGGGATAAGCGGTACAATGATTTCTGATAAGATATTAGCTACCACAATATCTGCTTCGATTGTTACACCTTTCAGCAAGTCATTGGCTTTTACAGTAACGTCTTTAGCATAGTCATTTAATCTAATATTATCCATTGCTGCTTTTACTGCAACGTCATCTAAATCATACGCATGAACATGCTTGGCGCCTAGAGCTTTACTGGCAATACTTAATACACCTGAACCTGTTCCTACATCTAAAATTGTTTCATTTCCACGAATATATGTTTCAAGAGCTTGCAAGGACAGTATAGTTGTCGGATGAGTTCCTGTACCGAAAGCTAAGCCCGGATCTAATCGAATCACACGCTCATCTGCCTGTTTTAATTCATACGCTTCCCAACTTGGAACGACCGTTAAAAATCGCGTTACTTGCAAAGGATGGTAATATTTTTTCCAAGCTGTTGCCCAGTTCTCTTCCGTTACTTCTTCTATTTTCAACGTATTCGGCGTTATCGTTAAACCAAAAGTCTCTAAAGCTTTGATTCTTTGTTGAATACCAGGAACTAATTCAGGCAAAAAAAGTGTGTCTGGAAAATAGGCTTTAATAATAACTCCTTCTTTAGAAAAGTCAGCTTCATCTAATGCCCAAATTTCACCAAATCCATCATCTGGCGTATTAAAAAAATCTTGTATATCCTCAATAGCCACGCCTTGTGAACCTGATTCTATCAGGATATTCGAAACAGCATCTACCGCTTCATTTGAGGTTTGTATTTGTAATTCAGTCCACTTCATCTTGTCGCTTTGCCTCCAATTAACAATTCATTTTATATCGATTAGGTTAATACTTTGGATAAAGAAGTTTCTCTTCACTATAACGGTTGATATCTTTCAACGTTTTGATTGTTCCGTCGAAATTCGTATCATTCCAGTTTAATTCAAATTCTTCAATTGCAGGGTCAGACGCAAAGTCTAATAAATCAGATTGTCCTTCTGTTACAACTATCCGAAGTGTTTTAAGTATGGCATCAATATATCCTTTTTCGATACCCATTTTAAAATCAAAAGGAAAAGCTTTTAAATAATTATCCATTTGAATTTTTGATTTTTTAGGGTCAAAGAAACAAATTGCATCTTCAAATTGAATGATTTCATTTTGTGTAGCTGTTCCTTCAATATCTTCAATAATAATATTGTTTTCTTTTTGTTCAGCAAAAATTGAAAAATAAACTTCAATAGCGTGTTGTTTTTTATTCCATTCCAACTTCCAATCAAATTCAAAATCACTTTCTTCTAACGCTTCGCCTAAATAATCTATTAGTGTTTCTTGTGCCATAATTTTCCGCCTCCATTAGTTGATTAGTTGATTGGTTCATTCCAACCGAAATCTGCTTCTATTTCCCCTTTTTTCCTTGATACATATGGATTTCCCACAACAGTATACCGCAATAATGCATCCGTCCACTTTCCTTTATTTGGAATACCTATTCTAGAAGATACCTCGATTTTCTTAGGTATTTTCCTAGTTTCAACATCAATTCTTAAAGGTGGTTCCCAAGCAAGTGTGCCGTCATCCAACTTAGTAATGTCCATTGCCTTCGTTAATTTACCAGGCCCATCTGTTACTACAAAACCAGTTTTCCCTCTTCGATCAGACATAAGAGCCATACCTTTATATGGTTCAATAGCCCGTATCAGAATCGCTTCTGGTATTCCTTTTTCTTGAACAACAACATTCAGCATCAAATGAGTGTGCATACTGTAAATATAAATAGTACCCGGTTCTTTATACATAGATGCTAGACGAGGAGTTTCTTTCAAACCAAAACTATGAGCAGCTTCATCTATTTCACCTAAATAAGCTTCTGTTTCTACGATCCAACCAGATGTCACCCCTTCATCCGTTTCTTTGATGACTAAACATCCCAATAAGTCTTGAGCAATTTCTTCAGTTGTTTTAGTATGATCTGTCCAAAAATTCAATTTTATTCCTCTTTCTTGTTTTAGTACATTTTTAGTGATTGTTTCTTCATTTACTATTATACAATAAAATAACACTTAGATAAAAAGAAAGTCATTTCTAAGATTGACAATTCAATACATTACCTTGAACTTTAATTGATGAAAATATTTTTTTCTAACTTGACTATTAGTAGCCATTAATGATGGTTATCTCCCCTTCATCAAGTGTTGGTGGCTGAAAATTTTCATAATAGTGAGCTGCAGTTTGTTCGTCTAATATAATATCATTAGGATTTTTTCCTTTTCGGTCGTGAATTCTTTGTAAAACAATTTCTTTAGGAGTAACGATTACAATGATTTCTGGTTTTACACCGAATGGAAGCAACATATTTTTATATTCATCACGCATTTTACGTGACCAAAAAGAATAATCTAGAACAACATCTTTATTTTTTTTAATTAGTATTTTTAACTTTAGATCAAGAGACGTTTTGATTTCATCGTAAACATCAGTTGGCAGCGGGTGAATTTTGTATCCTTTATTAAATGACTCTACATCATAAGACAAACGAACGAATCCTTGTTGTTCCAGCATCTGAGCATACGTCGACTTTCCTGATCCTGCTGTTCCACACATAAGAATAACTCTACTTGTTGAATGGTATGGTTCTTTCATCTAAGATACCTCCATAATGTATAGTTCACTTCAAAGGTTAGTCATCTATCTGGCTATTCCATTCTTAGTCCTTAGTTTTATTCTCAGATGAATGAAATTCTTCTTGATGCTCTTTGAAGAAATTATAATAAGTTTGGACATTTTCTAATTCTGTCCATTTTTTCACGTCTACCGGATCTGAATCTAAATCATAGATTTTTGCCTCGCGAAGTGCTAAAAAGAATGGTGAATGAGTAGAAATAATAAATTGACATCCAAAAAACCGAGCAGAATCTTCGATAAATTGCATAAGCTCCATTTGACGAATCGGTGAAAGACTATTTTCTGGTTCATCTAATACATAGAGTCCATTTTCTTCGATTTTATTTGTAAAATAACGAAAGGCATTCTCACCATTTGAGTATTCTCGAACATTATTCATCAACTTATCTTTAACATAACGTGACTGACTTTTACTTCTAGCATCCGTTACTTTTCGCAATTGATCGGAATCTTCTAATGACTGCATCTGAAATTTAGAATATTTTGCTTCTAAATATTCCTCAAATAGCGCTTCACGCTTTAAATCAATACCTTCATTCAATGCACGAATAGTTAAGATGTAATCAAATACATCATCACTTGTAATAATTCTGCTATGAACAGGAATTTTTTCCACACTGTCTATAGCACAAAGAGAAAGATAATTCACAAAAAAATTGGTTGTATTGAAACTAGAATCTCGCTTTAATCCTAATTTTTCAGCAATGATATTTAAGGCTGTAGTTTTGCCAGAACCATTTCCCCCATAAAGGATGGTGATTGGTTCAAAATCAATTCTTTCAAAACTGTGTTTTGGTAAAACTTGAAAGGGATAAAAAGAATCATAGACTGTTCGTTTAATTTCGAGAAAAAAATCAAATTCTACCTCTTTATCAGGAAATGTGATTGAGTTTAAATACTTCATGCTACTCTCCCTTCTGGAATATTTTAGCTTTATTTTCATTATGCAGGAAGATTATTATGAAGTAAACTAGTCATATAGTGCTAATTCAATTTATTACTCTTGTTGGACAACTAATACAATCGTTTTTGATAATTAAAGGCACTCTCCAAATTGGAAAGTGCCTCTAGTCTGTTTATTTAGGATCTATAATTTTTAGTGTTGGTAGCTTTCTAAAATTGATTATACAAAATTTTTGGAGGAATAGGGTTTGCTTGTAGCTTGTATGGGATCCCATGGCTCTCCACAAGCAAACCCGTTCATTCCGGAAGAAATTTCAGTTTGATGCACCAACACTATTTGTCATACAACCTTTATTTAATCCATTTCAAAAGCACCAGTATAAAGTTGGTAGTATTCTCCTTCTTGAGAAATCAACTCTTCATGGTTCCCTCTTTCAATGATACGTCCTTGTTCCATTACCATGATTGCATCCGAGTTGCGGACAGTTGAAAGGCGATGAGCGATTACCAATACTGTTCTACCCTTCATCAAAGCATCCATTCCGCTTTGTACGACCGTCTCCGTACGTGTATCGATACTAGACGTTGCTTCATCAAGAATCAAGACAGGTGGATTCGCAACAGCTGCTCTGGCAATTGCCAGCAATTGTCTTTGTCCTTGAGAAAGCGAACCGCCATCTCCTGTTAATTCTGTATCGTACCCATGTGGCAATTGTCTGATGAAGAAATCCGCATTGACTAATTTTGCCGCTGCTTCAATTTCTTCGTCTGTAGCATCTAAACGTCCGTAACGAATATTGTCCTTAATCGTTCCTGAGAATAAATGTGTGTCTTGTAGAACGATTCCTAACGATCTTCTTAAGTCATCTTTCTTGATGTTTTTAACATCGATTCCATCGTAAGTAATGGTTCCCTTTTGTATATCATAAAAGCGATTGATCAAGTTGGTGATGGTGGTTTTCCCAGCACCTGTTGCTCCAACAAAGGCAAGTTTTTGTCCTGGTTTTGCAAATAAATTAATGTTATGAAGAATCGTTTTATCTGAATTATAGCCAAAGGTCACATCTTTAAAACGCACATCTCCAGTTAACTCTTTGTACACAACTTCATTGGTAGCAATCGTTTGTTTCCATGCCCAACCACCTGTCCGTTGTGTAGATTCTACAAGTGTTCCATCTGCTTGTTTAGTAACATTTACTAACTCAACCGTTCCACTGTCTTCTTCAGGTTTTTCATCCAATAAATTAAAGATACGTTCTGCACCCGCAAGCGATAAAATAATCACATTAAACTGTTGTGAAATCTGCGCTACAGGCATAGTGATACTTTTCGTAAATTGAACAAAAGATGCTATACTGCCAACCGTTAAAGCCGTTAATCCAGTGATTGAGAGAGTCGCTCCTATGACAGCTGTTAACAAGTACATAAAGTTCCCAATATTTCCCATAATCGGCATTAAAATATTTGCATACGTATTCGCTTTTGTAGCATTCTCTCTTAAGTCTTCATTTAACTTGCTAAAGTCAGCAACTGCTTCTTCCTCATGATTGAATACTTTCACAACTTTTTGTCCTTCGATCATTTCTTCCACATAACCATTCAACGTACCCAATGCGGCTTGTTGAATCGAGAAGTAACGACCACTTTTCCCACCAATCGTACGAATAACAGCAACCATGATCCCTACCATAAACAAAACCACTAAGGTCATTGGGATATTAATAATAAACATGGCAATAATAATCGATAAAATCATGATCAGCGAAGAAAAAATTTGTGGAATGGATTGACTGATCATCTGTCTTAACGTATCCGTATCATTCGTATAGTGGCTCATGATATCGCCTGTTGCATTGCTGTCGAAATAACGAATTGGCAAAGATTCCATGTGCGTAAACATTTCATCACGAATATCTTTAAGAATTCCCTGTGATACTGTAACCATTGTGCGATTAAAAATATAGGTAAATAAAGCACCGGTCAAATACAACAGCGCCATCAATCCAACCATACGCGCAAGATTCGAAAAATCAGGTGTTGTTTGAGTAAGAAGTGGCGCAATGTACTCATCAATCAAAGTCTTTGTAAAACTGATCCCAATCGCATTGGTTGCTGCACTAATAACAATACTGACAACTACGACAATGATTCGTAATTTATATTGCTTCGTCGCGTAAGACAGAATTCTTTTGAATATTTTTAATGGACTAACAGTTGGTCTCATCATCGAATTATTCTTCAACTATAGTCCCCCCTTTTACTTGAGAATCAAATACTTCTTTATAGATCTCATTATTTTTCAATAACTCTTCATGTGTACCAACTCCACTGATTTCCCCTTCGTCTAAGACGATAATACGGTCAGCATCTTGAATGGAAGAAATACGTTGTGACACAATAATTTTTGTTGTATTTGGAATTTCTTCACTAAATGCTTTTCGAATATAAGCATCTGTTTTTGTATCTACAGCACTTGTTGAATCATCCAAAATTAAAATCTTTGGTTGTTTCAATAAGGCACGAGCAATGGTTAACCGTTGCTTTTGACCACCGGAGACGTTTGAACCACCTTGATCCAGCATTGTTTCATATTTATTTGGAAAGTCTTGAATAAAATCATCTGCTTGGGATAATTTCGCAACACGGCGAACTTCCTCTTCAGATGCTTCTTTATTTCCCCAACGTAAGTTGTCGATGATTGTTCCTGAGAATAACGTATTTTTTTGCAATACCATGGCAATTTGATCGCGCAAGGTGACTAAATCGTACTCCTTTACGTTATGCCCTGAAACGTATACTTCACCTTTAGTTACATCATATAGGCGTGGAATCAATTGGATCAGTGAAGTTTTACCACTACCTGTTCCACCGATGATCCCTATTGTTTCACCAGATTTGATCGTAAAGTTAATATGAGTTAAATCTGGTTCTTCTGACAGTTCATTGTATTTAAACTGAACATTCCTAAACTCAATTTCGCCATTTTCAATTGTTGTAATTGGGTTTTCAGGATTTGTTAAAGTTGCTTTTTCTTTTAAGACTTCCGTTACACGCTCTACTGAAGCTTCAGAGATGACGATCATGATAAAAATCATCGAAATCATCATGATGCTGCTTAGAATCTGCATCATATAAGTAATGAAACTCGTTAATTCACCCGTACTCATTGTTCCGCCTACAACGTATTTCGCCCCAAACCAATAAACAAGAAGCAAACAAGAATAAATAGCAATCTGCATTACCGGAGCATTCAATGCTGTGATTTTTTCTGCTTTTGTAAACAGATTTTTAATATCTTCAGATGCTATTTTGAACTTTTCGATTTCTTTCTCTTCACGAACAAAAGATTTCACCACACGCACACCATTGATATCTTCTTGCACAGTTTGATTCAATCGGTCATATTTCTTAAACACTTGTATAAAATAAGGATGCACGCGATAGATTAGTCCAACTAAAATAAAACCTGCAATCGGAACAATAATTAAAATAGTTAAAGATAATTTCAAATTCGTATAAGAGGCCATTGCAAATGCAAAGGCAATCATAAATGGTGCTCGAATAATGGTTTTTAGAATCATTTGAAAGGCCATTTGGATATTGGTAATATCCGTTGTCAGTCTTGTGATTAGACTAGATGAAGAATATTTATCAATGTTATCAAAGGCAAAGGTTTGAATATTTTCGTAGATATCTTGACGCAGATTCGTCGAAAGCCCTACAGCGGCATCTGAAGAAAATTTCCCACCTAGTACTCCAAATAACATAGACATACAGGCCATCAGAAACATGAGTGATCCGATTTTAAAAACATAATCTAAATCACCTGCTATCAATCCTTTGTCAATAATTTTTGCCATCAGAAATGGAATGAAAATTTCTGTAGCAACTTCTAATGCCATAAATAGCATAGTTAAATACGACGGTTTCTTGTATTGTCGCAATGATTTCATTAATGTTTTATACATTGTTAGCTTCTCTCCTTTTAATTGAGCGAATGGTCTTGCTCCATTAAATCATATATTCGGTAAATCGTTTTTATCGTTAGCCGGATATCTTCTTCCGGAATATCTTTTAGTATCTGACTATTTTTGTGATGAAACTCATAGACGATTTTTTGATGCAGCGTTAGACCTTTTTTGGTCAATTTGATATTGACTACCCGTTTATCCTCAATGTTGGCTACTTTTTTTATATAACCCAAGTCTTCTAACGAGGTTATGTTTTTTGTGATACTTGGCAGCGTTACGCCGAGTGTCTCAGCGATGTCACTAATACGTACCTCCGTTAACTCTTTTGATAAATTATATAATGTTTTGATGATATAAACGTGTCTTTGTTGGACTTCAGGAGGAGGTTCAGGCAAAAACCGCATCGTGTGTTTCGCACTCAAACATGCATCGATATATTCTTCAGATAGTTGACTATCCATTGCTCAGCCCTCTTTTCTAATTAGTTTACCTAGTATAATTACTACAGGTAACTATATTAGCAAAAAAAAGAATAAATAGATAGTGAAATCTACTTATTCTTTCAAAGTAATTTTATTTAGTCTTTATTTGCTTTTCCCTAAGCCTGTTAAAAATTTAACGGTCTCTGGATCGTAATGAGAGAAAAACAAACTTTCTTTTTGGTTTAATCCTAGAATCGTTGCCATCTCTTCATCCGTCAATGAAAAGTTAAAGACATCAAAATTTTGGATCATACGTTCCTTTGTTACTGTTTTAGGAATCACCACAATATTCCGTTGAATCAAATAACGTAAAGCAACTTGTGCTACAGACTTGCCATAGTTCTCACCGATTTTTTTCAATGTTTCATTGTTAAAGAAGTCATTTTTACCTTCAGCGAATGGTCCCCATGATTCAATTTGAGTATTGTATTCTTCCATAATACTTTGAGCTTCTACTTGTTGGTTAAATACGTGCGTTTCGACTTGATTTACCATAGGCTGAATTTCGCTGAACTCCGCAATATCAATAAAACGGTCCGGATAAAAATTGCTGACTCCAATGGCTTTTATTTTTCCTTCTCTATAATATTCCTCCATCGCACGATAAGTTCCGTAGTAATCATTAAACGGTTGGTGGATCAAAACCAAATCCAAATAATCCGTTTGCAATTTTTCCATAGACTCTTCGATGGAAGCTTTTGCTTTTTCATATCCTGCATTTGAGATCCAAACTTTTGTTGTGATAAAAAAGTCTTCACGAGGAATCCCACTCTTCTTCACAGCATTTCCAACTGCGGATTCATTCCCGTAGGCTTGTGCGGTATCAATCGAACGATACCCTACCTCAATGGCTTCACTTACCACACGTTCACATTCTTCAAGATCATTTACTTGATACACTCCATAACCTAAAATTGGCATTTGTATACCATTCGCTAACATAACTGTTTCCATTTAAACGGCCTCCATGTTTTTATTTTTATTTGTTTTTCTATGAAAAACCAACAATGCGATGAGGGATATAGGG
Organism: Carnobacterium viridans; assembly: GCF_900102725.1. Taxonomy (NCBI): domain Bacteria; kingdom Bacillati; phylum Bacillota; class Bacilli; order Lactobacillales; family Carnobacteriaceae; genus Carnobacterium; species Carnobacterium viridans. The sequence continues at coordinate 294,332 of NZ_FNJW01000008.1, read as the reverse complement.
TTCTTCTAGAAATTGAACATCTTCTTGAGTAAGTTTAAAATCTACTGCAGCAACAGCTGTTTCTACATGTTCAAGTTTTGTTGCTCCAATAATCGGTGCAGCCACTCCCTCTTTTTGCAACAACCAAGCTAAAGCTACATGAACTCTGCTGACGTCATAACGTTCAGCTAACTGCGCAACTCTTTCGATGATGGCTTGATCTTTATCCGCTGTTTCATCATATTTAGAGCGAGCTATTTTATCTGTTTCAGTGCGTTTCGTTTGAACTGACAAATCTCTAGTCAGTCGACCTGAAGCCAAAGGGCTATATGGTGTGAGAGCCACTTTTTCAGATAAACAGTAAGGAATCATTTCTCTTTCTTCTTCTCGGTAAATCAAATTCAGATGGTCTTGCATCGAGATAAATTTGGTCCATCCATTCCTTTCTGCAATGTTTTGAGCTTTTTGAAACTGCCAGGCATACATTGAAGAAGCGCCGATATACCTAGCCTTACCAGACTTCACAATATCATGCAGAGCTTCCATCGTTTCCTCGATTGGCGTATCATAATCCCAACGGTGAGTAATATACAAATCAACATAATCTGTTTGCAACCGCTTTAAACTTTGGTCGATTTGAGAAAGAACAGCTTTTCTTGAAAGGCCTCCGCCATTTGGACCGTCAAACATGTGACCATGAACTTTCGTTGCTAGCACGATTTCATCTCGGTTCGCATAGTCTTTTAAGGCTTTCCCTAAAATTTCTTCACTCTTTCCAATAGAGTAAATATTAGCAGTATCAAAAAAGTTGATCCCAAGCTCCAAAGCTCGCTTAATGATTGGACGACTTTCAGCATCATTCAACACCCATTTATGAATCCATTTTTCTGGATCGCCAAAACTCATCGCCCCAAGACAGATTCTTGAAACATCCATTCCTGCATTTCCTAATTTTGCGTATTCCATCTTTTCACTCCTTCACTATTGACTAAGTTACTTACTGTGGATCATTTTACAAAAGCATAACGGCTTCTCCTAATCAAAAAGTATCGTTCATTAAAAATTTCCTTTAATAATTATTAGGATACACCTTCAAGTTAACTTGAAGTCAAGCAAAAACAGCTTTCTTTTACTTTGTTCCATTGTTATACTTTTGATATCCTGAAAAAATGAGGTGTTGTTCTTGAAAATAAATGAAGTAACTAAGAAATATGGAGTATCTCCTGCTACATTACGCTATTATGAGGAAATCAACCTATTGCCTGAGATTGCTCGTGTAAGTGGCAGTCGCTGGTATTGCGAACAGGATTTAAAACGTCTTGAATTTATTTTTTGCATGAAAGATTCAAATATGTCTCTAGAAAAAATAAAGGACTATTTCAATTTGATTGATCAAGGGGATACGACTTTACAAGCTCGTTTAGATTTATTGCTTCAACACAAAGAAGAGACAGCGAATCTCATGAGGAGGATTCAAAGTTCATTAGATTATATTGATTATAAAATTGAATTGACAGAGTCATCGATTGTTCAATTAAGTTAAGTTTACTCCTTTTGTTCAATCTATTTCCCACTTTAAATATAGAATAAAAGAGCAGGAAACTTTAGTGCTATACTAAAGTTTCCTGCTCTTTTCCGTTCAATGATTTAAAGGTCTCTCAATAAATTTTGTTGCTATCTTTAGGCAACGTATCCTTTTCTCCAAGAATTCACTTATGAGTGGTCATTTGAAAAGACAGTCCTATTTTCAACATAGTACATAATATCATCATCTTGAAATGAACCTATTTTAGCGGATAAGGTGATACGAGGTCCATTCATTTCTATTAATCTAATCGCCTTTTTTAATTCCGTATGCTAGCTAAAATACTCATAGCTTTTTGATAATCTACATTAGGGCTTCCATCTAAATTCTTATCCGTGATCTCAAATCCTAGTTTTTGATACAAGTGAATTGCTGCATAACTCCACGTTTGAGTATGCAGGTAAATAGGAGAATTTTGTTCAAGTTCTTGCAGTAGTTTAAGAGTTCGATTCACCATTGCTTTTGCGAGCCCTTTACCTTGATAACCTGGCTTCACAGCTACCCAATGAACTAATGGATAACGCACACCATTAGGTAATTCCTTCCACCAAGCTGAGCACGTGCCAACTTTTTCTCCTGAAGAATCTAGAACAAATAACAATCGCGTTCTCAGATCTTTAGAGTATGGCGCAAATTTTTCCTTGAAGTAATCCAATGCTAATCTCTCATTCTCAAATTCTGAAACAGCCGTTTCGATAGCCGCCCATTCTACTTCATCACCCTCTTGATAACTTTTAAAGTAAAAACCTTCAGGTAAAATAGGTTCATTAACTGGAAGATTTTTTGAACGATACATCCAAATTTCCGCATATGGAATTGTTTTATCTAACAAAAAAGCACCACCTTTCTTTATTGTTGAAAATAATTAACAATTTTTAGACTATTCTTCTTAAGAACAACTCTTTCAATCTTTTATTCATGCCACACCAAATGACTCGAACAATAAAATTTCAACTATACTTCATTCTATTATAATACTAGCACTACTGATACGAAAGTGTTTTAAATACATTTAGGTAACTTATGAGCTAGTTAGTACAGCAGACTCAATGCTTGCGTTTCATTTTAGAACTTTTATTTTCTTTTGGATAGAACTTTTTTATGAGTGTTCGCTTTACAAATAGAACATGCGTTCGTATAATAGAATGAAAGGAGGGGCTTCTTATGTCATTCAATTACGCTAAAGAAATAAGTAATGATATTTTCTGTATTGACGTTAAATCGTTTTATGCGTCTGTGGAATGCGTTGAACGTGGCTTACATCCTCTAAAAGCTCTATTAGTTGTTATGAGTAACGCAGATAAACCAGGTGGCATCGTGCTAGCTGCTTCACCAATGGCTAAAAAAGTATTAGGTATTAGAAACGTTACTAGGAAATGGGAAATCCCTTATCACCCCGATTTGGTTATCGTACCGCCTAGAATGAGCTATTATATCGAAAAGAATACTGAAATCAACGATATCTTTCGTAAGTACGTTTCTGATGAAGATCTACATATTTATAGTATCGACGAATCGTTTATTTCTGTCCGAGCCAGCTTAAAACTGTTTAAAAGAAAAAACGCCTATGAACTAGCTAGAATGATTCAATACCATATTTTTAAGAAGACGGGATTATACGTAACGATCGGTATTGGCGATAATATGCTAATGGCTAAACTAGCTTTAGACAATGGAGCCAAATATAATGACGACTTTATTGCTGAATGGCGGTATAAAGACATTCCAAATACGGTTTGGAAATTAGAGAAATTAACCGACATGTGGGGTATTGGAAGTCGGACAGCACGACGATTAAACAGTCTAGGAATTAAAACGGTCTATGATCTAGCGCACGCAAATTTTTACCAGCTGAGAGATTCAATGGGTTTGATTGGTGAACAATTATATGCAAATGCTTGGGGCATCGATCGCAGCGACATTAGAGACTCCTATCGTCCTTTAGAAAAAAGTTATGGCAACTCTCAAATTCTCAAAAAGGACTATTATAAAAAACATGAAATTAAAATCGTTATTCGTGAAATGGCCGAACAAGTTGCTACCCGAATTAGAAAGCATCATTGTCAAACTGGATGTGTCAGTCTTTCTGTTAGTTATTCTAAATATGAGGAACAAGTTGGGTTTTCGCGACAATTAAAGATACCCAGTACTTCTAATACAAAAAAATTAGTTGACTCCTGCTTTGAAATCTTTAATAAATATTACAAGGATGACAAAGCCGTCCGGCGCATCGGAATTACTTATTCAAAATTATCCTATACGAGTGATATTCAATTGGATCTATTTGAAGATCCGACTGAACAAATTACAAATGAAAAATTAGATTTGCTAGTCGATAAAATAAGAGAGAAATATGGTTTTCAATCATTGGTACATGCTAGTAGTCTTATGGATGGTGCCACAGCTATCGACCGTAGTTCTCTTGTTGGTGGCCATGCTGGCGGAATGGAGGGTATAAAATGAATGACTTAAATGATGAATACCGTGATCGGGGTATTAAAAAATGGGCAGGATTTTATTTATCCGAACATACTGCTACTCAAGAAAAATTAAGGAATGAGAAAAAGAAATTCAATCCACAGAAAAGACAAATGGACTCACAAGAAATCACATCCGTAATCAATGAAGCTGTCCTCAAGAATAAGTCCATTGCAATTCAAATTGAAGCCGTCGACCAAAACGGGCATTATAAGGACGATATTGTTGGTCTAGTTATTGGTGGAGATGAATTAGGTATTTACGTAAACGATACAAAAGTTGATTTCGATGAGATTCGCAATATTCAATTTATCCGTCTAAAAAAATGGACTGATCTTACCAATGACAAGGAAAAGGAGGAAAAAATATGAATACGGCTATCATTACAGGAAAAGTTGATTCAGATGTTAAAGTGATCAATACCAAGAACGGCACACCCTTCTGCAGGTTTACGCTGCTCTCGGATGGTCGAAAGTTTAATTGTTTAATAGCTGGTAAAAAAGCTTTTAGTTTTGTGTATGAAGTAGAACTTGGTTCAACCATTACAATTGAATCGGTCATTAACGATCGCAATCAATTAGTCGTACAAAAGTTCAAGCTATTAAGCCCACCTAATTACTTTGGGCAGGTATTTGATTATAAAGGCCATCGAATGCCACACAAAAAGGTCCTATTTTAAGGGTTATTCTTATTATTTAAATAGGTCAACAATTTCGAACCGTTGATTAGCCTAATATTTTTAATATAAATTTGATAGTGATATACTTTGATTAGGTGATAAAGATTAGCCAATCAAAAAATAACACTAATAGAATAGTTGACCCCTTCTTTTTTCAAGCTATTCCTATTATGAAAGGAGAAAAAAATGAAAAAACTAAGTGTGGCACTAACTATGTTGTCGAGCTTATTTGTTTTAACTGGTTGCAATACCAACAATGAAACCGCAGAAGCTCCTACTCAATCTTCCACTTCACAAAGTGATGCATCAAGTTCAAGTAGTTCTCAAGGGTCTGCTGAAAGCACGTCAAGTGCAACCGATTCTGAAGAACAAAGCGATACATCGAATTCAAGCAGCATGGAAGAGTCCGCAGAAAGTACTTCGAGCACATCAGAAAATGTTATCAATTCTGAGGAAGAAGCTTTTAATTTCATTAAAGAAGAAACTGGAATAGAAACTGACAATACTGACATTGCTTATGAACTTCTGGAATCCGATGAAGACTCTTACACCCTAAAATTAGTAAGTAAATCTTTGCAAGAACAAGGCGGTTCTGGAGCTGCTGGTATATATAAAGTTTATAAAGATGGTACTTATGAAATAGTAGCCTAGCTAAGTTAACTTATAGATTTATTGACTGTCCTGCAGATGATGTGTAGGACAGTTTCTTATTTTTATGGTACCTATCCTTTTTAATAATAATTCCATACAAAAAAAGACCCCAAAAGGAGTCTTAAAATTTATTTCACCTTGTAAATAACTGTTGTAAGTAAAATATGTGGTTCAGTCAAAACTTGATTGACAGAAACAATTTCCCCTTCATTTTCACTTACTTCTCCTAACAATACTTCTAAATCATTTTGTACAGTTTCACGACCTTCGAATTCTCCCAAGGGATTACTCGTAACAGTTAAAACTCGATAGTTCACCATTTGTTATCCCTCCCTTCTAATTACCCTATTATAACAGAAAACGGTTCCATACATATAAAGTTAGCTCATAAAAGATACTCACATAAACTAATGCTCGTACAATTAAATATGAAGCTCCGTATATGTCTCATTAGTATTATATAAGTTATTTCACACTGTTTATAAAGTTACTATCAGTTAAATCATTTAAAGGAGTTGTTTAGCGGATTCAACTGTTATTTCAAGTAATTTATTCATGAAAGGATATTCTTTTTGCATTTGTTCAAATTCAGCACCGCAATCCGTGAAACGCGCCCGGCCTTCTATTAAGAAACCAGTTCCTTGATAGTTATTAAACCCTTCTACTTCACGACTTCCCAATGTTAACATCACTCTATCATTTTTAGAAACATCGCCTTGAACACTTGTAAATCCTGCAATAGGAGCTAAAATTCGTTCGTCCTTTGTAATACGTAGATATGAATTCCAAGTACACCGGACATTTGGTTGATCCCCACTTCCCCATGAAGTTATGGAGACAACTCCCTCATTTTGGATTACTTCAAAAAATGTTTTACTTAGCATATTTTACCTCCTTATATTAATCTACTTTCCTTGTTCAAAAATACACAAACATAGATAAGCAGAAGTTCAATAAGTTAATTGTAATATATTTTTTTGACTATCTACTTGATTTAAATCAAGCATCCTTAAAAATGAAAATAACGCTCTAGGAATCAGTGTTTGAAAACTACTAAGACTTATTGCGTCTGCTCAAACGGAAAACGACTTTGATTCGGCCTATCGCAGCTGTTTTTCTCGTGATAAATGAGTTTTAAAACACGTCCTAGATTCGTTTAAAGTTTTTTTGGCATATCGCCGATTGGAAAATTAATTCCCCAATTTTAATCTGCTCATTCTATCAACCTTAAAAATTTTTCTATTGTTTCCATTTCTTTTAACTGAATCCTTTTCAAATAAATCAAATAAAACGGATGAATGACACTAAAATCACTTAACGGAATCTTTTTTAAGATGCCGTTTTTCAGTTCTTCTTCAACAGCTTTCTGATACACAAAAGTAATGCCTACATTTTTTCCAACCAGTCTTTTTATTGCACCAATACTTCCAATCGTCATAACTTTTGAAAAGCTATCTAAATGGATTCCTTTATTTTTTATGGCTGTTTCAAAAATAAGCCGTGATCCAGATCCCTCTTCACGCACCAAAATCGTCGTAGAAAATAAGTCATTAATGCTTTGATCCTGTTTCCATAAAGAGCATTTCTCGGAACAGACAGCGATAAACGGTTCTTCAGCAATCTTTTGAAACTCAAATATTGATTGATTGAATTCCCCTTCCACAAGTGCAAAATCGATTTTCCCATGTTCCAATAGTTCGATTAAATGTCGAGTATTGTCTGTTACCATCGAAATATCATGTGTTGGGTATTGATTTAAATACGACTCAATGAAGTCCGGCATCATATATTCCCCAATCGTCAATGAAGCTCCAAATGTAAGAGTAGTGTGTTCTATAGTAGAAGCTAATTGTTTTTGCACCTTAGTGATTTCTCTTTGCAGCAAATAAAGATCTTTTTGCAGTTGTATGCCTTTAGCTGTTAAGGTCAGTTGTCTGTTTTCATAGCGAATCAGTTCGACTCCTAATTCCTGCTGCAAATACTGGATGTGTTGAGTGACAGCGGGTTGAGTAATGTGCAGCCTTTTGGCTGTTGCGGTGTAATTCATTTCTTCTGTTAGTGCAAGAAATGTTTGGTATCGGTAATCTAACATCTCATACAACTCCTTTATAATATTATCTTATAAAGATATAATAAATGATTATTTTATTTTATACAAATTACCTTATATGATAAACATATAAACAAAGGATTGAAGGAGATTTAATATGTATACTCAAATGAAAAATAACCGTTCCGTCTTACCTGGTTTAATGATCAGCATCCTAATTTCACTCATCAGTCAGTATTTGACCAACTTTATACCGAATCTAGGTGCAGCACTGATTGCTATTTTTCTAGGTATCCTTTTAGGAAATACTTTTTTGAACAAACCTTATTTGAAAAGAGGAACTAAATTTTCCGAAAAAACACTCTTAGAGTGGTCGATCGTATTAAACGGCATGATTTTAGATTTTCAAATCATCAAGCAAGTTGGTTCTGCCGGATTTATTTTTGTGATTCTCCAAATGGTCTTGACGATATTATTTGCTTATTGGATTGGTCGAACTATGAAGTTTAATAAAAAGATGTCTTTATTGATGGGTGCGGGTAATGCAGTATGTGGCTCTTCTGCTATCGGAACCGTTTCTCCGGTGATTGAAGCTGATAAGAAAGATAAAGCCATGTCTATTACTATAGTCAATGTTATGGGGACGCTATTGATGGTCTTATTGCCTATCCTCTCTTCTGTTCTGTATCAAAATGAAGTCGTTCAAACATCTGCTCTGATCGGAGGAACAGTCCAATCTATCGGACAAGTCGTTGCTTCAGCTAAGCTGGTCAGTACGGACGTAACTAATTTATCCATTGTCTTTAAACTCATGAGAGTTCTCCTCATCGTTGGTGTAGCCTTATGCTTCAGCAAATTGAATACCAAAGAGGAAGAATCGCTATTTTCTAAAACGACTACCAGCTCAACTTCTGAAGTGAAAAAGAATTCTAGTCTAATGACTGTTCCTTGGTTTATTATCGGCTTCTTCATTTTGTTCATGCTTAGAAGCTTTCTGCCTTTGCCTTCCCTAATGATCCACAGCTCGGAAGTCATCAGCAACCAATTTGAGATTACTGCTTTAGCTGCAATTGGCTTACAGGTCAAGTTCTCAGATATCTTAAAAGAAGGACCTCGAACTATGTTGTACGGTTTACTGATCAGCTTCTTTCAAATCGTATTGGCTGTTGTATTAATTACTTGGCTGTTCTGATAGAATCATTTAGTAGATAGAAAAAGTCGTTTTACATCAATGATTCCAGTAGTTAGTTGCACATAGAGAAATACTTTCAAACAAGGAGAGCATAGAAATGAAACAAGAAACTATCTTAAGAAAGATGATACCTGAGGATTATGATTCTATTTTGGTTTTAGTGATTAACACTTGGGATTATCGGTCATGGGTCCCAAACAATTTGGTAGCCCCAATGGCCGATTTTTTTCTAAGTGATCTATTACTAGAATCAGACGATGTTTTTGTTGCTCAAATAGGTGACGACATAGTAGGAATTGTAGCAACCGGATTAGTAGACCAAACCAATATTCAGAAAATCAGTACTAGGAAGAATATTTCTTCATTGGAAAAAATATTACGCATTACTGAACCTGATTCGATCTTTTTGAAATACATTCAAACGCTGGAAATCAATGAATTCCTTTTAGAAAAAAGCCAGAAAAATTATGACGCCGGTTTAAATTTGCTTATCGTGAAAGAAGAATTTAAAGGATTGGGTATTGGTGGACTGTTGTATAATCATTTTTATGATTACCTTAAACAACACCAAGCAGAAAACTTCTATTTGTTTACCGACAATTCTTCTGATTATCAATACTATGAACACAAGGGTCTATCCCGCGTAGCTGAGAAAAAATATTATTGGGAACCAGGAAATAATGATACCTTAGAAATTTACTATCTATATGAAGGAAAACTAAACTTATCCGACTAAACAAATTAACCGTTCCAGTTCAACTATTATTTTACAATTTAGAACGAAAAGCAGGCAGAATCAATCCTAAAGCTATCCGCTTTAGAGTTGACTCTGCCTGTAAAGTAATCGGAAATTATTCCTACTAATTTAAATTACTAGTATACTTATTTATATAAGCTTTCTCTAAATCCGAATAAAATGAGTAACGTAATTTACTTTATTAAAAAGGTTGGTCACTAGGAACTTCGAACCAATTTGAATCACGGTCAAATACACTAGTTAAAGAAAAACGCTATCGTTATATCTATTTTATACTTCTGATCGAAAAGCAAAAAAAGCACTGCCTATGCTCAAATTCTTGACTACTATTCCTTCTATCGATAACCCAAGTTCCTATAATACATTCAATGCATCATATAGGATACACATCAATGAAACCAGTAAGCCTTCATCAAGTACAGTGTTATCTAACTTTTCTTTGCAAAACGTTCCAGGTTTTCTAGTGTGGAATTCAACCCATCAATGTGATCGTCCTTTTTGATGCCTTTAGGGACATTTTCAGCGACAATCGTTACCTTCGCCCCTTGTTCTAATTCTTCAAAGTACCAAGTCATCACCATATTCCCTGCAAAGGCAGAATCATCTGACTCAAATACACCAGCCTCAACGATTTTCTGATTGGGTATCAATTCAACAAAGGTACCTTCTAAAGTATCTGAGTTTTCAGTTGTTTTCCCTTGAGTGGCATGTTCATCCTCATAAGTGAGTGTTAATTGAACTCTCCCACCTACTACTGGTTCAAACAGGCTTATTTCTCCTCTCATACCTTCCGGAGGCAACCATTTAACTAAAGAATTCGAATCCATAAATGCTTGATAAAGTGTTTGTGGCGAAGCATCAATTACTTTTGAGACAGTGTCAATCCTTCCACTATTCGGATTGTTTTCCATGATAAACGCTCCTTTATAAATAAAATCGACTCTTTTACTTTTTTAAAGTATACCACCATAGGTAGAGAGATTCTTCTAGAATGTTTTAATCTTCAAAAATATCAATATATTCTTATGTCAGCATCAAATTGAGTATGCTAGTTTTCGTTCACAAAAAAGAACTGCCATATAGACAATTTTTTTAATATATAACGTTATATTATCGTTTTTAGTATTGAGACGCTACATGAGCTTTCTTAAGGCCTAGTTCCTCGCATAAAAAAACACAAAATATTTAAATGTGTTGTAATACTAAGGTTTACTAAATCTTTTTAAAAATTGCTATATCAATGAATTTTAACTGATTTTACACAATCGTACCTGAAAACGTATCAAAGTATCAACTGCATACGAGAACATGACTGCTTGTATAATATAACGAAAATTACGAGTTAAAAATCATTGATTGCATCTGTCATAATTTGTAATAAGTATTCTTTCTCAGGTGCTTCTTCAACACAATATAAAACCAATGTCTTTCTTGAATAGTTAGCATTATTACGTAAAAGTTTGGAATTCAACAGAAAACCTTTAGCATTTGCAAATAGACCGGCAATACATATTGAGAGGCTATTAGAAATCTATAATTAGTTTATACTTTTTGCTGCAGTTCCTTACTTCCTATCATAAATGATTACGGGGAAAACATTGAAATTTCTAGTACATAAGTTATATTATCTGTTCTTTTTACCTTTTATACTTCTATTAAACTTTTCTCCTGTATAAAAGTTAAACTTATATTCTATAAATTCATCTGTAACTGCAGTTTTGAAGAAACTATTCTCTTGAATTGAATTATTTATAATGCCAACCCATTTGTCATATGCCTCGCATTGTTTTTCATTCCAATTAGTTGCTTCATAAATATCATTCAGAAAACTTGTATCATTACTATTTATATAGTTTAAAAACATTCCCATTATTCCAACAACCATATCTGATAGTTGAATAAGTTTATGAGTTTCTTCATCGAGGAATTCCGCTTTCTCTTTTGCTTTTAAAATACTTGATTCTACAAATATAAAATTTTTCTTTCCTATGTTTAGGCTATTTATTTGTTTTTCAACATATTCTTCGTGATCAAATATTAATTTTGAGTTGTTAAACAAAATAATTCTTTGGAGATACTGTTGATAATACTCTTCAATCAAATTTCCTGAGTCATTCTCAATAAGAAATGGCAATTTTTCTTTTTTGCTTGCTTTATTTCTTCCTGAATGATTTCTAAAGTAATATCTCCTCTTTTAAAATAGTAGGCTTCATATTCATCAGACTGCATATAGTTATTTATAAGATTCTCGATAGAACTTAAAAATAATACAGATATTCTTACGTCATATAACACCCGCAAGCAATAACACAGAGTCTGCTAGAAATCTATATTAGTTTCTTATGAGTTGACACATACTATTTGACGAATTCCAGAGTTAGGGCAACATCTGCAATCAGGTTCATATTGCTTGCGTCAATAGAGTTTTCACACCCAATAACGAAGTCCTTACTAGTATTAATACAGTATACATCTTCACCATTCACTTGACCCTCTTCAATCATTCTTACCTTTTCTTTAGAATCAGCATAGTACTGAGTTTCTAAACGGTTGTGATACGAAAAAAGAATGCTATTTTATAACATTCTCTAATCTATATATTATATTTAATTTCAAGAATGCAATGTAAGGGGATTATTCCTCATATGTCGGAATCATATCTTCCTCACTAATTTCAGACCACTCTACTTGATTCAATTCATCCATGATTGTTTCAATTTGAATCTGTATTAATGGAACCTTTACATATTTTAAAAACACATCACCCATAACAACTTCTTCTTTATAGATATCTATCGTTCTGATTTGACCTGCCCTGCCCATTCATATAAATCACCCAAAATATATATATGAACATCAAGAAACATTTCATAGTTGAGTGCATATTTTCAAACCAAACATCAATATCTAGCAGCTTTTAGACTGTATTGTGAGTATTGAAATTCTAGTAATTTCTGATGAATCAGAAATCGCTTTAATTAGTTTTTAACACAACCCATAAATTGTTGATAGATTTTTTTCGAGAAGGCTAATAATACTCGCCAGTTTATCTAACTTTTTCAAAGAACAATATAAATTATACTGCTAACTCCCCCAAACATAGAAATCTTTAGTTGTGGCAGAATTTTTTATTTTCATATTTGTAGCACTTAATACTTCCCCGATTTTGTCTGGTAAATTTTCATTGCTTGTTAAACCTGGTTGACAAGCAATAATTTTTCCACGCATAGGTATATTATCTTTCAAAGCTTGTTCTAAATATTTAATTTCTCCTTTAATAAATACACTATGTCCACTTCTCTGCCTATCTCTGAGCTTAGCCAAAAATATAGACTTACTTTTTAACCAAATCAAGGACTTTATTGATTGACCTAAAACTTCGTACACATCTCCAACAGATGAATTAAAATTTACTGAACTTTTAGCTTTTGCATGATAGAAAGAAACAATAATTTGTGTTTTCAAAATTTCTATCGAGATATAGTCAGCAATTTCACCAGAACCATGATCAAAAACTATATAATCATAGGTATTATTCTCAATAAGCTTCTCACCTATCGTATCTTGTAAAGAATTTTTATCTCCTTTATATTTATTAGTCTTAATTTCCATAGTAATATCTGTATTGTAACTTTTCCAGTCGATGGAAATAATCTTATTCATATCAAACGCAGGCAAATTATAATCATATCTGCTAATTTCATTTCCTGAAATGAGAGCTAACGAACTTGTATAAAATGACAATGGGAATTGATTCAGATAAACAGATAATGGCATTGCTTCTCTTCCAACCATTATAAAAAACTCCCCTTCTATAAAGCATTTATATTTGCCATTAATATTCCTTACTATATTGTAGCTTTTTCCACCTAAGCTAACCCTCAGCAAAATTTCTAATGTTTTTACTGATTCAATAGAAATATCAACATCCAAAATTGTAGAAGTCGATATATCTCCTTCAGAAATCAGTAAATTATGCGGCTTTCTATAGCTTTGGACATTAAAATCCCACATAAAAATATCTTTTGGGAACTTTTTCATTTCAGTTGGCATTGGAAGGTTATCGTAATTAGTATTTGTCTTCACCTTAACCTGTTGATTTGAAATTTTGTCACCATTCAAATCAAACCATTTAACCATCTCTTGAATACTTCCATATTTACTACTCCAAATTTTTGATCCACTACTATACCCTATGGTTATTTGAGTATCTGCTTCCTCAGCTTTACAAAATACATGACCTGGGGAATACATTTTTCCACTGTCAACATCAATAGCTTTACTAACATCAGAACCCGCACTAATTTTATATGTTTCGCCCTCAGACAATCGATTAGCTAAACCTGAGTTAAAGATTTCATGATTTTTTACACCACTTAGCACTTTATGTATATTACTCAATGTAATTTTTTCATAATTATCTTCGCCACAATAAGCAATTGCAATAGCATCATATATACTTTCTGATTTTAAATGGGAATTTATAAATAGTAAATTATTTTTTTTCTGATAATGGATAAGAACAGTATTATATTCTAAATTATAATAGATTCCATCCACTGTACTCCACCTTGGCAATTGCTTACTTGAAGTAACCACAACAATTGTTTGATCATCTTCACTAACATTAATATTTTCTATTTTCATCCGTAAGTCTGGGAATTTGGCATTAAGATTGAAAGATTTTGCATAATAAATTCTAGCATGAAAGTTAGTATACAAACTGTGTAGCGAGAACTCTTGATTGTTCGTCGATAATAGTTGATTGTCATAGCTTTTAAAGTATTCTTGACTTTCTATATCTTGATTAATTCTTTCCTCACTTAAGTCAATTATTATTTCTTGCCAAATAGAATCCGTTGAAAATAGCTTTTTATTCTCTAAAGCAAATTGTTCATCATTTACAGCTATAAAACTTGCTTCGCCAATTAATCTTTCTTGATTGGTACGAGCAAATCGACCTATGAATTGTAAAGTAGTAGCCAAAGATTTATGAGGGTCATGTATAACTGCAATTTTTAAATTAGGAAAATCGAACCCTTCAGCCATCATGTCTACACAAATAACTCCATTGATTTCCTGATTCGAAAGTTGATCAATAATTTTTAAAACTTCTTGACGGCTTTTCGAGCTATTAACAATTTCTAACTTTAATAAAGTATGGTTCTTATATAAATTAGATAAATGGGTAGCCTCTTTTTTTGATTTGCATCTAACCATCATCGCGTGCTCTAAGCCATTAGCTTTGTCTCTAAAAAAAATTTCTTCGCCTTTCTTCGCTAATATAATATCTTTATCTTCATCTTCTTTTAATTCAACTGGAATAAAATTGATTGCGCCAAAAACTCCATCTTTGTATGCTCGAGATAAAGGATAATTGTAAATATGATTTGCTTTTATTTCCTTTTTATCTCTTCTGAAAGGGGTTGCAGTAAATAGCACTTGTTTTGCTTCAGGGTTATTTAATAACACTTCTCTCCATGTTTTAGCGGGTTCGTGGTGAGCTTCATCAATAATAACTAAATCAAATATTTTTTTCGTATCTTGATTTTCTGATAAAGACAAAGCACAACCGGGAGTCGCGACAACTACATCAGCACTTTCAATATTCTTTTTATAGTCATCTGTATACTTATGTTTTAGTTCGCAAATTATGGGTGGCCCTACTTCTTTTTCAAAAACTCCAATTTGCTTTAAAATTTTTAGACTCGAAAAATTTTGTGCAATTTGAGAACGAACTAACACCGTGGGAGTCACCACTAATACTTTACTAACTCCTAAAAGATATGGCGCCATCATTATAACTGCTGTCTTACCTGTACCAGTTGGCATCGATAATAGAACAGGCTCTTTTTTTGTAGTGAAGTATGCTCCCAAAGCATGAATAGCTCCTACTTGAGCATTTCTTAATCCCTGACCATCACAACTGTAATCACTTAAAGGATACTTCATTGAAATATAGTTACTTGAAAAATAGCTCATTCAAACCCCTCCATTTTTTACTGCCATTATTTACTATTTTTTATGATCGAGATACAGATACAGATGAGTCCAACGAAAAAATCGATAAAAAATGACTCACTTTCATAAAGAACAGTAACGAATTGAAATTGCCTCTGAAATTTACTCCGCAATTATCTATCATGAAATCGATAATTTTTTCATTCTTCTCGTTTACCTCTCATTGTCTAAAGCGGTAAATTAAATTCTTATCAACAAAAATCGTTGAAAAAATGAAATATTATCCAGACTATTATCAAAAAGAAGTTCCTAAAACGATGATATAAAGCGAACATTACCACTTAGAGAACGGTGAATCTTTACGTACTTTCTTAAGACCTGGTTTTATATTTGACGTTTTGAATAAGCAGGAAAAAACTTGATATGACAGCGTTTTATAGAAATCTATTCTATATTGAATGGATTTGATTAGATTTGAACCCAATTTGTTCTATTTTTGGGTTCTAAAATTGGTAGTATATTTCGTTTGTTTTTTTACCTAACTCATATTAAGTTTTATGAGAGGCATATTTAAAGTATGTCTCTTTTTTGTTTTACTTCTAATGAGATTAACTTAAGAGAAAATCCTAGACATCTCATTTTGGGATATTTTTTTTATCTTAGGTAATCTCTTTGTCAGATGAAATCTTTATTTAAGTAAACTAATCCCGATATTTTATCGAATTAGAAAGATTATCAAAAAAAATTTGTACCCTAGGACTTTCTTTACCATTGTAAAAAAAAGAGGCGACATTGCTAACCTCTCCATTATTTGTTTAAAATCCTAACTAGTGGTTTGGCGACAACCATTGTTTAAAACTGACATTGATTAGTTGCCTTCTTTAAAACCACAATAGAATAACTTTCATAGATACTAAAACAAAATTTACACCTTTTTGTATTTATTAAAGTATTTTGCTACTATCTTTTTTACTTATTTCTTCCAATAGCTATTGAAATGAGCTTCTGCATCATTATCAATAAATAATTGCAAAAATAGATTCAAAGTCTCTTCCTTTGTCTTCCCAACTAATTCAGCAGACAAATCGTCAATAGAGTGTGAGTTAACATTGAAAAGTTTTTGCTGCTCTTCCTTATCTTTATAAAATTTTTGAGGATTAATCTTATTAAATTTTGTATAGGTTTCTATAATA
This sequence comes from Carnobacterium viridans, assembly GCF_900102725.1. Classification (NCBI taxonomy): domain Bacteria; kingdom Bacillati; phylum Bacillota; class Bacilli; order Lactobacillales; family Carnobacteriaceae; genus Carnobacterium; species Carnobacterium viridans. The sequence goes on along the minus strand of NZ_FNJW01000008.1, from coordinate 277,807 downwards.
CGTCGCATTGAATTAAGCATTGAATTAAGCAAATCACTCTCATACAAGCTTTTGAGTTCCATCCATAAAATTTCATAGTGAGTAGTTAAATCTTCCTTCTCAGACATGATTCTATGAAACTTACCATTTGTTATCCAAAAAAAATTATTTTTATCATATTTAGAAACTTCGATTAGCTTAGTTTCATCATTAGGATCTTTTTTCTTTTCCTTAAAGTATCCTTGAGGCTGAACATTTAAATAAAAATGTGCATTATGAGTTAAACAAATAAAGTAATCGCTGACAGGATTAAATTTTTCTCTATTTTTTCCTTGATAGAGTTTTTGTAGCTCAGTAATTATAAGATATTGCATAGTATCATCATTAGAATTCATTGGATCATCAAATATTATTATCTTTTTACTAGGATGTTTAGATACACTTAGACTCTCAATAAAATATAAAAAGGCAATAATATTTTTTTCACCAGTAGACACTTGGTCAATTGGCCTTACTCCATTTTCTAAATCTTTTACTAAGTAGTACTCAATTTCATCTGATTCTTTTTGTAGTTCTAATTGTAAATTATGTTTACCTACCCCTCTCAATTTTGTATTGATGTTTTCAGCGAGCTTACTTGTATTTCTAGTTTGTTGAAGTAACTTAACTTTTGCATTTTCCTTAGTACTAAGTTGTTCTTTTATATAATATAAAGTTCCCAGTTCAGGTTTTATTTCATTGCCCAAAATAGAATGTTTTTTAATTTCAAGTTCATCTTGTACTGTCACACAATCTTGTTTTAGTTTATCCAACTCAAATATTTCAATTTCATATCCTTTCCATTTAACTTTGTATTCCTCTTTAAGATTTAGGTTAACAAAAACATAATGCAAACGAACTTGTTCCATGTTTTTGTGATGCTCTGTTTCAAGATTTCCAGTAAATTTGTTATTTTTTAATACTAGTTGATTAATTAGTTCCATTTGAGTATCTAAATTATCAGGAATACTGATTGATATAGTATCCTTAGTATCAAAAATATGTACTTGTCTGTCTTGTACCAAAGAAAGTAAAGTCTCCAAGAAAATTTTGATTTCTTGCTGTTTTTCTTTCAATATACTGTTATACTGTTCAACCTCATTGATAAAAGAACTATAAAAATCAATGGTATCAAGAAATTCCATATCATTAATATGTGATATTTTTCCATTTAATTCCAATACAAAGCTATTAATTGTTTCTTGATAATCTCTGATTACTGATCCAGAAAAATAACCTTCTAATTTTTGAGAACGTTCTGCTGTGTAAGTATTTCCACAAAATGCACAGTTCTCACCAGAATGATGAATTTTTCGTCCTTGGTCAGCAAACGCTTTTCTTTCAGGATTATCCTTAAGTTCATCAATGATGACCGCTTCTTCTAAATGATATTGAATTAATTCATTTGTTCTATCTAAAATTTTTTTTAGATCAAAGGTATTAATAATTGGTACTGAAACTTCCGGTTTTGCCTGTTCTCTAAGGACAGTAATACAACGTTTCAATTCATCAGGACTCAATTCTTTAGCTCTAGGAACGTCCTTAATAAAATCATTTTTGTAGTATGTAGTCTTTGTGATTTGTGGATTGGTTCGTTGCTTCAATTTTCTAGCAATATCTTGATAAAATTTATCTATTTCACGACTTTTAATTTTATATTTTTGTTCTACATCAATTGCTTTAACGTATAAATTATTTTTGAGGATACCATTTTCTTCATATTCTGGTTTCCAATTCAAACTTCTAAATTCACTCAATAATGTAGTTTCTTGTTCTGTAAGTGAGGAAATCTCTTTGTCTAAATTCTTTATTTCTTTTTTTATTTCTATATTTTCTTCACCTAGAACTACTGCATTCAACTTATTGTCTACTAAAATATTATCAAAACCTGTAAAAATGCGCACTTCATATTCATGTTGAAACTGATTTAGAATTATTGAACTCAGTGTTGATTTACCTGACCCATTTTTTCCAAATATAAAGTTTTTATTCTGAATAATTAATTCTGAATTATGTTGAAGATTAAAAGTTGGACAAGGTTGTGTCGATAAATCAATAGAAATTTCATTCATTATTATTTATACTCCTTTTTCAAAATTTAATTTTAGTAACCTAACCAATATGTAAAAATTACATTAATAACATAAATTTATTAACTATCCAATTCAGTATATCAGACTTATTAACGTAATTAACAATTATTATTAAAAAATTTAGCGGTTACAAGTTGATAAAATATGATTACACAGGGCATCTCAATTAGAGATGCTTTTTTATTTTAAAGGAGATGATACAAATTAAAAACAAAAATTCAAGTATTTTAACCTTAAGAAGTCTTTTTGATGGCATTGGTGTCTTCCCCTAGCTGCTGAATTAAATGGTATAACACCCATTTGGGCAAGTGAAATTGAATGAGGTTGGTTTGATATTCTTGAAAACATTTATGTTCCTTATAATAAACTACATGTGGTTCATCCTAAAGAAGCCATACGAAAATTTAAAGATTTATGTCAACCAACAAATTCATATGGTACTGAGTTGAACGGTCAGTTTATTTTAATTTATTTCCATTTGTTTCTATTTATATCAAAATAATTACTTTATTGAAGAATTTCCTGAATTACTAAATACTCCTTTAACGTTGGAAGAATTTGCGTGTGGCTAAGTTAGAACTTATCTAATTGAAAATAAGGGAGAAAGTTCTAGTGGTGTACCTTGGCAATCAAGAAAAAATCTTATTAATCAATTAAGTTTTAAAGTATCTGATAGTTTTTATTTACAAGATCAACTAAATGAAACATTTAAAATTATTTCAACACGAGGCGTCAATTTTCATACAATGACTGATGAAGAAAAATTAAAAGAAATAGCTAATATGCTTGAGTTTATCTTGAAGTAAAAGCATAGGTTCTTGTCTTTAGATACTGAAACTCTTTACTTTAACTATATAACTAGTAATGATATTAATTCCTATCAAAAAAGAATTCAATATTTTAGACATAGTTCAGAAGAAGGGTTAGAACAAAGAAAAGAATTATTACCAAATATTGACTTTCTTATTACCTATGGATTAGCTATATTTGCGCCTCTAAAATTAATATTAGCTAAATCGAAGGAACTGTGAACACAACATCTTTGTTGTATTTTTTTATTTATAAAGACATGGAAGTATGATTATGGAAATGCAAGTCTATATTTCTAATTTAGGAAAATATAATGAAGACGAACTTGTTGGTGCTTGGTTTCACACACCAATCAGTGTGGAAGATGTAAAAGAAAAGATTGGACTAAACGATGAACACGAAGAATCTGCCATTCATGATTATGAAGTTCCTTTTACCATTCATGAATATACATCTATCCATGAAATCAATCGATTATGTGCGATGGTCGAAGAGCTTGAAGGGACACCTCACTATGACGAACTAGCTGAAATCCAAAGCATATGGTTCAATAATCTTGAAGAATTATTAAGGCATCGAGACGACATTATTTATCATAGCGATTATGAATCTATGGAAGATGTGGCCACCTACTATGTGGAAGAAATGGGATAATTGGGAGAAGTACCTTCCAACCTTCAAAGTTACATTGATTATAAAGCCCTCGGCCATGATATGGAAAGTAATTTTCTAGTGACAAGTAATGGTGTATTTGAAAACCTGAATTGATAGTTCTTTAAATCATGATATACTTTTAGTAAATTCATGAAAAGAGGAATTATATGCCACCTATTCTTGGAAATTTTAAAGAATTAAAAAGAAACATGGAAATAGACGATTGGGTTATTGACTCATTCTGCTTCGAATCCAAAAAGCAGAATTACATTGTATTAGTAAAATTATACAATACAACGGAAAAAAGACCTGAATATGCATTGTTAAAGTTAGAATTTTTCTACGAAAACGACTTTTCAAAAAAACTAGAAGCCCCTGCCAACTCTGCTCGTGTAATGTTCGATAGTGTCACTGAATTTATAGATTTCTTTGGTATTGAAACAAATGGAAAAGGAAATATACAAGAAATATTTACCACTTTCTATCAAAAGTTAGCTGAACGTATTCCTACTTGTGTTACTCCCAAGAAATCATCAGCTCAAAAGATTGTGATGGTAAATTCAATTAATAAATCTATGTCTGAAAATGAAAATAGTGTCTATTGTTATAAAGTTAAAAGAAACCCTTTAAGAAAAGATGGAAGTTTAGGTCAGCGTTCAACCTACAACGATAATAAAACAAGAATTCTTAGAGAGTATTTATACGAAAAATTAAAATCAGATACTAATTTAAGTTTTTGTTATTCAGAAGATCCAGATATGAATTATACCGACGAATTAATAATAAGTAACTGGACACGAAATAAAAATAATACAAAATCTACGAGCGATCTTGGTTGATTATTCTTTTTTTATTTTCAAAGGAAGTGATATTTTGAAAAATTTAAAAAACTATACTAGTGTTTGGGCAGTTGAAAAAGTCATTTATGCCATCAATGTTTTTAAGCCCCCATTCCCTATTACCTTTAGTCAAATGGCTTGGTTCATTTGTAGTTTATTCATTGTCATGTTATTGCCCGATTCTCATTTTCTATATTTTTAATATCTTTATCCTTTTCAACCCAAACATATTCCAGATTTAAGATCATTCCTTTCATGTTGTTATATTAAAATTTATAATTTACATCCTCACAATAAATTGTAAATAATGAATCTGGATTACTTCTTCAAAATCAATGCAAGAATAAGTATAAGACAATTTTATTTTTAAAATAGTTTATCTTTTAATTTAGTTAATTCCCTTCACTCGCTCCTACTATTTAGTTCCGAAAAAGTTCTGATTTAAAATCATTATCGTTTTTCTCTTCTGTAGAATCAAAAAAAGGCAGTTATAATGAATTAAAACTCTTATTCATTATAGAAAATTTTTAAAAAGAATGATATATTACTACTAAATATAAATTTTATGGAGAATAAGATGAAACATACCACAAGTTTAGTTATCCGATTTAGAGATGCTATTGAAATGGCAAAAAATAATGGAGAGTTTAATGATGATTTTTCTTTTTATAGATTTCCGAGAGGATGCTGTGGAGATACCAGTGACTTGTTGGCTCAATTTTTACTAGAGTATGGAATAAAAACTTACTATGTTTTTGGGACATTTAGACCGGATTTGTTTGAGAATATTCAGACTCATGCATGGCTATTAACTGAAAATCAAATAATAATTGACATTACCGGAGATCAGTTTAGTGCTGATTCTAATTATTTTAATTATGATAAATCAGTATATATCGGTGAAACCGATAATTTTCATGCTTTATTTGAGGATACTGAAAGAATAGTTCATGAAAACAAAGGGTTAGATGCTTTGGGCCATAGGTGTCAACCCAGATTAAAAACATTGTATCAAAAGATTACTAAATATTTATAAATTAAATATAATGATAACGTTAAATAAAGCCAATAAATCTGATTGAGTATATACACATAATAAATCAGATTTGTTGGCTTTTTTATTTACTTCTTTTCCTCAACTATCTATTTTTTTTCAAAATAGATTGAACGAAGTAGTCACATATTAGGCCATCTACTGATTGCTCAAGATTTATAGTTTTTTCTAAAACATTATTTACTTCATTAATGAATTTTACTAGGTAATCAATATCGGTCTGATCATGTCTATTTCTTGTATTAAAGAACGGAGCAATATTAATAAATAATTTTTGTCCTTCTAGATAACCTTTTAATTCAAACGATGGTGTATACTCTCCAAAAACTTTTCTAATATCTAAATCAATAATTTCTTCATTTAGAATTTCTTTGTTTTGATAATCGTCCCAAAAAGATACCATTGCATTTTCAATGGTATCTATGATAGATTCACGAGCCTTACTAGGTATGTCAATTTTCGATTTTGCATAAATATATAATCTTTCTAATCCAAATCCGTTCCAGTGTTCAATTTTATTTTCAATTAAATACCCTCCTCTGGTACCATACCCGATTAAATCAGCTATTTTGTTAAAATCTATCTCATGGGTTTCTTTGTTAATAATTTTGTTTTTGATTTTAGGAGGGAGTTTTTTAGGATTTTTAGTTTTTTGAGATTCTGACTTTCGATTTAAAAACTCATTAATGTAAGATAAAACGATGTGTCTTATGTCGTTGTGTTCCAAATATATTGAGACATCTAGGTAACTCTCATTTCTTACATGATAATCTACTTCAGATTGATGATATTGTTTTTTCTTATCATGTTTATCGTTCCAAATTTGAATACAATAATCCATTTCAGAAAATTCATTATGAAAATAAAATTCACTACGTTTGTATCGACTAAAGATACGTCCTAATTGGTTATCTTTATATTCTTTTAATTTTAACGAAGCTATATCGTTAACTGGCCCTCCAGAGTGAACTATCAGTGTACGAATATCTAGTAATAACTTTATTCCTTCAGGTTTATTTATTTTAATTTTCCATAATCCTGCTAAATAGCTGATTGCATTGGTTAGCCTATAAATATTATTTGCAAAATGATCTGCTTTTGGATCTGGAATTCCACTTTCGTTCCCACTGCCTAAAAAATCTTCGTCTAATGTAAAGAAGTAGTCAATACATCCACGAATAATCCAAGTTACTGCTGCTTCAGTATTAGCAAAAGTAGTTTCATCATAATTGCAATATATCATATCATCAAATTTTCTTTTCAATTCCTCAGAAGTACCAGAGAAAAAGGTTTGTGGAACTATTTTAATATCATTCATAAATAATCATTTCCTTTGCTCAGAAATAAACTCGTCTTTTTTATTGGTCCAATTTAATGGATTTAATTCATCCATTATTTCCCCACTTAAAATTTGATCGTATTGTTCCAACTTTTCATTCAGGAAATTTAAGCTAAGTTCGGTCTCAGCAATTTATTGTTTCGTTCTCTCTTAAATTTTGAACAATATGGTAACGTTTTTCGATCGTTGGATTACCTTATAAACATAGTGCAAGATATATTCGCAAATTTGTCCAATTGTCATCCCGTACTGACATAAGTAATAGATAATAATCAACCAATTAATCGACTCTTCGTCGAATTTGCGATAACTATTTTCGTCCCTTTTTAAATGAGTAATCAACTCTTGATTGGTATAATAGCGATTTGTATGAGCGTTCATACTTAACATCGTAGACATTTCTTGAACAGTATAAAACATCAAATCACTTCAAAATTTATTTTTTTCTCTTGGTTTAGATTTACTCTAAAGGATTACACTTGATTTGTAAATCAAGTTAAACTTTAGGAGGGTTAATTATATTACATTGAACAGTGAAGTAAAAATGCCTATTTAGGATTCGGTGTTTATCAGATTGAAGAGCAAGAATGAGAAATATGTGTTTCAAAATCATTGGATGCTGGCTTTCGCTCGATTGATACAGCATAAATCTATTTAAATGAGCGATTAGATTTGATTTACTACTTTCATCTTTGGAACATGAAACTGCCTTGATATGTAAAATGGGATAATGATACACCTACCTTGAACGCCTCACCGCATTGGGTAGCTCTCCGAGTATGAGAAGAGATTTAAATTCGGTGGGTCTTCCTGGACCGTTTAATTATGCTTCACCTGTTCTTTATTTAGTCCATCTGTTAATTTAGATACTATTTTAAAAGGAGATAATATTCACTTAGTAACTCAATGTTATTTAATTGCAAACAAAAAAAGAAACAGTAATTATATTTGAAAACTATTTGAATAGAGATTTACAGTTTGCCTACTTATAAAACAAAAAATTGCCAACATTCAACTTAAAATTCAAGTCAATGTTGGCAAAATGTTTTTTTCAGTTGTATGAATTCAGATAAAACGCTAATATATCAACCTTTTACTCGTCATCCATCTTAAGAACGGACATGAACGCTTCCTGAGGAACTTCAACTGATCCGACTTGTTTCATCCGTTTTTTACCAGCTTTTTGTTTCTTCAATAGTTTTTGACGACGAGTCACGTCACCACCATAGAGTTTAGCTGTAACATCTTTACGTAGGGCTTTGATGTTTGAACGCGCAACAATTTTTTGTCCGATTGCTGCTTGAACTGGGATTTCGAATTGGTGTCTTGGAATGATCGTCTTCAATTGATCAACGATCGCTTTTCCACGGTTGAAAGCAAAATCTTTATGAACGATAAATCCTAAAGCATCTACTTTTTCGCCGTTTAATAGAATATCCATCTTAGATAAAGCACTTTTCTTATAGCCGATCATTTCGTAGTCTAAAGAAGCATAGCCTTTAGTACTTGATTTTAATTTATCAAAGAAATCATACACGATTTCAGATAATGGAATTTCATAAACCACGTTTACACGGTTATCATCCATGTAATCCATCGTTAAGAAGTCGCCACGTTTGCGTTGTGCAATTTCCATAACTGCACCGACGTAATCATTTGGTACCATGATCGTTGCTTTAACGTAAGGCTCTTCAATCGATTCAATTACACCTGGTTCAGGCATCTCAGCTGGATTCGCTACGATTTTTTGCGTGCCATCTGTCAAGTTTGCATGATAGATAACAGACGGAGCTGTTGTAATCAAATCTAAATTGAATTCACGTTCAAGGCGTTCTTGGATAACGTCCATGTGTAAGAGTCCTAAGAACCCACAACGGTACCCAAATCCAAGCGCTTGTGAAGTTTCAGCTTCGAATTGAAGTGCTGCATCGTTTAATTGTAACTTGTCTAGAGCATCTCTTAAATCGCCATAACGAGAAGAATCAATTGGGTACATTCCACAATAAACCATTGGCGTCATTTTGCGGTAACCTTCTAATGATTCTGCAGCTGGATTGTCAGCTAATGTAATGGTATCTCCAACTCGAGTATCTTGGACCGTTTTGATATTTGCAGTAACATACCCAACGTCTCCAACCATTAGGAATTCGCGTTTGATCGGTTTAGGCGAAAAGATCCCAACTTCAGCTACTTCAAACGTTTTCCCATTACTCATCATTTTCATCGTATCGCCAGGTTTGATCATACCTTCCATCACACGGATGTTTAAGACAACTCCTCGATAAGCATCGTAAGCCGAATCAAAGATCAACGCTCTTAAAGGATCATCTATATCACCAACTGGAGCTGGCACTCTTTCAACGATTTGTTCTAAGATATCTTCGATTCCAATACCGGCTTTAGCGCTCGCTAAAACTGCATCGCTTGCATCGATTCCAATTACATCTTCGATCTCAGCACGAACACGTTCTGGATCTGCAGCTGGTAAATCGATTTTGTTGATAACCGGGATGATCTCAAGGTCATTATCTAAAGCAAGATAAACGTTAGCCAGTGTTTGAGCTTCGATTCCTTGTGCTGCATCAACAACTAGGATAGCCCCTTCACACGCTGCTAAACTTCTTGAAACTTCGTACGTGAAATCAACGTGTCCTGGTGTGTCGATCAAGTGTAGTGTATATGTTTCGCCATCTTTGGCAATATAATTCAATTCAATTGCGTTTAACTTGATTGTGATACCTCGTTCACGTTCAAGATCCATCGAGTCTAATAATTGTGCTTGCATATCACGGTCAGCAACCGTATGTGTCATTTGTAAGATACGATCGGCTAATGTTGATTTTCCATGGTCAATATGGGCAATAATGGAAAAATTCCGAATGCGTTTTTGTCTTTCATTTAATTCCTGTTTATTCATCTAGTCGTGCCTACCTTCTTTATTTATTCCGAAAAAGTGTCACTGTAAATTATACCAGTGAAAAGCTTGAATTACAATGCGTTGGCGCAAACTAGCTCCCAAGACAAAAATAAAACCTAAGCATTAGCTCAGGTTTTATTTCACATGATAAACAAAGTTCATATTAATTGGGTAGATAAATTTTTGGTGCTGGTAGATTTATTCAACCACTCAACCAAAAATTCTGGAGGAATAGGGTTTGCTTGTAGCCATGTAAAGTATTCAGTGCGAATTAAAAAGCATTAGCGCTTCAGCGATTAAGCTTTTTTTGAGGCTTGAAAGCCTGAAGATTATAAGCTTCAGGCGGTACCATGGCTTTCTACAAGCAAATCCGTTCATTCCAAAAGAAATTTCTTTTGAAATACCAACACCATTTTTAATCAATCTACTTATTTAAAAAAATCGGTTCATTTCTTTTTCTTATCTGCTTTAAATGCATCTTTTACTTTATCAAAAATCGAACCATCTTGTTCTTCAACTTCCATACCGCTAGATTTAGCGAACTGTCTCAACAAGTCTGTTTGTTCTTTTGTTAAGTTTTTCGGAGTCATTAATTTAACTTTCACGTGTTGGTCTCCTGTACCAGTACCACGCAATTTTGGTGCTCCTTTGCCTCTCAAGCGGAAATTTGTTCCAGTTTGTGTTCCAGCAGGTATTTTTAATTTAACCTTACCATGAACGGTTGGAACTTCCACTTCATCCCCTAAAGATGCTTGGACGATATTAATTGGCAATTCGTAATAAATTTCTGATCCATCTCGATCAAATTGGTTGCTAGCTTTAACACGGAAAACAACATAAAGATCACCATAAGGTCCGCCATTTTTACCGGCTTCCCCTTGTCCATTTAAGCGCATTTGATTTCCATCTTCAACACCTGCAGGAACAGTAACTTTAACAGTATGTTTGTCTTTCGTATGTCCAGAACCATGACAAGTTGGACAAGCTTCTTTAATTTCTTGACCAGTACCATGACAAACATCACATGTTTGACGTGTCATTACTCGACCAAGTGGCGTATTTCTCTCAACGTTCAATGAACCTGTACCATGACATTTAGAACACGTCACAGGGTGAGTACCTGGTTTTGCCCCATCACCATGACACGTTTTACATTCTTCTTCACGGTTATAACTAATTGTGGTTTCTTTTCCAAAAATAGCTTCTTCAAATTCAAGATTGATTGTGTATTGTAAATCGTCTCCTTGACGAGGCGCATTTGGATTTTGAGATCGACCGCCGCCTCCAAAGAATGATTCAAAGATATCTTCGAAACCACCGCCGCCGAAACCACCAAAGCCTCCGCCGCCGTATCCGCCGCCACCTGCTCCAAAGTTTGGATCCGTACTTGCATGACCATATTGATCATAAGCTGCGCGTTTGTTGGCATCGCTTAATACTTCATAAGCTTCTGCAACTTCTTTAAACTTATCTTCAGATCCAGCTTCTTTATTAATATCCGGATGGAACTTTTTTGATAATTTTCTGTATGCCTTTTTTATTTCATCATCGGAAGCACCTTTTGATACTCCTAACACTTCATATAAATCTCTTTTAGCCATAATTTCCCTCCATCGTCTCACTTGACAATTTATTAATGTATCCTCAAATTCGCCTTAATGAGCATAGCATATCTAGAAGAAAAAGCCAAAAGCAATTTGCCCTGGCTTTTCCCTTCCATCCTCTAATGATAAAGATTATTTAGCGTCATCGTCAATTTCTTCAAAATCAGCATCTACAACATCTTCAGATCCATCTTGTGCTTGTTCTGCACCTTCAGGATTTGCTTCACCTTGTGCTTGAGCAGCTTGTTCATATAATTTAACGGTTAATGCTTGTACGATTTCATTTAACTCATCGCGTTTTGTTTTCATTGCTTCAAGATCATTTGCTTCAACAGCAGCTTTCAATTCATCACGAGCTTCTTCAGCTTTTTTAACTTCAGCTTCGTCAACTTTGCCTTCTAATTCACCAATAGTTTTATCTACTTGGAATAATAATTGATCCACTTCGTTACGTAATTCTACTTCTTCTTTACGAGCTTTATCAGCTTCAGCGTTAGCTTCTGCATCTTTAACCATACGTTCGATTTCTTCGTCTGTTAAACCTGAAGAAGATTTGATTGTAATGGTTTGTTCTTTTTGAGTTCCTAAGTCTTTAGCACTTACGTTAACAATTCCGTTTTTATCAATATCAAATGTTACTTCGATTTGAGGAATTCCACGTGGTGCAGCAGGAATATCTGTCAATTGGAAGCGACCTAATGTTTTGTTGTCGGCTGCCATTGGACGTTCCCCTTGCATTACATGTACATCAACAGCTGGTTGGTTGTCAGCAGCAGTAGAGAATACTTGTGATTTACTTGTTGGGATCGTTGTGTTACGTTCGATCAGTTTAGTAAATACGCCACCCATTGTTTCAATACCTAATGATAACGGAGTAACATCTAACAATACGATGTCTTTAACGTCACCAGTGATAACTCCACCTTGGATTGCAGCACCCATTGCTACAACTTCATCAGGGTTAACTGATTTGTTTGGTTCTTTTCCAGCTTCTTTGCGTACTGCTTCTACAACAGAAGGGATACGTGTTGATCCACCAACTAAGATGACTTCATCAATTTCAGATGTTGATAATCCAGCATCTTTCAATGCTTGGCGAACAGGTCCTTTAGTACGTTCTACTAAGTCATAAGTTAATTCGTCAAATTTAGCACGAGTTAAGTTGATTTCCAAGTGTAATGGTCCAGCTTCTCCAGCAGTGATAAATGGCAAGCTGATTTGAGTTGAAGTTACGCCTGATAAGTCTTTTTTAGCTTTTTCAGCAGCGTCTTTCAAACGTTGTACAGCCATTTTGTCTTTAGATAAGTCAACGCCGTTTTCTTTTTTGAATTCAGCTACCAAGTATTCCATGATTTTATTATCAAAATCATCTCCACCTAATTTGTTGTCACCTGCAGTAGCTAATACATCAAATACGCCGTCTCCTAATTCAAGGATTGAAACGTCAAAAGTACCACCACCAAGGTCAAATACTAAAACTTTTTCATCTTTATCTACTTTGTCTAAACCATAAGCTAATGCTGCAGCAGTTGGTTCATTAACGATACGTTCCACTTCAAGACCGGCAATTTTACCAGCATCTTTTGTTGCTTGTCGTTGTGCATCGTTGAAGTAAGCAGGAACAGTAATAACAGCTTTATCAACTGTTTCGCCTAAATAGCTTTCAGCATAACCTTTCAAGTATTGAAGAATTGTTGCAGAAACTTCTTGTGGAGTATATTTTTTGCCATCAACTTCAACTGAAAAGCCAGCTTCTCCGATATGACGTTTGATTGAGCTAATTGTGTTAGGATTTGTTACAGCTTGGCGTTTAGCTACTTCCCCTACTTGCATTTCTCCATTTTTAAATGCCACAACAGATGGTGTCGTACGGTTACCTTCTGGATTCGGAATAATTTTTGCTTCTCCGCCTTCTAATACAGCAACTGCTGAATTTGTTGTTCCTAAGTCAATACCAATCATTTTACCCATAATAAATCCCTCATTTTTTTATTATTTTTTTTTACAGTTATCTAAATTTTATTGAGCAACAATTACCATTGCGGGACGTAATACGCGTCCCTTTAAATTATAACCTTTTTGGAAAACTTGTACAACTGTTTCGCTTGCTTGACCTTCTTCAACAGGAACGGTTTGAATCGCCTGATGGAAGTTAGGGTCAAATGGTTCATTTAAAGGATCGATAACTTCAATGCCTTCATTTTTCAATGCAGTCTTGAACGTTTCCATAACCATTTCAATGCCTTTTTTCAAACTTTTCCCTTGCTCATCTGTTACTTCAATAGCTAGAGCTCGTTCTAAATTATCAATAACGGGAAGTAATTCTGTTGCTAAAGATTGAGCACGGAATTTAGCAGCATCTTCACGTTCTTTTGCATTGCGTTTTTGGATATTTGCCATTTCAGCTTGTACACGCAAATATTTATTTTCCATTTCTTCTAAATCAGCTTTTACTTTAGCAAGTTCATCAATTTCTGGTTGTTCCACTTCTACAGATTCAGTTGTTTCTTCTACCAATTCTGTTGGTGTTTCTTCAACCATTTCTTGTTCTTGCTTTTTATCTTTATTTCTAGACACAACAACAGCTCCTTTTGATTAATCGTCTACAGATTGATAGTAGTCGATTATTTTTTTTGAAAGCTCATTTCGAAATACATCCACCAAACCGATCATTTTAGAATAGGGCATATTTGTTGGACCTAACAATGCAATAACACCTGAACTATATCCTTCAATGTCATAACTTGCTGTAATTAAACTGAACTCATTAAAAAGCTCATTGTTTAACTCCGTCCCAATTTTCACATTGATTCCGGTAGTACTTGGAACCAATAAAGAAGATAAGTCATGAGTACCATCCATTAAGGAATAAATAGACTTGAATTTTTCGACATTTAATTCATTCGAGAAATCGAGTATATTCATTCTTCCACCTACGTGCATCCTATCTTGTCCAGCTTTCAAGAAGACATCTTCGAAGATATTCAGCATTCCTTCATTTGTTCGAACATACTTATTCAACAATATCGGAATTTCTGTCTTCAGTCTTTTAAATACTTCCATTAGCGGAAGACCAACTAATTGTTCATTAAAAATACGAACAATTTTTTCTAGCTCGTTAACATCCATTGACCTCGGAATGGTTACTATTTGGTTTTCTACATGGCCCTTATCGGTTACTAAGATAGCCATAACTTGATAATCATTTAATGGCACCAATCGAAAACCAGTTAGAATACTTTCTTTGATCTCAGGACCTAACGTTATCGCTGTGTAACTGGTCAACCGAGAAAGCAATTCAGCCGATTGAAAAACAATCTCATCCAATTGCCTGAACTGATTTCCTAAAGCATTTTTTATGACCGCAAGATCTTTTTTTTGAATTTTTGCTGGATGCACCAGATGGTCTACGTAAAAACGGTACCCTTTTAAAGATGGGACACGACCGGATGACGAATGCGTTTTTTCAATGAAGCCTAATTCTTCAAGACGCCCCATTTCATTACGAATAGTTGCTGAACTAAAACTGATTTCAGCTTCATTCATTAAGGTTTTGGATCCTATGGGTGTCTCATATGAAGTGTATAAGCGAATGATAGATTTTAAAATTAAAATCTGCCTTTCAGTTAACATATTGCATCACCTCTTTTTTAGCACTTGAAACTATTGAGTGCTAATACATTTATTAATTTACCAAATATAACTGTATCTGTCAATAATTTTTGTTTATTTTTTGACTAATTTTGACGTTTATCTAAAAAGCCGGTTTAACACTTGATTTATCTTACTTTTACTAAAAAGACAGTGTCAAAAATGGAAAGTTCCATCTTCAACACTGTCTTTTAATTCTTCTTATATCAGATTAAGTTCTAGTTTGGCTTTTTCAATTTCATTTCTAATCTGGTCGAATCCAGTGCCACCTAATGAATTTCTACGTTCAACAGCTACACGAGATTCCAATAACCTATAAACATCTTCTTCGATAATAGGAGCAGCATGTTGAAATTCGGTTAAAGGAATATCTTGTAAGTAATGGCCATTTTTCAAGCACTTCAACACAAGTTTCCCAACAATTTCGTGCGCTTCTCTAAATGGGATACCTTTTGAAGCCAGATAATCCGCTAATTCAGTCGCGTTTGAAAAATCTTTCGTTGTTGCTTCACTCATATTGTCTTCATGCACGATCATATCTTCCAACATACCAGCAAATATTTCCAAACAATCTTTAACCGTTTTTACTGTATCAAACATGCCTTCTTTGTCTTCTTGCAAATCTTTGTTATAGGCTAATGGCAAACTTTTCATTGTCGTTAACAACGAAAATAAATTGCCGTACACTCTGCCTGTTTTTCCACGAATCAATTCCGCCATATCTGGATTTTTCTTTTGCGGCATAATGGAACTACCCGTCGAAAAAGTATCCGTTAAACTAGCGAATTGATATTCATGACTGGTCCAAAGAATCATTTCTTCACAAAAACGCGAAAGATGCATCATCAGTATACTGCTTGTAGATAGAAATTCTAAGATGAAATCTCGATCGCTCACGGCGTCCATACTGTTGGAATAGATAGAACTGAAACCTAACTGTTCAGCGGTGTACAAACGATCGATGGGAAATGTTGTTCCTGCCAAGGCAGCTGCTCCTAGTGGAGAGCAATCGATTCGTTTTAAACTATCTTGATACCGCTCTAAATCACGTTTAAACATATTGTAATACGCCAATAAATGATGAGCAAAAGAAATGGGTTGCGCATGTTGCAAATGTGTATATCCTGGAACGATTGTTTCAATATGCTTTTCTGCTTTCACTAAAATAACTTTTTCCAGATCCTCAAGCGATACGGAAATTTCACCTACTTGACGCTTTAAATACAGGTGCATATCAGTAGCCACTTGATCGTTCCGACTTCTTGCTGTGTGCAACTTACCTGCAACAGGACCGATTTCTTTATGGAGAAGCGTTTCAATATTCAAATGAATATCTTCATTTTCAATAGAAAATACCAACTCATTATTTCGGGCTTTTACTAAAAGACTTTCTAACCCTTTGATGATGTCATCTGCTTCTTCTTGAAGAATAATCGCTGTTTTAGCCAACATTTTAACATGTGCCAAACTTCCCAAAATGTCTTCTTCAGCTAAAACTTGGTCTACTTCAATTGAAGCCCCAAACTCATCAATCCATTTTTGGTTTTCTCCTTCAAAACGACCGCCCCATAATTTTTTCATATTTGTCATCCTATCTTTTATTAAATGTACTTTTTTCGTTTTTACTTCGTTTTAATTGTATCTTTTGCTTTATTTACTTCCGCATGGACTTTTGTAGGCAATCCCCACAATTTGATAAAGCCAACAGATGATTCTTGGTTAAATGTATCTGCAGATGTATAAGTTGCCAAGTTTTCATCATACAATGAGTTTGGTGATTTTCTGCCTTCTACAATGGCATGGCCTTTAAATAATTTTACCCGAACGGTTCCGTTAACGTACTTTTGAGTAGATTTCAAAAAAGCAACCAAACTTTCAGTTAATGGATTGAACCATAATCCATTATAGATCATCTCCGTTATTTTTTGTTCGATCATTGGTTTAAAGTGTGCAATATCTTTAACAAAGGTAAGATCTTCTAGCTCTTTATGTGCTGTCATTAAGGTTACAGCTCCAGGCGCTTCATAAACCTCACGAGATTTAATTCCAATCAATCTGTTTTCAATATGATCAATCCGTCCGACTCCATGTTTCCCAGCAATGCTGTTTAACTGTTGAATTAACTCAGCCAATTCATATTTTGAACCGTCAATCGCTATGGGTACACCTGCTAAAAATTCAATTTCAATCCTTTCAGGAATATCCGGTGTATTTTCTAAACTAACCGTTAAATCATAGGCAACTTCTGGTGGAGCAATCCATGGATTTTCTAACACACCACACTCGTTGCTTCTTCCCCATAGGTTTTGATCAATAGAGAAGGGATTGTCTAAATCAATTGGAACCGGGATAGAGTGTTCAATAGCATAGTTGATTTCTTCTTCTCTTGACCATGTCCAGTCACGAACTGGTGCAAGTACATTTAAATCTGGTGCTAAAGAATGAATAGCAACTTCAAAACGAACTTGATCGTTCCCTTTTCCTGTACAACCATGTGCTACTGCTACAGCTTCTTCTTTTATAGCTACTTCAACTAATTTTTTAGCAATTAAAGGACGAGATAACGCTGATATTAATGGGTACTTACCTTCATAATACGTATGCGCTTGTAATGCAATCAATGCAAATTCATTAGCGAATTCATCTTTAGCATCAATCGTATAAGAAGCTACCGCACCAATTTCGATTGCTTTATCTTTAATAAAGTCTAAGTTCTTTCCTTCTCCAACATCTAAACAACAAGCTATTACATCATATCCTTCATCCATTAACCATTTAATAGAGACTGACGTATCCAATCCTCCTGAGTAAGCTAAAACAACTTTTCCTTTATTCATAAAAAACACCTCATCCAATTAATTTTATTGTATGAAAGTATCCTAACATGGCAAAAAGATTAAAACAAGCTAAAAGTGTTTTTTTATACCTTTTTTTGTATTATTTAACGTATTGAAGAATAAATTATGTATATAATTCCTATTTATTCAAAAAATATGTATAAACGAATAAGCAATAAAAAATATCAACTCATAGATTTTTCATTTTCATACGCAAAAAAAGACAAGATAGCTATATCTCGTCTTTTTTGGGGTCTATAATTTTTAGTGTTGGTAGATGTCTAAAATTGATTATACAAAATTTTTGGAGGAATAGGGGTTGCTTGTAGCCATGCATTGGATTCAATGCGAATTACAGAGCGTTGACGCTTCAGCGATTACGGCTTGAAAGCCTGAAGATGATAAGCTTCAGGCGGTCTCATGGCTCTATACAAGCAAACCCGTTCATTCCGGAAGAAATTTTAGTTTGATGCACCACACTATTTGTCATACAACCTTTTTTTGTCTTAGTTTAGTGTTCACTTAAAAAGTTCTTATGAGTCAATCCTTTATAGTGTTCAAAAAAACGTGCGGTATCTAATTCATCTTGTTTCAGCTGAGCGATTAAAGCATCAATCGAATCAAATTTCTCTTCATTGCGTAAATAATCGTACCAGAACACCGTCACTTCTTCACCATAAATATCTTCATTAAAATCAAGGATGTACACTTCAACCGTCAGCGGACGATTCGGCTCAAAGGTTACATTATGACCGATAGAGGCCATTCCTTTATAAACTTGACCCCCTACTAAAATTTCAACAGCATATACGCCTATGCGGGGCAATTTAACGAAGTTTTCAACTTCGATATTCGCTGTTGGAAATCCTAATAATCTTCCTCTTGCATCCCCATGTACGACTCTTCCAGGCGTAGCATAAACATAACCTAGTAGATTATTTGCAGCATCCATATCTCCAATCTCTAGAGCTAAGCGAATACGCGTAGAACTTATTTTATCTTCTTTTAAAAGTTGTTTTTCCACCACTACAATTTCAAAACGATCTTTAGCATATAGCGGCAAGTGCTCCATAGAGGCCACTTCTTTTTTTCCAAATGAATAATCAAAACCGGCTACAACCGTTTGAGCATGCAAACCAATAATATACTGTTCTACAAACTCTTGAGGAGCCAATCCTGCAAAAGCAGACGTAAAGTCTACTTCATAAAGAAAATCAACCCCAATTTTTTCCATTAATTCTTCTTTACGAGAAACAGTGGAAAGGTATTTATGATAATCCGGGTTTAATTTTTTAAATACAATTGATGGATGTTGATTAAATGTCATAACTGCTAATTTCAACTGATTTTTTTCGGCAATTTTTTTTGCTCTGCCGATTACTTCTTGATGACCTCTGTGGACGCCATCAAAAAAACCTAAAGCTAATACTACATTATCTTTAGGGATTTCATCTTCCTCATATGGATGATGTAATTTAATGATTTCCATAATGTGAAAACTCCTCTATAAATTATTTCGTAACACTTTAATCGGTTTTAAATATTCTTTTTTTTGCGGATGAATTGCATAAATACTGACAGCTTTTTGAAGATACATAAAGACGATCGGTTTAGACAATAACTCTTTAGGAACAGTAGTGATTGGAAGTACGGTTCCATTTTTCACTTTATCCCAAAGTTCTTGATCGATTTCAAAAGAACCCAACTCTTTCAAGCCAAATTCCAAAGGAAATAAAGCTTCTTCTATTTCTTGTTGTTCCATTTTTTTAGCGACTTGCGCTAAGGTCAAACAATCGCTGGCTTTAAACGTTCCGCTTAAGATACGTGTTAAATCTGACATATGCGCAGGGTAACCCAAATTTGCGCCTAGATCCACTGCTAGAGTACGGACATAAGTCCCTTTTCCACAAGCTACTTCAAATTTCCACGAAACAGTCCCTTGCTCTTCATCTACCAAAAGATCTGAAGTACGCTTAAATGATTTTATGTCAGCAATTCTAACCGGTCGCTCAACCGTTTCACCAGCACGAGCATACTCATACAATTTTTTTCCATTTACTTTTACAGCAGAATACATTGGCGGAATCTGAGTAATTTTCCCTACCATGTTAGACATAGCTTCATCAATACTTTCCAGTGATGGAACAATTTTGACACTAACTTGTTCAACAATTTCTCCGCTGCGGTCTTCTGTTGTAGTGGAATACCCAAGTGTGATTTCTCCTATGTATCCTTTACCCGTTTCCATCATATACTCAACAACTTTTGTGGCTTTGCCCACACAAATAGGCAATACACCATCAACATCTGGATCTAATGTACCTGTGTGCCCAATTTTTTTAGTTTTTAAGATTTTTCTGAGTTTAAATACACAATCATGGCTGGTCATGCCACGTTCTTTCCATAAAGGGAGAATACCTTCCATAGCTAAATCCCAACCTTCCTTTTTTTAACTCTCCTAGTATACCATAATTATTAAAATGTCGTCATCCATTAAAAGTGACTAAAAATTATTGAACCCTTTTTGACAGATGAAAAAAACTCCCCACACATAATATGCTAGAGTTTTCATCTGGCCTCTACTTTGGGGAGTTTATTTTAATCATCACGCCACCCATTTTTTGGGTTAACCGTTATTCATTAGAACTTAAAAATCATTTAGTTGGTATTTTTAGTACTTGGCCAACCTTTATAAGATTAGCATTGGTTAATTTGTTAGTTGTCACGATTTGCTGGACTGTAATGCCATGCTTTCTTGCAATACTATACAGTGTATCTCCTGATTTAACGGTATAGTTAGTTGTCTTCGGTACTGGACTTGGGATAGTTGGTGTACTTGATTTAGCAGGAATTTTTAGCACTTGTCCGATTTTTAGGATATTGGGATTTGATAATTGATTAGCAGCTACTAGCTGTTGGACTGTTACCTTATGAGCTTTAGCAATTTTTATTAAAGTATCGCCTGCTTTATAGGGCGACTATTTGTTTTTTTTCTATTCTATTTTTGAATTTTCAGTCAAAAAAACCTTCAAAAGGCTGACCCTTTGAAGGTTAGAAACAAGACTATTTTTAATGGTTCTGCAACATTTGACGTTGGTCAGTAATTAATTGAGTTTCTTTTAACACATTCCAGAAATTTTCGGAGGAATAGGAGGAGCTTGCAGCCATGAAAGAGGATGCATTGAGAATTACTTAACGTTCGGCTTTAGCCGCTACGTTAAGTTTGACGCTTGCAAGTTTTGAGACGCGTTCTTCGGTTCAAAATGGTCCCATGGCTTTCCGCAAGCTATCCCGTAATCCGGAGGAAATTTCCTTATCAACGCCAGAAAATGAAGAACCTTTTTAATCTTTATTTAAGTTACGCAATAATTCATCAATATGATTCCCATATTCAACAGATTCATCACGCTCAAATTTAATTTCTGGTGTCTTGTAAAGTGATAAACGTTGGCCTAACTCACTTCTAACTAAACCAGAAGCTTTATCTAGCCCTAGTTGTGTTTTTTCACGATCGCTAGCTTTATCAGATAAAATACTGTAGAAAACCGTTGCTTGTTGTAAATCACCAGTTACACGTACATCGGTTATATTTACATCAGCAACACGGGGATCTTTCACACGTTTTTTCAAGATATCATTTACTTCTCTTTGAATTTCTTGAGAAACGCGACCAATTCTATGATTTGCCATGTTTAACCCTTCTTTCTTAGGTATTACTTACGTTTAATTTCAACCATTTCATAAGCTTCGATAACATCATCCACTTGAACTTCGTTGTAATCTTTAATCATAAATCCACATTCGAATCCTTTTTTAACTTCTTTAGCATCGTCTTTAAAACGTTTCAAACTTGCTAATTCGCCTTCAAAGATAACAATGTTGTCACGAATCAAGCGGATACTGCTGCTACGAGTGATGTAACCATCTGTAACAAATCCTCCAGCAATTGTTCCAACTTTAGATACTTTGAATGTTTCACGAACGACTGCTTGTCCAGTTACTTTTTCTTCGTATTCAGGATCTAATAGACCTTTCATAGCTGTTTCAATTTCATCAATAGCGTTATAGATGATACGGTGTAAACGAATATCAACTTGTTCTTGATCAGCTTGAACCTTAGCTTGTGGAGTTGGACGAACGTTAAATCCAATAATGATTGCATTACTTGCGGCCGCCAAAGTGACATCACTTTCGTTGATTGCCCCTACTGCTGTATGAATCATTTTCACACGAACGCCTTCTACATCAATTTTTTGTAAACTTGATGATAAAGCTTCTGCAGAACCTTGTACGTCTGCTTTAATAATAACATTCACATCTTTTAATTCGCCTTCTTGTAAACTAGAGAATAAGTTGTCGATGGTTACACGATTCGTTACCGAACGTTGTTCAGCCATCGCTTTCTTCTCACGGGTTTCTCCAGCTGTACGAGCTGTTTTTTCGTCTTCAAAGACAACGAATTGATCTCCTGCTTGAGGCGCATTGTTTAAACCAGTAATTTCCACTGGAGCAGAAGGGCCAGCATGTTTAACACGTCGACCATTTTCATTAACCATTACACGAACACGTCCGTAAGTATTCCCAACTACAATAGGATCTCCTACATTTAAGGTTCCTTGTTGAACAAGTAAAGTAGCAATTGGACCTTTTGATTTATCTAAACGAGCTTCAATAACTGAACCAAGTGCTAAACGAGTAGGATCTGCTTTTAAATCTTCTACTTCAGCTACAAGTAAGACCATTTCTAATAATTCATCTAAGTTTTGTCCGAATTTAGCTGAAATTTCAACAAAGATAGTGTCTCCACCCCATGATTCAGGAACTAAACCATATTCAGTTAATTCTTGCATAACACGTTCAGGATTTGCATCTGGTTTATCAACTTTGTTCACTGCTACAATAATTGGAACTTCAGCAGCTTTAGCATGGTTGATTGCTTCAACTGTTTGAGGCATAACACCGTCGTCTGCAGCTACCACAATAATCGTAATGTCCGTTACATCCGCACCTCGAGCACGCATCGTTGTAAACGCAGCATGTCCTGGAGTATCAAGGAAGGTAATGATTTTTCCATCAACATCTACTTGGTAAGCTCCAATATGTTGTGTAATTCCACCGGCTTCGCCTAAACTAACTTTTGTATTTCTAAGAGAGTCTAACAAAGTTGTTTTACCATGGTCAACGTGTCCCATAATGGTTACTACTGGTGGACGAGAAGTAAGGTTTTCTTCAGCAGATTCTTGCTCAAAGTATACATCTAAATCAGATACATCTACTTGAACTTTTTCTTCCGTTGCAATACCATATTCCTCAGCCAATAATTCAATAGTTTCTTTACCTAAGCTTTGATTTAATGTAGCTACGATACCAAGCAGGAATAATTTTTTGATAATTTCAGCTGGTTCGCGGTAAATCTTTTTAGAAATATCTGCTACCGTCATACCGTCTGTATACACAAGCACTTCTGGCAACTCTTTGAATTTACGTGCTACTGGTGGTGCTACTGGTTTAGTTTCACCTTTTTTACCTTTTCTCTTACGTTTGTTGAATCCGCCATGTGTTCCCACACTGCCGCGGTTAAACGGTCTGTTACCCGTACGTTTACTTTTATTACCTGCTGGAGTAGCAGCTGCACGTTGTGGTGCTTGATTTCCAGTTCCAGTTTGAGCAGATTGACCGCTTGTTTGAGTTTTGGGTTTTGTTGATGCAGCTGGTCTAGCAGCTGGTTTGTTTGTTGATGCCGGTTTTACAGTTGTTGTATTTTTCGGCTTGTTTGTACCAGCTTGATTTTCTTTTGCTGGACGGTTTGGTTGATTGGATTGGTTCTTCTGATTCGTTATAGTATTACCACCTTTTTGATTTTTTGTACTTGAAGTACTCGTTGTTTCTGTTTGAACACTCTTGTTAGGAGCTGTATTGCCTTTTTTATTTGAAGCAAATACTTGATTTAGTTGTTCAACTTGCTTGTCTTCCATTGAAGACATATGGCTATTGTAATCAATCCCAAGTTCTTTTGCTTTATCAATAACACTTTTAGTTGGTACATCTAATTCTTTAGCGTATTCATATACACGTTTTTTAGCCATGTTATCACCCTCCAATTAAATTGATAATAATTCTCGGAATTTTTTTCCAAAGCCATTATCCGTGATGGTGCAAATGGTTCGCTCTCTTCCTATTGCTTGGCTTAATTCACTTCTCGTAAAGTGAATTATAAAAGGAATTTCATAATACCTACACTTATCCGAGACTTTTTTCTTCGTGTTTTCACTTGCATCTGTCGCTACAATCACAATTTTAGCGGACTGATTTCTGATTTCTTTTAAACTTAAGTCTTCACCAGTAGTCAGTTTCCCTGCTCGTGTTGCCATGCCTAAAAGATTTAAAACTTTTTGTTCTTCTATCATAAACTCATCCTAGCTTTTTGATGCGTAACATAGTCCAAAAGTTCTTGGTAAAAAGCATCGTCCAATGTTGTACCCAATACTTTATCCAGCACATGTTTTTTCCATGCAGATTGTACGATTTCAGGTTCAATTGAGACATAAGCTCCTCGTCCGGGCAATTTTCCGCTTGGATCGATAGATACTTGATTTTCTTTATTGATCACAATTCGAAGCATCTCTTTTTTAGGTTTCATTTCGTTGGAAATAACACATTTCCTCATAGGAATTTTACGTTTTGGCATCATTTTCACCTCTTGTTAGTCTTCCACGTTATCCCGTTCTTCAGCTAATTCAATCAATTCTTCTGCAGACTCAGCATCTAAATTACCTTCACCAATGTCATCAGCTATTGTGATTTCATCAAATTCAGAATCTAGGTCTTCAATCGATTCAATAATTTCTTCTTCATTCATTTCTTGTTCTTGACTTTCAATCGTTTCAATTACTTCAGCATATTTAATATCTTTTTCTAAACCAGTTTCTTCTTTAGCCAAATTGATAGCCTCCATGTCTGTTTCAGATTTGATATCGATTTTATAACCTGTTAATTTAGCCGCTAATCGAGCGTTTTGTCCGCGTTTCCCAATTGCAAGAGAAAGTTGGTAATCAGGAACGACTACTAAACAGCTGCCGTTAGACTCATTGAATGTCACACTGACAACTTGAGCAGGATTTAAAGCATTTCCGATATAAGTTGCAGGATCTGCATCCCATTCAACGATATCCATGTTTTCGCCTTTTAACTCATTTACGATTGCTTGAACACGTTGTCCTTTAGGTCCTACACATGTTCCAACTGGATCAATGTGTTCTTCTCTCGAACGAACGGCTACCTTAGCACGGTCACCCGCTTCTCTAGCGATTGAAACGATTTCGACCACTCCATCATAGATCTCAGGAACTTCTTGTTCGAATAAACGTTTCAATAAATCAGGATGGCTACGACTAACAAAAATTTGTGGTCCTTTTGATGTGTTTTCAACTTTTGTTACGTAAACTTTGATACGATCATGAGGTTTGTATACTTCATTAGGAATTTGTTCTTGTTTAGATAAAACAGCTTCAATTTTACCTAAATTAACGTAGATGTAGCGGTGATCTTGTCTTTCAACAATTCCTTGCATAATATCATTTTCATATGCAATGAATTCATTGTAGATTATGTTTCTTTCCGCTTCTCTTACACGTTGCATGATAACTTGTTTAGCTGTTTGAGCAGCAATTCTTCCAAAATCTTTAGGGGTTACTTCAAAACGAATTTTGTCGCCTAATTCATACGCTTTGTTTAATTCTAAAGCTTCTTCTATGCCTACTTCAAGACGAGAATCATAAACAACATCTACCACTTCTTTAACAGAGTAAACATGGATATTCCCTTTTTTTAAATCAAATTCAACTTCAACATTTTGTGCTTGACCATAGTTTCTTTTGTACGCTGAAACTAAAGCAACTTCTAAAGCTTCGATAACGAATTCTTTTGAAATTCCTTTTTCTTGTTCCAAAGCCTCAAGAGCATTTAACATTTCTTTGCTCATTTTTCACTTCTCTCCTATCCCTAACAATGATTTAATTTAAAATTGAATTGCTCTTCTAGCTTTCGCAATTGTTTTTCGACTGAATTCGATATCTTTCACTCTAGTTTTAATGCGAATAGTCAATGTCAACGTTTCATTGTTTACTTCTTTTAATGTACCTTCATAAATTTTTTCACCATCTACAGGTTCGTATAAAGAAATATGGATGTATTCCCCTACTGCATTAACATAGTCTTCTTCTTTTTTTAGTGGTCTTTCAGCTCCAGGAGATGAAACCTCTAAGAAGTATGCTTGTGGTATTGGATCTGGATTGATTTTATCCATGTGTTCGCTAATTTGTTCGCTAACCAATGCACAATCCTCTAAATCAATACCTTCTGGCTTATCAATGTAAACTCTCAAGAACCAGTTTTTGCCTTCTTTTATAAATTCAATGTCTTCTAATTCAAACTGATTTCTTTCAACAATAGGTTGCACGATTTCAGTTATTGTTTCTACCACATTACTCAACTTTTTCGCCTCCTTATAGTTAGTTTTCTAACTTACTGCCGAAAAAGAGTGAGCGTCACCGCTCACTCTCAACAGAATATCTAAATCCAAATAAATAGTACCATAAATTCAGGTAATAAGCAACAAAACACCATCAAATAAGTCTTTTCAGTTGTCTTTCACTTTAAGAATTCAACTGATCTAAATCGGTTGAATTTTTAAAAGAGATCAAATAAGGATAATTGGTTTTCATCTGGTAATCCTTTTAAAACACCATTTTCATTTAAAAACTCAATAACAGTTTTAGAAACTTTTCCTCTTTTAGCTAAATCTTCTTTAGAAAGGAACGGTTTGTCATTTCTAGCTTCTTTAATTTGTTTAGCCACATTGGCTCCTAAACTTGGTACAGCTCTAAATGGTGCGATAAGCGAATTGCCTTCAATAACAAAATTAGTCGGATCGGATTTTTCTAGATCCACCATTTTAAATTCAAATCCACGTTCAACCATTTCATTACACAATTCTAAAACAGTCAGTGTATTTTTTTCTTTTGTGGAAGCATCTAATCCTTTATCCGTGATTTCTTTCATTTTTAATTTCAAGCTCTCTTTTCCTTTAGCCATAGCGACTAAATCAAAATCATCGGCACGTACAGAGAAATAGGCCGCATAATAAAGGATTGGAAAGTGTACTTTATAGTAAGCTACTCGTAAGGCCATTAATACATATGCCGCAGCATGGGCTTTAGGAAACATATACTTGATTTTCAAACAAGATTCAATATACCACTCAGGAATTTTTTGATCTCGCATCGCTTTTTGCCAATCATCAGGAATTCCTTTTCCTTTACGAACAGATTCCATGATTTTAAAAGCTATCCCATCTTCTAAACCATTATGAATAAGATAAACCATGATATCATCACGACAACCAATTACTTCTGACAAAGGAATATTATTCATACGAATCAATTCTTCTGCATTTCCTAACCATACATCTGTCCCATGAGATAATCCAGATATTTGCAGCAACTCAGCAAAAGTTGTTGGCATGGTTTCTTCTAGCATCCCTCTTACAAAACGTGTACCAAATTCTGGTATCCCTAATGTACCTGTTTTTGATTGAATTTGTTCTGGTGTTACGCCAAGAACTTCAGTCCCACCAAAAATCTTCATAACTTCTGGATCATCAGTCGGAATGGTTTTAGGATCAATCCCAGATAAATCTTGCAACATTCTAATAACGGTTGGATCATCATGACCTAAGATATCTAGTTTTAACACATTGTCATGGATAGAATGGAAATCAAAATGTGTTGTTTTCCATTCTGAATCTTGAGCATCTGCTGGAAATTGAATAGGAGTAAAATCATAGACATCCATATAGTCAGGTATAACAATAATTCCGCCTGGATGTTGTCCGGTTGTCCGTTTGACTCCAGTTGACCCTTTTGCCAATCGATCAATTTCTGCGGCACGTAAGGTTAAATTGTTGTCCCGTTCGTATCCTTTTACATAACCAAACGCTGTTCTGTCTGCAACAGTACCAATCGTTCCAGCACGAAACACATAGTCTTCACCAAAGAGTTCTTTTGTGTAATTATGCGCTTTTGCTTGATAATCGCCCGAGAAGTTCAAGTCAATATCTGGTACTTTGTCTCCATAAAAACCAAGGAATGTTTCGAATGGAATATCGTGTCCATCTTTGTGCAGACGTGCTTCACATTTCGGACAATTTTTATCTGGTAGATCATATCCCGAACCAACAGAGCCATCTGTAAAGAATTCAGAAAACTGACAACTAGGGCAAGTATAATGTGGCGGCATTGGGTTAACTTCTGTAATCCCGGTCATTGTTGCAACAAAACTAGAACCAACTGAACCTCTTGAACCAACTAGATAACCATCTGACATACTCTTGTGAACCAATTTTTGTGAAATCAAATAGATAACCGAGAACCCATTTCCTATAATACTATTCAGTTCTTTTTCAATCCTCTTTTCAATGATTTCTGGTAAAGGATTGCCATATAATCGATGCGCTTCATCATAACTCAATTGACGTATTTCATCTTCTGAACCTTCAATTTTTGGCGTGTATAAATCCGTTTTGATCGGTGTAATATCATCATCCACCATATCAGCAATCTTATTCGTATTTTCAACAACAATTTGTTGCGCGGTTTCTTTTCCTAAAAACGAAAAAGTTTCTAACATTTCCGTTGTTGTTCTAAAATGAACTTCTGGCAATTCTGCCCGATTCAATGCATTCGCTCCACCTTGAGAATTGATTAAAATTTTACGATAAATACTGTCTTCCGGGTTTAAATAATGTACATTTCCAGTTGCAACTACTGGAATATCTAGCTCTCCACCTATTTTAACAAGATTGCGAATAATTTCTTCTAAATCTGATTCATTTGTAACCAACTCTTGTTCGATTAAAGGAGCATAAACTTCTTTAGGCATAACTTCAATGTAATCATAAAATTTTGCTTTATTTTTTGCTTCATCGTATCCTTTTTGCATCATAGCTTCAAAAACTTCTCCTTGACTGCAAGCCGTACCAATAATCAATCCTTCTCTAAGCTTATTCAGTTCAGAACGTGGCAAACGTGCCGTCCGGAAAAAATAATTGACCATAGATGAAGAAATCAATTTAAAGAGATTTTTTAACCCGACTTGAGAAGTTGCGATAATGGTTGCATGAAATGGTCGAGCCCGTTTATAAGCATCGCCTTCACCAATGTGTTCGTTTAATTGATCATGATAAAACATCTCATGTTCTTCTCTAGCCTCTTTTAGAAAAAGCCAACACAATTGTCCAGTCGTTTCAGAGTCAAAAATAGCACGGTGATGTTGTTCTAAATTAATTCCGTACTTTTTAGCTAACGTGTTTAACCGATGACTCTTATATTGTGGATGTAAAAAACGAGACAATTCAAGTGTATCAATTACAGGATTTGTAGCATCTGGGATATTGTGTTTAGCGTTACTTGTGTTTAAAAAGCCCATATCAAAACTAGCATTATGAGCAACGAGTATATGATCGCCCGCAAATTCTTTAAATAACGTTAAGACTTCTTCCTCAGACTTTGAGCCATGAACCATTTCATCCGTAATACCTGTTAAATTAATCGTTGTCTGTGACAAAGGATGACCGGGATCAATAAATTGTTCAAAAGACTCAATAATATTGCCTTTGTGCATTTTGACGGCTGATAACTCGATAATACTATTGTACACGGCCGAAAGCCCGGTTGTCTCCACGTCAAAGACGACATAAATCGCTTCAGATAACTCAATATGTTCAGGATTATAAGCAATCGGTACACCATCATCCACAATATTCGCTTCAATCCCATAAAGAATTTTAATGCCATTTTTTTGACCCGCATGAAAAGCATCTGGAAAAGATTGTGCGCCAAAATGATCTGTTAGCGCAACAGCTTTATGTCCCCATTTAGCTGCTTGATCCACTAGATCGCTAACTGTATTCGTTGCATCCATTTGACTCATATTGCTGTGCAAATGCAATTCAACACGTTTATTGTCCTCAGGAGCAGTATCTTTACGCGTCTCATGATCCCATTCCGTAATATCTTGAGCATTCAACACAAGATCCCGCATAAAGTTGTCTTCTTGGACACTACCTCTTACTCGGATCCACATTCCTTTTTTCACAGCCGCAAAAGCTGCTTCATCTTCAGGAGAGTTAGAGAATTTTTTTACTGAAAAAGAAGACGTATAATCCGTCATTTTTAGTATAAGTAATTGTCTTTCAGATCGTAATATCCGTACTTCAACATCAAAAACATATCCTTCAATTGTAACACGACGCTCTTCTTCAACAATTTGATCCATCTGTTTAACTTCTTCTTTAGCCGTAATTTTCCGGCCTAAAACGATTGGACCTTTTTGAGCTTGAACTTGATTTTTATTGTGTTTCTTTTCTTGTTCGGCTTTTTGTATATTCTCATTGGCTCGAATAGCCAACAACGTTTCCGATTCTTCTTTTTTCGCCTGGAATTCAGCTATTTTCTTCAGATGAGATTCCTCGTCAATAACCGGTTCGATTTTAAATCTTGGAAAACCTAAAGAAACATATGCTTCTTCAACTGGCGGCAAATACTGATTCATTAAATGCCCTTTAACAACTTCATTTTCAACATAAAATTGAATCTTTTTTCCATTCAAAAGTGGAAATTGTTCTCTAAAAGGTTTATCACAGATTGGTGAAGAAACTGCACTTAATTTCACTGCAGATGACCAGTAATGTTCAAGTTTTTCAATGGTCAATTTTGGTTGAAGCGTTTCAATCGTCAGTTGTACACTGGCTATTGGATTAAAAGCCAACTGCATTTTTTCAGACAGATTTTGATAAATTTCAAACGGCAAAATATCTTGAAATTGCAAATGGAAGTTCCAACATTTGGATAATTTATGAACCGTTACCTTTAAAACTTTTGCTTGAGAAAAATGAATCTTGTAACGGTCTTCATGATGTAAACCGATTTGTTCTAGTAATTTTTGAAATAATTCTTCTTGATTTAAACTCATGAGAAACTCCTTTCACTTACTAAGGGTAGTACTAAGAAGCAAAACGAACAATCAAAGTACAATTGTAAAAGGAGTACAGACAAGTGGATGTGCGTACTTGTTTGAACTCCTTTAATAGTAATGTCTTCGTGCGATTAAATAGAACTTAGGAGAATGTTTAATGTATCGATTAGTTCTTCGGTACGTACTTCTAAAGCTTCTCCAGTTTTTCTAAGTTTCAATTCAACAATGTTTTCTTGAGCTTTTTTACCTACTGTAATTCGGATAGGCATTCCGATTAAATCTGAATCTTTGAATTTTACACCGACACGTTCATTACGGTCGTCTAATAAAACTGAAAAACCAGCACTTTGTAATGACGTGTATAGCTCATTTGATAAGCTAACTTGATCATCAGCTTTCATATTAACAGGAATCAAATGTAATTCATATGGTGCTAAGTGTCTAGGCCAGTTCAAACCTTCCTCACTCGATTGTTGCTCGGTAATAGCAGAAAGTAAGCGACTAACACCAATTCCGTAACAACCCATCACTACTGGTATAGAACGTCCATTATTATCTAAAACCGTAGCATTCATTGATTCTGAATAACGAGTACCCAATTTAAAGATATGACCTATTTCGATTCCTTTAGTGAATTTCAATACTCCTTGTCCATCAGGCGATAATTCTCCTTCTTGAACAAAGCGTAAATCAACGTAGTCTTCAATCGATGAATCACGATTTAAATTAACATTCAAATAATGATAGCCATTTTCATTCGCTCCAGCAACAGCATTGACCATGTCTTGGACATACACATCTGCAAGGACTCTTACATCTTCACTAATGCCAACTGGGCCAATCGAACCAGCGTTTACACCAAGATAGTTAACTGTTTCTTCATCGGTTGCTAACTGTAAAAAGGCAACATCAAGATAGTTTTTTAATTTAACATCATTTACTTCATGATCGCCACGGATGATGACTAAAACAGGCTTTTCATCTGCAATGAATAATAGACTCTTCATAATTTTTTCTGGTGCTACTTGCAAGAATTCAGAAACCTCAGCAATCGTTTTGCTAGTTGGTGTTTCAACTTTTTCTAAAGCTTTTTCATTCTCAAGCGATTTTTTATGCATATGGAAACTTGTAGCCATTTCTAAGTTTGCAGAATAGTCACTTGAATCTGAATAAACGATTGTGTCTTCGCCGATATCCGATAAAGCCATAAATTCTTTCGAATTGCTGCCTCCCATTGCACCAGCGTCACCAATAATACTTCTAAAATCCAGACCGCAACGTTCAAAGATTCTTGTATAAGCTTTTTCAAAGTCTTGATAGGTTGCATCTAAGCTCTCGAAACTGTCATGAAAAGAGTAAGCATCTTTCATAATAAATTCTCTTCCTCTTAGTAAACCAGAACGAGGACGTTTCTCATCACGGAACTTTGTTTGAATTTGATACAAAGAAAGTGGTAACCGTTTATATGAAGAAATTTCATCACGTATCAAAGTTGTAAAAGCTTCTTCATGAGTAGGTCCTAAAAGGTAGTCACGTCCATGACGGTCCTTTAATTTCATCAAGTCTTCGCCATATGTTTCATAACGCCCAGATTCTTCCCATAATTCACGTGGCAATAATGAAGGCATCAACATTTCAACTGCATTGATTTTTTCAAATTCTTCACGCATAATATTTTTCAATTTCTCTAATACACGTGTTGCCAATGGCAGGTAGCTATAAACACCACTTGATAGTTGTCTGATGTATCCAGCCCTTAACAACATTTTATGGCTAAGAACTTCTGCCTCATTGGGTACATCTCTTAAAGTTGGAATAAATAATTTTGATTGTTTCATCGTTTGCTGTCTCCTTTTTGACACGTTAAATTCATCTTTATCAAATTTTTGTTAGGCTTTAATTAAAAAAATACGTTTGGATATCGTTCCATGTAACTAACACCATCAGTAACAGCAGTAAGGCGACACCAACCAATGTGATCATGCCTTCCTTCTCTTCACTTAATGGTTTGCCTCGTACACCTTCTACAATGTTTAATAGCAGTTTCCCACCATCAAGACCTGGAATAGGCAACAAATTCACGATTCCTAAATTTACACTTAAAACAGCTAGCCAATTGACTATTCCAATTAATCCTGTTCTAACAACTGTTTCAGTCGTTGCATAAATAGCAACCGGGCCACCAAACATGTCAATTGAGAACCCTTTTGTAAACATCGAACCTAGCACAGTAAACAATTGAGTCATCCAAAACCACGTTTCAGTAAAACCAAAACTGATTTTCGCCCAAAATGATGTATCTAAACTATTTTCTACACCAATTTGACCAACTTCGGTTCCATCAGCCGTTTCATTAGCAGCTGGTGTTAGTGGCACTGTTTTCTCAGTTCCATCAGCTGATTCGATATGAAATAGCAATTCCTTATCAGGATTCACTCGTATAATTTCTACCATTTCAGTCCAGCTGGTGATCTTTTCATCATCAATCTGAACAATACGGTCGCCATCTTTTAAGCCAGCTTCTGCTGCCGGGCTATCTGGAACCACCGTACCTAAAATATTTTCTTGGCTGACTACTCCACCTTGCATGAAAGCAAGCACCATAAATGCAACCGCAGCTAAAATAAAATTGTTCATTGGACCTGCAAAGTTTGTCATCATTCTTTTTGGCAAACTAGCAGCTTGAAACTGAACGTCAAGTGGTGCAATCTGAACTTCTGTACCATCTTCTTCTATGATCATAGCATCCCTTAGTACTGGGTAACGGACCAAGTTCGTTTCATCTCCGGCTAAGTAACCCTCTACATATAAGTCTTTTTCTAAATCAATAGCACTTACTTCCATTGGGACAGCATCTAATAATTGCTTCTTCTTATAATTATTGATTAATGTCACTTCATTATTATCGTTTACTATTAAGCCAATCGGTGTACCTGGTTTTATTTCAGTTTCTTCTTCGTATCCAGCCATGCGAACATATCCGCCTACTGGTAAGATGCGAATTGTAAACGTTGTTTCACCTTTACGATAAGAAAATATCTTAGGCCCAAACCCAATAGCAAATTCTCTAACTAAGATACCTGCTTTTTTTGCAAAATAATAATGTCCAAATTCGTGAAAAATAACTAAAATACTAAACACTATAATAAAGGTAATAATGGTAGTGATCATATACTCTCTCCTTTAGCACTTCATTAAAAATTTGTTCCTGATTCTCTAATTAAACCTGCATACAAAACAAGTTTAATTCTATCATAAGTTGAGTGTAATAACCAATCGACTTATCAATTTATTGTCTATATGAGAAAAGTAGCCATCACAATAAAGGACAACTACTTTCTCGTTTCAATATGAAGATTAAATCAATCCTGAAAAATAAAGGATTGGCAACACAAAAAGCAAGCTGTCAAAACGATCTAAAATACCGCCATGACCAGGAAGCAAATTACCAGAGTCTTTTACGTTGTAATACCGCTTAAATGCAGATTCAACTAAGTCTCCAAGTTGTCCAGCTACTGAAAGAACAACGGTTAGAGCTAACATCAAACCAGTAGTGTAGTTTTGTGGATAGAAAGTCAAATAAATGAACCCTACGATTAAAGCCATAACTACTCCGCCTAAAGCACCTTCAATTGTTTTATTAGGGCTGATTGATGGAGCAAGTTTGTGTTTACCCAATTTTCTACCAATCAAGTACGCTCCAATATCCGTTGCCCAAACTACAAATAAAACAAATAACAATAAATCTAACCCTGAATGCCTTGTTAACAACAAGAATCTAAATCCATACCCTATGTACATTATTCCTAGAACTGAAACCGCAACGTCATCAAATGTAAAATTGTTTTTTGAAAATACGGTACAAACTAATAACAATAAGATAAAGAGATACAAAATCACTTGTGAGTTCATATACTCTGGCAAAAACATGGATACATAATGTGGAAATAATAATACTAATAATGCCAAAATAGAAATAATGCCTTCAATTGTAAAGAGCTTATTGCCCTTCATTCTAAATAGTTCAAATAATCCAATTATCCCTAGACCAGCAACTACAAATTCTAGAATCCAAGAACCCATATAAACGACTGGAACAAAAAGAATAAGAGCAACAATTGCCGTTATAATGCGTTGTTTCACTTGTGTTTCCTCCTAACTTAATTATAATCCCCCAAAACGTCGGTGTCGTTTTTGATAAACTCCGATAGCTTGTTCTAATGCTTGTTCATTAAAGTCCGGCCAAAGCTCTTGAGAAAAGTAAAATTCACTATATGCATTTTGCCATAGCATAAAATTACTGATTCGCTCTTCACCACTTGTGCGAATCATGAAATCAACATTTTGATAATCCTTTAACGCATGTGTCATTAAAGATTCTTCAAATAAAGATTCTGTAATATCTTCAACCTCAATTTCTCCAGCTTTCACTTTTTCAGCGATAGCTTTAGAAGCTTCAATCAATTCACTGCGTCCTCCATAGTTGAGCGCAAAATTTAATACCATACCTGTATTTTCTTTAGTATCTGCTATGGCCTTTTCGACAGCGTTGCGAGTATGTTTAGGGAGTTGTTCTATAAAACCCATAACTTGTACTTGAACGTTTTGCTCCATTAATTCAGGTACAAACGTGTCAAAAAAATCAACCGGTAATTGCATTAAAAAGCTTACTTCATCATCAGGACGTTTCCAATTTTCAGTTGAAAATGCGTAAAGCGATAATACCTTTACACCCATTTGACTTGCTCTTTTGGTTACTTTTTTTACAGTATTCATTCCTTCTTTATGACCAGCGATTCGAGGCATGAATTTATTTTGAGCCCAGCGTCCGTTTCCATCCATAATAATAGCAATATGTTGTGGAATTTTTTCATCAGCATTAAAAGAAACAGCTGTGATTTCTTTTTCTTTTTGATTTCTTTTCTTAAATAACCAGTTCAAGAGTTTCCCTCCACTTCGTAATTCACCATTACTCATTGTAGCAAAAAAGGGGGTAAAATCCTATTAAATTTAATAATAAACAATTTTTTTAGTAAATCCTTAAGAAATAGCAATAGTTATGTCATTGGATTCTTTTATAAAATTCGTACACCCTCTTATTTATTCACTAAATGATAGCAATGAGAGCCTTTTAGTGGGCTCAAAAAATGAATAATGCTATAATAAATTATACTCAGTTAGTTACTTAAGGAGGACACTAAAATGAACAGAAGAATTAAAAAATTCATAGTCGGTTTAATTATTTCCGCTATAGTAACCAAGTTAACGAGTTTGTTAATGGGTGACGATAAAAGAAAAGCTTAATTTAAACTGCTTTTCATAAATAAAAGCACTACAGAACCTTACGTAAAGGTCTGTAGTGCTTTTTACTTGTTCCAAAATTATACGTCTAATAATTCTTTTTCTTTATCTGCAGCGATACCATCAATATTTTTAACACTATCATTTGTAATTTTTTGGATGTCTTCTTCAAAAGTCCGTAAATCATCTTGAGTAATTTCGTTATTTTTTTCTGCTTTTTTCAATTCATCAATTGCTTCACGACGAATGTTACGAACGGAAACTTTAGCATTTTCAGCTTCTTTACCCACTTTTTTTGCTAATTCTTTACGGCGCTCTTCTGTTAATTGCGGAATGACCAAACGAATAACATTTCCGTCATTTGCCGGACTGATTCCAAGATCACTTTGCATAATTGCTTTTTCAATATCAGAAATAGATGTTTTATCAAATGGAGTAACCATTAACACACGAGGTTCTGGTACTGAAATTTGAGCCAATTGTTTTAAAGGTGTTGGTGCTCCATAATAGACAACATTAATTCTGTCTAATAGTCCTGCATTTGCACGGCCTGCACGAATTGTTCCTAGTTCACGTTGTAAAGCACCTTCTGTTTTAACCATTTTTTCTTTCATTGTTTCTAAAATTGCGTTTGTCATAATTATTTCCCCCTAACCGTTGTTCCAATAGTTTCACCTAATGCAACACGTTTTATGTTTCCAGTTTCATTTAAATTAAATACGACCAATGGAATGTTGTTATCCATACTCAAAGAACTTGCAGTTGTATCCATTACTTGTAAACCTTTATTAATGATTTCCAAATGTGTTAATTCTTCAAATTTTGTAGCTGTTTTATCTAATTTTGGATCCGCTGAATAAATACCGTCAACGTTATTTTTAGCCATCAAGATAACGTCAGCATCAATTTCTGCTGCTCTTAAAGCAGATGTTGTGTCTGTTGAGAAATAAGGATTTCCAGTTCCACCAGCAAAGATGACAACTCGTCCCTTTTCTAAATGACGCACTGCTTTTCTACGAATATACGGTTCAGCAATTTGGCGCATTTCGATAGATGTTTGAACACGAGTTGGAACTCCTTCATTTTCAAGGCAATCTTGCAATGCTAATGCATTCATAACTGTAGCGAGCATTCCCATATAGTCTGCTTGTGCTCGCTCCATGCCCATTTCAGAACCAACTTGACCGCGCCAAATATTTCCGCCTCCAACAACAATGGCAATTTCTACGCCTAATTCTTTTACTTCTTTAATTTCTTTACAAATTTCTTTTATTGTTGGTGGTTTTATTCCAAATCCTGTATCACCAGCTAAGGCTTCACCGCTTAGTTTTAAAACAACACGTTTGTACTTTGGTTCATTCATTTATATTTCCCTCCATTGGCTCGTTCACTTTTACTATTTTACCATACTCTGACAGAAACTTCATTTAAAAGATGGACCTTGTACCGGTTCCTTTAGTGAGATCACTATGTATCAAATATTTACAGAACGAACAAGATGGCCACTCTTAACTAGCTCGGTCAAAAGCAAATGAGTCAACAAAAAACTGTAGTAAAAAAGGAACGCAACTGTTGCGCTCCTTTTTTAACTAAAATCGATTTATTTATTCACTTGATTCATAACTTCTTCAGCAAAGTTATCTTCACGTTTTTCAATTCCTTCGCCAACTTCAAAGCGAACAAATGATTTAACTACAGCACCTTTAGATGCAATATATTTACCAACTGTTAAATCAGGATCTTTAACAAAAGGTTGGTCAACTAAAGAAATTTCAGCTAAATATTTATTTAAACGGCCTTGGATCATTTTTTCAACAATATTAGCTGGTTTGCCTTCGTTTAAAGCTTGCTCAGTCAATATTTTTGTTTCGTGATCGATTTCTTCTTGAGAAACTTGGTCGCGAGAAACGTATTTAGGATTGATAGCAGCAATATGCATAGCAATATCGCGAGCAACATCTTCGTCAGTTGTTCCTTCAAGAACAACTAATACAGCAATACGTCCTCCCATGTGAGAGTAAGCTCCAAAAGCGTCTGCATCAGTTTTTTCAACACGCGCAAAACGACGTAATTCGATTTTTTCACCGATTTTAGTTACTGCTGCTAATATTTCAGTTTCTACAGTTCCATCTCCTGCTTTAAGAGATTGAGCCGCTTCAACAGTTTCAGGATTTCCTTCAGCAATTGCTTCAGTTACATCTTTAACTAATTTTTGAAATTGTTGATTTTTAGAAACAAAGTCAGTTTCAGAGTTGATTTCTGTAATAGAACCAACATTTCCGTTAACGTATACGCCAGCTAATCCTTCAGCAGCGATACGGTCAGCTTTTTTAGCTGCTTTTGCCATACCTGTTTCTCTTAAGTGATCAACTGCAGCGTCGATGTCTCCATCAACAGCAACCAATGCTTTTTTAGCGTCCATCATTCCAACGCCTGTCATGTCACGTAATTTTTTAACTAGTTGAGCTGTTACTTTTGCCATTCTATATTTCCTCCTAGTGAGTTGTATTAGTTTTTTATTAATTTTCATAAAAAAAGACTGTCTCGTCATGAAAGAAATGACGCCGCTTCGTAAAAAGTCGCTTCTCACTTCTCCCTACTCGAGACAGCCTATATCAATTTAATTAGTTATTATTCAGCGTTATTTCCTTCAACAACTTCAACGATTTCTTCAATTGAAGCAGTTTCAGAAGCTTCTGGTGCTTCAGCTGTGAAAGTTTCTTCAACGACTTCATCTTCACCTTGGTTTCCTTCAATCATAGCATCAGCCATTTTTGAAGTAATCAATTTAACAGCGCGGATAGCGTCATCGTTTGATGGGATGATAACATCGATTTCATCTGGATCACAGTTAGTATCAACCATTGCTACTACTGGAATGTTTAATTTGTGTGCTTCTTGAATCGCAATACGTTCTTTACGAGGGTCAACAACGAACATTACATCTGGAATTCTAGGCATATCTTGGATCCCACCTAGGAATTTTTCAAGACGGTCACGTTGTTTGATTAAGATCCCAACTTCTTTTTTAGGAAGGACATCAAAAGTTCCGTCTTCTTCCATTTTGTTGATAGCTTTCAAACGTTTGATACGTTTTTGTATAGTATCCCAGTTTGTTAATGTTCCACCTAACCAACGGTGGTTTACAAAGTATTGTCCAGAACGAATTGCTTCGTCTTTAATAGCTTCTTGTGCTTGTTTTTTAGTACCAACGAATAAAGCGATTCCGCCATTTTCAGATACTTCTTTCATGTAGTTGTATGCTGCATCAGCTAACTTAACAGTTTTTTGTAAGTCGATGATGTAGATACCACTTCTTTCTGTAAAGATATAACGTTTCATTTTAGGGTTCCAACGACGTGTTTGGTGACCAAAATGAACTCCTGCTTCAAGCAATTGTTTCATTGAAATTACTGCCATAATATATTTCCTCCATTGGTTTTTTATTTTCCTCCTTCAAATTCAACTGTAAGGAGACTTGACTAATCAAGCACCGTCCTTTACATCCTTTGAAGTGTGAAATAATTTTCAGTGCTTTTAGCACCGTTAATAATTGTATAGGATAAAGATAAAAAAATCAAGCCTAACTGTCGTTTTTTATTTCTTGCTACATCCCGATACTCAAAATTTCACGAATGTCATCTTCACTTAACTGACTTCCTTCTTTTTGAATTGTTCCGTCTTCTGTAATTATTTGATCAAACAAGGCTTTCTTCTCTTGTTGTAATTGGTCAATTTTCTCCTCAATAGTTCCTTCAGCAATTAGACGTAGCACTTGGACAACTTTTTTCTGTCCAATTCTATGTGCACGACCGGCTGCCTGTTCTTCAACTGCTGGGTTCCACCATAGATCATACAGAATAACCATATCGGCACCGGTAAGATTCAATCCTGTTCCACCTGCTTTAAGAGAAATAAGGAATACATCTTTTTCTCCAGCATTAAATTGATTCACCATTTCAATTCGTTCTTTAGGTTTTGTTTGACCACTTAAATAAAATGTTTCAATTTCTTGCTCATCTAATTCCTTTTCAATAATGGCCAGCATAGAAGTAAATTGAGAAAAGATTAAAATACGTCTTCCATTTTCTCTTGCAGTTTGAATCGTTTCTTTAAGTTGCTCCAATTTTCCAGAACTGCCTTCGTAATCATCAATGAATAATTTAGGATCACAACAAATTTGTCTTAGACGTGTCAATCCTGCCAAAATCTCAATGCGATTCTTTTTAAACTCTGCTCCATTCATGCTATTTACACTTTCTTGGATTCGTTGTAAATACGCAAGGTAGACAGTTTTTTGTTCTTTTGTCATTTGACTGTACAAATTGGTTTCAATTTTATCCGGTAACTCTTTCAGCACATCTTTTTTGATTCGTCTTAATACAAAAGGACGGATCATTTTAGCAATCTGCTCATTTGGAAGAGTTTTGAACTTTTTGATTGAAGGGAAAAATCCTGGCATAATTAATTGGAAAATAGCCCATAATTCTTCAATTTTATTTTCAATAGGTGTTCCACTTAATGCAAAACGTTTTTTAATGGTTAGGTCTCTTAATGCTTGAGACGTTTTCGTGTTATGGTTTTTCACCATTTGTGATTCGTCTAAAATCAGTGTGCTGAATGCCATTTTCTTGTAATGAACAACATCTTGCCTAAAACTAGGATAGGATGTGATCAAAACTTGATTAGGCTTAACATTTTCAATCAACTGCATTCTTTCTTCAGCTGTACCAGAGATTACAATACTTTCAACTGAAGGAGCGAATTTTTCGATTTCAAAATGCCAATTATAGATTAACGACGCTGGAGCAACGATAAGGAAAGGATCATTTTGTCCCTTTTCCTCAATTTCAGATAAAATATAAGTGATGACTTGAATCGTTTTTCCAAGTCCCATATCATCCGCTAAGATACCACCAAACCCATATTGAGACAACATCTTCAGCCACTGAAATCCTGTTTTTTGATAAGGTCTTAATTCTGCTTTTAAAGACTTGGGAACGTCAACCTCAAATTCCTCTGGGAAATTTAAATCGCGTATCAAATTTTTGAATTTCTTTGATACGGTTCCTTTAGTTTTTTCATCCAACGAGAATTTTTCATTTAATTCTAAGCCACGATAACTTGGTAGTTGGACCCCACCATTTTGAAATTTCTTTGTGACGCGTAATTCGTTCAATACATCACTGACTTGCTTAAAGCTTTCTGATTCTAGTGAAAGGATGGTTCCATTATCAAATTTGTGAAAAGCTTTTTTTTCTACTAAACTTTTTAATACATCATCAACTTCTTCAGGTGTAATCCCTTTAATGTCAAAACGAACGTCAAGAAAGGAGCCTTCATTTTGCAAGTCGATAATCGTTTCAGGATCAATTTGGTTCAAAAACATACTATCCAATAAATCATCTACATAAACAGTAGCATCTAATTCAAGTGTTGGGATTTCCTTTGTAAATAAGGTATAAAAATCATCATCACGAACCATACGTTTCGTATAATTTGTTTCTGTACGGTGGTAATCAAATCCAATAAGTTGATTGATAATTTTCATTTCTTTTTCACTGTCTCGAATAATTTGTACGCCTTCTTCTGGTAATTGATTCTTAGAAGGATCAGTAGATAAAATCATGTGTTTATAATTAAACTCTACTGTCGCATGTACTGCCTCATTCTGGTATTCAAAATAAACGGATGTTGCTAAAGGTTCTTGAACAAAAGAATCTTTCAATTGATCATCAATCGAAACATTTCCTATTTTCACAAGTAATGGCATAACATAGGCAGTGAAATCTGGCATATCCGCTGGTTCTATTGTAATATTGTCGCTATCGTACCGTTGTAAAAACTGTTGTAATGGACGATATGCACGCATCTGTTCTAATGTTGGCTGGAACACAATATTGTCCGCAACAAACCAATCGTATTCTTTAAGATGGCTGTCTGCTAGACTTGTAATGGATAACAGTACCGTATTATTCTTTTGGGAGATATCAAAAGAAAAGGGCATTTTATCTTCTACAAACATCATCGTTTTATAAGTGTTGTTTGCTGCAACAAACTGTAAATTCCCACTATCTTGTATATCTAAAAGCGTTTCTTCTGCTAAAGCAGTCATCAATATCAAATAACGACTGTTTGATAATAGTGATTTTGCATCTTTATTTTCTCCAGAAACCAGTTGAATGGATTTCTGTTGCTTGTATAGATTCGTTAAAATCTCATTGTCTTCTTTTTTAATCGAAATATCCTTAAAATTTATTTCTTGACCAGCTTTTAACTCCACTGTTTCCTTTTTGATAAAGCATTCTAAAAATAATGGCAAATCTTTTATAATATACATTTTATCTATTCCAGCTTTAAGACTTAAGGCTAGTACATCAAATGAGGTTCTTATAAGTGCAGTAGTCATTGGTTTTACTTCAACTTTATATTCCAATTTCAATGATTGTTTTTGTTTAGTAGAAGCAGTTATTTTTCTATTCTCATTTAAAAATATACGTGTAAAAGACTCCGTTAACTCTTGTCCTGGATTGGGTGAGTCAATAGCGACTTTTTTTGCATTTTCAGCTGTCATTATTCGGCTTATTTTTCTATCTCTCAATTCCAGTTCAACAGCAACTGTATGTTTGCAATAGCCGTGATTTTTCCAATAAAGACATTCACAAAAATCATCTTCCTTTGTTGAACCATCTAATTCAACATGAAATATATCGCTTCCCATGACTTCAGCAGACCATATTTTTTTATCTAATATTGAGTTGACTGAAAGGACGCGTTTTTCGGCAACGTATTGTCTTCCTTGCTCAATCACGCGTTCTGGTATACTCCATTTCATTCAACATTC
Source organism: Carnobacterium viridans (assembly GCF_900102725.1). NCBI lineage: Bacteria > Bacillati > Bacillota > Bacilli > Lactobacillales > Carnobacteriaceae > Carnobacterium > Carnobacterium viridans. Next base: position 234,814 of record NZ_FNJW01000008.1, on the reverse strand, counting down.
CCCTACTTTCTTGCTTTTTATAAAATAATTATTTTTCAAGCACGTTTTTTTCTATCTCTCTATTGTACGTCATTATGGGTAAAAAAGAAAATTTTTTCTTTTAAATTTGTAGAGTTCTGCCGTTTTCATTCTGCAACTATTTTATAGATTCTAACTATCCATGGTTAAATTAAAAATAACTTGCTATAATACGGGTTATGAATCATACTATTAGTATAAAAATGTACTAGAAAATTGAATTAATGAGAGGTTGAATCATTTTGTTTTATAGAATTTTACGCGGCACTTTACGCTTTTTGTTAGCGATTTTAAATGGCAATGCCCATTATGAAAATCGTGACAAACTTCCAACAGATACATCCTATATATTAGTGGCACCCCATAGAACCTGGATTGATCCAGTCTATTTAGCACTAGCTGCTAGCCCTAAACCATTTACATTTATGGCAAAAAAAGAATTGTTCAAAAATCCTATTCTTAGTTGGGTCATCAGACACGCAAATGCATTTCCGGTCGATCGGGCTAATCCTGGTCCAAGTGCTATTAAAACACCTGTAAAAATCCTTAAGAAAGGAAATTTAAGTTTAATGATCTTTCCAACAGGAACAAGACACTCAAATGAAATAAAAGGTGGCGCCGCTACAATTGCTAAACTGAGCGGTGTGCCAATTATTCCAGCAGTTTATCAAGGACCCATGACTTTAAGTGGCCTGTTAAAAAGAAAAAAAGTGACCGTGCGTTTTGGAGACCCAATCACTATAGACCGTACAGTGAAGCTTTCAAAAGAAAATTTAAAGGCAATCGACGAACAAATCCAACAAGCTTTTGACCAATTGGATTATGAAATTGACCCTTCATTTAAATACGACTATAAGAAATAGCAAAAAGAGGAGCTAGGACAATTTGTCCCAGCTCCTCTTTTCGTTATAGATTAGAATATCGCGTTCATCTTCCACTAATTTTTGCATTTAATGAAAGCCTAAATGTTTTCGGACATACTATCCTCATTTTGAAGACCACTATTTTGCAGGCGATACATATCATAATAGATGCCATTTTGTTGAATCAACTCATCATGGTTGCCACGCTCGACAATTCTTCCATGGTCCAAGACAAGAATTAAATCAGCATCACGAATGGTAGATAGACGATGAGCAATAGCCAACGTTGTACGCCCTTTTCGCATTTTCCTGAGACCTTCTTGAATAAGCGTTTCGGTTTCAGTATCAATATTTGCCGTTGCTTCATCCAAAATCAATATTTTAGGATCAGTAACTATTGTACTTGCAAAAGAAATCAATTGCTTTTGCCCTGTTGAATAACTAGCTCCCCGCTCGATGACTTTAGAATCATATTGGTTCGCTAATTTCTCAATGAAGGTATCTGCTTGAACAAATTGGGCAGCTTCTTCTATTTGAAAATCTGTTATAGCTGGATTTTTCAAGCGGATATTGTCTTTGATCGTTCCGTAAAATAAAAAGGAATCTTGTAAAACTAACCCCATTTTTTTTCTTAATTCCTTTATCGGATAATTCTTAATAGGAACATCATCAATCAAAATCTCGCCTTCAAAGAATTCATAAAAGCGCATCATAACATTAATGATAGAACTTTTACCACTCCCTGTGTGGCCTACCAAGGCAACCGTTTGTCCGGGTAAAGCAACAAAAGAGATATCATTTAATACATTGTGTTTCCCATCATAAGAAAAACTCACATGTTTAAACTCAATTTTAGCAGCTTGAATTTCAGCGTCTGCTGTTTTGTGTTGTTGCGGTGTATATTCATCATTATCTAGTACATTCAACACTCGACTACTTGAAACAATACCATCTTGAAAGATACTCAAGCTGTCCATCATGCTTGTCATAGGATTAAAGAAATTGCGCGCATAGGATGTGAATGCATAAATAACCCCTACACTTATTGGTCCGTTTAACGAATCATATCCAAAAAAACCTAAAATAAGAATTAGTGAAAGGGTATATAGGAAATCAATGACTGGACTTAATAAAATTGAATTTGTCTTTACCATTGCATAACGCAGTTTGTAATACTCCATGTTCGTTTCATCAAACTCTTTTTGCAATCTTTTTTCTTGACGAAATTGTTGGATGATACTCATTCCATTAACTGATTCAGCTAATTTTGAATTTAACAAACTTAATTTTTCTCTCATATTTCGGTACAATCTTGAACTAAACTTTTGATAATACCAAATGACCACTCCTAATACTGGAATCAACGCAACAATCCATAGAGAGATTTGGACATTCAACAGCATCATAGCAATAAGAGATGTGATAACACCAAGCATCCCTTGTATAATAGTCAGAAATACCGACCAAAACTCTTTAATGGTTTCTGTGTCATTTGTTACTCTCGTAACGATTGAGCCCGCAGGAGTTTGGTCAAAGAAACGCATACCCAAAGTGTGCAACTTTTTAAAAATTGCATTACGAATATTTTCCACTGTTTGTTCTGAAGCCATATTGTATAAATAAAGGTTAAGGTACCAAAAAATAATTTTTACCAGCGTCATGCCAAAATAAATCAAAGCAAACATTCCGATGATCTGATTGGTTGCCGTTCCCTTTGATAAATAATTATCAATAAATACTTGAAGGATTCTTGGCAAAATAATATTTGTGACAGCTAACAAAACACCAAATAAGATACCCGCTGCGAATTGAATTTTGAAAGGCGAAGCAAACGTAATGATTCTTCTTAAAATAGTCACTTGTTCTTTAGTAGTAAATGATTTTGACCACGTTGATTCTTGTTCCATTAGTCTGCACCTCCTTCAATTTTCTGTTCAAGTTGTTGACTATCGAACATCTCTTTATACCATCCATTTTGAATGAGTAAATCAGCATGTGTTCCTCGTTCACTAACCTCACCATTATCGATAACGATAATTTCATCTGCATGCATAACACTGCTGATTCGATGAGCAGCTATAATCGTTGTTTGTTCAGATCGCTCTTTTTTCAAAGCGGATAATATTCTCTCTTCAGTTTTAGCATCTACTGCAGATAGAGCATCATCTAGAATCAACAGCTCAGGTTTAATAATCAACGCTCGAGCAATTGAGATCCGTTGTTTTTGGCCTCCCGATAACGAAACGCCTCGTTCTCCGACTACTGTGTCATACCCATTAGGCATTTCTAAGATATCGGTATGAATGGCCGTTAACTCTGCTGCTTTTTCAACCTCTTCTTGCGATAGTTCTGGATTAGCAAAACGAATATTTTCTTTGATACTTGTCGAAAATAAGAATTGATCTTGTGGTACGTAACCGATTTGCTGCAGCAAGGCGTCTAACGTGTAGTCTCTAATGTCTTCATTCCCATAGAGAATACGTCCACGATAACGATCGTATTCTCTTAAAAGTAATTTGAAAATGCTGGTTTTTCCAGCTCCTGTTTTCCCTACTACGCCGAGCGTTTGCCCACGTTTTAGTTCAAAATGAACCTCTTTTAACGTTGGAACATCAGATTTAGGGTAAGAAAATTTTTCAATGGAATACTGAATATCTCCTCTTATTTTTTTCGTTAATGCTGAAGGTTTTTCAATGATTTTTGAGCGTTCTAAAAGTAATTTCTCAACTCGATTGTAACTTGCACTTCCACGTTCCAAAATATTAAATAATCGGCCAATAGCAAACATCGGCCAAACCAGCATAGCTATATAATTGATAAAGGAAATTAGTTCACCAATAGTGATGGTGCCTGAGTTTATATATCTCCCACCCATTATAATGGTCAATACATAAGAAATGCCCATGATAAACGTAATCGTAGGGTCGAACAGCGAATCAATTTTATACACTTTTCGATTTTCAGCAACTACTTGTTTAGTTTTTTGTCTGAATTCTTCAACATCTTCATCTTCCTGCCCGAATGTTTTTAAGACTTTCATACCTGATATACTCTCTTGCGCTTTATCATTCATATTAGAAAAAGCCGCTTGCGCTCCTCTAAAACGCTCATGGAGTTTTGAACCCAAAACACGTGAGGCTATAGCAAGCAATGGGAGTGGTATCAATGCAATTAACGTTAACCTCCAATCAACCACTAGTGCCATGGCAATAATCGTTGTACCTCCTGTAATAACTGAATCCGCTAAGGTCAATATCCCGCCACCAGCAACATTTCGAACTGCTGTTAAATCATTCGTTGCATGCGCCATTAAATCTCCTGTACGGTACTTTTGAAAAAAACTATTGTCCATTTCAGTAAAGTGGTTAAATAATCGTGTTCTCAGTATTCGTTCCAATTTGGCAGATGTTCCCCAAATATTTACACGCCAGATGTAACGAAATAGGTAACTTGCAATCGCTGCAATTACTAAAATACTTAACCATTGGATCAACCTTTTAAGCGTTAACGTTCCTTGACCAACTTCATCTACAATAACTCCCACTATCCTAGGAGGAACTAATTGAATAATTGCTACAAGAAACAAAAATAACACACCAGTAATATACGCTTTTTTTTCTTGTTTAAAAAACCAACCTAATTTTTTATAAATTCCCATTTTCTTTCCTCACCCCTTTACTAATGATCCTGTTAACCAAAAAACGCGAACAGATAACTATCTGTTCGCACGTTAGTATTAATAAGACAGCATGTGTCCTTATTTCTTTTTAGTCGTTTTTGTTGTTTGTGTTTTCATTGACGACATCATTTGTTTAATTTTCTTTTCTGATGGTTTTTGTCCCATTTGCATCATTAACATACGCAACATATTTTCGTCAACTGGCGGATTTTTTTTGAAATAATCCATCATGTATTTTCTAGCAAGAAAGAAACCAGCGACTGCTCCACCAACTAAGGCTAAAATAATTAAAAAGATAGCAAGACCTAAATTCATTTTTGATTCACTCCTTTCGAACCTCTAAGTCTTAATTGTACTAAATATTAGTAGAAAAATAAACAAAATTTCTACTTCTTACGCTAAAAAGTCGCAAATCATCCTAATTACTCACAAAATAAAGCCATGTAAGTTAAACTTTCAACTTACATGGCCATTTTTTATAAGTTGTTGTATGTTTTTACAACATTTTCAACTGTAAAGCCATAATTTTCAATAACTGTTGCTCCTGGGGCACTTGCACCGTATTTATCTATACCTACTGAAGCACCATCTAGACCAACATAACGTTCCCAACCAAATGTCGCACCCATCTCAATAGATACACGTTTGCGTACTTCTTTTGGTAAGACCGTTTCTTTGTATGCTGCATCTTGTTTTTCAAATAAATCAAAACTAGGAACAGAAACAACGGAAACATCTTGTCCACTTTCTTTCAAAGCTTTTTGAGCTTCAATAGCCAATGCTACTTCAGAACCTGATGCCAATAGAATTCCTTCTGGTTTTTCACCAGCTTGAGGAGAAATAACATAAGCTCCTTTAGCAACATTTGTACGCGCACCTTCTTTAGTTCCTGGCAATACGGGTAAGTTTTGACGAGATAAAACCAACATTGTTGGGTGATCAACTGAAGTGATCGCTAATTCCCAAGCAGCTACAACTTCATTTCCATCTGCTGGACGAAGAATAGATAGGTTAGGCATACTACGTAAGCTAGATAATTGTTCAACAGGTTCATGTGTTGGACCATCTTCTCCAACAGCTACTGAATCATGTGTGAACACGTAAGTTACCGGTAACTTAGATATAGCCGCTAAACGAACAGCCGCGCGTAAGTAATCTGTGAAGACAAAAAATGTTCCGCCGTAAGTTCTGGTTCCACCGTGCAAGACGATTCCGTTCATTGCAGCTGTCATCGCAAATTCACGAACACCATACCAAATGTTTCTTCCATCATATTGACCAGCTTGGAAATCTTTTACATCTGCTATCATCGTGTTATTAGAAGAAGACAGATCCGCAGAACCACCCCATAAATAAGGAACTTTTTTTGCAATAGCATTTAATACTTGGCTACTTGTAACACGAGAAGCCAATGCATTGTCTCCTACTTCATATATTGGTAATTCAGCATCCCAGTTTTGTGGCAATTCATTTTTTAAAGATAACTCGAATTGTTCTGCTAATTCTGGATATGCCGTACGGTAAGCTTCAAATGATGCCTTCCATTCTTCTTCCACTGTAGCTCCTTGGTCAACCATTGTTTCTTTAAAGCGTTCTGCTACTTCAGAAGGAACAAAGAAGTCTTCGCCTTCCCAGCCATATGCTTTCTTAGCTGCTTCAATTCCTTCTGCGCCAAGTGGTGCACCATGGACTTTATGTGTTCCAGCATTCGGAGCACCAAATCCAATAATCGTTTTCACTTCAATTAAAGTAGGTTTTTTTGTCTCAGCTTTTGCAGTCTCAATTGCTGCATTAATTTCTTCTAAATCATTTCCATCTTTTACAAGAATATGTTGCCATCCATAAGCTTCAAAACGCTGTCCAACATTTTCAGTAAAAGCTTTAGATGTCGGTCCATCTAGAGAGATATCATTTGAATCATAAAGAACAACTAATTTTCCAAGTTCCAAATGAGCTGCCAAACTAGCTGCTTCAGCTGAGATACCTTCCATTAAGTCGCCGTCTCCACATAAAGAATAAGTAAAGTGATCTACAATAGTATGACCTTCTTTATTATAAACAGCAGCTAAATGAGCTTCTGTCATTGCCATCCCAACGGCATTTGCAATTCCTTGACCTAGTGGGCCAGTTGTTGCTTCTACACCATCAGTATGGTTCACTTCTGGATGTCCAGGAGTTTTACTGTTCCATTGACGGAACTGTTTTAAATCATCAATTTTAACGTCATATCCAGCTAAATGCAACAAGCTGTATAATAGCATCGATCCATGTCCAGCTGATAATACAAAACGGTCACGGTCGAACCATTTCGAGTTTTTTGGATTTACTTTTAATTGTTTAGTCCACAATGTGTAAGCCATTGGAGCAGCCCCCATAGGTAATCCTGGGTGCCCAGAGTTGGCTTTTTGTATACCATCCATACTTAGTGTTCTTATTGTATTTACTGCTAATTGGTCTGTGTTATCAAACAAAAAAATCATCCTTTCGATTTTGACTCTCTTATAGTACTCTATTAGTTTACTATTCTTTCTATTCAAGTGCAACGCTTTCATGGTTAGAATGTTATTATCTGGGAGAACTTCATGGTTATCCCATCATTGAACAAACACTTTTATCTTCCGTGAAGACCTTTATCTTTTTGTATGTCTTTCAACTTATCGGGTGTAACATCAGTGCCTTCTTCATCTACTATTTTTACACCTTCAATAGTATTTCTCATTCCGCCACGAAAAGCGGTTATATAAGCATCTCTTAGTTCCTTTTGTTCAACTTGTTCTTGGATAGTCAATCCTTTGTTTTTTGATTTTTTTGCTAATTCATTTATTCTGTCTAATTGCTCTTTTGGCAACATCGAATCACTCCACTTTTTTATTTATTAGTCAACTATAACAAATTTCTCTGAAAAAAACACTCTTTAATCCTCTGAATCTACGAACGTTTGTTTGATTTGTTCTATCATATATGGTAATCTTAAAGTGATAAAATAATAGAAACGAGGTGTTTATATATATTATGAGTAAAAATCCCGAATCAAGACAAGTTGAAGTTCTACAATATATATATAATCAAGTTAAATTGAAAGGTTATCCTCCAACTGTAAGAGAAATCGGAACGGCTGTTTCTTTATCTTCTACTTCAACCGTTCATGGTCACCTTTCTCGATTAGAAAAGAATGGTTACCTCCAAAGAGATCCTAGCAAACCGAGAGCAATAGAACTAACTCAACTAGGATTATCAAAATTAGGCATTGCTCTTGATAAAATCCCTTTACTGGGAACAGTAACAGCAGGTGAACCCATCTTAGCTGTAGAAGAAGCGACGGATTATTTCCCATTGCCGCCAAACTTGCAATTTGAAAATGATTCTTTATTTATGTTGACCATACGTGGAGAAAGTATGATCAATGCAGGTATTTTTGATGGTGATGAAGTGATTATTCGTAAACAAAGCTCTGCAAATAATGGCGATATTGTTATTGCTATGACTGTAGAAGATGAAGCAACATGTAAAAGATTTTATAAAGAAGAAGATCATTATCGCTTAGAACCAGAAAATGACACTATGGGTCCTATTCTACTTAATGAAGTAACCATTTTAGGCAAAGTAATTGGATTGTATCGTAGTCATATTCAATAAAAAAACGAAGGAACGGGGTTATCCCGGTTCTTCGTTTTTTTATTTTATCATTTTAAATGTACAACAATTTAGTTTATTATTGCGCTAAAAATTTCTTCAGCCTAATAAATTTTTAACAGGCGCAAAAGTTTTTCGGTGAATAGGACATACTCCGTGCTTTTCTAAACCTTCTAAATGGACTTTTGTTCCATAACCTACGTTTTTAGAAAAACCGTATCCCGGATACACTGTATCGTATTCGGCCATCATTCTATCTCTTGTTACTTTTGCAATAATACTAGCAGCAGCTATAGACAAACTTTTTGAATCTCCCTTGATGAAGCTTTCTTGGGGAATAGTGACCGGTAGATGCATTGCATCGATCAACAATTGTTCTGGCGATTGAGGCAGTTGCTCAATCGCTTCAATCATAGCCAATTTAGTTGCTTCATAAATATTAACTTTATCAATTACTTGATGGTCTTTTATGCCAATTCCAATAGCTAATGCAGATTCTTGAATTTGGTCAAATAACATTTCTCTTTTTACACTTGATAATTGTTTAGAGTCATTGATTTCCAAGACATTAAAGTCTTGCGGCAAGATGACCGCAGCTGCAACAACAGGGCCAGCCAATGGACCTCTTCCTACCTCATCGATTCCAGCAATAAATTGTGTCCCTTTTTCCCAAAAGAATTGCTCAATTTGCAGCATTTCTTGTTGTTTTTCGAGAATCAATTGTTGTTTTCTTATTTGGTTTTCCCAAGATTTATACGCATTTAATACACCTTTACGAGAATCACTCTTGATTAAAACCAACCGTTCATCATCAGGGTGAGTGACAGTCGCTAATAGTTCTTTTATATCTTTAATGGTCAGCGGTTTTCCCATTTTATATCCTGCCTTTTTGGTAAAGAAACCGGCGCTATATCTAATGTATACTTCCCGATTTTACCGCTTCTAATTTCAAAAACAATCAATTCAGCTGCGCGAGTATAATCATCTTTATACCCTTTTCGCTCACTGATTAACATCAGCAGGTCTGGCGATTCAAGATTTAATTCTTCTTCTGTTAATCTGTATCGTTTAGCAAGCATTTCCGGATTTCGAATTTTCATTTCTTCTAATCCATACATAGCAATTTCATCTAACTGTAAAATTGTATCTTTAATGGCTCCAGTTAAAGCCAGTTTTTTTCCAATTTCAGGATCTTCAAACTTCGGCCAAAGAATCCCAGGCGTATCCAGTAATTCCAATTCTTTACCTAACTTCAACCACTGTTGTGCTTTTGTTACACCCGGTTTATTTCCTGTTTGAGCAATATTTTTCTTGACAAAACGATTGATCAATGTTGATTTTCCAACGTTAGGAATTCCAATACTCATTGCTCGAATTGCACGAGGTTTTATGCCCTTAGCCGCTCTTCGATCAAATTTAGGTTGCAACAGTTCTTTTGCTTTTCCCATCAATTGTTTCATGCCTGTTCCTTCTTGAGCAACAATTGGAACAGCAGCAATTCCTTGATCATTAAAGTACGCTACCCATTTTTTTGTTTCTAATGGATCCGCTAAATCACTTTTATTTAAAATGATGATTCTTGGTTTTTCTCCAATGATTTCATCTAATATTGGATTGCGACTTGATAAAGGCAGTCTTGCATCTACTAGTTCAAAAACAATATCGACTAGCTTTATTTTTTCTGTTACTTGACGTCTTGCTTTTGCCATATGCCCTGGAAACCATTGAATGGTCATTTAATTTTCACCTTTCTATTTACACAAAAAAAAGAACCACTTATTGTTGCATTCTTTTTTTTTATTTCATTTGTTAATCCTCGTCAATTGAACCAAATTTTTCAATTGGCCAAATACGAAGATTGGTTGTTCCACTAACAGTGTCCGCATCTATAAACCCTACTTCACTAAATCGGCTGTCTTTTGAATTTTGGCGATTATCCCCCATTACAAAATAAGTATCCTCGGGAACAGTTTCTTCACCTGTTTTAGCAGCTAATAAGAAGTCTTCTGTTAAATTATCTCCTGGTGTCATACTTTCGATGGATTTTTCCAAATACTCTTCTTCAACCGGTTTTTCATTGATATACAATACATCATCTTGATATCGAATCGTATCTCCTGGTAGACCGATAATTCGTTTGATATATTGTTTATCCGGCTCACTTGGAGCTGGGAAAACAACCACATCAAAACGATCTATTTTGTCAATTTTATTTAAAATCAAACGATCGTGATCTTCTAAAGTAGGTTCCATTGATTCACCGTCTACACTTACCGGAGCAAAAAGAAAATGTCGAATGAGTAAAAAAATAATTAGTGCTACAACACCATACAGTACAGTACTTAGAAATTCACTGCCACGACCTTTATTTTCTTTGCGTTTTTGACTTGGAGAAAGATGACGCGTGTTTCTCGGTTCGAAAGTATTTTCACTCTTGTGTTGATTATCAGAAAAGTTAATTTTGCTCAATTGCATCTCCCTACCTTCTTATACTATTTATGGAATAAACTTTATACGATTAAATGGATAGTAAGTAAAAGACGTTTCGCCAATAATCGAATCTAGTGGAATGCTACCGAAATAGCGACTATCGTTACTTGATCTGCGATTATCTCCCAATACAAAATACTCATTTTCTGGAACTACTTGAGTTCCAGTTAATTCTTCTAAAGTGAAATCAGAAGTCCATATCCCACCAGCATGATTCACTAAATTGTTATCAAGAAATGTTTCCGCTATTTTTTTATCATCTATATACAATTGATCATTTTCGTAGCGAATTTCCTCTCCCGGTAACCCAATGACTCTTTTTACAAGTGTTCGATTTGACGAATCATGAAATACAACTAGATCAAATCTCTCTATATTATTATAGATGGTTCTAACTATGATCTGATCATCTTGTTGAAAAGTTGGTATCATAGAAGAACCTTCAATAGTCATAGGAATAAAGATAAAATTTCGCAGTAAAACAGTGATTGATCCAGCTAATAAGAAAGCCTTAAACCATTCCCATGAAAATTCCTTCCAAGACTTTTGTTTCATTACATTCGCTCCAAATCAATCTATTTATTCTATCATACAAGAAAACAAAAAAAATAACTATTTATTTAAAACATTGATTTAACCAAAAGAGAGATAGCGAATTCCTATCTCTCTTTTGGCGTCAAATTGTTAACACTCATTTTTCCTAGCTCTCACTGTTTATTCAGCAGTTGCATTAGATTGCAATTCTTTAATGGCTGCTTCATATTGAGTATCATTTTCATCTATTAAAGTTCTTAATGATTCAATGAGTTGAATAGCCGTTTCGCCTGTTACAATACCATCAACAGGTAATTTTTTTTCTGTTTGGAATTGTTTGACGGCTTCTTGAGTGGCTTCATCAAAGTATCCATCTACTGATTCTACAGGATAATTTAACGCTTCTAATACTTTTTCTAAGTTTTCAACCTCAGTGGAAACATCTTTTAATTGATATGTTTTTGAACTATCAATAATCAATAAATTGGCGTAATCCGGTAAAGGTACTTCAATAGTAGGTTTAATTCCTTCTTCATTAATCCACTTGCCGCTTGGCGTTAACCATTTCGCAACGGTCATTTTCAATTCACTATTATCATCAAATGTAGCTACATTTTGAACCGTTCCTTTTCCGAATGTCTGAGTACCGATCAATTTGACATTACCAGATTCGCTAACCGCACCCGCTAATATTTCAGAGGCGCTGGCACTTCCTTCATCTACTAATAAAACAGAAGGTTCCGTCACTTTAAAGTCACCCATTGTCGCATCATCAGAAACGATTGGAATCGGTTCTTGATCTTTTTCCTGTGTTTGTAAAATGGTATCGCCATTTTCTAAAAATAAGTTAGAAATACTCAACCCGGCATTTAATAACCCACCAGGATTTTGACGAACATCAAAGACAAAGGATTCAGCCCCTTGTTCTCTTAAATCTTTAATCGCAGCCACTAAGTCATCATAAGTTGGTGAAGAAAAGCTTGTGATCGCAATTGAACCAATTGTTGGATCTTCTTCATCCATTTGGTAAACGACTGTTTCAACAGGAATAGTATCCCGCACAACGGTCACTTCGAAAGTAGCATCGCCACGTTTAATGGTTAGCACCACTTCTGACCCTTTTTCACCTCGAATATGCGAAACAGCTTCATTTAAGTTTAAACCTGTTAGTTCTTGGTCGTCTGCTTTTAAAATAATATCATTCGGCAGCAATCCTGCTTTTTCAGCTGGAGAACCTGCAATTGGAGACACGATCATGACGTTATCTCCTTGTTTCATTACTTCAGCACCAATTCCTTCAAAAGACGCCGAGATACTTTCATTTAAAGAAGTAGATTCTTCTACATCAAGGTATTGTGTATAAGGGTCTTCAACAGATTCTGTCATACCGGTGATAGCACCTTCAATAAGCGTTTCACCTTCAACACCTTGATAGTAATCCGACATCAACGCATCGTATACCTCTTGGATTTTCCCAAATTCATCTGCACTCATTTCTACGCTTACTTCTGATGAATTTAACTGACTTTCAGCAGGTGACTCATCATCATTTGCATTTATAATAGCCATTGTTCCACCAATTGAAAGTGCAGCAACTACTATGAGAGAAGCGCCATACGCCCAAGGCTGAATGCCTTTTTTATTCTTTTCTTTGTTTGGTTCATTCTCCATGTGTAAGCTTCCTCTCTGGTTTCAATTAATTATTGGATGCAGTTAGTTGATTTTACTGCTGAAGTTTTTTTATTTATTGCTTATTTAGTTAAATTTTAAAGCTGTTTCTAAGGCTACGATCATCATATCATTAAACGTTGTTTCACGCTCATCTGAAGATGTTTCTTCTCCAGTAATTAGATGATCACTTATGGTTAAAATAGCCAAGGCGCGACGATTGTATTTAGCTGCAAGAGTATACAGACCGGCTGCTTCCATTTCAGTCGCCAATACACCATAATCAGCAAGTTTCTTTTTGTCTAGTTCTTCATTGTAAAAACGGTCAGCAGACAAGATATTTCCTACTTTTACATCCATTCCTTGTTCGACAGCAATGCTATAAGCTGTTCTTAGTAAATCAAAATCAGCGATAGGAGCAAATTGAACTTGATCATTAAATGTATTTTTAACAACAGCAGAATCTGTTGTTGCACCTTGAGCTAAAATCACATCACGCACTTTAACGTCTTTTTGCATTCCACCAGCAGTTCCTACACGTATTAAGTTTTTTACGTTATATCCTGTAATCAATTCTTCTGCATAAATCATCATAGAAGGAATTCCCATTCCAGTTCCTTGAACAGATACGCGGTGACCTTTGTACGTTCCTGTATAACCAAACATGTTTCTCACTCGATTGTATTGTTCTACATCTGTTAAAAAGGTTTCTGCGATGTATTTTGCTCTTAACGGATCTCCTGGTAGCAATACCGTTTCTGCGATTTGACCTTCTTTAGCTTCAATGTGTACACTCATGATTATTTCCTCCTAGTTGTATGGTAGTCTGGTTTAGTTATCTTTGTCTAAATAAATTTCCCAAGCTGTGTCAAAAGTTGTCATTTCTTCTAAGTATGTGCCATTTAATTCTAGATAAAGACTAACTTCATGATAATCTTCTGATTGTTTGGGAAAACTGTCATCTAAATATACAGCGTTTGCGAATAAGGTGACAGCATCTTTTTTATGTGGATCTCTTTCAGTCATTAAATAATGATAAAACGGACGTTGCATTAAACTAATTCCTTTCTTTACTTTGCTGATAATGCAGACGCTCTTCTTTTTCTTGAGCATATTTTTCTGGATTTTTTTGATAAAATTCTTGATGTTGTTCCTCAGCTGGATAAAAAGGTTTAACCTCTTCAATCACTGTTACAATAGGATTTTTATACTTCCCACTCTCGCTTAACAATTGTCTGGATTTCTCCGCAATAGTCTTTTGTTTCTCATTCAGAACAAAAATGACGGGACGGTAGTTGTCTCCCCTATCTTGAAATTGACCCATTGCATCTGTGGGATCCGTTTGATTCCAATAGATGTCTACCAATTCCTCATATGAAATAACTGAAGGATCAAATGTTATTTCAACTGCTTCAGTGTGCCCAGTTTTTTGGGTCAATACTTCTTCGTAAGTAGGATCAATGGTATGACCTCCAGTGTAGCCTGATACAACTTTTTCAATTCCAGGTTGCTCATCAAAAGGCGAAACCATACACCAAAAACATCCTCCTGCAAAAATAGCCGTCTCTTTCACTTATCTCATCCTTTCCCACTTCTTTTCACTTTAATCAGCTGGAACGTAAACGTTCACTCGAATATCATTTTCAGCTAAATTAATTTTATCCACTGAAAAATGGATACCGCTATCTAAAGTGAATTCATTTAAATTAAAAACAATCGTTTCTTGTTCACTATCAATCGCTACCCAATCCGGAATATTCAATTGATTTTCAATTTGATTCATTGCAAAGGTAATCGGGACGTTAAATTTCCCAATTGAAAGACCAGTTGCCTTAAATTGTAAATTTCCATTTTCCATAACAAATGGTTCTAAAAATAACTGAAATTGGATATCATGACCAAACAATTGGAAAGTACCCACTAATTGTGCTTGCTCTTCCAACCTGAATTGATAATTAACGGGACCTTTTACAATTTTTTCATCTTTAAGATAAGAAGCTACCAATTGATTAACGTCATCTTTTTTTGTTGACACTTGAAACATGACTTCATCTTTGGCGTCTATGGTCTCAAGATTTGGTTCTCCTATTATAATAGGAGTCATTTGAGTAAAGGCCCAGATGATTATGCCTACTACAACTGAAAGCAATCCCAGAAAAGCCCATTTCCAACCATTTACTTTATTCTTTTGCTGATCTCTTTTTTTCTCCATAACACACCTTTTACTTTCAAAAAAAATTCTTTTTAATTATTTATGATAGCCTGAAACAATTTCTCACCCATCAATCTATAACCGGCTCTATTAGGATGAAATAAGTCTTCTTCGTACAAATACGGATTAGCAACTTTTGTCGCATCACTATTTTGGTCATTCAACAACTGATTTTCTTTTCCTTCTGATTCTGAGGATTGATTAAATAAGTTAGATATTGAAAGAAAAACAGCATTATCTGTTTCATTTACAATTGATTGCGTTTTTTCATTCCATTTATCTACTATCATTTGCATTTCAGTGATTTCAGGAAAATAAACATAATAAGGATTATAGATACCAAAAACATAAACTTCAATCTGAGGATTTAATTTTTTCATTTCCGTTAAAAGACTCTTCAAGTTTTGTTCGTACGTTTTTTCTGGAGCAATAAATTTTTGCTCATCGATAGTCAAAAAATCCTTTTTAAATGTTTGAATAATATCATTTCCACCAATAGTTAAAACCACCATATCAGCAGTTTGAATGTCTTTTTGCATCGTTTCATCTTCGTAAAATCGTTTTAATATTTGGTCACTTCGATCTCCACTTTTTCCATAATTACTAGTGGTCACTTCTTGATAAATTTGAGTTTCTTCTAGTAATTCATCGACAATCGAAACATATCCTCCACTGTTAGTAGAATCTCCAACACCTTCAGTTAATGAATCACCAATTGCTACAATATGAAGCGGTACTTTCTTTATTTCTGTTGTCTCTTGATCATCATTCGAACGAGTTCGGAATAAGACTGTCAGAATACCCACCACTAAAATAATTCCAATAATTAAAAAAAGGAAGCTTTTTAGAATTGATTTTCCTTTTTTCATGATAAAAACTCCTTTACCTGTAAATATATGGAAATAGTATACCAGATTCTTTATTCTTCGTATACCTTCTGTAAAGGAAGAATGTGTTTACTTCTTTCGTGCAAATGTTTCAAAAATATGAGGATATTTATTGCGGTCATCCAAGATACCCTCTTCTGTTTTTTCAAGTTTCCATTTTGTCCAATCTATTTCTGGAATAAAAGTATCTCCTTCAAACTCGCCTTCAATTATTGTGCGGTGCAACACATCAACGTCATCCATAAAGAAACTAAATACATTCGCTCCTCCAGTAATCAAGGTATCTCCAGAGTAGTCTTTTGCAAAATCCAGCACTTCTTCTCGGCTGTGCATGATTTTGACCCCATCTGCCTGGTAATTAGGATCAGTAGTTAAAATAATATTGATACGATCTGGTAAAGGACGTTTGTTCATCCCTTCAAATGTTTTTCTGCCCATCACCACAGCGTTATTTATAGTCATTTGTTTGAAAAATTTTAAATCGTTTGGTAAATACCAAGGCAAAGTACCTTTGTACCCTATTACACCATTTTTATCTTGAGCCCATAAAAAAGCAATCATTTCGTTTCCTACTTTCTCTTCAGATTAAACAGCTATTGGAGCTTTTATTCCTGGATGAGGATCATATCCTTCAATTTGTATGTCCTCCATCTCAAAATCAAAGATACTAGTCTTTGATCTATTCAATGTGATTGTCGGAAAATCCCTAGGCTCTCTTGCTAATTGTTTTTTCATTTGTTCAAAATGATTTGAATACAGATGTGCGTCACCTAATGTATGAACAAATTCTCCAACCTCTAAACCAACCTCATGAGCGATTAAATGTGTTAATAGTGCATAGCTCGCAATATTAAACGGCACACCTAAAAAGATGTCTGCACTTCGTTGATACAATTGGCAGCTTAATTTTCCATCAGCAACATAAAATTGAAATAATGTATGACAAGGAGGCAAGGCCATATTAGGAACGTCTTCTGGATTCCATGCTGAAACAAGCATACGCCTTGAATCTGGTGTTGTTTTGATTTGTTGAATGACATCTTTCAGCTGATCTATAGTCTCTCCTTGGGTCGTTTTCCATTTTCTCCATTGAGCTCCATATACATTTCCCAGCTCACCGTATTTAGCCGCAAATGTGTCATCTTCTAAAATACGTGTACAAAAGGTTTCTTTTTCAACAGCATAAACAGCCTTAAATCCTTCGTCAACTAGGGCTCTTCTGCCGAAATCAGTCATATCAGGTCCCGCATACTCTTCACTTTTGACAAAACGTTCAAAAGCCCATTCATCCCAAATATGGTTATTGTGTTGTAATAAATAACGAATATTCGTATTGCCTTTAATAAACCAAAGCAATTCACTTTTAATTAGACCAAAGGGGACTCTTTTCGTTGTTAATAATGGGAAACCTTTTTGTAAATCATATCTCATTTGATAACCAAAAAGACTTTTAGTTCCTGTTCCTGTCCGATCCGTCTTTACATGACCATCTTCCAAGACTTTTTTTCCTAAATTTAAATATTCTGATTCCACCATTTTACCTCCTATAAATCAATCATTCGCATATTGGCTTAAATATTCCCAACGATTCATTTTTTCTTCCAACTCTTTTTCTAAAGCAGCTACTTGTTCTTGTTGTTCTTGTAATAGACCGTAATTACTGCCTGCTTTTAACATCTCTTCTTTAAGCGTTTCTATTCTCTTTTCAAGGTCAAGCATCTCTTCTTCAATCGTGCTCCACTCTTTTTGTTCTGTAAATGTTAATTTCTCTTTTTCATCAACCTTAATCGGTTCAGGTTCTGAAACAACTTTTGCAACTGAAGCGCTATTTTGAACAGATCGGCCTTGTTTTTTCTCTTGTTCTTCTTCTATATAATCTGTAATGCTGCCATAAAAGGGTCTGATTTTTCCATTACCATCAAATATTAGCAATTTCTCTACTGTTTTATCTAAGAAATAACGATCATGGGAAACGGAAATAACGGCTCCTGGGAAGGTTTCGATGTAGTCTTCTAAGACCGTTAACGTTGCAATATCTAGATCATTTGTCGGTTCGTCAAGCAATAAGACATTTGGTTTCTGCATCAATAACTTCAATAGATACAACCGTCTTTTTTCTCCACCTGATAATTTACCAATCAATGTTCCGTGTGTATGACGTTCAAATAAAAATTGTTCCAATAGATTGGTCACACTGATTCGTTCACCATTGGTTGTTTCCACTTCTTCCCCAACTTCTTGTAAATAAGAAATTACACGTTTATTAGGATTCATTTCTTCAATTACTTGCGTAAAGTACGCGATTTTTACTGTTTCACCGACAACTATGTCTCCTGAATCTAATGGGAATCTACCAGCTAAAGTATTTAAAAAAGTTGATTTTCCTGCCCCATTCTCACCACTGATCCCAATTCGGTCTTTCGTTTGAATCAACATGTTGAAGTGATCTAAAATTACTTTTCCGCCTAAATTAAGCGATGCATCTTTCAACTCGAATACTCTTTTCCCTAAACGAGAACCTTCTAAATTCATTTCAACTGATTCGTCTACATTAGATTGATTTAAATTGTCTTCTAAGTCTTTAAATCGACCAATCCTAGCTTGTTGTTTTGTTGAACGTGCTTTTGCTCCAGTACGCATCCACGCTAATTCTTTCGTATACATTTGTTTTCTTTTATGATCTGCTACTACAGCTGCTTCTTGTCTTTGAGCTCTTTCAACTACATATTGTTCATAATTCCCTGTATAAAAAGTAGCATTTCCATGGAACAATTCAACCATTCGATTAACGATACGGTCCAAGAAGTAACGGTCATGGGTTACGAGCAGTAAAGCTCCTCGATACGAACTTAAATAACCTTCTAACCAAGTAATTGTTTCAAAGTCCAGATGGTTTGTAGGTTCATCTAAAACAAGTAAATCTGGTTCTTGAATCAACACTTGCGCTAAGCCCACACGTTTCCTTTGTCCACCAGATAACGTTCCTACCAATTGCTCTAAATCAATGACTCCAAGTTTGTTCAAAATCATTTTTGCATTTGTATCCGCTATCCAAGCATTTTCATCATTCATAGCTTGTTCAGCTCTTGAATATCTGTTTTGACTTTTTTCATCCATTGGATCTGCTGTTAATAAATCTAAAGCTCTTTCGTAGTTTCTAACAGCAGCTAAAATAGGAGTGTCTCCCTCAAAAACAGCATCAAAAACAGATTTATCTGGGTTCAAATCTGGTTCTTGCATCAAATAACTGATTGTGTAATCTTTTGGTTTTTGAATACTTCCTTTTTCAGCACTGTCATTTCCAGTAATTACATTCAGTAAGTTTGTCTTACCAGAACCATTTACACCGATTAGGCCGATTCTTTCACCTTCCATTATTGAAAAACTGATGTCATCGAATAATACTTTTTCCCCGTAGGTTTTTGTTAAATTCTGTACTTTTAATTCTTTCATTTTTTATCTCCACTTTCCTCTATCAAACATTTTCATTCATCTTTAACATTCTACCATTTTTTATTCATAATATCTTTAAGTTGAAGTAATTAAGTTTTATTAATCAGTTTTTTAAATTGTGCTAAATCCTCATGAATGGTTTCGACCAATTTTCGATTGTAAAAAATAGACGCCGGATGAAACGTTGGAAATACAGCATAGTGTTTTTCAGTCCAAGTATACGTATTATCTTTTGAAGAAGCTAAACGCAATACTGGCCCATGATAAAGTTTTCCATGTTGCTCAGAAACTTTCATTTTTGGACCAAGCAACCTTTGTAATCCAACATTTCCCATCGTCAAAATATAAGGTGTCTGGACTGTTTCTACTTCATAATCTAATAAGGGCGCATGAGCAATCAATTCTTGTTTAGTAGGCGGGCGATTGTATTTTCGAGAAACAAGTTGATTGGTTTTTCGATCCATTTTTTCTTTATAGCGGTAAGGCCGACTTCTAAAAGCACTTGAAATATAAACTTCAGTACGGTCAACTTCCAATAATTCAAAAAAAAGCATCAATTCCTTACCAGCCCTTCCAGAAAAAGGGACACCATTAACTGCTTCCGTCTCTCCTGGAGCTTCTCCTATTAACAAAAATTTAGGATGACTTGGTCCTTGCCCGTAAACAAAACCCTCAACGTTAAACTCCTGTGACCGTTTCTTAGCCATTTCAACTAAATGGCTTGTTAACACCGTATCCAAATCTATCAACCTCCTACAGTTAGTTTAACGTATTTTATTTAAACAAGTGAATCATTTTGCGCATTCTATTTTTAAACCACACATCATTGACGAATGTAGCGTTTATTCCTATAATAACATTAGGTCCTTTCCTATATTCTATTAAGAAAAGTGACTCGATTCTACTTGAACAGCTTATTAGGGAGGGTGTCGTAGATGGAAAAAGGAACAGTCAAATGGTTCAGTAATGAAAAAGGTTACGGATTCATTGAATACAACGAAACCGAAGACATTTTTATTCACTTTACAGGAATTGCTAATGGAGAAGAGTTTAAATCGTTAAGCAGCGGACAACACGTTTCTTTTGAAATTTTAGAAGGTACAAGAGGCCCTCAAGCAACTAAAGTTATTGTTTTGGACCAACCACACCCTCTTAACTAGATTAATTTTTAAGCAGCAAAAAAAAACGATACACCTTAGGCGTATCGTTTTTTCTTATTCAATTTTAGACAACTCGTCCCATTTATTTTTCTCCTCTAAAAAAATCAAAGGTGCATTCTTTTTTAGATACTCATAAAATTTCTTTTTGTTTTTTATGTTTAAGTAAATATGAACCACTTTATCTTGATTTAAACATAAACTAACTTCTCTTTTAGCAGAAAACGTTATTTTTTTTACTTCATTTAATGGAATGTACTTGTTGCGGATTCCTCTATAATAACTAAGGTTTAAGCTATTATTTTTTATTCGCAGAGTAGAACCTAGCCCATAAAATACAAGTATTCCAACAAGAATCGTCAAGAAAATCAGTATTAAATTAAACGTTTGTGTTTCCAAAGCTACAATAAGTAGCGAAAAAAATAGTAACCAGCAAATTGACCAATAAATAACTTGAAAAGCTGGTTCTAATGAAAGGGAAAATTTTACTCGAGAATTCTCATCCAATACGTTGCGCTCCTTATACGAAAGTACTGTTATTCTAACATACCCCATCTTAAAAACCCATTTAAAAGAAAGGAAATGAATGAAATATGATAAAACTGTATACAGACGCCTCTACAAAAAATAACCCTGGTCCCAGCGGTGTTGGAATTGTCATCAGTGCTGAAAACAGATATGAACAATTAGCTATTCCACTTGATAAAGTAATGAGCAATCATGAAGCTGAAT
This sequence comes from Carnobacterium viridans, assembly GCF_900102725.1. NCBI lineage: Bacteria > Bacillati > Bacillota > Bacilli > Lactobacillales > Carnobacteriaceae > Carnobacterium > Carnobacterium viridans. The sequence goes on along the minus strand of NZ_FNJW01000008.1, from coordinate 213,488 downwards.
TTGAAGCACTTATAAAAGGACTTGATTACTTAATTGACCATCAACTAACCGTTGAAACGTTAATGGTGTATACAGATAGTAAATTAGTCGCTTCTGCAATTAAAAAAAACTACGTAAAAAAAGATATCTTTAAAACCTATCTTGTCGCTATTACAGAAAAACTCCATCACTTCCCTTTATTTTTTGTTCAATGGATTCCACAATCTCAAAACAAAGGGGCAGATCAATTAGCAAGACAAGCCTTACAAAAAATACTTTTAAAAAACTAACCCTTTATAAGAAAGAAACTTTTCTTATAAGAGTTAGCTTTTTTATTCTTATTTTTACTTATGCACGTGGCGCTCTAGGAGGACGTTCGCCCCAAAATTGGAATAAGTCCGTTCTTAAAGCTCCATTATACAATTTACGCTTCTTAGTAGCTCTTTCACCATAGAAGGTTTCAAAAGCTAAATCACTTGTAATAATGTATTTGCTCCATGTTTTTAATGGACGATAGACTTGACCCATTTGTTTGTACAAGTAGTGAACTTCATTTTCTTCACCTAAACGTTCTCCATATGGAGGATTAGCCAAAATCACACCGTATTCTTTTTCTGTCGTAAAATCAGCTACCTGCATTTGTTTGAATGTAATACTGCTGCCTACTCCAGCTTCATTCGCATTTTCTTTTGCAATTTCAATCATAGTGCCGTCGATATCTGAACCCATAATATCTAATTCGATATCATGATCTACTGCAGCTTCTGCTTCCGTACGAACTTCTTCAAAAACACTTTGATCAAACCATTCCCACTCTTCACAACTAAATGAGCGATTAGAACCAGGTGCAATGTTATGTCCAATCAATGCTGCCTCAATCACGATCGTTCCTGAACCACATACTGGATCATAGAAAGGACGGTCTTTACGCCAATTAGTCAATTGAACCAGCGCAGCAGCCATATTTTCTTTTAATGGTGCTCCACCTTTAGCAGAACGGTATCCGCGTTTGAATAAACTTGGCCCTGTTGTATCTAGTGTTAGAGTAACTTTATCTTTCAATAACGCTACTTCAAGTTGATACAAAGCACCCGTTTCAGGTAATCGAGTATTACGGTGATAAACTTCGCTCAAGCGGTTAACAATTGCTTTTTTTACAATCGCTTGACAATCCGACACACTGTACAACTTTGATTTTATAGATTTTCCAGCTACAGGAAAATGGGCGTCCATTGGCAATAAATCTTCCCAAGGCAATGCTTTTGTTTTTTCAAACAATTCATCAAATTCATAAGCATCAAATTCGCCAACGATAATTTTAACACGATCAGCCGTTCTTAACCAAAGATTTGTTTTAGCTATATCTTTTTGCGTTCCTTCAAAAAAAACTTTACCGTTCTCTACTTGGCACTCATAACCTAATGCTTTAATTTCTTTTCCTACCAAAGCTTCTATTCCGCTGGCTGCCGTTGCAACAAGTTGAAATTTTTTCATATCATTAATTTCTCCAATTCTTCTCAATTTCTTTACATAAAGATAAAACCCTCCAAAAAGGAGGGTTCTATACCTGAATCTGTAAATTTCTGTAAGCCATGTTCTGTCTCAGATAAAAAGTCAGGTCTGTTTTATCCGGAGGTAATTATCTGTCTGCAATTACTGCCTCTTCCATCGGTTCAATTCCCTAGGAAAAGTGCCCCTACCAAAGTTTGGGTTGCTCGCTCGAGGGGTTTACCGCGTTCCACCAATACCGTTTCCCGTATTGCTTCGTCACTGTGGCACTTTCAAGAATACTCAAGCATAGTTTCACAACCTTAGCTCTTTTTTCTGCCGTCTCTCTATCGTTAAATAGAGGCCCTGGCTTATGATTTCGCCAGGCACGAACACTACAAGCATCGCAGCTTGTGCGAGCATGGACTTTCCTCAGTTTAGTCAAGCTAAACCGCAATTACCCGAAATTTACAAATATTTTTTACTTTTACATCATTGTGATTCATTTAAACACTTTACTGATTAAAGTTCATCTTCTGTTTCATCTAATTTTGATCCAAAGACATGACGTTCTAAATTAGATAGACGTTTTAGAATATCAAAATTAGTCACCGTATTATTCGGTTGAGAAGAATAGCTAGGTTTACCAATTGAAGCTTGCTTTGTCAACTCATCAATTTTACTTAATAAACGATCATTTTCAGCTTTTAATTGAGTAATCTCTTTATTGTAGGATTCATAATCACGAATCACTTCATCTAAGTATTCATCTACCTCAGTTGGGCTGTAACCGCGCATATTTGTTTTAAATTCTTTTTGAAGAATATCTTTTGTTGTTAATGATCTATTTGCCATGTTTACACCTCTTTGTTTGTTTCATCTTCTAACAAAACATTGTTCTTATTTCTCATTATAACAAAGATTATGAGAAATAAAAACTTATTTTTACATTTATATTGCTCTTGCAAAAATAAACTACTAAAAAGACTTCGTTTCATAAAAATAAATCACTCCATTAATACTCTTCTTCAATACTGCTATTTTGTAATTGGTCAACATCTATTAATCGCATTTCAAATTCCGTTGTTTCTTGTTTCTTTTTTATTGCTTGATAGACAAACTTAGTTTTCCCTTCAAATTCAGGATCATATACCAATAGCGCTGCTTGACAATGATCTAATAGAAATGCTTGATGGTTCTTTAGTTGGGATGGATCTTGATATGTTTTATGAGAAGTTGCTTCAACATAGTCTGCTATTTTTTTCAACTCCATCAATTTACTTTGGTTCTTTTCATTCCAATTTGAACCAAACTCTAAAAACGGAAAAATAATGCCAACTTTTATGGTTGGATACTCCTTTTTTAATTCATCCACAACTTCAATAGCCCATTGTTCTGTGCCAAACTGTGCACTTGTTAGAACCCATTCAATTCCTTCTTCAATAAACTGACTAATTTCTTGTTTTAAACATTTTTTTATTACTGCTATTTTCGGATCATCATCCTTAAATACACCAAGTTCGAATGTCCGATATCCGCTAATATATAAGTTTCTCATAAACTCATTTGATTCTCCTTTTCTTTAAAGGCCGTTCTTTGATATAATGAACTTTAGGAGTGTGATTTCATTTGGCTATAAGATATCCTAATGGTAAAACCTATATCCATAGTGACAAAGTTCCACCAAAAAAGCAACTAAACAAACAGTTGACTTCGTTCAGTAAACGAGGCATGTCCTTAGAAGATGATATCAACGCGAGTAATCAGTATTATTTAGTAAAAGGAAAAGCTGTTATTCATAAAAAGCCTACCCCTATTCAAATCGTTAAAGTAGATTACCCAAAAAGAAGTGCTGCTGTCATTAAAGAAGCTTACTTTAGACAGGCATCTACGACCGACTACAATGGGGTTTACGAAGGTTATTATTTGGATTTTGAAGCTAAAGAAACAAAAAACAAACTTTCTTTTCCTTTGAAAAATTTTCATGACCATCAAATCGTTCATATGCAGCAATGTATCGAACAACAGGCTATTTGTTTTGTTATCATGCGTTTTACTACAAGTGAACGTCTTTTTTTACTGGAAGCAGTCCATTTGATTGAGTATTGGAACAATCAACAACAGGATGGGAGAAAATCGATTCAATTAAAAGAACTTGAAAAGAGCGGATATGAAATGTATTATGAACTCTCGCCGCGCATTCCCTATCTAAAAGTCGTGGATCAGCTAATTGCTAAGCTAGAACATGTGGACACATTAGCAATAGAATAACTATTCGTTCATACAAGAAAGAAATAGTTTATTCTCTTATTAAATTAGAGAATTAAGGAGTAGATCTAACATGTCAGAAAAAAAAGAAATGTCACGAGTGTCAAAAAAACAAGCACAAAAATCAAAACATACAAAAAAAGGTAACAAGAGCAAAAAATCCTCTTCTCCCCTTTGGAAAAAAATCCTTATTGGAATTCTAGCCTTAATAGCAGCAGTGTTGATTGGCGGTATGGGATTATTTGCTTATTACGTTTCTTCTGCACCTGATGTCACAGAAAATAATTTAACCGATACGGTTTCTTCAACATTACTAGATTCAGATGGAAACGAATTTTGGGCTCTTGAAGGAGAAAGTCGCGAACTTGTATCAGAAAATGACGTTCCACAAGTTTTAAAAGATGCAATCATTGCTATTGAGGATCAACGTTTTTATACCCATATTGGTATTGACCCTATCCGTATTGCAGGAGCAGTAGTAGCGAATATCACAGATGGTTTTGCTTCAGAAGGTGGAAGCACAATTACACAACAATTAATCAAGCTTTCTGTTTTCTCAACAGGCACCGAAGACCAAACGTTAAAACGAAAAGCACAAGAAGCTTGGTTGTCCCTTCAGTTAGAACAAAAATATTCAAAAGAACAGATTTTAACTTTTTATATCAACAAAGTCTATATGTCAGACAATCAATATGGAATGGGAATAGCTAGTGACTATTATTTTGGTAAACCTTTAGCCGAATTAACTTTGCCAGAAGCAGCATTACTTGCTGGAATGCCACAAGCTCCAAATGCATATAACCCGCTTACCAATCCAGAAGATGCCACAAAACGACGCAACTTAGTATTAGATATGATGGTGGAAAATGAAGCTATTACCTCTTCAGAGGCTCAAGAAGCTAAATCAGTTGATGTTTCAGAAGGTTTAATCGACCATTCTGGAGAAGAAACAAATAACCTTGTGTTCGACCCATATGTCAAAGAAGTTCTTGCTGAAGTTGAGAGAAAGACTAATTTAGATCCTTATACATCAGGATTGACTATTTATACGAATTTGGATATGGATGCACAACAACGCCTTTACGATATTGTAAATTCCGATGAATACGTTCTTATTGAAGATGAAGACATCCAAACGGGTATTTCTTTAGTGGATGTCAATACAGGACAGTTAAAAGCTCTAGGTGGCGCACGTGATCAAGAAGTTCAATTAGGAACCAATTATGCTACGGAGTTAAAACGAAGCGTGGGATCGAATATCAAACCTTTGTCAGCTTATGGTCCCGCCATAGAATATTTAAATTACTCTACTTATGAACAAGTGGTAGATGAACCTTACAATTTTAAAGATGGCTCTCCTGTTAATAATTATGATGGAAATTATGAAGGTCAAATTAGTTTACGTAGAGGGTTGGTCGATTCACGTAATGTGCCTACTACTAAGATTTACAATGACGTACCAAAAAGTCAAGTAGATGAATTTTTAACAAATATTGGGATTGATACCTCTACTCTAAATACCGGTGAAGATGGTTTAGTTGAGTCAAATGCTTTCAATGGAGATATTACTCCAGTTGACTTATCAGCTGCATATGCTGCGTTTGCAAATGGCGGAACGTACACCGAACCTTACACGGTTTCAAAAATTGTTTTAGCTGATGGCGAAGAAATCAGCTTGAAACCTGAATCAAATAAAGCTATGGAAGAATCAACAGCTTATATGATCACAGATATGTTAAAAGATGTCGCTTCAAATAATTCTTCTAGAGTCGGATTGAACGGCATTCCGCAAGCTGGAAAAACCGGAACAACAAACTATACTGATGAAAAGAAAATTGAATACAATATTCCAGAAAATGGTGTACCTGATAAATGGTATACCGGTTATACAACAAATTATGCCTTATCGGTTTGGGTCGGAAAAGACGATTACTTTGACTCTATTGATAATGTAGGTAGCGAACGCTTGCTGCCTCAACAAATTTATCAAGCTTTGATGTCCTACGTTTCAGAATCTGTGGAATCAAGTGATTGGGAAAAACCAAGTTCAGTTGTTGAAGTAGCTGTTGAAAAAGGTTCAATGCCTGCAAAACTGGCTGGACCTAAAACTCCTTCAAACAAAGTCGTTACAGAATTGTTTGTTAAAGGAACTGAGCCAACTGCAGTAGCTGTTGACAGCTCTAAAGAAGAAAGCAAAGAAGAAGAAAAAATCGAATTAAATGCACCGGAAGGCTTAACAGCTACCTATGATGAAGAAGCAGATGCCTTATCGATTAAATGGAATGCCTATTCTGAAAAAGATATATCTTATCTGTTAACGGTAAATTCTGATTCTTATTCAACCAATGACCTTTCTTATATTTTACAAAATCCTCCTGAAGGCGAAACTTCTATTACACTTGCTGTTCAGTCTGGCGATCAAACAGGTCCTGCTGCCTCAACAAGTGTTCTCATTCCTCCTAAAAAAGAGGAAGAAGAGCCTGAAGAGGAAGAACCTGAGGAAGAAAGCAGCGAAAGTTCTTCATCGAGCAGCAGCTCCGAAGAAAGCAGCAGTGCTCCAGCTGAAATTCCTTCATCGAGTAGCAGTTCTGAAGAAAGCAGTAGTGCTCCAGCTGAAATTCCTTCATCGAGTAGCAGTTCTGAAGAAAGCAGTAGTGTGCCAGATGAGAGTTCTTCATCGAGCAGTAGCTCTCAACCTAGCAGTAGTGCTTCGGAAGAATAAGTTCCTTCTATTCTTAAATTTTACAAAAAAAGCAAGAAGAAATGTATCGCTTTAGATACGTCTCTTCTTGCTTTTTTATTGTACTTTTATAGGCTTGTTTTCTTTCAATAATTGAATACAGATGTCATGATCGTGATTCCTAGCCGTGCATTGATAACGTCCAAAAAAGATTAATCGATGATGTGCAATACTCCAAAGTTCTTTTGGCAATTGTTGCATCAAGATCTCTTCTACTTCACGAACAGTAGCTTCTGGAGGGCAAATCCCCAATCTCTTCGTCACCCGTTCAACATGTGTATCAACAGCAATTGCTGGAAGATTAAATGCCACACTCAGAACAACGTTTGCTGTTTTCCTACCGACACCGGGTAAAGATTCTAATTCGCTTCTTTTATTTGGGACCATTCCATTAAACTCATCCATTAGTTTGCGGCAACAGCCTTTAATAAATTTTGCTTTATTACGGTATAAGCCAATCGTCTTTAATTGTTCCATAATATCTTCTACAGGTGCATCTAAAAAGGCTTCTGGTGTAGGATACCTACGAAATAATTCTGGTGTGATTTTATTTACAGAAACATCTGTGGTCTGTGCACTTAACATAACAGCGATCAATAATTCAAAAGCATTTTTATGAACAAGTTCGCAAGTTGCATGAGGAAACAAATTTCCCATTGCCTCAATCATTTGAATTGTTTGCTCTTTAGGTAGCATCTCTTCACCTCTTGTTAAGAATTTTCGTTATTATTTAACCAATTGTGCAAAGGTACTTTAGTAGTCGGTTCTTTAGATACTGAATAAGTTTGCGTTTTAGTGCCTGCTTTTCTGCGACGACTTGCTTCTTTTTCAACTTGATCTTTGGTTCGAATATTCTTTCTTTCCCAATTTAGTAAGATACGATCTACATATTTCAAACTGTATACTTGATTCAAAACTGCTTCTCTTAACGCTAACTCAATTAATTCAATGGCATAATGATCTTCATCCAGCCACATCCCTATCGTCTGTATTTCTATTGGCGACAAAGGCCTACCAAATTCAGCTTCAAATAATTGAAATAAGTCTTGTTCAGATAAATGCTGTTTTTCAAAACGCTGTTGGTTTTCTTGCTGGGAAATAACCATTGCCAGTTTATCCCATAATAAATCCAACCGATAACTGTCACGCGTTTTTCCTTCATTATTTTTTTCTGTTTCAATGATGATCAATTTTTTATTGATTAATTCATGAATCATTTGAAAGGCATCTGAAGAAGAAATTTGCATTCGTTTTGAAATAACTTCTGTGTCTGGAAAATCATTTCCAGCATCAATAAATGATTTTAACTGCAAAACTAAAATCAATTGTTCATTACTTAAACCAAGACTTTTATAATGGGTTAACAAGACATTTGATATCGTCGTATTTCCTGCTTTCAGCCATTTTTGTAATAAATGATTATTCATTGAGTTCTATCCTCCTTATTGTTCTCAATTAAAGGGGTCTTTTGTTGTCTTATACGATTAAAAAACAGCAACTTAGAAAGACTCAAGTTGCTGTACTCGTTTTTTATGGGTAAATACGATTTAACAAGCGCGGGAATGGAATAGATTCACGAATATGCTCTGTTCCACTAATCCATGTTACTGTACGTTCTAGTCCTAATCCAAATCCTGAATGAGGTACACTGCCGTATTTACGTAAATCCATATACCATGCATAGTCTTCTTCTTTTAGGCCAAAGTCTTTAATCCGTTGAGACAATGCATCAAAATCAACTTCACGTTCACTTCCACCAACTATTTCTCCATACCCTTCAGGAGCAATTAAATCAGCACACAACACAACGTCTTCTCTTTCAGGATGTGGCTTCATATAGAAAGCTTTTATAGCTTTAGGATAATTCAAAATAAATACAGGTTTGTCGTATTGAGTTGCAATAAAGGTTTCATGAGGTGATCCAAAATCATCTCCCCAAGTAATATCGTCAAACCCATTTTCATTCAATAAAGTTACTGCATCATCATATGAAATTCTTGGATAAGGCAATTCTGTGTATTTTTTCAACGTTTCTTTGTCACGTTCTAATGTGTTTAACGCATCATCACAATTATCAAGAACACTTTGGATCAGATAAGCAACATATTTTTCTTGTACTTCTAAACTTTGCTCATGATCCATAAACGCCATCTCAGGTTCAATCATCCAAAATTCAATTAAATGACGACGAGTTTTCGATTTTTCTGCTCTAAAAGTCGGACCAAAGGAAAAGACTTTCCCAAATGCCATTGCAGCTGCTTCCATATATAATTGACCACTTTGTGAAAGAAAAGCTTCTTGGTCAAAGTATTCTGTGTGGAATAATTCTGTTGAATCTTCTGCAGCATTTGCTGTTAAGATTGGTGGATCAACCTTGATGAATCCTTCTTCATTGAAGAAATTATAAGTAGCACGAATAATTTCATTACGAATACGCATAATTGCATGTTGTTTTGAAGAACGTAACCATAAATGACGGTGATCCATTAAAAATTCTGTCCCATGTTCTTTTGGAGTAATAGGATAATCATGACTTTCACCGATTACTTTGATCGATTTCACAGCAATTTCATAACCGAATTTTGAACGTGCATCTTCTTGAATAACACCAGTTAATAGAATAGAAGTTTCTTGATTCAACGATTTCGCTAATTGGAAAACTTCTTCCTCAACTTCACTTTTTACTACGATTCCTTGAAAAAATCCAGAACCATCACGTAATTGTAAAAATGCAATTTTACCACTTGAGCGTTTATTTGCTACCCAAGCTCTGATCTCTACTTCTTCTCCAACATGATTTTTGGATTCTATAATTGTAATATGTTCCACAGTTAAAACTCCTTTAAATAAATTTTGATGGTCACTTATTTTTACTGCCTTGATTATTATACAAGAAAAACAGACTCTATAACGGTCTTTTTTAAGAATCTTTAAATATTTTCAATATCACTTACCCATTTGCCGGATTTAGCGGTCAAAACATAATAACCTAGTCTTCCATTCTCTTGTTTGTAAGAAATCTCCCAAATAGGTGTTTCACCATCAAGGCCGATACGAGCTTCAAGAATATCAACTGCTCCTTTATCTTCGCGTGTCAATGCTTTAGCCTGTTGTTCGGTAATGAATTCATCTTGATTCAAAACCGTTGTGGCTCCACCATCTTTAGCTACTATCACCATAATTTCCTCATCAGATTCGTTTACTCCCGAAACGGAAAAATAAGTCTTATCGCGATTGTACCAATAAAAATCAGTTGCTTTCACTAGACCAGCAGATTCTTTTGCAATGGCAATCGTCTCTTTTTCTGCTTTTTTAATTGGGTCTTGACTAATCAACAAAAGGGTAATTGAGCAGACAAGTATCACACTCATGACAATTGCTGAAGTGATCAGTATTCCTTTTTTCATAAGTATCCCTACTTTTAGTTTATTCTTTTGTTCTTCTTTCATCTGTTGCTTTTAATAGTCTATTATAACAGAAAATCCTTCTTTTTACTGAACATTCCGTTATAAAATTAAATCGTTTAGTTCATTTCCTTCTCTTCAATAGTTAAAAAATGAGACAACTTTTCACCGATTTTTTTAGTTGGTATTTCTTCTATTGGCAATTCTTTCGGTAGTGCAGCTAAAATCTGTTTGCCATAACTTGTTTGGATCAAACGATTATCCAATACAATCATGATCCCTTTATCATTCTCAGAACGAATGAGCCTTCCTAAACCTTGCTTTAAACGCAAGGTTGCTTTCGGCAACGAATCAACTGTAAATGGATTCAACTGTTTTTGTTCCAAATAGCGATGTTTTGCTTTAACAAAGGGTCTGTCTGGAGATTCAAATGGCAATCGGGTGATGACGATCACACTTAACGATTTTCCAGGCAAATCAACGCCTTCCCAAAAACTATCTGCTCCTAGTAAAATACCTCCTGTAGATCTAAAGAAGCGTTTCAACATACGTTCCCGACTACCTGAAAACCCTTGTGCTAATAACTCACGTCCAGAAACGGAAGATTTTTGTTGAAGTGAAAAATACACTTCTTGTAGCATCTCATAAGAATTAAATAACACCATTGTATTTTCATTTGAATGTTCAATAATATTTTCTACTTGTTCTACGATCATTTGGACATAATCTTTCTTTGATAATGCCTTAATGGGTTTAAGCTCTTTAGGAATCCACAGTCTAGCTTGTTTTTTATAATCATATGGCGAATCAATAACTAATTCCCTTAACTGTGATTCTCCTAGCTGTGCTTCAAAATAACTGAACGAACCGCTAATTTCTAATGTAGCCCCTGTATACAAAATAAAGGGTGTATGATCTAACAATTTTTCTTTTAAAAACTTACTACTGTCTACTTTTGAACGCTTAATAGTGAAGGTATTTTTAGGACTTTTCTCTTTATAAGAAAACCAAGTCACTTCATTATCTTCATTTTTTTGAAAAACAGCATAAAAAATATCTTTTTGAGTTTCAAATTTCGTCAATACATCAAAAAAATCTTCAAGTAAATAGCGTTCTCTTTGGGTTAATTGGTGTTTTTCATTTAATCCATGGTTGACTAATTCAAGCCCTAAATAATTGATTTCATTCATCAATGTCAAAACATTTTTTGACGCCTTTTTTAATGCCAGATTCCAGCTGGTTTCTCTGTTAAATTGAATATCTATTTGTTCTTGTTCGTAAAGCTTATTGGCTGTAGTATTTTTACAATACATCAGTAATTGATGAACAAAATCGGATAGTTCATCCTCTAATGAAAGTATGTTCAACTCCATATTTTCTATATGAGAACGGTCCATTTCAGGAAGCTGTTGAGTGAGTTGACTCAGTCTACCTAAAAAGCTTTTCTCGTCTGAGGTACGGCCGATGGTTTTTATTAGTTGCTGCATACTGTAATACCCAAAAGTTTCGCTGGAAGCTTCTGTTGCTACGTCAGGTAAATGCTGGGCTTCATCAATTATCAATTTACTCATCGTTGGCAACTCTTTTTCTTTACGATTTAAATCATGACATAAAAAAGAATGATTCGTAATAATTACACTTGCATGGTTGACTTTTTGTTGAGCATGCAAATAAAAATCTTCATTATGCCATAAATCTTCTTCCGGTTTCGTCAACCAACCACGATGCCGAATTTTGCTCCAAAATACATGGTTGTAATTGGTTAAATTCAACTCATCCAAGTCTCCAGTCTCCGTCTCCGTCAACCAAGTCAGTAACTTCATTTTATAAATGGCTTCTACTTTTTGCTCTATCGGGTCTCTTAATACTTCTTGAAATTTCGTTAAGTGAATATAATGATTTTTACTTTTTAATATGGCTGCTTGCACAGTAAAAGGCAAAATCGTATTTAGTTGAACCATGTCTTTTTCTAATAGTTGCTTTTGTAATAAGGTAGTATATGTGCTGATGACTACTGGTTCTTCAACTGTTGCAATATAAGCTAACGGCACTAAATAACCCAGTGTCTTACCAACCCCTGTAGCAGCTTCAATTGCAAAATGACCCTTTTCATTAGTCGTAAAATAATCAAACACTGCATCCATCATTTTGATTTGTTGGTTTCTGGTTGTCAGCTTCGTCTGAAACAACTGTTCCTTCTTCGCTACAGTTGTTGGGTAACTTACCTCTTCGCGGTAAGCTTTCTGTTCAAAAATAGGTTCCTTGATCTTTATTGCTAAACCATTTTTAATCATAATAGATTCAGAGAGCGGTAATCGCTCCTGTTTCATTTCAGCTAAGAATTTTCCAAAGAAATAAGATGTTTCCATAGTAAGGTGCTCAGAAATTTCAACCATTTTTTCTACAGTAACTAAAGGAAGCTCTTTTAATCTATTCTTCAATTCAAGAAAAAGTTCTGCAGTAACTGCTGCATCGCTATCTGCTTGATGCGGATTAGTGTGTTCAATATTAAATTTGCTGACTAAATCATTTAGCCGGTAACTTGATTCAGTAGGTAATAGAATTTGTGCTAATTCAACGGTGTCTATTCCTTTATTCTTCAATGCTGGCATTCCACAACGCTGCAATTCTCCTGAAAGAAAAATATAATCAAATTGGATATTGTGTGCGACGATAATGCAATCTTCCAATAAATTATAAATGGTTGCTGCAACATCTTCAAAATATGGTGCTAAGGCAACTGATTTATTTGAAAGGCCCGTCAAATGCTCTATTTGTTTTGGGATACTGGTTAGAGGGTTGATTGTTGTTGCGAAACGATGAACAATTTTATCGTCTTCTATTAAGACACAACCAAATTGAATCATACGGTCCCCACTGGCTACATTACCGCCTGTTGTTTCAATATCCACTACAGCATATGTATCTTTATGGTTCAATTTATTCACCTAATTCTTTAGACATAGTATTTTCTTTACCATCATACTATGAAGCTAAAAAAAAAACAAAAAAAGCTCAAGAAAAAATGGACATCCAGCCATTTTCTCTTGAGTCATTTAAGTACCAACTATTTATTTTTAGAATTTATCTTTATAGATATCTTTTACTGTCTTTTCTTTATCAATGACAATGTACAACACATTATCTTGAGAAACAAATGAACTTTGATATGCATTATCAATTCGATCAGAGTCAATTGCTTCATAAGGGAAATAAACGGTCTCTTGAGCCATAATTTCTACAGAATCTGAATTTTCACTATCTCTATACAGGATATCCATTTTTTCAATATCTGGATATTTCACTGCACGATCAAACATACCCATTTCTAAACCGCCAAGATTAATGTCGCTTGAATTCACTTCATCAGCTTCTGGGAAAATTTCAATTTTTAAAGATTCACACGGGAAAATTTCTTGAAGTTCGCTATTGCCAATGCGCCCAAAACTTTTTGAAATGTGTTTAATCCATAGATCTCCAATAAATTCTTTATCGATTGTCCAAGTTTCTCCATTTTTAAACGTCATTTTTAATGCCTTAACTTCTTTTTTCATTATTTTCGCTCCCTTTTTTTACTATTTAAAAAGTTTGTGATTCTTTTACTAGTTTCATTCTACCATAAAATTAACATATGTAAATAAAAAAGATTGTAAATTGTGATTTTTTTAACAAGGTGAAACAAAAAAAAGAAATAGGAAGTTCACCAAACTCCTATTCCTTCATTTACTTCTTAATAGACCATTCGTTTAGTTCATTAATGATTAGTTAAATACAAGAACTCTTTCAGAATCATCCATGTATTCTTTTTCACCAGCTGGAGCTTCAATTGAACCAATTGGCATTTGACCAGTTAATTTCCAGTCTGCAGAAAGATTCCATTCTTTTTGAACAGCATCATCAATTAACGGGTTGTAATGTTGTAAACTTCCGCCAATATTTTCAACAGCTAATGCTGTCCATACAGAGTGTTGAGCAATCCCAGTAGATTGTTCAGACCAGATAGGGAAGTTATCTGCATATAATGCGAATTGTTCTTGTAAAGCTTTAACGATACTTGTATCTTCAAAGAATAAAATTGTTCCGAATGCTACACGGAAGCTATTTAATTTTTCTTTAGTTGGAGTAACGTCTTGTCCGTCTGGAATAGCTTTAAGTACAGCTTCTTCAGTAATATCCCAAACTTTGTTGTGAGCATTTCCAAATAATACAACTGCACGTGAAGTTTGTGAGTTGAATGAAGATGGACTTTCTTTAATCGCTTTTTGAACTAATCCAACGATTTCTGTTTCAGATAATGAAACATTTTTCCCTAGAGAATAAATTGAACGACGTTCTTCTAATAATTTTGTGAATTGGTTTTCCATAATTTAAAATTCCTCCTTTAATTAACTTACTTTATTAGTATAACAACTTATTTTTAGTGCGTAAACCTTTTTCTTACTATTTGTTAAATTAGTTACAAAAAATAAGTAAAAAGATAGTCATCTTTATAAATTGATGACTATCTTTTTATTTAAATAACGGTATATCAGCTTTTTCAAGCATCTTTAGTATAATGAGTTGAAACCCATTCAACTATGATTGGTTTTTCATTTGGCAATTCGCCAGATAAAATAGTGGCTTCTATTTCTGTCATCAAATCTCCTAACCATTTGCCAGGTTTTCGATTTAACACTACTTGTAGATCATTGCCATCTATTTTCATGTCATTTTTACTATAAATTGGCAACTCTTGGTATAACTTATGAACAGTCTCAAAATCAATTGGATAGCCTAAACATTCCATAACTGTTTCAACATCTAAAGAAACTTGAAGTCCAGTTTGATAAAGGATTTGACGGTTAAAATTATTTTTCAAACGATGCTCTAAAGCAATCATAGCTAATTTCACCTGATTAATTTCTTTTTTTGAACATTTCCAAGCTCTTAAAAACAATTCAACATCATCACTCGTTTTGTTCAGATAATGAATCAACAATACCCAAGCAACAATCCGGTTCTCAATCACACAATCTAATTTAGCGAATTCTTCTAATTCTTTTTTAGAGTCTTTCAGTCCTGGACAATAATAAAAGAGATTCGTTCGGATAAATAACTCAAGCCCTTGTTTTCTTCCACTTCCTAAAAGAAGCTTTACAAATTCAACTTGAATGCGTTCAACTGCTATTTTTTCAAGTAACGGATGATTTTTGTGAATCGCTGCTTCTGTTTCACTATCCATGCTAAAATTTAGTTGGCTAACAAATCTTACACCACGCATCATGCGTAAAGCATCCTCAAAAAAACGTTCTTCAGGAATACCAACTGCCTTGATTAAGTTATTTTCTAAATCTTTCTGACCATTGAAATAGTCAATAATTTTCCCATCTCGGTCCATCGCTAAAGCATTGATTGTGAAATCACGACGCTTTAAGTCTTCCTTTAAAGAGCGAACAAATTCAACAGTGTCAGGACGTCTAAAATCTTGATACGTTGACTCTGTTCTGAATGTAGTGATTTCATAGCTAGCATCTTTCCATAACACCATTACAGTGCCATGTTCAATGCCCACGTCAATCGTTTTTGGGAAAATTTCTTTGATCTCATTTGGTTTTGCACTTGTGGCGATATCCACGTCATTGATTGGCTTATTTAAAAGAGTATCTCTGACACTTCCACCCACAAAATAAGCTTCAAAACCAGCTTCTTCTATTTTATCAATAATTGGCAACGCCTGTTTAAACTGATGATCGAACAAAATCATAAAATATTTTCCAATCCATAGGCTAATTCATGTAATGACATTACCTTTTCACAGCCTAAAGCCACACCTGTCATAAACGAAGAACGATCAAATGAATCATGGCGGATTACTAACCCTTCACCAACGCTTCCAAATTGCACTTGTTGATGAGCCACCAGACCGGGTAAACGCACACTGTGAATTTTCATGCCTTTATAGTCAGCTCCACGTGCTCCTTTGATCAGTTCTTTTTCCTCAGGGTTTCCTTGTTCATGATGTCCGCGCTCAGCAAAGATCATTTCAGCTGTTTTAATTGCTGTACCGCTTGGTGCATCTAATTTATTATCGTGATGCATCTCAGTTATTTCTACATCTGGGAAATACTTGGAAGCTTTAGCAGCAAACTCCATCATTAAAACCGCTCCAATAGCAAAATTAGGCGCAATTAATCCACCAAGATTTTTATCTTTCGCTAGTTGCTGAACTTCTTTAACTTCACTTTCTGTAAAACCAGTTGTCCCAACCACTGGACGGATTCCTTTTCCTAAAGCAAAACAAGTATTTTTGAAAGCAACAGTGGGAATTGTAAAATCGATCCACACATCTGCTTGGACTTCTTTCACCATTAGTTCTTTATCTTGAAACACAGGTACATCTACAGTTGAAAATTCGCTCAACTCATTTAATCTTTTTTCAGAAGAATGTGGATCAAGTACGCCTACTAAAGAGAACTTTTCATTTTCTAGTACCATTTTCGTGGCTGTTAACCCCATTTTACCTTTAAAACCTGCAACTACAATTTTAATCATTTTTATTCTTCCCTTTCAATCGGCTTTTCCACCGTAACTTCTTTTTTCACGTTATCTATTTTATCTATGACAACTGACTAAAACACTCTTCATTTCATAGCCTATTATTCTTTAAGTCTACCAAAAAGTGAGAAGGTTGCAAGACTTGTTGCTTATTTTTCAAAAAAAATGTATTCTTTATAAGATAAATCAAGTCAGGAGTGAATGTATGTTAAACGAAAAAATAGCTGTAAAAGATATACTGATTATTACAATCGGCTGTGCACTTTATGCATTTGGACTAGTGTACATCAATATTGCAAACGAATTAGCTGAAGGTGGAATGACCGGTGTTTCTTTATTGTTACGTTACTGGTTTCACATTGATCCAGCTCTGTCTACATTACTCCTAAACATTCCAACGATATTAATCGGATGGAAAATGTTAGGCAACCGTTCATTAATTTACACCATATATGGAACAGCTATGTTGTCCTTCTTCTTATATATATGGCAACGAACTTCAATTGCTATTGATTTAGAAAACGACCTTTTTATAGCTGGCATCTTAGCTGGCTTATGTGGTGGAGTGGGTAGCGGTATGATCTATCGTTCAGGTGGAACAACTGGCGGCAGCGATATTCTTGCTCGCATTTTAGAAAAGAAAAAAGGTATTTCAATGGGAAAAACATTATTGGTCTTTGATGTTTTTATTTTAACGTTATCGTTAACTTACATAGACTTGCCTCATATGATGTATACGTTGCTTGCTTCTTATGTATTTTCTAAAATCGTTGACTTTATGCAAGATGGATCTTATGCAGCAAGAGGATTACTTATTATTTCTGAGAAACATGAACGTATCGCTGAAACGATTATGTCAGAAATGGAACGAGGCGTAACGTTCTTCAAAGCTGAGGGTGCTTATTCAAAAGAAGAGAAAAAAGTATTGTATTGCGTTTTAGGCAGTCATGAAATTGTCATGGCTAAACGAATCATTCATGAAATTGATTCAAAAGCTTTTTATTCTCTTTTAACGGTACATGAAGTTCTAGGAGAAGGTTTCTCATTCGACCCTAAACCAAAGCAACCAATTTTCATAAAAAAAGCCAAACCTTAATGGTTTGGCTTTTTTTGTTCATTCCTTAAATCTTCTTCAATTTCTTTTAATTGTTTTGACAATTGAATAAATCTTTCTCGATCTTCTTTTTCTAAAGACAGGTCAATCTGATGGAGTGTATTTTGTTTTCGTTCCGTTAATGATAACGTCTCAAGTGCAAGTTCAACTTCTTCAACAAGTTGTATACTAATAGTTTCATTCCACTTGTAATAGGGATTATCTTCCAATATAGTCAGGTATTCGGCAGACTTCCATGGATTTAAAAAAACTAGCTCAATATACATCTCTTCTTGCCAATTTAATCGAACTTCATGGAAAGCTTGTTCCGGATCGCTAAACACTGTTCCATTTTTATAAAATAGAAAAGCTTCATTGTTCGTTTCCGTTGTAGACATCATCATGCCCCGTGGAGTTTTATCTACAGCTTCTACAAAATGGACTTTGTTTAATACTATATCATGATTTAGTAAGTAGTTTAGGATCCACATAGATTCTCTTCTCTTCAATTGGTATCGGTCTAAAAACCATCCAAGAAAATTTTTTTTAGCTTCTAAAGAAATTTGGATGTTCATGTAAAAAACCTCCCTATCTTACCCTTTTTCTCATTATAACTTAATCAATTAATAGTTGCTATTTATTTCTTCTAGTATTTCTATTATTTCTGCATCACTTGGCACAAGAAGCAAATAGTCGTTAATCACATCCTTGATAATAGTGCGTTCTCCTTCTTCACGTAGAAAATAGATATAAGATTTCAAGAAATCTTTATTCTGACCAAGTGATAGGTAAGCTTTTTGGTAAGCAATACTTGCTGCTGAATATTCTTCCAAACCTTCATTGGCTAAAGCTAGATTCCAATAAAACTGAGGATCAACTTCATTTTGTACGAGTATTTTTTGAATCCATTCGACTGTTTCATCGAAACGTTCTTGTTTCAACAATAAATTTGTATACGCTAACTGCACAGATGAATTTTCTGGAACAAGTTGAACGGCCTTTAAATAATAATCTTCCGCTAAAGATTCGTCTTCTAGCTTGATGGCTATATCAGCACCATAATAGAAAAGTTCATAATTGTATTCATCCACTCTTAAACCTTCTTTAATATTTTCAAGAGCTTTATCCAGTTCATTTTCTTCTTCAAGTCCTTTAGCTAAATAAGGATATAAGGTTGTGTAGTTCGGATCTAAATCTTTTAATTTATTTAAGGTTTCAATTGAACGGCGGTATTGTTTGTCTTGTAAATATGAGAAGCCCAATTGAAATAACGTATCAACGTTTTCTTTTTCTTCCAAGCTTTGCTCTAGGTATAGTATAGCTTGCTCCAAATCACCTAATGCACTGTATGAGCTGCCACATCGAGCAGCCAGGTTGATACCTGAAAAATCGGATAGACCTTGGTTCATCAATTCTTCATAGCCATGAATCGCTTGAGCATATTTTCCCATAGAAAAATGCAGTTCTGCTAAGGCGAAATCTATCACAGGTTCATCAGTTAGGATTTTTTTAGCTGTGAGGAGTTTTTGCTCGCTGACTTCATAAAGACCTTGAACTTGGTATAAGTCGGCTAAAACAAGCAACGTTTGAGGATAAACGTCACTGTCTTCTGTAACTTCTAGAAGCCAATCCATTGCTGAATCTAATTCATTTGCTTCAATAGCTATTTCAGCTAAACTTATTCTTAATTCATCGTCTTCAGGATGACTTTCTAGCAAGTGCAGATTTATTTTTTTTACTTCATTTAAAAAACCAAGGTGATAAAGAGAATCTGCAAGATTATACAGTTCTTCATCTGTATCTTGTTTTAAAGCTTGTTCAAAATAATTCATCGCTTCTTCTAATTGATTATTTTGAAGCGTGTCGATCATCATTTGTCCATATGACATGTCAAAAACCTCTTTCATTTTACAATCTTCTATATCTTCTATTTTAACATAAATTAGAACAAGTAGGGTCCTACCCTTTTTCTATTTATTAAAGTGTACAAAACTTATTGAACTCAACTCTAATATAAAGTAAGCTTAAAAGGTTAATATTTTCAGTCAACTACATTTTTAACAAAGGGGATAGTACTTTGCAAGAATATACTAATGAAGAGCTCATCTTACAAATGACTTCTTTAAAAAGATTGAATAAAGAACTATTGGTAGCTCTTCAAGAAACAGAACGTCTAGAATTTGAATGGACACAAAATTTAGGGCAATGGTTCTGGGATTTTACATTGAATGAAGTCACCTTTAATCCACTAAAAGCAGAAGCAATCGGATACTTAAAAGAAGACTTACCGGAAAAAGTTCCTTATCATTTTTTTACAGATAAAATTCACCCTGATGACAAAGATGAAGTGATGCAACTAATGACAGACCATCTTAAGGGAGACATACCTGCTTGGAATACAAAATACCGTATTCAAGCCAAAGATGGTTCGTGGAAAATGTATCGTGATTTCGGAAAAGTAACAGAGAGAGACGAACAAGGAGCTCCACTATTTCTTAAGGGAATTGTATTCGACATTACGCAGGAAGAACAAGAACGAAATCAACTGATGGCCAGAAATCAAAATTTATCCAATCAAATGAAAAAGGATACTCTCACTTCTTTATATAACAGAACAGCTGTTACAGTAGAGCTAGCAAAACATGCAAACCAGTCAAAAAAATATGACCTTCCTTTATCCGTAATATTTTTGAAAATTGATAAATATTCCGAATATGAGGAGCTGTTTGGAGTGGTCTTAAGTGAAGAAATACTAAAAGTCACTGGTCAGATCATACAAGTAGCCATTCAAAAAAACAATCACATTGCTGGTAGATACAGAGAATCCGTCTTTTTGATTTTATTAAATGATACTCAAAAAGAAGAAGCTTATATTCTTGCTGACACAATAAGACAAACTGTTTTAGAAACCCTTTTCGATGTTCCTAAACATGTAAGTGTAAGTGTTGGTATATCCGAATTTAATAAAGAAGAAACAATCAGTGAGTTAGTTAATCATGTATCTAAAAAATTAGTAACCGCCGTTAAAAATGGAGGAAACCAAATAATCATGTAAATAAAACCTCATTTCGTAAATTGGTTACGAAATGAGGTTTTTTACATGCTAAACGATTCGAAGCAAAATATATAGTGATAAGTTTTTAAAAAGAATTTATATTTTTGAAACAAAATTTGGCACGCCAATTCAAAACAACTCTTTTAATATAGCTCTAAAAGGAGCAGGACAGCGTGTTGGAATGAAAGACAAGGTATTTATCCTCTCACATCTTCAGACACTCTTACATCTCCTTATTGGCTGAAAATAATGTACCTTTAAAAACCATCATGGATAGAGTTGGCCATGAGGATGCAGATATCACAAATCACATCTATACTCATGTCACTAATTCGATGAAAACAAACATAATAGCCCAACTTGAAGCTAGCGGTTTATAAACAATTGCTGTTTTTCTAAGTAAAAACACCCTATAAACAGCAAAAACCCCTGATTTCTCAGGGGTTTTCAGTACTGTATTATTTAACTGCGTCTTTAAGAGCTTTACCTGGTTTAAATGCAGGTACTTTGCTTGCAGCAATTTGGATTTCTTCCCCTGTTTGAGGGTTACGACCTTTACGTGCAGCACGATCGCGAACTTCAAAGTTACCAAAACCAATAATTTGAACTTTTTCACCTTCACTTAATGAAGTTTGAATTGATTCAAAAACAGCATCTACTGCTGAAGTTGCATCTTTTTTAGTAAGTCCTGTTGAAGTAGCAACGTTTTCAATTAATTCTGCTTTGTTAGCCATGTGTATTTCACCTCCCTCGGAAAGAAGAATTGATGCTTTATTTTTAAGTAAATAAACATCATTTAGACATTTTTGAGTGGCCCAAAAATGAATCATTGCGAAATGTAAAATTAGTAGTTCTAAATGACATTTCATTTAAAAAGATATCATATAAATACTGATACTGCAATGAATTTTACTGTTTTAGAAGATATTCTTAAGCATTTTTCAAATATTCAACAAATTATTTGAAACCCCTTAAGAGTTGTGTTAAAATGCTTATTTTCTTCTTCTCACTATAAGGTGAATCGGTGTTCCTTCAAAAGTAAAGGCATCACGAATACGATTTTCTAAGAAACGAGCATAAGAGAAATGCATCATTTCGGGTTCATTCACAAATACTACAAACGTTGGCGGTTTAACAGCTACTTGAGTAGCATAATAAATGCGCAATCTTTTTCCCTTATCCGTTGGAGTTGGGTTCATAGCTACTGCATCTAATATGACTTCATTCAAAGTAGCAGATTGAATACGTAAGTTTTGGTTCATACTTACTCGCTCAATAATTTCAGGAAGTTTATTTAATCGTTGTTTTGTTAAAGCTGAAACAAATATGATTGGCGCATAGCTTAGATACAAAAATTCGCTTCTAATTTGTTCTTCAAATGCTTTCATTGTGTGGTTATCTTTTTCAAGAGTATCCCATTTGTTTACAACAATGATGATTCCTTTTCCGGCTTCATGGGCATATCCAGCAACTTTTTTATCTTGCTCTCTAATACCTTCTTCTGCATTCAATACACATAGAACAACATCAGAACGTTCGATTGCTCTTAAGGCTCTTAAAACACTATATCTTTCAGTGTTTTCATAAACTTTCCCTTTTTTACGCATTCCAGCAGTATCAATCATAACAAATTCAGTTCCATCTTCGCCAATAAAAGCAGTATCGATAGCATCACGAGTCGTTCCTGCAATACTCGAAACAATCACACGATCTTCGCCTAATATAGCATTTACAAGTGATGATTTCCCTACATTTGGTCTACCAATCAAGCTGAATTTTATAACAGAATCATCGTAATCTTCTTCTTGCTCTTCTGGGAAATGATTGATTGCTGCATCCAACAAATCACCGATTCCTAAACCATGACTTCCTGAAATTGGGAAAGGTTCACCTAATCCTAATGAATAAAAGTCAAAAATATCGTTACGCATTTCAGGATTGTCTACTTTGTTAACAGCTAATAATACTGGTTTATTTGTACGATAAAGAATTTTTGCTACATTTTCATCCGCATCTGTTATGTGTTCTTTTACACTTGTAATAAAAATAATCACATCTGCTTCATCCATAGCTATTTCAGCTTGATGTTTAATTTGTTCTAAAAATGGTTCATCACCTAAATCGATCCCGCCTGTATCAATCACATTAAATTCTTTTCCTAGCCATTCTGCTGGTGCATAAATACGATCACGGGTTACTCCTGATACGTCTTCTACAATTGAGATACGTTCTCCAACAATACGATTAAAAATAGTTGATTTTCCTACGTTAGGGCGACCAACGATGGCTACAACTGGTTTTGCCATTGTTTTTGCCTCCTTTTTTATATTCTCTTATAAGTTTATAGAAATACCACAAAACATGCAAGCTTTTGCTTAAGGAATAAGGCAAACTCTCATAAATACTTTGATTTTTCTTCCATTTTACTCAATAAATGCAAAAAAAAAGAACATGAGAACAAAAAAATGTTCACATATCCTTTTTAACGATGTCTTTAGTTCTCCTCATCTGTTGTAATGTCAGACAATTGATCGCCTAAAATATCACCTAAAGTAAAACCAGTATCTTCTTCAGGCAAATCGTAATTGGTTTCTGCTTGACTTGCTTTCGGTTGATTAGGTTTCTCTTCTAATGCCTTGATACTTAAAGAAAGTCTCTGATCCGTTGGATTAACTTCTAATACCTTCACTTTAATTTCGGCACCTTCACTTAAAACTTCATGCGGAGTAGCTATGTGGTTGTGCGAAATTTGCGAAATGTGAACAAGTCCTTCAACTCCTGGGAAGATTTCAACAAATGCTCCAAAACTTGTTAAACGTTTAACCAGGCCATCTAGAACAGAACCTACAGCTGCACGCTCTTCAATATCGTCCCATGGTCCAGGCAATGTTTCTTTAATAGAAAGAGAAATACGACCCTCTTCTTCATTCACAGAAAGAATCTTCACGTTAACTTCTTCTCCGACTGTCAAGACATCGGCAGGATCTTTTACATGCTCATAAGCAATTTGCGAGATGTGGACAAGTCCATCTACACCGCCAAGATCAATAAACGCTCCAAAATTTGTTAAACGAGCGATTTTCCCTTTTACAATATCGCCTTCAACCAAATGACTAAGCAACCCTTTTTTCTTTTCTTCGTTTTCTGCTTCAACAACAGCTTTATGAGAAAGAATTAAACGATTTTCACTAGGTTCGATTTCAATGATTTTAAATTTCAATGTCTGTCCTTTGTATCTAGAAAAATCTTCTACAAAATGAACATCTACCATAGAAGCAGGTACAAATCCTCTGACGCCTACATCTACAACTAAACCGCCTTTTACTACTTCTTTAACAGGTGCTTCAATAATGGCACCTTCATCAAATTCTTTTTGAACTTTTTCCCATACTTTTTTAGCGTCAATACGGCGTTTTGATAATAAATAACTGCCGTTTTCTTTTTCTTTAATTTCTTTAATAACAACTAGATCTACGATATCTCCTACATTTACAACATCTGTAACATTTTCAAATGGAGCAGCTGATAATTCATTGTTCGGAATGACACCTTCAACTCCACCGCCAATAATACCAACTATAGCCTGCTTATTATCTTGAATCGCTAAAATTTCACCTTTAACACTATCTCCAATATTAATTTCTTGAACACTATTCATTGCATCAATCATTGACTCTTGTTCGTTGACCTCTTGGTTTTTTTCATTTTCCGTCATATGTTTGCCCTCCTATAACTAGCCAATAAAATACTTTCTCTCTATATTTTAACCAATTCTTTAAATTATTGCCACCAAAACGACTGAAAAAGTAAAAGAATCCTTAATTATTAAGTTTTATTTGGATTAATTCTCTGATTTTTTCCACAACTTGTTCAATAGTTAAGCTAGTTGTATCCAAACGAACAGCGTCTTGGGCTTGTGTAAGTGGAGAAACCTCACGATGTGAATCTTTGTAATCTCGATCTGCAATTTCTTGCTTTAACACTTCTAGTGAAGTAAGTATACCTTTACTTAAATTTTCTTTGTAGCGTCTTTCTGCACGTTCTTCAACACTAGCAATAAGAAAAATTTTCACTTCCGCTGTTGGTAAAACGGCTGTGCCTATATCACGTCCGTCCATAACTACTCCACCATGTGCTGCTATTTCTTGTTGTCTTTTTACTAGCTCTTTTCTAACTTCACCATGAGCTGAGACAGCTGAAACGGCATTTGTTACATCTGTTAAACGAATAGCATCGGTTACTTCCTCACCATTAATAAACACTTTTTGATTACCTTTGTTTGGTTCAAAAGAAATAATCATTTCTTTCAACAAATGAACTAATTGTTTTTCATCTGTTACTTCGATGTTATTTTTGATTGCTTGATACGTTAGAGCACGATACATTGCTCCAGTATCGCAATAAATGTACCCTAATTCTTTCGCTAATATCTTAGCGACTGTGCTTTTTCCAGCGGAAGCCGGCCCGTCAATGGCAACTTGTATTGTTTTTTTCAATTTTTTTTCCTACTTTCTTTTCATATTAAAAAGGCTAGGTTAACCCTAGCCTTCTGTCAATTATAAAAAATCCAACTCTAAAGAACGTTTACTTAACTTTCAAGACCGTTCCGACACTAACTGAATCGCCAGCTATACCATTTAATGCTTTCAGTTCATCTGTTGTCATGTTGTGATTCAAAGCAATACGGTAAAGGTTATCCCCAGGTTGTACAGTATAAGTATTGGTTGTTTCTTCTACCACTTCAGACTCTGGTTCTTCTACACTTTCAGGCTCCTCAATTACAGGCTGTTCTGCCACTTGCGATTCAGGCTCTTCTGGTGGTACAACTTCACTTTCAGATGACTCTTCTTCTATACTTTCAGATGTAATTTCTGATTCAGATTCCGACTCAGAAACCGATTCTTCTGAGCTACTTGATTCACTACTGCTATTTTGTGTTATGGTCATTCTTTCTTCCGTTTCGTTCTGTTTTTTACTACTATCGGAGTCTACATTAGACCACCAAAGATAAGCAACACTCGGTAAAATAATAATCAATAGTAAGAAAATAACCAACGATGTTATAACAGGGTGTACACTTTTCTTCGATTTTTTCCTTGCTGTTCTAGAATATTTATCATCCACTAAACTATCGTCATCATCAAATTTACGATTCCATGCATTTTCTTTTTTAGGGTTATTTTTAGAATTTCTTTTACTCATCTTTTAGTACTCCTCCTAAACTAAACTCGCTATTATTGTATCATTTTTATATAGAATTGTCCTATTATTTTCCAATTAAAAATAATGCATTCAAGGTTTCTTCCCAGTTTTTTTCATTTTGAGAACTTATTTTTTGTTTCAAATCAGATTCACCATAATAATCAGCAATCTCAAGATTGCAATTAGAACAACAACTATCTGGTTTGCTCTCTAATTTTTCCTCAAAATAATGCAAGAGAAAACGTCGTTTGCAACTAGAAGTTTCCGCATAATCGATCATGTAATACAATTGCTGCTGTTTGTATACAATTCTACTTTTTATTTGCTGCTTAGCTATTTCAATAGATAAATTAGATTTTAAATAGTTTTCTAATAGTTGCTTTTGGGAAGGACTACAACTACCTTCTGGAGTCACGCCTTTTTTATACCCGTATTCCAACATCTCAACTGTCGGTAATGTATCTTCTTGCAAACGAAATTGAATCATACTGTCTCCTTTTTCGTATAGCAATAGAGCTAGACTGGGTTTTCCATCTCTGCCACATCTTCCGACTTCTTGCAAATACGCTTCGGGACTGCCAGGAAGATGATAATGAATAACAAATCGAATATTGCTTTTATTGATACCCATTCCAAATGCGCTTGTCGCACAAATAATATCAATTTCATCATGAACAAACTGCTGTTGTATTTTAATCTTATCTTCTGATTCTATATCAGAGTGGTAACTTTCTGCAACAATGGTTGTTTTAGATCGAATCAATTCAGCAATTTCATCGGCTGTTTTCTTACTAGAAAAATAGATAATTCCTGGTTTTTTCAATTTCTCAATTTGATTCATCAGGTGTTGATTCTTATCTCGGTCACAGATAATAGTAGAAAAAGCAATATTTGAACGATCAACTGAATAGACAATTTCCTTTGTATTTTTATCATCAATATACAATGACGCTAAAATTTCTTCTCGTACACGTTTTGTAGCAGTAGCGGTTAACGCCATGGTTAATGGGAAGTTTAATTGTGTACGAACCAATCCTAGATCTAAGTAATCAGGTCTGAAATCCAATCCCCACTGAGAGATACAATGAGCTTCGTCAATGACAAAAAGACCAATCGGAACTTTTGTTAAGTACGCCATCACATATTCTTGGTGAAGCATCTCAGGTGAAAGAAAAATAAATTTATACTGCGATAAATGCTTTAAAACCCATTCTTTTTCCTGTACATCCATCAAACTATTGATAGCTGCAACTCTTTTTTCACCGTTAAGCTTTAACTGTTCTACTTGGTCTTGCATTAATGACAGTAGAGGTGAAACGATTACTACAAGTCCATTCAAGCAATAGCCTGTTAATTGGTAACAAATTGATTTCCCTGTGCCAGTTGGCAGCATAACTAAGGTATGTCTTCCCTCTAAAGCTGCTAAAACGGCTTCTTCCTGACCATTTCTAAAAGAAGTGTACCCAAAATAGTTCTCTAAATTTTGTTTGATGAGTTCTTTATTAGTCATCAGTACGACTCCTTTCAATTTGAATTAATCTATACCATGAAAAAGGGACTTGCGGCATATCTTTTTCTAGTTCTTCATAGGTAATATTTTCATTAGATTGAAATGCTGTAATTAAACGTTGATATTTGCTATCCGGTATCACGTTAGAAACATCGAAATCCGGAAAAATAATAGCCAATTCAATAACGTGTTCTGAAATAGTATTGGCTTTTAATTTCCTCTTTGATGCAATATTTTCAATAGAAAGTCCTTGATCTAAATAATATGCGGTCAATCTTGTACTTTGGCTTAGACTGCTGTAAGGATCTCCGATACATTCTTGATAAATCAAATAAAACAAAGGATAGTTTTCTTTTTTTCGAACGACTTGATCCATTACTTGAATAATAGCATTTTGAAGTAAAAAAGCTATTTCTAATGCTTCAATTTTATGCATCGAAGCTAATTGAGTAATTGTTTTTCCAAATTTTTCATGACCAGTCAATTGCGATACTACTACTTCTGCAGAAAATGAATCCAAATTAGTTAACGCTTGAATCCATTCCTTTCCGAAAGATTGAGCGAGATCTTGTTTATCTAGTGGATTATTTTTCAACCAATTTTTTACCCAAAGTTGGTTTTTCCATTCTTTATTAAGAGGCAAATAATGCTTATTTTGGTACCTTAATTCTGAAAGAACTTGGGTCAAAAATACCATTTTCCCCCAAAATTCCTTAACAGCTTTTCCATTTAGCAATTGATTTAAATTTGTAGGGTAAAAATGTTCAGAAAAATAGAACTCTACTTCTGTCTTTCCTTGTTCAGAAAGATAAAACTCTTCACTTGTATTATTTGCTTTAATCCAACCTTTAGCAATGAAACGTTGAATCATCTGATTGTACTCTTCTCGTTTTAGATTAGTAAAAATCGAAAAAAACTTTATCACTTGATACGTGTGCGCTTTGAATAAAATCGAAGCGGTTCTTTTTCCTATTAAAATATGGTACAACGTTGAAGGTTTAATCGGGTAATCTTTAGAATATAATGAGAGACAGAAAAACTGGCTGTATAACGATTGCTCCAAGACATTCACCCTCATTTCAGATACTTTAACAATCATAACAGCAACGCTGATACATTGTTAAATCTAATATACCAAAAATAACTAATTTTAGGCTATTCTTTTGTAAATTTTAATAAATAACAAATAAGGAGCATGTTCTATAAGTTAAATAAAAAAGCTCTTTGTCAAAATGGTGTTGATATAGAAGAAAATAAAATTTCTTCTGGAATAGACGGGTTTGCTTATGGAGAGCCAAGGGAACGTCTGAAGCCTGTAGTCTTCAGAGCTTTCAAGCCTCAAATAAAACGTAATCGCTGAAGCGCTAACGCTTTGTAATTCGCATTGAATCCAATGCAAGCTACAAGCAAACCCTATTCCTCCAGAATTTTCGTGACATTAATTTAACTAAGCTATCAACACTAAAAAGTATAGAGGCAATAAAAAAAGAAACCGCAAAAATTGCGGTTTCTTTTTTTATTTAACACTGATTTTTGTCATTTGGTTACGAAATAACCAAGTTTTTAATTTTGCAAAGAGTAAGATAAATACCGTGCTTACTATAGCTCCTTTTATTATATTAAATGGTATAACACCCATTAAAAGATACTCTCTAATAGGCCCTACACTAAAGTTTAATACTTTTAAGTATAAAGGAAGTAAAAATAAATAATTTACAACGGATAGAACAACCGTTAAAGATGCAGTTCCAATCACATTTGCAAACACAATATTTTTCGTATCATGAATTTTAGCCTTCATGATTAAATAAATTGGCAATGTGTAAGCGACAGAAGCTATGAAGCTTGCAGTATCCCCAATAGGATATCCTGCGTCACCGCCCGTTTGGATATAATGAAGTAAAGAGCGTATAAACGCCACCATTACGCCTCCAACCGGACCGTATAAAAACATTCCAATCAAAACAGGTATATCACTAAAGTCTACTTTAAGAAAAGTGACTCCTGGAATTATTGGAAAACCAAATGAAATCAAAATGGTCGCAAAAGCAGCCAACATGGAGATTCCCACCATTTTTTTCGTATTACTAGTTTGCATAAAAATCCTCCTAAAAGGATTCATCAGCATAGGCATTACTGAGTCTATTTAAATAAAAACAATATAAAAATGCTCGTCCTAATTATCTTCAGATAACTAAACAGAGCACTTGAACAATGAGACCTATTCAAATAAACTCCATCTTCTTTATTCAGACTTTACTGTCGGTACTGGAATTAAACCAGTTCAACTAAATAATGCTATTTAGCTCGTGGACTATACCACCGGTCGGGAATTTCACCCTGCCCCTGAAGACGAATCTTTATATTTTTTTAACATCTTGATTGTATACCATAATAAAAGAAAAATCAATGGTTACTTACTTTTTATTCGCGAATTAATCAATATAGGGTAAATGAACAATAAAAGCAGTGTGTTCATGCACAACACTTTTCACTTCGACAAAGCCACCATGTGCTTCTATAATATTTTTAACAATGGACAAGCCGATACCCGTTCCTGTTTTATTGCCTTTCATTACAGTACGTGATTTATCAGCTTTATAAAAACGATCAAAAACATAAGGGACATCTTCTTCAGAAATTCCTGTTCCGTTATCCTTTACTTCGATTAGAACCTCATCCATGATTCTATCCAAATGAACCCAAATTTCAACTTTTTTATGTTCTTTATCAGACAAACTAGTATGTCTAATCGCATTATTAATCAAATTTACAAATACTTGGTTCATCTTATCTTCATCCATATAATAAGAATCTAAATTAGCATCAATCGTCAATTTCATTTCAATATTATTTTTTTCAGACATCGTAGCAAATCGCGTAAATAATTTATTGAAAAAGTCGTCTAACTGAACATCCAGCTTGATCAAATTGATAAAGCCAGCTTCCATTCTAGAACTATCCAGCATTTCATTAACCATACGATTCATTCGAATAGATTCCTCACCGATAATCTTAGCCATTTCTTTTTTCTCTTCTTGCGTCTCGGCTACATCATCCAAAATAGCTTCACTGTAGCCTTGAATCATCACTAAAGGTGTTCTTAATTCATGAGAGATGTTATTAATAAAATCATTCCTCATAATGTCAAGCCTTTTTTCTTTAGTAATATTTTGAATAGAAACCAAAACACCACGGACACTTTCTAAATTTTCATCAAAAAGTGGTATCAATGTTATATTGTAATAATAATCATCAATATTATTTTCATAACTTACTTTTTCGGGAAATTTGATAACAGAATCGATTTTGTATTCTAGCACTTCAGGTATAACTGTTTTCATTACTTGATCTGATCGATACAGGTGTTGTAAATATTCATCTCCAAGTGGGTTAGACATCAATAATGTTTTATCTTGATTGTAATACAACACTCCTGTTGATATCGACGTCACAATGTTTTCTAATAGTTCTTTTTCTTGTCTAGTTGCTGCTCCTGTTACTTCCAATGATTTCCCCATTTTATTCATAGCAAGCGCTAATTGAGCTAACTCATCTTTATAATTCGATTGAGTTTGTTTTGAAAAATCATTTTTAGCATAATCGTAAGCAATATCTCTCAATTGAGTTAAGGGATGACCCAGCCTACGTTGGAAATAATAAAACAATAAAATTCCTATCACAATATAAAGAATCAAACTCGCAACTGACCACATCGCCATCCTACTATGGGTTTTATTTAAAAAAGATAAATCTCCATAGATGTATAGTTGACTAGCTTGGTTGTTAAGATCAAAATGATGAATTTTCATGATAAAAGGTATTTTTGATTCTCCATCAAAAGATACTTCGTCTTTAATCAAAGCGTCTTCTCCACTACTTAAAGCAGCACTCACTTGACTAGTCGCTTTGACTTTCTCAATAGATTTTAATTGTTTATCCAAATCAATAATGGACGAATAAACAATAGGTTCATCTTGTTGTTGGATGATCAAAAAAAGATATGAATTAAAAACTCTTATTTTATCTAAATTTTCTATTAAAAAATTTGGATCTTCTTCAGACATGGTTGCAATAGCATCCATTGAACTTTCAAAATCTTTTATATAGTTTTCTTCAATATTTTTTTTATAAATCATTCCATATACTTGAGTTGAGGTAAAAAAACAAAAACCTATAGCTAACATTGTTACTACCCAAGTACGGGTTACAAGGCTATTTAATTTAAACATATTCCGACCTACTTTTCAGATTCTTCTGGAAAAGAATTAAATTTATACCCTAGACCCCATACGGTCACAATCATTTTCGCGGCCGGTTCAGAATGCTTCGTTAATTTTTCTCTTAAGCGTTTAATATGAGTATCTACCGTTCTTAAATCGCCAAAGAACTCATACTTCCATACTTCACGTAATAATTGTTCTCTTCCAAAAATTTGATCTGGAGATTGTGCTAGATACAATAATAAATCATATTCTTTTGGAGTCAGATTGACAGCACTGCCATCTGCCAAAACACGATGAGATTGATCATCTATTTCAAAATGAGGCATTTTGATTAAATCAGGATTTGCTTTTGCTTTTGGTTTTCCGCTTTGGGTTCTTTTTAGAACAGCCGATACTCTTAAAACGACTTCTCTGGGACTGAATGGTTTCACTATATAATCGTCTGCACCTACTTCAAATCCTTCTATACGGCTAACTTCCTCCCCTTTAGCGGTCAACATCATAATTGGAGTATTTTTAGTTTCTCGTATTTTTTCAGCAACTTCAATACCATCCATTTTAGGAAGCATCAAATCTAGCAAAATTAAATCATAATCATTTTCTAAAGCCATCTTAACGGCATCTTCACCATTATCTGCTTCAAAAATGACATAATTCTCTCTTTCTAAATACATTTTTAATAGTCGGCGAATACGATCTTCGTCATCTACTACTAATAGGTGCATGTCATCATTTTCCATTATATTTCCACCTCATCATTTTCCTTTAGCACTTACTTACAGAAATTTAGTCTGATATTAGTATACACAACATTTGTTACAAGATTCAACTAATTGACATGATTCCTTGTTAAAATATTAAAACGTTCTCAAAAAAAGGGCTTATTTTAAAAAATGACCAGCTAAATCGTTATTGTTTATAAAAAAAAGAACTTGATTTTTTATTCAAGCTCTTTACTCGTTTAATTATTTTCTTCTTGGGTTGCTGAATTGCGCAATTGATAGATTTCAAACGTTTTTAATTCACGCCACTCCCCTGGTTGTAATCCATCTAATGTCAATGTACCATAAGATTCTCTTTTTAATTTTTCTACCGGATGACCAATAGCTTGAAACATATTTTTTACTTGTCTATTGCGACCTTCATGTATGGTTAATTCGACCATAGTGATGTCTTTTGCTCGATCAGATGACAGGATTTTAGCTTTAGCTGGTGCCGTTTTTTTACCTTCAACTATGATACCTTTTTCAAGTTTATTCAGTGCTTTTCTATCAACTAGACCTTTTACTTTAGCCACATACGTTTTATCTATTTGATACTTAGGATGCATCAATAATTGAGAAAGTTCTCCGTCATTTGTTAACATCAATGCCCCTGTTGTGTCGTAGTCTAATCGTCCAACTGGATAAATTCGTTGTTCGATATTAGCAAACAAATCTGTTACTACAGGTCGTCCCTTATCATCTGAAACGGCTGTGATCATATTTCTAGGTTTATTCAATAAAAAATAGACTGGTTCTTCTCTATAAATCGGAACGCCATCTACTTCTACTACATCAGAATTCCCGATTTGAATGCCCATTTCCTTAACAACTTTTCCATTTACTTTAACATGTCCTTTAGAAATAAGTTCCTCTGATTTACGACGCGAGGCTACTCCAGCATGAGCTAAAACTTTTTGCAATCTTTCCATAATTTCTCCTTCATACAACTCTATTTTTATTCTTATTCAAACTGCTGATTAAAACGTTCAAAAAATAAATCTGACTCTTTTTCGCTAGTCTCAGTTTCTAATTCGGTTATCTTTGGTAGATCATTTAAATCTTTAAGACCAAAATAATCCATAAAGTAGCCCGAAGTTCCATATAAAATAGCTCTTCCAGGACCTTCTGCTCGACCCTTTGGTTCAATCAATCCTCTAAGCGTGAGTTTTTGCAGTGCTCCGCTTGTTTGTACTCCTCGTATCTCATCAATCTCCATCCGAGTCAAAGGCTGCTTATAGGCTATAATGGCAAGTGTTTCTAGTGCTGCTTGTGAAAGATTAGTAGTCAAAGGCGAAATAGCATACTTTTTTATGACCTCTGCATACTCTTTTTTAGTCGCAAGTTGATAGTGATTTCCTACCTCCAGCAACATCAACCCTCTGGCAGTCATCGTTTCATACTCTTTTTGAAGTCGCATTAAAAATTGATAGACTTGTTGAGTTGAACACTCTAAAAGAGTTGAGATTTCTTCTAATGTCATGCCCTCATCTCCAGCTACAAAAAGAAGTGCTTCAATTACTGCTAATTCATCCATACTACTCGTCACCTATTTCTTCTGTTTCTGATGGATAGACAATAATATCTCCATAAGTTATTTCTTGTAAAATGTAAATATCTTTTTCCTTGATGAGTTCAAGTAAAGCCATAAAGGTCGTTACCATCTCATTTTTTGTTGGCTCTTCAAAAAAACCTGCAAACAAAATCCCTTGACTGGCTTTTACATTTCTTAGTTTTCCCATGATAAAATTCATTTTTTCATTAATCGTGGTCTCTTCAGCTTTAATTTTTGTTTGCAAAGGAACTTTTTTCATTTTCTTATTAACCATTTCTTGAAAAGCAGCTACTAAATCAAATGTACTGATTTGAAGAGGTTCGAGAGGAACCTTTTCTTGTAACAGCTCTAAATTAGCAGGCTCCTTAGAAAAGTAGTGACTTCGCTCTTCTTCTTTTACTTTCAATAAAGCGGCTGCTGATTTAAATTTTCGATATTCGAGTAATTGTCCTACTAATGCATCTCGGGGGTCTTCACCAGAATCATAAAACCCTTCATCATCTTGAGCTGCATCGATTTCCTGTTTTGGTAACAGAAGTTTGCTTTTAATAGCCATTAATGTAGCAGCCATAACTAAATAATCACCCGCGACATCTAGCTGCAATACTTTCATTGCTCGAATGTAATTCAAATATTGTGATGTTACATCAGCAATTGGAATATCGTAAATATCAATCTCTAAGTGTTTGATCAAGTGCAACAATAAGTCTAGCGGCCCTTCAAATGCATCAGTTTTTATATTTATATCAGATGACATTTAACCCTCGCCTTTTTCATCAGTTACTAAGATCTGCTGTTGGTTTTGTTTGCTTTTTTCTTGTTCCCACTTAGCAACCAAAGCGGACGTTTCTAATGTTCCTAGTATTTTTTTTTGTAGGAAACGACGTTCTAAAGCTTCTAACATGTTATAACTAATGCCTTCGTTTCTAAATGAAGGGTTGATTGAAATATGCCTTAGCAGTATCATGTCATTCCCAATTTCTACGCCTATTACACCTATGATATCCTGAGTATCCTCACTTTTCCATAAATAAAGTTTACGATTTTCTTTACTTTGATACCAATCCATTTCATCTTGCAAACGAGAAACGTCTTTTAAATCTGGAACGAATGAGAGCAATCCCATTGAAATTTTTTCATAATCATTTTTGTAATCGAGTAACATAATTTCCTCCTAGCGCTTTAAGCATGCAATACTAACTATTAGCGCATATCTATTAATAAAGAGAGCAATCTAATCTCATTAAGTCTGCATAACTTTCTCGCTTAATAGCCAAAAAATCTTTTCCATTTTCAACAAATACTACGGGTGGTCTTGGAATACGGTTATAATTGCTTGCCATTGCATAACCATAAGCACCAGTACTAAAAACAGCTAAAATATCAGTGGCATCTGCTTTTGGCAGTGGCAAATCCCAAATTAGCATATCGCCAGACTCACAACATTTCCCAGCTATAGAGTAAGTTTCTTCTACTGTATCTGCTACACGATTCGCCAAAACTCCCGTATATTTCGCATCGTATAAGGCAGGTCTGATGTTATCCGTCATACCACCATCAATGGCTAGATAGTTTCGAACATCTGGTATCTTTTTTTGCGAACCGACTTGATATAAAGTAATCCCTGCATCTCCTACTAGACTACGACCTGGTTCAATCCAAATTTCAGGCATTGGCAATTGAATTTTTTCTGAAACAGACTGAACTTCATCAATTAAGTTATTTACATAATCTTCAATTGGCAACGGCTCATCTTCAGATATATACCTGATACCAAAACCTCCACCAACGTTTAAAACACGCAATTGAAAGTCAAATAGTAGTTGCCATTCTTTTGATTGTATCATTAGTTTATCAATCGCTAGACTAAAACCGTCTGTTTCAAAAATCTGTGAACCGATATGACAATGCAAACCCATAACATCGATATACGGCATTTCCAAAGACATTTCTAAAGCTTGCTGCGCTTGGCCGTTTTCCAGATCAAATCCAAATTTAGAATCGGTTTGTCCAGTAGTAATGTATTCATGAGTGTGAGCTTCGACTCCAGGAGTTACCCGTAATAGAATAGACACTTTTTGTTGACGCTGTTTAGTATATTCATTCAATTTACTTAATTCATAAAAATTATCGACAACAAAACAACCAATGTCATAATCCAAAGCTGCAATAATTTCTGAATCTGATTTATTGTTTCCATGAAAATGGATTTTTTTATTTGGGTATTCTGCTTGGATAGCTGTGAATAACTCTCCACCAGAAACAACATCTAATGACATCTCTTCCTTTGCCATTAATTGATAGATCGCTAAACAAGAAAATGCTTTACTGGCATAGGCAACTTGAGCTTTGATATTACGTTTTTGAAAAGTCATTTTAAATGTACGTGCTTTGTATTTTATTTGAGAAATATCGTATACGTAGACTGGTGTTCCATATTTTTCAACCAATGAAACTGTGTCTACGCCACCAATTTCTAAATGGTTAGCCTTATTCATTCTCATTGTGCCCGTTAGTAATCTTTCATCCATTAATCAACTATCCTCATTTCAGTTTCTCTTGTTTTTTTCTTTACTTACTTTAACACAAAAAAAAGCATTTCTCAATGCAGGCCTATACCTTGAATAATCTTATATTGCTTCCTTCTTCAACTTAATCAAGAGATGAAGAAAAGAGAAACTGATTAAAATTATGGTTAATAAACCATAAATTTTTTACAGTTTCTCTTTGTATTTGTTTGATTACATTTCTGAAAGAATATTTTTTACAAGTGCTTTAAATGTATGTTTAACCCGTTGAGTAGTCTCAACAACTTCTTCATGATTTAATTGAGCTTGCATGCCGGCTGCTAAATTAGTGATACATGAAATACCGATCACTCTCATATCAGCATGTTTTGCTACTATCACTTCCGGAACGGTTGACATTCCTACCGCATCTGCTCCGAAAAGACGAACCATTTTTATCTCTGCAGGTGTTTCATAAGTAGGTCCAGAAAAACCAACATAAACGCCTTCTTTTAGGTCGATATTCATATCTTTTGCTACAGAACGAACAGTTTCTTGATAAGCTAAATCGTAAGCATGGCTCATATCCGTAAAGCGTGGTCCCATAGAAGCATCATTTGGTCCAATTAAAGGATTTACGCCTGTATAGTTGATGTGATCTATAATCATCATCAATTCCCCAGGTGTAAAGTTAGCGTTGATTCCACCGGCTGCATTTGTAACGATTACCGAATGAATACCTAAGGCTTTCATTACACGTATTGGGAAAGTTACTTCTTCTAAAGAATAGCCTTCATAAAAATGAAAACGCCCTTGCATAGCGAGTACTTTTTTACCGCCAAGTGTTCCATAGACTAATTGTCCAGCATGACCTTCTACAGTTGAAACAGGAAAATGCGGAATCTCACTGTAAGAAATTGCAATTGCATGTTCAACTTCGTCGCCTAATTCACCTAATCCTGATCCTAAAATCAAGCCGATTTCGCTATCTTGAACGCCTTTTTCTAGAATATAATTTTTTGCTTCGTTTATTTTATTTAAAATTGCGGTAGTCATAACCGTCCTCCATTAATTCTTTTTTAGTTTAATTCTTTTAAGAAACTTTTCCCAAAACCTGTATCTTGAACATTGAAGTTTTCTGCAATGGTTGCTCCAATATCAGCGAAGTGTCCTTTAGGAATTTCGCCATGCCCTTTCATAGATGGGGAATAGGCTAGTAAAGGAACATATTCTCTTGTATGATCTGTTCCAGGAGCTGTCGGATCATTTCCATGATCAGCTGTAATCAGCAATAAATCGTCTTCTTTTAATTTTCCAACGATTTCATCTATTCGATCATCAAATTCATCTATTGCTTGACCATAGCCTGCAACATCACGACGATGCCCAAACTTAGCATCAAAATCAACAAGATTCAAGAAGCTAAGCCCTTCAAAATCTTTACCCATAACGGTCAATAATTTGTCTACACCATCCATATTGTGTTCCGTACGTACAGAATCAGTAATACCTTTTCCATTATAAATGTCATTGATTTTACCAATTGCGATGACTTCTTTCCCGGCTTCGCTCAAATGATTTAAGACGGTTTTTCCAAAAGGATCTAATGCATAGTCATGACGTCCACTTGTTCTTGAAAAATTACCCGGTTCCCCAATGTATGGGCGAGCAATAATTCTACCAATCATGTAAGGATCTTCTTTCGTAATATCTCTGACAAATTGACAAATACGATATAGCTCTTCTAAAGGAATAACCTTTTCATGAGCTGCAATTTGCAACACAGGATCTGCTGAAGTATAGATAATTAAATCTCCTGTTTCTAATTGGTGTTGTCCATATTCATCAAGAATAGCTGTCCCACTTGCTGGTTTGTTTCCAACAATTTTGCGGCCAGAAAAGTCTTCAATTTTTTTTAATAAATCATCTGGAAAACCTTCTGGAAAAACACGAAATGGTGTTTGAATATTCAGTCCCATAATTTCCCAATGGCCAGTCATTGTATCTTTACCTACTGATACTTCTTCTAATTTAGTATAATACCCTAGGCTATCTGCCACACTGCGAACATCTTTTAGCGGTTTAATATTTCCAAGCCCTAATTGTTCTAGATGAGGTATTGTCAGGCCAGCTTCTTGCGCAATATGGCCTAAAGTATCGCTTCCTAAATCATTAAACTTATCAGCATCAGGCGCTTCACCAATACCAACTGAATCCATGACGATTAAATGCACTCTTTTATATGACATTCCTTCTTCATCCTCCTAATAATAGGTTTCTACAGTTTCATTATAGTAAAAAGTACATAAGAAAGCGAGTAAAACTCTGAGGACATATTTTTCAAGCTCTGGGATGATAGGTTTTGTAAACGCTCGACATCCTTTGTTTGGTAATATGAGTATATATTTGGGTTGTGGAGATATCTGAATGACCTAATAACTCTTGCACCACTCTTAAATCAGCCCCATTTTCTAATAAATGTGTCGCAAAAGAATGACGCAACGTATGAGGTGTTACTTCTTTTACGATTCCAGCTTTTTTTACGATTATTTTCAAATTTTTCCATACGCCTTGTCTGGTTAATTTACGTCCATGGTGGTTTAGAAATAAATACGGTGAACGCTGACCTTCTTTTTCTAACTTTGTCCGACTGTAACGCAAATACTTTTCAATCCATGTGATTGCTAGATCTCCTAAGGGAATGATTCTTTCTTTATCACCTTTACCGATTGTTTGAATTAATCCAAGCGATAAATGCAAATCATCTAATTTTAATTCTGTTAACTCAGAAACGCGCAATCCTGTTGCATACATTACTTCAAGCATTGCCCGATCTCTTAATCCTAGCGTCTCTCCTGTATTTGGATTTTCTATTAAACGTTCTACTTCTTTGATCGACAATACTTTTGGCAATTTTTGTGCTTTCTTTGGTGTGTCAATATGTAACATCGGGTCACTTTGGGCTAGTTTTTCCTGTTTTAAAAACTGATGAAATTGTCTTAAACAAGAAATCATTCGAATAATCGTACCTGCTGATTTTTCTTTCTCTTTTAAATCCTGTAAAAATGACAATACAGTATAGCGATCAATTTGATTCCATTCGGTTACTTTGATTTGCTCAATAAAAACCAAGTATTGTCTGATATCTCTTTTATAGCTTTCAATTGTGTTTTTTGAAAGACCTCGCTCAATTGTAAGAAAACGTATATATTCTTCTATATCTTCATTCATTTTCTTCACCTCTATCTCATTAAAAATGCTACCTCGAGTGAAACACAAAAAGAAGGCAAGAACACGTTGTGAACTGCCTTCTTTAGTTTATTCATTATCTAGTTCTATATGATCTTCTTCGTTTTCTACTTTAGTTAAGGGGGCAACGAGTTTTGTTTCGCCATCTTCTTGTACAATCAAACGTTGTTTCATTAAATTGCCAATGGCACGCTTAAATTGACCTTTACTGATTCCAAATCGATCAGAAATATCTTCTGGCGAACTTTTGTCAGTATAAGGAAAGCTTCCAGTTTTGGTTCTTTCTAATATGGCCATCAACATGGCAGCATCGTCTCCGATAGCTTCATAAGCACGCGGCATTAAGGATACATTTATAACACCATCTGGTCTAACCCCAATGACACGTCCAGATACAACTTCTCCTAAACGAGGTTCGTCTTTACGTTCTGAAGGATGAATGAATCCAATTTGATTATCTTCAGTCAAAATAAAAGTTCCAATCATTTTCAGGCGGTAAGCTGTTCCTTTTATGTTTTGATTAATCAATTCTTCTGTTCCTTTTTTTGCTAGCGATTGATAGACTTCATCACTTGCTAGTTCTCCCCACATACGGTCTTTGTCATCTACTCTTATTGTTATCAGTAAACGGTCACCTTTTTTAGGCCACAGTTGTTTAATGGTTGGCAACTCGTCAAGTGAAACAACCAATTCTTTATCAGGTAAGCCTACATATACAAATACACCTAGATCTTTACGTGTGTCTATAACCGTTCCCCATGCGTAATACCCAACTTGAGCTTTAGGTATATCTTGAGTCAACATAAAGTCTTTATCCATTGAGATATAAGCAAAACCTTCTACTGTATCTCCAAGTTTGTATTCCATTCCTTCTGCTTTGTCTAATTTATAGGTTACTCCATCTTTTTGTACAAAAAACGCATCCTCGTTTACATCTGTAACAAGACCTGTAATAACTTTTCCTAATGATTGATTCATATTTTTTCCTCCATAAGTTTCAAAATAATCGTTGCATTTTTGTTCTACTGATCCATCTCCTACATTTTATAAGAAAAAGAAGGAGATGGAAAGTAAGGAACAATTTATCCAAAGCAAGTTTACCATATTTTTTTTATGTAAACTAACAAATAAATTACTCAAAAAAAACTCCCCATCGGATCTAAAATCAATCCTCAAGAGAGTTTTGTTTAGTTAATTGTGATTAGATTGCTGTTGTAGCTCCACGATAAACAATTCCACGACGTGAGTCAACAGTAATTAATTCATCATTTGTAATAAGTGTTGTTGCATTTTCAACATTCACAATTACAGGAATGCTCATTGCAATAGCAATAACAGCTGCATGACTAGTCAAACCGCCTTGTTCTACTACTAAAGCTGATGATTTTTCAATTGCTGGCAAGTAGTCTTTATCTGTTGTTTTAACAACTAAAATTCCACCTTCAACAGCATTTTTATTTGCTTCTTCAGCACTTGTTGCGACAGTTGCTTTACCAATAACAGCATCTGATCCTACACCTTGACCACTAGCTAATTTAGTTCCAATTAATTGGATTTTCATTAAGTTAGTTGTTCCACGTTCTCCAACTGGTACACCAGCAGTAATGATAATTAAATCTCCTGCAGAAGCAAATCCAGTTTCTTGAGCGATTTTAGTAGCAAGATTAAACATATCATCAGTTGAAGCAGGTTTTTCAGAAACGACTGGAGAAACACCCCATGTTAATGCTAACCCACGCATTTGACGTTCTGTAAATGTAACCGCAACAATATTAGCTTTTGGACGGTATTTTGCAATCATGCGTGCAGTATGTCCAGATTCAGTTGCTGCAACAATTGTTTGAATGTTCAAGTTACGAGCAGTATGTCCTACTGATTGACCAATAGCTTCAGTCATATCTGTTTGGCTGTAAGCTTTTAATGCAAATGCATCTTGATTTACTAATGCTTCTTCTGTACGAACAGCAATACGTGCCATCGTTTGTACAGCTTCAATAGGGTAATCCCCAGCAGCAGTTTCTCCAGAAAGCATAATAGCATCTGTACCATCAAAAATAGCATTTGCAACGTCACTTGCTTCCGCACGAGTTGGACGTGGGTTTTGTTGCATTGAGTCTAACATTTGTGTAGCTGTGATAACTGGTTTACCAGCTTGATTACATTTTTGGATAAGTGCTTTTTGAACGATAGGAACTTCTTCTGTAGGAATTTCAACTCCTAAGTCTCCACGTGCAACCATTAATCCGTCTGAAACTTTTAAGATTTCGTCAATGTTATCTACGCCTTCTTGGTTTTCAATCTTAGGAATGATTTGAACGTGTGTCATGTTTTCTTCTTCAAGAATTTGTGTGATTTCTAATACATCACTTGCACGACGTACGAAACTTGCAGCAATATAGTCAATATCATTTTCTAAACCAAAACGAATATCAGCAGCATCTTTATCAGTGATACCTGGTAAGTTAACAGATACGCCTGGTACGTTAACACCTTTTTTGTTTTTCAATGTTCCTGGGTTTTTAACTAAAACAACAATTTCACCATTTGCATGGTCTAAGTCTGTTACTTCAAGATCTACTAAACCATCATCTAATAAAATATGAGTTCCTGGGTTTACGTCATTGATTAATTCAGGGTAACTGATTGAGAATTTTTCTTTTGTTCCTTCAATTTCTGTCATTGAGATACGAACAATGTCTCCTGCTTCAAAATCCACACGACCGTCTTTCATGTTATGCGTACGCATTTCAGGACCTTTTGTATCTAATAGAATTCCTACCATTTTGCCAGTACGTTTTGAGGCTTCACGAATATTTTTGATACGTGCACCATGCTCTTCAAAATCACCATGTGAAAAATTTAAGCGGGCTACGTTCATACCTGCATCTATCATTTGAACCAGTTGTTCAACTGTTTCACTTGCTGGACCAATCGTACATACAATCTTCGTTTTTTTCATTCTATTATCTCTCCCAACAGCAATTTTTTATTA
Organism: Carnobacterium viridans; assembly: GCF_900102725.1. Lineage (NCBI taxonomy): Bacteria > Bacillati > Bacillota > Bacilli > Lactobacillales > Carnobacteriaceae > Carnobacterium > Carnobacterium viridans. The sequence continues at coordinate 170,925 of NZ_FNJW01000008.1, read as the reverse complement.
CAATTTTTTTAAAGTTTGTAATTCGTTTAATAAGATATTTCTTGATTTAATTTATATAAGCTGACATCTGGCATATGTTTTTTTGTTTTTAAGGTTTCGACAATATCATTTTCAACAATTTTGTTGTCTACGATTCCTATACATAATCCGCCTTTACCAACTTTTAGTAAATCAACAGCTCTCGCACCAAAAACACTTGATAATACTCGGTCACGAGCAGTTGGAGAACCTCCACGCTGAACATGTCCTAGAACCGTAACACGAGCTTGGTAATCACCATGTTTTGATAATTCATCTGCAAAGTCGTTTCCATTCATTACGCCTTCAGCTAAAATTATGATACTATGTTTTTTACCACGTTCACGACCCTTTTGAATCGTGCTTGCAATTTCTTCCATATTAAATTCTGTTTCAGGAATAATAATTTGTTCTGCTCCTCCTGCTACACCAGTCCATAATGCAATATCTCCTGCATTACGTCCCATAACTTCAATAATGAAAGTACGCACGTGACTTGTTGCAGTATCACGGATTTTATCAACAGAATCTAATACGGTATTAATAGCCGTATCAAATCCGATACAGAAATCAGTCCCTGGAATATCGTTGTCGATCGTACCTGGTAAAGCTACAGTTGGATAGCCGTGTTTCGTTAAAGCAGAAGCTCCCATATAAGAACCATCTCCACCAATAACGACTAAACCTTCAATCCCAAATTTATTTAGTTGTTCAATACCTTTTAGTTGACCTTCTTCAGTAGCAAATTCAGGATAACGAGCAGAATAGAGAAAAGTTCCACCTCTCGAAATCTTATCACCTACATCTCTACGAGTTAATTTACGTATATCACCAGCTACTAAGCCAGCATAACCATAGTTAATACCATAGACTTCCATACCTTCGTAAAGACCTTTACGCACAACAGCTCGAATAGCTGCATTCATTCCTGGAGCATCTCCACCACTTGTCAAAACAGCAATACGTTTCATATTGACTTCACCTCATAAAATAGATTAAAGTAAACAGCTCTTCTAAACAACTCATAACTAGTATCATCTAAAAAATCTTTTACTCATTACACTTATACATTCTATCACAAATACTTCTTGGTTCAAACTTACAAACATAAGCTCAACTGCTATTCTACCATTTTTATAACGTTTTGTCTTTTTAAAAATCAGTTTTATTAAAAAATTCCTATATTTAACTATTTTTAATCACAACATTTTCTTTCCCCAGTAATTCTTCCAATTGTTCCATCAACTCGGGAGTATCATGGATCCAATTTTCTTCTGCTAAAACAATTTTTTTATTTGTTTGTACATAGTAAAGAACGACCGGTATATTGCCTTTTGCTTTCATCATTATTTTCTTCATTTTTTCTAATGTATCATTGGTATTTTGTACCTCTTGTATCCGTATAAAACATTTCTTAGTAGTATAACCGTCCATTACTTTCTTAATATCTTCCATTTGACTGACAATCATTTGAGGAATATCTTCTCGCTTTGAATCGACTTTTCCAGAAACGTATAAAGTGCCTCCGTTATTAAGCAAATCAATGAATTGTCGATATTTTGTTGGAAAAAGTGTGAGCGAACAATCTCCAGAAGTATCACTGATCGTTACAAAAGCCATAGATTCGCCTTTTTTCGTGCGGATTTTATGCACATTTTTTATCATCCCGATTATTCTACTTGTATTTCCAACAGCCAACTCGCTCGTATACTCAACTTGTTTCCATTGTCTCAGCTGATCATATTTTTCAGTTGGATGACCTGACAAATAGGTACCTAAGTATTGTTCTTCTGTTTCTAGTTTTTCTTCAAGCGTTAAATCTGGGGCGAATTCATATTTGGGTTTTAATAATTCAAACAAATCAATATTGTTTCCGCTCATTTTTATACTTTGAACAATTCCATCAACCGATGCTAAAAGAGCGCCTCTAGAGTAATCAAATTGATCGAAGGCTCCAGCGTAAATTAAAGGTTTAATGTATTCCGGCTTCAACCATTTTTTATCCAATCTTTTGAGAAAATCAATCAAATCTAAGTATCTCCCATCATTTTTCCGATTTTGGATCACTTCGACAATCATATCTCTTCTTAGACCTTTGATTGAATTGAAGCCAAATAAAATATTATTTTCAGTTAATGTAAATCCACTGAAACTCGTATTGATATTAGGTGGAATAACTTTTATTTTCCTTTTCTTCGCTTCAATAATGTATTCTTTCATTTTAGCAGAACTGTTTAGAGCTGAATTTAATAGCGCCACAAAAAAAGCATTGGGGTAATGTGCTTTTAGATAAGCCATCTGATAGGCAATGAATGAGTACGCTACTGCATGGGAACGGTTAAACCCATAATTCGCAAATCGTTCGATATAATCATAAACTTGCATGGCTACTTCTTTAGTGTAGCCTAATTGGTTCGCACCAGAAATAAAATGGTGTCTCTCTTTATCAATAATGGCTTTTTGTTTTTTCCCGATCGCTCGTCTTAAAATATCTGCTTGACCTAATGTGTACCCACCCATTTTGGCAGCTACCTGCATGACTTGTTCTTGATAAACCATTACACCATAAGTGACCGCTAAAATTTCTGATAAGCTTTCATGAGGGTATTCTATGGGAACGATACCTTGTTTCCTTTTGATAAACGTATCAATTTGTTCCATCGGGCCCGGGCGATACAAAGCATTTACGGCCGCGATATCTTCGATTGAAGAAGGCTCTAATCTGCGAAGAACGTTTTTTATTCCAGAAGATTCAAATTGAAAAATTCCCACCATATCTGCTTGACGGAATAATTGCAGAGTCTTTTGATCTTGCATTGGAATAGTCAAAAGATCCAAGCGTTTTCCAGTTTTCCTTTGAACAAGTTTTAGCGTGTTGTCAATGATTGTTAAATTTTTCAACCCTAAAAAATCCATTTTTAACAAGCCAATTTCTTCTACATTTCCCATCGGGTATTGCGTTAACAGAATTTCTCCTCCACCTTTTTGCAAAGGGACATACTGAGTTAGTGGGTTATCGCTGATAACAATTCCGGCTGCATGTGTCGATATATGACGAGGCAATCCTTCAATTCTTTTGGCTGTTTTAAAGAGCAAACTATTTTTATCATTTTCTTCAACTAGTTTTCTGAGCGTTGCTGATTCTTTATAGGCTTTTTCTAAAGTGATGCCCAATATTTTGGGAATGGCCTTTGACCACACATTTGCTTCTGAAGGACTTAACCCAAATACTCTTGCTACATCTTTTAGAGCCATCTTAGCTGCTAACGTTCCAAAAGTAGCTATCTGAGCAACATGATTTTGACCATACTTATTTTTTACATAAAGCAAAATTTCTTCACGTCTATTATCAGGGAAATCCAAATCGATATCAGGCATTGTATACCTTTCTTCATTCAAAAATCGTTCAAATAATAAGTTGTACTCAATCGGATCAACGTCTGTGATTTCTAGTAAATAAGCCACCAAAGATCCAGCTGCTGAACCTCTACCTGCACCTGTAACAATTTTCACTTTATGAGCATACGCCATGACATCCCACACAATTAAAAAGTAATCTTCAAACCCCATTTTTTGAATAACGGCTAACTCATAATCTAATCGCTTTGTGTATCGTTCATCTGATTGAGGTACTCTCACTGCTAACCCTTTTAAGCACTGTTCTTTTAAAAACTCCGTTGTCTTTGTGTCTTTAGATAAAGGAAATTTTGGCAATAATTGTTGATGCAAGGATATGTCCGCATCAATCATTTCAGCTATCTCGTTGGTTCGTTGAGCAGCTTGTTCCAAGTCATTATCTTTAAATAACTGTTCTACCTGATTGCTTTCAGGCAAATAATACTCGCCTTCTTCAGTAGGCTGTTGAGGGGAGAGAGTCTCGCCCTTATTAATCGCTCTTAATACTGTAGTACTAAAGTCGTCAACTGCATCAATGTACCGTATATCTTGCAAAGCAACTGTTAAAGTGGCCGTTTCATTTGCTAGTTTATTTAATGCATCTTTGATGGTCATTAGTTTTTGATGCAGCTGTATGCCAAGATAAAATTGTTGCTCAGGAAAAGCCGTTTGCCATTCTTTGACTACTGTTGCTGCTGATTTTTTTTCATCTTGAAGTAAAAGAGTTTCTACTTCTCCATTTTCCCCAGGTGTGACTGCGATTAAATTTTGACTGTATTGACTTATTTGTTTAAATGTAAGACGTTCATTTTCAAGTAATAACATTTTTTCACTTGAAAGAGCCATCAAACTTTCATATCCTTTAGCATTCTTAGCTAATAGAATAATTGAATAAGTCTCTTCGCTATTTACAGTGCCCCCAACATCTAACGTTAACCCTAAAATGGGCTTGATCTGATGTTTTTTGCACATTTTATAAAAGTCAACCATTCCATATAAGACATTGTGGTCGGTTAAAGCAATCGCTTGATAACCTCGTTCTTTTGCTTTGACCACTAATTCTTCAATTGAAGTTGTACTTTGTAATAAACTATATGAACTAATAACTTGCAATTGTACAAATGACATTTTGTCACCCCATTCTAACTCATTACTATCTATTATACCCTTCTAAGATTCGTATACGCAAACCTTCTAAAAAGAACTTTTTATTCTTGTTGCAATAATCCAAAGTAACCTACAATAAAAAAAGTTCTACTTACTTTTGCTTTACAAAGTTTTTGAAAGTGCTAAAATGAACGTGTAAAAGAAGAGAGGTTATATCATGAAATATTTAGTGACATTATTTTGGGGATTCCTTATAGGACAAGCTGTAAATTACATTGGTAGCTCATTATCAAGCGGTTCGTATAACTTTGTTATGGCATCCGCTATTGGCTTATTTATTGGCGTTATGGTTATTTTAATTGCCAAGTCTTTTCCTGATCAAAAACATGGACATGCAACTAAATAAGCTTTTATAAACAAAAAAAAGACATTCTAATGAATGTCTTTTTTTTGTTTAATCATTTAACATCACTGTCTCATAAGATAGTTGATCCTCTTTTAGTGTAATTGTTACTTTAGATTTTGGTGGGATTTCTCCAGAAATGATTCCTTTAGCTAAAGGTGTCTCCACTTCTTTAGTAATAAATCTCTTCAACGGTCTCGCACCATACATAGGATCATAAGCTTTTTCCGCTATCCATATTTGTGCCTCATTTGAAATAGTCAGTTCAATATCTTGTTCTGCTAGACGTTTTGACAAATTGTGTACTAATTTGAGAACAATCTTCTTCACAACTTGTATGCTAAGTGGTGCAAATAAAATTGTATCATCGATTCGATTTAAGAACTCTGGTTTAAAGGATGTTTTTAATAATGACATCACATGTTCTTTTGTCGCTTCTTTTATTTGTCCTTGTTCATCCGTGCCTTCCAACAATAAATCAGAACCAATGTTACTTGTCATAATTAAAACGGTATTTTTAAAATCGACCATTCTGCCTTTAGAATCGGTTAGGCGTCCATCATCTAATACCTGTAATAAAATATTAAATACATCCGGATGAGCTTTCTCAATTTCATCTAACAAGACAATAGTATACGGACTTCTTCTTACCGCTTCGGTCAATTGCCCTCCCTCATCATATCCAACATAACCTGGAGGTGCTCCTATCAATCTTGAAACAGTATGTTTTTCCATATATTCGCTCATATCGATTCGCACCATATGATCTTGCGAGTCAAACAAGTTTTCGGCTAAAGCTTTAGCTAATTCGGTTTTCCCTACACCAGTAGGTCCTAGAAACAGGAATGAACCTAGCGGACGATTAGGATCTTGTATACCAGCTCGAGCCCGGATAACCGCATCTGATACACTTTGTACCGCTTCATCTTGACCGATAACGCGTTCACTTAATGACGTATCTAAGTGCATTAATTTTTCACGTTCTCCCTTAACTAATCTACTAACAGGAATACCCGTCATCCGACCAATAACGACAGCAATTTCTTCATCCGTTACCGATTCTTGCACAAGTCTGATTGAATTGCCTTGGGCAGCTAATTGTTCCTCTTCCAGCTTTTTCAATTCTTTTTCTAAAGCAGGAATTTGCCCATGTCTTAAAACAGCGGCACGTTCTAGGTCATAGTTACTTTCAGCTTCTTCTAACTCATGACGCGCTTTTTCAATTTCAGCACGTTTATTACGCAATTTAGCGACTTCTTCTTTTTCAGTTTCCCATTTCATTTTCAACTGATTGGCTTCTTCACGAAGATTAGATAATTCTTCTTGAATGATATCTAATCTTCGGATGCTAGCATCATCTTTCTCTTTTTTCAACGCTGCTTCTTCGATTTCCAGCTGCATCAAACGACGCGAAACTTGATCCAATTCAGTAGGTCGTGAATTCATCTCCACTCGAATCGTTGCACAAGCTTCATCTATTAAATCAATGGCTTTATCCGGTAAAAAACGATCCGTAATGTAGCGGTTCGATAACGTTGCAGCAGCAACTAAAGCATTGTCATGGATATTTACACTATGGTGAATTTCAAAACGTTCCTTTAGTCCTCTTAAAATACTGATGGTTTCTTCTACAGTTGGCTCATCAACGAGTACTTTCTGGAAGCGTCTTTCCAGCGCTTTATCCGTTTCCATGTATTTCCGGTATTCATCTAGTGTGGTTGCACCAATACAGTGCAATTCGCCACGAGCTAACATAGGCTTCAATAGATTTCCTGCATCCATGCTGCCTTCTGTTTTACCTGCACCTACAATAGTGTGGATCTCATCAATAAATAAGATGATTTGCCCTTCGCTTTTTTTCACTTCTTTTAAGACTGCTTTTAACCGTTCTTCAAATTCACCACGGTATTTAGCTCCTGCGATCAACGCGCCCATATCTAATGAAAAAATAGTTTTTCCTTTTAAGTTTTCGGGAACATCTTTTCGAACGATTCGTTGTGCCAACCCTTCTACTATGGCCGTTTTACCAACACCGGGTTCTCCAATCAGTACAGGGTTATTCTTTGTTTTACGAGATAAAATACGAATCACATCACGAATTTCATCATCTCTTCCAATGACTGGATCTTGGTCTCCGCTTCTTACCGCCTTAACCAAATCAGTTCCATATTTTTCAAGTGCTTGATAAGTTTCTTCTTGATTTTGTGAGGTCACGCGATCTCCTCCTCTTATTTTTTCAATTTCAGCTTTTAATGCTTTTTCAGTTAATCCATTTTTGCTTAAATACTTTGTCAAGCTGTGGTTCTTTAATTTCATAAGTGCTAGCAAAATAATTTCGGTTGAAAGGAAATCATCTTGAAATTCAGCCCTTAAAGTATCAGCTTCCGTTAGCAATCGAAATAAATTTTGGCTCATTCCTTGTCCATATTGAACATTTGAGCCTTCCACAGTTGGATAATTGTCTAATTCTTGGTCTACAAAAAATTCAAAATCATCTGTATCGATTCCGAGAGATTGATAAAGTCCACGTGCAAAATGGTCAGGAGTCAAAAACACTTTCCATAAATGGAGAAGATCAATTTCTTGATGCTTTCTCGTTACGGCAATACTTTGAGCTTCACCAAGAGTTTGCTGCATTGTTGTGGTCATTTTTTCTATATCCATTGGAACCCCTCCTTGATTTTTCTAATCTTATTATATTCAATTAATCAGTAAAGGTCAAACGAAAACAATTGAATCTTTGAACTCAATTTGCAGGTTTAAGAGATTAGAATTTGCTCTCAACATTGTTTCAACTACTAGATTTAAAAAGTTTACTCTAACTTTTAACAGAGTAAACTTTTCTTTATCTAATACCTAATGCAATTCTTGCATAACGGCTCATTCTGCTGGTATCCCAAGCAGGGTACCAGACTAGCTTAACTTCGGTTGAAGTAATTTCAGGGATTGATTGCATAGCTGTCATAATATCATTAGTAATGGTATCTGCTAATGGACAGCCCATTGTTGTTAACGTTAACTTTATCACACAGTGATTTTCATCCATTAGTTCAATAGCGTAAACTAACCCTAGATTGACAATGTCAATATTCAGTTCTGGATCGATAACTTGTTCTAAAGCTGTCATTATGCATCCTTTAAGCTCTTCTATTTGATTTTCACTAGTTGGTTCCATTGGGTAACCACCTTCTCATTTTTGACTTTATTTTACCTCTTATAAGAGGTGAAGTAAATCATTTCAACGAGAGATTGTGATTTTTTTATAAATGTTTATTGAAATATTCAGCTGTTTCAACCGAAATCATATAAGGGACATGATGACCATGTCCTTCCGTCGTTGTAAAACTCACATATTGTCCATAATCTTGATCTTTTATTTTTTTATAAAAATCAAAAGTTGGTTGATAAGGTACTAAATCATCATCTTCATCATGCCAGAAATGAACAAATTTACCATCAATTTTTTCAGGTTGTAAATCGAGTGAAATAGCTTTTAACGATTCGATAGCAGGAGCAAATTGTTCTGACTCAAAATCAATTTCTACTCCTTGTTGCCATTTAGAGGTCAATAACCATTTAGAAAAAGGAATTGGCGCGGGACTTCCCATCAAGACAACAGCAGTTTTTATCCAAGGATAGTGCGTTAACAATGCGGAAGTTGTTACACCGCCCATAGAAAGGCCAGACACGCCGATGCGATTTTGATCTGTTAATCCCGCTTTTACATAATAATCGATTATAGTTGGAAATTCTACTAAACTATGTTGGACAACATCCCAAAACTCCATACTTCTTTCATTTACTGGAGCACCTTGACTCCTTTCTCCATGTAAATAAGCTTCAGGAATCAGTACTCTAAATCCTTTTCTAGCGATTTCATATCCATGAACTAAAGAACTTTCTTTAAAATTTGTCCACCCATGATAAAAAACAACAGTTGGTAAAGTTTTATTTATACTTTCTGTTGAAACAACTTCTAATATAGGGATACCATTTACGTTCTCTTGTTTTACCGTTATCATCTATCTAACCTCTTTCTATATTTATTCTTATGAACTTTGTGGTACACTATTTGTAAAGGTTCTATGCAGTAAGTGTAGCACAAAAGAAACATAGAAGCTTTTATAAAGACAAATGAAGAATAGTCGGAGGATTTTGATGAATAAAAAATTAATTGCTCTTGATTTAGATGGCACTACATTGAACAATCGTTCAGAAATTTCAGCAAGAACACAAAAGGTTCTTACAACTTTAAGAAATGCGGGTCACCTTGTTTCAATCGTAACAGGCAGACCTTATAGAAACAGCAAACAATTTTATACTCAATTAGGTATGGAAACGCCTATGGTTAACTTTAATGGAGCGTTGTGCCATTTGCCAGACCAATTAAATTGGAAATCGCAATACCATAAAACATTAGATCGTGAAATTGCCTTAGATATGCTGACTTTAAAAAAAGAGTTAGACATCCACTTAATTGCTGCTGAACTCAGAGACACCGTTTTTGCAGATAACTATTTCGTCCCTTATAGCGATTTCTTTCCAGAAGGAAAAAAAAGCGCTTCAAAATTAACAGCTTCTAGTTTAAAAGAAGACCCTACTGCTGTTTGTGTCTTTACGGATAAAGAAAACCAAGCTTATATCATTGAAAAAATTGCAGCTCGTTATGGCGATTCAGTCGAGATTAGAACTTGGGGCGGACAAACACCTTGTTTAGAAATCGTAGCAGCAGGTGTACAAAAAGCATTAGGTGTCGAACGCATTGCTCAAGTATATGGTATCAAACAAAAAGATATTATTGCTTTTGGTGATGAAGATAATGATTATGAAATGATTCAATATGCAGGACATGGTGTAGTCATGAAAAATGGAATTGATACTTTAAAACACATTTCAAATGATATAACGGAAAAAACCAATAACGAAGAAGGTTTGGCTCATTATTTAGAAAATTACTTTAAATTAGTTTAGTTTCTTCCTTAATTAAGCGTAAAAAAAGACAAGGAGTCATTCATTAAGAATGGTTCCTTGTCTTACTTTATTTGACTCTTTGTCAAATGGTGTTAATAGAAAAAATAAAATTTCTTCTGGAATAGACGGGTTTGCTTGTGGAGAGCCATGGAACCGCCTGAAGACTAAAGTTCATAGTCTTCAGACTTTCAAGCCTTAAACAAAGCGTAATCGCTGAAGCGCTAACGCTTTGTAATTCGCATTGAATTCTTTGAATGGCTACATGCAAACCTTATTCCTCCAGAAATTTCGTGTCCTTAATTTAACTAAGCTATCAACACTAAAAAGTATAGAACTCTTTATTTTTTTAATTGAGATTCTTTTTGTCGATCAGAACTCCAAAATTCACCTAACACTTTATTCGTTTCCATGAAATTAACAAATGCTGAAGCATCTGCTTCTCTGACCGCTTGTTCAAGTTCGTACATCTCGTAGCGAGTGATTACCACCATTAAAATAGAACGATCCATTCCTGAATAAGCTCCTTTTGCAGGAATAATGGTGATACCTCTCATTAATTTTTCATGAATGACTTTTACTAAAGCATCTGGTTCATTGGTCACGATCATGGCCGTCACTTTTTGATGACTAGTATGAATCGTATCAATCATTTTAGTCATAACATAAATCGATACCAATGTGTACAAAGCATATTCCCAACCGTATAAAAAACCAGCTGACGAAACAATCAGCAAATTCATGGCAAATGTTAACGTTCCAATTGATCTTCCGGTTGTTTTAGCTAACACCATTGAAATAATATCCATTCCACCAGTTGAAAACCCATATTTTAACGCGAAACCAATTCCAGCTCCACTAATAATGCCTCCAAACAAAGCATTCATCATCGGGTCTGTACTCAGCGGGTTAATGGGCAAGATAACTGTAAACATCGAAATCAATATAGAGGTCAAAAAACTATATAATGTAAAATTTCTTCCTACCTTAAACCATCCAAGGATTGCAATTGGAATATTAAACACAAGGATCAAGACACCTGTATCAATTAGAATTCCTGAATTGTTGCTAAGAACATCTGATAATAATTGCGAAGTTCCATTAATACCAGCAGCATAAATGTTAGAAGGTATTAAAAAATTATTTAATGCCACTGCACTTGTAATAGCTGCAAAAAAGATAAAAAAGATTTTTTTTATGTGTTCGATCCAAAAATTTGGTGTTTTTAATTTTGTCATTTGGCAACTCCCTACTTACTTAATCAAACAAGGATAACAATTTTTTCTTTATAAAGAAAGCAAAAAATAGTTTTATTCATTACACTCTCATTTGTATCCGTTTCCTTCTCCTGCACACGTCTTTGTGGTACAATTTAAGAGCACAATGTAGAAGGAGGAAACAATTATGGCAAAAGAAGCAAGTTTTGATATCGTTTCAGAAATGAATATGGAAGAGATAAAAAATTCCATCCAGTTGGCAACAAAAGAAATCGCCAATCGTTTTGATTTTAAAGGCTCCATCAGCGAGATCAAATTAGAAAAAGAAAAATTGGTTTTAATTTCAGATGATGATTTTAAATTAGAGCAAGTAAAAGACGTATTGTCTAACAAATTAGTTAAAAGAGGCGTTCCCACAAGAAATCTCCACTATTCTGCAACTGAAAAAGCTTTTGGTGGAAATGTTCGTCAATTCGCTGACTTAATTAATGGAATCGATAAAGAACACGCAAAAACGATTACTCAACTGATTAAAAAATCTGGTATTAAAGTTAAAACTCAAATACAAGACGATCAAATACGAGTAACCGGTAAAAATCGTGATGATTTACAACAAGTTATTGCTCTATTAAGAGATACAGATCTCCCAATTGATTTGCAATTTATCAATTACAGATAGTGCAACACCTTTTTAGTGAGTAAAATACAAAAGACCTTCAAATATGAACTTGAAGGTCTTTTCAGCTTTTTTTATTTAAAATTGTTCAACTGCTGTTACAGAAACTGTCTGGCTTCCTGCCAATAATTTAGATACAGGACAACGATTTTCAGCTTCTTCTACGATTTTTTCGCTTTCTTCAAAAGGTAGTCCCTCAATTTTTGCAAAAGCTTCTACATTAAAGAAAAATCCGATTCCACTAGGTTCACGCATATAGTCAACATGAACTTCAACGCGGCTTTCATTCTCTTTTCCTCTTGCTTTTAGCAAGGATTGAATCGTAGCATTAAGGCATGTACTAAACGATAATCCAAGTAATTCTTCAGGATTTGTACCTTCCTCATCACTTAAGGGACTGGACAGTTTAACATTCAGTCCGCCATTTTTTACAAATGCTTGACCATTCACGCCTGTTTCGTTAACTATCTCAGCATGAAATAACGGTTTGCGGTCTTTCATGAAATCCCTACTCTCTTTTCATGATAACGATTCTATTGAATCTATTTTTTCCCTACAGCTTCTTCTATTTTAGGAAGAATACTTTTAGCGATTGTTGATCCTACGATCATCATTTCATAAGCTGCTCTTACATCTTCTGTTGTCCGTGAAAGAAGTCTCATATAAATTTCCCCATCTCCAGCAAGACAAACACGATAGTAACCTGTTTTCATTTCATTTAATTCATTTAAAACTTCTAACACTTTTTGTTTTGCATCAAAGTTTGTTACATAAGCTAGTTTATGGTACACAATTTGAAAATCAATGATGCCTTCTTCTTTATTATCAAAAACAACCCCAAATGGCAAAGCTTGCTGATCATTTAATTTAAATTTACCATTATACAAAATTTGTCCATTTTTTATTTCTTTTTTAGCTAAAGGCACATGCTTCGCCTTCAAGATGGCTTCAAAGTTTACTAATGCTTTATTCACTCTACAATACCCCACTTTTTTTTAGTTCTAATCACTTTTTCATTTTCAATTATAACCTACTCTATTCATAATTAACAGCGTATTTAAGAAAACAAAAAAAGTTCTAACTCAGGAGAGTTAGAACTAAAAAAATTCATCTTAACGACGGATTTCTTTAATACGAGCTGCTTTACCATGTAATGCACGTAAGTAGTACAATTTAGCACGACGTACTTTACCAAAGCGAACAACTTCGATTTGAGCAACACGTGGTGAATGTAATGGGAATGTACGTTCAACGCCGATTCCATTAGAAATTTTACGAACTGTATAAGTTTCGCTAACTCCAGCACCACGGCGTTTGATTACAACACCTTCAAATAATTGGATACGTTCTCTAGTACCCTCAACGATTTTAGCATGAACACGTACAGTATCTCCTGGACGGAAAGCTGGGATGTCTTCACGTAATTGTTCGTTAGTGATTGATTCAATTAAATTACTCATTATGTTTTTCTCCTTCCAACAAACCTTCATATATCACATATGGATACAGCGGAACATCGTTTTAATGGCAGGCTTTACCCGCTCACCAAATAATTCTAACATAAGCACTAAAGGGTGTAAAGTAAATTTCCTTATTTCTCAGAAAAAACTCTGATAAACTTGGTTTCTTTATTCTTTAGAAGCTTCTCTCTCCATTTTTAGTTCTTTTAAATAGTTTTGTTGTTCAGCTGATAATGAGACCGTTTCAAGCATATCTGGACGTCTTTCCAGCGTACGTCTAATTGATTCTTTGTCTTGCCATTCTTTTATTTTTTTATGATTTCCACTAATGATCACATCAGGAACTTTCATACCACGGTACTCAGCAGGTCTAGTGTATTGAGGATGCTCCAATAATCCAGTGGAATGAGAGTCTGTTTTAGCTGATTGATCATTTCCTAGAACTTCTGGTAACAGACGTACTGTCGCATCGATCATTACCATAGCACCTAGTTCTCCACCGGTTAAAACATAATCCCCTAACGAAATTTCATCCGTTACCAATGTTCGAATTCGTTCATCGTAACCTTCATAATGTCCGCAGATAAATACTAGATGTTCTTCTTCTGCCAGTTCCTCTGCTACCGCTTGAGTAAACGGAACACCAGCAGGATCCAATAAGATGACTCGCTTTTTAGTATCCGGCGCCTCTTCATTGATTGCATCTATGGCAGCAAAAATAGGCTGCGCTTTTAATAACATTCCTGCACCGCCGCCATACGGATAATCATCTACATTCTGGTGCTTGTTATCTGTATAGTCTCTAAAATTCATCACATTTACTTGTAGCAGGTCTTTATCAATTGCTTTTCCAATAATGGATTCGGTCAATGGTCCTTGAAACATTCGTGGAAACAAAGTTAAAACATCAATTTTCATTAATCATCTAATCCTTCCATCATATGAATCGTCACCAGTTGGTTTTCTAAATCAACATCTAATACGACTTCTTCAATATATGGAATCAGCAGATCTTTCTTTTTCGGACGTTCAATTACCCATACATCATTAGCACCAGGTGACATTACTTCACTGATTTTTCCAATAGTATTTTTTTCTTCGTCTTGTACAGTCAATCCAACAATTTGATGCAAATAGAATTCATTTTGTGGTAATTCTGTTAAGCGGTCTTCGCTAACTTTTAGGATGCCATCACGGTATTTTTCTACATCATTGATATTTGGGTGGTTTTCAAAAGATAGGATATCAAAGTTTTTGTGTTTACGATGGCTTGCAACAGTTAAATCCGTTACTAACTTACCATCTTGAAATAAGGATAACGTAGACCCTTTTTTGTATCTTTCTTCGGGAAAGTCAGTTTTTGAAATAACTCGAACTTCACCTTTTATCCCTTGTGTGTTAACAATTTTTCCTACATTGTACAATGTTTTCATTGCGTTCCCTCATTTACAATTAATTTTTTTCATTTAAGTATCTATTTAGCTGGATGTCTAATAAAATCATTTATAAAAAAAGAAACCATCTCTTATTGAAGAAATGATTTCTTTTCCGGAATTTAGCTATTGGCAATTGTCAATCTTACACGTTTGGGTCCAAGAACTCTAACACTGTAAACAATTGTACGAATAGCTTTTGCTACGCGACCTTTTTTTCCAATTACTCGTCCAACATCATCAGGGTGAACAGACAATTGATATTCTAAAAACTCTTCAGTTTCTACTACATCAATTGTCAACTCATCAGGATGACTTACAAGAGGACTTACAACTGTAAGAATTAAATCTTTTATGTCAGCCATAGAAAACATCCTTTTTATTTAATGTTTTTTGATTCATGGAATTTTTTCATAATGCCTTCTTTTGAAAGGATGTTACGAATTGTATCAGAAGGTTGAGCACCATTTGCTAACCATTTTAATACTGCTTCTTCGTCCACTTTTACTTCTGCTGGATTAACAACTGGGTTGTATGTTCCTACAGTTTCGATGAAACGTCCATCACGTGGAGAACGTGAATCTGCAACTACGATACGGTAAAAAGGATTTCTTTTAGATCCCATGCGTTTTAAACGAATTTTTACTGCCATATTTCTTACACCTCCATTAACTATCTCACAATAAGTAGTTTACCAGTTTATTTATAGCTTGTAAAGTGTTTTTTCTTTACAGCTTGTTTTTTTTTTATAAAGTAGTTATTTACTATTTCAAGATATTATTTGCGACTTTTTTTATTCTTTTTCTTCATTTTTTTCTTGTTTTTACGAACCATAGAATTCATAGCCATTTTTCCAAGCTTGCCTTTTGCACCTTGCCCAAACAGATTTTCCATACCGTTCATATTTCCTTTAGACATTTGACTCATCATTTTTTTCGATTCATTAAATTGCTTGATCAATCGATTGACCTCGGCTATTGGACGAGCTGATCCTCGAGCAATCCTGCGACGTCGGCTTTGAGATAAAAGATCAGGATTTTCTCTCTCTTGCGGTGTCATAGACAAAACAATAGCTTTCATTCGAGCAGTATCTTTTGGATCGATTTGAAGTTTATCTAATCCAGGAACATTGCTCATGCCTGGAATCATTTTTAAAAGGTCTTCCATCGGCCCCATATTGCTGACTTGATCCATTTGTTCAATGAAATCATTAAAGTCAAAACTATTTTCACGTAATTTTGTCATCATTTCTTCTGATTTCTTTTCGTCAAAATCTTCTTGAGCCTTTTCAATCAGAGTTAACATATCTCCCATACCTAAAATACGGTTGGCCATACGATCTGGGTAGAAGGGTTCTAAAGCATCTAGTTTTTCACCAGAACCTGTAAATTTAATAGGTTTACCAGTGACAGCACGGATAGAAAGGGCTGCTCCTCCACGAGTATCTCCATCTAATTTCGTTAAGATGACACCGGTGATATCTAATTGTTCATTAAAAGATGAAGCAACATTTGCAGCTTCTTGCCCAGTCATTGCATCAACAACTAAGAAAATTTCTGTTGGCTGTGCCGTTTCTTTAATATCGCTTAACTCTTGCATCAATGTTTCATCAATTTGTAAACGACCAGCAGTATCAATCAACACGAAATCTAAGTGTTCTGCTTTTGCTTTTTCAATCCCTTGTCTTGCAATTTCAACTGGACTGACTTGATCTCCCATAGAAAATACAGGAACGTCTAATTGCTTACCAATGGTTTCCAATTGTTGAATTGCTGCTGGACGATAGATATCGGCAGCAATCAATAAAGGTCGTTTGTTTTGATTTTTGCGTAAATAGCTAGCTAATTTACCAGCTGTAGTCGTTTTACCTGCCCCTTGCAAACCAACCATCATGACAACTGTAGGTGCTTTAGGTGCTATTTGAATTGTGGCTTGTTCTCCACCCATCAACTCGGTCAATTCTTCATTAACAATTTTAATGACTTGTTGTCCAGGAGAAAGGCTGTCCAATACTTCAGAACCTACTGCACGAGCACTCACCGTTTTAACAAAATCTTTTACAACTTTAAAGTTAACGTCAGCTTCTAATAAAGCTAAACGTACTTCTCTCATCATTTCTTTTACATCAGCTTCTGATACTTTCCCTTTACGACGCATTTTTGTCATTGCATTTTGGAGACGTTCAGTTAAACCTTCAAATGCCATTCTACTTCACCATTCCTTTATTTCTCATCTCTGTCTTTTTTTAATAACTCAATAAACTGTTCTAGTACCTCATCTTTTGGATAATGACTTTTAATGTAACTAGACATGTCCTCTATGACGGCTTTTGTTGTATTGAAATCTTCTAATAAATGTAGTTTTTTTTCATACTCGATTAAGCTGTTTTCAGTTCGCCTGATGTTATCGTAAATTGCTTGACGACTAACTTCAAATTCTTCTGCAATCTCACCCAGAGAAAAATCATCTGCATAATATAATTGCATATAACTTTTTTGTTTGTCCGTCAATAAAGAGCCATAGAAATCGAACAAGGCGTTCATTTGATTTGTTTTTTCAATTTCCAATCGTAACCCTTCTTTCTTTTCTTAACAACTGTCAAGGAAAACACGTTTACACACCTTAATAGCGTACCTGTTTTTGCCTAAATAATCAATAGTTTGTCTTGTTTTTACAAACATTTATTAAATCTATTAAGTCGCTTTCACTATTTTTAATTATTAACTTATAAGGTTATTGCCTAACACACAAAAAGAACCCCTTTAACGACAAGACAATCACTGTCCGTTAAAGGAATTCTTCACTAGTTTAATTACTTAAGAAATAAATTAAAGTTTACCATTACGGTATTCTTCAATATTTAATTTAATGTTTGCTACTTTTGGTCCATAAATGACTTGAGCACTAGTACCTTTGACAACAACTCCAGCTGCACCAGTTGATTTTAATTTAGCTTGATCAACTAATTGACCATCTTTAACAGTAACTCTTAAGCGTGTTGCACAATTGTCAACATCGATTAGATTTTCTTCTCCGCCAAGTCCTTCAATAATATCTGCAGACATTTCATCAGCAGGATTAGAAGGTTTAACAGGAGATGCAGATGCGTTACTTGTTGAGCTAGCTAAATATTCATCTATATTTGATTTAATATTTGAAACTTTTGGTCCATAAATAACTTGGGCACTATTTCCTTTTACAACGACTCCAGCTGCACCAGTTGATTTTAACTTAGCTTGATCAACCAACTGACCATCTTTGATCGTTACTCTTAAGCGTGTTGCACAATTGTCAACATCGACTAAATTTGCTTTTCCACCCAGTCCTTCTATAATATCATGTGACATTTCATCTTGAACGGGTTCATTAGATGTAGTTCCACCAGCTTTTTTAGCTTGGTAATCTGCTTTTGTATACATTTTTGATTCAGCTACTTCATCTTCGCGACCTGGTGTTTTCAAATCGAATTTTGTAATAAAGAAACGGAAAACAAAATAGTAAACTAGCGCATAAACAATTCCTACTAAGACAACTGGTATCCAGTTGGTTATTCCTTGTCCTGGTAAGATACCATACAATACAAAGTCAAGTAAGCCACCTGAGAAAGTCAACCCTACTCCCACATTCAAGAAGTGCATAATTACAAATGAGAATGCAGCTAATACACAATGTACTCCGAAGTATAAGAACGGTGAAGCAAATAAAAATGAAAATTCAAGCGGTTCTGTAATTCCTGTAAAAATTGACGTTAATGAAGAAGACATCATAAGTCCCTTAACATCTTTTTTACGTTCTGGTTTGGCCGTTTGATACATAGCATATGCTGCTGCTGGAAAACCAAAAATCATGAATGGGAACATTCCAGAGAAGAATTTAGCCGCTTCAGGATCCACAACTTGTCCATTTCTCAGTTGAGAAAAAACAATGTTTTGAGCTCCTTCAACAATTGTTCCATTAATTTCAGCCGTTCCCCCAAGTGCTGTCTGCCAGAAAGGAAGATAAAATACGTGATGTAAACCTAATGGAATCAATGCACGATAAATAAAACCATACAAGAAAGTTCCAATGTACCCAAGTTCAGCTACAACTGAACCTAACCATGCAATCCCGGCACCCGCATATGGCCAGATAAATGCAAGAAACATTCCTACGATTACAGCTGCAAATGCTGATACGATTGGTATGAAACGCGTTCCAGAAAAGAACGATAAAGCGTCTGGTAATTCAATTTTATAAAAGCGATTGTGCAAGGCAGCAACGATTAATCCCATAATGATTCCGCCAAATACACCTGTATTCATTGTGGCATCAAAACTAAGTACCGAAGCAATTAAACCTGGTGTTTGTTGCAACTTTTCTATATTTCCAAAGTTTGTAATGGTACTTGTTAAAGATGCATACATCATAAAGTACGCTACAACAGCTGATAAAGCCGCAACTTCTTTGGCAGCTTTAGCCATTCCTAAAGCAACCCCAACTGCAAAGAGCAGTGGTAAATTATCAAACACAATCGTTCCACAATCTTTTAACACTGTTAAAATACCGTATAAAACAGTACCTTCCCCTAGTAACCACTCTAAGTCATATAGACTTACAAATGAATCTCCAGTAAAAGATGACCCTATTCCTAATAGCAAACCTGCTACTGGAAGTAATGCAATAGGCAGCATAAAGGTTTTACCCATTTTTTGCAGACCTTCAAAAATTTTATCTTTCACTTTTTTTCCTCCTTAAAATTTAAATAAGTGCTTGTATGTCTGTAAAATAACAGCATACTTTGCAATAGTATCACATTGGTGAACCAGTTTCAAAATGTAAACGTACACATGTTCAATAAAAAAAGCAGCCCTTTAATTTTACTTAAAAGGCTACTCTATAAGAAATTTAGGGCTCTAAACTTTTTAGTGTGGATTCGTTAAATCGAATACAGGTTATTTCTGGAGGAATAAGGGCTGCTTGTAGCCATGTCTAAGGCTTCAGACTTTCCCCTTGGCTCTCCACAAGCAAACCCGTCTATTCCAGAAGAAATTTTATTTTCTTCTATCAACACCATTTTACGAAGAGCCAATTTTATTAAATCGACTGTTGAATTAATTCGCTGAATAATCCATAAATATATTCATTTGGATCAAATAGCTGCAAGTCATCCATGCTTTCACCTAATCCAACAAATTTCACAGGAATGTCCAACTCTTTACGAATAGCTAAAACAATTCCACCTTTTGCTGTACCATCCAATTTAGTCAATACGATTCCAGTTACATTAGTCGTTTGTTTAAATTGTTTAGCTTGATTCATCGCATTTTGTCCAGTTGTAGCATCTAATACAAGCAACACCTCATGTGGACCACCTGGTATTTCACGTTCTATAATACGTTTCATTTTTTCTAACTCATTCATCAGGTTTACTTTGTTTTGTAAACGTCCAGCTGTATCTACGAATAAAATATCCGCTTCTTGTCGTTTAGCTTCTTTAATTGCATCAAACACTACAGCTGCTGGATCACCGCCAGCTTTACCACTGACTACTTCTACGCCAACACGCTCACCCCAAACATGCAACTGTTCTATCGCACCGGCCCTGAAAGTATCGCCAGCTGCTAAGAGTACCTTTTTTCCTTCTTGTTGGTAAAGATGAGCCATTTTTCCGATGGTTGTGGTTTTCCCTACACCGTTTACACCAACCACTAAAATCACGGTTAACCCATCAGGATTTATATGAACTTCCGGCTTTTCAGTATCCCCTTTTTCATAAATTTCAACCATTTTTTCAATAATCACTTGTTGAACTTCATTTGAAGCTTTTGCATTTTTCAATTTTACTTCTTGACGTAAAGCGTCTGTGATTTCCATTGTCGCTTCAAAACCAACATCTGCTCCAATTAAAACTTCCTCAAGTTCATCAAAGAAGTCTTCATCGACTGTTCTAAAATTAGCAAACAATTCATTCATGCGTTGAGAAAATGTTTTCCTCGTTTTCTCAAGCCCTTTTTCATATTTTTCAGTTACTTCTGTGGTTTCAACTTTCTCTTCACCTGTAAAAGCTTTTTTTATTTTGTCGAATAATCCCATTTTACACCCTCTTTTCTTAGAATTGTCACTGTTTAATTGAGTACAAATTTTTGAAAGGCATGTGCCACACCATGTTCTTCATTTGTTTTGGTAATGTACTGAGCCATCGATTTAATGTCATCCGTAGCATTTCCCATGGCTACTCCCACACCTGCATATTCAATCATTGCTGCATCATTCGCTTCATCTCCCAATGCCATTACCTCTGATGCTTTAAAACCTAGTAAATCAGCTAAAACAGCTATTCCACTGCCTTTATCTACACCCTTAGGCATTAGCTCTAATAGTATTGGTCGAGATTTCATTATCGTATATTTTTTATAAAAATGAACGGGGATGTTTTTGATGGCTTCATCTAAATCCATTTGAGCGTAACAAAACACTGTTTTATTAATGGCAATATCTTCTGGTACTTCTTCCATTGCTATTGGAACATATGGCAATGCTGACATAACTGTTGGATAGAGCGATTCTCTCCCTTTAGGGTATGGAGGTTCATAAATTTTTTCTAAATCAATGAAGTTACAAGGGAGATTAATTTGTTTGCTTAATTTAAAAATTTCTTCTGTTTCGGCTTTTGTCAGTGTTGTCTTAGATAACACTTCACCAGTATCTGTACGTTGTACTAGTCCACCATTGTAAGTAATGCCATAATCTCCAGCTTCTCTTAAATTCAACTCTTCTAAATAGGCGATCATTCCTAACAATGGGCGGCCGGTACAAAGGACTACTTTCACACCTTGTTCTTTTGCTTGTTTGATTGCTTCTTTATTTTCATCCGATATGCCATGTTTTCCATTTAATAATGTTCCATCCAAATCAATTGCAACTAATTTAATCATGCTTTGACTCCAATCTTTTTAATAACTACATAAAAGGGAAAAAAAGACCGACACTAATCGACCTTTCCTCCACTATCGTTTCTAGGTTGTTCCCACATGAGCTTCTGTTATTTCTTCTAAACGAACTGAGACAACTTTAGAGACACCAGATTCTTGCATGGTTATGCCATAAAGAACATTCGCTTCTTCCATTGTTCCTTTACGATGAGTAATGACGATAAACTGAGTATCTCCATCAAATCGCTTTAAATATCGTCCAAATCGGATGACGTTAGCCTCATCTAGTGCAGCTTCAACTTCATCTAAAATACAAAAAGGTACTGGTCGGACTTGTATAATAGAAAACATTAGAGCAATCGCTGTAAATGCTCTTTCACCTCCAGATAAGAGACTTAACTGCTGTAGTTTTTTCCCAGGAGGCTGAGCGATGATTTCAATACCTGTCGTTAACAAGTTTTTAGGATCTGTTAACCGTAATTCAGCTGATCCTCCGCCAAACATCTGCGGAAAAACATCGGAAAATTTCAATCGAATATCTTCAAACACTTCAGAAAAACGAATCTTCACTTCTTCATCCATTTCATTCATCGTGGTATATAAACTAATTTTTGCTTCTATCAAATCTTCACGTTGATCCACAAGGAAAGAATACCGCTCATTCACACGTTCAAATTCTTCGATAGCACCGAGATTAACAGAACCCAGCTCTTCAATACTTTGTTTCAGAAGTTTTACTTTACGTGTCGCTTCTTCTAAAGAAACCTCAAGCAAATGGCTTTCTTTAGCCGCTTCAAAAGTCATACTGTATTCTTCATTTAAATAAGTTAAGCGGTTTTCAATTGAAACATCTGTACGATTCATTAAAACTTCAGCTTTTGTCTTTTCTTCTAACAGATAATGCTTTTGATTATTCGTTTGTGTCGTTAATTGTTCAATCTCATTCAGTTGCTCTTCAATAAGCGCTTTTTCTTTTTTTGTTTTTGATAATTGGTTTTCTAGCGTCTGCTTTGTAGCTGATAATTGCGTTAACTGATCGCTTAATTCTTTTTTTGTCATCTGATGTGTACCATCAAAATGCGTCATTTGTTCCATACGGCTAATAATGGTCGCAATCTCTTTTTGTTGTTCATCTAATTGACTCGAAATCGCTTTTTGTTCTTTTTTCAAACTAAGCAATTGCTCTTTTAAAGCAGCCAATCTCGTTCGTAGTTGCTGTTGCTTTTCATTAACCAATGTATGATTTTTTTCACGCTCTTCATTTTGAGAAGAAGCTAGTAAAATCTGATGATTGATGTGTTCCATTTCTTTTTTGACCGTTTGCAAAGATTCCGTTAACTCCATTTTTTTCAACTCATAGGATTCTACTTCTTCTTTTGCTTCTTTGTATTCGTATTGGACAGCTTTTAACTCTCTGGTTAACCGAATTTGTTTTTCTTCTAATGTTTCCGCTTGATTTTTTAATTCTTGTTCTTTCAAGCGTTGTTTTTCTCCAAGTTCACGTAATTCGTTTAAGGTTGTTTCTTCTTTTTTTATTATTTGTTTCATCGTGCGAACTTCTATTTCTTTTTCTGTCAAGGTTGTTTCCATTTGAGCGATTTGCTTAGTTAAATTTGTTAATTCATTTTTCCGAGCAAATAGACTCCCTTGATTACCAGACTTACTCGCTCCACCAGTCATTGAACCCCCGGCATTCATCACATCGCCTTCAAGAGTCACTACACGGTACTTAAATTGAATTTCACGTGCAATGGTATTAGCAGAGGACAAATCTCTGGCAACAATGGTTGTTCCCAATAAATTTTGTATAACTGTTGAAACAGCTTCAGGATAAGCAATCAATTTACTTGCAATCCCTAAGAAACCATCACAACTGCTAGCCTTATTTTCTACAGACGTTGGCAGATAACGAGCTTTTATTGTGGTTAAAGGTAAAAATGTTGCTCGACCAATACGTTTTTGTTTTAAATATTGGATACCTTTACGTCCACTTTGCTCATCTTGAACGATAATATTTTGACTTGCTGCACCGAGTGCAATATCAATAGCTAACTCAGCTTGTTTGGGTACTTCAATCAATTCAGCAACGGCTCCGATAATTCCACCAATGTCTTTTTTACGCTTCAAAACTTCTTTTACCCCTTGATAAAAACCAGCATAATCTTCATTTAATTCTTTTAGACTTTCTTTTTTTGCTTTTGCCTGCTGTACAACTTTTAAAGCGTCATACATACGTGTCTCGTTCGCTTCTAATTCTTGTCGTTTGGTTTGAATGCTCGCTTGTTTCTCTTGATAAAACAACAATTTCTGAGCAATCTCTTGTTGTGTAGTCGTTAATTCTTCAGCAATACGTGTGAAATCTTCTGTAATTTTTTCAATCGTTTGTTCAAGTTCCTTGACTGATGCAGTTGATTTTAAGTTCTTTTGCGCCATTTGATAAGAGCTTCGCTCAAGATAGGTTTGCTCATTGCGCAAACTAGTTTCTTTTTGCATTAAATCAACATATTCATCTCGCAAACTTTCAATTGTTTCTTTTGAATTTCCAGAAAGAGACAAAGCTTCTTTTTCAACAGCTAAAAGTTCTGACCTTAATTGTCGTTCTTGTTTTGTTTTCTCAGCAAGGCTTTCATCGATTCCTTCTAATTGTTGCTCTAATTGAACCACTCTTTGGTTTGCTTGCTCTTTAGTAGCTTCAAGTTGTTGCAGATTTTCAGTGGCGTACTTATTGCGTTCAGATAAAACATTGTTTTGACCATCAGTCTGTTCAAATAATTGAATGGTTTCAACCAAATTTTGTTGAGTTTTTTCAATTTCATCAGTCAATTCAGCTTTTTGTTTCCTTTTGTGCTTCAATTGCGTTTCACAATCGGATAAACTTAGCTGCTTTTTAACTAAGTTTTTCTCAAAAGAACTCATTTCGCGTTTGCTTTCATCCCATTTCACTTTCAAACGTTCGATTTCAACAACTGTTAAAGCAATGTCCATTTCGGTTAATTGTTCCTTGTAAGATAAAAAGTCTTTCGCTATACTGCTTTGTTCTCTCAAAGGTTCAACTTGCCCTTCCAGTTCATAGACAATATCTTGGACACGATTTAGATTTTCTTCGGTTTCCGTTAATTTTTGTTCAGCTTTTTTCTTACGTGTTTTGTATTTTAGTACACCGGCTGCTTCCTCAAAAATTGCTCTTCTTTCTTCTGGTTTACTGTTGAAAATACTTTCAACTTTCCCTTGAGAAATAATCGAAAAAGATTCTTTTCCCAATCCCGAATCCATAAAAAGATCCACAATATCTTTCAAACGACAAGCTTGTTTATTCAAATAGAATTCACTCTCACCGTTTCGATTCAATCGTCTTGTAATGCTTATTTCGCTAAAGTCTAAAGGCAAAAAATGATCTTCATTTTCTAGTAT
This sequence comes from Carnobacterium viridans, assembly GCF_900102725.1. Lineage (NCBI taxonomy): Bacteria > Bacillati > Bacillota > Bacilli > Lactobacillales > Carnobacteriaceae > Carnobacterium > Carnobacterium viridans. Next base: position 145,925 of record NZ_FNJW01000008.1, on the reverse strand, counting down.
TAGCGTAACTTCAGCTAAATTGACTGGTTTTCTTGTATCAGATCCTGAAAAAATAACATCGTTCATTCTTCCACCACGTAGGTTCTTTGCTGATTGTTCACCTAAAACCCAACGGATGGCTTCTGTTATATTACTTTTTCCACTTCCGTTTGGACCTACTACAGCTGTCACACCATCATGAAATTCAATTGTTGTTTTATCCGCAAATGATTTGAAACCAGCGATGTCTATTCTTTTTAATTGCACAACTACTGGCTCCTTTCTCTTGTCCTATTTTTCTTGCAAAGCAAGTAATGCATTTTCTGCAGCCACTTGTTCAGCTGCTTTTTTTGTTTTTCCTTGCCCTTGTCCAAGTACTTGCCCTTCAGCACGTACTTCTACCACAAAAGCCTTTTGATGTGCTGGCCCAATTTCATCAACTAATTGATAGTCGATGCCAATTTCGCCTTTTTGTTGTAAAAACTCTTGTAAATTAGTTTTATGATCCATCACATGTGAGAAAGCACCGGACTTGATTTTTGGAAAAATCGTTTGTTCAAGAAAAGATAATACGCTATCTATTCCTTGATCTAAATATAACGCTCCAATAAAGGATTCAAATAAATCGCAAAGTAATGCTGGACGTTTTCGTCCATTCATACGTTCTTCGCCTCTGCCTAAACGGATAAATTGATCGAATTCGTATTCTTTTGCAAATTGACTCAAACTCGCTTCACAAACAATAGTCGCTCTCAATCGTGTTAATTTTCCTTCAGGCAAGTTAGGATATAATTCGTATAAAAATCTTGATACGGTTAATTCCAGTACCGCATCTCCTAAAAATTCAATTCTTTCGTTATCCTTTAATTCAAGATTCCTGTGCTCATTCACATATGATGAATGGGTGAATGCTTCTTCTAAATAAGAAAGGTCGTGAAAAACCAAATCAAACTTAGTTTTTAACTGTTTTAAAAATGCGTCATCCATTGTGTTCTTCCTTTCTATAAAAATTTCTCCATGCTCTTTCATTATACTTTGTTTAGTCATAAAAATAAACCATTTCTAGGTTTACACTCTACCGTTTAATAAGAGCAAGAACTCTTCCTCTCATTTATTCCAAAAAGAAAGAGTCGCTAAACTTAAAATAAGTTAAGCGACTCTGGATAACACTGTTAGTTTTTGTGTTGATCAATATACGTTACTGCATTTCCAACCGTAGCGATTTGTTCAGCATCTTCATCAGAAATTTCTGTTCCGAAAACATCCTCTAATTCCATAACTAATTCTACAACATCAAGAGAATCAGCACCTAAATCATCTTTAAAAGTAAGTTCTTTTGTTACTTTTTCTTCATCAATACCAAATCTTTCAACAATAATTTTTTTTATTTTTTCGAAAGTTTCATTAGTAGACAATTTGTTACACCTCCGTATTCGACTTTGTAATTAAGGATAAACGACTCTTACTCTATACATTTTAACGATATTCACGAACATTGTCCAACTATTTTTTAGTGTTTCCTTTTTTCTTTGTTCAAAAATCTTTATTCAGCTAGAGTTTCTTTTGCTTCAAAATAGTGAACCAAGTCATCAATAACATGGGATTCCAGCATTTCGTGAATTTGCTTGATTGTATGGTACACAGCATCTTTTTCTGTTGATCCGTGAGTCTTGACAACTGGAGCTTTAACTCCGAATAACACTGCTCCGCCATGTTTTGAGTAATCCATAACATCTTTCATATTCGAAAAACTATCTTTTAATAAAAGACCACCTAATTTAGCTTTTGTGCCATTTTCATATACAGCATTTTTAATAAGTTTCATCATGGACATAGCTGTACCTTCAATTGTTTTTAATACAGCATTTCCAGTAAAACCATCCGTAACAACTACATCTGCTGCTCCGCTTAACAACTCACGTGCTTCAACGTTTCCAATAAAGTTAATATCTGCATTGTTTGCCAACAATTGGTAAGCTCTTTTGGTTACATCGTTTCCTTTGTTTTCTTCTGTTCCGTTATTCAATAATCCCACTTTCGGATTTTTGATTCCTCGAACGAATTGAGCGTAATAGCTTCCCAGTATCGCATATTGGTGAATATTTTCTGGCTTAGTGTCTGCATTTGCACCAACATCCATTAAATTAAATGTTCCATTTTCTGTTCCAATTACGGGTAATGAAACTAACAATCCTGGTCGATCAATTCCTTTGATTCTTCCAATAATCAATAATCCAGCAGTTAATAATGCGCCTGTATTTCCTGCTGAAAATAAAGCATCTGCCTCTTTATCTTTTACAGCTTGCGCTGCTAAAACCATAGAAGCGTTCTTTTTGCGACGAACTGCACGAACAGGGTCGTCATCACTCGCTATTTTTTCATCTGTATGAATAATCGTAATATTCGTTTCATCTGTTAAGTATTTTCTTATCGAATCTTCTTTTCCATATAAAAGAAATTCAATATCATTGTATTCTTTAGCTGCCATCATGACACCTTCAACAATTGCTTTTGGAGCGTTATCTCCGCCCATAGCATCTACTGCAATTTTCAAATCATTTGCCTCCCTAGTTAACTTCCAACATTTCTAAACTTTACGTTCCTAATAGATATTACCACTAATCGTGATTGAACCTCAATTAAAATCTAGTCCTTCCAGTTCATTAAACCCAACCGCTTCTCTAATCGGTTGATACAGTTCGTTTGTTAGAAAGTCTTTTTGATTGATCAATTGAACGGCTTCTTGTCTAGCTGCTTCCAAAGCTCCAAAATCTCCCACGATATCTCCAATTTTAAAATCAGGTATCCCAGATTGTTTATTGCCAAATAAATCTCCAGGACCTCTAAGTTCTAAATCTTTTTCACTTAGTAAAAAACCATCTGTTGTTTCCGTCATGATTTTCATACGTTCCATTCCATTTTCAGTTTTTGGATTTGCAACAAGGATACAGTAGGATTCTTTATCTCCTCGACCAACCCGACCTCTTAACTGATGCAATTGAGACAATCCAAATCGATCTGCATCGTAAATAATCATAGTCGTTGCATTCGGCACGTTTACACCTACTTCGATTACTGTAGTAGAAACAAGAACTTGTAGTTTTTTCTCTTTAAAATTTTCCATAATGCTTTCTTTATCGGCTGACTTCATTTTTCCATGCAACAAGCCTACTTGAAAACGATCACCATAATAAGCTGTCAATTTTTCATAAATATCAGTCGCATTTTTAACATCGATGCTTTCCGATTCTTCAATCAACGGACAGATTACATAGGCTTGTGATCCTTTTTTTAACTGAATTTCAATAAATTCTAGCGTTTTTTCAAAATTTTTCGGTTTAATCCATGTGGTTTGAATCGGAATTCTTCCTGCAGGCATTTCATCAATAATGGAAACGTCCATTTCGCCATATGTCGTAATCGCTAGGGTACGAGGTATAGGGGTAGCCGTCATAAATAAAACATCCGCATCTTTTCCCTTATCCCTTAATAATTTCCGTTGATTTACGCCAAAACGATGTTGTTCATCGGTAATAACTAACCCTAAGCGAGAAAAATAAACATCTTGTTGAATCAATGCATGCGTGCCTATAAGAACATCTAATTCACCATTAGCTAATTGTTCCAATATATTACGTCTCTCTTTTGTTTTTGTTGAACCTGTCAACAATGCAATTCTCACTTCAAGTGGGTCGAATAATTCTGTTAAACTCTCCATATGCTGTTCAGCAAGAATTTCTGTAGGCACCATCAAGGCCGATTGAACGCCAACGTTCGTGGCAGCGTATAAAGCAATCGCAGCTACGATTGTTTTTCCGCTCCCAACATCTCCTTGGAGTAAACGATGCATGTGAATCGGTTGCCTTAAATCACTACAGATTTCATTCACTACTCTTTTTTGTGCTTTTGTTAGTTCAAAAGGCAAGGTCTCAATAAAATTTCTCAAATCATTCACATTATAATTCAGTTTATTTCCTTTACCCATAGCTTTTTGCTTTTTGCGCACAATCTGCATGCGCATTTGGTACAATAAGAATTCTTCAAAAACAACTTCTCTTCTGGCTTGCTTTTTTTGTTCTTCTGAAGCTGGAAAATGCATTGCATAAACAGCATCATGATGAGAGATCAAACGGTATTTTGTTCTTAATTCTGCAGGAATAACCTCTGGAATATGCTCTTGATAGAGTTTAAAAGCTTCTGTGACCAATTGCAGTATTGTAGTTTGTTTAATGTGTTTATTTGCACTGTAGACTGACTCAAAATCTCCCTGCTCAGAACCTGATTTGGTGCCTAAAATTTTCATGCCCGTTAAACTTTTTCTTTTTGCATCCCATTTTCCAAATACAGCAATTTCTTCTCCAGTAGCGATTTTACTTTTTAAGTAGGCTTGATTAAAAAAAGTTACCGTTATTACTGCATGCTCAATGATTAAACGAAAAGACAATCGATTTTTTTTTGGTCCAAAACGACTGACTACTGCTTCTGAAACCACATTTCCTTTTAGCGTTACTTTTTCTTGGTCTTCTATCTCCAATAAATCTTTTTCTTGAATATCCTCATAACGAATCGGATAATGAGAAAGCAAATCAGATATAGTATGAATACCTAATTGATGCAAAGCCTCTAACCGCTTTTCCCCAACGTAAGGGAGGACCGAAACAGAATCATAAATTGATTTAGCCATAATTTTTTAAACAGATTAAACAGCTTCAGCTTTTTTAATCTGTCACTTACCTCCCTTTAGCGTAATAATTACTTTATTTATTTTCTTTAAACTGACTAAAAAAGACAAAAATAGGCTAGGAATAACATCCGGTTCTATTTTTGTCTTTTTAAATTATTCTACTGACAAGATGTACGGATAAACTGGTTGTTGTCCGTCATGAATTTCAACTTCTACTTCTTCAAAGAGATTTTCGATCTCAGCGGCAATCTCAGCAGCTTCAGCTTTGTCTCCATCTTCTCCAAGTAAAATAGTTACAATCTCACTATCTTCTGATATCATTTTTTTCAAGGTTTCAATCGTAACATTTTTACGGTTGGATTGAGATACTTTGATTTTTCCTTCAATAATCCCCATAAAGTCGTCTTTTTTGATTGCCATCCCATCGATTTCTGTATCTCTTACAGCATTTGTTACTTGTCCACTAACAACATTTTTTAATTCATTCATCATTTCAGCTTTATTAGTATCTAAGTCATTCAACTCATTAAATGCTAACATTGCAGTCATACCTTGAGAAATCGTCTTACTAGGAATAACTGCCACTGACAATTCGCTTACTTCTGCAGCCTGATCAGCCGCCATAAAAATATTTTTGTTGTTTGGCAAGATAATAATTTTCTCAGCATTTACTTCTTCAATTGCTTTAAGAATATCTTCTGTACTTGGATTCATTGTTTGTCCACCACTAATGACATAATCTACGCCTAAGCTTTTGAACAAGTTTTGAATACCTTCTCCTGCTGCAACTGCGATGATACCATAAGGCGTTTTAGCCGCTTTTTTAACAGGCTGAGGAGTTTCATTTTCAAGAATCGTTTCATGTTGAACACGCATGTTATCAACTTTAATTTTCAGCAATGAACCAAATTTTTGTCCGTAATTCATTACTTCTCCTGGATGTTCTGTATGAACATGGACTTTCACGATCTCGTCATCAGAAACCACCAATAAAGAATCTCCAATTTCGTTTAAGTGATTACGGAATTTATCATAATCAAATTCACTATCAACAGTTTCGCCTTTACCAATTTGAACCATAATTTCAGTACAATAACCGAATTTGATGTCTTCAGTATGAATATGATTTGATACACTTCTATGGTGTTCAGCATTAACCAACTCTGTCATTTCTTCAGCAGAAGGTTGATAAATATCCTCTTCAACAATTTTACCAGACAATACTTCTAAGAATCCTTCATAGATAAATAAAAGTCCTTGTCCACCACTGTCTACAACTCCAACTTCTTTAAGTACTGGCAATAGATCAGGCGTTTTAGCTAAAGATTTTTTTGCTCCACGAACAATGGCTTCCATAACTTCAACAAGGTCATCTGTTTCTTTTGCCTTTTTTTCACCAACTTTAGCTGATTCACGAGCTACAGTTAAAATGGTTCCCTCAACAGGTTTCATAACAGCTTTATAGGCTGTTTCAACACCCTTAGTGAATGCTTCTGAAAATTCTTTAGAAGATACCGTTTCTTTATTTTCAATAGCTTTGCCGAATCCTCTAAATAATTGAGATAAAATAACCCCAGAATTTCCACGAGCTCCCATCAATAATCCTTTAGAAAGGGCCGCTGACAAATCACCAACACTTTCAGAAGTTGTATTAGCAACTGCCTTAGCACCGCTTGCTAAAGATAAATTCATGTTGGTACCTGTATCGCCATCTGGAACCGGAAAAACATTCAATGAGTTCACATATTCCGCATTCTTATCTAAACGATTAGCTCCTGTTGCTACCATTAATCGAAACTGCTTACCTTCTAATTTTGTAACTTTCACTACATATATCCTCCTTAGTTACTTTTTAATACCTACTTAGTAACTATTTCTTCTTTGACTAATCATTTTTAATCGTTTAATACGCGAACACCTTGAACATAAATATTTACAGTGTTAGCTGTAACACCTAACATGGTTTCCAAATTGTATTTTACGATTTCTTGCACATTCCGACTAACTTCAGAGATTTTTATTCCATAACTAACGATAATATAAATATCAATTGCAACACCGTCATCTTCTTGACGAACGACTACTCCACGTGAATAGTTTTCTTTTTTTAGTATGTCATTTAAATTATCACGTATTTGGCTTTTACTTGCCATACCAACGATTCCAAAAATTTCTGTTGCAGCACCACCAACAACGGTCGCAATAACTTCATTTGAGATATCGATTGTTCCAAATTGTGTTTTGATTTTAACTGCCATGTTAAAAATCCTCCTCTTGGCTAGCAAGCCATAAATTACTATTCTACATTTTATCATAGCAGACCTAATAAGAAAAGAAAAACTAAGTTTCCTCATTTTTAACTAATACTAAGAAAACCATAAAAGACTGTCAAGTAAATTTCCTTGAAAGAAGTTCTTGCAAAGGCAACTAAATTGTGATAAATTATTGAAGTATGAGTATTGATTGAAGCTTTGCTTCGATATATCGGCAAAGGAGGAAAGACTAATGGCTAAAGAATGTGTAATTACAGGACGTAAAGCAAGAAGCGGAAATAACCGCTCTCACGCTATGAACAAAACAAAACGTACTTGGGGTGCTAACTTACAAAAAGTTCGTATCATGGTTGACGGATCACCTAAGAAAGTTTGGGTATCTGCTCGAGCACTTAAATCTGGTAAAGTTGCACGCGTATAATTTTACTAAAAAAAGAACCTTTCCCGACATCATGGAAAAGGTTCTTTTTTGTTTATTCTTTTTTAGTCTTTACTTTGAATAACGGCTATCATTCCAGATATAAAAGAAAAATTTACGGTATCTGAAATAAACTCATTGCTTGCCAACGAAATGGGATGAGTAAAATCCGCATCAGCTAATCGATATTTAGCGTCTTGTATAGTTAATTTTTCTACAGGAGATAGACAAGTAAATGCAAGGTATTTCTTGTCTTGCTCTTTTGATAGGGTATGGCTACCTGGCAAAAAATACATAATGGTATTTTGGACATCTATTAGACGTATTTTAGCAGCATGATCGAGCAGCTTAGGCTGGAATACCATAAAGATATTGTTTAAAAAATGATCCATTCTTCCACCTGTTGCTCCATAAATAGAAACACTATCCGGTTTGAATTCATCAAAAGCTATTCGGACAGCCAGCTCTGTATCAGTCTCATCTTTTTCCGCTTTGTAAACTCGAACATCCGCAACTTCATTTTTTATTGTTTTTAATTCTTCCTTTGTGACTGAATCAAAATCTCCAAGGGCAATTTTAGGAACAATTCCGTGCTCCAATAATCGCAAGGCCCCTCTATCAACACCAATCCAAATGAGTTCTTTTGACTGCCTATTTTTTATTGCTGGAATGCGCTCATAAGGTCCGCCGACCATAATTGCTAAGTGTCCCATCTTATCTTACCGCATCCATTAATAAGTTTAGTTGGTTCAATGGATTTTCTGCATTATAAATGTATGAACCCGCAACAAAAACTGTCGCTCCCGCTTCTTTACATTGTTTAGCGGTCTGCTCAGCTATCCCTCCATCAACTTGTATTTCATAAGTATAGCCTTCTCTATCTTTTATTTCTTTTGCTTTTTTTATTTTTTTTACCATTTCAGGAATAAAGGTTTGTCCGCCATAACCAGGATTAACTGTCATTACTAAAACTAAATCTACTATTCCTAATACATGCTCCATTGTTTCAATCGGTGTTCCTGGATTCACAGCAATCCCTGCTTTAACACCTTGGTCTTTTATCAACTGGATGACACGATGAATATGAGGTGTGCTTTCAGGATGGACAGTGATGATATCTGCACCTGCTGCAGCAAATTGTTTAATGTAGTTTTCAGGATACTCTACCATTAAATGACAATCCAATGGTAATTTCGTTACCGGACGAATAGCAGCTACCGTATCTGCACCAAATGTAATATTCGGTACAAAATGTCCATCCATTACATCGATATGAATGTAATCTGCCCCTCCATCTTCAACTAACTGAATGTCTCTTGCTAAGTTTGCAAAATCTGCACTTAAAATAGATGGTGCTAATTTCATTTTTTCATCCTCATTTCTTATGTTTATTGTTGTATCTTGGTTTACGACTTTCAATTTCTTCTAAAAACTGCAAGTAGTGTTGGTAACGGTATGTTGGTATTGTATTTAATTCTACTTCTTTTTTCACTTGACACCCTGGCTCTTTTTTATGCATACACCCTCTAAATCGACAGTCATCTTGAACTTCAACAAAGTCAGGAAAGCATGCAGATAATTCTTCTGGTTCTAGTTCTAAAAAATCAATTGAACTAAAACCAGGAGTATCTGCCACTAATCCGCCGTATAAAGGCAGCAATTCAACGTGTCTAGTCGTATGCTTCCCTCTGCCAAGAGAATTTGAAATTTCAGCTGTTTTCAGTTCTAAATCAGGTGCAATACTGTTCAGTAATGTCGATTTCCCTGCACCAGATTGGCCCATGAAAACAGATAATTTATTAGGGAAATAAGAAGTTAATTCCTCTAAAGATTTCTTGTTGTCCGTTTGTTCAGGAACGATAATGGGGTACCCAATTTTTTCATAGGCTCGCTCTTTTTCTTTTAGCTGTTGCAGTAGTTCATCCGTTAACAAGTCAATTTTACTTATGTAGATGATAGCTTGGATTCCTTTACTCTCTAAAGTGACCAAAAAACGATCCAATAAGTTTGTTGAAAAGCTAGGTTCGATAGCTGACATCACTACAATACCGATGTCCACATTAGCTACAGGTGGACGGACCAATTCATTTTTTCTAGGTAAGAGCTCCTGTACCACACCTTCTTTTAAATTGCCACTTTCAAACAAGACATAGTCACCAACCAAAGGCGTTAGTTCCCTTTTCCGAAAATTCCCTCTTCCCCTTGTTTGATAGGTTTCTCCTTGATAATAGACATAATAAAAACCACTTAACGCTTTTCTGATTTGACCTTCCGGCAATAAAACCCCTCCTATGATGTGTTCTCTTTTATACTCTACTGAATGAAACCCAAGAAAGCAAGATTTTAATGCTAGTTAATAGGTTTCATGACTAGCAAAAAAAGGCTTATAAAACTGAAAAAAACAGTCTTTCAAGCCCTTTTTTGGTTATTCTGGTGTTGTTACATTGGTATTTTCTTCTATCACTTTTCCATCACGTTCAATTCGATACGTACCTACTTCACCCTCTTGAAGAACAAACGGTATAACTGTTTCAAAATCTTCGGTGATAGTGAATTTTTGAAATTCATTTTCCAAAGAATGCTCTTTGTCTTGGATATAAATAACAATTTCATTCGGCACGGGTTTTGATTCTTGCGAACTACTTTCAGAACTTGATTCATCAGATTTTTCTTTTTCTGCTTCTGCTTCTGGTTCAGTTTCTGGTTCAGCATACGGTATGGTTACCGTCTTAGAAAATTTTTGTTCCGGTGTTTTTCCTAACGAAATAACTACGGAGAATGACGATCCGTTCGATAACAATGTTCCTGCAGAAGGGTTTTGTGATATCACTTGACCTTCTAATGTTTCTTCAGAATACTCTTCCTTAATCGTAACCGTTAAGCCATTTTCACTAGCATAAACTTGTACACCTTTTTCAGAATACCCAGCCAAATCTATCATTTCAATCATAGCTTCTCCGGTACTTACAGTCAATGTCACAGTTGTTTCACTCGGAACCACTTCTTCATCTTCAGCTACACTTTGTTCAATAATCGTACCTTCTGGGTAAGTATCGCTGCTGGCATCAACTCGCTCAGTTTTGAATCCTTGATCAATCAGTTCTGCTCGAACTTCTTCATAAGGCTCACCTGTATAGTCTTTAAAAGAAACCGTCTCTTTTCCAGAACTGATATATAGATTAACATCGGTCTCTTCTTTAACACTAGAACCTGTTTCAGGATCGGTTCTAGTGACCATTCCTTCTTCAACATCTTCACTTGTCTCTACAATTGTCTTACTGACTTGTAATTTAGCTTCTAAAAGGACCTCTTCAGCCTCATCTTCCGATAGACCTACTACATCTGGGACTGAGACGTCTTTTGGAGCTGTAAGTGTAAATGCGACCACACTACCGGCAACAACCAATAAAAGCAATAATAGTGTCAGCCAAATAATTTTTCTCTTTTTCTTCTTAGGCTTTTTCTCTTTTATCGTCTCATTTTTTGGTTTATCCATTTGTTGCTCTTTATCTTCTAGTTTTTTACCTTCTACTAGACTAGTAGGGGCTACTGGAACAATCGGTTCCAATACTTTTGTTTTTTCCATTAAACTCGCTGGAGCAAATTTTGGTTCATTGATTCTTTGTGGCGATAACGAGGTCGCTAAATCAGAAGCCATTTCTTGCACCGAACGGTATCTATCAATTGTTTCTTTTGCTGTAGCTTTAAGAACAACATTTTCTAAAGGTTGTGGAATTCGATGATCAAAATCCTTCACTGAAGGGAGAGATTCTTGAAAATGTTTTAATGCGATTGATACAGCTGATTCGCCTTCAAATGGAACATTTCCTGTTAGCAACTCATATAAAATAATCCCTAATGAATAGATATCGGATTGATTAGTTGCCATTCCTCCTCTTGCTTGTTCGGGAGAAAGGTAATGGACCGATCCTAACAAAGAATTTGTTTGAGTGATCGATGTTTGTGACAACGCTACTGCTATACCAAAATCAGTTATTTTTACGACGCCTGATTCATCGATCAAAACATTTTGCGGTTTAAGATCTCTATGAATGATTCTATTATTATGCGCTTCTGCTACAGCTGCCAAAATTTGTCTCATAATATCAAGAACTTTTTGATAAGGAATAGGAAAGTTGCTGTGGATATAGTGCTTCAAATCCATTCCTTTAATATATTCCATAACAATGTATTGGTTATTTTCTTCTTCCCCGACATCATACACACTAACAATATTAGGATGAATCAATTCGGTCGCAGCTAGTGCTTCTCGTTTAAAGCGACGAATGGTATCTTGATCATCTCTGAAATCAAAACGCAAGACCTTAACAGCTACATCTCTTTCCAAAATCAAATCTCTTGCAAGATAAACATTTGCCATACCGCCTGAACCGACTGTACCAATTATTTTGTAACGTCCGTTTAATTTTTTACCTATTTCCATGAATGCTACCCCTCCCTTCTGCATTTGTATGAACTAATATAATGGTTATATTGTCATAACCTCCATGCTCATTAGCCATAGTAATTAGCGTTTCAACCTTTTCATCTAGTGATTTTTGAGTACTTAAAACTTCCTTTATCGCTTCATCTTCAACCATATTTGTCAATCCATCTGAACAGAGCAACATTTGGTCGTTAGGTAAGGCTGGTAAAATGGTTACATCAATATCTATCTCATCTGTAACACCCAAAGAACGAGTCAACACATTCTTTCTAGGATGATTTTCAGCGTCTTCTGAAGAGATTTCTCCACTTTTAAGCAATTCATTGACCAATGAATGGTCTTCTGTCACTTGGCTTAAACGCCCTCCAGTATAGTGGTACCCTCTACTGTCGCCAATATTCGCTATCACAAATTCTTGTTCTACAAGTGCTGTAGCAACAAGTGTTGTTCCCATTCCTTCTAAATCAGAAAATTTGCGTGATTTTTCAAGGATGCGTTTATTTTCTCGACTGATGCGTGTTAACATCCATTGTGTGATCTGCTCAGCATTTTGAACATCAGATTCTTCCCATGAATGACCTAAATGCGAAACGGCCATTTCACTAGCCACATCTCCACCTCGATGTCCACCCATCCCATCACACAAAATTGCCAATGTAACATTTTGTTTATTTATAAAATAACCGGCGAAATCTTGATTGTTTTTCCTCTTCTTGCCGGTATCACTGCGAAATACAACTTCCATTGTTCCACCACATACCTTTCAATAAATCATTCCATTATTTTTTACTGACCATCAACGATCTGTATCATTTCACTAAGGCTTGAATAAGCAAGCCTTAGTGAAATGATACAGAAATTTAAACACACAACAAGTATAAAAAAGACAACACAAAAGGGAATGAAAGAAAATATCAAACCTGTATCTTAATGATCGACTAACCATTTTTCAGTTTTAGACCTCTCCTACCCTGAAATAGTAAAGAGAAAGTCTGTATCGACTAATTCAAGTCCAAAGATTTGTTCTCTCATTCCCAATATTAGTTGTTTTATTCTCGTTGATTTAACCTAAGTTTAGTTCTGTATTTTTCTTAAGCAGCTAATAAAAAAGCCGTCTGTTCCAAAATCATGCGGATAAAGTTGAAGAAATCCGTCTTTCAGGCAACCTGATAGTGATTCTTCAGTTCTAACAGGAACTTTTTCAAAATCAGCATGTGCCGCTAAAAAGTTCTCAACCGTTTCTTTATTTTCCTCATTTGCTATTGTACACGTACTGTAAACTAAAAGTCCACCTACTTTTAGTTTTGGAGCTACTTGTTCTAGAATACCAAGTTGTATTTTTTGAAGATTCAACATATCTTTTTCTTTTTTAGTGTACTTGATATCAGGCTTACGTCTCATTAAACCTAAACCAGAACACGGCGCATCTACTAGTATACGGTCAAATTGTTCGTCTGAGAACTCTTGATCTACATTTCTGGCATCTAATTTCATTGCTGTCACTACATCTTCTACATGCATTCTTTTGGCATTTTCTGTAATCAAAGCCACTTTGTGTTCATGAAGATCAAGCGCCGTTACTTTTCCGCCTTCTTCAGCAGATAAGTAAGAAGCGATATGGGTTGTTTTACCACCTGGAGCAGCACAAGCATCTAATACTTGATGATGTGGTTCAAGTTGTAAAGCTGGTGCAACTAATTGAGAAGACTCATCTTGAATTGTTAATTGTCCAGATTGAAACAATGGTGAAGAAGCAAAGTGCCCACCATCACTGATGATACCAACTGGAGAAATAACACTTTCACGAACATCGAATCCTTCTTCTTCCATAGCTTCTAACGCTTCTTCAACGGTCAAAAACTTCTTATTTACTCGTGCGCTTGAATGGCTCGGACGGAGTAACGACTCACCCATTTTTCTCGTTTCTTCTAATCCAATATCTGCAGTGAATTTCTCTATTAGCCATCTTGGCATGCTCAATTCAATGCTTAAACGTTCAATTGGGTCTGCGATTTTTTCAACGCTAGGGAATCCTTTACGGTCAGCATTTCTTAGAACTCCATTTATAAATTTACTGATTCCAACGTGACCTTTTTTCTTAGCTACTTCAACAGCTTCAAATAAAATGGCATGAACTGGAATTTTATCTAAATAAATCATTTGATAAATGGACAATCTTAGTAGATTTCGTACCCACACATCAATTTTCTTGCCTTCATCTAAAAATGGAGACAAGTAAAAGTCCAGTGTTAATTTACGCTGCAGAACACCATATACCAATTCTGTTAATAAGCGCGCATCAGCTGCACTTAGTTTATTTTTTTGAATGGCTTCGTTGATTAATAAATTCGAATACGAACCCGTTTTATCTGTTCGTTCCAAAATCGACATCGCTAAATAACGACTTGTTTTCTTAACATTTCTTTTTTCAGGTGTTTGATTAGTTTCCATTTGACCCTACCTTTTCTCCAACTTTTAGTTGGCTGCCTACTCCACTTAAAAAAGCCATGACAGTCATTTTACTTTTCCCAGCTGGTTGAACTTCATTTATTTTTACAACTGTCTGATCTCCACAAGCTATATAGACTGCTTCTTTTTCAATCCGTATAATGGTTCCCGGAACGGCTGTTGTTTTTTCTTCAGTAGGTGTCACATCCCATAACTTAAGTCTGTTTCCTTCTAATAAAGTATACGCTACTGGCCAAGGACGCAAGCCACGAACTTGATAATCGACTTCAGCTGCTGTTTTAGTCCAATCCACTAATTCTTCTTCACGTTTAATATTTGGCGAATAAGTAACTTCCTCTTCGTTTTGTTTTACTGGCGTGATGTCTCCAGCCAATAATTTAGGCAAAGTGTCCATTAATAAGTCTTTACCTAAAGCACTTAAACGATCAAATAACGTTCCAACATCATCGTTACGGGTAATATCTAAGGATTTTTGTGCGAGTATATCTCCTGCATCCATTTTTTTCTCCATATACATAATAGAAACACCTGTCTCTTTTTCGCCTTTCATAAGAGCATAGTGGACTGGAGCACCACCACGATACTTAGGCAACAAAGAAGCATGTACATTGATTGCTCCATATTTAGGAACAGATAATAATTTTTGTGGTAGAAATTGACCAAACGCTGCAGTAACGATCAGATCTGGTTCAAGTGCAATCAGTGTCTCCATTTCAGGAGAACCTGAAATTTTTTCTGGTTGAAAAACGGGTAAATCGTGCTGGACCGCAGCAGCCTTAACAGGTGAAGCTGTTAAGATTTTCTTTCTCCCTACTGGTCTATCCGGTTGTGTGACTACTGCAACCACTTCATACTCTGAATCAATCAATGCTTCTAAAATTGGAACGGAAAATGCAGGAGTTCCCATAAATACGATTTTTATCATTCTAGATTCGCCTCCATATAACTTTCTAAGTCTTCCGGTTTAATTTTTTGAATAATCTTATCTGTAAATAACTTTCCATCTAAGTGTTCCAATTCATGCTGGAATGCACGTGCAAGATAATCATCAGCTTCCACTTCAAATTCATCTCCATTACGGTCATAAAATCTTAATACGATAGTGTCGGCTCTTTTTATTGTCCCGTATACTTCAGGAAAACTCAAACAACCTTCTACATCAATCGTTTCACCAGCTGATTGCACAATTTTTGGATTGATCATTTCAAACAATCCTGATTCTTCGTCAATTTCTACTAAAGCTAATCTAAGGTTGCTGTTTACTTGTGGAGCTGCAATGCCAATACCATCATTTGCAATCATGGTATCATGCATATCGTCTAACAATTGGATAATTTCATCTGTAATTTCCTCTACTTCTTTTGTTGGAGTAGTCAGTAGTGCATTTGGGTAAGTTACTATTGGTAATACGGACATGATTGACCCTCTTTCTTTTAAACTATTTAATGCTATAAAGCACAGGTGCTAGATAAAATTCATTGGTTCTGAGTCGATAGCAATCTGTAACCCTTTAGCCATTTCTCTTTGAGATTCCACTAAGATCGTTTGTAAAACAGCCTTCAAATGCGGTTCGCTTTTGTATTTAATAATCGTTTGGTAATAATAGCGATTGTTCATACGAGCAACTGCTTTTGGCGTTGGTCCTAAAACAATGGTTTCCGGTTGTAACTGTGGCTTAATCTGTTGAACGATTTGGTGCATTTTCTTGGCAGCTTTTATTTCTTCTTCATGACTAGTTGTGATCAAAATTGTATAGAAATAAGGCGGATAATTTCCACGATGTCGTAACAACATTTCTTGTTTATAGAATGTATCGTAATCGTGTTCTTTAGCTAGCTGAATCGCATAATGCTCAGGATTAAAAGTTTGAACAATTACTTCACCGGTTAGTTCAGCTCTTCCAGCCCGCCCGCTCACTTGTGTCAGCAATTGGAACGTTCGCTCACTCGCTCTAAAATCAGGTAAGCCTAATCCAGTATCTGCATTCAAAACACCCACCAAAGTAATATTGGGGAAATCTAACCCTTTTGCAATCATTTGCGTGCCCAATAAAATATCCGCTTCGCCATTTCCAAAAGAAGCTAACAACTTTTCATGTGCCCCTTTTTTACGTGTTGTATCTACATCCATACGAATAACTTTTGCTTCAGGCAAAACAGCTCTTAATTCTTCTTCAATCTTCTGTGTTCCAGTTCCATAATAGCGTATCTTACTTCCTCTGCAGCTTGGACAAGTATGTGGAATATTTTCTTCATGACCACAATAATGGCATTTCATTGTTTTTGTATCCATGTGCAACGTTAAGGAGATATCGCAATTGGGACAAGGCAAGACGAATCCACAGTCTCGACACATCACAAAAGAAGAATAACCTCGTCTATTCAATAACAAAACGATTTGTTCTTTTTTTGCTATTCGGTCTTGTATCTTTTCTTGTAAAAGAATGGAGAAACTGCTGCGATTAGCGTTTTTCAATTCTTCTCTCATATCGACAACTTCAACTTCAGGTAAGTCTTTTTGATTGACTCGTGTTGGCAACTCCAACAATGTATAAACCTTTTTCTGCGCTCTTGCTCTCGACTCTAATGAAGGAGTAGCACTTCCTAAAATAACAGGACAGTTATGGTAATTTGCTCTCCATATTGCTACATCCCTAGCATGATACCTAGGGTTTTCATCTTGTTTATACGTAGCCTCATGCTCTTCATCAATAATTATCACTCCGATATTTTTAACCGGTGCAAAAATTGATGAGCGAGCTCCTACGACTACTCGAGCTTCGCCACGTTCAATTTTTCGCCATTCATCGTATTTTTCCCCAACAGACAAACCACTGTGCAGAACAGCTACTTCTTCTCCAAATCGACCTTTAAAATGATTCACCATTTGTGGAGTCAGCGCTATTTCAGGTACAAGCATCAACGCACTTTTATTGTTCTGAAGTGTCTGAGCAATAGTCTGCAAATAAATTTCTGTCTTCCCACTTCCGGTTACCCCTTTCAGCAAGAAAACTTCCGTTCTTTCTTCTGTTACAGCTTTCAAAATAGGCTGAATAGCATTTTCTTGTCCTTCATTCAGTTGAAAGGATACGGTTTGTCTAAAGGTCTTATCTTTAAATGGATCACGATAAACTTCGACTTCTTCAATCTTTAGCCAACCTTTTTTTTCACCTGTTCGAATATCTGTTGCTGTAAGTTCGGTACTTTTAGTGAGTTCATTCACACTGACCGTTTGCTCATTTAAGGACTGCAATACATCTAGAAGAAGGTGTTGTTTTGGACCACGTTTGCCTAAAGTTAGTTTTTCATCTTCAAATTGCTCAAAAGATAAATTCGCTCGAACCATTCTTTTTTTCTTAGTCTTTGCTTGGTTTTTAACTTCATATATCACTTCAACAGCATCTTTTTTCTTCAATTCAATCAGCTGCGGTAATATAGCTCTTTCTTCCGCTTCTTCCCATTTGATTTCATTTTTTCCTTTGAAAAGATCGAAAAATAAGTCTTCCGAAATCTCATCAATGAGTCTAATTGTTTTTCCGTATTTTGCTTTCAATATGGCTGGCAACATCGTTTGGTAACACGTTATTTGAAAGGCATACGTTTTGCGTGCCATTTCTTTACCTAACAACAGCATTTCTTCATCAAGTACCGCTGTTAGGTCCATTAGACCAACAATGGGTTTTAACTCGCCTTCATAATCTGTTGAGTGAGTAATCTCCACAACAAAGCCTTGGACTTGCCTAGTTCCTTGACCAAACGGAACAGCCACGCGCATTCCTTGAACAATATCTTGTTCGAATTCAGGAGGAATACGATAGTCATAAGGTTTGTTTGTCTGCATTGTTGGAACATCCACAATTACTTTAGCAATTGAAACCACTCATTCTCACACCTTTATTTTTTCATTTTAGTAAGAGCAACTGCTAAAATTTCTTCCGCTATTGCTTGCTTACTCTTTACTTTCAATTCTATTGGCTGTTCATCTTTCATAAAAATAGTTACTTCATTTGTATCTTTATTAAATCCTGCATAGGGTTTAGATACATCATTGGCTACGATCATATCTGCATTTTTCTTTTTTAATTTCCCTTGAGCATACTCTTCAACATTATGCGTTTCAGCAGCAAATCCAATTAAAAATTGGTCGTTTTTCTGACTCCCCAAGGTAGCTAGTATATCTGTATTCTTGACCAATGTCAGTGTCATTTCTTGTTCACTTTTCTTGATTTTTTTATTCGCAACATGATCTGGACGATAGTCAGACACTGCTGCTGCCATAATAACGATTGCTGCCTCTTTAAATTCAGCATTTATTGCTTGATGCATTTGTTCCGCAGTCTCAACAGATACTAGCGCTACCCCATAAGGTGTCTTTAGTGTCTTGGAAGTGGAGATTAAACAAACTTCTGCTCCTAAATCACGGGCAGCATGAGCTAAACTGTATCCCATTTTGCCTGAAGAATCATTTGTAATGTACCGAACAGGATCGATTCTTTCTTTAGTTCCACCAGCCGTTATCACAACTTTTTTATTTTTTAACGGTAAATAGGTTTCCTTTTTGATTAAAAATTCTTGAATGGTTTCAACAATCTTTTCTGGTTCAGGAAAACGGCCTTTTCCCTCGTATCCTTCAGCTAGAAAACCTGTATCTGGTTCCATAATGAAATGCCCATCGTTTTCTAACGATTGAAAATTTCTTATTGTTGCTGCATTATTAAGCATATGCTCATTCATAGCAGGCACAATAAAAACAGGTGCTGTGGTAGCCAATAATGCAGTCGTCACAAAGTTATCTCCAATGCCATATGCTATTTTCGCTATCGTATTGGCTGTTGCTGGAGCAATTACGGCTAAATCTGACCAGTCCGCCAAATGAATATGACTGACTTTGTCACCTTCGCGTTCATCAAATGTATCTGTATATACATGGTGCTTGCTTAGAATTTGAAACGTTAAAGGGGTAACAAATTCTGTTGCAGATTCCGTCATCGCTACTCTAACAGTAGCTCCTACTTTTATTAAACGTCTCACCAAATCACAAGCCTTATAAACCGCAATACCCCCGGTAACATATACAGCAACTTTTTTTCCTTTTAACAACTGGCATTCCTCCTGACAAAACCGTGAAATTAATGTTGCTTCTCTTTCTTATTTTACTAGAAATAAAAGCATTTGTCTTAACTATCCACCAATTCTTAGTATTAATAAATCTATCCTGTTTAATATAGCTGGATTTCAAAACAAAAGTGCTTCAAAGTAAGAAAACCATTACTTTGAAGCACTTTTGTTTATGTGGCTTATTCTTCTGGTCCAACTGTTATTGGATCAATAACTAAATCGCCATTATTAATTTCTTCTAATGCACGTCCAACATTTTTGTGTGAACGGTATTTTTCTAGCATTGGCATAGAACCTTCGTCCAGTTCATGTGCACGTTTGCTTGCTAATGTAACCAAAGAATATTTAGATTCAATTTTTTCTAATAAGCTATCAATAGATGGTTCTAACATCATGATTTTTACAACTCCTCGATCATTTTTTTATAACGCTGTATAACACGTGAAACTTTTAAGTGTTCACTTTCAATGATTTGTTTGACTTTCCTAACAGCATTTTCAACTTTATCGTTTTCAACCGCATAATCATAATAACGCATTAAATCAATTTCTTCAATCGCTTTTGTCATGCGTTGTTCGATTATAGCCATTTCATCTGTTCCACGACCAACAATACGTGATTTTAATTCTTTTAAATCTGGCGGTGTTAAAAAGATAAATATTCCTTCAGGCATTTTTTCGCGAACTTGAAGAGCTCCTTGAACTTCAATTTCTAAAAATACGTCTTTACCGCTCTGTAGCGTTTTTTCAACATATTCAAGAGGAGTTCCATAATAATTTCCTACATATTCAGCATATTCCAATAATCCTCCACTTTCAATCAAGGCTTCAAAATCTTCTTTTGTCCTGAAAAAGTAATCTATTCCATCACGTTCTCCTGCTCTTTGCTTTCGAGTTGTCATTGAAATCGAATAATCAAAATCATTATCGCCGCTCTCAAATATTGCCTGTCTTACTGTCCCTTTTCCTACCCCAGATGGTCCAGAAAGAACAATTAAAAGTCCACGTTCAGTCATGTCAAAATCCTTCCTATCATCAAAATGTTCAACTATTCGTTGCCTATTATCAAAATCTAACAAATTCCAACTTGTTTAAGTTGTTAAAAATTGTTTAAGAGTGTCCATTTCTTCATTTGTGAATGTAAGGCCTTTTCCCATCTTGTCGTGGTCAGGACTCCACTCACGAATATCAAATTTAGGCGGGTTTCCGTTCCAACAAACTAAATTTAATTCTTTGCGCCACCCTTTAGCATTCTCAGAAAGTACGGCTAATTCTTCAACAATCTCAAAAGAAAATTTTTGTTCCATTTATAAACACCTCAACAATCTTTAGCTACTTCTAATTTTTATCTGTTAAAGATAACTTATTCTCCAGTTTAGCATAAAATGCCATTTTCTTATAGCTTTTTATTTGCAAAACATATTTTTCCACTTACTCATTTCCATTTTCTGTGTATACTAATTTATTTTTCACGCTAAAAATAAACGTTAAATCAAGAATCCTATCCTTGATCTAACGTTTACTTTCTTAACCCATGTCTTTAACTTTCATCAAACGTGTAATCGCTGCTCGTTCACTTTCATCTAATTTCATTTGAATAAAGTAGATGGTTTCTTCATAACGAGGAATCGTCATATATTCAAGAGCATTTACTCGACGACGCGTTTTTTCTATTTCATTTGCCATCAATTGACACGTTTTTTCTATTTCAGATAACTCTAACAGTTGCGCCATAACGTCAGCCATTTGTTCAATTGACGTATCCAGCTCACTATTGGAGTTAAGGTAGCCATAACTCAATTCGTCTGATTTCCCATTATCTGTATAATTAAAATTCATTACGGGTACTTTCACACTC
Organism: Carnobacterium viridans; assembly: GCF_900102725.1. Classification (NCBI taxonomy): domain Bacteria; kingdom Bacillati; phylum Bacillota; class Bacilli; order Lactobacillales; family Carnobacteriaceae; genus Carnobacterium; species Carnobacterium viridans. The sequence continues at coordinate 124,681 of NZ_FNJW01000008.1, read as the reverse complement.
ATAATGTTTTTTTCGTGTAAATTAAGGCTGACACTTCTTGGAGGGATAGCCACTAATTCTTCAATAAATTTTTCGTTCAGTAAAGCTTTTGCCATTACAAAAGATTGCATAGCCTTCGTTAATTTTGTTTCAACTTCTGCACGCAGCTCGTTATTTTTACGAATAAGCAAGATAAATTGTCTCATAAGTTCATCTTGCTTATCTTTTAATAATTTATGGCCACGGTTTGCTGTACTTAGCTTTCCTTTTAGTGACGCTAATTCCATCCTTGTCGGATTTACATTTAATTTCACCATTTAGACTTACTCCCCTTTCGGCAGGTATTCGTCTAACATATCGTCTTTAATACGTTTCAATTCAGTTCTTGGAAGGATAGATAACAATTCCCATCCTAGGTCCAATGTTTCCTCAATTGTACGATTTGTGTAGTTCCCTTGGTTTACATATTCTTTTTCAAAACGATTTGCAAATTCTGCAAACATTTTATCCTCTGCTGATAATGCAGAATCTCCTAAAACAACTGCTAACTCTTTAGCTTGTTTTCCTTGAGCGTAAGCAGCGAATAATTGATTCATTGTTGCCGCATGATCTTTTCTTGTTTTACCTTCTCCAGTTCCTTTGTCTTTCAGACGAGAAAGTGATGGCAATACATCAATAGGAGGTTGAACACCACTATTGTATAGTTCGCGTGATAAGATCAATTGACCTTCTGTAATATAACCCGTTAAATCTGGAATAGGATGTGTTTTGTCATCTTCCGGCATGGTTAGGATAGGTATTTGCGTCACTGAACCTTTTCCACCTACTAAACGACCTGCACGTTCATATAATGTAGCTAAGTTTGTATAAAGATACCCAGGATATCCACGACGACCTGGAACTTCACGTCTGGCAGCGGAGATTTCTCGTAACGCTTCACAGTAGTTTGTCATATCCGTCATGATAACCAATACGTGCATATCTTTTTCATAAGCTAAATATTCTGCTGCAGTTAGAGCCATTTTTGGAGTTGCGATTCTTTCAATAGCTGGATCATCCGCTAAGTTAATAAACATAACAGAACGGTCGATTGCTCCTGTTTTTCGGAAATCTTCCATAAAGAATTCTGCTTCTTCAAAAGTAATTCCAATTGCTGCAAAGACAACCGCGAACTTCTCATCTGAATTTTTAACAGTCGCTTGTCTAGCAATTTGTGCAGCTAATTCTTTGTGTGGCAAACCGGAACCTGAAAATACAGGCAACTTTTGTCCACGAACTAATGTATTCAAGTGGTCAATAGAAGAGATACCCGTTTGAATAAATTCATCTGGATAGTCACGTGCCATTGGGTTAATGGCTTCACCATTAATATCTAATGTTTTTTCAGGAATCAAATCTGGACCATTGTCGTTCACGCGTCCCATTCCATCAAATACTCGTCCCACCATATCTTCTGAAACATCTAAAGATAATGGTCTTCCAAGAAAGCGAACTTTAGTGTCTTGCAAGTTAATTCCGCTTGACCCTTCAAAGATTTGTACCATAGCTTTATCGCCATCAATTTCAAGAACTTGTCCACGTCTTTTTTCGCCATTTTGCATCTGAATCTCAACTAACTCATCGAATTTAACACCTTCGACACCTTCAACAGCCATTAGTGGCCCAACAACTTCGTTTATTGTACGATATTCTTTAAGCATTTATTCCATACCTCCTTTTGAAACAACTTCATGAATCGCCGTTTTAATATCAGTTCTTAATTTTCCAAATTTGCTAATTTGTTCTTCCGGGAAATATTTAGACTTAGCAATTTGTTCACGAGCTGCTGATGTACCCTTCATAATTTCAGCAAAGTAAGCACCAAGTTCCATTCCGGCTCTTGATTCATCCTCAAAGCTTAGAATAGTAGCTAGCATTTCGTATTGTTTTTCTCTTGATGTGTAGGTATCTACATCATCAAAAGCATTTTGTTGCAGAAAATCTTCACGAATCATTTTAGCTGTTTCTAATTTTAAGCGGTCTTTTTCTGATAAAGAATCTACTCCGACTAGACGCACGATCTCTTCTAACTCAGATTCATCTTGTAATAAAGCCTTTGTTCTTGTGACCATGCCTGCCCAGTCTTTATCTAAGATCTTTCCGACATATGCATTTAATTCATTTGAGTAGAGCGAATAAGAAGTTAGCCAATCAATGGATGGGAAATGACGCTTTTGAGCTAATAGATTGTCTAAACTCCAAAAGACTTTAACTACACGTAATGTGTTTTGTGTTACTGGCTCAGATGTGTCTCCACCAGGAGGGGATACTGCTCCAATAGCTGTTATACTACCTTCTCTGCCTTCCGATCCTAAAGTAATCACTTTACCTGCACGTTCATAGTATTCCGCGATACGGCTACCTAAATAAGCTGGGTAACCTTCATCTCCGGGCATTTCTTCTAAACGACCAGACATTTCACGCAATGCTTCAGCCCAACGCGAAGTAGAATCCGCCATAATAGCTACACTGTAACCCATATCACGGAAGTATTCCGCAATCGTGATTCCAGTATAAATTGACGCTTCACGAGCGGCAACCGGCATATTCGATGTATTAGCAATCAAGATCGTTCTTTCCATAATCGATTCACCAGTATTTGGATCAATTAATTCAGGGAATTCATTGATTACATCCGTCATTTCATTTCCACGTTCACCACAACCTACATAAACAACTAAATCAACATCTGCCCATTTAGCAATTTGGTGTTGAACAACTGTTTTTCCTGCTCCAAAAGGACCTGGCACGGCTGCTGATCCACCTTTAGCAACTGGAAACAATGTATCAATAACACGTTGTCCTGTTACCATTGGTTCAACTGGATTCAATTTTTTAGCCGTTGGACGACCATGTCGCACAGGCCATTTTTGCATCATCGTAAATTCTTTTACACCATCATCTGTTTCGATACTATAAATCGTTTCGTTAATATCAAATTGACCTTGTTCAATTGATTTGATGGTTCCTTCAACACCATGTGGAACCATAATTTTGTGAGAAATAACCTTTGTCTCTGGAACAGAACCGACAATATCTCCTGTAGAAACTTTTTGTCCAACTGTAACAGACGGTGTAAATTCCCATTTTTTGGTACGATCTAATGCTTTGATGCTAACTCCTCTAACTAAGAAGTTGCTTTCTGTTTTTTCCATGAATTTATCTAATGGACGTTGGATTCCATCAAACATTTGTGCAATCATTCCTGGCGCCAATTCAACAGATAATGCATCTCCTGTTGTTTCAACTGGTTCCCCAGGACCAATCATGGATGTTTCTTCATAAACTTGAATAGAGGCTACATTGCCGCGCATTTCAATAATTTCGCCAATTAGGCCTAGTTTTCCGACTTTGCAAATATCTTGTATATTTGCTTCTTCCATTCCTTCAGCTGTAACTAAAGGACCCGAAACACTAACGATTTTCCCTATTTTCAAACCCGTGACCTCCTATAAAATATTTTGACCAACTGCTTTTTCAACATTCTCTTGAATACGATTTTTCCCGATATCTAATGATCCCATATGGTTTGGAATCAATATAATAGCCGATGAAATCTCTTCATCGTATCTTTTTATAGTATCTGGAATTAATTTGCCTAAAGGTTCCGTCAGGTAAATAATGCCATAATTTTCTGTTGCTAATCGATCAATCGTTTTTCTGGCTTCTTTAGCCTCAGATGCGAAAAAAACGTCAAAACCTAACATTTTAAATGGCAAAATAGAATCTTTATCTCCTACTACACCAATTTTATGAGCCATAGTTCATTCGCATCCTTTCTCTGATAGCTGAAGCTGGAAAGTTATTTTCTTTCCCCACTAAAATAAGTCTTAAGTTTTTTACTTCATTCTCTTTAGCGTAGAGATAAGCGACAATCGGTAATGGTCCAAAAACTTCAAGTTTAGCATCTTTTATACGATTAATAAAAGCATTATCTGTTTCTAAATCTATTTTTTCTGGGGATAACTCTTTTGTTTCATCATTAATTGACGCTAGTATAATGTTTTTGTATTTAGATTCTGCAAGTTTTTTACCTGCATTGACCAAATTATCTGCCCCAATTTGAACGAGTTGATCTTTAGGTATTGTCCCAGAGCTAGATAGGATAGTTGTTAAAAAATTACGCGTTCTTTTTTGACGAATAGCTCTTGTTAACGTAGACAAATTATTCATATCAATATAAAAAGTCACCAAGTCTAAAATTTTTGTATCATTCGTTTTTTCAGCAATGTGTCTTAAATGAGTGAAGAACCGACGATCAAGAATAATATCTACGGCTTGACTATCTTTATATTCTTCATATGAGTCAGATGCCTCTTGTATACTGATTAAATAGTCTTGATCTAAATCACTCGATTTTTTTGTATCAACGGCCTGTCTCAATGCTGATATAGAATCCTTACCGATATTTATAAGCAATGAATCAAAATCTTTTTTAGTAACCTTTTCTTTTAATAAAACTTTCAAATTATGATAAGAGTAGCGCAATGAAAATAACTCAATTAACTTAGGATTAGGAGAAATTTTAAATAAATCAGTATAGACAGACTGCAATTCATTCATCAACAGCGTATCGTAATTTTTAGTCTCCTTTAACTCTTCAACATCATTTCGATAAGGAGTATCTTTTAAAACATTCACTGCTTCTTCAAAATTGCTTGCTTGTAACATCCGTTCATATTGATCATTTCTAAGGAGACTACTTTCATATACACGAATGCGTGTATTTGCGCCAACAAAGTCTGTTGATTTCATTTTTTCCTCTCCTTTTTAATCAAATAATTGTTTTGAAACTGATGAAACAAGTTGTCCCTTAATATCTTTAACCAATTCATCAAAAAGATAGTTGTATTCTATTCCGCTCTTTTTAAGAACAAATCCATTCTTTTTAGAAATAGTTTTAGTAGACAACTGAACATTTACTACTTCTTTGGCTACTTTATTGATCCAGTCGTTTGTTATTTTGTTGACCGACTCTTGTCCTACAATCAATTCAATCGAGTCACTGTCTTTATGTTGTGTTAAAACAGCTAATAAAAACTGTTGGAATTCTGAATTTGTCCACTGGTTCATTTGTTCTTCAGCCTCATTAAAAACGACTGTTAATACCTTTTGCTTTTCAAAAAGCACTTGATTTCGCTTGTTAATCTGTAACGTATGTTTATCTTGTTCGAATTTTCTTGCCAAACGTGAATCAATTAAACTGATTTGTTTCGCTTTTTCTTCAGCTAGATTCCTAGCTGATTCTTCAAGCAACTGTGCTTTTTCAGCTTCGGCTTCTTTGATTTTTTCTTGTACTTCAGCTTTTTTATTTTCAATCAAACGTTCTGTTAATAATTTTAAGTCTGACATCTTTACGCCTCCAGTCTTTCTTTTTTCACTACAAATGGACTAGTTTTAATTAAGCGTTAAATATCATTAAGAATGAAATAACAAATCCTAAAATTGCATACGTTTCAACCATCGCTGCGTATACAATCCCTTTAGTAGCATGTTCTGGTCTTTTAGCTAAAATTTGGATACCTGCAGCAGCTACACGTCCTTGTGCAACACCAGAAGTTAATCCAGTAAATGCAATTGGTAGAGAAGCCATAAACATATACATACCTTCAGCTAAACTTGTATCTAAACCAGTATTCAAGAAAATTAAAAACGCGATAACGAAACCGTACAAACCTTGTGTTCCCGGTAGTAGCATTAAGATTAATGATTGTCCAAATTTTTCAGGTTGTTCTGTAGTTAAGGCAGCTGCTGCTTCCCCTGCAATTCCTACCCCTTTAGCAGAACCTGTTCCTGCAAAGAATGTAGCAAAAGCTATACCTAAAGCTGCAAATACTAATCCGCCGTTTTCAATTAAATAACTTGTAAAAGTTTCCATTATAAAATTCCTCCATTTAAATTCGTTTTTTATTTATTGGTTCTATTTTTTAAATAAATATGTTTTTCAAAGGTTTTAAAAGGATTTAATGATCGTCCTCCACCTTCATAAAATTTACCGAAAAATTCAACATACTGAAGTCTTATTGTATGAATATAAGCACTTAAGTAAGTCAAGAAAATATTTAATGCGTGTAAAACAATAAAAAGGAGTGCACCAATCGTAAATTTCATTACTGGTGGGAAAATGTCTACGATAGAATTAAACGCTACCGCAATACTCCCACCAGAAACTCCTAATGCCATTAAACGAGTATAGCTGACTAAGTCTCCAACATAATTGGTTGCTCCATAAATATTGTATAGTCCTAAGCCAAACCCTAAAGCTTTATTATCAGAAGCCAACATAGTCACCAATATAATTCCAACGACGTTAGCAATGATGACAACTAAAGAAATGGTTTGAACAAGATCATTATTCCAAAGTACCATATTGATTACTAAAAGACCTATACCTAATAAGATAAGAGCCCAAGCTGTTCCATCAATATAACTTGATGATCTTTGTTGTTTACGCCATTTTATACCACCATTTAAAAGTAACCCATAAACTAACTGGATAAAACCAAATACTACAGATAAAATCAAAATGGTAATGACATCGTTTGTAATTGACAACAATTGGAAGGGCAAGTCGTATCCAAAGAAACTTCCATAAATAAATCCCCAAGCAATTACTGAATAAGATAAATAGTGAAAGAGTTGGATAAAGTTTTTCATTCCCTTATCAAACTTGAACACTTTAGATCCAACTAAAGTTGCTACCCAAAGTAATATTCCATACCCTAAATCTGCACTCATCATTCCAAAAAAGACAAAGTAAAAAGGCATCATTAATGGAGTAGGATCTACATCATCGTACTTAGGCATACTATACATTTCTGTAATGCTTTCAAAAGGTTTAACCAGTTTGTGGTTCTTTAGAACAACTGGAACCTTACTGTAATTCTTATATTTAATTTCATCTGCAATAACGACATAATTTTCTTTACCAACATGTTCATCTAACAGACTCGTTAAATCCGGAATTTTTTCCTCTTCAAGCCAACCAGTTAAAATAAAAAGATCGCTACCATTTAATAAAAGATCTTTCCCAATTTCTCTTTCAACTAGATTATAGTAATATTCCTCACCTAATTGTAACTCTCTTGTTTTTTCTTTAAATGTCTTTATTGTATTCTTTAATTTATTTTCTTCTTTTTGTAGGTCTTCAATTTCTCTAAGCGTTATCTTCAACTCATCATTGGGTTTCAGATTATATGGATAAACCAGTTTTGATAATTGAAATTGATCAAAAACTTCGTCCAATTGAGAGTTCAATTTTGATGGAATCAAAATCAGATAAGAAGCTTCATCTTTGTAATGAAATATTTTTTCTAAATAGCTATTTTCTATCGATTCAACATTTTCTTCGAAACTTTCTACATTGTTAGAAGCTATACTTCCAACTGTTCCAGACATCAATTGAAATGATTTTAAATCATTAGGATTAAAATCCATATTCTGCCATTTCCGAAGAAAGTCTTCTTTTTCTCCGAGATTTTTTTTACTCTGATCAAGCTCAACTAGCCTTTTTTCAATGTCACCTAGTTCAACGATTACTTGGTCTAAATCGGAATGAAGAACATGCTTTTCAAGTTCTTCGAGAGTATACTCTTCACGACCCTTTTTCAGCTTTTCAATCATACCTGGTTGAGAAATATGCTGGTTCAAAAAGCTTAAAGCTGCTTGACTTTCTTTTAGTTTTTCTTCATATTCAACACGTTTCTGAGGTTTTGTATTTGTTGAATAATAATCAAGAAATTCTGATTCTTCTAAAGTAGACAATTCAACCAGTTCAAGTTTTTGCAATTCTTGAACTGCTCTTAATAAAGAATCTTTATTTTCTTGTTCACCTAAAAGTGTCATTTGTTTCATTTTAGCTATTGCCATAGTGAGTGCTTACCTCCTTTACAATATGATCAACAACACTGTTTTGCTTATCTTCTACTGATTTAAGCATTGCTTTTATTTCAATAGATAATTCTTGATCAACTGTTTGCTTTTCTTTTGCTAAACGATTACGATACAGTTCTTGTTGATTAGTCTCATAATCATGGAGTTCTTGTTGCATTTTGTGATCATTTTCTTGAATACTTTTTTTAATGGACTGACTAATTTCTTTCACTTTTTTTTCTCCATTAATTTCTACTTGTCGGGCTCTTTCTTCTGCTTCTTTAACGTATTCAATTGCTTCTAAGCTCATTCATACACCTCCTTAAAATACAAAAAAAGGCATCACTTAAGAACTATTCTTCTCACCCCTTGAAGAATTCATCCTTGAAAGCAAATGCCCAACCTTTTTTTTATTTAACTAAATATATTTTAACATCTCTCTCTCTCATTGTCAATCGCAAACTCTTGATAATCAACGTTTTAAAGCGTTTTTCGATATATTTTTCTACCGTTGATTATGGACTTATTATGAAGAGATCTAACAAAAAAATACTCAGATGAACAAAAAAAGTAATAGGTATTCTTATTAGTATATCGGCATTTTATCTTTTCTTATTAAGACTTCTTCAAATAAAAATAGTGCTTATTTTCTTACATTCCCAAAAGAAAATAACGCCACTGATCCAAATCCTGTGTGAGCTGCGATGGTAGGTCCATAAGGATAAATTTGTACATCTTTTACTTTGATTTTTGATTCAATTTCTTTTTTGATCCATTCAGCTTCTTCGGGAACACCAACGTGCCCAATAAAAATCGTTTGGTTTTCAGGATCCACCATACCTTCAACTGTTTTATTGATTAAATAATGCAATGATTTTTTTCTTCCACGCACTTTAGCAGAGGGAACTAACCCACCTTTTTCATTCATTACGATAATCGGTTTAACATTTAGAACACTTCCAAGTGTTGCAGAAACAGAAGATATTCTCCCACTGCGTTCAAGATGTCTAATATCGTCAACTGTTACCCATGAATGAAGTTTCATCTTATATTCTTCTAGCCAATCCACTACTTCTTCTAATGATTGACCTTCTTTTTTTCGATTTACCGCCTCATACACTAAAAGACCTTCTCCTAAACAAGCAGCTTTAGAGTCTACAATCGTTATATTTACTTGGTCATATTCTTCTTTCAACATCTCTACAGCTGTCACAGCATTATTGTAAGAGCCACTTAATGCAGAAGATAGTCCTAAAAATAGAACAGGTTGCCCTATTTCAACATATTTTTTAAATACTTCTAAAAACGTACCAATATTAACTTGAGAACTCGTTGCCCTTGCGCCATTTTTTAATGCTTCAAAGAAGGCATTACGGTCAAACGTTTCTCCCATATCATCTAAATAATCTTTCCCATCCATATTAATCATTAAATTGATAATTTCAATGTCATTATTTTTTATAAACTCTAATGGCAAATCGCAGCATGAATCAGCAATAATTTTATAATCCATTGTTAAAACCCCTTTTTCAGAAATCTATATATACTCGTTTCATTATGCCATTTTTCCAGAAAAATAGAAACTTTAAAAAAATAATTAAACAGCTTGCTTTGTTGAACGTTTGTTCGTATAATAAAATTATCAAACAAACGTTCGGAGGAATAAAGATGAAAAAAAATACTTTAGAAGAACCAGTTCATCCCTTTACCTTTCTGCAAAAAAAATTCTTTTTGTCTAGCACGACAAGTGAGTTAGAATTTTTGCCTCAAATGCCTGAATCACAAATCACTCTTTTCTTAAATCAAGCTTTTACTAAAAAGAAGAAAATTATTTTGCAGATTAACCAATTAAAAAATCAATCTAGCCTAACAGAAGTTACCGGTTTCATTAGATACACGCCCTTTAAAAAACCTCAAATCGTTTTAGAAAATACTCTTCTTCATATGACTTATCTTATTCATCCAAGTGATATAAGACATATCCGTTTACCTTAAAACAATCTTTACTTATTTCTTTTAGCTATAGAACAATACTAAAAAGCTCTCCTAGTGGCGAATTAGATAGACAACTATCTAATTCGCTCAAAAGGAAAACTTTTTCACATTGAACTGATTTTATGCGTTTTGATTATTACGATAATATTTTTTTGTTTTTTGTTGGATCTAATTTTTTCTCAATCCAACCTAACAGTAAATCACTAATGACTGCCATTAAAGCTGTAGGAATAGCTCCTGCAAGAATAATCGCTCCGCCATCGGTTACATTGACTCCTCTAGTGATAATATCCCCTAAACCACCGGCTCCTATAAAGGTTCCAATCGCGGTTACTCCAATACCGACTACCATAGCATTACGAATTCCTGCCATAATAATAGATAAAGCTAGAGGCAGTTCAACCATATAGGTCAATTGCCATCTTGTCATACCCATTCCTTTACCTGAATCTAAAATATTTTTGTCTACGCTTTGAACTCCAGCGTAAGTATTTTTAATAATTGGCAATAAAGAGTATAAGAATACTGTAGAAATAACAGTATTCACACCTAACCCTAATCCTAACATTAGAATAGACAACATGGCTAAAGAAGGGATTGTTTGGATCACATTAGCGGCTCCTATGACCCAATCAGCAAGTTTCCCATGCCTGGAAATCCAAAAACCTAAAGGAATTCCTACGATTGCTGCAAATAACACCCCGTAAATTGAAATTAAGAAGTGACGAAAAAATTGACTCCAGATGTAAAAGCCATTTTCTGAGAAGTAATAAAGTAATTGTTCCCATAAATTCATGTCTGCCATCATTCTTGTTCGCCTCCTTCTTCGCTTACTTCAACTGATTCAAAATAATTATTTTCTTTCAAAAAATCGTTCGCTACAATCTTAGGTTCAATTAAATTATTATCTGAAATATAGTTTAATTCTTGCATTTTTTCATCCGATATTGTACCTTTCAACTTTGTTAATACTTTATCCAATTCAGGATACGCTTCTAAAACATCAAAAGTTGCAACCGGACTTGCGTCATACGGAGGGAATAATTGTTTATCATCTTCCAATACCACTAAGTCATAACTTTTAATACGACCATCTGTTGAATAACCCAGCACAACATCCATTTCACCAGCTTGTAATGCATTATAAACTAAACCGATTTGCATAGGATACACACGATTAAAGTCAAAACCATAAGTATCTAGAAATGCATCATAGCCATCCCCTACACGTTGGATCCAAGAGGTATCTACTCCGGCATCAAGTTCACCAGCAATGTCTTCTAAATCACTAATTGTAACTAAGTCATATTGATCTGCCAGTTCTTGTGTTACCATAAAAGCATACGTATTAGCAAATCCATATGTCGGAAACCATTTTTGATCAAACTCAGCCGCAAATCCCTCAACAACTAGATCCAATGCTACTTCAGGGTCTGTAATAGGATCTTGTCCTAGCTCACCAGTCAACGAAGTTCCAGTATACTTTATTGCTGCAACATTCGCATCTCCACCAATCAAAGCTTGATGGTTTAGAGAAGACGAACCTAGATTATTGACAATTTGAGCATCTATATCAATGTAATGCTCAACCATCCCTTCAACAATGTATCCAGCAATTTGTTGCTCGGTGGTTGAACCACCTGTAATGGTGATACCTTCTTCATTAAACCCGCTGCTTAGTCCAGGCAGCGAACAACTGCTTAATAGTATTGCTGCTAAAAAAAGGGCAGCAATTTTTTGAATCTTCTTCATAGTTGAAGCCCTCCTATTCAATACCTTGCACAACTCTAGGCGTTACTTTTTTCTCTAGTTTTCCTAATGCATAATCTGTCAATAATGCAAGAATAGTCACAGGTATAGTCCCACCAATAATTAAACTAGGTATAAAAAGATTTAATCCATTAAAGATATAATCACCTAATCCACCTGCACCAATGTATGAGGCTAAAGCAGCCCATGAGATAACGTAAACCCCGGACAATCGAATTCCCGCCATAATAACCGGTGCGGCTTGAGGCAACTCCACATTACGAATCAATTGAATGTTTGTCATTCCCATTCCTTTTCCTGCATCTCTTAAGTTAACATCTACTCCATTCATTCCTATATAAGTATTCCTTAAAATAGGTAACAAAGAATAGATAAACAATGCTACGATGGCAGGTACCTTACCAATTCCAAATAATGGAATCATTAAAGCCAGCAGTGCTAATGAAGGCACCGTTTGTAAAATAGTAGATAAACCAATAATAAATTTAGCGCTTTTCTCGAACCGTGTTAATAAAACTCCCAAAGGGACAGCTACAATAACGCCTAATGCCAATGCAAGTGCTGAAATATAAAAATGTTCCCATGTTTTCAGGAGTAAATCAGAGCCATTTGTTGCAAAAAATTCAGCCATAGTCTTTTCCTCCTCTATTCGTTGCTTTCTTTAGGACTGGTTGTCTCAAAAACACTGCTGGTTGTCAGCTCTTCTTCTTGTTCTTCACCCCATATCGTATCGTAAACCACATCTACTAATGAAGCACGAGTAACTAGACCAATTAAACGACCTTTATTATCCACAACTGGGATATTTTTAAATCCACGTTTTAGAATCCGTTGAACAGTGTCTCTTAAAAGAGTGCCTTCTCTAACAAAATAAACTTTATCAATCATGATGTCGCCAACACTTGTCGCACGCTTACGGTTACGGTCAATTTTTTCGATATCTACATATCCTTTCAACACACCTGAATCATCGGTCACAAATAACGAATCCACGCGTTTATCTCTCATTAAACGGATAGCTTCTGAAATTGATTTTCCTGGAGTTACTGAAATCGGATTTTTTATCATGACTTGATCTACTGTTTGAATATTTGGTCTAGCTTGAATTAAACGGTCTTCACCGATAAAATCTTCAACAAATTGATTGGCCGGTTCAGCTAATATATTATCTGGCGTATCAAACTGTACTACACGCCCGTTCTGCATAATAACAATGCGATCAGCTAATTTTAACGCTTCATCCATATCATGAGTAACAAAAATAAAAGTTTTCCCCATTTCCACTTGCAACTCTTTAACTAATTCTTGTAAAGCATCTCTAGTAATAGGGTCTAATGCTCCAAATGGCTCATCCATCAATATCACATCTTGATCAGCGGCTAAAGCACGGATAACTCCAATTCTTTGTTGCTGTCCACCAGAAAGTTCAGCTGGGTAACGTGACAAAAATTCTTTTGGCAAATCGACTTTCTCTAATAAACGTTCTGCAGATTCTCGTTGCTTATCTTCAGTCCATTTTAATAATTTAGGAACCATTACGATATTGTCATAAATGGTCATATGTGGCATTAAGCCAATTTGTTGGATAACATAGCCGATTTTACGTCTCAACTGAACAGAATCTTTCTTCATAATATCTTCTCCGTTAATTAAAATCTGGCCTGATGTTGGTTCAATCATGCGATTGATCATACGCATAGAAGTTGTTTTTCCACTTCCACTCGTACCAATAAATACAATAAACTCTCCATCATTAAATGTGAGGTTAATATTGTCAACAGCTTTTTTTCCACCTTTGTAGACTTTGGAAACATTTTTAAATTCTATCATTACATTCACCTCTTATATAGTTTCGTTTTTTTGACCATACTCCTACTCATTATCTCAAAGAAGCTACTCCTAAGCAAATTTGATACTTTTTAATTAAAATACACTCATAAATAAGCAAGGTTGAAACAAAAAATTACTTGTTTCAACCTTGCTTATTTATTGTTTATAATATTGGAGAGAATAATCGTGAAAATATTTGTTTAAATTTTAACCATTTAGATTGGTTGTCTAGCATTTCTTTAGTTAACAGATAACTTTTCTTCATATCTTCATAGAAAAATTGTTCTTGTTGTTTTGCAATCTTATCATCGTAGATAAAAACATTCACCTCAAAATTTAATTTAAAACTTCGGATATCAAAGTTGGCTGTCCCAATCGAACATATATCTCCATCAACAACAACTGTTTTTGCATGTAAGAAACCATTATCGTAGATGTATACTTCTGCTCCTGCATTTACCATAGCCTCTGCGTAATACATTGTTGCACGATAAATAAAGGGATGATCTGGTTTATTTGGTATCATAATTTTCACGTCAATTCCAGACATAACGGCAATTTGGATAGATTCTAATACTGAATCGTCTGGAACAAAATAGGGTGTTTGTATGAAAACTGATTCTTTTGCCATACTAATCATTTTGATATACCCTTTTTTTATTTGTTCAAGATCTGAATCAGGACCGCTAGACACAACTTGAATATTTGCGTGTCCTTTTTTATCAATCAAAGGAAAATAATTTTCTTCATATTCCAATTTATGGTTTGAAACAGCTGCATTCCAGTCCATTAGAAAGCGAGTTTGCAACGCTAACACTGCATTTCCTTGAATTTTCAAATGAGTGTCTCTCCAGTAGCCAAATTTCTTATATTCGCCTAAATATTCGTCTCCTACATTAAAACCACCAGTGTACCCAATTTTACCATCAATTACTACAATTTTCCGGTGATTCCGATAATTAAAGCGTAAATTAATAATTGGTAGCTTAGATCCAAAAAACGGTTCAGCTTTTCCACCTAATTTTTTTAAGGTTTTAAAAAATTTTGGTCTTAATGATCTAGATCCTAATGCATCATAAATGACAAGAACTTCTACTCCTGCAGCTGCACGTTCTTCCAATGCTCTGAGGACACGTTTCCCAATTTTATCGTTATGAATAATGTAATAGATCATATGGATATGATGTTCTGCTTTAGAAATATCTTCAATTAATGAATCAAATTTTTCTGCCCCATCGGTAAATAACTCAACCTTGTTTCCTTTTGTTAAAATGGATTCATCACTTTCTAAAAACAAACTAGCCATTTCCTTAGCATTTTCAGAGGCTTGTCTTTCAGATAATAAGTCTTCATCATCAGCCAGCATTTCCTTTTGAGCCTGCACAAGCTCTGGCATACCTATATTTTCTTGCGATTTAATATCAAATATTTTTTCGCGGGTCAATTTTTTCCCAATAAATAAATAAAAAATAAATCCTATACCTGGTAAAAGAATTAACACAAGTAACCAAGCCCAAGTAGCTGCAATATCACGTTTTTCACGAAATACTGTAATAACGGAAAGTAAAAGGTTCAAAAAGTAGAGCCCTAATAATATGTATCTTATAATGTCCATTCAAGTATTCCTCTCCACCTTATTATTATCTAATCTTACTACTTCCTTTTTCTTTTAGCTACTAGAAATTAGTTGTATAAAAAAATAATTATCAAAGAAAAAAGAGACTGGAGTAATTATCCAATCTCTCAATCTATAGACTTATTTAAGTAAATCAAACCTTAGTTTTTTGGTAAAAATAAAGTTGGCGTCGTTTTGTCCATGATGCACAACACTACACTAGTAGCTATTCCCGTTGCTAATGCACTTCCACCATTCGCAATAAATGAGTACCAAATGGGATTCATGCCTTCAGGAGCATAGCTTCCCCAGAAATAATAACCTGCAATAAAGTGCCAAAAGAAACGGGCAATTGTACCAGTAATCGTTCCAATTAAAATAAATTGATATTGTTTGAATTGATTATTTTCTTTAAAAGCAAGTTGTAAAGGCTTCCTAACTACGCCTGCAAAACCAACAAATGCAAATGCAACAAAATACTCTATAAATCCTTGTAATGGATGCAAAATACTAGCATTTCCTATCAAAAAATGCAAAACCCCCCAAAGAAAACCCGCTGCAGTCGCTGCTACAAATCCACGTCTAAAAGCAAACAAGGTCAGCGGTATCATCCCTAAAGAGATGGTAAATCCTGTTCCAATATTTGTTGGAATCAGGGACAATACAATAGCTAAAGCAGCAACTATTGTTCCTTCTATCCAAACTCGTAATCGATCATTTCTCAAAAAAACTCCTCCTTATGTGTTGAACAGTGCCACACATCAAAGGAGGAGCTCGAATTATCATTATACATAAATAACATTTCGTCCCCGTCACAATCCCTACGCTCGTCCTAACGAACAGGTTCCAAGGGTTAGAATCAATTGATTCAATCTCAGCTTTTTACAGCACCCCTTTGTGATGGTTGTTCATTTAATTTTTATTACATCCTCTATTTTACGATGATTGTTAGGAGTTGTCAATAAATCATTTATAAGGTTTTTCACCCCAATATTAACTTATTTCGTTTGTAAGTGTTTTAGAGTAAATAAATTTATATCCATCTAACTCTTTCACCCTATTTTTAGTGTCTTTAAATCCAGATTTCATATACAGCATTTGTCCACTAATGTTATCGTAATCAACTAATAAGATAATTTCATTAATAGAAGGAAAATGTTCGCTAACAAAACTAGGTAGTTTTTCTATTGATGCTTTTCCATATCCTTGTTTTAGATACTGCCTATCAACTGAATGGGCTTTTAATAAGATTGCATGTGAGTTTGAACCATACTTTAGAACAGCATCTCCAGTTTGAAGAATAAAAAAGGCTACCATTTTATCCCCGTCTAACACTAAAATCGGATGTTTTTCGCTTTCATGTAAACTTTCTGTCATACCATCCATAGGTTTCACTGTATAGGGTGTTTCTTCTATTGTATAATCTTCTATTATAAGAATATCGCCTACCGTTGCTTCTCTTAATATTAGATCATTTATATCATTCATAACAAGCCTCCCATACTTTCATTTCAAATCCCATAGAATTTTAAGTTGTGAGCTATTTTTCCCCATCCCACTCAGCATAAAACTCTTCTAAGTATGCTTCCATGTAAGCATGCCTTTTTTCAGCCATTTCTTTTCCAATACTCGTATTCATCTTATTTTTTAATTTCAATAATTTTTCATAAAAATGCATAATTGCTGTGTCTTCTCCCGAACGATAATCTTCAATTGTAAGCTGATTTCGTGGTTTTTTCGCTGGATCATGAATTAACCGTTTTTTTGAACCTGAGTAGGCCATCGTTCGTGCAATTCCGATCGCCCCTATTGCATCCAACCGATCTGCATCTTGAACAATTTGTCCTTCTATAGAAGATAGTATAACTTTATTTGTTCCGCCCTTATAAGACATATGAAGAATAATTTCCATTACCTGTTCGATTTCTTGTTTGCTTAGTGAATATCTGGAAAGCCATACTCTAACCTTTTTTTCTCCTTCAGCTTCAGATTTATTTAACTTGCCGTCTGCTACGTCATGTAAGAGAGCAGCCATTTCACAAATAAACAGATTAATATTGCCTTTTTCTTTTTGCGCTATACTTTTAGTTAAATTTCGTACGCGGTGAATGTGCCACCAATCATGACCACTAGCATCATCTTTTAAAAGTTGGTAGACGTATTCTTCTGTCTCATTTATTATTTTTTTTTGCAATTGTGTTAACATCCATCGTCCACCCTTTTGAGATATTAAAGTACTTAAAATTAGTTTAGCAATCCCTTTTAAAAACCACAAGTTATATGTCCAACCTAATGTTAATTTTTTTCAAAAAACGGGCAAAAAAGGGGCAAAAAAAAAGTTTTTTCATTTTTTTTATTCGTGCTCTAAGGTCTGTTATGAAGGCAAAACAAAGGTACTAAAGCTTATTTTTGAAAATGCTTTTGTTTTTCATTTTTTTTCATTCATGTTACACTGATTATTGTGTTCCATTTAGAACTATTTTTTTTATGAATAGTTGTCGTTGTTTTTTCGTAAAAGTGGTTTTAGATAAAACTACTATGAAAAGTGATTGGCTAGTCAATTTATGTTTGGATTCTCTCTTATATCATTTTGATTTACTAGTTTGAGATTCATACCTAAAAAGGGAAAGGAGATGTTATTTTGTCAAAAATAACTGTTGAAAATGTATCGAAAGTTTTTGGTAAAAGAACAACACAAGCCTTAGAAATGTTGAAAGAACAAAAATCTAAGCAAGAAATTCTAAAAGAAACGGGGGCCACTGTCGGAGTTAATAATGTTAGTTTCACTATTGAAGAAGGTGAAATTTTCGTTATTATGGGATTATCTGGTAGCGGAAAATCAACTCTTGTTCGAATGTTCAATCGTTTAATCGATCCTACAAAAGGAGATATCTATATAGATGATGAGAATCTTTCTAAAATGGATAAAAAAGCTTTACGTCAAGTCAGAAGAGAAAAATTAAGTATGGTTTTCCAAAATTTTGGTCTCTTTCCTCATCGAACAATTTTAGAAAATACTGAATATGGTCTAGAAATTCAAGGTGTTGACAAGGCTGAAAGACAACAAAGAGCTCAAAAAGCTCTAGATAATGCAGGTTTAGGTGAGTACAAAGATCAATACCCTAATCAATTATCTGGCGGAATGCAACAACGTGTAGGATTAGCACGTGCTTTAGCGAATGACCCTGAAATATTATTAATGGATGAAGCTTTCTCAGCATTAGACCCATTGATTCGTCGTGAAATGCAAGATGAATTAATTGAGCTTCAATCTAAAGTGAAAAAAACGATTATTTTTATCACTCATGATTTAAATGAAGCTTTACGAATTGGGGATAAAATCGCCTTGATGAAAGATGGATCAATTGTACAGATCGGTACTCCTGAAGAAATATTAACTAATCCAGCTAATGATTACGTTGAAAAATTTGTTGAAGACGTTGATCGTTCTAAAGTACTCACAGCAGAGAATATCATGCAACGTCCTGAAACTTTGAATATAAAAAATCATGGTCCGCGATTTGCACTTGAGCAAATGCGTAGTGAAGGGATATCCAGCATCCTAGTTGTAGATAGCCAACGTAATCTTTTAGGTTATATCACAGCAGAAGATGCTTCAGATGCTCGTAAGAATAATATTACAACAATTGAAAACATCCTGAAAAAAGACATTCCAACTGTTACTAGAACAACTTCCATGAACGATATTTTTTCAGTTATTCATGATGCAACTACTCCCGTAGCAGTTGTAGATGATGGTAAGTTAGTTGGTATAATTGTCAGAGGCGCTGTAATAGCTGCTCTTGCAGGAGAAAGTGAGGTGCTCGAAAATGTCTAGTATATTAGATATCATCCCAGAATTGCCAGTAGCTGATGCTGTAGAAAACTTTACAAGTTGGGTAACTCAAACGTTTGCTTTTTTGTTTGACCCTATTCAAAAATATTCAGAAATCCTTATGAAATTTGTGACAGATACATTATTACTTGTTCCACCAGTTTTGTTTATTTTGATTATTGCTGTAATTGCTTTTTTTGCTTCAAGAAAAAAATTCGGATTGGCGACATTTACAATCATTGGCCTTTGGTTTACCTATAATCAAGGTCTTTGGGAAGACTTAATGAATACCCTGACTTTAGTATTGGTTGCAAGTCTATTGTCTGTTATCATTGGAGTTCCATTCGGAATTTTAATGGCTAAGAGTAAAATCGCAAATGCTGTTATTGCTCCTATTCTTGATTTCATGCAAACAATGCCAGCTTTTGTTTACTTGATTCCTGCAGTTGCTTTCTTTGGTATCGGTATGGTCCCAGGGGTATTTGCCTCTTTAATCTTTGCCATCCCACCTACTGTTCGCTTTACTAATCTTGGAATTAGACAAGTTTCAAATGAGTTAGTTGAAGCTTCTGAGTCTTTTGGTAGCACAGGTGCTCAAAAATTATTTAAAGTAGAATTACCTTTAGCTAAATCAACGATTATGGCTGGTATCAACCAAACTGTTATGTTGGCTTTATCTATGGTAGTTATTGCTTCAATGATTGGAGCTCCAGGTTTAGGTAGAGAAGTTCTTTCTTCTTTACAACGTGCACAAATCGGAACAGGTTTCGTATCTGGTTTAGGTTTAGTTGTCTTAGCGATCATTATTGACCGCTTAACTCAAAAATTAAATAAAAAATAAATAACATAATCATTAAAAAATTAGTTACTGAAAAGGGGAATTCAATTTAATATGAAAAAAATTAGTTGGAAACATTTAGGTCTCACAGCAGGTTTAGGATTATCATTAGTTGCAGCAGGTTGTTCAACAGAAGATGCTAAAACAGATGAAGATTCTGTTGGTAAAGGACAAGAAATTGAATTATCTTATGTTGAATGGGATACTGAAGTTGCTTCTACTAACGTTATTGGTAAAGTATTAGAAGACTTAGGTTACGATGTAACACTAACTCCATTAGATAACGCTGTAATGTGGCAAGCCGTATCTAGTGGGGATGCTGACGCTATGGTAGCTGCTTGGTTACCTGCTACTCACGGTTCTCAATTTGAAGAATATGGCGATCAAATGGTTAATTTAGGACCAAACTTAGAAGGCGCATTAGTTGGCCTTGTCGTTCCTGAATATATGGATGTGGATTCAATTGCTGACCTTAAAGATGAAGCAGAAATGAGCATCACTGGTATCGAACCTGGTGCAGGTGTTGTTGCCGCAACTGAAAATGCTTTAAATGATTATGAAAATTTAAGTGAATGGGAGCTTAAAACTTCTTCATCAGGTGCCATGACTGTTGCATTAGGGCAAGCGATTCAAAATAAAGAAGATATCGTTATCACTGGTTGGTCTCCACACTGGATGTTCGCCTCTTATGACTTGAAATATTTAGAAGATCCTGAAAATTCATTTGGTGAATCAGAAACAATCAATACAATGGCTCGTGAAGGTCTTGAAGAAGATATGCCTGAAGCTTATCAAGTATTAGATCAATTTAATTGGACAACCGAAGAAATGGAAAGCATTATGCTAGATATTTCTGAAGGAGAAGATCCTGAAGATGCGGCTGAAGCTTGGATTGAAGCAAATCCTGAACGTGTTGCTGAGTGGACTGAAGGAGTAGCAAAATAAGCTAGTCTGTAATCACTTTCGATTAAAGAGCATTAGCTCTTCGTCAAATGATGGTGATAGAACAAAACAAAATTACTTCTGAAATAGACGGTTTTACTTGTGGAGAGCATTGAATCCTTTACATGGCCACAAACAGACCCTATTCCTCTAGAAATATCCTGTAACCAATTTAACTAAGCTATCAACACTAAAAAGTATAGAACCAGAGCATTCACTTAATGTGAGTGCTCTTCTTTTACAAAAAAAGCTCTTATTTTCTTTTTTAAAAGAAAATAAGAGCTTTTTTATTCTATCTAATTTTTACGATTGCGTGAACTTGTTTCCATGATGATCGGTAGAATAACTGGGCGTCTACGTGTCTGTTCAAAAAGATGTTTATTTAACGCATCTCTGATTTCTTGTTTCAAACGGCTCCATTCAAATTCTTTACGATTTAAATTTTCTTCTACTACTTCTCTAATGATCTCATTACTTTGATTAATTAGATCCGTATTTTCTTTAACGTATACAAAACCTCTAGTCATGACTTCAGGACCTGAAATAATTTTACTTTTTCTACGATTAATAGTAACTACCGCTACAAAAATACCATCTTCAGATAACAATTTACGGTCCCGTAAAACAATATTTCCGATATCGCCGATTCCGATACCATCGACCATTGTATTCCCTACTGTCACTTGTCCAGCTACATGCATACGCTCATTTTTATATTCCATGATATCGCCTTTGCCCGGTATAAAAATATTCTTATATGGCATTCCAACTTCATGTGCAAGTTTGGCATGAGCCGAAAGCATACGATATTCTCCTTGAACTGGAATAAAGTAAGTCGGTTTAATCAGATTAATCATTAGTTTTAGATCATTTGGAGTAGCATGGCCAGAAGCTTTCAAATTATCTGAAATTTGTTTTACTGTTCCACCTGCTCGGTAGATCAAGTTTTCTGCTTGGGCAACGGTTACTTCCATTGCTGTCGATGGGCTTGTTACGATATAAACTAGATCGCCCTCTTTGATATTTACTTGAGTGTGCTTTCCTTTTGCCATACGTGTTAACGTTTTAATTGGCTCGCCAGTAAGGCCCGTTTCTAACACAACAATTTCTTGGTCACTGTATTTTTCAATATCTGTTATTGGAACAATCAAATCTTCGTTTGGCAATTGAAGTTTATTCAGTTGCATAGCTATTTGAACGATCTCTTCAAGATTACTTCCCGTAATAAAGATTTTCTTGTGAGATTTGTGAGCAGCGTCAAATACTTGTTGGATACGCAAGATATTGCTAGCTACGCTGGCAACAATAATACGACCTTCAGCATTTTGGAATGTATCCAATACTTCTTCTGCTATTTTTAGATCACTTATATTTTCAACAGGGCTCTCAGCTTCACTTGAATCACTCAATAAAGCTAAAACCTTACCTTTACCAATATCCGCAATACGGGATAAATTGCTTTGGTACATTGGTTTTGCACTTTGATCGAACTTGAAATCTCCTGTATAGACAATGCTTCCTTCATCAGTCTTAAGAGCTACTCCAACAGAATCTGGAATAGTATGGGTTGTTCTAAAGAAACTAGCCACAACATCGCCAAATTCAATCTCTGTGTTTTCATCAACAATATGGTAATCATCAAATGAACTAACTTGACTATCTTTTTCAACAAACAATTTTGCTAAAGCTATGGTTAATTCAGTTCCAAATACTGGAACATCAAATTTCTGAAGAAAATAAGGTAGTGCCCCAATTGCATCTTCATGACCATGAGTTAAAAACACTGCTGTAACACGGTTTTTATTTTCTTCTAAATAACTAAAGTCAGGAATGACTACATCAATTCCTAATAATTCTGTTTCTGGAAACATTAACCCGCAATCTAAAACAAATATGTCTTCATCCACCTCAACAGCATACATGTTTTTTCCATTTTCACGTACACCCCCTAGTGGGATAATTTTTATTGTACTCATTTCTTCACCTCTTTCACTTTCATTTCGTTTTTTTATTTTTTCCAATTTAATTCAGTTAACACATAATCTTCTTCTGCTTTTGTACAAGGTACTAATGGCAATCTCAATCCACCAACGTTAATACCTAAGTAGTTTAACGCAAATTTAACAGGTGCTGGAGAAGGAACAGTAAATAAACTGTTCATTTTAGGTACTATTTGACGATGAATCTTAGCGGCTTGGGCCATAGAACCTTCTTGCAACAAGTTGTACATTTCAGACATCTCGTTCCCTAAAACATGACTTGCTACAGAAATAACGCCCGTTGCTCCGATACATTTAGCAGGAAAAGCATTCCCATCTTCACCAGTATAAACTAAAAAGTCATCTGGTGTATTTTCAATTTCTTCGCTTAAAGCATCTAAACCTAAACATTCTTTCACACCAATAATATTTTCAATCAATGAAAGTTTAATGGTTGTCTTAGGATCAATCGAAACACTAGTCCGTCCTGGAACGTTATAAATGATAATCGGCAGTTTAGTATTTTTAGCTACTGCTTCAAAATGAGCATACAAACCAGCTTGGTTAGCCTTACTGTAGTATGGCGTCACTACTAGTGCTGCATCTATGCCTGTAAGAGTTTCAACCTCTTTTGTAAAAGCAATCGTTTCAGCAGTGTTAAATGACCCCGTACCGGCAATGATTGGAACACGTCCTGCAACTAATTCAACTGTCTTACGGTATAAATTTAACTTTTCATCATGAGTTAACGTAGGAGATTCTCCAGTTGTGCCTCCTACTACTAAACCTTCTGTTCCATTTTCAAGTAAGAAGTTGATTACCTTTTCTAGTCGTCCATAATCAATTAATCCTTCTTCATCAAATGGAGTAGTCATCGCGGTTATAATGCGTGCTTTTTTCAAATCCAATACCATCACCCTCTATCTTAAATTCGACTATCTTAATTAGTTGTTTTAATTAATTTTAACTTGTGTAAGCTTTCAGCAATTTGAACAGAATTCCAAGCTGCACCTTTGATTAAGTTATCCGAAACGATCCACATATGATAACCCTTATCTAAGTCACGATCTTTCCGAATTCTTCCAACAAATGTTTCTTTTTTACCTTCTGCTTCCAAAGCTGTTGGATAAACTTGATTATCAGGATCATCTTGAAGCTCTACACCTGGTGCGTTTTTCATGAGTTCTTGAATAGAAGCTACACTAGCTCCATCTTCCTTTACTTCAATATAAACAGACTCCGAATGTCCTGAAACAACTGGAATACGGACGCATGTTGCAGAAACTTTTATATGATCATCGCCCATAATTTTTTTAGTTTCATTGATCATTTTCAACTCTTCAAACGTATAGCCATCTTCCGTAAACAAATCGATTTGTGGCAATGCATTGAAAGCGATTGGAAAATGTTTTTTATCTCCACCTGATGGTAAAATAGCCGCTTCATAAGGCTCATCATTCAACATATGTTGTGCTTGTTCTTTCATTTCTTTAACAGCTGAAACTCCAGCTCCGCTTACTGCTTGATAGGTTGAAACAATGACCCGATCTAATCCATATTGTTTGCGAATGGGTTCTAGCGCAACCATCATTTGAATCGTTGAGCAATTCGGGTTAGCAATAATTCCTTTATGAGAACGAATAGCTTCCTCATTTACTTCCGGAACGACTAAAGGCACTTCAGCATCCATTCGGTATGCACTTGTATTATCAATGACAACTGCACCACGTTCTACTGCTTCAGGAGCAAATTGTTTTGAAATTGATCCACCTGCACTAAATAATGCAATATCAACATTTTCAAAAGAATCTGCCGTTGTTTCTTGGATTTCAATTTCTTTTCCATTAAATAAAGCTTTTTTTCCAGCTGATCGTTTCGAAGCTAAGAGTTTCACTTCATTGATTGGAAAATTGGCTTGTTCTAACATTTGAATCATTTTTGTTCCTACAGCTCCTGTTGCTCCTACGACTGCAATAGTATATCCATTCATTTATATCTCTCCTAATACCTATTTCTATTTTTAAATTTTATCTTATGACTCCATGTATTCCCACTATACATTTTAGCACAATTCTTGAGTAATTTATACAAATGTAGATTATTCACTTTGTTTTGTTTGATTTATCTAACGAATACAACAAATTATATGATACACTTTTTTTGTTCGACTTTATTTAAATTATTTTTTTGAAAGGAGTATTTATGAAGCGCAGCTATAAAATTTTAATTGGTTGTTTTATTTTTTTCATTTTGGTTTTACTAGGCAGTTTGTTTTTTGTACAGTCTAAAACCTATCAACCTTTAAGTGACGCATTAAATGAAACAGAGACTACTGATCAATATAGGGTTGAAGAATCCTCAGATGCGATTATTTTCAGTCCATTAAATGAACAACAATCTATTTCTATCCTCTTTTATCAAGGTGGCCTTGTAGAAGAAAAAAGTTACAGTTCCATTGCGGCAAAACTTGCTGAAAAAGGATATCCCGTTTACCTTGTTAAGCATGCTTTGAACCTTGCTGTAACTGATGCAAATAAAGCAGAAACCATTATCACTGATGAAAAGATTCAAGATTTTGTTATAGGTGGTCATTCCTTAGGTGGTGTGATGGCTAGTCGCTTTGCCAATGAAAGTTATTCAGAATCTTTAAAAGGTGTTTTTTTACTAGCTAGTTACCCAGATGAAAAGGGACGGTTAGATAAACTGCCTATTTCAGTTCTTTCCCTTATTGGCTCTAATGATGGCGTAGTTAATGAAGAGACCTATCAGCTCGGCAAGGATTATTTACCTGCTACTACCTCATTCTATACTATTGAAGGAGGCAATCATGCTGGTTTTGGCGATTATGGAGACCAAGAGGGTGATCTTCCTGCCACCATTTCACCCGAACAACAGCAAGAACAGACAGTTGACCAATTAGAAAAATGGTTAAGAAAAATTAAAGAAAATGAATAGCAAAAAAGCGGTTCTGCAACATTTGACGTTGGTTAGTAATTAATTGAGTTTCTTTTAACACATTCCAGAAATTTTTGGAGGAATAGGAGGAGCTTGCAGCCATGGAACCATTTTGAGACGCGTTCTTCGGCTCAAAATGGTCCCATGGCTTTCCGAAAGCTATCCCGTAATTCGGAGGAAATTTCCTTATCAACGCCAGAAAATGAATAGCAAAAAAGAACACAATTTTTTTCAAATTGTGCTCTTTTTTTATCTATTTCTTAGTTTTCTTCAGTTGTTAACAAAACTTTACGAGAAAGATTGATTCTTCCTTGTTTATCGATTTCGATAACTTTAACGTCCATCACTTCACCTAAAGTCAAAACATCTTCAACCTTAGCGACACGTTCGTTAGCTAATTCAGAAATATGAACTAATCCATCTTTTCCTTTAGCAATTTCAACAAAAGCTCCAAATTTTTCAATTCGTTTCACTTTTCCTGAATAAATTTTACCGACTTCAATATCTTTTGTCAATTCTTCAATAATTTCTTTAGCGCGTCTAATCATAGCTGCGTCTTCAGATGCAATACTGATATTTCCTTCTTGATCAATATCAATTTTAACGCCGGTTTCATCAATAATAGCATTGATCTGGTCACCACCGCGGCCAATAACAACTTTGATTTTTTCCGGTTTGATTTGCATCATTTCAATTTTAGGAGCGTATGCACTTAATTCTTCATGTGGCTCAGCAATTGTAGAAATCAATTCATCAAGAATTTCCATTCTAGCTTTTTTAGCTTGAGTTAATGCTTCTTCTAAAATTTGTTGTGTAATACCTTCAATTTTAATATCCATTTGAAGAGCCGTGATTCCTTTGCTCGTACCGGCTACTTTAAAGTCCATATCTCCTAAATGATCTTCTAAACCTTGGATATCTGTTAAGACAGTATAGTTTTCGCCTTCTTTAACAAGGCCCATTGCAATACCAGCTACTGGAGCTTTGATTGGAACACCTGCATCCATTAAAGCTAATGTACCTGCACAAATACTTGCTTGTGATGAAGAACCATTTGACTCTAAAACTTCAGCAACTAAACGAATCATGTATGGAAAATCTTCTTCATTTGGAATAACTTGTGCTAATGCACGTTCTCCTAATGCTCCATGTCCAATTTCACGACGGCCTGGTCCACGTGATGGTCCAGTACTCCCAACAGAGTATTGCGGGAAATTGTAGTGATGGATGAATCGTTTGCTGTTTTCAATTCCTAAACCATCAATAATTTGATGTTCGCCTAATGGTGCTAAAGTAGCTATAGACAAAGCTTGAGTTTGTCCACGAGTGAATAAACCAGAACCATGTGCTCTTGGCAATAGTCCAATTTCTGAAGCTAAAGAACGAATTTCATCAATCTTACGACCATCTGGTCTAATTTTGTCAACTGTAATCAAACGACGAACTTCATTCTTTTCCATGTCTTCAACAATTTGTTTTACTTCTTTATTGATTCGTTTAGCTTCATCGTTGTCTTGATATTTTTCTTCATAAAAGGTCATTGCTTCTTCTTTAACCGCTTCGATATTTTCTTCACGAGCTAATTTTTCTTCGGTTTGAATTGCAGCAATCATTTTAGTTTGGAAAGCATTGTTGACTTCTTTTTCTAAATCTGCATCGATTTGCAACAATTGAATAGCCATTTTTTCTTTTCCAACAGCAACTACAATTTCTTCTTGGAAAGCAACTAATTCTTGAATGGCTTTATGACCAAACATTAAAGCACCAAGCATATCTTCTTCTGAAACTTCAGCGGCTCCACTTTCAACCATGTTAATGGCATCTTTAGTTCCTGCAACTGTTAAATGAATGTCTGATAATGCTTCTTGTTCAAGAGTTGGATTAATGATGTATTCTCCGTCTACGCGGCCTACATCAACACTTGCAATCGGTCCGTTAAATGGAATATCTGAAATAGCAAGTGATAAAGAAGAACCAAACATCGCCGAAAAAGCGGGTGAACAATTTTGATCTACAGACATCACGGTATTTGTAATTTGAACTTCATTACGAAATCCTTCTGCAAACATCGGACGAATCGGACGGTCAATTAATCGAGCTGTTAAAGTAGCTGTTTCACTTGGGCGAGCTTCTCTCTTAATAAAACCACCTGGGATCTTACCAACTGAATACATTTTTTCATCGTAATTTACTGTTAAAGGAAAGAAATCTACGTCTTTCGCTTTTTTGCTAGCTACTGCTGCAGATAATACTACAGTATCGTTATAGCGAATCAATACTGCACCATTAGCTTGTTTTGCTAATTGTCCAACTTCTATTTCTAATGTACGACCTGCCCATTCTTTAGTAAAAACTTGTTTCTCTGTCATTGTGTGCATTTCTCCTTTTATTAAAGCTTTTATTCGTTTTTCCAAACAGGCTACTAAACAAATGTCAGCATTTAAGCAAATTAAATACTCACATTTGTATAGTAGGATGGACAACAAAATAAACAGCTTTTTCTTTTATAAACAAAATGAAGCGAGATTCGTTAGAACCTCGCTTCTAAATAGACTACGAAAAATTAACGACGTAGACCTAATCTTTGAATCAATTCACGGTAACGAGTAATATCTTTGTTGCGTAGGTACGCAAGCAAGTTACGACGGTGACCAATTTTTTTCATAAGTCCACGGTAAGAATGGTGGTCTTTTTTGTGAACACGTGCATGTTCGTTTAAATGATTGATTTCAGCTGTTAATACAGCAATTTGTACTTCGGGAGAACCTGTATCTCCTTCGTGGATTGCGTATTCTTTGATGATCTCATTTTTGCGTTCTTTAGAAATTGACATTTCTAAGCACCTCTTTCTTCGATTTTTCCTCTTACTGAGTAGACGTTGGTGATTCGTTTTACCAAGTAAAAGGTATGTGTTTAGTACACAATTAAATACTACTAGAGTCTATAAGAAATTGCAAGGTTTTAATAGATTTATTTCATTCTTTTGTACTATTATTTTAATTTATACTGTGCCGTTATTTCTAAAATCATGTCTCTTATATTAGCTGCTTTTTCGAAGTTTAATTCTTTTGCTGCCACCTTCATTTCAATTTCCATACCATCAATCAGCTCTAGACGTTGCTCTCTCGTCATCTTAGCAATATTTTCTAAACCAGATGCTCCCTCATCCTCACCTTCTACTACTGAAGTAATCGAGATTAAATCGCGAATATCTTTGATAATCGTTTTGGGCGTGATGCCATGTTTTTCATTGTATTCTTCTTGGGTTTCGCGACGTCTCTCAGTCTCTGATATAGCGGCTCTCATAGAGTCAGTGATACGGTCTGCATACATAATAACTTTCCCGTTTTCATTACGCGCAGCCCTACCAATTGTCTGTACAAGTGAACGTTCGCTTCTTAAGAAACCTTCTTTATCTGCATCTAAAATAATAACTAACGATACTTCTGGGACATCGATACCTTCACGCAGCAAGTTAATCCCAATTAATACGTCGTATACGCCTAGACGTAGATTTCGAATAATCTCGGTTCGTTCTAGTGTTTTTATCTCACTATGCAAGTAGGCAACTTTAATGCCAACCTCTTTCAAATAATCCGTCAGATCTTCTGACATCTTCTTAGTTAATGTAGTAATAAATACTCGTTCATTTTTTTCGGTTCGTTCATTTATTTCACCAATCAAATCATCAATTTGACCTTTGATTGGACGCACTTCAATAATTGGATCTAATAATCCAGTAGGTCGAATAATTTGTTCAATAACTTCTGGAGCACGTTCCAATTCATAAGGTCCTGGCGTTGCCGAAATATACATAATTTGATTTACATGGTTTTCAAATTCTTCTAGACGAAGCGGACGATTATCCAAAGCACTTGGCAATCTGAAACCATACTCAATCAATTGTTGTTTTCTAGCCCTATCGCCGTTATACATCCCTCTAATTTGAGACATTGTAATATGAGACTCATCTATGACAATCAGAAAATCATCAGGGAAGAAATCGATTAGTGTGTAAGGCGCTTCACCCTGTTTACGCCCATCCATGTGTCTAGAATAATTTTCAATTCCTGAACAATATCCCATTTCCAACAACATTTCCAAATCATAATTTGTTCGCTGTTCTAAACGCTGTGCTTCAATTAACTTATCTTCAGCTCGTAAAACTTTTAAACGTTCTTCTAATTCTTCTTGGATATTTTTTATAGCTGATCTTGTTTGTTCATCGTTCGCTACAAAGTGAGTGGCCGGAAAAATAGGGACATGTTGAACATCGGCCTTGATCTCACCTGTTAAAACATCTACTTCTCGGATACGATCAATTTCATCTCCAAAGAACTCTACACGTATGGCTTCACTATCACGTGATGCTAAGAAAATTTCCACTACGTCTCCTCTAACACGAAAGCGTCCACGTTGAAAATCAATATCATTACGTTCAAATTGCATGTCGACTAAACGGCGCAACATCTCATCACGATTCATTTCATTACCTACACGTAAAGACAAAACGTGATCCCTATAGTCCTCAGGGTTAACTAGCCCGTAGATACATGAAACTGAGGCTACTACAATGACATCTCTTCGTTCTAACAATGCGCTCGTTGCGGAATGACGCAGTTTATCTATCTCATCGTTAACACTTGATTCTTTTTCAATAAAGGTATCACTTGAAGGAACGTACGCTTCTGGCTGATAGTAGTCATAATAACTGACAAAATACTCTACAGCATTATCTGGAAAGAATTCTTTAAACTCACCATATAATTGACCTGCTAATGTTTTATTGTGTGCAATAACTAAAGTTGGCTTATTTACTTCCTTAATGACATTTGAGACCGTAAATGTTTTTCCGGTTCCTGTAGCACCTAATAAGGTTTGTTCTTTCTCTCCAGCTTCGATACCTTTAATTAATTTTTTTATGGCATCCGGCTGATCACCACTAGGCTGGTATTTAGAAACCAGTTCAAATTGGTCTTTTGGCATTTCAAGTACCTCCTCGCACTTCTATTCAATATAAAAAGAAGCCTGTCTAATTCAAGACACACAGTTTCAATTCTATTTTATCATTTTAGCACTGAACGTGTGTTCTTACAACTAATTTGATAAAACTTCACTAGTATTCAAAAAATAAAAAAGCCTCAAGTCTTGAATAATCAAGACTTGAGGCTTTTTCACATATACGTTATAACAATGACCTCTTATTTAGCTAATTTAGCAGTTAAACGAGATTTGTCACGGTTAGCTTTATTTTTATGAATCAATCCTTTAGATGCAGCCATGTCAATTGCTTTGATTGCTTCTTTAAGTAATTGTTCAGAATTTTCGTTACCTGCTTCAATAGATTGAGCATATTTTTTAATAGCAGTACGCATTGAACTTTTTTGAACGTTGTTTTGTACAGCTGATTTTTCAGAAGTACGAACACGTTTGATTGCAGCTTCGATGTTTGGCATTTGATTCACCCCACTTTCAATTATTTACAACTTAAAATAATCTATTCTAGTTGTTTCAACAAATTCAATTATACATAAAGACAAGCTTCAATGCAATAAAAATGTGTAAAGTTTTTTTACTTGATAGCTGGATTATCTTAAACGCTTGTATTGTTCTCAATTCGCTGTCTTTTTTTGAGCATACTGCAGAACGAATAATTCAAATTGCATTTCTTTATCGCCTTTTCCTGTCTTTAGTCGATACTCAGCATCAATCAATCCATTATACGCTTCAATCAATGAATGCTCCTCAATTTTTCTCATTTGTTGAATAGCTAATTTCACACGATAGGGATGCGTTTTTAACTGCTTAGCAATATCTCCTTGCTGATACCCTTTTTTTTCTAAAATTTTGACTTGGATAAGCAATCTAAATTGAGAAGTCATAATCGCATTTATTTTAATAGGATCTTCTTTTTGTAATAATAAATCTTGGTATAAATTGAGAGCTTGTCCTGCGTCTTTTTTCAAAACGTATTCGTTTAGCGCAAAAATGTTTTGTTCTAAAGATTTAGCCACTAATTCTTGAACGGCTTCTAGTGTAATAAATTTAGTATCTTGAGCATAAATAAAAAGTTTCGGCAATTCTCCCATGGCTACAGATAATTTTGCATCTGTTAATTGAATAAATAATTCAAATGCTTCTGGTGAATAACGGTACTCTTCATTTGCTATAGTATCCTTGATGTATTTTCGCATATCTTTTTCTGATAATGCATTTACTTCTATTATGGTGGCAGTTTTTTTTAGTAACTTAGTTATTTTTTTGCGTTCATCTAATTTTTCATATGGAGCAAAGAATACAAGTGTCGTTGACTCAGAAGGATGAGTTAAGTAACTTTCTAACCATTTTACATCATGTTCTATCTTTAATTTTGTTTTATCACCAGTTAAGAAGATAGGCCTATCTACAAAAACGAGACGACGATCACCAAAAAACGGAATCGATTCTGCATCCTCTAAGGCTGTTCCTATAGAAACTTCTTCCATATCGTAAGCACCGTAGTTTAATTCCAATTCTTCTGCACTAAGCAATGAGTCCAACAGTGTTTTTCTAGCTACGCTTGCCAAATAGGATTCTGTTCCTAACACAACGTAAACATGTGCAATCGTGCCTTTTCTTATTTTTGCTAATTCTGATACAAAATTCACTCTGTTCCACCACTTTCTTGTATTGCCTTAATGGTACAAAGCATTAAAATAATTTGCAAGCCTATTTTCAATTTATTTTAAGATCGTTTGAAAGTCTTTTTTTAACCCTTGGGGTAAATAATCGGCATAGGTGTACCTAAAACTTCCTTGCAGATCTGTCCGGTAAACTGCTGCATTTAATGAAGCCAATCGTTTTAATACATCCTCATTTGGGTGATTGTAGCGATTGTTTAACCCACAAGATATCAAAGCTGTTTTCGGCTTTATTTTTTGAATAAAACTCTCACTGGTTGAAGTTTGGCTGCCATGATGTGCTACTTTTAAAATATCCACTCTTAGATTGGGGTAAAGAGCTGTTAACTTTGCTTCTCCCGCCTCTTCAATATCTCCAGTGAACAGCCAATTAAACTGACCAATTTTCCCATACAATACAAGAGAATCATTGTTTTCACCTTCACCATCATCTAAGGGCCACAAAACAGTTAAAGAAGGTCCAAAAAGTTGGTCTCGTGATTGTTTAGCACTAACTGTACGTAAGGGCACACCACTTTTTTCTAATGATTGAGCTGCATCAAAGAATGATTGTTTTTTGGTTGTCCCTACTGGGAAAATAAGTTCCTTAATTTCGATACCTTGAGCTAGTTCAATTAATTCACCCATGTGGTCTTCATCTCCATGAGTAATCAACACTTGATCTAATTGGGTTACACCTAACGATTTAATCACTGGAATCAACACACGACTTGCCACCGTTGACTGTTTTTTCCTTATTTGCCATTCTTCTTTTTCAAACGCTAGTGCCCCGCCTGTGTCTATTAAGTAGACTCCTTTTCCAAAAGGCTCTTTAATTAAAGTTGCGTCTCCTTGACCTACATCTAGTATCAAAACTTCTCCAAATGGGCTGTATTTCTGATAGTGAATAAAGACTATGAAAACAATTACCAGCAAAAAAAGAGAGCTCTTCTTTTTCTTTTGCTGCTCTAATGCGATCAAAAAAATAACCATGACCACCACCGTTACAATAAATAACACCATAGGAACTTTTCCAGTAACAATCGTACCATATGGAAAAAGTCTGATCTTTAATACTAGCCATTCAATCATGCCCAACGAATATTCCGCTATGTGTATAAGAAACTGAAAAAATAGTGTTCCCGAAAGAATATAAGAACAAAAAAACAATACAATCATCAAGGGCATAATGAACCACGTAAATAATGGAACAAAAAGCAAATTAGCAAACATTCCAATCCACGAAAACTCAAAAAAATGGAAACTGAGAATCGGTATAGAAATAAGTGTTAAAACAAAAGAAATGGATAAGCTATTGATAGTGCTGTATTTTGATTGGTTGAACAACGACGTCGAAAATAAAATCAAAGCCAAACTAAGTAGATAGCTTAATTGAAAACCTATAGAAAATAATTGATATGGATCTATCCAAAGCCCGATAATCAGTGTATATGACCACGCATCTAATCCGGAAATAGGTCTACGAATACGCGAACCCGTCTGACTGATGAGACTCATCACAACAGCTCTAAAAATACTGGTTCCCCAACCAGTCAAACTTCCATATATAGGAAGAAAAATAAATAAAAGGATATACGTGTGCTCACGTGTCACACCTACTCTCCATAAAATGTACGTTAGCCCTGCTATCAAAAATTGGATATGTAAACCTGAAATACTCAATAAATGGATAATCCCGATTTCTTTGTATCCATTCATTACTTGATCATCAATAGAAGCAGTATCTGCGAATAATAAGGTTTTAATGTAACTAGATACAGGAATTGTAGTTTTACTTTCAATGTGAAACAAGATAGTTTGTCTGATATTTTTCAAGTTAATTAAATCCAAAAAAGTTTGTTTCTCAGGCCCAGAGTGTGCCTGAATTGATGTTGCCTCTAGCATCCAATGAATTTTGTTATGAGACAAATAACGCTGATAATCAAATTGATTTAAATTCCTATTTTTTTCAGGTTTCATCAAAGATCCTATCACTACAAAACTTGCTGTTTTTTGTTGCTTTTCCCAATAGTCTTTTTCTTCTTTAGTAGACAATCGATAAAAAACAACAATTTCTTCAGAACATTTTAGCGTTTCTCCAGCTTGAGTAACTGTACCGTAAAATTGCACTTGATCTCCATCGATTTTTAATCGATTTGGATCCATTTCAATCAAAAAATTTTGAGTGTCCATCGAAAGACGTGTTTGATTGTTGTACTTTTCTACTCCTACAAAAAAAGCTGTTACACTCATGAACAAGCAAGAATAAATAATCCACTTCTTTCTGCGTGTAAACAGCAATCGGATCAACCAAATCAAGAACAGGATAATACTCAACCAATTAGGGTTTAAAATAACAATCGCACATAATAAACAAGAAACAGCTGAAAAAAGAACGTATCCCTTCACTTATTGGAGTGGCGTGTGTCCATTAAGTTGGCTTAAACTAGTTTGAGCATTCGTATTGAAATCTAGTTGTTGGAAAAAGTCTTTTGGAAGGACAACTTTTTGACATTGAACGTGGGCTTGTTCAATCAACTTCAAAGCATACTCATTGTTATGGTAATCCTCTAAGTAATTTATTTTTATGATACCCGCTTGAATAATCATTTTCGTACATTGCAAGCACGGAAAATGAGTAACATAAATTTCTGCACCTTCAGTCTGCGCTCCAAATTTTGCACACTGAAGAATCGCATTCATCTCAGCATGGATCGTACGTAAACAATGACCTTCAACAATGTAGCAGCCGTCATCTATACAATGCACATCTCCACTTACCGAACCGTTGTAACCTCCTGCGATAATCCTCTTTTCCCTTACGATTGTAGCTCCAACAGTTAATCGGGCACAGGTACTTCGTAAAGACAACAACAAACTCTGAGACATAAAATATTGATCCCATGGTATACGTTCAGTCATATTCTTCCTCCTACTCGTTTGTTTGTTTAAGTTGCTGATGAACTTAAGCATTTTCTCAAGTATACAAAAGCCCACAAATACTTTCAATACTTCATTTTTTCTTCTCACCTTACTCACCATCGCCCACAGTAACATCCACTCGTAATGCCTCAAAAGTTTTTTCACCAATGCCGGACACATTTTTCAGATCTTCAATTTTTTGAAATGAACCATTCTCTTGTCTATAGCTT
Organism: Carnobacterium viridans; assembly: GCF_900102725.1. Classification (NCBI taxonomy): domain Bacteria; kingdom Bacillati; phylum Bacillota; class Bacilli; order Lactobacillales; family Carnobacteriaceae; genus Carnobacterium; species Carnobacterium viridans. The sequence goes on along the minus strand of NZ_FNJW01000008.1, from coordinate 89,221 downwards.
ATGATTTGCTCTGCTTTTTTCTCCCCTATTCCAGGTAATTGTTGGAGTTCATTTGAATCTGCGAGGTTGATATTTACTTTTTCAGAAGTTGCTGCTGCACTATCTTCTTTAGGAACTGTAATGACGGCTTCTTCTATTGGAACAGCTGAAGTTTCTAGTTCTGATTTTTTTTCATCAACCGCTCCAACTTCTGGAATAAAAATCACCATTTGATCTGTCAACTTTAAAGATAAGTTTACCGGATTCTGATTTGCTTTCTCGCTAAAACCACCAGCCAGTTCAATAGCATCAATTAACCTCATGTCACTTGTCACTTCATACACACCCGGAAGATACACTGCACCTTTAACATCTATATAAATTTTTTCTGATTGACTTTCTGATTGTTGTTCAACTTGATTTGATGCCATTGAATAGTTACTTTCACTTTCCAAATAACTCAACATCTCTGAGGTTTCTTCTATATTATCATCGCTTTTCAAAAACGTTAAAATTAGTCCAAACACACTGAGCACTAAGCAACTAAGTATACCTATCTCAATAAATAAACGATTTTTTATTAGCCAGTCTTTGCTAGTTTTCAACATCTCCTAACACTCCCTTTGAGTCCTTCTAAAAAGTAGTATACGTAAAAAAAAACACCTATTTTTTTTAACCAGTCGCTTTAATTTATTTTCTTTAAAATTTGTAGTATGGTTGAGTTAACGTAATTTTAAAATCGATGATTACTAAATTAAGGAGTGATGAAAATGACTATAGGAAAGCAAATTATTTTATATTTAGCTTACGGAATAATGATTACTGTAAATGCTTTAGCTAATATCCTGCCAATAAACGGCTATCAAACAGGAGAAATTTCTGATACGTATGAGGTGTTTTTTACTCCTGCTGGTTTTATCTTTAGTATTTGGGGAGTCATCTATTTTGCACTATTATTATGGTTGTTAAGTTTTAGTTTTAAGAAACAGACGCTCAGTTCTGGTCAATTTTGGGGATTTTTACTAACCTGTTTGCTTAATACGTCTTGGATCTTAATTTGGCATTTTCTCTTGGACGGAATTGCATTTATTGTTATATTTTTACTACTTCTATCACTTATATTTTTATACCAAGCTCAAAAAAGGACAACTCCTTCTAAACTTTACCTCATTCCTATTTCTCTTTACTTAGGCTGGATCATTGTTGCTACCATTACAAATTTCAGTTATTGGTTAGTTGCTAGTATCGGTATCGAAGTAAATCTCCAAACAATAGTCACTTATGTACTCTTATCACTAGCAACTCTTTTAGGTTTAGGTATTGCTTATTTTTTTAAAGATTGGGCTATTATTTTGGTCTTTATATGGGCAATGTATGGAATAGTTACCAAGAACTTACCAGACCATCAATCAATAGCTATTGTTACAGCTGGATTAACGGTTATTCTTATACTTGGAAGTATTATTTCATTCTTCCTTAATCGAAAAACAGCTAAAAAAAATCCTTATCACTTTTAAAGTTGAAAAAAAGCCGAAGACAATTATGTCTTCGGCTTTTTAATTAAATCGAATGGTTTATAGGTTTTTTAAATAATCAATGGCATCTTGAAATGTTTTTACAGGTACAATTTTCATATCGGTATCAATTTTTTTTGCTGCATCAAGTGCTTCTTGATAATTCGACTTCATTTCAGGATAATTCTTTTGTATAACTGGATCAATTGTATCATCTGGAGCAAAAAAGATTGTCGCTCCTTCTTCACTAGCTGCAACAATTTTTTTGTCAATTCCTCCGATTCGACCAATTGTGCCATCTGGTTGCATCGTTCCAGTACCAGCAATTTCATTTCCTTTTCTCAAATCCTCATCCATCAATTGCGTATAGATTTGTAAAGCAAACATAAAACCAGCAGATGGTCCTCCAATTTCTCCAGCATCAATAGATACAGGGATCTCTGTTTCAATTGACGTATTGTCGACTAAAGATATTCCAAGACCAGCTTTTTTAGTTTCTTCCATTTCCATTAACTTTCCAGAAGTGGTTTGTTGTTCGCCATTCCGTTCATACGTTACTTCAATGACTTGTCCAACTTTTTGTTGTTGAACATAATCAATAAATTCAGAGGAACTATCAAAAGACTGTCCGTCGAGTGAAAGAATAGTGTCTCCAATCTCTAACTTGTCCTCAAAATCAGATTTCTCCAAAATGGACATGATATAAACGCCGTTATAGGTCAACTGATACTTTTCTCCAGCAGCCTCGTAAGCTTGTTCAATCGCTGCATTGATTGAGCTAGTCATATAATAATTCTGTAGATTAGTGTATTCTGCATCAGAAGTATTTGTACCAAACAGTTCTTCGGTGGTGAGCCCTTCATGAAAAGGCAAATATTTCATGAAATACGTAAATGGAGTTGCTCTTCTGACCGCAACAGTCGTCAACATAAAATGACCATCTTCTGGGTCTTTTTTGTTGTCAACTTCTACCAATTCGTTTAGCTTCACTGCTGAACCTGGCCCTTCAATATAATAGGGAATAGGAACAAAAACTCCTGCAAGAATAATTACGATTAGTGCAACAAGCAAACCTTTGCGAGTCTTTTTTTCTTTAGCATTCATTCCAATCATCCTCTGCATAGCTAAATTTACTAACGAATTGAACTGATTTATTTTATTTTAGCATATTTTCTTTTTATAGCTTCATTAACTCCAACTGGAACAAGACTGGAAATATCGCCACCAAACATGGCTACTTCTTTAATTAAACTAGAGCTTAGAAATCGATACTTTTCATTTGACATTAAAAAAACCGTTTCAATATCTTTATGTTGAATTTTATTCATTGTTGCAATCGTCGATTCATACTCAAAATCGGCATTATTCCGTAATCCTCTTACCAAAGTCACTGCTCCGATTTTTTTTGCTAGTTCTACCGTCAATCCGCCGCTATGTTCTCTTACACTTATATTTTCAATATGTTCGACAGACTGTTTAATAAAAGTCATTTTTTCTTCTAGAGAGAATAAAGCATTTTTTGACGTATTAGTCGCAACAGCAATGACAACTTGATCAAATAATTTTGAGGTTCTTTCAACTGTATCGAGATGACCATTAGTAAATGGATCGAAACTTCCAGGAAACAAAGCAATTTTAGTCATTTTACTTCCCCATTTCCTTAGCGTATTCATACATTACAATTTGGCTTGCCCCATAAACTTCTTTTCTAAAGACTTTTGCTGCACCAATATTTTCATTTAATTGGGTCCGCTTATCCACCTCACAAATAATAATGGCTTCATCATTCAACAAATCAGAATCAACTATTTTTTCAATTTGTTTTTCAATCTCTTGTTTAGCATACGGTGGATCTAAAAATAAGAGATCAAATTTTTTCTTTCCTCTTAATAAATCGATTGCTCGATTTGCATCATTTCGATAAATCTCAAATTTATCTAATTCCTTTGTTACACTAATATTTTCTTTTATCGTTTTGATGGCTAAAGGATCTCGGTCAATCAGTACCGCACTATCCATACCGCGAGAAACTGCTTCAATAGCTAATCCTCCACTTCCAGCAAACAAATCTAAACAATTTCCACCGTTAAAATAAGGCCCTATTATATTGAAAATAGATTCTTTTACTTTATCTGTTGTGGGTCTGGTATTGTTTCCTGGGACAGCTTTTAATCTTCTGCCTCCATATTCTCCTGTGATGATACGCATACTTACAACTTCCTTTCAGTTTAACTTACCGCTTAAGAAAACTTCTCACACTGTAAAATGCTAAATAAGCCGATGAAGTTAGTCTATCGACTTATTTAGCATTTTAATTAAAAAACAGTCTCACTAGACATAGCTTCTTCTTGATCAATGTCTTTTTTTTCTTTTCCAAAAAAATCTTTAAAATCTAAATTAATAAACGGTCTATAGGATAACTCTACTTTTCGAACGAAATGTAAGTCAGCTAATTTCTTTTGCGTCATTTCTACATCAGATTGATTGATATACATCACAACATATTTCATTCGTCTAGAAGCATAGTGAATCAACCCAAAACGTTTAAGCGTTTTAAAATGTCTTAAACTATAAACCCAAACAATGATTCCTTGTCTCTCGTTTGTAGTTAATTCCATATAACCACTCCTTCAATTATTTCCGTATTGTTTTTTTCTTTAAAACGTCTTATTTAATGAAGAATTAGTAGCATATCGTTCGCACGATAAGCTACTCCTATTTCTGTCATACCAGCATCCATCAAGAAATTTCGTTCAATTTCAAGACTGAACCAGTTAGTTGCAAGCCATGCAACATCCGTTTCCTGAATCGAATACAACACACGTACTTCATTTAACTTCAACTCTGTCTCTTGTAAGGTGAGCTTTATCTGCTCACTTGTTAGTGTTTGATAAGTCTGATTTTTCTGCTCATCAATAGAGTTAAAGTCGTCATCTAGAATAAACGTTTCAATTGAAGAATTCTGATTCTTACTAGCTTTGTCCGAGCTTTCCGTTTCTGAAAAATTACTTTCCTTATTGGCTTGGCGGTCCGCAATAATTTGTTCTTCTTGATTGATAAAAATGGTTTCAGCTACACCAGATAAGGCATCACTCGGAGTTAGCGCAGAAAGTTCATACCGTTGTCGTAAGATATTTAATATCTCATACATTTGTTTTTGATTGGCTTCATTAATGGCATCTTGTCTTATTTCATCTACTTCAAAAGAAGCATTTAAATGTTGTTTTGAACCATCATCATAGACTCCCAAACGAATTAGCGATGGGGAGTCTAGATAACGAATAGCAATCATTTGATTTGTCGAACGATCCATCATTAATACAGCAAATGTTCCATTATCAAAAGCAATTAGAGGACGATAGTTTAAATCACTTTCTGTTAATTCTAGAGTATCTTGTTCCCCTTGATTTTCTACAGAATAAGTTGGATAAAAACTTGCTAATTGAAATACTTCAGTAATGGACATGCCAATTTTAAATGGCGCTACATCTAATTGGGATCCCAATACAAATAAATCGATTATTATGCCATCTTTTACTATTAACTGCGCATAATCTGTTTCGTCTTCTCCAAATATCCAGCGTTCTTCTTTATAAACAGTTGGATCGATTCGTGTTGGATCACCAAATTTTCCGGTGAAATTTTCAATTTTTTGACCGACATAACTGCCTAAGCCTGCAATTGGAATCTGTTCAGGCTCTAAATCTGTTGTTTGATAGTCATAAGATTCAGATTGAATAGTTTCACTTTCTTCTTTTGGTGTGATGATGTCTGATGGATTTCTTGAAATGACTTCTGGCAACCAATACGTAGCCAGAAGCATAATGAAAATTAGCGGCAAAGATCTTAAAAGTGTCTTCACTCATTTAGCCTCCTCAATTTGGTAGCTAAATCATTTTAACTGAACTTTAATGCCAGTTATCATCCTTAAAATGAGTATTACTTTGTTCATCAATTTATTCGATTCTAGTTCGCTTTCACTTCAATCAGTAAATCTCCTGTTTCAATAATATCCTCATCTACAACATAAATTTGATCAATTATTCCTTCAACATTGGCTTTGATCGTTGTTTCCATTTTCATTGCTTCTGTGATGATGATTGGCTGTCCTTGAACTACATGATCACCCTTTTGTACCAATACTTCAAGTACAGATCCTGGCATAGTAGCTCCGATATGTTTTTTGTTTGTAGGTTCTGCTTTTTTACGTACAGCTTTTGTACTTGTGATGCTGTAATCTTTTACAACTACTTCTCTTCCTTGACCGTTTAAATCAAAGTATAAAATACGCATACCTTCAGAATCAGGTTCGCCTATTTGATTTAATTTTATAATCAACGTTTTCCCTTTTTCAATCTGAACTTCGACAGTTTCTCCAGTCCGCATACCATGGAAGAATGTCATTGTATCTAAAAGTGTTACCTCTCCAAAAGTTTCTAGATTATTACGGTAGTCTATAAATACTTGAGGGTACATAATGTAACTAAGGACATCTTCTTGAGTAGGCTCTGCGTTAATTTTTTCAGCCAGCTCTTTTTTGATTTCATTAAAATCAACTGGTGCAGCTAAGCTACCTGGGCGAACGGTAATCGGTTTTTTGCCTTTTAATACAATACGTTGAAGTTTTTCAGGGAAACCACCAGTCGGTTGTCCTAAATCACCCATAAAGAAACTGATAACAGACTCAGGAAAATCGATGTCCATTCCTTTTTCATATACGTCCTCTTCAGATAATTTATTTTGTATCATAAATAAAGCCATATCTCCAACTACTTTTGATGAAGGTGTAACTTTAACAATGTCTCCAAACATTCGATTGACTGTTGCATACATTACTTTGACTTCATCCCATTGCTCAGCTAATCCAATTGCTTTAGCTTGTTGTTGCAAATTGGTGTATTGTCCACCAGGCATCTCATGTTGGTACACTTCGGTAGAAGGTGCACTGATTCCTACTTCAAAGTCACTATATTGAGCACGAATATCTTCCCAATAATGGTTGATTTGTTGCACGTTTTCAATTTTAATATCAGGTGCTCTATCTGCATTTAATAAGGCATAATACAAACTATTCATACTTGGTTGACTAGTCGCTCCACTCATTGCGCTCATAGCCACATCCACAATATCCACACCAGCTTTTACAGCTGCAGCATAGGTAAAGATCCCATTACCGCTCGTATCGTGTGTATGCAAGTGAATTGGAACATTTACAGTTTCCTTTAATTCACTAATTAAGCGATAAGCAGCTTGCGGCATCAATATGCCAGACATATCTTTAACAGCAATAATATGTGCACCTTGATTTTCCAATTCTTTAGCCATATTTTTATAGTAGTCGACTGTATATTTATCTCTCTTCGGATCATTGATATCTCCAGTATAACAAATCGTTGCTTCTGCAATTTTACCAACATCACGTACACTTTGAATGCTCTTTTCCATTTGTTGGATCCAGTTCAAACTATCAAAAATACGAAACACATCAATCCCATTTTTAGCCGCTTGTTGAATAAACGCTTCAATAACGTTATCCGGATAGTTTTGGTATCCTACAGCATTGGAGCCTCTGAATAACATTTGGAATAATGTATCTGGCATTTTTTTTCGTAATTTTTCCAATCTTTCCCAAGGGTCTTCATTTAAAAAACGATAAGCTACGTCAAATGTAGCTCCTCCCCACATTTCAGAAGAAAACAACTGTGGAATACCTTTTTGAGTTTCTTCAGCAATATTTAAGAAGTCTTGTGTTCTCACTCGAGTAGCTAATAAACTTTGGTGTGCATCTCTAAAAGTGGTATCTGTCAGCAACACTTCATTTTTATTTTTGATCCATTCTACCACAGCATCGGCACCACTATTATCTAGGACATTTTTTGCACTTACAAAGTCATTATCTAATATTAGTAATTTTGCAGGCTTTCTTGCAGGTTCAAAGAATTTTTTCTCTCTTTGTTCAATGCCAGGAAATCCATTGACTGTAATGTTTCCGATGTAATGCATCGTTTTGTTTCCACGGTCTCTAACTTTTGAAAATTTAAACAATTCAGGTGTAGTATCAATGAATGTTGTCTTAGCTTCACCAGATAGAAAAACCGGATGTGAAATAACGTTTTGCATAAAAGGAATATTCGTTTTCACTCCACGTATACGGAACTCTTTTAACGAGCGAGCCATTTTTTGTACAGCCAACTCAAATGTAGTAGCGTGGACACAAGCTTTAACCAACAATGAATCAAAGAAAGGTGTAACTACACTTCCTTGAAATCCATTTCCTGCATCCAGACGAATACCAAAGCCACCTGGAGAACGGTACGTATTGATTTTACCTGTATCAGGCAAGAAATTATTCAATGGATCTTCAGTTGTGATACGACATTGAATGGCAGCACCAATCAATGGAATATCTTTTTGTTGTGGAATCTGAATATCTTTGTGCAGATCTTTCCCTTGAGCAATTAAAATTTGAGCTTGAACGATATCTATACCCGTAATCATTTCGGTTATCGTGTGTTCAACTTGTACACGAGGATTTACTTCGATAAAATAAAAATTTTCGCCTTCTAATAAAAATTCAACGGTTCCAGCATTTACATAACCAACATGTTCCATCAATTGAACAGCAGAAAGACACATTTCAGCTCTCAACTCTTCTGAAATAGAAACGCAAGGCGCGACTTCTACAACTTTTTGATGACGACGTTGAACAGAGCAATCTCTTTCGTATAAATGAACGATGTTTCCATGAGTATCCCCTAAAATCTGTACTTCAATATGTTTGGGATCCTGAATATAGCGCTCTACATAAATCTCATCGCTACCAAATGCAGCCCTAGCTTCACTTTGTGCACGCTCAAAACTATCTTTTACATCTGCTTCGCTGTTAGCCACACGCATTCCACGTCCGCCTCCACCAAGAGCAGCTTTAATAATAATTGGATAGCCGTATAAATTTCCGAATTCTTTTACGCTTTCTAAATCTGCAACTGGACCGTCTGACCCTGGAATAGACTGAATCCCCGCCGCGATTGCAGCTTCTTTTGCTTTTATCTTATCTCCAAAAATATCTAAATGGTGTAGTTTTGGACCAATAAAAATGATTCCCTCTTCTTCACAACGTCTCGCAAAATCAATATTTTCAGATAAAAAACCGTATCCTGGATGAATGGCATCTGCTTCAGAGTCTTTAGCAATACGAATCAAGTCTTCAATATCTAAATAAGCATCAATAGGTTTTTTTCCTTTTCCTACTAAATAAGCTTCATCGGCTTTAAAACGATGAACAGACCCCTCATCTTCTTGTGCATAAACAGCTACTGTTTCAATAGCTAACTCTGTTAAAGCTCTAAAAATACGAATGGCTATTTCACCACGATTTGCTACTAATACTTTTTTCATCATTTCACTCCTAAATTTCGTATTTTTTCTAATAGGTAGGATGCACCTTATCTTTAAAAAAAGACAACACTGTAAACAAGTTGTTTACTACATCCAGTAAACACATTTAATTTCTGCTATTTTTTTCTACTACTTGCTGATTGCGTTTTTTGTCTGTAGCACTGACATTTAATACTAAGCCAATAGAAATCGTTAAAACAATCGTGCTCGAACCTCCATAACTGATAAATGGAAAGGTTACACCTGTGATAGGCAGTAATCCAATAACCCCGCCTAAATTAACAAGTCCTTGGACTAATAACATTGTTGCGATACCGATACAAATAAGTGATCCAAATGAATCTTTTGTTCGAATACCAACTAAGTAAATACGTAAAATCAGTAAACTAAATAGCCCAACAATAACCATTATACCAATTAAGCCCATTTCTTCACCAATAATGGACATGATGAAGTCTGTATAAGGTTCCGGTAAATAACCCGTTTTTTGAATACTTTCTCCGATCCCGACTCCAAAAATACCGCCACGTCGTAGTGCGTAATAGGAATTCACTAGTTGAAGTCCGGCACTTTCTGAAACGGCAAAAGGATCCCAAAAAGCTAAAAATCGGTCATATTGGTATTTCTCTAAAAAAGGCAGGCTCATCCCAAATACACGTACAAGTGCAAGTATACCCCCTATTAAAGCAACTCCTATTACTCCAACAGCCACTGATAATTTTGTTGACACCCCGCTTGCTAAGATCATAATAGTCCCTGTAACAAGTAAAATGGCAGCACCACCGACATCAGGTTGTAAAAGGATCAACAGTAAATAGAAACCAAATAAAATGAGCGGTGGAGTGACGGTTTCTTTAAAATTATGCACAAGTTGATTTTGTTTTTTTGAAAAAATATAAGCAAAATACCAAATAACTACTATTTTTGCAAATTCAGCCGGTTGAAAACCAAAACCTAAAATGTATATCCAACCTTTTGCCCCATTTGTAATTTGACCAAAAAAGAATAAGTAGACAAGTAAGATTGCGACAAATCCACTTGCACCCATTAAAAATCGCTTGTTTTTTAATAGTTTATATTTGAATAAAAAAACAATCATGCTCGTAATTAAACCTAATACAACAAAGAAAGCTTGCCGAATAAAGAATCGTTGCGAGTCATCGTACTTGCTTATAGCAACATAGCTACTAGCACTATAAACCATTAAAATCCCTATTATGGATAAAACTAAATAAGGGATAAAGATATAGTAATCAAGATATTTAAATTTCCTCATATTCACGGCTAAAAGAAGCCTTTGGCCTCCTTATTCTATAATTTTAATCCTGTCCTGATTAATTTTAAGCTGCCTTTAATCCATTATTCATTAGTCGCAAATTACGCAACACTATTATTATAGCAACAAACTATCCATCCAACAATAACAAAGGGCTCTAATTTGACCTAATTCCTTTTTTAGTAGGAAGGAGTTATAAAAAAACAGTTCCCCAAAAAATGAATCCATCATTTTTGAGGAACTGTCTCTTTAGTTTTAGTTTTGTGACGCTTTATTTTTCTTAGCAGATTTTTCACGTTCATTTTTATTTAAAACTTGTTTACGTAAACGAACATTTTCAGGAGTAATTTCACAGTATTCATCATCACCTAAGAATTCTAATGATTCTTCAAGTGTTAAATGACGAGGTGCTTTAATTACGTTAGTTTGGTCTTTATTAGCAGAACGTACGTTAGTTTTTTGTTTAGCTTTCGTGATATTAACAGTGATGTCATTTTCACGAGAATTTTCTCCAACGATCATTCCTTCATAAATTTCAGTTGTTGGTTCAATAAAGATTGTACCACGATCTTCAACACCCATGATACCGTAAGTTGTTGCTTTTCCAGTTTCAGTTGAAACTAAAGCACCATTACGACGACCACCAATTTTAGTTTTTAAACGTGGCAAGTATTGATCAAATGTATGGTTCATAATTCCGTATCCACGTGTCATTGAAAGAAACTCAGTAGAGTATCCGATCAATCCGCGAGCTGGAGCTAAGAAAGTCAATTTAACTTGACCATTTCCATTATTGACCATATCTTTCATTTCACCTTTACGAGCACTTAAAGATTCAATGATTGAACCCATGTATTCTTCAGGAGTATCGATTTGAACTAATTCAAATGGTTCACATTGAACGCCATCAAAGTCTCTTAAGATAACTTCTGGACGAGAAACTTGCAATTCGTAACCTTCACGACGCATGTTTTCAATAAGAATTGATAAATGCAATTCTCCACGACCTGAAACGATCCATGCATCTGGAGAATCAGTAGGATCAATACGTAATGAAACGTCTGTATGCAACTCAGACATTAAGCGTTCTTCAATTTTACGTGAAGTTACCCATTTACCTTCGCGACCTGCAAAAGGTGAGTTGTTTACTAAGAAAGTCATTTGCAATGTTGGTTCATCAATATGAAGGATTGGTAATGGATCTACATGGTTAACTGGTGTAACAGTTTCCCCAACGAAGATATCTTCCATACCAGAAACTGCAATTAAATCTCCAGCTTTTGCTTCATCGATTTCTACACGTTGCAATCCGAAGAATCCAAAAAGTTTTGTTACACGGAAGTTTTTAGTTGATCCGTCTAATTTACTTAATGTTACAGAATCTCCAACTTTGATTGTTCCACGGAATACACGTCCGATACCAATACGTCCAACATAGTCGTTGTAATCCAATAACGATACTTGGAATTGTAAAGGTTCGTCAGAGTTATCAATTGGAGCAGGGATTTTTTCAAGAATTGTATCAAAGACATGAGCCATTGTTGGTTCTTGATCATTTTTATCATCTGATAAACTAGATGTTCCATTCATTGCTGACGCATAAATAACTGGGAAATCTAATTGATCATCATCGGCACCTAATTCAATAAATAATTCTAATACTTCGTCTACTACTTCTGCAGGACGAGCTGAATCTTTATCGATTTTGTTTACTACTACGATAGGAACAACTTTTTGTTCCAAAGCTTTTTTCAATACAAAACGTGTTTGAGGCATTGTACCTTCATAAGAATCGACAACTAAAACTACACCATCAACCATTTTCATAATACGTTCAACTTCTCCACCAAAGTCAGCATGGCCTGGTGTATCCAAGATGTTGATATGAGTATCTTTATATTTAACAGCAGTGTTTTTAGCTAAAATTGTAATTCCACGTTCTTGTTCTAAAGCATTTGAGTCCATTGCACGTTCTGCCAATTGGTTACGTGCATCTAATGTATCTGATTGCTTTAATAATTCATCGACTAATGTTGTTTTACCATGGTCGACATGGGCAATTATAGCGACATTTCTAAGGTTTTCTCTTTTTTTCATTAATGTATTCCTCCAAGATTCTTCTTCTTATTTCAATGCTACTGAATCGCTATCTACGAATAAAAAAGTGTTCTGTTCAATACAACTTTGCACTTGAACTATTCATAAGTTTTTTGCAATTCTTTGATGAAAACGCATTGAAAACTTATGAAGACAACTATCAACTTGTCTATTCTAACACTTATAGAAGTAATTGAAAAGAAAAAAGACACATTTTTTGCAACTTTTCAATTGTAAGCGATTCATTCATTAGATGATTCACATTTTTTAAACACTGTTTTTATATTATGTCCTAAAATATGAAAATACTGCTTGTTTCTTCTCTAAATTATAAGACAACATTCAATCTCACCTTACTTTTTTGTGTTTAATAACATGATTATTTCCTTATGGGCGGTAGGCGTAGCAACAAGCGAAGGATTTTTTTGCAGCAAATCAATTGAACTTCCATTCATCTTAGTGTAGATGAGACCAACTTCTTCAGCAATAATTTTCCCGGCGGCAATATCCCACGGGGCTAAAGATGCTGCTATATAGCCAATCAATTGTCCAGAAGCAACATGAGCAGTCTCAATTCCAGCTGAACCAATCAATCGCACACCCGAACTTGCTCTTCCTACTAGTCTAGCTAACCCTTCTTCTTTTGACATAAGTGCGCTACTGATTGCTACTAATCCTTCTTTTAAAGATAGATCTTTAACAGGAGGCAGCTTCTTTTTATTGCAATAGGCTCCTTTACCTTTATGAGCTGAATACATCTTATCTTGCATCACATCATAAATGAATCCTGCTTGGCCTATCCCATCTTCATAAACAGCTACCATTATTGCAAAATCATATTGTTGTTTGATAAAATTTAAGGTTCCATCAATTGGATCTATGATCCATACTATTCCATCTAAATTTTGAAATTCATCTCCAAATCCTTCTTCCCCCATAATTCGTTCCCCTGGGAAAAACTGATGAATTTTTTCAATAAATTGTTTTTCTACAGCTTTATCAATATTAGTAACTAAGTCATTTCGATTCGACTTTTGCTGGATATCTAGATTCTCTTCAAATGATGACTTGATAAGTTTTGCAGCATCATAAATCCATTCTTGTATCAACTGAGTTCTTTCTATAAACTGATTCAAAACATTCACGTCCTCTTAAAAGTAATTGATTTTAGTTTACCAAGAAAAGTAAAAAAAACACAACTACTCTACTTTTCATTTAGATGGATTCTTTTCTTTGTAGTTGTTTTCGCTTCTTTCACTACACGATAAAGGGAGTAATCTGAAAGAGCTTCAAATTTTTTGCCCCACCTTTTTTCTTCTCCAATAGCTGGAATAACTCTCTTGAATTTTTCATACTTCATTAAAAACTCTTCTCTATCAATCTCTTTTTCATAGGCTAACTCTACCATACGCCATATATTAACTACATCTTCCATTTGTTCCTTTGTCCAATCATAATCAATTGGGTAACTATAATTTCTTTCCATTTTTAACCCTCCATTTATTAACCTTGTTCTATCCAATCTAATTGGCTTCGAATTTCTTTTGCAATAACAATTAAATTTTTTTGCTCTGTTTCAGAAAAACTCAACCCGGCGATTTGTCTAATGCCATTTCCTCCTAATACAACAGGAATCGATAATGGAATATCTTTCATTTCACCTATATCCATTAGATGGACAATTGGAACAATAGCATTTTCATTTTTTAAAATAATTTGTACCAAATTTAGTAATGCAGCTGTATGAGTGCTCGTTAACTCCTGATTCTCATTTTGCTGGTTTTGCTTTCTTATCTTTTCTTCAATTTCAAACATATCATCTTGATTAATATTTGTTGTTGGATCCATTGTTAATCCTAATAATGAATTTCCCCCAACACTTGAACGACTCCAAGCTGCTAATTTATGTAAAGGACTGGTTCCTCCAATAACATACCCTTTTACCTCGCGAAATGAAGTATCTAAAACCTTACTGACTAATTTTTGAAAATAAAGAGTATCAATATACGTACCTATGCCAAAAATTTTATGCTTAGGTAATCCAGAAAATTTCCATACTAGATATGTAAATAAACCATTAAATTCGTTTGCTACTAAAATCAAGCCACTAAAACCTGATGCCATAGCTTGATTGATGATTTTGCGCACCAGTAATATATTCCTTCTAAGGTACTCTGAGTCCTGCTCATTCTCCTGTCTTTCTTCTTTAGCACTTAAAATTAAAATATCTGCATCCGCATAATCTTTTTCACTACCTAATTTCAATTCATTTATAGAAAAAACTTCAGATGCATATTTCAAATCATTGATTTTATCATTTTGTTGAATAGAAAAAGGAAATAAATAAATATCTTTTACATTTAATGTCATCATACTCAAAAAGCAAAAATGATAAGCTAAGTCATCGGATCCAACTATTACAATTTTTTTGTCGTTTTCCATTTGATCTCCTCCAATGTTAGATATTATCTATTTTACCAACCTTACCAAACTTAGTATACCAAAATATCTTCTTAAAGTGGGGACAATACACCCGACATCTGGTATTAAACAACAAAAAGCAGAGATGCAAAAAAAGGGGTTGAGACAAATTGTCTCAACCCCTTTTTCAGTATGAACACATTCTAATTGGAACAATTAAAATGACTACAAAGTAGTAGATTTCTAATAATTATGCGTGGATCGGTAAACCTAATGCCAGTTCAGCAGTATCCATAGTAACTTCAGCTAAAGATGGGTGAGCATGAATAGTTGATGCAATATCTTCTGCAACCATTCCAGATTCAATTGCTAAACCAATTTCAGCAATAATGTCACTAGCACTAACACCAGCAACTTGAGCTCCAACCAACACACCTTCATCTTTAGTAGTTATTAAGCGAACAAAACCTTCAGTAGCGTTTAGAGATAAAGCACGTCCATTCCCAGCTAATGGGAATTTAGAAGATTTAACATCTAAACCTTTTTCTTTTGCTTCAGCAGCAGTTAAACCAACTACAGCCAATTCAGGATCTGTAAAGGCAACAGCAGGCATTGCTCTATAATCGATTGCTACTTTTTTGCCAGAAATTGCTTCAGCAGCAATTTTAGCTTCGTAACTAGCTTTATGAGCTAACGCTGCTCCTGGAGTGATATCTCCAATTGCATAAATGTTTTTCACATTTGTACGACCTTGAGCGTCAACTTTAACAAGTCCACGTTCATTCATTTCAACACCAGTTGATTCTAAACCTAATTCATCTGTGTTTGGACGACGACCAACTGTTACCATTACATAATCAGCTTCAATTGTTTTTTCTTCGCCTTTCACTTCATAAGTGACAGATACGCCATTTTCAGTTTCAACCGCTTCTTTAGCCATTGCATTATTTTCAATCGTAACATTTTTCTTTTTAAAGTTGTCTGTTACTAATTTAACCATATCTTTTTCGAATGTTGGCAAAATAGATGGTGCAAATTCAAGAATGGTTACTTCAGCTCCTAAGTTTGCGTAAGCTCCAGCTAATTCACTACCAATATATCCGCCACCAACTACAACAAGTTTTTTAGGAACTTCTGGTAAAGCCAATCCACCAGTTGAGTCGATGACACGTTTGCCGAATTTGAAACCTTTGATTTCAATTGGACGACTACCAGTTGCTACGATTGCATTCTTAAATGAATACGTTTGAGCAGCTACTTCAGTCATCACACGTAAAGTATGTTCATCATTGAAGTATGCTTCACCACGAAGAATCTCTACTTTATTTTTTTTCAATAAGCCTTCAACACCTTTAGTTAAAGAAGCTACAACTTTATTGTTTTTCCACTCTTGAGTTTTAGCAAAATCTAAAACCACGTTTTCAGCAGAAACTCCAAAAACTGATGAATCTAATGCATCTTGATAGTGATGTCCAGCACTGATTAGTGCTTTGGAAGGAATACATCCGACATTAAGACAAACCCCACCAATATACTCTTTTTCCACGATGGCAACTTTTTGTCCCATTTGAGCAGCACGAATAGCTGCTACATATCCTCCCGGACCAGAACCGATAACCACTGTGTCTAACTCTATTGCGAAATCTCCTACTACCATTTTAACTTCACCTTACCCTTCCATTAACAATAATTCTGGATCAGCAAGCAATGTTTTCAATTCATTCATTGCTTTTTGTGCAGTTGCTCCATCAATGATACGGTGGTCAAAACTTAATGACAATTGCATAACTGGTGCTACAACAATTTCATCATCTGCATTAACAACTGCTTTTTTAGCGATACGGCCTACACCTAAAATAGCAACTTCAGGGTAGTTGATTACTGGAGTGAACCAGCCTCCACCGATTGAACCGATATTACTGATTGAAATTGAACCGTTGCTCATTTCATTAGCGGCTAATTTACCTTCTGTAGCTTTACCAGAAAGTTCAGTAATTTCGCCTGCAATAGAGAAAATACTCTTAGCATCCGCATCTTTAATAACTGGTACAAACAATCCACGGTCAGTATCTGTAGCGATGCCGATATTGAAGTAATGTTTGTAAACAATTTCGTTTGTTGAATCATCAATTGATGCATTCAATGCTGGATATTTACGCAATACTGAAACGATAGCTTTAACAACGTAAGGCAAGAATGTTAATTTAACACCTTTACCTGCTGCGATATCTTTAAAGTGTTTACGGTGAGCCATTAATTTAGTTGAATCTACTTCGTCAAACAATGTAACATGCGGAGCAGTCGCTTTGCTGTTTACCATTGCTTTAGCAATAGCTTTACGCATTGGAGTCATTGCTTCACGAGTTTCAAGTTCAGCTTGGTTAGATTTGAATGCTTTAGCTGGAGCTGCTTCTTTCTTAGCTGCTGGAGCTTTAGCTGGAGCTGCTTTTTCAGTTTGTATTGGTGCTGCAGCTTCAGGTGCTTTTCCACCATTCTTCTTGAAGTTTTCGATATCTTCTTTAGTTGTACGACCGTTTTTACCAGTAGCAGAAACTTGAGTGATATCTACGTCATTTTCGCGAGCGAATTGACGAACAGATGGCATTGCTAAAACATTTTTGTTTGAAGATGGTGCTTCTATTGAAGCTGATGTTACAGTTGATTCAGTTGGCGCTTCTTGAGCAACTGGTGCTGCTGAGCCTTTAGGGTTGTGCTCTGGAGAGTCAATTTCGATCAATACTTGACCTACCATTGCTACAGTTCCTTCTTCAACTAAAATCTTTTTGATTGTTCCAGAAACTGGTGTCGCAATTTCTTCTACAGATTTATCGTTTTGGATTTCTGCAACAGAATCTTCTTCATTAACTGTATCGCCTTCAGCTACTAACCATTTTACGATTTCGCCTTCAGCCATTCCTTCTCCAACGTCTGGCATTTTGAATTGGAAGAATGAAGTTCCTGATGAAACTGGTGTTGCTGCAGGTTCTGGAGCAGATGCAGCTGGTGCTTCTGGTGAAGTAGCTGGAATAGATTCCTCTTCTTCATCTTCATATCCTGGAGCGTCAATTTCAATAATAACTTGTCCCACTGTTGCTACAGTTCCTTCTTCAACCATAATTTTTTTAACAGTTCCAGAAACTGGTGTTGCAATTTCTTCTACAGATTTGTCGTTTTGGATTTCTACGATTGAATCTTCTTCTTCAATTGTATCGCCTTCAGCTACAAACCATTTTACGATTTCACCTTCAGCCATTCCTTCTCCAACGTCTGGTAATTTAAATTTAAATGACATTTTATTTTTCTTCCCTTCTATATTTAGCTATTCTTTTAGAAATATTAAATTAGAAATTGTAAATTTCTTTAACTTTATCAGCAATATCAGTAGCATTTGGTAACCATGCATTTTCAGCTAAACCAAATGGGAAAACTGTATCTGGTGCTGCTACACGTCCGATTGGAGCTTGTAGTGAAAGGATAGCACGTTCAGAAATCTCAGACATAACCATTGCGCCTACACCTGCTTGACGTTGTGCTTCTTGAACTACTACAACGCGTCCAGTTTTTTCAACTGAAGCTATAATTGTTTCAATATCCAATGGAGAAATAGTTCTTAAGTCAACGATTTCTACAGAGATGCCTTCTTTTTCTAGTTCATCAGCAGCTTTAATGGCTTCACGCACCATAGCTCCGTAAGTGATAACAGAAACATCTTTACCTTCACGAGTAATAGCAGCTTTTCCTAGAGGAATAGTGTAACTTTCTTCAGGAACTTCATCACGGAATGAACGGTATAATTTCATGTGTTCTATGAATACTACCGGATCATTGTCTCGTAATGCAGAAATCAATAATCCTTTTGCATCGTATGGGTTTGACGGAACAACTACTTTGATACCTGGAGATTGAGTAATCAGACCTTCAAGGTTATCTGAGTGCATTTCTGGAGTATGAACTCCACCACCAAATGGCATACGAATTGTAATAGGCATATTACGAGTACTGCTCATACGGTAACGAGTACGTGCAGCTTGTCCTACGATTGAATCTAAGACTTCAAATAAGAAACCAATAAATTGGATTTCTGGAACAGGACGGAAACCTTGGAATGCAAGTCCAATTGCTAATCCACCAATACCTGATTCAGCAAGCGGTGTATCTGAAACACGTTCTTCGCCGTATTTTTCTTGAAGACCAGCAGTTGCACGGAATACTCCACCGTTTTTACCTACATCTTCACCGAAAATCAAAATATCTTGATCGCGTTCCATTTCTTGGTCAAGCGCTTCAGTGATCGCTTGAATCATTGTTTTTTGTGCCATGCTTATTTACTCTCCTTTGCTTCGAAAGCTGCAATTTGTTCAGCGATAACTTGAGTTGGTGTTTCATACATATTCTTCAAGAAATCAGAAACTTTTTGTTTTGGTGCTTGGTCAGCTTCTTTAACAGATGCTTTAACTTCTTCTTTAGTTTTTTCAATTAATTCATTTTCTTTTTCTTCAGACCATAATCCTTTTTCAGTTAAGAAATTACGGAAACGAATTAATGGATCGCGTTGTTCCCAGTAATCAAAACTATCTTTGTCACGGTAACGTGTTGGGTCGTCTCCAGATGTTGAGTGAGGACCGAAACGTGAAGTGACTGTTTCAATTAAGACAGGACCATTTCCAGCTACAGCCCATTCTCTTGCTTGTTTAGTAACAGCGTAAACTGCTAATGGATCCATACCATCTACTTGAACTCCTGGAATTCCAGCTGCTACAGCTTTTTGAGCTAATGTAGTTGCTGCTGTTTGTTTATGACGAGGAGTCGAGATTGCGTATCCGTTGTTTTGAACAAAAAATACTACAGGAGCTTTATAGGCACCAGCAAAGTTCAATCCTTCATAGAAATCTCCCTGAGATGAACCGCCATCACCAGTGTAAGTAAAAGCAACGTTTGGTTTGCCACGTTTTTTAAGACCGATACCAGCACCCATAGCTTGGATGATTTGAGCTCCAATAATAATTTGTGGTGGTACAGCATGTAAATCTTCAGGATATTCGTTTCCTATTGAATGTCCACGAGACCATAAGAATGCTTTTGATATTGGCAATCCATGTTGGATTAATTGAGGAATGTCACGGTATCCTGGGTACAACTCATCTTCTTTTTCAAATGCATAATGACTTGCTAATTGAGAAGCCTCTTGTCCAGCTGTAGGAGCGTAGAAACCTAGGCGTCCTTGACGAGCTAAAGCCATTGAACGTTCATGTAAAATTCTAGACCATACCATTTTTCCCATCAATTCAACTAGTTGATCGTCAGATAAATCAGGCATGATATCTTTGTTTACGACTTTACCGTCCTTATCTAAGATTTGTACCATTGGGAAAGCAGCATCAATTGTGTTTAACAATGCTTCAAAATCTACTGGTTGTTTTTTGTTAACCATGTATAACCCATTCCTCTCTCGTTTACAATATTGTTTTCAAAATTCTGTTTTATACTGTTAAAGAAACTGTATTACTTAGAATTTTTTACAATTTAAATTTAACACGCTTTCATCCTAGATGCAAGTAAACATGCCGTTGCTTCCTTGTAAAACAAGCCGTTCCATTGAAATTCTACTTTTTTTGATTAACGCACCATTCCACAAGTGAAATTATTCACTAACGCTTTCATCCGACTTTTGTTATATAGCACATAAAATATCCATTCGTTGTCGATTTAGACTACTACCCACCTTTCTTAAACTGTTATATAATTTATTTTAAACTGTATTACTTTTTTGTAAAAATTAACGTTATTTCTACTTTACACTTTTTTCACAAACAAATGATAATTTGATTAATTTTAGTTAAGATTTGTCTTTTTTCGTTTTATTTACTTAATTTCCTTTCAATTTTTTCGTTTTTTGTATTTAACTCCCCTATAAAAACAAAATTGTCTTTATAAAGCTAAAAAAAGAACCCAATCATTATTGGATTCTTCTATATTTTTTTTAAATCACGCCTTGACTTAACATTGCTTTCGCAACTTTTGTAAAACCAGCAATATTCGCACCGGCTACAAAATCCCCATCTAAATTATAAAACTTAGCTGTATCTTTTATTTCTTTATAGATGTTTTTCATAATTTTTTTCAATTCATCGTCTACTTCTTCAAAACTCCAATTTAGTCTTTGACTATTTTGGCTCATTTCTAATGCTGAAACTGCTACACCACCAGCATTAGCTGCTTTAGCTGGACCATAAACGATTCCAGCCTTTTGAAATTCTTTAACAGCCTCTAAATTACATGGCATGTTCGCACCTTCAGCAACAGCACCAACTCCTTGGCTAATCATTTTCTGTGCTGTTGGTCCATCAATCTCATTTTGAGTCGCACATGGGAGTGCAATTGTATATCTTTCATCTAAGTCCCAGATATTGCCATTTTCATAGACTGCATTTGGACGTTCTTTAAGATACTCTGAAATTCTTTCTCTTTTTTCTTCTTTGATTTTTTTAACAAGTGCCAAGTCAATTCCTTCTGGATCAAAAATATAACCATCTGAATCTGAACAAGCAATAACCGTTCCACCAAATTCTTGAACCTTTTCAATTGCATAGATAGCCACATTTCCACTTCCTGAAACAACGACTTTTTGATTTTTGAAAGATTTTCCAATATCGTCTAACATTTCTTTAGTAAAGTAAACTAACCCGTAGCCTGTAGCTTCTGTTCGTGCCAAACTACCACCTAAGAAAATCGGTTTTCCAGTTAAAATTCCTGCTTGGAAACCATTCAACTTTTTATATTGTCCAAATAAAAAGCCAATTTCACGTGCACCTACACCAATATCACCAGCTGGTACATCGATATCCGGCCCTATATGACGTTGCAGTTCTGTCATAAAGCTTTGACAAAAGCGCATAACTTCATTGTCCGATTTCCCTTTTGGATCAAAGTCACTACCGCCTTTACCGCCACCAATAGGTAATCCAGTCAGACTATTCTTGAAAATTTGTTCAAACCCTAAAAATTTCACGATACTTTGTGTAACAGACGGATGGAAACGTAGTCCTCCTTTATAAGGTCCTATAGCAGAATTGTATTGCACTCTGTATCCACGGTTTACATTTACTGCACCTTGATCATCGACCCAAGGAACTCTAAATTGTAGAATTCTTTCTGGTTCCACTAAGCGCTCTAAAATATTTTTTTCGATTAATTCTGGATGAGCTGCGAAGACTGGTTCGATAGTACCAAAAAATTCTTTGACTGCTTGCAAGTATTCCGGTTGATCCGGATCCCGTTCTGAAACTTTAGTATAAACTTCATTAACATAACTTTTTGCATCTATCATATTCTAATCTCCTCTAACTTTCGATTTAAAAACACGTTCTCTTTTCATGTTCACCATTATCCCATAATCTATTTATGAAAAAAAGTTTTTTTTCAACTTTTTATACATCGTGCAAAAAGTTGAGTTTACTGATAAAATAGATAAGATGAAATTGATAAAGGATTTTCCTTATGTGGAAAATGACTATTAGAAACATATATTAGGAGTGAAACGTTATGATTACAATGGAAGACATTATTAGAGAAGGCCATCCTACCTTAAGAATGGTTGCTAAAGAATTAGCATTGCCCCTTAGTGAAGAAGAAAAGCAATTAGGTAAAGATATGCTCCAATTTCTAAAAAACAGCCAAGACCCTGAACTTGCTGAAAAATATAACTTACGCGCTGGAGTCGGACTTGCAGCACCTCAATTAGACATTTCAAAACGTTTGATTGCTGTACACATCCCTGGAATTGAAGAAGGAATTGACGAACCAATTATTAGCGCTGTAATGGTCAATCCAAAGATCATCAGTCATTCTGTTCAAAACGCTTGTTTAACAGAAGGTGAAGGTTGCTTATCTGTGGATCGTGAAGTACCCGGTTATGTGCCTCGTCACAGCCGGATTACATTAACGTACTTCGACTTAGAAGGAGTACTTCACAAAACGCGTTTAAAAAATTACCCAGCGATTGTTATTCAACATGAAATTGACCATATCAATGGCATTATGTTTTATGATCACATCAATAAAGAACAGCCCTTTAAAATCGATGACGATGTAAAAGTTATTTCTTAATACTGAAAAATCAGAGACCAAGATTTACTGGTATGCTCCCCTAAAAGTAGACACTACAAAAAGCGACTCTTTGTCAAATGGTGTTGATAGAAGTAAATATCATTTCTTCTGGAATAGACGGGTTTGCTTGTGGAGAGCCATGGGAACGTCTGAAGCCTGTAGTCTTCAGAACTTTCAAGCCTCAAATATAGCGTAACTGCTAAAGCATTAACGCTATATAATTCGCATTGAATCCAATGCATGGCTACAAGCAAACCCTATTCCTCCAGAAATTTCTTGTAACCCATTTAACTAAGTTATCCACACTAAAAAGTATAGAGCCTAAAAAGCCATGCATGATTTTTATCATACATGGCTTTTTGTTTATTTACCTGTCTACTTGACGGGACATTTCAATTTAGATTCCAAACTGCCTCTTTAACTATCTTATAGATCTTCTCCATTCGATTCAATGACTTTTTTATACCAGTCAAACGAATCTTTCTTGCTGCGTTTCATTGTACCATTACCTTCATTATCACGGTCGACATAAATCATACCGTACCGTTTTTTCATTTCTCCAGTAGTAAACGAAACGATATCAATGATGCCCCAAGGTGTATACCCCATTAATTCAACACCATCATGATTTATCGCGATGCTCATTTGTTTGATGTGTTCACGCAAATAAGAGATACGAGCTTTATCATGGATGCTACCGTCTTCTTCAACAGTATCAATCGCACCAAACCCATTTTCCACAATGAACAGTGGTATTTGATAACGATCCCAGAAACGATTCAACGTGTAACGCAAACCTACAGGATCAATCGTCCAACCCCAGTCACTAGCTTTTAGGTAAGGATTGTCTACTTGATAAGGAATCTTTCCATGCACGTTAGCAGCTTCATCATCGTTATTTTCATCTTTATGATCCACCACATTAGACATATAGTAACTAAACCCTAGATAGTCTACTTTACCTTGTGCTAATATTTCAGCGTCGCCTTCTCGAATAGGAATAGTCAATCCTTCACGTTCGAATTCTTTCAGCGTATAGTTTGGATAATAGCCACGCACTTGTACATCCGGGAAGAAATAACGCAGATGCATGGATTCTTCAGCCAACATAGCATCTTCTGGATGAGCCGTTAATGGATAGATTGGTACATGAGACACCATCGCCCCTATTTGGAAATCAGGGTTGATTTGGCGTCCGATTTTCACTGATAGAGCACTTGCCAATAACACGTGATGTGCTGCAGTATACATCACTTCTTTAGCATTTTCGCCTGCTTCAACTTGAACACCCACGTTTGTCCATAAGAAGATTGGGTTTGTGTAATCCATCATATTGTTGATTTCGTTAAACGTCATCCAGTATTTCACTTTATCTTTGTAACGCTCAAAAACTACTTCAGCAAATTTAACAAAGAGATCGACTACTTTACGGTTTCTAAACCCACCATAAGTTTGTGCTAAGTGAAGCGGCATTTCAAAGTGAGTTAGCGTAATGACCGGCTCAATACCGTTTTTCAATAATTCATCAAACAAATCATCGTAGAATTGAAGTCCAGCTTCATTTGGTTCAGCTTCATCACCTTTAGGGAAAATACGTGTCCAGTTAATAGATGTACGTAAACTGTTCAATCCCATTTCAGCAAACAACGCCACATCTTCTTTATAACGATTGTAAAAATCAATGGCCTCGTGATTCGGGTAAAATTTACCCTCTTCAACCGTTTTGGTGATTTCGCGTGGTTTACCAGCTGCTCCAGCCGTCATCACATCAGCGACACTTGGTCCTTTACCACCTTGATCCCAGCCACCTTCGAATTGATGGGCTGCTAACGCTCCGCCCCATAAGAAATCTTTTGGAAATTTAGACATTTGAACATCCTCCTATTTTTTAATGGTTACTATCGTGCCTACTGCTTCTTTTGTTTGAGAAACCAATACATCTGCGTAATCATTAGTATTCGTTACTACGATCGGTGTGATAGTCGACAAACCAGCTGCTTTAATTTGGTCGATATCAAATTCCATAAGCAAATCGCCTTTCTCAATGGATTGCTCTGCTTCAACGTGAACAGTGAAGGGCTTACCTTCTAACTCAACAGTTTCCAGTCCAATATGAATCAACACTTCTACACCGTCGTCAGAAATCAATCCAATAGCATGTTTAGTACCTGCTACTAATGTTACTTTACCATTAAATGGCGCTACTACTCTACCTTCTGCAGGTTTAATCGCTATTCCTTTGCCCATTGCTCCTGATGAAAATACAGGATCAGGTACTTCATCTAACGGTACAAGCGTTCCCTTGATTGGAGATTGAATGTCAGTTTCTGAAGAACTATCTACAGCGACTGCAGTGTGGTTGTTGCTTTCAGCATCCGTTTCTGTTGTAGTCGATGATGCATCAGCTGCTGCTTCTACAGTGTCATCTCCATAACCAAAAATTTGAACCAATATAATTGGCAATACAAGAGCAATGATCGTTCCAGCCAATACTCCCCAGAAAGAAGAAGGATACTCAGCACTGTACGTGTTGATGATGGTTAGAGGACCAGGTAATCCTGTATACACAAATGAGAAAGAATTAAAGAAACTAGTTACCAATGAAGCAACTGCTCCCGTTACAACTCCAATAATAAATGGTTTCTTGAAACGCAAGTTAACCCCATAAATGGCTGGTTCAGTAATTCCGAATAAACCAGTAATGGCTGCAGATAAACTGACACTGCGGACTTCTTTTTTCTTTGTTTTTAAGAAAACGGCTAAAGCTGCTCCTACTTGAGAGATAACGGCGATTGTTTGATACACTTGGAAAGTGTCCATCCCATATTTTTCATGGTTGGCTAGAATGACTGGTGTAATTCCCCAGTGGACTCCTAGCAACACAAACAACTGCCATGCTCCCCCAATAATGATACCAGCTAAGCTGGGAAAGAAACCGCTAAGGCTGTATAACCTGTTGCAACTACATTCGCTCCGGCTGCAGATAACGGTCCAATGACGATAATGGTTAATGGAACCGCAATCAAAATACTAAATAATGGTGTAAACAGACGCGTTACGGCCTCTGGTAAAATGCGTTCTAAGATACGTTCCAAATACGATAATAACCATACCAGCAAAATAGCTGGAATAACCGTTGAAGTATAAACGGTTTCACTTAATGGCATACCGAAGAAAGAAATAGCTTCTCCTGCACCTGCTCGTTGTGCCAATTCTGAAAATCCTGGCGCTACCAAGGCAGCGTTTGCAAAAATTGCCGTATACGTATTTGTTTTAAAATGTTTAGACGCTGTTACCGCAATAAAAATTGGTAAAAATGTAAATGGTGACCAAGATACCACATCAAATACTTGATAAGTGCCCGTTTCTACAATGCTTGGCCAAAACTGAGACAAAATGATCAACGCCCCTTGAATTGTTCCGGCAGCTGCCAATACATAAACAAATGGCGCAAACACTGCTGACATCGTCGCAATGATTCGGCTAAAGATATTGCCTTTCTTCGTATCTTCTGTCGCTTCTTTCTTTTCTCCTCCAGTTAGTTCACTGAATTCAGTGTAAACTTTATCTACTGTGTTTCCAATAACGATTTGGAATTGTCCACCTTTACGAACTACGTCAATAACCCCTGGTAGTTTTTTTACAGACTGGACCATATCGTCATTTTCTTCTTTCAGTACCAACCGTAAACGTGTGGCACAGTGAGTCGAATTGGATATGTTTTTTTCTCCACCAATCTCTTCCAAAATACGCTCAGCTAAATCGCGGTTTTTATTTTCTTTCATGTTCTTCCTCCTATTTAATCGAAAAGCGTATGGGTATAATTTCATTTCTATATTTACATCATAAATTATACCCATACACTTTGTCAATACCCTTACACTTAAAAATATGATATAATTCTTGATAAAGGAGCCAAATTGATGAACAAATACCATGAAGTCGCCAACAAAATTAATAGTTACATTCAAGAAAAAAATTTAGCCCGTGGTCATAAATTGCCCACTCTCACTGAGTTAGAAAGTACATATAATGTCGGTAAAAACACCATTATTAAAGCATTGGAAGTTTTAGAGACAAATGGTATGATCTACCAAGTAAGAGGCAGCGGTACATATGTACGTGGTCGTCACCGCAAAGGTTTTGTTAATCTAACGGATGTTCAAGGATTCCAAAGTATTTTTAGAGAATTCAATTTATCCTCTGAGGTTATTGAATTGAAAGAAATCCAAGCTCCTTCAAATGTAGCAGAAATACTTGAACTTACAGACCAAGAAACGCTTTATTACATTAAACGCGTGCGTTATATCGAATCCCGTCCTTTTTGTGTGGAAGAGTCCTATTACCTCAAAACGGTCGTGCCCTATTTAAATAAAGAAATTGCCAGCCAATCTATTTTTAACTATCTAACAAATGACTTAAAAATAAATATTCATTTTTCCGATTTATTTATGCGTATCGGAAAATTAAATCAAGAAGAAGCAGTATATCTACAGTTGGAAACACACGACCCTTCTTTAATTATCGAAAGTATTTATTATTTAAGCAACGGTCGCCCGTTTAACTATTCCAACATTAAATACCATCACGAAGAAGCTCAGTTCTTTGTACAAGGGAATAATTTTTAAATTTAGATTTAAACTATCAATATAAATAAATACTTTTCTAAAGGAGACAGACTAAATGTCAGAAGAATTCACTCAAGAAATGCGCGATGAACTATATGGTCACATCATCGTTTTGCATAAACCGGTCTTTTCTTTTACGAAATGCCTAACGACGTATTCAAAAGAAGATATGATCACAATAGCCGATGATCTTCGTTATAGAGTACGCCGTAGTAAAACAAAAACCGTTATTGCTGAAGATTTATTCAAAGAACTATCACTTAAAAGTCGACATCAATTATCTTTTCAATCAAAAGAAAATATTCAACTCTTAAAAGAATTGGTGAATGGTCCAAAAAAAATTGATTTTATTCCTTTCTTCCATAAAAATCCAGACTTATTTGATTTACTTTATTTCCGTTGGGTATTCTTATTTTATTACGAAGATACTTACACTTTAGTAATGCCAAATGAAACTAAAGAAATGCTGCAAAACTTTATTGATGATCTTGATTTTAAAGAAGAAAATAAAAGGAAAAACCTACTTCATGAATACGTAGAAGCATTTATGAATCTGTACGGCGCTTTTGAAACGGACTTTTTCTTAAAAGTATGGACACAACACAACAAACAATATCCATTAGAACTGAACAAATTATTGTTTGAATTAATTGAGTTAGCTTGGTTTAATGAACGATTAAGACTTACAGATAATCTAGAATACATTTTTGATAACTCTTTTTTAAATGAAAATGATGTACCTGTTTTCTTATCGAGTTCTTCACACCACAATTATTACCAACCAACAAAAGCTGATATTAACTATTTTGCTAAACACGAGTTTGATGAGCGAACTGCTCAATACAAAAAAATGAGTCGATTTTTCGCTAAAAAGTTGAGTTCAGAAGAACTGATAGATATCATGGATCTGATTATGGTCCATATTAAACTCGATTTAGACATGCAAAATCTATTTGGAGAACTGAACAGTCAATTTAGCATTGTTTTTAATAGCGCGAAAGACATAGAAGAATTTAGTCACCTATATTTAAACTTAAACAACCATTCGCGCAAATTGTCCAACAAAGGTCATACGCCAGAAGAACTATCTAAAAATCAGAATACATTGTCCTCTGCTCCTAATAATGTAGTTCCTTTTACGAATAAAAACACTGGAAAGCAAAAACCTATCCGAGTAAAAAAAGGTGGCCGAAATGAGCCGTGCCCTTGTGGTAGCGGGAAAAAATACAAACATTGTCATGGGAAATAAATGCAAAAAGCCCTCGAGTGAGAAAAAACACTTGATGGCTTTTTACATATTTTTTGTTGGTTGCTTTATCTCTTAAGTTTATTACACAAATAAAAAAAACTTCTCATTAGCGCAATATTAGTTTTATAGATAAGTAATTTATGTCAGCAGAACACGTTGTTAATACAAGTATCGCATCCGGTAAATCTGACAAATTAGTTTTTTTATTAACTGCATGTCTTATACTATTGTTACTTGCTAATCCATAAATTGTCTCGAAAGGTTTTATAAACGTTAAATCAAATTCATAATCAACCATTGTTATATTTCTTAGATAGGTCTTACCATAGAAAAAAAATATCCCCTTCTCCTAATAACTTGATTGCTCTTGAAGGAGCAACAGTTGTTTTAATTCTCTTTGGAGATTCTGTTATGTTTTTTTATTATCAATTGAGGCTGTTTATTTTGTTCAAATATGACCAAAAATATTCATTTTACAAACCATATCTTCGCTCAAAATCTTCCTTTTCTAATCTGATGGCTGATTTATCCCCAATCATTCGGAAAATTTCAAAGTAATCTTGGTTATCAAATGTCGGGGTGCCTATCGGTTCAATCCCAATACGATCTCCAGCCCAGCTGCCGTTTGAATCATTCCGTTCTTCTGCTTGGGCTAATACAAAATAAGGCAACAGATTTTTTGTTCTTCTAAATAGACGCTGATCGATAGTCATAAATAAATGCGAATCATAATTGATGAGCACAAATTGATTCACAAATTGTTTCCATTTCTTTTTCAATCGTTTCGCTTCGGATGGAGGAATGGAAATGACATGAATCTCACTCTTTATATGGACCTCGCGTCTCAATATTTGCTTGTAACCCTGAAAATATTCATAGTCTTCTTGCTGTGTGAGGTAATCTCTCATTTCTAAAGAGTCTACAACTAAAGCAATTTTATCACCCTTCCAATCAGCCATTAATAATTGGAATAACTCATACTGAAAAGGATTCCCTAACTCTGGATGAACATTGGTAATATCTTTTATAGTACTTTTGCCAGAAAAAGTTAATTCTGCCGGTTCCATGATTATTTTTTTATTCAAATTTACCAATAACTGCTCTTGATTGTCTATTTTCAACTTCAACGCCTCCGATTTTTATGGTTATACTATACGTCTTTACAATACGCATTATTCAAACAATTCCTTTTAGATTTATATAACATCTGCCTAACAAAAAAAGTTGAGTCACCACTTTAACATGGTGACTCAACTTTCTATTAAATATTAAGTTATCTATCAGAAAATTATTTAGCTACGATAGATTCTAGACCTTCAGCTTTTAGGTACTCGCTAAATGGTACTAATTCTTCAGCTTCATATTTTTCTTTGTAAGCTTTAATTTCTTCAGCGCTATACAATGTAGGGTCTAATTTCAATGTTTCCACTGGAATTGGACGTTCTTTTGTAATTTTAGCATCAATTACGACTGTTTTACCTTCTTTGTTAGCTTTAACAGCATCAGCCATTACTTGATCCATGTCTTCGATACGGCTTACTGTGAAACCAATAGCACCTTGTGCCTCACCAATTTTAGCGTAGTCTACATCAGTAAATTCAGTACCGAAAGTATTTGTATTTGTATCTTCGTATTTGTTCTTGATGAAACCATACTCAGTGTTAGTGAATACTACGTTGATAACAGGCATTTCGTAACGTACGTTAGTAACAACGTCTTGATAGTTCATAGAGAACGCACCATCACCCATTAAGTTAAATGCTTGACGATCAGGATATACGTTTTTAGCAGCAATACCACCAGGAAGTGCAATACCCATAGAAGCAAACAATGGAGAAGTTCTCCACATGTTTTTAGGAGTCATGTGCAAGTGACGGATAGATGTTTGAGTTGAGTTCCCAACATCAATTGAATAGATTGCATCTTCGTCAGCATATTTGTTGATAGCGTTGTATACTTGATAAAGTTGTAAAGCACCAGATTCTTTTGTTTCCAACTTAGTCATGTAATCACGCCAGTTTTGAACGTTTTTCAAGTTAGCAGTCCACCATGCTGATTCTTCAACAGGTGCTACTTTTTCTAGTAATGAGTGAACTGCTTCACCAGCATCACCAAGAATAGCAACATCTGCGTTATGACGTTTACCAAGCATTGTTGGGTTGTTGTCGATTTGAATGAATTTTTCAACGCTTCCGAAAGTATTTTCTACTTCAGCAAACGGGAAGTTTGAACCAACGAAAAGAACTGTATCTGCTTCTCTAACAGCTTCGTTAGCTGGTTTCCAACCAACACGGTATGTTGAACCAGTTAATCCTTCAAAGTCATAGTCGAAAGTTTCAAAGTTTTTACCAGTTGTGATAACTGGAGCTTTTAATTTACGAGATAATTCTTGAACTGCTGGACCATGTCCCATAGTTCCGATACCTGCATAGATAACAGGACGTTTAGCGTTGTTTAATACTTCAACAGCTGCGTCGATATCTGCTTCGTTGATTGCAGAAGAAACGTAATCACGGTAGCTGTGACCTGAAGAGTAGAATGCGTCGTTAGCAATTTCATGGTAACCGAAGTCACCAGGTACTTCCAACACAGCTACTCCACGTTTAGAGATAGCCGTACGAATTGCGTCGTCGATCAATTTTGGTAATTGTTCAGCGTAAGCAACACGACGGTTGTAAACTGCGATGTGATCAAACATTGGGTTTTGGTTTAATTCTTGGAATGCATCCATGTTTAATTCTCTTTGTGGACGAGATCCTAAGATAGCTAAAACTGGTGTATTATCCATAGCTGCATCGTAAAGACCGTTGATTAAGTGAGATGCACCGGGACCACCTGATCCAACACACACACCTAATTTTCCGCCGAATTTCCATTGCATTACAGCTGCCATTGCTCCTACTTCTTCATGTTTTACTTGTAGGAATTTAATATCTGTTTCTTCTTGTTCGCCTAAAGCTTCCATTAAAGGAGCCAAAGTTCCTGAAGGAATACCATAAATTGTGTCTATTCCCCATCCCGCTAAAACTTTTAATGAAGCTGTACTAACTTTAGTTTTTCCATTTGTCATTTTAAAAATCCTCCTAAATTAATTTCATAAAATAAACGCCAGTCCAATTTTAACACGTTTAAATTAAGAATCAAGGTTTACTTTCCAATAAAATGAAATTCTGTGAAAAAATGTACAGATTTTTAACCTAATCTAACGAACCATTCAAAATTCCATCATTTATTCTACATATTTACAATTAAAAACAATAAATCGCTCAATTTGACTAATAAATAGTTTTATCAATCAAATGAATTCCAAACCAAGATTCATTTGATTATAAAACAAATTTATCTATTAAGAGAGTCCTAAACTCCAACCTGAAAAGCATCACAAGCAAAAAGCATTGATATAAACCTATTATATCAATGCTTTTACAAACAACTATTAAATTCAAGTATGGAGTCTACGGGAATTGAACCCGTATTAATTGGCTGCCAGCCAATCGTAATCCCATTATACCAAGACCCCAGAGTAGAATGCTTCAGCAACTAAATAACTGAGCCATACTCCCAATATAAATAAATCGAAATTTATCTATTGACTGCCTACTTATTATATCAAACCCAGTTCTTTTAATGCAATATAAATTCCATCTTCATTGCAACTTTTTGTTACTTTATCGGCTCTTAACTTTACACTTTCTAAAGCATTGCCCATTGCTACTCCAGTTCCAACTTTTTCAATCATTTCTAAATCGTTCAAGCCATCTCCAAACGCAATGGTATCTTCTATGTTAAAGCCATTTTCTAAAGCAACTCTAATGACCGTATTTGCTTTTGAACCATCATGCGGCAATACATCTACTCCAGAATCATGCCAACGTACAAACCGGAATTTTGAAAACTGTCCACTCTCATAAAATTGTTTCTCGTCTTCGCGGTAAAACAGCAAACATTGAACTAACGAGTTGTGTAAGTAAAAATCTCGATCGTATTTTGGGACGCCATAACCTACAGATTTCATAGCTGTAGTTATACTAACGTCAGCTTCTTCATTTCTTCTTCTTAATGTCTCTGGTGTTTCATAAATCATGTCATGATTATTCAAATCTGCTACTTGAATAAGTTTCTCTAATTGAGCTTGGTCCAACGGGTTTTCGTAAACTTGTTCGTTATGTAAGTATCCTGCTGCTCCATTACAAACAACATAATGGCTAATTTCTAATTCATCAATGATATTTTGAGCCATGAATAAATTTCGTCCAGTAGCAATAGCTATTTCATGACCGTTATTTTTTAGTTCTTTAATCGCTAATTTGGTGCTCTCTGGGATGTTTTTTTGATCATTAACTAATGTTCCATCGATATCAAAAAAAATCATTTTCTTTTGCATGTTTAGGTTCTTCCTTTCTGTTGCTGCTTATAAGACAATTGTACCCTTTATTCTTCTAGACTACTAGACTGAAAAACAAAAAAACATGGAAGTCCATTCACGCTGGACTTCCATGTTTTTTTGGTTCTTCAACATTTGACGTTGGTCAGTAATTAATTGAGTTTCTTTTAACACATTCCAGAAATTTTCGGAGGAATAGGAGAAGCTTGCAGCCATGAAAAAGGATGCATTGAGAATTACTTAGCGTTCGGCTTTAGCCGCTACGTTAAGTTTGACGCTTGCAAGTTTTGAGACGCGTTCTTCGGCTCAAAATGGTCCCATGGCTTTCCGCAAGCTATCCCGTAATCCGAAGGAAATTTCCTTATCAACTCCAGAAAATAAAGAACCGTTTTTTTCAATTTTTTTTATTCTTCTTCACTAAATTGACTGTTGTATAGATTTGCATAAAAAGTTCCTTTTTCAAGCAGTTCTTCATGCGTTCCTTGTTCAATGATTTCACCTTGATCCATGACTAAAATTAAATCAGAATCTCGGATTGTGGACAAGCGATGGGCAATGACGAAACTTGTTCTGCCTTCCATCACTTTTTTCATCGCTTTTTGAATCAAACTTTCTAAGCGTGTATCTACTGAACTAGTCGCTTCATCTAGAATCAAAATTTTCGGATCAGAAATTACAGCCCGTGCAATAGTTAAAAGTTGCTTCTGACCTAAAGATACATTAGACGTTTCTTTGTTTAGTTTCATATTGTATCCATCAGGTAAAGTTCGTATAAAATGATCCACATTAGCTGTTTTTGCTGCTTCCACAACTTCTTCATCCGTTGCATCTAACTTACCAAAACGAATATTTTCAGCAATCGTTCCACTATAAACCCAAGCATCTTGTAAAACCATTCCAAATAACGAACGAACATCTTGTCTGGACATTGATTTTGTATCGATACCGTCAATTTTAATGGCCCCTTTATCAACGTCGTAGAAACGCATTAATAAATTGATTAGCGTCGTTTTCCCTGCCCCTGTAGGTCCAACAACAGCTACCGTTTGCCCCTTTTTCACTGACACATTCAAATCAGTAATCAATGGTTTTTCTTTGTCATAGCCAAATGAAACATGTTCAAAATCAACATTACCTTCTATAGTATTAGGTAATGCATGTTCAGTTTCATTAATGATTTCTTCTGGTTCATCTAAAATCTCGAACACACGGTTAACTGCTGCTGCTGCACTTTGAATAACACCAGATAGTTGTGTGATTTGAGAAATAGGCTGGTTAATTTGCCAAATGTATTGAGTAAAAGCTTGTAAATTTCCTAAAGACAGGTTTCCCATAATAACCAAGTACCCACCGCCGACCGCGATACCGAAATAAGCTAGGTTGGATACAAATCCTACTAAAGGGCTCATTATCCCAGAGATAAAGGCAGCTTTGAAACCATAGTTGTTCAACGTTGCATTGATTCCTTTAAATTCTTCTAATTTATCTTTTTCTTTTCCATAAAGTTTGATTTCAGTAAATCCACTAAAGCTTTCTTGCACATGTCCATTCATCGCCCCTAGTGATTCTTGTTGCCCTTTAAAATAGGGTTGCGATTTTTTGATAATAGCTTTTGAAATAATAAAAGAAAGTGGAATGGTTGTCATAATCACTATTGCTAATGGAACAGAGATATACAACATCATCGTTATAGCGAACACAATTCCCATAAACGAATTAACCATTTGAATTAAACTTTGTTGCATCGCATTACTTATGGAATCAACATCATTTGTGACACGACTTAATATATTTCCTTGTTGATTTCGATCAAAGTATGAGACTGGAAGACGATTAATTTTTAGTTCAATTTCATTTCTTAAATCACGCATGGTATTTTGAACGACATTCGTCATGATATACGAAGATAAATACAAGGTAATTTGATAAATAGCTGCCATCCCCAAGATAATGATGATAATGTTACGAATATAAGGGAAATTAACTCCTGCATTCGGCACATTATTCAACATATCAGAAACATTTTTACCTAGCTCTGTCATAGCCAATCCAATAATGTAAGGCTGTAGAGCATTTACGATCATACAGACAATGGTTAACGAAATAGCAGATAGAAAACCAATTTTATAAGGTTTGATATACTGCCAAATTCGGCGTAATGAACCTTTCATATGACTCATTCTAACTCCTCCTTCGACAACTGTGATGAGGCAATATCATAGTAGACATCAGATTTTTTCAATAATTCTGCATGCGTTCCTTGAGCAACTACAACACCTTTGTTTAATACAATAATATTATCCGCATGCATAATGGTACCCACTCGTTGGGCAACAATCAGGACGGCTGCATTTTTAGTTTCCAATTTTAAACGCGCTCTTAATTTTGCATCAGTTTGATAATCCAATGCTGAGAAACTATCATCAAAAATATAAATATCCGGTTTTTTTATGATGGCACGTGCTATCGATAGACGTTGTTTTTGTCCACCAGACATATTGCTTCCACCTTCAGATAAAAATTCATCAAATTGTTTCGGTTTTTTCAAAATAAAATCTTTAGATTGAGAAATATCTGAAGCTTCCTCAATTTCTTTATTGTCAGCATTCCATTTCCCATAACGCATATTGTCAGTAATTGTTCCGGTAAATAACAAAGCCTTTTGAGGAATGTAGCCTATCTTTTGACGTAATGCTCTTAAGTTATATTCTCTAACATCTACTCCATCGACTAAAATACGACCTTTCGTAACATCATAAAATCGAGGTATCAACTGAATCAAACTCGATTTTCCACTACCTGTGCTTCCAATAAATGCAGCAGTTTCACCAGGTCTCACTGTAAAACTTACATTTTCAATAACCGGTTCTTCAGTATTGCCAGGATAAGCGAACGTCACATCTTCAAAAGTCAAGTATCCATGTGTTTCCGTTTCCGTTACGCCATTTTCATTTTCTGTAATAGACGGTACAGTAGTTAATATTTCTTCGATCCGTCTAGCAGAAACAGCTGCTCTTGGGTACATAGTAAAAATGTTAGCAAACATCATAAATGAAAAAAGAGCATGAAAAATATATTCTATAAATGCAACTAAACTCCCTACTTGAAGATCCCCAGTATTTATTTCTATAGCCCCCAACCAAATAACAACTGCAAAAATACAGTTAAAGACAATTGAGAAAGTCGGCATGGCTAACGCCATCAACTTAAATAATTTTTTAGAAACATTCATATAATTATCGTTAACTTGATAAAATCGGCTTTCTTGAAACTTTTCTTTTACAAATGCACGAATCACTCTTAAACCTGTTAAATTTTCGCGTAAGTTTAAGTTGATTTCATCCAAATTAATTTGTTGTCTATTGGATAAAGGTGCGGAGTGCTTTCCAATGAAATAAACAATTCCAATTAAAAAAGGGACGGCAATCAACACGACATACGACAATGACGGACTGGTTCGAATGATCATGATAAAACTAGAAATGAACATGAGCGGAGTCATCATTCCTACTCGTAAAACCATTTGCATGAAAACCATAATTTGAAATGCATCATTTGTTGTGCGTGTCACTAATGAAGAGACACCAAATTCGTTGTATTCTTTGTGAGAAAAAGACTGCACTTTTTCAAAAATGTCATTACGAATATCACGAACGAGTCTAGTAGTAATGCTACTAACGGTATACGCTAGACCAATCAACCCAATCAATCCAATTATAGAAATGATAAACATCCATTTCCCATAATAGGTTACAACGTCAAAATCATTAAACATTAAACCTTTATTGATTAGCTGTGCCAACAAAGTGGGCAGTCCTAGTTCAATCAAGATGAAACCAAAAACGCACAAAAAATTTATCAATACTAATTTTTTATACTTCATTGTATATCTCCACATTAAATTCAATTTCTCATCTCCCTTAAAATTATTCTATTGTTGATGATTTTGTGTTTTTACCTTTAAAACTAAAAATAAGATCTTAGTCTGTTTATCCCTTGCATCGTCAAAAAACATCTATTACAATATAGCATAATTTCTTCTAAGTACGAATAGTCAATTTCTATTTTTTTCGTACCAACTAACTTTCTATACTTAATTAATGAATTATGGTAAAATAAATTTAGCTGTTGTGTACTTACCACAACCACTAGTTCGGGAAAAAACTAAACTGAATACAAAGAAGAAATCATAATTTTTTTCTAGTAGCTTTACATTCATGTTAAGGAATTAAACTGACGTGGTTTTCGTTTGTCATCTTTGAATAAAGTTCATAGATTGATTTTTTCGTAATGCAAAACACTTCACCAATTTTTTATAAAAAAGACTAACGTTCTATCTATTCTAGAGAGAACGTATAAAGAGGAGAGAAATAAATGATTTTTAAAGTTAATTATCAAGAAACAAAATTAAGAAACCCAAAAAGAGAAGACACACAAGCACTTTATCTAGAAGCAGGAAGTGCTGTGGAAGCACGTGAATTGGTTGAACAAAATACCCCCTATAATATTGAACTTGTTCAAAAAATTGATGGAAAGTATCTTGAATACGAACAAAATAGTCCGGATTTCAAGTTAGTGGAGTTTAACTAATGAAACCTTCTATAAAAAATAATGAAGCTGCTGTCTTTGCCATTGGGGGTTTAGGGGAAATTGGTAAAAATACGTATGGTGTTCAATTTCAAGATGAAATCATCATTATTGACGCCGGTATTAAATTTCCTGAAGACGAATTATTAGGAATTGATTATGTTATTCCTGATTACAGTTACATTGTTCAAAATATCCATAAAGTTAAAGCTTTAGTTATCACACATGGACATGAGGATCATATTGGTGGTATTCCTTTCTTATTAAGACAAGCCAATATTCCAATTTATGCCGGACCATTAGCTTCTGCGTTAATTCGTAACAAATTAACTGAACATGGTTTATTGCGTGATACAGTATTGCACGAAATTGGTGAAGATGACGTCATAAAATTCCGTAAAACAAGTGTTAGTTTTTTTAGAACGACACATAGTATTCCCGAAGCTTTTGGTATTGTCGTTAAGACACCACCCGGCAACATCGTTCTAACTGGAGATTACAAATTTGATTTTACTCCAGTAGGCAAACCAGCAAACTTGCACAGAATGGCTAAAATAGGTGATGAAGGTGTACTAGCTCTTTTATCTGATAGTACAAATGCTGAAATCCCTACTTTCACTAAATCTGAACAAGTTGTTGGAGAATCAATCACAAGTATCATGCAAAAAGTAGAAGGCCGTATCATTTTTGCGACTTTTGCTTCTAATATTTCTCGTTTGCAACAAGTTGCAAATGCAGCAATCAAAACAGGACGTAAAATAGCTGTTTTTGGTCGTAGTATGGAATCGTCTGTTACAACTGGTCGTCAATTAGGCTATATCACTGCTCCAGAAGAAACCTTTATAGAACCTAGAGAAATTAATCGCCTTCCTGCAAAGGAAAGTATTATTTTATGTACAGGATCACAAGGTGAGCCAATGGCAGCCTTGAGTCGTATCGCTAATGGTACACATCGTCAAATTTCTATTCAACCTGGTGATACAGTAATTTTTTCTAGCTCTCCTATCCCTGGGAATACTTCAAGTGTAAATCGTGTTATTAATTTACTTTCTGAAGCTGGTGCAAATGTTATTCATGGAAGAGTAAATAATGTTCATACTTCTGGACATGGTGGTCAACAAGAACAAAAATTGATGCTTCGTTTAATGAAACCTAAATACTTTATCCCTGTTCATGGTGAATACAGAATGCAAAAAATTCATGCAGGTCTTGCTGAACTAGTAGGAATTCCTAAAGAAAATTCTTTTATCTTAGATAATGGTGATATCATAGCTTTAACGGCTGATTCAGCCAGAGAAGCTGGGCACTTCGAAGCTGGAGATGTCTATGTAGATGGTAAAGGAATCGGAGACATCGGAAATGTTGTTTTACGTGACCGTAAGTTGCTATCTGAAGAAGGGTTGGTTGTTGTCGTAGTAACAATCGATTACAAGTCTAAAGAAGTATTAGCAGGTCCTGATATCTTGTCTCGTGGATTTATTTATATGCGTGAATCTGGAGAATTAATTAATGATGCACAACAAGTTATGACTAAAAGTTTAAATAGAAGTTTAGCAAATGATAAAGTTACCGAACAAACTTTAAAAAACACAATCATTGAAAGTTTAAAACCATTCTTATTTGAACGAACTGAAAGACACCCTATGATTTTACCGGTTATTATGCCAGTTTAATCTCTTAAAAAAAAGCCTCACCTGACATTCTACAAAATAAAATGTCGGGTGAGGCTTTTTTTAGTGTTCAATAAAATGGTAGATTGGTTCTTCCCGTTCTTTATCATAATTAACTTGTAAATCGTATCCACTAAAAAACCATTCATCATTTTTATCAATAAAGTAAATGATCCCATCAATAATGGTTTTAGCTAAGACTTCAGCGGGTTGAGTAACTTCCATTCCGACTGAGAATCCTTCATGGACTTCAGTGCTTCCATAAACTTTTCCTAAAAATCGAATGCCACTTCCTTTTTCAAGACCCACCTCATTTTCAAACCATTCTTTAGCACTATCTGTTATTTCAATTTTCATAGTAAGTTTCACAGAAATGATTCTCTGTGATTCCTCCTCTCATAAGAACTTATTATCCTTATTAATAGTATCATAATTAAAGATACAACAACATCTTTGGGTTTTTCTTGAACGTATTTCTATGGCATTTGGTTTTCTAACCAATCAATTTCTTTAATACCGCCAACGATCATAAGCGTATCATTCACCTGAATGACGGCATCAGCTGCAGGAGAAATGATCATCTCTTGCCCTCGTCGAATTCCAATAACATTTAGTCCATAACGTTGTCTAAAATTTAATTCTAAAAGTGTTTTATTAAAAAATTTTGAGTTGGTTACTTTTAGTTCAACTAATGAATATTTATCCGATAGTTCTAAATAATCCACTACGTTTCGTGAAACCAAATGATGTCCAATTCGAATACCCATATCTCTTTCAGGGTGGACAACATGATCGGCTCCTATTTTTTCTAACACTTTTCCATGGTAGGCATTTTGAGCTTTAGCTGTGATGTATGAATTACCCATTTCTTTGATCATAAGTGTGGTTAAAATGCTTGCTTGAATATCCTCACCA
Source organism: Carnobacterium viridans (assembly GCF_900102725.1). Taxonomy (NCBI): domain Bacteria; kingdom Bacillati; phylum Bacillota; class Bacilli; order Lactobacillales; family Carnobacteriaceae; genus Carnobacterium; species Carnobacterium viridans. Next base: position 48,997 of record NZ_FNJW01000008.1, on the reverse strand, counting down.
ATAGCTATAATGACATGATCAAAATTACGGATCCCCAATGAACGTAAAACACTTTCATCTTGAGCATTTGCAACAACTGCATGAGTGGCTATATTCATATACTCATTTACTCTATCTTCATTTAAATCAATCGCCAGTACATCATGTCCACTTTCTACAAGCGTACGACAAATACTGCTGCCAAAACGCCCTAAACCAATAATTGCAAAGTTCTTTTTCATTTATTCACCATCTTTCTTATTCTTAACTCTATACTAGTTCCTATCGACTTCATTGTACTTGTTTATCTTGCTTTACTCAATAAGGTGATGTTTAAAAGCATAAATTGCTGCTTGCGTTCGATCTTCTACTTCTAACTTAGCTAATATATTTGAAACATGTGTTTTAACCGTTTTAAGGGTTATGAAAAGTGCGTCAGCAATTTCTTGGTTAGAATTGCCTTGAGCAATCAACATGAGAATCTCTTGTTCACGATTCGTTAGATCCTCATGTAGTTGATGAATAGGCTTTTTAGTTAGACGTTCCATCATTTTTCCGGTTACTTCCGGTTCCAGAATCGTTTCACCCTTATATGTAGAGCGAATCGCATTCGCAATTGTACTTGCAGTTGATGTTTTTAAAATATAGCTGGACGCTCCTGCTTCCAGTGCAGGGTAAACTTTTTCGTCATCAATAAAACTAGTTACAATAACGATTTTTGCTTCAGGCCATTCTTTCATAATAGCTTTTGTTGACTCGATACCATCCATTATATCCATCACTAAGTCCATCAAAATAACATCTGGACGCAGCTCCATTGCCTTTTCAAAACCAATTTTTCCGTTCTCAGCTTCTCCTATAACCTCTATGTCACTTTGGATGGATAAGTAAGAGGAAACTCCTAATCGAACCATTTCATGATCGTCCACTAATAATACTTTAATCATATTTCCCTGCCCCTTTTTCGATTTTAGTCATAAGCGGTATCTTTATCTCAACACTTGTTCCCTTATTTTTAAAGCTGATAATCTTGCATGTCCCACCCATTCCGATTACTCGTTCATTAATATTCTGCAACCCATAATTTCCAGCTTTGTTTTCAGTCGTATTGAAACCAATTCCATCGTCAATGACTCTCAATAAAACAGATTGATCAATGATGTGCAAGTAAACCTCTAATTCGTTTGCTTTTGAATGCCGCAATGTATTTGAAAGAAGTTCTTGAACGATACGAAAAAGATGATCTTCTATGCCATTTGGTAGTGAAACATCCTCAATATCCCAATTTAATTCAATTTGAATTTTGGTGCGAAGCTCATTTAACAGTTGCTCAATTCCTTTTTTCAATGACTTTCCTTCTAAATTGACGGGTCTTAAATGGAGTAATAAAGCTCGCATTTCAGCCTGCGCTTCATTTACAATAGACTCTATTAATTTTACTTGCTTTTGTAAGGCTCCGCTTGACTCACCCATCTGCTCATTTAAAGCAGACAACATCATCATAGCTGCAAATAGTTGTTGACTGACGGAATCGTGTAATTCTCGTGCCAAACGGCTCCGTTCAGAGACCAGAATTTCTTCTTTCGTCTGACCATTAATAGAATTGGCTGAATTGCTGTTTATTTGTACTTCATTGGCTAATGTGACTAATTTTTCACGAATATCCACAAGTGCTCTTTTCAATTCATCAGAAAAAAAATAATCCTCTTCATTCTTAGCAAGTAGTTGATCAAATGTCTCTTTTGAATAGTCTCCTTTTACAAGAGTGTGAAGAGTCTCTTCTATGTGTTGCCACTGGCGTTTGTTTAGATAATAAACACCAAGTGTAACACCTAGACCAATCGCTGCTGAGACAGCCAGTAAATACCCAATAAAAGGAATATAAAAAAAGCGTGTTGTAAAAATATCTAAATACCAGCTTTCAGGAGAATATGCAAAGCTGTAACTGGCTATAATGACAAAAAACAACATAAATATAATGATACTACTGGAGAAAAAAAGTGATCGAATAACTTTTTGCTTCATATTGCGATCACCTCTAAATCCCCAACCAACACGTTTGTTATAATCTTTAATGTTCTGGCTTGGTCTTCATAATGCTTACTGTATAGTTTAACGGATTCATTCTCCAAAATATACTGTTGTTCTTCAAATGTAATTTTCCCTTTAACAGCACTGTGTTCAATCATGATACCAATACCATTTGGAACCAAAATACGTGTTTTCCCAAATCCTTTTCGAATAACAATATAACTTTCATTTTTTGGGAGAATAGTGTTTCCTAAATCAATGATTGTGTCTCCCATAAAAATCGAAAAATTAATATCATCCCACTCATATATTGTGTTACCGATTCTTTCATTTCCTAACCAATTTCTTTTAAAGCGCTTGGCATTCTTTGGCAAACTATCGGTTGTTTCAACAACTACAATCTCTTTTTCATTCCATGGAGCTTGCTGGAAATTGAAGGAGTCCATTTTTGAAAATACCTTGCCATAATTTAGGTAAAGGAAGACAACCGCTCCAATTAGCATATACCAAAAACCAGCTAACGACATTAATGCAAAAGCCATTAAAAAAATTCCAATAACTAAAGGCATTCTTCTTTTTCTTTTTTGCTGATCACGGCTTAAAAAGATCAACCAGCCACCAATAGCAAAGAGCCCTAATATAAATAGATTATGAATCAGCTGGTATAAAGCTACTATCAATAAGAGTGATTCAATTAGTAAGAACCATTTCCAATTATTTCTCATACCCATTAAGTCTCCTTTGTTATGTTTCTTTTACCCAGTATACCGTTTTTAACTCATTATGTAATGTTCTTTAGCATGAACTCTAACTAAGACTAAAGACGTATATCCAAAAAAAATAAAAGCTGCTCAATGAGTAGCTTTTATTAAAAAATACATTAAATCAACTAATTTCTACAATTCTAACCAACATATCTCCACCTGGAGTTCCAAAAGTAACTTCACTACCTACTTTTTTGCCCATTAAAGCTTTGGCAATAGGTGAGTCATTCGAAATTAATCCCTTGAAAGGATCAGCTTCTGCGCTACCAACAATCGTATATTCTTCTTCATCACCATCTGGCAATTCAATAAAGGTTACTTTTCTACCTAATGAAACTTCATCAGTTGCGGTATTTGAATTATCAATAATCTCAGAAAAACGCAACATATTTTCAATAGTTGTTACTCTTCCTTCAACAAAAGCTTGTTCATCTTTTGCTGATTCATACTCAGAGTTTTCAGATAAATCTCCAAAACTACGAGCAATCTTGATTCTTTCTACGATGTCTTTACGTTTAACCGTTTTAAGGTATTCTAATTCTTCTTCTAACTTTTGTTTGCCATCTAATGTCATTGGATATACTTTTTCAATCATTTAATGCGATCTCCTTTATTAGAATCATATCTGATTCTTGCTTTCACTATTTAGCTGAAAGCGTAATTATATTTTCAATATTGACAAGATACCATGTAGAATTCTATTTGTAAACCTAAAATTCTAATTTTTCTAAACTTTTGATTCAACTATCATCTTTTAAATGAATTTACTATTGTCTTTATACCTTCGATTCTTCAACTAGTATACTTCTAATTTTTGTCGTCATCAAATCGATTGCTACTTGGTTTGTTCCACCTTCTGGAATAATAATATCTGCGTATTTTTTAGAAGGTTCAACAAATTGATGGTGCATCGGTTTCACGACTGTTAAGTACTGTTCAATAACTGAATCAAGTGTACGGCCTCGTTCTTCTATATCTCGTTTGATTCGACGAATGATACGTATATCGTCATCTGTATCTACGTATACTTTTATATCCATTAATTTTCTTAATCGTGAATCTTCCAAAATCAAGATTCCTTCAAGAATGATAACCTCTTTGGGTTCTTGAATGATAATATCCTTACTTCTAGTATGCGCAGCATAGTCATATACTGGCTTTTCAATTGACTTGTAGTGAATCAAATCTTTTAAGTGCTGAATAAGTAAATCTGTATCAAAAGCAAACGGGTGGTCATAATTTGTTTTTAAACGTTCTTCAAAGGATAAGTCGTCTTGATTTTTATAGTAAAAATCTTGTTCCAACATTAAAATAGAATGTCCTGTAAATTGATTGTAGATGGCACGACTGACACTTGTTTTTCCGCTTCCAGATCCTCCAGTAACTCCAATCACTATTGGTCTCTTTTTGTTCGTCATACTATTCCTCTTTCCTTTATGAAAAGCATTGAATCAAGTGATCCAATGCTTTTTTTTATTCTTTATTTACAGTTCATTCAAATCTATTAATCAACATATTCAGCTTTATATTCCAGATGCTGTTCATAGGTTTCAGCGTAGTAAATTTTCCCAGTTTCCATATCTGCTAAAAAGTACATATACTCTGATTCAGTTGGCTGTAACGTAGCTTTTATAGCATCTGCACTTGGACTGTTAACCGGTCCAGGACCAAATCCAGGGTGCACATATAAATTATATGGAGAATCTACTGAAACATCTTTATTTGATATATATTCCTTATGCTCATCTAATGCATACAAAACAGCAATATCCGTTTGTAGAGGCATATCGATTGCTAAACGGTTATAAAAAACACCAGCAATCTTTTTCCGGTCTTCTAACGTAAATCCTTCACGTTCGACTAGAGAAGCAATCGTTAAAATATCTTGTACAGTTCTATTGGACTCTTTAATTTCAGGATAAAAACCTGTCATTTCTTCATCCATTCTACTAATCATGTTCTCAATCAGTTCTTCTAATGTCATTTCTTCCGGAAAATCATAAGTAGCAGGAAAAAGATATCCTTCTAAACGATACCGCGTATCCTCTGCTTCAAGAGCTGAAGTTAATAGTTCAGGATACTTGGTTTGCATATCCGTTAAGAACACCTCATTTTGAATAGCCGTTAAAAAATTTTCTTTAGTATACTCTGAACTTTCAGCAATAGTATCTCCGATTTGATCAATCGAAGTACCTTCTTTAACTAATATTTTTATACCTTGATAACTTTCGGCTGTTCCACCTTCTTGAAGTTGATCAACAATCGAGTCAAGAGACATTGACGGAGAAAAGGCATAGTTTCCAGCTTGAAAGTCCGTTTCATTATTCATACGAACATAGTAACTAAACACTATTGCACTTTTTATAATGCCGTTATCTTGTAAAATTTGTGCGATATCTTTTGAACTCGAACCTGTAGGAATTTCTACCGCTACTTCAGTTTTATTTTCTGTATCTAATGGTTCTAACGATGTTGTCACATACTGATAACCTATTAATCCAAATAGAATCAACAGAATAATAAATGCTGCTAAAATGCTAAGTACAATTTTCTTAACCAATGATTTTTCTTTTTGTCTTTCACTTACATTACTAGTTAAATCGATTTTTACTTCTTTAGTATTTTTTGTTTGGTTGTTCTTATTTCGTTTTGACAAAAAGTGACCCTCCTAAACTATAATAAGGTTTCCATTGATTTTTCACTTTGGCTATGACACTAACTTGTATCATTATACATGATATCTTACTTTATGAGAACAAAAAAAAGCTAACAAATCAAATTTGTCAGCTTTTTCACACGTTTTACTCATAGTTGCATTAATAAAATTAACGAATTATTCTTCTTCGTCTGCTAAGAATGTGTTTAAGACTTCTTCAATCATATCCCATTCTTCTTCAGTTTCAATTGGTTTTAATTCGCCTTGTTCTCCAGTTTCTGTTTCAATGAATGAGTAAACTTCAAGTTCAACTTCTTCTCCTTCATTTGCTCCAGCAGGATATACAAAAACGTAAGATTTGCCATAATCATCTGAGTCAAATGTAAATAAAATTTCGTATAATTGTTCGTTACCTTGTTCATCTACTAAGGTAATATGTTCATGATCGTGGTCATGTTCATGGTCGTGATCGTGGTCATGTGACATTGGTCAACACTCCTTTAATTATGTGATAAGTTTCTTTTCTATTTTAGCGCACTATTGACTGAATTGCTAGTTTTGATTTTGATTCAAATAATTCTGTAGAATCATTACTGCCGCTAGTTTATCAATAACTTTTTTTCTTTTTGCTCTAGAAGTATTTCCTTCTTCAATCAACATTCTTTCAGCCTGAACAGTCGTTAAACGTTCATCCTGTAAAATTACTGGTAAATTAAATGTTTCTTTAATTAATTCAGCATATCGAAGAGAAGCTTCTGCTCGAGGACCGATAGAATTATTCATATTCTTTGGCAAACCGATCACTACTTTTGTGACTTCATGAATCTTAATCAATTCGCCAATACGTTCTATGCCGTATTCTTCTTGCATCTCATTAATTTTAACGATCTCGATTCCTTGTGCGGTCCAACCGAATGGATCACTAACGGCTACACCAACGGTTTTGGAACCGACATCTAATCCCATTGTTCTCATTAAGCTTTAGGTCCACTCTCTTTCAAATAGGCTTTAACGATCTCTTCAACAATTTCATCACGTTCATGGCGTCTAATTAGATTTCGAGCATCATTGTGACGTGGAATATAGGCTGGGTCTCCTGAAAGCAAGTAGCCAACTATTTGGTTGATCGGATTGTATCCCTTTTCTTCTAATGCATCATGTACTAATTCTAAAGTTTCTTTGACACTTTTTTCGCTGTTGTCACCAACGTTAAAACGTACTGTTTCATCTGTTGAACTCATGGTCTACACCTCAATTTCTGTAACATCTATTCTTATTTTACAAGAAAGCACTTCAAACTACAATGATTATCAGAAAATGAACATCATAAAATTTATTTTTCTATTTTATAACTAAAGAGGAGTGGAAACTAAAGCTTCCACTCCTCTTTATCTTTGCTTATTGGTTTCAATCTATATTCAAAAAACACTCTAGTTAACTGTTTTCATATTCTTAGCATACGTGACTTAACTAAAATTAGTCTTTATCTTTAACCCAGTCTGTTACTTTAGCTAAAGCATCTGATAAACCTGCTGGGTTCTTGCCGCCAGCTTGAGCCATATCCGGACGTCCGCCACCGCCACCGCCAACAAGTGGAGCGATGGTTTTGATTAGATCTCCTGCTTTGAATCCTTTTTTGATTGTTTCTGCATCAACAGCTGTTAGCAAATTAACTTTTCCATTAGTCGAAAAACCTAATGCTAAGACATTAGATACACTATTTTGTTTCCATTGATCGGCTAATTGACGAAGTTGATTCATATCTTTTACATCAACTTCTGCAGCTACGATCGTTACGCCGTTCACTTCTTGGATATTTTTAAAAATATCGCCTGCTTGGTCATTAGCTAATTTTGCTTGTAACGATTCATTTTCTTTTTGTGCTTCTTTTAATTCTGTTTGTAATTGTTGTACTTTGGTTTTCACATCTTGTGTTTGTTGAGCTTTTACTAAAGTAGCAACTTCAATGAGACGTTTTTGTTCTGTTTGCAATAATGTATACGCTGCTTCGCTTGTTACAGCTTCAATTCTGCGAACACCAGCACCTATTCCTGATTCAGAAACGATTTTAAAGATACCAATTTCACTTGTATTGCTGACGTGAACACCACCACATAGCTCAATAGAATAGTTACCCACATTAACGACACGGACCAAATCGCCATACTTTTCGCCGAATAAGGCCATTGCTCCCATTTCTTTAGCATTAGCAATATCCGTTTCAACTGTAACTACAGAAATAGATTCCCATATTTTTTCATTTACAATTTGCTCCATTTGATCTAATTCATTTCGTGTAACTTGACCAAAATGAGTAAAATCAAAACGTAAATGATTTGGTGTAACTAATGAACCAGCTTGGTTAGCGTGTTCACCCAAAATATCTTTTAAGGCTTGATGCAGTAAATGAGTAGCCGTGTGGTTTCGAGTGATTTTATTTCTTAATGCTTTATCAACTTCTAATGCATAAGTTTCTCCAACGGTCAGAACTTCAAGCACTTCAACTATATGCAGTGGTTGTCCTGCTGGAGCTTTTTTAACCTCTACCACTTTAGCGATAAGTTTACCAGTCGTATCTTTGACAACACCCTTATCGGCAACTTGTCCACCCATTTCAGCATAAAATGGTGTTTGATCAAAAATCAAACGAACACGTTCTCCAGGTTGCGCTGAAGTCACAAGCTCTTCATCAGTTGCAATCACTTCTAAAGTACCCATTTCAGTTGTTTTATCGTACCCTACAAAAATACTGTCTTCTTTTAAATCAGAGAATAATTTTGTTTGGACGCCCATCGATTTCTCGCCACTTCGAGCAGCACGCGCACGATCTCTTTGAGCAGTCATTTCTTTTTCGAATCCTTCATGATCTACGTTAAAGCCTTCATCTTGAGCGTATTCTTCGGTCAATTCAACCGGAAATCCATACGTATCATACAATTTAAAAATATCAGATCCTGCGATGCTTGTTTCACCTTTTTCTTTTAATTCAGTGATTCGTTCATTTAAAATCGTTAAGCCATCATTGATGGTTTCGTGGAAACGCTCTTCTTCATTTTTGATCACTTTGATGATGAAATCTTCTTGTTCTAATATTTCAGGGTAAAAACTATCCATAATACTTCCGACAATAGGAACTAATTTATACATAAAGGCTTCATCAATACCTAATTTTTTCCCATGCATAACTGCTCGGCGCAATAAGCGACGTAATACATATCCGCGTCCTTCATTAGAAGGCAGCGCACCATCTCCGATAGCAAAGCTTACTGCACGAACGTGATCTGCAATGACTTTAAATGAAATATCATCTGTTGGATTTTTACCGTATTTTTTTGTTTCGCTCAAAGTTTCTACTTTTTTAATAATTGGCATAAATAGATCTGTTTCAAAATTTGTTGGCGCATCTTGTAAAATGGAAACGACCCGCTCTAACCCCATACCTGTATCAATGTTTTTATTTGGTAGCGGCTCATAGGTGCCATCTGGTTTATGATTGAATTCTGAGAATACTAAATTCCAAATTTCCAACCAACGTTCATTTTCGCCTCCTGGGTAGTTCTCAGGATCATTTTCAGCTAAATCATTGAAGGCTTCTCCTCGATCATAAAAGATTTCAGAGTCTGGACCGCTTGGACCAGCTCCAATATCCCAAAAATTATCAGCCACATCTACTATATGATCATCCGTTAATCCAATTTTTTCTTTCCAAATCTTTTTAGCTTCTGTATCTTCAGGGTACACCGTTACATACAGTTTTTCAGGATCTAATCCCAACCATTTATCTTCTGTTAAAAACTCCCATGCCCATTCAATAGCTTCTTCTTTAAAGTATTCCCCTATTGAAAAATTTCCGAGCATTTCAAATAATGTATGGTGACGAGCTGTTTTCCCAACATTTTCGATATCATTTGTACGAATACTTTTTTGTGCATTTGTAATTCTTGGATTTTCAGGTATCACTGAACCATCAAAATATTTCTTTAATGTTGCTACACCGGAATTGATCCACAATAACGTTGGGTCTTCAAAAGGAACGAGTGATGCACTAGGTTCCACTTTGTGTCCTTTTGATTCAAAAAAGTCTAAAAATAATTGACGAACTTCATTGCTTGATAATTTTTTCATCGTTTTCTTCCTTTCAAATTTAACTCGTGTATTTATAAAAGAGCACAAAAAAAGTCCAACAACAACATTGCCAGACAAGGACGAATGAATCGCGGTACCACCTTGTTTGCAATGAAGTCATTTGACTGTTCATTACCTCTTAAGTCTCGATAACGCGAGAAACGATAGTATTTCTACTATTTTAATAAGGGAGCATTGATTTAATATTGTTAGTTTTCTTTCAGCCATGGAAAACTTTTCTTTAAACAAGTGATTAAATAAATTTATCCTTAGTACGCTTTAAAGTATAGGAGAAGATGCGCAACTTGTCAATAAATAAAAGTATCTTTTTCACTAAATCCCTTTAGATAATAGGCTTTTCCTTAGCTAGAGTAAACCCACGTCCCCAAACTTCACTCGCACTCATTACCACTACAAAGGCATTTTCGTCTACATCTAAAACAGCATCTTTTAAGAACGTAAATTCTTGTTCAGCCACAACACACATTAGCATTTGTTTATCTGAATTGCCATATCCGCCTTTAATACCCCAGTTCGTCACTCCACGATTAACCGTATTAAAGATTGCTTGTTTTACTTCTGATGGGTATTCAGAAATGATCATGACAGTCTTAGAATGATTAAATCCAACTTGTACAACGTCGATAGTACGACTAATAACAAATAGCGAGATAATGGAATACATGACAACTTCACCATCAAAAACAAGTAGTGCACATACAATCACTAATCCATCAATTAACGCAACACTCATACCTAAAGGCAATTTTATGTACTCATGAATCACTTGTGCGATAATACTTGTCCCACCGGTTGATGCTTTTGCTCTAAATACAATACCTAAACCAATACCAGTTAAAATACCTCCAAATAAAGCTGCTAATAAAGGTGTATCCGTCCATGGTTTGATAAAGTCTAGCATTCCAATGAATGCAGGTAATATTAAACTCCCTAAAATAGTTTTATATCCTGCTTCTTTTCCTAAAAATATAAAACAAATCAACAATAAGGGTATATTGAAAGCTAACTGTACGATTGAAGGATCCCAGCTAAATACGCTTTTCGTAATTGTACTGACCCCACTGATACCGCCCGAAATAATTAAGTTCGGCAATAAAAATGCATTAAATGATAAGGCTGCAATAAACGAACCCACCACAATGTAAAGAATGTCAATTACTCCTAGTGTATATTTGTTTGATAATAGTTTTTTCTTCATATTTGTCCATCCTTCCTAAACGTGAAACAAAATCCTTGTTTATTCTAACACTTTCAATTAGTTTGTAACTGTTTTTTTTTGATTTTCTCATAAATTTACTTCGAATTTAATTTTTATTTGTTTTATAATGTAAAGTGGCGCAATTATAAAAGCAAGTCAAAAGGAGTACTCATGTCAACAATTAAACATTATCATCTTATTATTAACGAGCTTTCAGGTTCTGGTAAAGGAAAAAAAATCAGTCACCAAATTGGTAACTTGCTGATGGCTCAGCAGATAAGTTTTACTGTACATAAATCTGCTTATCACGGACATACTGTGGAATTAACTAAAGCAGTAGCGCAAGAAATTGATAAAGAGCATGAGCTGTCTCAATTAATTATCGTTATTGGTGGGGATGGCACCTTACATGAAGTTCTTATAGGTTTAGGTGAACAATATGCCCACATCCCAGTAGGGTATATCCCTGCTGGCTCTGGTAATGACTTTGCGCGAGGAACAGGTATTTCAAAAGACCCAAAAAAAGCTCTAAAACAAATCCTTACTGCTCAACAAGCAACAATATTAGATATCATTGAATATTACGACCACAATCAACAACATAAGGGATTTGCTGTAAATAATGTGGGTATCGGTTTTGACGCGGCAGTCGTAAAAAGGGCAAACCATTCTCCATCTAAAGTCTTTTTAAACAAGTTAGGGATGAGCTCTTTTGTTTATTTTGCCAGTCTAGTTCAAGTCTTTTTTAAACAAAAAGCTTTTCCTTTGACGATTACAACAAATGGCGAAAAATCTCAGTTTGACGATGCTTTTTTAGTTATTATTAATAGCCATCCTTATTTCGGTGGTGGCATCCCTGTTTCACCAAAAGCTTCTCAAATAGATGGAAAATTAGATTTGATTATTTTGCCTAAACACTCGTTTGCTAACTTATTGTATCTTTTTATTCTAATGATCCTTGGAGGAAAACATTTAAATCATAAAAATGTGTATTATTATCAAGTATCCACTATTTCTCTCAAAACAACTTCAAAAATGGATGCAAATGCCGATGGGGAAATATTGGTGGATCAGCCAATTGATTTTCAATTCAAAACTGGCTCGCGTTATTTTTGGATTTGAACATCACGTCTTCCAAGTGTATAAAAAAAGTTTCAGAAGAAAAATCTTCTGAAACTTTTTTTATACACTTGGTACTATTCCATCCATGCCAATCATCGGATCAATCATATTGGATTGAATCATTTCGATTGTCAGGCGATAATTCTTCGGTTCTTCTTTATTTATCTTTTCAATTTTTTTTTCGGTTACTGATGGTGAAGGAGAAATAAAATCTGTTAGTTTTGTTTCTTTTAGCTTATCTATATTAGCAGGCATTTTCACAACAAGATCAACATGTTGATCTTCTCCTAATAAACGTTCAGTCAATGTTGTGAGTCTGGTTGCGGAAGATTTTGCTACACATTCCTCAAAAGCGTTAGGTTCGCCACACAAAATAAGCAATTCACTACTTCTTGTAATGCCTGTATACAGTAAATCACGTCTCAACATACGGTGGTAGTTTTGCACCATTGGTAAGATAACCATTTTAAATTCTGAGCCTTGAGACTTATGAATTGAACAACAATAGGCTAGCGTAATTTTCATCCATTCATTTCGTTTGTAGACAACTTCATTAGCATCAAATTGAATGACGATTTCATCTACTTTATCTTCGGTTTCTTTAGCTAAATTGATTCCGACAATCTCTCCCATATCTCCATTAAACACATTCATTTCGGGATAGTTGACTAACTGTAATACCTTATCCCCGATACGGTAATTCTTATCGTTAAATTTAACTTCTTTTCGTCTACCAGAAGGATTTGGATTGAAGATTTCTTGCATCATTTTATTCAATGCATCTATCCCTGCTGGACCTCTGTACATAGGTGCTAAAACTTGAATATCTTGGGCAGTGAATCCTTTTTCTTTAGCTTTTTCTACTACTTGACGAATGACCGGTTCAATCTGATAGGTAGTACATTGAAAGAAAGACCGGTCTTTTTTATTTTTCGTGAAATCTGCAGGAAGTTGCCCCTCTTTAATGGCATGTGCTAATGAAATAATGGAAGACCCATCGTCTTGTCGGTAAATTTCAGTTAGCTCTCTACTAGGAATCTGTTTTGCACGAATAAGATCATGCAAAACTTGACCAGGGCCCACAGAAGGCAGTTGATCTTTATCTCCTACAAAGATGACTTGCATATTTTGCGGGACTGCTCTTAACAGTTGATTCGCTAGCCATGTATCCACCATAGACATTTCATCGACAATCAACAATCCACCTTCTAGCTCTCTATCAGAAAGCTCTGCACTTGGTTTTTCTTGACCATTTAATCCTAAAAGACGATGAATCGTACTACTTGGCAATCCCGTAGATTCATTCATTCGTTTAGCCGCGCGTCCTGTAGGGGCTGCCAAAAGAATTGGAAAAATCTTATCGTGGTAATCATCTATCTCTAAAGACAAGCCATTCAATTCAGCAAACAAGGTTACGATTCCATTTAATACCGTTGTTTTCCCGGTACCTGGACCCCCAGTCAGAATAAACAATGGTGAGACAACTGCTTCTTCAATTGCTTCGATTTGTGAATTCCCATACTGGATACCCAATCTTTTCTCCATTTTACGAATTTCTTTTTTGACATTATGCGCTGGATACTGAATTTTTTTACTGTTTTCCATTAACCGTTTTACAGAGTTTGCAATTCCCCACTCAGCAGCATATAGCGAGTTAATGTACAACTTGTGCTGATCTTCAATTAATTTGTTTTCTTCGATCAGGTTTAATAATTCTTTTGCTACTATATCTGGTTCAATAATGAATGAACGACTTTCTTCAAGTACTCTTATGGTTTCATTCAATAAGGGTTCTGCTAAAGTATACGTATTGCCTTCACTGATGCACAATTCATTTAATGCAAATGATAAAGCCGCTTGAATACGCCGGGGAGAGTCTGCAGCAAAACCTAAGTTTTCAGCAATAGCATCGGCTTTTTTGAATCCAATATTTTCAATATCTTCTATTAATTGATAAGGATTCTCTTGAATGATTTCTAATGTTTCTGTCTGATAAGTTTGGTAGATTGTGTACGCTAATCGACTTCCAAACCCAAAGTCATTTAATCCGATAATAATTTTTTCCATTCCATTACTGGAACGTATCGTGTTAACGATGACTTCTTTCTTTTTTTCATTTAACCCGGGAACTTTAGCTAAAACAGTTTCATCTGCGTTAATTTGATCAATGGCATCTTCACCTAAAAGATCCACAATCGTTTCTGCAGTTTTTTTCCCTATTCCTGGAAACTTATCACTAGAGAGATAAGCGACGACCCCTTCGGCCGAAGTTGGTTTTTCTTGCCGATAACGCTCTGCATTAAATTGCATCCCAAATTTAGGATGCTCAGTTAATTGGCCAAAAAAACGATACGTTTCATCTTCTTGGATTTGTCCAAAATTTCCCGTGACGACGATTTCTTTTTCTTTGAACGAACTGTTAGTATCAACAACGCGTATTAATAATACTTTGTAAAAATTTGTCGGATTTTGATAGAAAACTGCAGCCACTTGTCCTACAAAATAGGGAGGCTCTCCTGCAAATAAATCTAAATTGTCTTGCATAACCACTTTACTGCCTCCACCCTTTCTATCTTAGCTAATTAACAGAATTAGCCTTTTTGATTTTTCATCATAACTTCTATGGCTTTTAACTGCTCGATACGTTCCTTATATGTTATAGGATCTAACTCTTTTGCTTTATTGAAGTACTCATCAACAGAATCCTGCTCTTCCTTTAATGCCATTCCTACTACTCCACGTTTGAACCAAGCTTCATCATTTTGAGGAGCTTTATCGATACTTATGTCAAAATACTGTTTGGCTTCTTTAAATGATCCTAATTGCATTAACGTATTCCCTATGAATAAAATAACTGTCATATCCAGTTTGTCTTCTTCATAAGCACTTAAAAAGTAAACCAATGCTTTTTTAGCTTGATCTAATGCTAAGAAGTTTTGTCCGATCATAACCATGGCATCTTTTTTCAAAGGTGTTTCACTAAATTGAATCACTTGATTAAAATACTCTAGCGATGTTTGATAATTTTCAATTTCATAATAGAGATTCCCAAATGCATAAACAAAAATAGGATCTTCAGGGTACTTTTCAATTGCTGTTTCTAAAATAACTTTTGCATCTTCATATTTTTTACCTAAAATAAACATGGTCGCTAAATTATAATAACTATCGCTATTTGCAGGATGATCGTTAATTTCTTCCATAAGTAATTGAATGGCCTTATTAAATTCGCCTGTCTCCCATAGCTGAAAAGCTTCATGGTTTCGATCCATATTTATTTCCTCCTTCTTACTTGCAACTTTACTTATTTTACACCAAAATTCTATTGGATTCTACAGATGTCTCTGTTTTCTAGTTATTTCAGGTTAACTTTTATAAGAAATTTTATTTTGAAGCATACACGCCATGTAAATTAGAATTTTAGGTAGGAAAGGATAAAAAAAGCTAGGAGTTCCCCCTAGCTTTTTTTACTGTATGAAGTTTTTAAACGTATTGTAATTCTTTTTTTTCATTATAAGCTGCGTCAATCGTACCGCCGCCTAAACATTCCAGACCATCATAAAAAACAACTGCTTGACCTGGTGTGATGGCACGTACAGGTTCGTCAAATTCAACTGTAGCTGTAGTTCCATCTTCATTCAATTGAACCGTCACACCTGTATCTGCTTGGCGGTAACGGAACTTCGCAGTACATTTGAATGTACGGGATTTTTCTTCATTTGTTGTAAAATGAAGGTCAGAAGCTTCTAAATGTGTAGCCAACAACCATTCATGATTAAACCCTTGTCCTACATATAGTGTATTTGTTTCTAAATCTTTTCCGACAACGAACCATGGATCACTTGATTTTCCGCCGCCACCAATTCCTAATCCTTGGCGTTGTCCAATCGTATAATACATTAATCCATCATGTTGCCCTTTTACTTCGCCGTCTACTGTCATCATATTTCCAGGTTGAGCTGGTAAATAAGTCATTAAGAATTTTTTGAAGTCGCGTTCTCCAATGAAACAAACACCTGTAGAATCTTTCTTCTTAGCTGTTGCTAACCCAGCCTCTTCAGCAATTTTACGCACTTCAGATTTTTGCATTCCACCCAATGGGAATAACGTTTTAGCAAGTTGTTCTTGAGATAATTGATTCAAAAAGTAAGTTTGGTCTTTATTATTATCTAGTCCTCTTAGCATATGTGTAACGCCATTTTCATCACGTTCCACTTGAGCATAATGTCCAGTAGCTACATAATCTGCTCCTAGTTCAATAGCGTAGTCTAAAAAGGCTTTGAATTTGATTTCTTTATTGCACATAACATCTGGGTTAGGTGTGCGTCCTTTTTTATATTCTTCTAAAAAGTAGGTAAATACTTTATCCCAATATTGTTTTTCAAAATTAATCGAATAGTATGGAATTCCAATTTGGTTTGCTACTAACGCAACATCATTGTAATCCTCTGTCGCTGTGCAGACACCAAACTCATCTGTATCATCCCAGTTTTTCATAAAAATACCCACCACATCATAGCCTTGTTGTTTTAGAACTAAAGCTGTAACGGATGAGTCAACGCCTCCACTCATGCCAACTACGACGCGAGTCTTGCTATTGTCTTTCATTACATCACCATCATTTCAAATAGATTCTGAAAAATCTTTTTACGATTTGAAGGTCGCATTTTTTCAGTCTCTATCATTATACTAACTTTTAGTCAGAAATCAAGTTGCTTAATCTAAAAATAGGGAGATGCTCACCATAGTGAATATCTCCCTATAAATCTTGTAATTAAAATTTTATACTTTTTCTAACACTCCGCGTTCAACAAGGTCTGATAAAGTGAACGCTACTTTTTCACGAATTTCTTTATACGCATCGCCATTGTAGATGTTTACTGGACGCAATCCATTGCCAGTAGTTATTGAAATTTTTAATTGTTTTACCTCATCTGAGATCACAATTTTCAATTTTACTCCTTGTTTATTCAATAAATTAGTATCCATCGTACGTATCAATTGAAAATTCCCTTTTTTAGTTTCTTCAAATCCATTGTCTCTTAATGTATATTTTTTTGCGTTAGGATTTACTTTAAACGTTTCTTTGGATCCTAATAAAGTTGCTTCTTTTTCAAATGCCATGCTATTCCCTCACTTTTTCTCTTCACTTAGTCGTAACCCTTTTCATTTCTACTATACCATAGCTTTTATCTTTTTTTCTATAAAAATCAGTAGAAATACTAAAGAGCCTGAAAACATTCCAGGCTCTTCAGTATTTCTACCTTTGTCATTAAAGTTATTTTTTTGGTCTATACTTTTTAGTGTTGATAACTTAGTTAAATTAATAGCTCGAAATTTCTGGAGGAATAGGGTTTGCTTGTAGCCATGTAAAAGATTCAATGGGAATTATAAAGCGTTAGTGCTTCAGCGATTACGCTTTGTTTGAGGCTTGAAAGCTCTGAAGACTATAGGCTTCAGACGTTCCTATGGCTCTCCACAAGCAAACCCGTCTATTCCGGAAGAAATTTTATTTACTTTTATCAACACCATTTGATGAAAAGTTATTTTTTCAATCTTAAACTAATGGTCGCCAGTTGTTCAGCTAAATAACTGATTTGTTCTGATGTCGTCCCTAATCCAAAACTGATTCGAATCGTTTCAGCCACAATTGGATTCTTCTCTCCATACATTGCTATTAAGACATGACTCGGATCAATATTGCCAGCAGTACAAGCTGAGCCAGATGATACTGCTATGCCACGTAAATCTAAACTCATTAACAATTGTTCAGCTGATACATTCTTGAACCAGACACTTACGATATGATCTAATTGTTTAGCCGTATTTCCATTGACTTCAAATTCAATCTCTTTTTGAGTCAATTCTTCAATAAGTTGTTTACGCAATTCTCGATGTCTTTCTTTACGGTTCTCTCTTTGAGGTTGAATGATTTCAACTGCTTTTTGCAATCCTGCAATAGCAGGAATATTCTCTGTGCCAGCACGTCGTTTTTTTTCTTGTTCGCCGCCCAGCATAAAGCTTGGTAAAAAAATGGTTTCTTTCACATAAAGAAATCCAATACCTTTAGGACCGTTAATTTTATGACCTGAAATAGATAATAAATCGATATGGTCTCTTTTAACATCAATTTCCTCTGTTCCATAAGCTTGTACAGCATCGGTATGAAAATAGGCTGTAGATTCACTTGCTTCAATTAGGGTACCAATTTCTGCTATATCCATTACGGTACCAACTTCGTTATTTGCATACATGATTGATACCAGAATGGTATCTGGTCTCAAAGCTTCTTCAACCATTATAGGATCAACTTGACCTTTTTCATTTACTGGTAGATAAGTCACTTCAAATCCTAGTTTCTCTAAATACTCCATCGGTTTCAAAACAGCATGGTGCTCCACAACTGATGTAATAATGTGTTTTCCATCTTGTTGTCTCTTTAATGCCGTTTCAATAATTGCGGTATTGTCAGATTCTGTCCCACCACTAGTAATAATGATCTCACTCGGTTTGGCACCAATACTTTCAGCAAAAACTATTCGAGCATTGTCTACAATACGACGACTGTCTCTTCCGAAATTATGGATACTTGATGCATTGCCATAATGATTTTTCATTGCTTCATAAACAACTTCAATAACTTCTGGGTGTACAGGACTAGTTGCGGCATGATCAAAATACATTTTTTCCATCTAAGAAAATCCTCCCTAATTTATCCAAACTTACAATTCTTAAAGTTTATCACTTTTCTCTATCTACAACAACCACTTATTTTGAGTAAGCATATTTATTCGTTATCTGCTTCCTTTTCCCATAATTCTGGAAATAACATTTTTAGGATACCCATGGTTAATCGGCGACCTTTGCCTTTGTAAACAAAAGCATGCATATGCATAGCAGGATTAAAGTTAGCTTCTAATACTGTATAGCCTAAATGGTCTTTAGTACTACGTAAAGTTGTATCCGGAATAATCAAATCAATCCCACTAACTTTCGCACCAATAATCTCAGACATATCAATAGCAGCTTGTTTATAACTGTCATCAATTTCATCTGTAACATCGATAGAGTCTCCTCCAGTACTGATATTTGAATTTTCTCTCAAATAAACAACCGTGTTCAATTCGGGGATACTTTCAATAGTATAACCTTGAGCTTTTAACATTAATTGTTCAAGTTCACCTAACTCGATTCTTTCAAGAGGCGAACGATGTTTTTCTTCCCCGCGTAAAGGATCTTCATTTTTTTCGGCAACCAATTCTTTAATTGATTTTTGACCATCTCCGACAACATTTGCAGGAGTCCGTAACAAAATGGCTGGTACTTTTCCATCTAACACAAAAAAGCGGTATTCAGTTCCAGGAATGTATTCTTCAACTAGAACAGCTGTATCTTCTTTGAATGCTATCTCAAGTGCTCTTTCATAATCTTTTTTTGTAGGTGCATGTTTAAAGACAGAAATACCTAACCCATAGTTAGTTGATTTAGGTTTTACAACAATTTGTTTTTGCTCATAACGCCAGAACGCTGTTTTCCCTTCTGCTAGAGTGACGTACTCTTCGCCCGCTGGAACACGAAATCCAGCTGAATCAAGAATTTTTTTCGTTACAGTCTTATTTTCCATAATCAACGGAGCAATATAAGAATCTTTTGATGTCATATTTCCGTTTTTAACAAATTCACTATGTTGATCAAATGTTAACTTTAAAAATTGGTCTTGCGCATCTAAAATTTCTACTTGAATTCCTTTTTGTAGCGCATCAAACAGCAATAGTTGGGTAGACATCTCTAATGGTTCAAAACCTCTTAAATTGTACGGTTTCATAGTCGCTTCATTCTTGTATTGTTTCGCTAGCTCTAGACTAAAATCAATATAGGACCCTTTTTCTTCTATGCCACGCACCATACGTGCAGCAATAGTTGAGTTGGGATCGATCAAGTGCTTCTTAGCTTCTTGAATACAGTTTAGTGCGGATTTAGTTCCATTTGTTGCTTGAATCATTTCTTCCATTTGCTTCAATAATTGGAAACCTTCCTTTTGAAAACTTGAAATTTGTTCTGGCTGTTCCATTGCCGTTAACCGACTCATTTCTTCTCCAACTGCAATTTCTTCCGTAGTAGCTGTTTCATCCATCCAAATCATGTATAAACAAAAAAGATGAACAAATTCCATTGTGTGTTTTGACATGCCAAATGGATCAAATGGATTCAAATCAAAGCTCCTCAGTTCAAGATAAGAGATACCCTTTGTCAACAATTCTTCCGCTTTATTTGTACCACGAAAACGAACAGCTGAGTAAAATTCTTTTTCTTCAGATAAAAATCCCTTTTCAACCATATCTTGTAAGCTATACACATAATCTTCAATTGAATGAAATGATACCGCAACTTCTGACGGATTGACGTACCCGTACTGACTGCTTCGAATGCTTCGAACATAATCTTGTGGAATTTTTTGATTCGCAAAAAACGATTTATCTACTGTAGGAGAGGCTCCTAGTAAATAAGTTAGAAGCCAACGGTAGCGAAGGAAATTTTTTGTCAATTTTAAATAAAGCATCGACTTGAAAGATTCCTTATTTGAGTAATCCGTTTGACAGTCGAATAAACGTACAACTAGTTGATCGTCTAACTCAAAATTGTAATGTATACCACTAATCATTTGTTTTTTCTTGCCATATTTTTCTGTCAGAATCTCTCTATACGTTACATCATCTTTATTGTCTAACTTTGCGATTGGGATAACCGATTCATCCGGAAGAACCATTGGCATACTTATCGGCCAAATGGCTTCATCAGAAGGAAGGGTTTGAAGGGCAACATCATGTAGTGCGGTTAACCATTCGTAACTTTCCTTTATCGTACTTAAAGGCGGCGTAATCAATTCCAATTGTGATTCGCTATAATCTGTTTGAATATAAGGATGAAAGCTTCTATTGCCAAATTCTACTGGATGAGCTGTTAAAGCAAGCTCACCTGTTGGCGTCACCCTTAGCCCTTCTTTTTCAATCCCAAATGTTGCTTGATAAAAAGCTGCGCCTATTTCTGTTTCTTGAATCATTTGCTTCACTGTTTTCATTTTATTAATCCCTCATCTACTTTAATTATTTGTCGCTCAATTTCTGTTCGGATTTTTGGTTCAGGAGCGAACTCTTTTTCCCAGTTATCAGGTTTCAGAACTTTTCCATCCGCTTTTCTATAACGCGGTTTGCCATCAGAAAAAAGTTTCCCCATATTTGCTTGATGCACGATTGAGAAAATTGGATCTGGATTAATACCCATTAATACAAAAGAACCATAGTTGAAATAATTTGCATCCGTTAGCGCATCTACTTGTCCAATCAAACGATCAGGGACCTCTTTGGACTGCTCTTTTAACTTTAAAATAGATTCTTCAGCTGCTTGCTTCCATTCTGAAACCAAAGATTCAAATTGGTTGACGTCCCCTTCTACAGTTGCATAAAGGAATTCTAATAGTTCTTCTGTTGTAAAATTTGCCCGTGTAACAGCTTCTTCAGGAGTTAAAGCTTGCGGCTCTTTTTTTACTGGCTTATCGAATACTTCATGAAACTCTTTGACTTGCTCAAATGGTGATAATTTAGTCATACTTCGGTTCTCCTTCTGATATAAATAAGGTCTTAAGTTGATCAGATTTTTTATTCGATTGCTTCCTCACTAATTAAATGCTTTCTCAATGCCGCATTCTCTGACTCTAAGATCCTTCTGTTAATTTCAGATTCTTTCAAATCAGCTTGCATAATTTTTAAAAATTCCATATTATCCTGCGATTGTCGTTTGGTCCTCTCAAGCTGGATTTTTTCATCACTCAATTGCTTGATATCTTTTTCGAGATCTTCTATTGTATCAGTTAATGCTTTATTTTTTTCAATTAATGAAGCATTTTGAAAACCAATTCCCTTTATTTTCTTTTCATTTTTACCATCTACTAAATTAATATAAACCACTACAAATGCTAAACAAGCAATAACAAAAGCTAAACAAGTAATAATAAACGTAAACAACGGTGTTGAATACCTAAGTCCAGCTAATAGCACACTCATTACGACTGTACAGCTAAAAATCACTAGTCCAATACGATAAGAATTTATTTTTCTTTTCGCATTCAATGCTTTTAAATAATCCACTTTATTTTGCAATGCAGCTTTTTCTAAGTGTTCTTGTTCTATTTTTTTTCGAGTTTCATAAAAAAGAACTTTTTCTTTTCTATCCATAGATTCTTGTACTTGTTCTTGATACTGTTCAAACCATTCTTTTTCTTTGACTAACTTTTCTAATTCTCTATCTATTTCCTGATGATAAGCTGCCTTTTTCAATGAGATTTCCTCTTCTACTTGTTCAGATTTAAACTGAGCTGAAGCAAGCATCTCTTGGGCATGCAGTTCAGCTTTTCGAGTAATTTTATTTGCTTCCACTTTTTCTTTATCATACTGTTCAGTGGATTGCTCTTTTTTTAATTTAATTTCTTCTTTAGCGGCCGCTATGTCTTGTTGAACTTCTTGATACATCTTTTCAGATTGATGAAAAGTTTCGGCCAAAATTTCCTCTGCTTCATTCTTTGCCTGCTGGAGAAGCTCTTTCTCATTTAAAAGGGCTGTTTTTGTCGTTCGTTTAGATGGTTTAAGTTGATTCGATCGCAATGATTCTTTTTCTTTTATTGCCCTTCCTAAAACAGAGTTAAAAACGACATTTGCTGTTTTTGAAAATAAACTGCGTTGCTGTTTATTTTCCGTTTTTAATAACCTGTTTAAAAAATTGGACTCGTGTTTTTCATCCATTACAAAGTTCCTTTCTTTCTCACTTTCATAATCCTCTGATTAATCGAACCTAATCAAAAAAATGACTTCTTACACATTATCGCAAATAATCATAGAAAAGCCAAACCAAAAATTCAATTTGCTTTATAAAAGTAAGCTGATTTTTAAAAATCAAACAAACGTTCTTTATTGTAGAATCCATTTTGGTAGAATGGTATACTAAGGATAATAATGTTGATAGGAGGATACGCTTTATGAATCAACCTTTAGCTTATCGGATGAGGCCTACTCATATTGATAATATTGTTGGACAGCAACACTTAGTAGGAAAAGGAAAAATCATTCGACGTATGGTAGAAGCTAAAATGCTTTCTTCGATGATTTTATACGGCCCTCCTGGGATTGGAAAAACTAGTATCGCTAGTGCGATTGCTGGGACAACAAAATACGCATTTCGCATTTTGAATGCTGCTAGTGACACAAAAAAAGATCTCCAAATTGTCGTGGAAGAAGCAAAAATGAGCGGTACTGTGATTTTACTTTTAGATGAGATCCATCGTCTGGATAAACCTAAGCAAGATTTTTTGCTGCCCCATTTGGAAAATGGACGTATTATCTTAATTGGGGCAACAACTGAAAATCCATACATTACGATAAATCCTGCCATCCGAAGTAGAACACAAATATTTGAACTTAAGACGCTTTCTAATGAAGATATACAACAAGCTATGTGGAATGCAGTAAAAGACCCAGAAAAAGGCTTTGGTAAAGAAAAAATAGCTATTACAGATCAAGCATTACTCCACTTTTCTAGAGCCACAAGCGGAGATTTGAGGAGTTCTTTGAATGGTTTAGAACTGGCGATTAAATCAACAGCTCCAGATGAACAAGGAACGATCAATATTACTTTAGAGATTGCTGAAGAGTGTGTTCAAAGAAAAGCTTTAACACATGATAAAGATGGTGATGCTCATTATGATGTTATTTCCGCTTTACAAAAATCCATTCGTGGAAGCGATGTAAATGCTGCTTTACATTATCTTGCTAGACTGATTGAAGCTGGCGATTTACCTATTATCTCAAGGCGGTTAATGGTTATCGCTTATGAAGATATCGGATTAGCTAATCCTTCTGCAGCTTCTAGGACTGTTACCGCTATTCAAGCATCTGAAAAATTGGGCTTTCCGGAAGCCCGAATACCTTTAGCTAATGTAGTAGTTGATTTATGTCTCTCTCCAAAATCAAATTCGTCTTACGCAGCGATTGATGCAGCCCTCCAAGATGTACGAGCTGGGAAAAGTGGAGATGTACCTGATCATTTAAAAGATTCTCATTATAGTGGAGCAAAAGAACTTGGCCGCGGTGTAGATTATCTCTATCCGCATAGTTATCCTGGTGCATGGGTAAATCAGCAATACTTACCTGACAAACTAAAAAATGCTTCTTACTATACACCAAATCACACAGGAAAATATGAAGATACTTTGGCAAAGCAGTATGATTCAATCAATTTAAAAAAAGGAAACAAGAGTATTCATTAACCGCTTTCTTTGTTGTTAAAACAATCTTTCAACAGAACGTTTACAGGCAAATAATTGACAACATCATATGCTTATGCTACTATAAGGATAAGATTTCTGAGATGCTCGTCTTGCTCAACATGTGTTGACCGAACAATTAATATTACCTTGGGATCCAACCTGATTCAATCGGATAACAAGCCTTTTCACTTGGTAGTTAGAAGATTGACGGCGGAGCCCACCTGCTTCTTGCGGGTTCAATACTAACTGAGCATATCAACGGCATCATCGGATTTCTCATTTAAAGTTTAAAACTTTTAAAGTCATTCTTAATTGAATGGCTTTTTTCTTTGTTATTAAAGCAAATTTACCCTTAACTTATTAGGAATATATGTTATTCTTATTTTGTAATTACCTATTGAAAGAAGGTCTTATCATGCTATTATCGATATTATTTTTTATTTTTTCAGCGTTGCTTCTTTATGCAGCATTCTTTTTTTACACTGGAAAAGCTTCTATTCTATTAACTCATACGAATAAAACTAGTCCCTCAGAAACAGCACCTTTTTTTAAATTCTATGGTGTTCTTTTTTTTATTGGTGGACTTAGCTCTCTTCTACTTGTATTTTTTCATCCTATTTGGCTGGCTTTTACTGTTTTATTCTTTGTTATGATTAGCATGCTTTTATTTATTATGAGTTTAAATAAACGAATATGAATTTTATTAATCATTTTTAAACAACATCTTCTTTCTTATTTCTATGAAAATGGATACATTTAAGGTACAATATGCCTAAGAAGGAATAGTTCCTATCGTTTATCATAAGAAATGGAGTGAATGTGTATGTTACAACAATATAATCGAATCTTAGTGGCTGTGGACGGCTCAGCAGAAGCTGAAATTGCTTTTAAAAAAGCTGTACAAGTTGCTGTACGAAATTCTGCTACGTTAGTTCTTGCACATGTTATTGATACCCGAGCATTTCAAAGTATTTCTACTTTTGATGGCGCTATGGCTGATAAAGCAAGTGAGCAAGCTAAAAATACCTTAGAAGAATATGTACGTTATGCCAAAAATCACCGTGTCCAAGACATCACTTATTCTATTGAATACGGCTCTCCAAAAGTTTTGATTGCAAAACAAATTCCTGAAGATCAGAAAATTGACCTTATTCTATTAGGCGCAACTGGATTAAACGCTGTAGAGCGTATCTTTATAGGTTCCGTTTCAGAATATGTTATTCGACATGCGAATTGTGACGTGCTGATTGTTCGTACCGATTTAGAAAATAAAAGAGATTAATTGAAAACCAAACAAAAAAAACAACCAAATTTGGTTGTTTTTTTTGTTTGTTTTTTTATGCACGTAATCTTTCAACATCACGAGCAATCATGATTTCTTCATCAGTAGGAATCAATAATACTTTTACTTTTGATTCTGGAGTAGAGATGATGCGTTCTTTTCCACGGACATTGTTTGCTTCAGCATCAATTTCAGCGCCAAACCAGTTCATACCATCTATAATAATTTGACGTGTTTCAGGAGAATTTTCACCAATTCCAGCAGTGAAGACAATTGCATCCGCACCATTTAAAATTGCAAAATATTGGCCAATGTATTTTTGAACACGGTTATAGAAAATATCTAACGCTGTTTGAGCATCTTCATTTCCTTTTTCTGCAGCTTCTTCAACATCACGCATATCGCTTGAAACATGAGAAAGGCCAAGTAAACCAGATTTATTATTTAAAATATAAACCATATCATTGATATCTGTAATATTTAATTTATCCATTAGGAATGGTAATAAAGATGCATCGATATCACCAGTACGAGTACCCATCGTAATACCAGCTAAAGGAGTGAATCCCATTGAAGTATCAATTGATTTTCCGCCTTTAACAGCTGTGATAGATCCACCGTTACCTAAATGACATGTAATAATTTTTGTTTCTTCAAGAGGTTTGCCTAACATTTCAGCTGCACGTTCAGAAACATATTTATGTGAAGTACCATGAGCACCATATTTACGCGCTGCAAAGTCTGTATAATATTCCATTGGAAGACTGTATAAATAGTTTTCTTTAGGCATAGTAGTATGGAAAGATGTGTCAAATACAGCTACACTAGTAATTTCTGGTAATAATTTTTTGAATGCTTTGATTCCTGTAGCATTTGCCGGGTTGTGCAAAGGAGCAAATTCAGCCAAGCTTTCAATTTGTGCTAATACCTCATCAGTAATTAGTGCTGAATCTTTAAATATTTCTCCACCAGCTACCACACGGTGTCCTACACCAGTAATTTCTTCGTAGTTTGCAATTACTTTTAGTTCAATTAATTTATCTAATACCATTTGAATAGCAATTTCATGGTTATTAATATCTTCAACCACTTTATATTTTTCACCAGCATATTTTGTAGTGAAAATTGAATTATTCAAGCCGATTCTTTCGATAATTCCTGAAGCGATTTCTGTCTCAGCTGGCATTTCATACAAGGTAAATTTTAAACTTGAACTACCTGCGTTAATTGCAATTGTTTTTGTCATATTTTTTCCATCTCCTAATTCAAATTTTTTAAATAGTTTCTTTTTTCCAGCTATCCACTTCTTGCATAAATTGAAGCATGGCTTTTTGATTTTTAAAATCTGGAATCTGTGCTAACAAAACTTGTTTAGCTTGTTTGGCATTGCTCCCCTTCTTTTGAATCAAAAGAATTGATTTCCGTGAGTTTTTGGTTTTAAATAACTCATTCGGCAGATTTAACATTCCTTGTAAGAACGCTTCTTCTTGAATCATTTTCAGTAATCCTGGGGCCTCATCCGTTTCAAATAATTGAGCTGGAACTAAAAATAGTCCAAATCCACCATCTTTTAGGTAATGCAAGCTTTGTTCAATAAATAGATGATGTGCATAAGAGTGACCTTGTTTTGCAGCCGTTTTGTATTTACTGGCTTTTTCATCCAAAGGGTAGTAGCCAACAGGTAAGTCGCTTACTACAACGTCCACAGGATCCATTAAAAGATCTTGTAGCGCATCTTGATGTGTCAAGGTGACGTTTTGCCTTTGCAAGGTTGTATTGACTGACGCAAGAGTTAAAAGCAAATCATCATTATCGATTCCTTCTGCCTCAACCAAAATATTCTTTGAAACTAATCCATTATAAACAGTTGATAATAGATTTCCCATTCCTACAGCAGGATCAAGCAAACGTATAGCCTGCTCTTTTCCACTAATTAATTTTTCAATTAAATAGTTTAAGATAAAGCCGATAGCATCTGGTGTCATTCGATGATTTGGTTGCAACGCATCCGTTTTCGAAGCTTTCAAAAAAGCTAATTGAACAGCTTTTCGAATATCTTCTGGTTCCATACTGTCTATTGAAACCTCTTTGTAAAGTTTCGTCAATTTTCCAACCGTTTCATCTGAAGGAAGACCATCAACTTGATGAGGAATTCTATTGGCTAAAATATTCTCTCCCGTTTCTGAAAGAGCCTCTAAATAAGAACTATCTAATTCCTTTTGCAAGAGTTGGACAGAACTATCCAATTTATTAAATAACTGTTCGATTTCTTTTTGAGACAATAATTTCAACCTCTTTCTATTTTTCTTACAGTACCTTTGCACCAGCCATGTAAGAAATGAAATGAGTCATCTATAAAAAAGCACTACTCTTCCATTTTAACGAATATATTGTAAGGTTTCAAGTATGAGCTTAACTTATTTTCAAAAGTAAATTATCTTTGCTTAACCTAAGTTAAATTAAGAAAACATACGTTACCATGGCAGTAAAAAAAGCTCTTCTAAGAGTAGAAGAGCTTTTTTTATTTTAAATTATTGTGCTGCTGGATAAACAGAAACTTGTTTTTTGTCGCGGCCTTTGCGTTCGAAACGAACAACTCCGTCACATTTAGCAAACAAAGTATCGTCTCCACCGATTCCAACGTTAACACCTGGATAAATTTTAGTTCCGCGTTGACGGAATAAAATTGAACCACCTGAAACAGTTTGTCCATCTGCACGTTTAGCGCCTAAACGTTTTGAGTTTGAGTCGCGTCCGTTAGTTGTAGAACCGCCACCTTTTTTATGGGCGAAGAATTGTAAATTCATTTTCAACATATGAGTTGCACCTCCTATTATAATTTTTTTACTGTGCAAGTTTGACATATTCTGGATACTCTTCAACAATTCCTGTTAAGGAAAGAAGTAGACTCTCGAGAAGAATTTGTGAAATTTTAGACTGTTCTTCAGTTAATTCGCTTAGAAGTTCAACGTATAAATAGCCGCCTTCAACTTTTTCATTTGTTTCTACTAATGGAGAAACGCCTGATAAAGCAGAAATGCTATTCGTTGTTCCTAAAACTAGTGCTGAAACAGCTGCACACACAATATCGCTGCCGTAGGGTCCAGACTCTGCATGTCCTGTAACTTCAAAGGAAACGATGTCTTCTTTGTTATTACGTTTAAAGAATGCTTGAATCATATTGGAACACCACTTTCTTATGCGTTGATTGCGTTGATAATAACTTTTGTATATGGTTGACGATGACCTTGTTTACGGTGACTATGTTTTTTAGGTTTGTAGATAAAAGTCGTAACTTTCTTTTGAAGACCATGTTTTTCAACAGTACCTTCAACAGTAGCTCCTACAATAGTTGGAGCTCCAACTTTTGTTTCTTCTCCACCAATTAAGACAACTTCTTCAAAGACTACAGTTTCACCAGCTTCAACATTCAATTTTTCAATGTAGATTTCTTGGCCAACCTCAACTTTAATTTGTTTTCCACCTGTTTTGATAATTGCGTACATTCTTTCGCACCTCCTTATTAGACTTAGACTCGCCATCATGAGTGCCATTATGGACTTAAACTCATTCCAGTGCGGTTGTAGTTGTGGTGCTACACATTTACAACATTAACATCATACCAAATTGTATTGCTTGCGTCAATAAATACTTGTGTAAACAAAAAATATTAAAACAACCGTGCTTTAACTTTCAATTTTATAGCTTAAAAATTCATCCGAAGACACAACTCTTGTTCCAAACGTTTCAGCAAACTCAAGATCATGAGTGACGATTAAGATTCCTGTACCGGATAAAGCTATTGTTTGAATCATTTTGCCGACTTCATTTGAAGAATCACGGTCTAGGGCAGAAGTTGGCTCGTCAAAACAAAGGATTTTAGGATTGAGCATCATGGACCGAGCAATGGCTGCCCGTTGTTGTTGTCCACCTGATAAAGTACTTGGATACACATCCTTTTTATCTAAAATCCCCATTTGAGTCAGGAGTTGCACGGCTTTTTCAACTGCTTGTTCTTTTGTCATCAATTTTTGATCTAGCGGTGCTTCAATACAATTTTCCATAACAGTTAAGTTCGGAAATAATTGATAATCTTGAAATACCATACCTATTTGGTTGTTGTAAGTCATTCGTTCTTTTTTTGAAACATACTCTGCTTTACCTTCCAGAGTTTCATTACATAAATAATGGTCATCAATTGCTACTGTTCCATTGTCAGCTTTTTCAAGTTGATTAAGAACTCTCATTAATGTTGTTTTCCCTGTACCTGATTTACCAACAAGCGTCACAATTTCTCCCGCTTCAATGGTGAAATCAAAATTTCTTAAAACATCTATTCCATTGAACTGCTTTGTTAAGTTCGTTGCTTTCAATCCCATTTCCAACCATCTCCTTTAGTAATTTGACTTCTTCTCAATAGCATTTAGTAACAAGGTGACTAATCCTGTTACTACTAAATAGATTGCTCCAACTGCAGCGTAAGGAATCAATGAAGCATACGTATTTGCTGCAATTTGCCCTGCTCGTAATAATTCGCCGATTCCTAAAATGTAGATAAGAGAGGTATCTTTGACTAACGCAATCACTTCATTTCCTACTGAAGGCAATACGACACGCATAACTTGAGGAATAATAATTTTTCTAAATCCATTTATTTTCCCAATGCCCAATACTCTGATTGCTTCAAATTGTCCTTTTGGAATAGATAAGATACCACCACGGAATATTTCTGCATAATATGCTGCATAGTTAATCGTGAAGGTGAACACAGCTGCTGAAAAACGGTCAAAGGTTATTCCCACAAGAGGCAATCCGAAAAACACAACCATTAATTGTAGCAACAACGGGGTTCCTCTCATAATATAAATATAAATTTGTATCATCCAAGACATCCATTTTGGAGCATAAACTCTTATACAAGCAATCAAAAATCCTAATGGAATGGTTACAATAACGATAATTAAAAATAGTAATAAGGTCGTTTTTAATCCATCTAACAAATTAGGGGTTATCTCAGCAATCAAATCCATTATTTATTCACTCTTTTCCTTATTTAATTTATTCTGTGATCCATTTATTCTTAATTTCACCCAATGTTCCATCTTTCTCCATGTCAGTTAAGGTAGTATTCAACTTTTCTAAAAAGTTAGTGTCTGTCTTTCTAACACCTACTGCAGTTTCTTCCTCGGCAAAACTTTTATCTAGAATACGGTATTTTCCAAGATCTTTTTGCTTCATTGTATACCGAGCGTATATTTCGCTAACTGCAATGGCTTCACTTCTCTTACTGTCTAAATCATTAAAGACATCATTATAAGACGGATACTGAATAACTTCTCCATTTGCAAATGTATCCATTATTCCACTTTCATGACTTGCTAATAAGTCAACTGTACTAGAAGATTGTTGTGCAGCTACTGTTTTCCCTTTCAGATCATCCCATGTTTCTATTGGGCTGTCTGCCAGAACCACAAATATTTGTCCTCCACCAATATACGGAATACTAAAATTAACTTTTTCTTTACGTTCTTCTGTAATAGAATAGCCATTCCAAATCACATCAATATTGCCAGAGTTTAATTCGGTTTCTTTCATTGCCCAATCAATAGGCTGAAATTCAATCTTCAACTCAAGCCGCTCAGCTACTTCTGTTGCTAAATCAACGTCTAGTCCCACTAGGTTTCCTTCACTATCGCGAAAACCCATTGGTACGAATGTATCATCCAACCCGACTACCAAAGTATCCCCAGGTTCACCTAAGAACACCTTAGCTTCTTCAGTTTTTGTATCAGCAGTATTCCCACAAGCCACTAATAGCAGTGAAAAAATCCATAAACTCATCACCATGCATATTCTCTTCATGTCTTTCCCCCTAGACTATACAAACATACTCTCTATCTTTTTACTCTGCGAACCATTTAGCATAAATCTTATCATAGGTTCCATCTGTCTTCATTTCTTCTAGAGCTTGATTGATTGCTTCCGTTAACTTGTCATCTTCTTTACGCATACCAACAGCGTATTCTTCTTCTCCAAAATTATCTTCTAACACACGGTAACTAATGTCTTCATTTTGCTTCATATAATAACGACCAAGTGTTTCATCCACAACAATAGCGTCACTTCTTTCTGAAGCTAAATCATTAAATACGTCATTGTTAGAAGGATATAAAACGACTTCTTCATTCGCAAATTCTTCAATGATAGTTGATTCATCAGCATTGATGGCATCCACTGCGCTTGAAGACTGTTGTGCAGCAATTACTTTTCCGCTTAAATCTTCTTTTGTTTGAATCTCACTGTCTTCCAACACAATAATAATTTGGCTGTTTTCTAAATAAGGTGAACTAAAATCAACTTGTTTCTTTCTTTCATCCGTAATTGTATAGCCGTTCCATATCAAATCAATATTTCCATTAGTTAATTCTGTTTCTTTTAAAGCCCAGTCTATTGGCTGGAATTCAACATCTAGATCTAATCTTTCACCAACTTCTTTTGCTAAATCAATATCAAAACCTACGATTTCTCCATCGCTGTCACGAAAACCCATGGGAGCAAAGGTGTCATCCAGACCTACAACTAAAGTTCCTTTTTCTTTAATTTGATCAAAAGAATCTTTTGCTGTTTCTTCCGCTCCACATCCTACTAATACTCCTGCCATTCCTAAACCTAAAACTACCTTTGCTACTGTATTTTTCATCTTATATTCTCTCCTTTTTTTAGTATAATTTGTTGTTTTCAAGCTGCAGTTCTTAAAAACAAAAAAAGTCCTTTGATTTTCTGTTAACAGAAAATCAAAGGACGATTGATATCAATTATCGCGGTTCCACCTTTATTCGCAACTTCTTCACAGAAAGCTGCCTCATCGTGTTCAAAACTACTAAACACTAGTGCTATAACGGGCACTCCCGAATCAATTTACTTGTAGTGAAATCTACGTTCAACTGTCAGCTCAGAGATGTGTTTTCAGTATAGTTCCTTAATTGCTCTCACCACCGCAATCTCTCTAAAAAGTTCCTAAACTTACTTTTTCTCTTCAAAGCTTTTAATCATTTTTTAATACTATAGCACACTTATTTCCGCTTGCCAAATAATTTCTGCCACAAAGTAGGTTTTTCTTTTGTCAACGTCATCAAAGGAACTGTTTCGCCTAAAATCCGACGAGCAATATTTCGATATCCTTGAGAAGCAGGATTCTTTGGATTTAAAACAATAGGATCTCCCTTATTAGAAGAGCGGACTACATCATCATCATCAAAAACGATTCCTAATAAATCAATCGATAAATGTCTAGTGATTTCATCAATGTCCATTACTTCTCCATCTTGCATCATTCGTTTACGAATACGATTTATAATTAAACGAGGCGGTTCAAGTTCTGTTTGCTCTAATAGTCCGATGATTCGATCTGCATCACGAATAGCAGAGATTTCAGGGGTTGTCACTAAGATTGCTTGATCTGCTGCTGCAATCGAATTTTGAAACCCTTGTTCAATTCCAGCCGGGCAGTCAATTAAAATATAATCGTATTCTTTTTTTAATTCAGAAACAATTTCAATCATTTGTTCGCCATTTACATCATTTTTATCTGCGTTTTGAGCTGCAGGAAGCAAATACAAATTATCGTTAAACCGTTTGTCTTTTATAATTGCTTGATGCAATTTCGTGCGGCCTTCTACTAC
Organism: Carnobacterium viridans; assembly: GCF_900102725.1. NCBI lineage: Bacteria > Bacillati > Bacillota > Bacilli > Lactobacillales > Carnobacteriaceae > Carnobacterium > Carnobacterium viridans. Next base: position 15,821 of record NZ_FNJW01000008.1, on the reverse strand, counting down.
ATCAACAATGTCATAAATAATGCGATTTTCTAACCCTAGAATAACATCTAAATTTCTTAGCCCAATATCCATATCTATCAAACAAACTCTCTTTCCTTGAAGAGCAAGAGCGGTACCTAAATTTGCAGTGGAAGTTGTTTTTCCTACACCGCCTTTTCCAGATGTAATAACGATTGCTATACCCATTCGTTTAATCCTCCAATCACTTTACCTAAATTTGGACGCATTTTTATTAATTGTTCCAATGAATTAAAATCTAAAATATGTAGATCATTGATATAGGCAAATTCATTTTTTCTAATGCTGTCTTGATGATTGTTTTTCTTCTCAATGATCTGTATGCTGTCTGCAATTCTAATTTGTGCATCCGTATGAAAATCCGCAACAATTACTGCATTTGTATCGCCTTCAAATCCAGCATGTGCGATTCCCATCAATTCACCAATGATAAAGATGCTTCCGTTTGCTCGAAGCATGCCACCAGGGTGGACCTTACCGACAAAAAGAAGATCACCTGGTGCCGTTAAAACTTGTCCACTTCTAACCGTTTGCACTTCCATTTGAAGGCTTACTGCCTCTTGCCATTCAATTGCTTTTTCATAGGTCACGACACTAGACGTAATTTTTTTAATTAAAAACGTACTTTTTGATTCGATTTCTTCAATCACTCGTTCTTGTTGTTCTTGAGATAACAGGCGGTTTCCTGTTTTTATCTCTAGATAAATATCTTTTTGAACTTCTTTCGACCTTTTTTGTTCACCATGTAGATGTTCAAGTAGTTCATTTAATTCTTTCATGATGGATACAAAAGAAGCTGCTTCATCCAAGCTTAACACAAAGCTGTCTTTAGTTCCTTTTAATGTCACACTTTGTTTCACTTTAACAACTCCCTCAGCCAAAATGTTAATCTTTACTGTCGTTTACTCTTCTTGAATACGTTCAGTTATCTTTTTTAACGGATAAAATACAATAATAAACAAGACTAAGTTCAAGAGCAATGTTGGCCCTAATCGGTCTGCCAAAAATGTTGCCCAATTAATCGTTGTGTATCCTAGCACTTGATAAAACAGATAAAGATAAGTTTCAATTAAACTTAGATTGATAATAACCATCATACCAATAACAACAGGATTAGGATTGAGAATTTTTTTAAGTTTTTCTGTTAAGTAGATGATTAAAGGGAATAGAAGAACATATACTCCTAGAATTCCTACATAATAACTATCATAAATCAAGCCAAAAATAACTCCATAAACCAGCATTCTACTTCTTGGAATATAAAAAGACATTAAGATAAGTACTAATACAATCAGCCTTGGAGTCATCGTTTTTGTACCATCAAGAAATTGCGCTGAAAAAATAGCCGTCAATAGTCCATCTAGTAAAAATAAAAAAGTAATCACTAGCGGGATTAATGTAGTTGTTTTCCAATTCGCTGCCATTTACTCACCACTTTCAGCGGATCGTTTAATGAAGGTTACATAACGAATATCATTCGTATCTGATGCTGGAACAATATAGGCTTCTTGTGACAAACCAAAAGAGTCTAATTTAACTTCTTCAATCGTTCCTATTAGTAACGCACTAGGCGATACTCCACCTAAACCAGAAGTCATCACTTGATCACCTTCTTTTATTTCAGCATCCGTTGTAATTTGTTTCATAACTAATCGGTTGGTTTCAGGATCATATCCATTCACAATCCCATGCACAACTCCTTCATCTGTACTAACAGATGCTGCAACTCGATTATTATTTTGATCTAAAGTTGTTACTAATTGAACTTTTGAACTAGTAGGATTGACTTCAACAACACGGCCAATCAGACCATTTCCTGACATAACGGACATATCTAATTCAATACCATTTTGGCTTCCTTTATCTACAACGATTTGATCAACCCAACTATCAGGATTTCGACTGATTACTGCTCCATTGATTGATTCATAATCCGATAAGGTAGCTGTTAAATCTAATTGTTCTTTAAGCTTTTCATTATTTTGTTTTAAATCTGCAATTTCTACTTCTGTTTCGTACAGTTTATCAATTTTTGATTTCAATAATTGATTTTCTTCATACGTATTTTTTAAACGGTCTACTGATTCTAAGAAATCAACAACTGCATTCGTCGGTTTTGCTACTACACGAGAAACAACTGCAGTAATATCATTAGTAAGTTGTTGCAGGATAGGAATGTTTCCACTTCCTGTAATTGAAAAGGCTATCAAGCCTAAGGAGACAATCATACTTACTAACAAAATGATTAGTTTTTTATTTGAAAAGAACTGATTCAAAACATCACCTCATTAATTTTACAGGCTTCCTTTATTTTAACATAAGTTAACCTAAATAACTTGCCTAACTTGTTTCTTTTTTACATGAAAATATGCGGGAAGAAAATAAACTTCCCGCACCTTTCAACCTTATTTAGGCTTGCTTATCTATTTGCTCTTTTTTTATAAATATCAATGTGTTTTAGTGACTCTCCTGTACCTATTGCAACACAATCAAGCGGTTCATTTGCCACGAAAACCGGAACGTCTGTTTCTTCTGCAATAACATCACTAATATTTTTTAATAAAGCTCCGCCGCCAGTTAAAACAATCCCGTGATCAATGACATCTGCTGAAATTTCAGGAGATGTTTCTTCAAGCGTCTCTCTAACAGCCACAATAATGCCTTCTACGACTTCTTGAATAGCTTCAGCAATATCAACCGCTGAAATTTCAATTGTTTGCGGCAGTCCTGTTAACAAGTCTCGACCTCTAATGTCCATGACACCATACTCTGATGCTTTTTCAACAGAAGCACAACCAATTTCAATTTTAATTTGTTCAGCTGTTCGTTCACCAATAAGCAAGTTGAATTTTTTGCGGACATAGTGAATGATCACATCGTCCATGCGATCTCCAGCCAAGCGAATAGAACGGCTGCTAACAATTCCGCCCAATGCGATTGTAGCTACATCTGTGGTTCCGCCCCCAATATCCACTACCATACTTCCTGTAGGATCCATCACTGGCAAACCGGCTCCGATTGCTGCTGCAAATGGCTCTTCAATAATGAAAGCATCTTTTGCGCCTGCCATTCTAGTAGCATCAACAACGGCTCTTTTCTCGACTTCTGTAACTCCACTTGGTACACAAATCATGACAAATGGTTTAGATGTTGATTTTCCAATTGCTTTTTCAATATAATATTTCATCATAGCCGCTGTCGTATCGTAATCCGCGATTACACCATTCTTCATAGGACGAATAGCAATGATTGTGCCTGGTGTTCTCCCAATCATATTTCTTGCATCTTCTCCAACTGCAACAATTTCCCCGGTTACAGTATCTTTTGCAACTACTGAAGGTTCTCTTAAGACAATCCCTTTTCCAGCTACAAATACATTTGTGTTTGCAGTACCTAAATCAATTCCTATATCTTTATTTCCAAATCTAAACAAATAATTTCATCCTCTCAAGTCTACCTGATCTTTAATATTTATAGTTCGTTTCAGATTGATTGCAATTGTATCTCTTTTATTTACTACTGAAAGGTAGACACTTAAACAGTATAGCAAAAAATAGAATAGAAAGCTCTAATCGTAACCATCATACTGTATTTTTTTGCTTATGACACCAGGTTTTTTTATATTTTAACACAAATTTAAGCAATTCCATATATAAGTAAACAAAATGAAATAGTCTTTAGAAATAAGACTACCGGTCTTTTTGAAGGTTCATCCTTGTACATATAGGTTTTACGTCGCAAAAAAAGAGTCTAGTGAAAATCACTAGACTCTTAAAAGTTTTAATTTTTATGCTTACGCTTTGTTTACGTTAGCTGCTTGAGGTCCACGGTTTCCTTCTTCAACGTCGAAAGTTACTGCTTGTCCTTCTTCTAAAGATTTGAATCCTTCGCCTTGGATAGCTGAGAAATGTACGAATACATCGTCTGCTCCTTCACGTTCGATAAATCCAAAACCTTTTTCTGCGTTAAACCATTTTACTGTACCTTGTTCCATAATGAAATTCCTCCTCGTGCCTTATAGCACATATAGTGAGATTCTTGCTTGCGGTGCGAATTGGAATGTTCTGAAACAATTCTATTTCCTACCTAACAAAAACTCTACCTTAGTATATCATGTTATTAAATAATGTACAAGCGATTAACTATCAGGAATTCAAAAAATCACTTTAAACCCTATTTCACCAGAATTTTCATGCCATTAATTTAACTAAGCTATCAACATTAAAAAGCATAGAGCCATATACCCTAGCTAAACGAATCGCTTTAACCAAAAAAGGAGTTAGTCCTAAGACTAACTCCTTAAACAATTTTAATTTCAAATTAAGCTTTGTTTACGTTTGCTGCTTGAGGTCCACGGTTTCCTTCTTCAACGTCGAAAGTTACTGCTTGTCCTTCTTCTAAAGATTTGAATCCTTCGCTTTGGATAGCTGAGAAATGTACGAATACATCGTCTGCTCCTTCACGTTCGATAAATCCAAAACCTTTTTCTGCGTTAAACCATTTTACTGTACCTTGTTCCATAATGAAATTCCTCCTCGTGCCCTTAAGCACATTTAGTGATATTCTTGCTTGCGGTGCGAATTGGAATGTTCTGAAACAATTCTATTTTCTACCTAACAAAAACTCTACCTTAGTATAGCATGGACATTTTAATTAAGCAACCTTTACAACCACTTCTTTTTAACAAACCCCTATCTCTTTTAAACTAATAAATTCTTGTTCTCCTATAATAATGTGATCCAGCAAATCAATTCCCATTAATTCACCACATTCAGACATCCTTCGCGTAAATTGGATATCCGCTTCAGAAGGTTCTGGATTGCCCGATGGGTGATTGTGACCAACAATCATCCGCGCAGCTGAATACCTGACTGCTCCTCTAAAAATCTCACGGGGATGAGCAATACTAATTGCCAATCCATTGAGCGATAAAAAAAGAACCTACTATAGTAACTAGTAAGTTCTAAACTTTAACGAGTAGGATGATGAATAAATTATAACAAAAATAAATCATTCAAATTAATCTGCGTATATTGTAAGTATCACATTTAAAAGGAGAATCTTAAATGAAGGTATTTGTAGAATTTTTACCACCAGATTTAAGAATAGTATGTTTTAAACATGAAGGATTAAAGATAGAGGCTTTTATATCCGTTATAAAATCGCCATATGTAAATATTAGTTACGAAAAAGATTTATCTACCTATCCTTTCAGAACTATCGATGAAGCTCAATATTTTGCTGACTTAATGATTAATGAGTATTTAGAAAAAATAAAATCTGTAGAAGACTTTTTTGACGAATTTTGAGCAAAAAAATAACCCTACCTCAATTAAGAGATAGGGTTATACTTACTTTTCATAACTGGTCGATTTCGACCACTTTAGAATTTATTTAATTGTTGCTCCAGTAGATTTAGCAGCATAGATTGCTACGTTGCCAAATGCACTTGTTTTAATTTCATAAACATCAGTAGCTAATGCTTTAATGATTTCATAATTCAAACCGCCATATTGTGCTGGTGCTAAGAATCCAACTTCTTTACCAGTAGTATATGGTCCTGAAGTTTTGTAAACTCTCCACGTTTTAGCTGATTTGGGAAGATAGACACGTTTTTTATTAGTGACTGGTTTAGCTGCAGGTTTTGAGCCACCGTTGATAACTTTCATTACTGCATCATAGTTGGAACCTAATGATTTCTTGCGCGCATCTCCATTACCATGTTTACCGGCTTTGGTTTCATTGACAAGTTGTTGAATAGATTTGGTAGCTTTTGGAGTACTTGCAACAGGTGTAGGATTTGCAGTAGGCACTTTAACGTTATTTCCTAAATTTAATTTAGTGCCTACAACAATAATATCAGATTTAAGGTTGTTCCATTTCTTCAAGTCAGCAACAGTTGCATTATACTGTTTAGACAATCCCCAAAGAGTATCGCCAGATTTAACGGTATGCTGTGATTCCTTAGTGTTATTTGAAGGTAAAGGGACAGATACAGATGTAGCTCCTGTTAATTGTTTGTGGTACTTATACCACAATGTCCATTTTCCATCAGTGTTCATTCTTTGCGGGCAATTTTTACCAGAAGCATCATAATGGCGAACTACTTTTTTAGCTGGTACATTGTAATCTTTCATAAGTTTCTGAGTCAACCAAGCAGCGTTTGCTAATGTATTTGGGTGGAAAGTACCATCTTTCTCAGCACACAACTCAATACCAATAGTATTGCCGTTGTTGATACCATCGTCAGAATCATCACGGTCGTCACCAACATGCCAAGCTTTTTTACCTGGAGGGACAACTTCGTAAATAGATGTTTTATCAACAAAGTAATTAGCAGAAGCTCCACGGTTTGTCTTTTCAAAATAGTCAGCATTATTTTTAGCTGTCTGACCTAGGACGCCCGTATCGTGTTCTACGATGTATTCTACTTTAATATTTACATTGGTGAAGTTTACTTTTGTATGTTGTTTTTTGATTTCTACCATGATTAAATTCCTCCTTTAGTTTGGTCGTAAGAGTTAAATGCCCCAACGCTCGCCCAGCCTGTCAAAAATCCAGTTAGCAACGATTCAGCAAGTGGTAGGTCAAATACCAAAGCAATTGCACCGAACAGAACCACGCCTACCACGAGAGCAAATACGATTACCCAAATGCCTGATAGTTTGCTATTTTGCTTCACAACTTCTGTGATTCCGGAAACAACAATGCTTCCTCCAATTGCTGATAAAATTAATGTTGTTAAAATACTTTCCATATTAAATTTCCCCTTTTCTCCAGTCTTCTAAGACCGTGATTCTTGTTTCGTGATTGTTTAAAATCACATTGTGTTTACCCATCTGCTTATTCAACTGGATTCTATCTTTTTCGCTTTCAGCTAAATTGTGATTCAACAACTCGATTGACTTCGTTAATGGTTCAACGGTCTTTTTTAACGACTCCGAATTTTCTCTCTGAATCTTTTCGGCCATTCTTTTATCGGGATCAGATACTAGTTTTTTGTAAACCCAAATCAACGCACTACCAATTACTGTGAACGAACCGATGAGAGTTGCTATTTGTGACACATGTACACTCCATTCCAATTGCTGACCACCTTTCTTTTGCATAATAAAAAGGCAACCGATTAAGGTTACCTTTATCTAATACTGTCTTTTATAATACATTTGAAGCTATAACAAAATGAAACTGAACGGATGCTAAAGGTGAATTTGCTGCTATCTCATGACCCACAAAGGGTTGGATCATTACCTTTCCGTCTTTTTTTACAATGACGGTCATCATTTTGTTAAACGGATCTATATTGGTGACTAAAGCCATCTGTATAGATGATGCGATAGGCGCATAATCTAAAGGTATTGTAAATAAAAGAACGCCTGCAGAGGCTATAGCACCTGTACCCAATTCGTATCCGCTTATTTCGGTCAATCCGTTTCCTAAATATTTGTAGGAAGCAGATCCCGTCCAGCCGTTTTGTAGTGAAACGGTCACCCGCTTTTTATTACTGACATCAACTGACTGGTTTCCGGTTTTGCTAGTTACATATTGATTAACGTAAGTTAAGTGGTTTCCTATCTCCTTGTTCAAACCGACATCCGGTTCATTACCTGCACCGAAAATGACAGTTAAATCAACAATCATTGGTTCAATAACATCTATATCTGCGGTCCCGCTTGGGTCACCATAAAAACTAAACCCAAATCTTCCACCGTCGTCTAACACAATTCCAGAAAACGTTTCTTTCATTTTGACAATAGAGGATACATTTGTCCAAGCTTCCGCTGGAACTAATGTGGAATTTGATATGTCCGTGAAAGCAGCAGGGCTGGAAGGCACGGTTAGCATCGTACTCAAAGGCTTGCTTACTCGTAATCTAACTTTTAACAAATACACGTGTGACGGAATCCAATCTTTGTAATTGCAGTGAACGAAAAACGGTTTTGAAAGATCAACGCCTGCTGCTGTCAAAACAGTTTTTTGACCGAATGGAGTAGCTTTAGTTGTGTTTGTCAAGACACCACCGGTTTGATAAGTTACTGCTAGCGTATCCGGACTTAAGTTTTTGTAAGCAACGCCGCTAGTCATCAATTCTGTATAGTCTGAGTTTGCCTTGTCCGCCTTTTTATAGCTAGAAGAAAACGAAGTAGACTTGTCGAAAAATAAATCAGAGTGTTCTTTTCCTTCTTGGTACTCGCTGAGAGAATAGCGATTGCCTTTAAAAGTCACGGAAGTGTTTGTTTTGTTTGATCGTTTTAGTGTCATGCTTTCACGTACTACTTTTCCAAATACAACGGGCGCGTTATGAATGTATTCAAACCAGTTGGTTTCAAAAACCGTTAACTCCGATTCTGTATCTACGACGACGCCATAGTCCACATTTTCGATTGTCGTATTCGTAAAGATAGCATTACGAAAATCTTCCATCACGATTCCGTACTTAGCGTACATGGCTGTTAATTGATTAAACGTATTCACATTACTAAAAATAGGTGACGAAATTAAATCAAACGAAATGTTGCAATAGGGTGCAGCGACGTTGTCCATTTTTGCTTGAAAAAGACAATCTCCTCTAACTCCTACGCTAAAGCCTTCGGACCTTATGTTGGTAAAATCGACACAAGCGCCCCATGCGGGAACGCCCGCTATTAAGTTAGCCATTTCAATCCCTACGCCCACTCTTTCTTGATCGCCGTCGTGTGTGTTGTTTGATACGACGTTTAAGTTTCGAGCTGTGACTTTTTTAGCAGATCCGTTCGTGTCTAGGAATACCCCGTTACTTGCTAGCAGCGTCGCCCCGTTTCCTTCAAGCGTCACTTTTCGTTTTGTGTTTAGCCGTTTGCCCGCGTCTCGTACATAGTACCCGCTGCCTTGAAACTGGATAGTAGGGACGTTACTGTCAAAGGCTTTTTGAATGATCGAAAAGTTATCTATGTCGTCGCCCCAGTAGTTCGGCTTTGCACCCAATTGGTTGACGTGCACTTCTTTAACAGCTACTAATTCGGCATACAACCCACCAGCTAGCGTGTGTGAAAACGTTCCTTCATCAATCAATACGGTATCTGTTACATGATATTCGGCTGCCCCACCATCATTCGCTTCGTAATAGCCTTTGGTATAAATGACGTCTCCTTTTAGATAGTTTATGGTCTTCATAACCGCCACCGTATCCGCAAAAAAAGTTTTTTGTGCTAATTGTTTTTCTTTTGCATTCAATCTAGCGTCCAAAGTGCCGTACTTTCCAGCAGCTACAGCTAGTTCAGCACCGTTTGGACTAGTAGAACGTGCATCTTGTTGTGCCGCTGAAAAACCGTCTTGTAACCGTATTTGGTCTACCTCAATCGCTAGTTGTCGTTTTTCTATTTTAACTTCTAAATCCGCTTGTCTATTTCCTGTTTTACCAATTCCTTCTGCTATATCCGGGCGCATTTTTTTCATGTACGGTTCTGATAATATACTTGATTGTAGTTGATTGATTCTTGTGCGATACTCTTCAGTTGTTTCTACCAAATCTTATCACTCCTTATCTATACTGTAGGGTTTTCTAAAGCTATTATTCTTGCCATTACATCGTTTAAATCAATTCTACTACTAGTAACAACTAAATCCAACTTAACCTTATCGGTGGCACTTAAAAGACCACTCTGTGATTGAGTCGCTTCTCTCAAGTTATCTAACTTGATTTTATCTGCCGAGCTCATTAAACCATCACTTGAACTGGTTGCTGCGCCATAACTGACAATTTTGTCTCCAAGATTATCAATAGCTGTTTTCAGATGATTCAACGCTAAACTTGTTCCAGTATCTGCGTCAATTTCTAACGTTGTAGCTAAATTATTGTAAGATAGTTGCATAGCGTTGTAGCTTGCTGTAATTTCAGTGTTTGATTTTTTTAATGTTGCTATTGTTAGGGATTGATTCGTTACTGCTGTTCTTAATTTATCGAATTGCTTCAAACCTTTATTAGCTTCAACTTGATACTGCGTTAATGTCTTAAACTTATCACCTATCGTTGTTTTGATGTCCAACGGATTAACGATATTTAAATTCTTTTGAACGACTTGTAACGGCTCATTGATAACAAATATAGGGTTTTCAACTTGGTACCAATCTCCGCGAACGATACTTTCAGCATCTAAATCATTTAAACTTAAATCAAGCGGCGTTAATTCAAATGCATTCTTAGATGTTTTTTGACTAGCTAGGTATTGCTGTCCTCTATTTTTTACAATATTTGGCTGGTTAACATCGTCAAACGTGATGGTTTTTTCGATAATACCAAACTCAGCAATCAGTTTCACATCATCGATATAATCTAATCCACCATTGACTGTTTTGATATCTACCCTTGCTTTACTAGCGTCAGTCGAGCCTTCATCTTCACTGTCGATTTGAGCGCCTAAAGGAACCAATCGAGTGATAACTTCCGTCGGATCAATCTCTCGTGACATGCTTTTTAGGTTACGTTTTAAATTGATTGTGGTTGTGGACAGTGTTCCTACTTCTGCTAGATAATCTAAATACAAACCATCTGCTTCATGCCGAACGACTAAATAACCGCCTAATCTATCGATTAGCTTATCTTTGATTGTGTCGTAAGTGCTTTCGTAACCTAAATATCGATACACGTTATCGGTCGTATTCGTAACAGTAACATTACCTAATTTAAAGCGTTTATGAGCTTCAACTTGCGAATTGTGATTATCTAAAATAATTTGTAAGAATTGTGCTATGGTTTTGTTATGAATCTCATCATGTCTTTGAGAAGAATCCAATAAATAAGCTAAAAATGATTCACATTCATATTGAATCGTAAATAATCCACCTGCACTCATGTTTTGTTTTGGCTTTAGTATTCTACCCTCAAACTCATTTAAACCTGTTTTTATATTCATTACCTTTATCAATGTGGTTAACGGCTTAATTTTTCCCCAACCAGCGTTTCTAGGATTGATTGTAAAGTCCATTGAGTCAATCCCTTCAACAACTTGCTGAACGCTACCAGATGATACTTTTTGAGTGTTTGCATAAGTAGAATGAATAAGTGTTCCAATACCGTCGTTTGGTCCATCATAAACAATTACTCGATACATTAAATCACTTCCTTGTGCATTTCAATTTTAATGTCCGCTGCAGTTCCGCTAGCAACAACTAAATGGTTGTATCCGACATTTATTCTAAAAAGATCAGATTCTGTTACACCAGTAAATAAATTAAACACCTCATTGCCACGAATGATCGTGATTGGTCCAGTCGCTGTAACTTTAGGAATAATTGAAGCTACTCCGTTATTAAATAAATCAATTTTTTGTGCGCCATTCTGTGTTTGAACAATATCTTGTTCGATTACCCACTTATTTAAACCACTTAAATAATAAGAGTAACTACTAACAGATTGGCTTGTTGTTCTTTTATCAGTAATTGTATAAGATTGGCCTAATAATTGTTTCGCTATGCTCTCAAACCCATCATATTGAGTGGACCATGCTCCAATGGTTCCAACTTCACCGATTGGTAATGATTTAAATGTCGTTCTCCTTAATTCAAAACTAGTTTTTTGATAATAATCAGACACATCGTAATCATCCCAATACGGACTACCTTCAATTGTTTTTTTTATTTTAAACGGATAAGCATCGAACGTTAGCGTGTAAGGAGCTTTAAGTATCCCATCATCGCTTTCTAATTTAACATCTACGCACCTCGCCATATAATAATGCATATGCTCTTTGTCGTCATATAATGGCATATAACTTCCACTTAATAACCAGTTTTCTAACATTCTTTTATTAAAAGTTTTATTGCTATTGTTTAGTTCTTTACCGTTAAAAACAAAAATTAGTTCTCTATTTTCGTATAGCCGTTCGCCAAACAAAGCAATTGTAAAATCATAGTCTCCTTGCATACCGATAACAGAATCTTTAATTGGAATATCTTCAGGAGGTGGTGTAGAACGTTCAACTAATTTTAAATTTGGAAATTCTTCATTAATATGTTTTCCATTAAATATAAACCCACTCATCGGCCATACCTCCTGTTCATATTCGCTTCATTACCTAAATATTGGTTAAATGCTGGAGCTAACTTTCCAACAATCGTTCCATCTTCCAAAACAACAGTTAAGTTACCTAAATTTTTTAATAATCGAATCATTTCTGAATTGTCGTTCCCTCGATAATTACTTGAAGAAAGTTGTGCTTTAAACTGACTAGCTGATAGTCCATAAACAACATTTTTCGTTGCTTCAAACGTTGAAGGTTCTACACTAAACTGGTCAGATAATGCTCCGGCCATTCCGGAAACTGTCTTTTGCACGCTTTTAAATTTATCTTGCAAACTTGAATTCAAACCGCCCATGATAGCATCACCAGCGGGTATCAATAACTTTCTATCGTAGTCAATCGGGCCTTTGTTATCAGCAATCCAACCTGCAATACCTCCAACAAAGTCTGTAACTTTACCCCAAGTTTTTTTCAATCCACTGAAGAAACCATCCATGATTGCTGCACCTGCACCACTTATGTCGATATCTTTCAAGCTGTTAAATACATTTTTAACAGTATCTATCGTTGATTTGATTGATCCAGATACACTCGAAATAACGTTTTTCATTCCGTTAAAAGCTCCAGAAATTCCTGAACTTAGTGAAGTACCTGTACTTTTCAATCCGTTAAATACGGATTTGATACCGTTGATTACTCCGCCAACTGCTCCTCCTACCGCGGATATAACAGAACGAATGCCGTTCCAAGCGCCACTTAAAATAGCTTTAAGAACACCACCTGCTGAACCTACACCACTGAATGCTGATTTGATAACATTGATAACAGCTGAAATTCCCGAACCGGCAAGAGAGATGCCGTTTTTTATATTTGACCACGCACTAGTTAAAATAGATTTTAAAGAATTTCCTGCTCCGCCTAAATTCATGAAGAACCCAATAACTGTCCCTACCCATGTAGCTACTGTGGTTAATGCTGGAACGATTGCTTTAAAACCATTAACTAAAACTGCAATAACTGGAGTTAAGAATCCTATTACTGAAGTAATCGTGTCGAATGTGGCTGAAATACCCATTAAAACACCTTTTAATACTCCACCAATAAATGCACCTACAACTTGTAAAACTGGCATTAAAGCACTTGCTAAAACAGATATTAACGGTTGAGCCGCATTCCACATTCTAACAAATGAAGCAACAACCATATCAATGGCTGGAGCAACAATTGCCATCATCACGCTAAAAGCATTTGTTATAGCTGGAACAATAGCCGAAATTAATGTTTGGAGTCCGCTAAAATCTAGTTGAGTAAAAGCAGTAGCTATTGTGCTAATGATTGGAGAAATGGCACCAACAATTGTTTGAAACAAGAGTGGTAACTGTCCAAAAGCTGTCTTAAATGCATTGATAACTGGAGCAATGGTTGTCATAACTGTTGCAAGTAAACCGCCCATACCTCCAGTTATTCCAATACCTAAACTATTTAAAAAATCAGTTCCTGCCTGCATAAATAATGGAGCAGCTGATTGGAATAATGTAGCAATGGCTCCTGGTAATGCGGATAAAATATTCTTTACCATTGGTAAAAAGTTACCAAATAAGAACGTAGATGTGGTTGTGGCCAAAGCTTGTAATGCTGGTTTAATATCTTGACCTAGTGATAGACCACCCATTACGTTTGCAAAAGCTGCTTTCATTGAATCGAGCGACCCGCTGAATGTTGCAGCAGATTCTTCAGCTGTTGTTTCCTGTGATACCCATTTCTTCTTGTACTGCATGGATAGCATCGTAAACGTCACCTAAATTGCTTATATCGTATTTGACACCTGTTAATTTCGTGGCATCAGCTAAGAGACGTTCCATTTCCGTTTTTGTCCCACCGTAACCAAGACTTAAATTGTCCAGCATCGTATAATTCTGCTTTGCAAAGCCTTTATAAGCATCTTGAATACTTTCCATCGAAGTACCCATTTTATTTGCGTTATCGGACATATCTATTAAAGCCATATTTGCAGTATCTGCCGCAGCTTCAGTATCTCCACCCATAGATTGCAAAAAGACTCGCACTAAAACTTGTAACAGCTTGCATATAAGCATTAGAAGACAACCCAGCTGTTTTATAAGCTTCGTTTGCATAGGCTTTTACTTTATCGCCGCTACCTTTAAATAGGGTTTCGATACCACCTAAGATTGTTGGAGTGCTGCACCTTCTGTCAAAGACTTTCCAATATTGCACCTAAAGCAACACCTGTTGCTGCAACTGCCGCTACTGCTGCTATTTTAATCCTGCACCTAACTTACTACCTGCACTTTTACCAGCAGATTCAGCTTCTGGGATCAAATTGTTTTTGAATAGAGCCAGATATACCTTTAGCTGAAGGCATAATTTGTATATAAGCTTGACCTAATTTCTGTTTGCCAATTATTTTCCTCCTTTCGTGTTTTTTTAGGAGTTTCATTTCTTCTGTTTGTAAAGTCCTCGCCAGAACTAAATGCAATCACATTCTTTTCTTTTGGTTGACTATTTGTAATCACGTCTACTAATGAATCTGGTCTGTTGACACCTTTTTGACCGTCTTTGGTTTGCCACCACATCATCGTGCTTAATTTATCACTGATTCCAGCCAGTAAAAGAGTGTCTAATTCGACAGGTTGTTTGTTCATCCTCATCTTTATGCGTGAGTTATTCCTCAAACCAACAGAAAAAACAGCTACCATTTTTAGTGGCAACTGTCTGTAATCGTATATGTGATAAGTTTCTGCGAGGTCACAAATCAGCGCATCCTCGTCAGTTTTTTCATTCTAGCAAGGACTAAGAGTTTTTTTGTTTCAACCATAGATTGGAACATTTCTGTGATTTCATCAGTCAACTTATCAGCTGGAACAATTCCATCTTCGGTTCTTATGTGATCTTTCAAACGATTGGTATCTTCTTTTCCTAAGAGCAGTTTTAATACTCTTGTAATGGCAGATGGATCTTCATCAATTTCGCTAACAGCTTCTAGCAATTCATAGTTGTTCAATCGATCTTTAGATAATTCAATTTCGAATCCTGATTTAGTTTTTACCATTATTCTTCACCGCCAGCTGTTGGTTTTTGAATGTATTCGTAATGCGTGTTACCTGTTGTATCTGGCATAGCTGCAATAGTTGTTTCGTATCCAATTGCATCGGCATCTGTGTAACTAATTTCGCCAATCTCTGAAACTTTACCATTAGGGATAACGATACGTTTTAAAACGCCTGCTTTAAGGACCACATCCACAACAGGACATGTTCTTCTAGTTCTTTTGAGTTTGCTTTGATTACAATGCCTGTTTCTAAAGTTCCATTAACGTTCTCAGAACCATAGATTTCTTTCAAAACGTCAGCGTTAGTCGCTTCAATCAATGTGTAAGTGAATGTATCTTCTTTTTCTGTTTGAACAGATGCAACGATATCTCCACCCCATGCTTTGGATTGTTTCGGATGAAGGTGTGTTTGAGTTCGTTAAACCGTCTTCTGAGATGTAACCTAAACTTTTAAATGTAGCTGCTAAGTCTGTAATTGCATCTTGCAGGTAATGCTGTACCTAAAGGAGCTGAATAATTGCCCCTCCTACTTTCGGTTTAGCTGTTGAAACATTTGCTGTTTGTGCCATTCGTATCCTCCTAATAATGATTAATATCAAATACCGCTTGGTATCTGTATTCTTTTGTTGTTGTGTCTGTGAAATTATAGTCGCTGTTTAATCTAACCCCACTGATTTCATTCAATAAGATTAAATTTTCAACGACTTCTTTTAGTTCTTCATTTAATAATGCTA